>NZ_JAKRFT010000002.1:0-815607 GCF_022347925.1 Pseudoalteromonas sp. CnMc7-15
GGGCAGATCATGTTGTGATCGTTTCGCCTATTTGGTGGGGCAGCCTTCCGGCAAAATTCAAAGGCCTGTTTGATAGAAGTTTCCTGCCCGGGTTCGCATTTAAGTACCAAGGCTATACACCCGTGCCTCTACTCACCGACAAGACCTCACGCATCATCTTAACCATGGATGCACCGCCGCAGAGCCTACAAGACCAAGCCGCATCGGTTATTGCACAACTCGATATATTCACCTTACAGTTCAGTGGGTTTCAGCCCAGCGCAGTGAGTTTATTTGGCTCGGTAGTTGCGGCCTCTGAATCCGAAAAGTCTGCTTGGGTAAATGAAATAAAGCAATTAGGCCGAGCAGCGAAATAGCTTTCGATAACTTTCTTGCTCGATAATAATGTAGCTTAGGCCAAGCCCCAACTTCCTTAACAAGGTCTACTTATCATTTACAGCATAGTTTTACTGCTGGTCTCGACTCCTCATACTTAGTGAGGGCCGTTTTAGGTGTTCTGGCAAGCGGGCTACATTTACTATAAAAATAAGTCAAAGCGGTCATTTGTTTCAGACATAAAAAAGCCCCACCTAAAAGGTGGGGGCTTTGGGTTAACGTATTTACGTATTACCAAGGAACTCTGTGCGCACTGGCCATGGGCAGATGGCATAGTGCACCGCAAAGACGTTACTTTGCGTTAACTAAATTTATTTAAATTGATTCAAGCGCGATTTTAACCATTTCGTTAAACGTGCTTTGGCGCTCTTCCGCTGGGGTTGCTTCGCCGGTGATCACATGATCGCTCACAGTAAACAACGCCATGGCTTTGGCACCATATTCAGCAGCTACGCCGTATAAACCAGCGGTTTCCATATCCACCGCTAACACACCCAGTTTGTTGAGCTGCTCATAAAAGCTGCCATCGGCCTGGTAGAAGGTATCGGTGGTGAATACATTTCCTACTTTGGCATCAATGCCTAAGTCGCGGGCTGCGCGCACGCCATTTTCTAGCAAACCAAAATCGGCAATCGCGGCGTAGTCGTAACCACTGATGCGGGCGCGGTTCACGTTAGAGTCGGTGCTTGCGCCTTGGGCAAAGATAACATCACGAATTTTGGTGTCTTGGGCAATGCCACCACAGGTGCCGATGCGAATAATGTTTTTAACGCCAAAGCTAACAATCAGCTCACGCGCATAGATAGACATAGAGGGAATACCCATTCCCGAGCCCATGATGCTCACAGGCTTACCTTTATAGGTGCCAGTAAAGCCAAACATGTTACGTACACTGGTGACTTGTTTGGCATCATCCAAAAAGTGCTCAGCGATGTATTGCGCACGAAGTGGATCGCCTGGCATAAGTACCGTTTCGGCGAAATCACCTGGGGCTGCGCTGATGTGTGGCGTGCTCATATTCTATCCTCTTGCTATTCGTTCTTAGCGCTCTAGCGCCGCTTTAAACCCTGTACCATAGTCTAGCTCAGGTAAGTTAAACCACTGCGCTAAGGTTTGCCCCATATCGGCAAAGGTTTCACGCTCGCCCAGCGCCGCCGGAGTCATCCCCGGCCGATAGGCAATGACTGGGACATACTCACGGGTATGATCGCTGCCAGCTGCAGTGGGATCACAGCCGTGATCCGCAGTGATTAACAATAAATCGTCGTCATTCATTTGCGCGAAAATACGCGGCAAAAAGTCATCAAAGGTTTTCAAAGCTTCGGCATAACCGATGGCGTTGCGACGATGACCATATTTTTCGTCAAAATCCACCAAGTTGGTGAAAATCAGACTGTTATCCGGCGCTTCAGCCATCACTTGCGCGGTTTTCTCGAGCAAGTTTTCAAGGCCCGGCGCTTTGTGTTTTTGAGTGATGCCTTGGTGCGCATAAATATCAGCAATCTTGCCAATACTGATCACCTCACCACCGGCTTGCGCGAGTTTATCAAGCACCGTAGGCGCCGGTGGCAACACCGAGTAATCACGGCGGTTGCCGGTGCGCTCAAAATCGTCGCTACTCTCCCCCACAAAGGGGCGGGCAATAACGCGGCCAATGTTATGCTCATCAAGTAGTGTCCGTGCAACTTCACATACTTCATAGAGTTTATCTAGGCCAAAACTTTGCTCATGAGCGGCCACCTGAAACACGCTGTCACTGGAGGTGTAACAAATCGGTTTACCGCTGCGCACATGCTCTTCACCTAACTCGGCGATAATAGTGGTCCCCGAGGCATGGCAATTGCCTAAGATGCCAGGAATACCTGTACGCTCAATCAGCTCATCAATGAATGCTTGCGGGAAACACGGTTGCTCAACGGGAAAGTAGCCCCAATCAAACAACACCGGCACACCGGCCATTTCCCAATGCCCTGAGGGCGTATCTTTACCACTGGAAAGCTCTTTCGCATAGCCCCAAGCTGCTTGGGGTTGTTGGCGTTCATTAATGTTAATGCTCGCCCCCGATGCAGCCTCACATGCATCGATTAACCCTAAACGCGACAAGTTTGCCAATGCCAATGGCTGGCCCTTGTCTTGCTCGTATGCCTGCAAAAGATGAGCGAGTGTGTTGGCGCCAACATCACCGAATTTATCAGCATCTGGAGCTGCACCGATACCTAAACTATCAGCCATCAGGATAATTGCGCGTGCCATACTCACCTCACTTTTGTGGTTTTATGGAACCACTTTAACGACTTGTTACTAGGCGACACAGGACAAAAGTCCGTGCTTTGTGGGTTGCTATGAATGCAGCCGCAACTGACGATGGCTGTTCACATTCAGCGGACATAAGTCCTTATTTTGACCACTTAATAATAGCTACATTTGTCGGAATAACGTGAGGATTTGCGTCACTAAGGCGCTAGACAGCAGTAAAGGACGACATCTTCAGAGATTAATAGCAGCGAATTTGCTAAAGTAATCCTTTATCTTACATCAGTCTGGGTGCTTGTCTGTGACACAAACGATTATCGCGATCGCTGGTGCGTCTGCATCAGGAAAGTCGCTTTTTAGCCAAACAATATATAACGAGTTGGTAAATGAACTAGAGCCGGGGGCCATCGCCATTATAGAGGAAGATGCCTATTACCGTGATCAGTCTCATTTACCGATGGCGCATCGTATTAAAACCAATTATGACCATCCCGATGCGTTTGAGCATGAGTTAATGGTGACTCACCTACGCAATCTGCGTGCGGGAGAGTCAGTTGATGTGCCAATTTATGATTATAGCGAACACACTCGCAGCGCCGAAACGCGTCGAGTGTTGCCAGCAAAAATACTCATTGTCGAAGGTATATTGTTATTAAGTGACCCAGCACTTCGCGACGAATTTAACATTAAGGTGTTTATCGATACGCCACTGGATATTTGCTTGATGCGCCGAATGCAGCGCGATATTGAACAACGTGACCGCAGTTTGCAATCGGTGGTTGAGCAATACAAACGAACAGTGCGACCGATGTTTTACCAGTTTATTGAGCCCTCGAAGCACAGCGCCGATTTAGTGGTGACCCGAGGCGGTAAGAACCGTGTAGCAATCGATATAATAAAAAGTAAAATCAAACACCTACTACAAGAATAACGGGAACATCGGGCATGACAACATTAATGAGCTTGGTGGGTATGCTAGCCCTACTCGCCATCGCTTTCGGCGCTTCAACGAACCGTAAAGCAATAAACCTGCGTACGGTTGGTATCGCCTTTTTATTACAAGTCATCATCGGTGGCTTTGTATTATTTTTTGAATTTGGCAAAAACATACTCGCTAAGATGTCGGCTGCGGTCGCGCAAGTGATTAGCTACGCCACCGATGGCATTACGTTTTTGTTTGGGCCATTGGCCTCGGAAAAAACACTGGGCTTTTTGTTTGCCTTTCAAGTGTTGCCGGTCATTGTCTTCTTCTCCTCCTTGGTGGCGGTATTGTACTACCTCGGGGTGATGGACTGGGTTATTAAAATTCTCGGTGGGGCGCTGCAACGGTTATTAAAAACCTCGCGTCCAGAGTCGCTCTCGGCAACGGCAAACATCTTTGTTGGGCAAACCGAAGCGCCACTTATTGTAAAGCCGTTTATTGCCTCTATGACTAAGTCAGAGTTGTTTGCGGTAATGGTCGGCGGATTGGCGACGGTGGCGGGCTCAGTGATGGCCGGCTACGTCAAAATAGGCGTCGATTTACAGTATTTGATTGCCGCAAGTTTTATGGCGGCGCCAGGTGGTTTCCTTATGGCAAAAATGATTGTGCCAGAGACAGAAACCCCGAAAGAAGATTTGGCTGAACTGGATGGCGACCACGAGCAGCCCGTTAATGTTATCGATGCAGCCGCATCAGGTGCATCAAGCGGGATGCAGCTTGCTTTGAATGTAGGCGCTATGCTGCTTGCATTTGTGGCCCTGATTGCATTGCTTAATGGCGTATTGGGTTGGTTTGGTGGTTGGTTTGATTACCCACAGCTCACGCTACAAGAAATTCTCGGGTATGTTTTCGCGCCGGTGGCCTGGTTATTAGGTGTACCGTGGGACGAAGCCATTATTGCCGGTAGTTTTATCGGCCAGAAATTAGTCGTCAATGAGTTTGTAGCTTATTTAGACTTTATAAATTATCGCGACCAGTTAAGCGAACACACTCAAGCCATTGTTACCTTTGCGCTGTGTGGTTTTGCTAACTTGTCTTCGATAGCCATTTTACTAGGTGGGATTGGCGGTATGGCGCCAAGCCGGCGAAAGGACATCGCACGCCTAGGGCTCAGAGCAGTGTTGGCAGGATCTATGGCCAACCTCATGAGCGCCGCAATTGCTGGGTTTTTCCTCTCTATTGCTTAGAAACAAAGAGAAGCCACAGTTGCAAAACAGGGCCTCCTCGGCCTAGGTTATTGTTTTAAGGGGTTAAGGCAATAGCTAACTTGAACGATACTTCACCAAAGGGCCGCAAGGCCCTTTTATCGTTTAGGGCAAAAAATCATCGCAATTCGCTGTGAACTTATCTATTCTAAAAACAAGTGCTGTGTCTTTGGTTTATCGCTTTATGGCTTTGTTTTTGGCTCGCTTTACGCTGTGGGTAACGATTTTATTATCGACCACGCGCATTGCTGCACAACCTATTGAAGTGGTCACAGAGCTGAGCCCACCCAACCAATTAGTGATCAACGGTCAAATAGGCGGTAGCAGCACCGATATAGTCCGCCATGTGCTCTCTAAAGCCAATGTCGACGCCACTATCAATATGTACCCTTGGGCACGCGCTTTTCACCTGGCACAAAAAAAGCCTAACACTTTACTTTACAGCGTTGCC
The DNA here is from genome assembly GCF_022347925.1 of Pseudoalteromonas sp. CnMc7-15. NCBI lineage: Bacteria > Pseudomonadati > Pseudomonadota > Gammaproteobacteria > Alteromonadales > Pseudoalteromonadaceae > Pseudoalteromonas > Pseudoalteromonas sp. CnMc7-15. The sequence goes on from NZ_JAKRFT010000002.1 coordinate 5,267, forward strand.
AAAACCCCCGACAGGCTCGACAAATTCCAATGGTTAGGCAAAGTGGCGTATTTCCGCTTGGGTTTTGTTACCTTGGCTTCACGTTCTGAGATTAACTTACGCCAAGTGAACGACGCTCGTCCTTATCGTATCGCTGTGCAGCGCGGCGATATCAGCGCCAAGTTCTTTGCCGATCGTCAGTTTAGCACCGTACAAACCGCTGATATTAAACATTCCTATCGACTGCTGCTTTCGGGCAAAGTCGATTTAGTAATTGATGACCCCAATTACCTGGGTGCTATGGCCAAACAGTTTAATGTCCCCGCCAAGGAGCTACGCTTTGTCAGAGATATCGAGCAATTGAGTGTATATGGCTATCTCGCCGCTAATGTCGATAGCGACCCACAATTGGTGGCCAATATAAAAGCCGCTTTCTCAGCTATCGAAAAAGCGGCTTGGTATCAACAAAAATTATATAATCCGTATCAGGATGTATTAACGCGTTAGCACTACGCGATAACGTGCCTTGCCTTCGCGGACATGGTCAAGGGCGGCGTTGATATCATCAAATTTAAAGGTTTCGATTTGTGGAGCAATGTTATGCTGCGCAGCAAAATCGAGCATTTTAGCAATGGTTCCTGGGCTGCCCACTGGGGAAGCAGATACACTGCGCTGGCCCATTAACAAACCAAACACGCTTAAGTCTAACGGCTCAAGCGTAGCGCCAACAAAATGCAAACGGCCTTTGGGTTTCAAGGTATTGATGTACGCATTCCAGTCAAGCTTCACATTGACGGTGGAAATAATAAAGTCGAACTGCCCTGCGGCCTCTTCTAGGGCCTGCTCCGAACGCGAGTTAATAATGTGATGCGCACCCAACTCTTTGGCTTCTTTGGCTTTGCTATCACTGGAACTAAAAGCGGTGACTTCGCAGCCCCAGGCGTTTAAAAATTGCAGCGCCAAGTGGCCCAAACCACCAATACCAATGACTGCGACCTTATCGGTAGGTTTGATATCGAACTGTACCAAGGGGTTGAAAACAGTGATACCGCCACAAAACAACGGGCCTGCCGCCTTGGCATCAAGCCCCTTAGGCAGTGGGATCACACTTTTGCTTTGCGCGCGCACTTTATCGGCAAAGCCACCGTGGTGAGCAATAATAGTCCCTTGCGCACTGGCACAGAGGTTTTGGTCGCCATCATCACAGCTCGGGCAATGACCGCAATAGCCGCTGTGCCAACCTAGGCCTACCGTTTGTCCAACTTCAAGATTACTGACATCGCGGCCGACTTTCTCAATGCGCCCTATCACTTCGTGTCCGCCCACCAGCGGATATTCACTCATCCCCCACTCGTTATCGATCATCGACAAATCAGAGTGGCAAATACCACAGTGATCGACGGCGATTTCAACTTCATCGGCGGCCAGCTCACCCGGATCATATTGGTACGGCTCAAGCGCTTTACCTGCTTCCATCGCAGCATAGGCGTTAATTGTCATTTTTTGCTCCCGTTTAATAACTCAGTACTGAGTGAAAATGTACTGATAACAATGGCATGTCGATCAACTTAATGCAAAATCATAATCGGGTTGCACATTTAAAACTCAAACTCTAGCGCTAAACGAACGCTGTGGTCTTTGCCGCCATGACCTACTTCGGTAATAAAGCCTGCCTCCCACTTTAGCTGTCGCTGCCCTGCAAAACGGTGCAAACCGATAAATCCAGGGCCGATGCCAATAAAATCTTCACCGCTATATAGCTCTATTGCAGGTTGAAATGCAGCACGCCAGCGATAACGATATTGACCTCGAAACTCACTTTCCCATTCACTATCTATATCCGCGCCCCACTCATAAACCGCAAATGCATTAAGCGTTAAGCTGGTCGATCCAAATTCTTTTTCAAATAATAGCCCGGTGGTAAATTCATAGGCATTTTGACGATGGCTTTTTTCTACTTCAAACAGGGCTCCAAAATCAGCCCAATAACGACCTTGCTCCACAACTTGCCAGCGCAATTCAGTTTCATAAGCAGCAAGACCAAAATCACCATTGTCATCGCGCTCACCCACCGCATAAAGCTCCACACTGAGAGTCTCGCTAATAGCGCCGCCGCCACCGATGCGCTGCGCCAGCACATTTCCAGCGTCACTTTGATGCGACACTAAACGCCATTCGAGTTCTTTTTCATAGGGTAAAACATAAGGATGATACACCTTATCAACCACCATACCATCAGCCCAACAGGGCAAGCTGAGGAACAGCAATAAGCCACTAAGGTAACGCATGATTTCTCCTTCGTTGCCAATAGGCGGCAAGCAGCAAGAGAGCTCCAGCGCCAAGATAAACACACACAGACAATATAGATGGCATCGCCTCGTACCCGATTAGAATCTTTAAAAGTCGCCCTATTGGGCTATGCTCATCAAGCCACTGACGACCATCAAACAGTGGTTGTGGCAAGGTGATAAGCCCAGCGCCAGCGGCGATATCTAGCGAAGTAATAAACTGGCCACTGACATGCAAGGCAAAAAGCGCAACACAGAGCCAACCATTTAGCCATTGTGCCAGCCAGGCGAGTAAAAACACGAGCAACACCGCCATACTGAGTACAATGCCCACCCCTAAGCCAATTCCCAGCAACACACTGGTATTGAGTTGCAGCTGCATTAACCAAGGTACATAGTGGCTTAAATACAAACAGGTAGCGCAAGCAAACAGCGCCAGCATTGACATGAAGTTACGAAAAAAAGCCAGCCCGCCAGCACTTAGGGTCAACAACACAATCAACAATATTTGTGAGTATTCAAAACCTAAATAGTTAAACCCTTGACTCAATTGCTCAAGTGCAGCGATATAAGCCACGGTGGGCACAGTGACGAAAAAAGCAAGCGCCCCCCACTGTTTGCCTTGTATTTTTTTATCGACAAAGTAAATTGCAAAAACGCCGATGATAGCAAGCGGCAACAGCTGGTTAATGGTCACGATGACGCTATTGATCATTGTCCCTCCTGAGGCGCTTTGACGATAACGACTCCCCTAGCTGTATCCGGTGAGAATTCACCAAAAAAGGCATATTCGCCTGGTGCTAATGGGCCAATGAAAATAACGTTCACACGTCCAGGAAAGAGCACTTTTTCACGATTTAAATCAAAGCTGTCAAATTCCTCTGGGGTGGCATCGTGATTGCTGACCAATAACCGCACTTTCTCCCCCGCCGGAATTTCCAGGCGTGACGGATAAAATAAATGGTTTTTTAGGGTTAGATGAAACTCTTTGAGCTCGGCCTTAGCGGGTAAGCTCAATAGCAACACAATCCAAATCAGTCGCTGCATAAGGTATCTCGCTGCCTAGCCAAAGTGACCTGCACCTGCAGACCGCCCCAGGGACTGCTCATCAATGCCAGCTTACCTTGATATAATCCGACAACATGCTGCACGATAGCCAACCCTAACCCTGCTCCGGGTATATGGCTTGGGTGACTATCCCCACCGACACGAAAAAAGCGGTCAAAAATACGCTCTCGAAGATCAGTAGCAATGCCAGGGCCTGAATCGCTGACACTCAGTATCACCTCAGCGCCGAGGTCTTGCAGCTCTATCACCACTTTACCCCCTTCAGGTGTGTACTTCACGGCGTTACTAATAATGTTTTTTATCATCACTGAAAGGGTAAAGGTTTCACCCTGAATGTCACGACACTCTCCATTTAAGCTGATATCCAGCTGTTTCTTTTCAATTTGCGGATACAACTCGGCAATACAGACTTGGCATAACTGTGCCAAGGATTGCGGCCCGAGCTTATCCTGCCACTGATGGGAAGAGGTGCGCCCCAGCGCGAGCATTTGTTCAACTAAATGGTTTAGCCGCTCTACACTCTCCACGAGCGCCTGCGCATCATCGTCATCATAGCGCTGCTGTAAGTTATGTAAGTTAATTTTCATTGCGCTTAGCGGTGTGCGCAGTTCATGTGCGGCATCACTGGCAAAATAACGTTCTCGCAAATACGCTTGCTCGGTGCGATGCAAAAGCTCATTAAGAGTTTGCACAACCGGCTTAATTTCCGACTCATTGGGTTGCATCTGCAACAAGGTAAAATCGTGAGCAGCTCGCCCTTTCAACTCCTGTGACAACTGCGATAAGGGCCGCAATGCACGCTTCACTACGATACTAATTAACAGCGCCAGCAGGGCCATACCCCACAACATAGGTACCACCATGGCCATGATCAGCTGCTCACTGAGCGCAAAACGCTCAGCGATGGGCTCAGCAACGGCAACACATTGTTGCTTTTGACAATACGTTGCCACACGCAGGCGTTGTCCTTGTGCATTGAGGGTACTCATGCCTGATTGCTCGGGCTGCGTCAGCCAAGTTGTCGAGCCAGCGACAATATCGCCCTGATGCCAACGCTGCCAAATGACATTAGGTAAACTTTGTGGTGCTATCTCGCCACTGTGAAAAAGAACCTCGGCCTGGGTATGCAAATGTGAATCAAATAACGTCTCGGCGCGGGCTAAACTGCGTTGGTAGCCCTCAACCAGAGCCAAAAATAAGGTCAAAACCATCACTGATATCAATAACAACAAAAGTTTTGCACGAATACTCATCATCGCTGCGCTTATTGAGGCTCACGTGCGAGGACGTAACCAATGCCCCGCAATGTTTTGATCATGTTAGCTGGCAGCTTTTTACGCAAATGGTGAATATGGACCTCAATGGCATTTGAGCCGAGTTCTTCGCCCCATTGATATAACTTTTGCTCTAGCTGCTCCTTTGATAACACTCGGCCTTGGTTTTCCATCAATGCTTTCAGCAACATATACTCCTTACGCGGTAAGGACAGCGGCTGCTCGTCAACCCAGGCTTGATGCGCAGCTAAATCAAGACGCAGTGCAGCACAATGCAGTAAACTAGAGGTGACGCCACTGATACGCCGCGACAACACCCGCAGTCGAGCAAGCAGCTCATCCACTTCAAAGGGTTTCACAAGGTAATCATCAGCACCTAAATCAAGGCCTTTAATCTTATCATCTAAGCTATCTCGTGCCGTTAAGATCAACACCGGCAGCGGCTTTTTGCGCCCTTTTATTTGGCTCATCAAGGTGAGTCCATCACCGTCGGGCAAGCCTAAATCTAAAATCACCATGTCAATGTCGTCGCTGGCGATATATGCGCGAGCTGACGCTAGGTCTGATACCGACTCCATCGCGTAGCCCTCATTGCCTAATGTTCGCGTCAGCCCTTGATTCAAGAGCGCATCGTCTTCAACTAACAAAAGCCGCAACCCAACTCTCCCCTATTAACGGCGTAATTTACGCTCAACTTTAGCTAATAAAGTGCTAATTTCCTGCTGCCGATACTTATCTGCAAGCGGGCGAGCCAAGCGAGGTGGTGCGGCTTGGGCCTTAAGCAGATAGGTTTTCGCTTCTTTATATTCTCTTTCATCATAGAGGAACTGAGCATAAAAGTAATTAACGTCAATGCCTTCAGGGTTGATTTGCAGCGACTTCTGTAGCAGTTCTTTGGCTTTATCATCGTCACCGAAGCCGATAGGCCAACCCGGTACTTGCGCATACAAGGTCCCCAGGCTAGTGTAAGCAGAGCCTTGTAAAGCACTGCCATCTAAACGGATAGCGTACTCCAACTCTTGCTTCGCTTGCTTTGCCAAACCCAAGGCACCTAGTCCCCCTTTCGCACCAGCAAAACTGGAATAAATAATACCTGCCCAGATATGACCCTCTGCATCTTGTGGAAACTTGTGGGTGTAATCTTTGGCAGTCCCCATCAGCGCTTCAAAAGCCTGCTCTTGGTCATCATCTTGTAGCTCATAATTAACGTGTGCCCATTGGCTCATCAATTCAGCGACACTGATAGGTGGTTCATCTGCGTAGGCTGGGGAGTGGCACAGTGCCACAGTGAAGATCAAAGATAAAAATGATGTTTTCATAGCTCACCTCATTAGCTTTTTAATAACAGGAAGTTGCTTGGCTAGCGCGTTATCAACCAAGGTTGGCCATAGTGCATTTACCTTGGCGAAGAATGATTCTTTCTTGCCAACACTGCGTTGGCGCTCTGAAGAGTCGAGTAGGCGTATAAATTCATCGGCTACATAATCAGGCGTATCCATAGCGTTACCGAGTGCCGTGTTAAGTGCCACCACTTTGTCGCTGTTGATCGCCGTGTGTGTTGCTCGTGGGGCGAAGTATTTGACGGTAATCGCGCTGTCGCTGAGCTCTCTAGCTAATGCTTCGCTAAAACCACGTAATGCAAATTTGCTCGCACAGTAATGGCTTTGCAGGGGGTAACCGATGGCGCCGAATGACGAACCAACATTAATAATGGTGCCCCGAGCTTGGCTCAAAGCCGCCAATAACCCCTGGCTCAGCAGCATTGGCGCACGAATATTGACGCTCAATACATTATCGATTTGTGTAGTCGAGAGCGTCTGTAGGGGCTGCATACTGTTGACACCGGCATTGTTAATGAGCAAGTCACAACGACCAATCCCACTAAGTAAATCAATAACATGGTTAATATCATTGGTCATTGCCAAATCGACACTGAGCCCGATATGGTGACCACATTGAGGACTTGGCAACTCGCTTATTAAAGAATCAAGCAGCTGTTGCTGGCGCCCAAGCAGCACCAAACGATAGTGACGTTGCGCTAAGCGTTTGGCGATGGCTTGGCCGATGCCCCCAGTGGCTCCGCTGAGTACGGCGATAGCTTGGCTCATGCGCTCACCTGCTGGTCACGGATTTTGGCGAGACCGTGCTCGGCGCTCAAAGAGTGAAAGATATTCCCATAAAGGTGGTAAAAGCGCTGCGCCGCATGGATGATCGCATGTTGATCATCTGTATCAGTAATACGATTCATAAGCCCCTGAAAAAACTTCACATGTTCTTGGTCTAAGGCGCCATGGGAGGTGAGATAAGTAAACGCCTTTTGAGGCAGCGCCAATGACGTTTTTATTTCGCTTGCAGCAGAATCTGCAAGTGCTATCGAGGTTCCTTCCAGTACATGCACCATGCCAAAAAATCCAAGCGGATTGTTTCGCGCTATGGTGTCGTAGGCATAACTCACCATCAGCTCTGTCGCCATAGCTGGCTTACTGGCCCGGGCTTGCTCTTTATCAAAGCCGCAAGCAGCAATATCATTGAGTATCCATTCTTGGTGCCCCAACTCTTCCTCAATGTATTCGGCAAGGGCGTCTCGTAGCCACTCTTTGTGTTCAGGGACGCGTGCACCACAGGCCATAAGTAACGGCACAGTGTGCTTTACGTGATGATAAGCTTGGGTTAAAAAGGCGACGTACTGATCTATGCTCACCTTACCGGCCAATGCTTCACTAATAATCGGCGCTGACAATAAATATTGACGTTGCGCCTCGGTTTTAGCCACTAGCTGTTCAAAGAAGGTCATTTTGGGTTGCTCCTGGTATAAATCATTTAAAATATCGCTGAATGCGTGCGCGATAGCGGCGCGTTTTGGCCGATGGTTAGCACTTAGGTGCCCAGCGTCCACAGATAAAGGAGTTGCAAGGCGGTGGTAACGCATGATTTGCGCATAACTTGGCAGTGCTTTATTGACACGCGCTAGTGCGCTGTTTAATTGCTGGTCGGATACATTTTCAGGCGCCCACAACAACGCCACAAGGTGGGCTTGAGCCTCACCAAATACCACAGCCTGAGTAACTGCAGTTTGGTTTAACAGTTCAGCCTCCGGCCACTCAGGGGAAACATTGCGGCCATTCGCTAAAATAAGGCGGTTACTTTTTCGACCGACAATAAATAACTCACCCTTTTCCACGCGCACGAGATCGCCAGTTCGATAGTGCTGCTGGGTAGAGTGTGGCTCGCCGAGATACCCCAAGAAATGAGGTGCAACAAGACATAACTCGCCATCTTCAATATGATATTCAACATGCTCTAGTGGTCGGCCGACACTGGGTAAGTTATTGCAGCCCTTAGTTGCAAGGCTCACCACCGAGCCGGCCTCAGAAAGGCCATACCCCTGATAAACAGGCAGACCCAATTGCCTTGCGCGTGCGATGAGTTTGGCACTGACTTTGGCCCCACCCACAGCGATAAACTGCAATGACGTAGGCACGTGCCAGCCATTCTCAGCCCCTTGCACTAACCCCTTAAGCAATTCTGGAACAAGGATCAACGAGTGCGGTGCAAAGGTGCTGATATAGGTCAACAGCCGCTGTGGTTGTACAAGCTCGATACCATCGAATCCAAGTGTTCTTAAACTTGGCGCATGCACTTGCCCTCCCGTCAACAAGGGTGCATACATACCAGCCACATTTTCAAGCAATACCGCGAGGGGAAGTAAACACAAATGTTTCGCTCGAGTCAGGGTCGTGCGTTGCACGAGCGAATTGGCAACTTGAATGAGCTGTTTGTTGCTCAAACACACCCCTTTTGGGTTGCCCGTAGAGCCCGATGTAAAAGTGATCTTCTGGGTGTTTTTAGGAAAGGCCTGAGCTTGCTGCTTATACTCAAGCTTTGTCAGTCGCAATTCAGTGCCTGCCACCCACAGTGATTGACCTTGATGACAAGAATCGCTGAGCACATAATCTGGCTGAGCAGTATCTAGGGCATGCTGGCGCTGTTGTGGGGTAAAAAACGCAGGGAGCGGCAACGCAACAACGTCTGCTTGCTGCATGGCCAAATCCAATACCATCCACGGTACGCCATTATCTAGCTCTAATGCGATACATCGCGCCGACATTATGCTTAGCTGTTGTGCTAGCTGGTATACCGCGAGTTCGAGCTGTTTAGCTGTCAAGGTGGTATGCTCGTCACTAATGTGGCTGCCCGATGGCAACGGCCATAACTTGTGGTTCATAGCATTTTCCCCTGCCAAGCTAGGGTGTTCACTTCCTCACTTAGGCTGTTGGCCAGTGTTTGTAACTTAGGCGTGTTATCTATGTGCTTACACACAGAATCTATATCGACGCGACATACTTGAGGGCGGTTAAAGTAATAACTTCCCCAACATCGCCCCTGATCGCTTAAACATTCGGGTTGAGCGTCGCACACGACCTCAAACGGTGCCCCGATCCGCGATAGTAAAGCGCGTATGTGGGCCGTGGCGCAAAAAAGTAGGCTTTTTTTATGTGCTTGTTTCAACGCCTTAGCAAGGATCACAAAGTGAGATAATGTAGTCTCGCTGTGTGTCGACACTAAATTACCCATTTCTACACATTGCTGCGGCGCTATCTGCCATTGCTTAAGATATGACGACAAAGGCCGAGACAGATAGTTCTCTATAAACAAGGGCTCATTGGCACTGCGTAGGCCGAAACAACAATAGCGCTCTTTGGTAGTCACCAAACAAACCAATAACGGCATAAATTGGTTGATATCCGCATCATAGTGCTTGGCAAAGCCTTGACGGATCCGCGTACATAACACCTTATAATGATGGTGCTCTAACGTGGCCGTAAAATACCCGGTGGACGGAGGTCTTTTTGACGTGTTCAGCGACTCTGGCGCAAGTCGCTGTTGGTGGTTTAACGCTATCGACTCCATAACTTATCTCGTTTTACTTATGCTATGGAATCAAGTTAGTGAGCCAATCTTAAGTAAACCTTAAGGGTGCTTAAAAATATAAAAAGGCCATGATTATGGCCTTTTTGGTGGGCGTATTATTGGCAGGCGGGATCAGAGCCGATTCGGCGCCACACACCCCAGGGACCTGATTCTGAGGGGACATCTCCTTGTGTCCACCAGCGTGCCTGATAGCGATAGCCATTGTACGTGACCTGATCGCGACGATAGTAAATGGTATTAGCGTCCCAATTACCTTTACAGACGCTGCCGCCATCCACTGCGTTAGCCGAAATTGCCGCGCTATATTGGCGTGGACTCTGCTCGACACTGAAATCAAACGTTACACCCAAACTCCCAGCAGCTGATGCACCAAACTCAACACCAACGCTACAACTTTGATTCGCTGGCAATGTTGCAGCGCTGCAGCTATCTTGCGCTTTGACAACAGTTGATGCCACACCAGCGCTTGATAGGCTCACGGTATTGAAAGTGACGGCGCTGCTGCCTGTGTTGGTAATGGTGAAAGTGTGCTGTTGCGTCTCTCCCAAGGTAAAATTACCCAAGGATTCGTTTTCTGTATACGATAAAGACACTGTCGGTGTGCCTGAGCCACCGGTTATCCCATCAATCCAACTGCGTAAGTCAGCGACATCAGCGTACACCCCGTAGTTGTTTGGTCTGGCGCACCCGATCCCCCAACTTACGATACCAAGCTGCACCCTTTGCCCACCGGAATTAATCACAATAGGGCCACCGCTGTCGCCCTGACAGGCATCTTTTTGTCCTTGCGAATAACCAGCACAAAACTGGGTTGCGCCGACATTGTTATAAGAGCCCCCGGATTGGCGACACACACTATCGGACACCAGCGGTACATCTACTTCATATAAGGTACTCGGTGACGAGCCACCTTCACTTAAGCGCCCTAAACCTGCAACGGTGAGTAAATCACCGTTATTAGCGTACTGACCTATCGACCCCTGTGCCATGGTTACCGCTTGGCCTTGATTTGGAAGACGTGCCAGCTTTAATAGCGCCACATCGTATCCCGTTGACACTGAGGCGAAGTTCGGATGTACGTATACTTGCGACACGCCAATACGATCGCCATCACTGCCGCCGCTGCTAAACCCCGCTACTTTTACATTCAACGAGGAAGCTGAGCTGCCATCAACACAGTGCGCTGCCGTTAATACATAGCCATCTCCGATGTAGCTCGCGCCACAAAAGGGAGAGCTACCATAACGTGATAATAGCTGAGTGAAAAAGGGCCAATCTGCGGTGTTAGCAGGATTGCCGCCGACAATAAGAGGGCTCACTTGTCCCGGCCCATCGAGGTGTTGTTGAGCATGCACTGCTGCACTAGTAAGCATAACTACGGTCACCCCAGCGCAGGCCAGAGCTCGTTGAACGGGGTTGAGGGTTGTTGTTTTCATTACCTTGGTCTCCTTGTTAGTTCGAAGTATCAATATAGGTACGGAAACAACAATGTAAATTTTTTGTTATTGAATATTATTCAAGCGTATCGCTCCTGTTGTTCACGCTGCGTTTAAATTTCATGCAATTATTACGTTATATCAAAACTTTGCGTCATTCTTTTATTTGCCTAACAAGCCTTTACTACACGCGTGCGTATCTAAAAATTTACACTTAGCGCAGCTTAGACCAGTCCCCTGAGTTGAGAAAATAGGCTGCGGTTCTATACGAATAAGCAAAAAAAAGCCACCGGGAGGTGGCCTTATAAGTGCTAATCGCGCCCTTATTTTTTTCGCCGTAGCCCTAGCATAGCGAGCAGCAATAATGCCCAACCACCCATGGAGCCACTGCCACCTTCATCACTGTCTGAGGGCGTGGGCTGAGGCTCGGGTTCAGGAGCTGGCTCGGCGATATTATTGACACTCACCTGCGCATCTTGCTGAGCAATCAGCTCGCCATCGCTCACCGTCACGGTGAATTCCAAGGTTTGCTGCGCACTGACTTGTGGTGCATTAAAACTGACTGTGGCCGTGTTAGCTGCGCTGAGAGTCACGTCAGGCCCAGCAGTTTGTTGCCATTGATAGCTCAAGGTATCACCGTCAGCATCTTGCGCATCTGCGCTGATACTGACCTGCTCTCCCTCATCAACACTTTGCGCTGGTATCTGCGCAATAACAGGAGGACGATTATCACACCCTTCCACGTCGCCGGGTACAACCTGATAAAACACCTCAGAGCTGATCCCCGCAATACTGACATTGTCTATCCACCAACCGGTATCTTCTACGCTGCCATCGGAGCTGATACGAAAACGCAATTGCACTTGCTCACCTGCCAGTTGCTGGCCAAAATCAATGGTTTCCATATTGCCAAACACGCTGTCGGTGCTATTGCGCCCAGTAAACACAGGACGCTGTTGCAGCGACTGAGCCGGGTTCTGGTTGAGTTGTCCATTATAGCCGACAGCGAACTGCCCTCCCGCCTCGGTGACATCTTGCCAACCTTGATCATTGATGTTCACTTCAACGACCGCGCCATCCCAAAACTCTTCTAGGGCATAGAAGTGCCAAAAAGAGACGCTAAAGTCTTGCTCTTCAGCAACCGTAAACGCTCGCGTGGTCAGAGCCACATCAGACTCGAAGCTATTGTTGCGTAAAAATAAGCTTTGCTCGCCCAGTTGCACACCTCCTTGTTCAAAGGTGTCGATGATATCTGAACTATCAAAGCTTAATGTTTGCTCAGAACCCACCGTGTCTTTGAGCAAAGAAAGCGCTAAGTTCTCTTTACTCAATGCCGCTAATTCCATGTCGTCACTTTGACTGGCATCGGTGAGAGGCGCATCCGCAAAGGCAATATTTACTGTAAACGTCTGGGTGATAGGTTCGGGACGTTGCACACTCTCACCATCGTCAGGGAAGCTAACCTGAAGCTGCAAAGGCGAGGCAATATCAGCATCATTTAAGCTCACATTGATGGGCGTGCTTTGAGCGCTGGCAAAGGGCTCAATGCTCACCACTTCACTCTCACCGCCATTGCCTAGGGTTACATCTTGCTGCGATAGCACGCTAAATTGCACAGGAATGTTATTAAGTGTTTCACTTCCGGTATTACTAATTTGCACCGTCAGCGTACCGGTTTCACCAATATCAAGGTAGCCATCGGCGCTACAGAAGCTCACTCCTTCGGGGTCGAGCGTTATTTGCTCGGCACTAAATGCTGACGCTTGTGTTTCATAGGACTCGACCACGCCATCTAAAGTAGTACTGAAACGCTCAGGCGATTGCGCACCCAGCCCCATCCCACGGTTGGCAAAGGCATTCAGTGCGAGGCGATAGTCGTCGACGTCCTCTGCGGCAATGGCCGCTAATAAAGCATCTCGTGCTTCGGTGTAAAGCGGAGAGACCGGGGTCATTTTATACCCGGCAACGAGATAGCGCGCCATGCGTTGTTGGGCCTCGCTAAAGCCATGTTCATTAATCAACGCCACGTAGCTATCCCACAGCACAGACGCCCATAGTTCACCCGGTGCATGAGGTGAGGCGACACTGGTAGGTGGTAAACCAACGTCACCACCTGCACCTTCAGTGATATGCCTAAAGTTCAGTGGGTTGATATCTTGATTCGGCGTATAAGGAACACGACGAATACCAAAGTAAAAATCCTCTACAAAGGTGCCGGTAGCATAAGGCTTGGTAAAATCGCTATTACCGGCAATTTGCGCATCACTGGCTTTAGCAATAAACAGGAGTGAATGAAAATCTGCCCAACCCTCGCCCATAGCACGACCTTGGAAGTTACCCAGCCCTGAGCCGTTGCCAATCAACCGGTTACTGATGTAATGACCCCATTCATGAGCGATTATACCGTTATCAAAGGTGCCATCTTTGAGCGGGTTGGTATTAAACATTCGCACCGTAACCGAGCCCAACAGCATGGCATTATACAACTGTTGGCCGTCATCGAAGCTGAGGCCCATATTGCCAATGGTGACGGTGGCGTCCTCACCGCCCATGGGGGCTGGGGTGCCATCATCGACATTGTTAGTGACAATAGCGCCTAATGCGCCAGCATCTTGTGCGTTTTTAACCTTCACCGTGAAGTTACAACTGCCACGCTCAATAATAGCGATTTTACTCGCCAAGGTGCTGGGGTCAGCAGCGGCCTCGCACCCATCAAACACACTGCCTGAATCAACATCGTTGCCATCGTTAAAGCGCGCAAGCTCGCCAGTGATATCAAATTCTAAAGGGCCAAAGGCCGAGCGCTGCGATGAGCTCAAAGTGCCTATTCCTGTCGGCCCGATAACACCAAAGTCTTGGCCAACTTGGGCGTCTTTTGAGTTATACAAATACATTTGCATTCTTGGGCTAGCGCCATCTGCAGGGGTGGCCATATTGGCGTTATTCAAACCACTGTAATCTTGTGCCTGCGCCTCTATCGGATCACCAGCAGCGCCGCCTCGGCCATAATTATTTTGTTGAGCAACGCCAGCCGTCTCATCAAAGCCGTAGTCGTAAAAAAAGTCATGCAAAAAGTTATTCATGTAAAAGAGGTTCACCACCGCCGCTTTTACGTTGCCTTCAGCAGTCGGAGCTAATTCTGGATCAATAGGATAGTCAAAGGTGAACGCCGAAGTCGTCTCGGCACTCACGTCGCCGGAGGTAAAACCTTGGGGAGCATTGATATCTGCATAAGCAAAAACGTTGTTACCCTCGGTGCGGGTGGCACTCTCGCCAAGCCATGGGTCTTGGGTTGAAATCGCCGAGTAATAGGCAATATTAACCAGCGGTGCAGCTAGAATAGTAGTTTCGTCGGTTTGATTCGGGCCATCGGCGGGGATCACATCACCATGCGGCCCCTCTAGGGGATAACCGCTTTGCACATCAGCGTAAACTCGGTAGTTATACTCCGTGGCATGACTGTGCAAATTGTTTTTAAACAGCACTTTACCGGTGTCGCTGGCAATCACATAAGCAAAGTAATCACTCTCCAGTGAGTCGCTGCGTTTGCGTTCCACTTCAACGTAATGGGCTGCTTTCAACTCATCGGCAAGTGGATAAAACACCGCCTTCACACGCACATTGTCAAATTGTTGCTGGTCGCTGGCACTGCGTACTTCAAAATGGTTATAGCCTTGGCGAATACGGCGTGCATCGAGTTGTACCGGCACATCACTGAGCTCGGCAATAGCCCTAAGCGCTGCCTTCTGCTCAGACGAAAATGCGCCAAGGGCGGTAAAGTTCTGCGCGCTTTGCGGTACATCAGCAAAATATCCGGCGCCAGCAACGAGGCTACCTTGACGGTTGAGCATAACGCTGTAGCGGCGATTAAATACTTCAATACCTTGCACAAATTGCTGATAACGCGCCACGATAGCACCAGTACCTATGTCATGCCAGTCATTGAGGCGCACATCAACCTGAGATGATTTGAGCGCACTGATGCCGCTGAGCCGTTGCATATGCGTGTGTGCACGGGTTTTTAAATCTGTGACTTGGGCAGTGACGGGTGCCGCCTTAGCTTGACCCCACACGAAGGTAGCGCGCTCTAAGGTATTATCAAAATGAGATTGATGGCCACTGGCCGTTGGTTGCTGTGCTAGCTTTCGTTGCGCCACGGCCAGCGGCACTGCGGCCTTGGCCACCGCTTGGTAATGGTCTTGGCCAGCCTGTTGTGGCGCGCTATGCAGCGTTAGCGGCATACCAAATAAAGCAGCGCTCAATGCAGCGGTAACTGCAACGCTTGAAGCCGTTCGCGTTAATTTAAAAGAGTTACTGCATTGTTGAGATTGAGCCATAAGTCACCTTGCGTTCGCGGTTATATCGGAGCTACCTTAAAGGTAGACCATATTACTAATACACATTCGGAGTAATAATGCGATCAATTTATCTCCTACTCAGCGCGCTATTGCTAACCAGTTGCATGCCTCAGACGCCGACTTCTGCCACTGCACAAAAAAGCACACCTGCTGTTTACACGCTAAACAACAACGGCGATAAGATTCGCTGGCAAACACCTCGCTTGCAAGCTGGAAACAAGGTATTCAACGTATCGACAGGTGAATATGGCACGGTAGTGGGCGATATTGTTGTGACCAGCCAAGCTTTACCCGCTGACATGCTGCGCGCTCGATATAAAATAAACAACCTCTCTGGGAATAACTATCGCTTAACCCCCATAAATAAAATTGATTTAGCCGCTGAGATGATGCAACTGCAACAAAACGAAGCCATCGACGTTGTTGAGCTATTAGTGGATTATTCAAAACCAAGCCAAGCCGCTATCAAGTGATAAGAAGAATTCTGGTTGTGCTAGCACTCTGATCTCGGTCAAATAAAATGTATCCTTTGCAGGAACTTTTTAGGGCCTAAGCTATACTTTTTAGCATTTGTGGGAAGACTCGCTCTCACGCTTATTGTGGACTGCCTTGTTAAGGATAATCATGAAAACCCTCATTTTTTTATTATTGCTCACTCCCACGCTGGTTCTCGCCAATGACGATGAAGTCCAGGATATGTCTGATCCCTTGGCAGTGTATACCCAAGCTGGTGTTGGCGTTACCGACAAAGGAGTCAATTTTAAAGTGGGTCAGTCTTACGATACTGGCAATGAACAAACCGCCGCGATGAATATCATCGAGGCTAAAGGCCTGTTAGGGGACACTCTAGGTTGGCGCTCCGATACGCGCACATCACAGTCACTCGACTCATTTCGTTTTCGCAACTTCAATGTTACGCTCCCCAAAGGTCAAGCGCAGCAGCTCGATATTAATTACAACTTTCGCGGCAGTTTGGTTGCTGATGAAAGCGCTGATATTTCTTACAGTTTTATTCAGGCATTGCCTGCTCACGGAGCTTTTAGCTTCTACCCGCTCGCCGGGGTGGGGCTCTCAGTGGGTAAAGACCGAGTGCAAAGCGATGGCGGCATTGATGACGGCTACGCGCTCATGGGCAGTTATGGATTGTTAGGTATGTATTCTAAATGGGCCATCAGCGACAATATTTGGGTAAACTACAACCCTTTTTGGTTAACTACGCTAACCGGCTCCAGCCAATACAGAGATAATTACTATGGCGCCCAAGAAAGCACCCTACTCACCCATGAGTTCGCCCTCAGCTATCAGCTCACCCCGCGTATGAACCTGCGCTACTTTGCTAATTGGAATGAAAACACTGACTTTTTTGCTGGCGATCATCGCTTAGAGTTTAACTATCAGCTTTAGTAACAAATACTTAGTGCAAAAATGCTGTGCTTTACTGCGCAGCAAATAAACTGTTATAAACAAGTTAAATTATCAATGTAGTGAATGTAGCAATGGATTTGAGCAAATTAGGCAAATGGAGGATCGTTGGCGTTGCCTTGGTGCTGTTTACTACACTCGCTTTTGCCGACCCTCAGCAGTGCGCCACCTGCCATCAACAACAGGTCATGGATTGGCAGCAATCAGATCATGCCAACGCGATGGCGCTAGCCAGCAAAGAGACCGCCCTAGGGGCATTCGATAACCGCACATTGGCGTTTCAAAACCAACAAGCGATCTTTAAGCAACGCAATGCGCAATTAATTATCTCCATGCCTGACTTACAAGGGCGAATGCGTGATATTGAGGTGACTCACACCTTCGGTCACTTCCCTTTACAACAATACATGTTTGCGTCAGACAATGGCCAACTACAGTTTTTTCCATTCGCTTGGGATAGTCGCCCAAAGGCACAAGGAGGCCAGCGTTGGTTTGTTCTTCACCCTGAACAGCAGCCCCACGACGAATTCCATTACAGCCAAAAAGGGCAAAACTGGAATCATATGTGCGCTGATTGCCACTCCAGTGATTTTGAGAAACGTTATTTAGCAAAACAGCAACAATTCGACTCGCGCTACAGCGCTATTAATGTCGGCTGCGCGTCCTGTCATGGCGATAGTCAGGCGCACTTGGCATGGGCAAAGGGCGACAAAACCATTAACGATAAAGGCTATGAACACACTATCGGTGTAAAAACGCCGCTGTTTAAGCGCCAGCAAGATGGCAGTATGAAAGCGGTCAGTCCACTGCGTCCCAGCTCTCAAGTTGCAGTGTGTGCCACTTGCCATGCACGACGCTCGCAAGTGGCCGACCGCCAAGGTCCGCATAGCTTTATGGACAGTTTTCAACCAGCGCTGCTGGAACCTGAGCTGTACCATGTTGATGGTCAGATATGGGATGAGAACTATGTTTGGGGCTCATTTGTGCAAAGTAAAATGCACCAAGCGGGTGTCACGTGTGCGAACTGTCATAACCCGCACAGTGGCAAATTAACTCTGCCAGGGAATCAAACCTGTACCCAGTGCCATACTGCTGAAGTCTTTGATACCGCCAAACACCATGGCCACAAACACGACACTGAGGGTAGTCAGTGTGTCGATTGCCACATGCCAGCGACTACTTTTATGCAGGTGGATGCACGTCGCGATCACAGTTTTCGCGTACCACGTCCCGATTTAACGGCGAAAACACACGCTCCCAACGCCTGTAACGGTTGCCATCAAGATAAAACGCCGCAATGGGCAACGTCGCACATAAAGCGCTGGCACCCGAACTCAAATTACTTGGGCACGCCGCACTTCTCCGAGGCCTTTTATGCTGCAGACAATGACTTGCCGAGTGCATCCGCCATGCTGACAAAAATAGCGCAGGATAAGAGTTACCCAAATATCGTCCGCGCTTCAGCATTGGCTCGCATGGCAGATCAGCCAGATAGAAATGCCGTAGTCGCAATTGTTCGCGCGGTGCGGGACGACGAGCCTTTAAAACGCCAAGGAGCCATAGCCGGTGCGCGCAACTTTGCCATTGCCGAGCGCTATCGTATGTTACAGCCTTTGCTCACAGATCCTCGCCTGCCCATTCGCGCGGAAGCAGGGCGAGCCTTAGCTGAAATGCTCACGGCTCCCTTTGCGACTCAATTAAGTGATAAGCAGCGTCTTGAGCTTGAAGATGCACTAAAGGACTATCGTCAAATGCAGCATTATCAAGCTGAGCGCGGCTACAGCCATACTAATCTTGGAAACTTGGCACGCTCATTAGGCGAGCATCAGCAGGCTGAGCAACATTACTTAGCTGCCATCGCAGTGGAACCCATTTTTATTCCGGCTTATGTCAATCTGGCCGACCTTTACCGTGCACTATCGCAAGAGCAAAAGGCCCGTACTACGATTAAGCAAGGGCTCAGTGTTAATAAAAATGCCTCTGCGCTGCACTACGCTTTGGCCATGAGCTTAGTGCGCTCAGGACAAAAGCAGCAAGCACTCTCCCATTTAGCGCGCGCAGCACAAAGTGACAATGGTGATTATGTGTATACCTATGCGCTACTTCTGCAAGATAGAGGGCAGCACCAAGAGGCGCTTGTGCAACTAAACAACGCATTTTCACTTACACCAGCCAACCCTGATATCAGCTATAGCTTGATGCAATTGCATGCACAGCAAAAGCAGTATCGCCAAGCCTATCGCTATGCCCAGCAACTGCAGCAATTGCTGCCAGATAACCCGCAGATAGCGGCCATGGTCGAGAAGCTCGCGATGATGCAGCAATTGCAAAACCAGTAACAGCGCAACCAGAGTGAGCAACCTCACTCTGGTTACACGCGCTTAACGGTTATGCGATGCCGATTTCGCCTTTTTAATTGCCTCATTAATATTTAGTGAAGCAGCTTCTTGGCGCGGCGGGAATTTTTCAAAGCTCTTGATGTGTTTGGTCAACAGGGCAATGGCTGGTTGGAATACCCAGCTTTTTTTCATGATTTGGTGAAAGCCTGTCACGCCATCATAATGCTCCATTGGGTCTTTGCGCAGATTAAACAACTTCGGCATGGTATGAGTCACTAAATCTTCGTAGTAGCGGCCACCGGGTTTTGAAGCAAAGTGCATTTTCCATGGGCCAACGCGAATAGCCGTTAGTTGTGATTCATAGTAATAAAAGAAGTGATTGCGCGCAGACTCATTAGCCTCACCACGCCAATAATCCAGATTGTTCTCACCGTCGATATAAACATTGAACTCTTTTTCCATCTCGGTACGTAAATCATCCTCACCGACGGCTGCGGCTATGGTCGGGAACACGTCCTCATGCGAAGAAATACCATTGAGTTTTAAACCAGCGGGAATTTCCTTGGGCCATCGCACTAAAAATGGCACGCGCACTCCCCCCTCCCACGTCGTCATTTTTTCACCTCTGAACTTGGTGGTGCCGGCGTCCGGCCAAGAACTCTGCTCAGGGCCATTGTCGGTGGTGTAAATAACAATTGTATTATCAGCGACTTTCAACTCATCCAGCTTATCCAATAACTGACCAACATGGCCATCATGCTCCAATAAGCCACTGCCAAATACGTCTTCTTCGGAGCTAATATGAGTTGCTAAATGGCGGCTTTCAGGTTTGAGGTGAGTGTAGACATGCATGCGACTGGGGGCATGCCAAATAAAAAACGGTTTATCGGCGGCCACCGCTCGCTCCATAAAATCCAATGATTTGGCTAACACTTCCTCATCAAAGGTTTCCATACGCTTACGCGTCAACGGGCCGGTATCGACAATACGACCATCGGCAAACGCCTCAATCACCCCGCGCGGTCCAAACTTGTTCTTAAACTCTTTGCTTTTTGGGTAATCCTCTTGTTCAGGCTCTTCCGACACATTGAGGTGATAGAGGTTGCCGTAAAACTCATCAAAACCATGGCGAGTGGGTAAGTGCTCGTCCAAGTCACCTAAGTGATTCTTACCATACTGCGCCGTCATATAGCCGCGCTGTTTTAGAAACTCTGCCAAAGTTGGGTCGGCCTCTTTGATCCCTAATGGATTTCCTGGCTGGCCAACCGTCGTTAAGCCTGTGCGTACTGGCAGTTGCCCCATTAAAAAGGCAGCTCGTCCAGCGGTACAACTGGGCTGGGCATAATGGTCGGTAAATAGCGCCCCTTCGTTGGCAATACGGTCAATATTTGGGGTGTTATAGGTCATTCCATGGGAATAAGCACTTAATGAAACTTGCGCCACATCATCCACCATAATGGCAAGCACATTGGGATCATCCTTTGCACTTAAGGTGAAAGTACTTAGCGCTAACACAGCCGCCCCTAGGTATTTTTTCATGATGTTTCCTTACTAACATTTGTACGATTTATTTAATTGCAAATAAAATATAGCAGAACAGGGACAAGCTGCTGGGTGAGAACCGTAATTGATTAAAGTTTCCAACAATAAGTTGATCTGAGCCCATATAGACCGAGCAAAGCTGCTGTTATTAAATGCACACATAATCGCTAGGCGATTGTTTTTCATACGCTAACCATGTAGCCTAAAAAAATAATTAAGTATTTGGAGCGTTATTGTGACATTTACGCCGCCCTAGGCTTTTTCCTTCCTTTTGTGCACTACACTTAGTGCCGCAACCTTTGTTGTGCGCGCAGTATGCGAACACACTCAATAACACAATCATTGTCCATTGGGACAAAGAATAGTTCGTGCCATGTTATCGAGGCTGTGACGCTAAGCTTTTCAGCGTTTGTAGCTTACCCGAGGGCGCCAACTAGTAACGCGTTAGGTTATCTCTATGTTTGAACACGTAAAACAAGACTGGTTTTCTAATATTCGCGGCGATGTGCTTGCTGGAATCGTAGTGGCGCTTGCTCTGGTGCCCGAAGCCATTGCTTTTTCCATTATCGCCGGGGTTGACCCTAAGGTGGGGTTATACGCCTCTTTCTGTATCGCCGTGGTAATCGCCTTTGTTGGTGGTCGTCCGGGGATGATTTCGGCAGCCACCGGCGCCATGGCGCTGCTGATGGTCACACTCGTCAAAGAGCACGGCTTAGAGTATTTACTGGCCGCGACCTTACTCACTGGGGTACTGCAAATCATTGCTGGCGCACTGCGCCTCGGTGAGCTAATGCGGTTCGTTTCTCGTTCGGTGGTCACCGGCTTCGTCAACGCCTTGGCGATATTGATATTTATGGCACAACTGCCGGAGCTCACTAATGTCACCTGGCATGTGTATGCGATGACCGCTGCCGGCTTAGCTATTATCTATTTATTCCCCTATGTCCCTGTGGTCGGCAAAGTGATCCCCTCACCACTGGTATGCATCGTATCGATGACCATTGTTGCCATGGTTCTGGGCTTAGATATTCGCACTGTCGGTGATATGGGTGAGCTGCCAGACACCCTCCCGGTATTTTTGTGGCCGGATGTGCCTTTGAACCTTGAGACCCTTAGTATTATCTTTCCCTACTCTGTCGGCCTTGCCGTGGTGGGCTTACTGGAATCGATGATGACCGCCACTATCGTCGACGATTTGACCGATACCCCAAGCGATCGTAACCGCGAGTGTAAAGGCCAAGGTATAGCCAATATTGGAGCTGGCTTGTTCGGCGGTATGGCCGGGTGTGCCATGATTGGGCAATCTATTATCAATGTTAAATCCGGTGGCCGTGGTCGGCTTTCTACTTTTGTTGCTGGCAGCTTTTTATTGATCATGGTGGTGTTTCTCGATCAATGGCTAAAACAAATCCCCATGGCGGCGTTGGTGGCAGTGATGATTATGGTGTCGATTGGTACTTTCTCGTGGTCGTCTATTCGCGACTTACGCGCCCATCCATTATCGACTAATGTAGTGATGATCAGCACCGTTATCGTGGTCGTTGCCACCCATAACCTCGCCTTGGGAGTGCTCGTTGGGGTGTTACTCGCCACGCTGTTTTTCGCCAATCGTATTGGTCGCTTTATGGCGGTTACAACAAGCCATAATGAACAGCAGCACAGCGTTACCTACACCGTCAAAGGCCAAGTCTTTTTTGCCTCGGCAGAGCAATTTATTGCTGCTTTTGACTTTAAAGAAGCGGCCCCCAAAGTGATTATTGATTTAACTCATGCTCACTTTTGGGATGTGACAGCCGTGGCTGCGTTAGATAAGGTAGTCATAAAATATCGCCGTGAAGGCGCAGAGGTCAGTGTTATCGGAATGAACGAAGCCACCGAAACCGTAGTAGACAAATTTGGCGTTCACAACGACCCCAAAGAAGTGGATAAGCTCATGGGCGGACATTAGGAGCATACTATGAAGAAAATAATTACCTGCGTGGATGGCTCAGCAATCACCCAAGCGGTCACTGACGCCGCTATATGGTCAGCAAATAAACTGCAACACCCGCTGTGTTTTTTACACACCATTGAGCGCCAACAGCAACACGGCGCGGACGACCTTAGCGGTGCAATCGGTCTCGGAGCTCGCTCATCGTTACTCAATGAGATGACAGAGCTCGATGAAAAGCGCGGCAAAATGGCGTTGGAGTTGGGGCAGCAGCTACTCGAAGATTTGGCCACACAAGCCAAACAGGCTAACGTTGAGCAAGTAGAAACGCGCCAGCGCCATGGCGATGTGGTCGAGGCCATTATTGACCTCAGTGACATGTCACGGTTAATTGTTATCGGCCGCTGTGGTGAAAACCATGAAAATAATTTCAAAGCATTGGGCTCACACATTGAGACCTTGCTACGCCAGGCCAGCGCGCCAGTGCTATTGGTGCCAAAGCAGTTCTCAGCACCAAAGTCATTTATGATTGCCTATGATGGCCGCGCCACCGCCGACAAGGCACTGCAAAAGGTTATCGACGGGGGCCTTTTACATGGCATCCCCTGCCACTTAGTGGCGGTAAAAAATAAAGAACGTGACTTAGCACCAAAGCTGAAGCTAGCCACGCAGCGTTTGCAAGAGCAAGGGTTTGATGTCAAAGCTGAGCTGCTTGAAGGCCCTATTTACGACTCGCTGACGGCCTATAAGCAAGCCAATGATATCGAGTTGATGGTTATGGGCGCCTTCGCGCACTCGAAACTGCGGCAACTTTTTGTTGGCAGCAATACCCTACGGATGCTGGAAACCTTAGATATCCCGCTGGTGGTGTTACGTTAAACATACTTAAAGCCCGCTAGGCGCTTTGCGGCGCGGGCTTTGCCTTCAATATTTGCAAAGTAAGGGATTATTTACTTGCTTTGCACAATCAACTGCCTTATAGTAGCCGCTTGTTTGCATTATCTCACCAAGCAAACCCGACACCACAGTGTCATCGTGATGCCTTTCCTTGATCCAGTCAGTTCCATCGCCACAATACAAGCCTTAAAAGTCTGACCAGAGATTTATAAGCTCAATGCCTTTATCTGTTGCAAGTAAAAGCCAGAGCCTGCTCCGTGTGAACAACGCGGCCATTTCCAGACGATAATAAGGCTTATTTTTTGCGCCCAAGGCGCCCAAATAAAAAGAGTTTTATTATGTCCTATTTATATCAAAATCAGCGTATTGATATTGCGCTACCTATCCATGCTATTTCCGTGAACAAACATGCGATGGCGATTCGCCACCATCAAGGAAAAAGCTACATTGAGTTTGCCAACAAAGCCGATATGCAAGGTTTTATGCATTGGCTCTCAAGCCAGTGATCAAGTGTGCGGTGCACCCAAGCGCCGCGCCTCTGTTATTTCACATAATTTGACCTCAATCATCTTACTTACCATTTATACTATAAATTCTCGGTGGCCTGCTTGATTAATTTTTAGGTACTAGCTATACCTAGTTGAGTTTAATCACGAACAAGGAACCAAGATGCTTCGCCTCGCTGTTTTTATATTACTTTTGCCCTGTTTCTCTGCCTTTTCCGCTGACAAACCCAACATTCTAGTGATTTGGGGTGACGACGTGGGTATGTGGAATATTAGCGCTTACCATCGCGGTATGATGGGAGGCAGTACGCCTAACATTGACAGCATAGCCAATGACGGCATGATGTTTATGGACCATTATGCCCAAGCGTCATGCACTGCCGGACGCGCAGCCTTTATCACAGGCCAATACCCAATGCGCACGGGACTAAGTACCGTTGGCTTGCCTGGGGCGAAAGAAGGGATCCAAGAAAGTGATCCAACACTGGCAACCTTACTCAAAGCTCAAGGTTATACCACCGGTCAATTTGGCAAAAACCATTTAGGTGATCGCGATGAGCATCTGCCCACCAATCACGGGTTTGACGAGTTCTTTGGCATCCTTTATCACCTTAATGCCGGTGAGTATCTGGAGCAGCAAGATTACCCTCAAGACCCTCAAGTCCAAGAACGCCTAGGCTTAAAAATGCGTGGCGTAATTCACTCCAAAGCGCTGGAAAACGGCGGTCAACGCATCCAAGACTTAGGTCCATTTGGGCAAGAGCGACAGCGTAACCTAGATCAAGAAGTATTAGTTGAGTCAAAACGCTTTATTCGTGAAGCAGTTAAACAAGATAAGCCATTTTTCGTTTGGCATAACACTACCCGCATGCACTATCGCACTAACCTTAACGACCATTACCAGGGTCGCAGTGGCTATGGATTATATGCCGATGGCATGATGGAAATGGACGACGATGTCGGTGAGCTTTTAAACTTACTTGATGAACTTAAGGTCGCCGATAACACCATAGTTATGTTTTCGACCGATAATGGTGCTGCATCTAATTCGTGGCCAGATGGCGGTAATCAGCCCTTTCATGGCGAGAAGGGCGTTGGTGGTTGGGAAGGCGGCTTTCGCGTGCCATTGGTCGTAAAATGGCCGGGCAAAATTCCCGCAGGCGTGAGCACTGGCGAATTCATGACCATGGAAGACTGGCTGCCCACCCTTATGGCATGGACTGGCAATAGCAATATTAAACAGCAGTTACTGCAGGGCAAAGAAGTCGCCGGACGCTCATATAAAGTACACTTAGACGGTTATGACCAAAGCGAATTGCTGCTCAATAACGGGAAAACCAAACGAAAAGACTTTTACTATTTCACCGAGACCACTTTTCATGGCCTTCGCCATGGCGACTGGAAGCTACTATTCACTGAGCAAGAGCATTGGTTCCGCTCACCACAACAGGCGCTCACCACCCCCTATATTACTAATTTGAAGCAAGATCCTTTTGAGCGTTTCCACGAAGCACGGGGCTATGACGAATGGGCCGAAAACCGCAGTTGGATCCTTGGCCCAGCAGCGAAGCAAATAGCTGAATTTGTCGCTACTTTTAAAAAGTTTCCGCCTTCGCAGAAGAGTATGTCAGTACAAGTTACTGATATTAGTGAGCAGATCAGTAATCAATCAATGGGGCGCTAATCACAGATGGCAGGGTATGCGCCCTGCCTAGCCTGCAATGCTGAGATGCCAGGTACTATTAAACGCCGGGGTAAACCCTTTTATGCCCTCGGGCATGGCTGCTCGGTTAAGGCAATCAAGGCGATAATGGTCACCATAGAGTTGCTGTAATTCATCTGCTGGAACCGATTGCGGTGTGCTTTGCGGCTCGGGTTGAGGATACTCCACAGTGACCACAAGCTGCTGCGCCTGAGGGCACAGCTCTTTTAATTTGGCGCTGTAACGCATGCGCAGGGGCGCATCTAAAGCAACCAGTGCGCCGCGATCGTAGATAGCCGTCACTCCCTCTAATTGTGCCCGTTCAAGCGCAAACACATCACCCACATACACGCAGAGGTTGCCCGCCTGATAACACCGGTGTTCACCCTGCTGAGTGGTATCTGGGGTGAGCTGAAGCGCTTGAAACAACGCCTGCACGGCGTCTTCACTGAGCTCCACCGCAACCACAGCGTGCCCTTGTTGCAACAGCCACTGCATATCAATACTTTTACCACACAATGGCACAAACACCCGCGCGCCTGGAGTCAGTGCTAGGGTGGGGAAAAACGCCACTAGGTTGCTATTAGGCTCTTGTTGATCAAAGCCAATATCCCCTTGCTGCCAACGTTGTAACCAATATTCAGGATTCATAATACACTCTCAATTACTCACAATTAGACTGCCAATGTGTAGGCCGACACCAAAAATACCATGGCTCAGCATGCTTTTACCCCGTGCCAGCCAGGGCTTGGGGGTGTGGCGCGCGGCTAAGCCTGCGCCCATGCCCGGCTGCATTACAAAAAATGCAAACACCACCGTGGCTAAGGCGTAGGCGATAGCAATCATTAGACTGGGTGGGCGCTGCAGCCACTGCAACATAAGAAAATACCCTAAGGCAAAGAGTATTCCAATAGCGTAATGCACGCTCCAGCCCAATGCACATTCACCACGATGCCCTGGTTGTTGCGCAACATGGCGTTGCACCATGCCCTGCCCGGGCATTTGCAGTAGCCAGCGCCCGAGCACACACAAGCGCAATGAAGGCACTTGCAGGGTCGATTTTAATAGCCATGCCCAGGCATCAAGTAACGCAGTGGCGATCACTCCGACAATAAGCGCCGATAACAACATGTCTGTATTCATGTGCGACTCCCAAAAGATATTGGCAGTAGCATATTCAATTTCACTAATAACCTATACACTGAAATAAACAACTTTAAATTTCATCTATGAAATCATGCTTGATGATATTCGTGTATTTGTTCATATTGCTCAACAAGGCGGACTAGGCGCCGCCGCTCAGGTTTTATCGCTGCCACCGGCCACGGTTACCCGGCGTTTACAACGCTTAGAGCAGCACCTTAATTGCAAACTACTAAACCGCAGTGCTCGTCATTGCCAACTGACGCAACAAGGCGAGGTTTACTACCATGCCTATGTCGATTTGGTGGCACAATTTGAGCACACTGAGCACCGTCTTAACGAGGCCAACGCCTCGCTAACGGGACAACTAAAAGTATTGGCGCCGATGAACTTCAGCCACGGTTTTTTAAAGCCGTTTTGGCTGCATTTTACCCGCACCTATCCACAAATTGCTCTACAGTTGGAGCTCAGCAATGATAAGCAGGATATGGTCAACACCCAAGCGGATATGGCAATACGCATTGGGCCCCAACACGATAGCGCGTTTATGCAACAACGCTTAGGTGAAAGTGACACCTTACTGGTCGCCAGCCCTGAATTTATGCAACGGCAAAACTGTGAGGAGGTAAACACTTTAGAGCAGCTGCGTACCTTGCCTTTAATTGGCACTACGCTGCGTAAAAGCTGGCAATTAACGCACTTACCCTCGAAACGCCGCCATAAGTTTGTGCCGCGTTTTATGCATCAATTTAACGATACCAGCTTTGTAAAGTATTTGGCTTGTGATGGCCAGGGCGCAGCGCTGCTACCCCGCTTTGAAATTATCAATGAGCTACAGCGCAATGAACTAAAATGCATCGCCCCAAATTGGCGCTCTGAGCCGCGTACAATTTATGCACTATGGTCCAGTGGCCGATTACTCAGCCGTCGTGCCCAGCTATTAAAACAGCAACTAAATGAGTTTATTGCCACGCATTTACCATCCGACAATGGCTGATCGTTGGCTGCAACGCAGGCATCCAGTCACGCTCGTTTCACTCGTACAGAGTATAAAATGTGAATAAACGGAGACGAGTTTGAAATTAGTTCTTGTATTCAAAAGTTGTTCGCCATGCCTTGCTCATGCTTTACACTAAATGCATGTAGCCTGCGAACACTTAGCTGTCATGAATTACCTCGCGCATTTATTTTTGGCCCAAAACACAGCGGATTCCCACTTTGGTAATCTGCTTGGCGACTTTCGCCGTGGTGTTAGTACCGAGCAATTGCCTCGGCCTGTGTATTTGGGATTAAAAAATCATTTATTAGTGGATAAGTTCACCGATAACAATGAGCAGGTTAGGCAAGCCAAGCAGTTGTTTTCACCTCAGCGCCGCCGCTTTGCCGGGGTGGCGTTAGATGTGTTGTTCGATCACTTTCTCATTCGCCATTGGTCGCGCTTCAGTAGCACGGAGTTTGCTAACTTTCGCAATCACGCCTACACACTGCTACTAAGGCGTCAGTCGCATATGCCCCAAGCCATGCAACAGGTTGTTGCGCGTATGAGCGACCAAGACTGGTTTAGCACCTATGCCCACTTAGACGGGGTGGCTTTGGCGCTGGATAATATTGCCAAACGTATCCGCTTTAACAATGAGTTTGCTGGCAGCATTAACGATATTGAGCAACATTTTGAGCAGTTTGAGGCGGTGTTTTTACACTTTTTCCCGCTGTTGCTCGCTCACGTCAAACGTCATAGCGTCGAAGCCAGCTCTAAAACGCAGTAATGACAGCTACCCAAACGAGCGCATAGATGATTAATGCCACGAGTACAGCGGCTGACCCTAAATCTTTTGCCCGTCCAGATAAAGGATGAATATCTAACCCTACTCTATCGACGACCACTTCAATTGCGGTATTTAATATTTCAGCAAACATCACAAAAAGTGTAGCCCCAATCACAGCTATCCATTGATATATACCGGCTTGTAACACACCAAGCGCGACTAACGATACGAGTAGTAATGTCACCTCTTGCTTAAATGCTGATTCGTTTTTTATTAACCAAGAAAGAGCCCTTAACGAGTGTCGCAATGCGAAGACAATTCGCTTGAACCCTTTTGGCTTTTTGGTGTTGTCAAAGCGCATAGTCAACCCTCTCTCGTTTTATCATGGTGTGGTAATTCATTACTTAGGTTGTGGCAGTTGATATAAGCGCTTTTGATACGCCATCGTGCTATACAAGGCATGGGCCAACGCTTTATTTTTCAAAGTGACCAACTTATTGCCCGTTGATAACGATGTTTGCGTTTTTGATGCTTTGTTATAAGACCAATAACTAGCCCTTTGACCAGGCATTAATACCACCGCTTTATCATTCTCTAAGTATGCAAAGTTGTCGTAATACTGCATCAGCGCTCTTTCCACTGGATAATGCTTTGTAAGATCAAACCCAGTCATAGGCGTTGCTGCTTCAATACCTGCTAAGGATAGTAAAGTCACTGGCAAGTCTATTTGACTGACAAGCCGATCATCTTGAATGCCGTCAAAAGGAGAATTGAGAATAACGCCGGGAATATGAAAGGATTTAATTGGCACTGGCTCACGCCCATACACCCTAACATCATGATCTGCAACGATAAGAAACACAGTATCCTGCCAATATTCACTGTGTTTTGCACGCTCAATGAATTGACCAAGCGCCATATCGGCATATTTTATAGCCAAATCTCGCTTAACATGTTCATTGGTACCGACCGCATCGAGGACGACTTTATTCTCTGGAATATCAAAGGGGTCATGATTACTAGAAGTAAAAATAAGACTAAAAAAAGGTCGTTGCTGCTGCGCTAAATAAGAGAGTTCTTTATCTGCTTGAATAAATAAATCTTCGTCACTGACCCCCCAAGAGGACGTAAACTGAGGCTCGGCAATATCATTCATATCGACAATATCCTGAAACCCATTCCCTAGAAAGAAGCTTTTCATATTATCGAAGTGACTCTCGCCACCATAAATGAACTGTGTCATATAACCGTGCCTAGCAAGCAGCTGAGCAATGGTAAAGAATTGCTTCTGGGACTTTGATAGCTTCACCACTGAACGTGAAGGCGATGGTAAAAAGCCACTAATAACCGCCTCAATGCCTCGCACCGAGCGCGTGCCCGTTGCATAAAGGCTATGAAATCCCCATCCTTGAGCGTATAAATTATCTAGTTGTGGGGTTAATCCTTTACCACCCAAGGCGCCAACAAACCGCGCTCCCAGACTTTCCTCTAAAATAATAACCACGTTTTTACTTTGACCTTGGTGGTAAGGAGCATTAACCGTGAGTGTAGGGATATGCTCATCGCCCATTGAGGAACGAAAAGTGGATGACTTCATTATCTTAACAACCTGCTCCTCAGCCATCGCCCCGTACAAGGTCTGCGCGCTGCGTTCCGAGGCCATATTTTTGGCTGCAAAAACCACACTGTATGACGAGTTCAAAATGAGTGAATTCACTAAAGCGTCTTGAGAGAAATAAACTAGTGCAGGGTTTAAAGGACGATGTGCAAACGTACCTCGAGCTAAAACCGCCAGCGTAACTATCGTGACTAAGACTGCGAATACGCTGAAGCGACGAGACTGATGTTGGCAATAAGGACGTGGTATATAACGGATTGTAGCAATGGCGAAAATCAAGGCCAGAATGAGTGAGATTGCTGCCGCGAGAAAGTGCCCATTAGCAAGCATGGATAGAACCTCTTTGGGGTATTGCACATATTCTATGAATAATCGATTTGGTCGAACGTCATACTGCAAGATAAATGCTGGTGTTGCGGCTTCGACCAACACAATTGTCGCAATAGTAAGTGCCGCATAAGCCTTTAATAAAATAAATAAAACGTATTTCAATTTGCGTGGTGCCATCAAGTACACCACATTGATGATTAATAGTGGCAGAGCTATATAAGCAATACTGCTCAGGTCAATACGCACACCACCTAGCAATACCAACCCCCACTGACCTACTTCCAAGCGCTCATGTTGCCAGAGCATTAAACCGAGCCGAGTAGCCACAAAAATTACTGCTAAAGTAGTTACGAATAAAATAAAGGGGGCAAATTGCCGTATGTATAATTTGAGCATGTCATCGCATTAAAGAGAATTCGTGCGGCTAACATAAAATGTGAAACTTAAGTGAAGCTTATGGCGATGAGAAAACAGTAGAAATGCGAACGCGGTAGACAAAAAAATACCCAAGCTCAAGCTCAGGTATTTCTTATTGCAAGTGAGCGTATGCGCTCAATTACATCACAGGTTAACGCCGTAATTAAACAGCAGTAACTTGTGTAGCTTGTGGGCCTTTTGCGCCTTGTTCAACAGTGAACTGAACTTCTTGGCCTTCTTGCAAAGTGCGGTAGCCGTCATCAGAAACGATAGCGCGGAAATGTACGAATACGTCTTTGCCGCCATCAGTAGGAGTGATGAAACCGAAACCTTTGCTCTCGTCGAACCATTTAACTGTACCAGTTGTATTAGACATAGTGTCTCCAAAATCTTTTAAATATAAATGTGCGCTGTTAACAGACGCGGTAATGCCAAACTAAGTACTAGCTAACACGAACGGCTTGGTGCTTAAATTCGGGTGGAACACTAACTGGATAGGACTCACGAAGAACTGAAGGACAAAAGCAAATATCGAATCTGGGTAGAACTCATCAGACAGGGGCACCTTAACACAGGCACTAGGGTTTACCTAATGTTATTTCATTTATCTGCGCCAAGCTCAGTACCTGACATATTTTGTAACAGCCTTTTATCGCAGCGCTGTCGCAATTGTAAGTACCCTTGTTATGATGTAACAGCTTCTAAAAAAAGGGTTACCAAAGATGAGAAAAATAACCACCTTGGCACTTGCCATGGCCGCAACGCTGGCCCCGTGGGTGTCAGCCTATGAAACTGAAGACACACGCTTATTGCGCTTTCCTGATATTCATAACGAACACGTCACCTTCATTTACGCCGGCGATGTGTATGTAGCAAACACCGAAACCGGTGCCAGCCAGCGCCTGACCGATCATATCGGCTTTGAAACTTTCCCTAAATTCTCCCCTGATGGCCAACGGGTCGCCTTTGCCGCCGAATACAATGGCAGCCGACAAATCTACGTCATTAACCGTGATGGTTCTGGCCTTAAACAGCTTACCTATTACAACGATGTTGGCCCTATGCCACCGCGTGGTGGTTTCGATTACCGGGTGCTTGATTGGACACCCGATGGTAAACATGTGGTATTTCGGGCTAACCGCACTCCTTGGGGTAAACGCATGGGCCGCCCATACATGGTGCCTGCCGATGGTGGCCTAGAGCAGCCTCTGGCTATTCCTGAAACCGGGGGTGGCATGCTAAGCCCAGATGGCAGCAAATATGTATACACCCCGATTGATCGTGAATTTCGTACCTGGAAACGCTCGCGCGGCGGTCGTGCCCAAGATGTATGGGTGTATGATTTAGAACAAAACAGTTCCAAGCAACTGACCACGGATCGCGCCACCGATCAGCAACCAACTTGGGTGGGCGATAATATCTACTTTGTCTCCGATCGCGACTACACCTTAAACCTGTATCAATACCGCGAAGGCGAAGCGCCTAAAAAGCTCACCACCCATGAAGACTTCGATGTGCTGTGGCCATCAGCTGGCCCCAACGCGGTGGTGTACGAAAATGGGGGCTATTTGTATCGCTTCGACCCTAAAACCGAGCAAAGCAATAAACTCACCATTAATGTGGCTGGCGTGCGCCAATATGCCATGCCTTACAGCAAAAATGTGAGCGACTTTATCGACTCTATGTCGCTGTCTCATGATGGCAAACGGGCCTTGTTTACCGCCCGAGGCGAGCTATTTAGCGTCCCCGCTCAAAAAGGCCCAACTCGTAACCTTTCCTACACCCCTAAAGGCCGAGAAATAGACGCCAGTTGGTCACCCAACGGCCGCTATATTGCCTACATGAGCGACGAATCCGGTGAATACGAAATTTATTTACAGGACCGCGCGGATAATAACGCCGTTAAGCAACTGACCAGTAATGGTACCATTTGGCGCTTTACCCCCATCTGGTCACCCGACAGCTCTAAGCTGCTTTTTGCCGATAAAAACCACACGTTATGGTGGCTGGATGCGCAATCAGGCAAGCAGCATAAAATTGATACCAGTATCTATGATGAAGAAGGCATTCGTCAGTACACGTGGTCACCTAATAGCGAAGACATTGTCTATGTTAAAAACAATGAAAACCGCTACGGTTCGTTATGGCATTACAATACCGACGAGCAAGACGTGACTCGCCTAACCGACGAGATGACCAATGAGCACAGCCCCACTTTCTCACCGGATGGCAACTACCTGTATTTCACCTCTGAGCGCGACTTTAACTTAGCCTTTAGCAGCTACGAGTTCGATTACATGTTTAACCGCGCCACACGCATCTACGCTGCGGCGGTGAACACTGATATAACGCCATTGGTTGCATTGCAAAGTGACGAAACCACCATAGTGAGTGACGACGATGCGCAAAGCGATGCCGACAATGGCAACCAACTGCAAAGCTCGGGCTTTATGCAACGCGTGACCGCGCTAAACGCGCCCTCGGGCGATTATCGCTCACTGCATGGCGTTGACGGTGGCGTGTTGGTGATGGCTAACGGCGCCTTGCAACTTCTTGGCACCGAGCACGATAGCGAGCTGAAAACCGTGGCCAAGGGCGTTAGCAGCTATACGGTATCGGCAAATGGCGAACACCTGTTGGTGCGCGCTGGCGATGACTACAGCATTATTGCGCCTAAACCAGAGCAAGATTTAAGCGCCACAAAATTGGATTTAACCAATATGACGCTGAAAATCGACCCTCAGCTTGAGTGGCAACAAATGTATGTGGAAGGCTGGCGCACCCTGCGCGATTGGTTTTACGATGAGAATCACCACGGTCAGGACTGGGATGCCATTGTTAAGAAGTACCAAGGCATGGCCAATGCCGTGGCCCACCGCGCTGATTTAGATTATGTTCTCAGTGAAATCGCCGGGGAAATTAACGCCGGCCATATTTATGTGCAATCCGGCGATATGCCCAAAGCCGAGCGTAAAAACCATGGTCTACTGGGTGCCAAACTAGCCAGCCACCGCTCTGGCTATGTGCAAATTGAGCACATTTTCCAAGGCGAGAACTGGCACGAAAACTTCCGCTCTCCGCTTGGTACCACCGGTGTGAAAGCCAGCAAAGGCGATTTTATCATCGCCGTTAATGGTCGCTCGGTAAAAACAGTAGCGAACTTTTATGAGCTGTTGGAGAACACTCAGGGTGAGCAAGTTGAGCTGGTGCTTAACGACAAACCGAGTCCCAAGGGGGCATGGCAAGTCAGTGTCGAGCCGGTAGCCAGCGAGCAAGGGCTACGTTATTTGCATTGGGTCAACACCCGCGCCGCTTATGTTGATAAGCTCTCTGACGGGCGTATTGGTTACGTGCACTTGCCAAATACCCATTATGAAGGTAACCGCGCCATGTTTAAAAATTACATGCCGCAAACCACCAAAGACGCCATGATCATTGATGATCGTTATAATGGCGGTGGGTTTATTCCCGAGCATATGATCACCTGGTTGGCTCGCAAGCCCCTTAATTATTGGAAGCGCCGTGGTGTCGAGCCGACAAAAACGCCGCAGTTTGCGCACGATGGACCAAAAGCCATGCTGATCAACGGCTATTCCAGCTCCGGCGGTGACGCCCTACCCTATTACTTCCGTCAAGCTGGGTTAGGTAAACTGATTGGTACCCGCACCTGGGGCGGCCTCATTGGCATTTCAGGTAATCCCAGCCTAGTGGATGGCGGCCAAGTGATTGCCGCGACCTTCCGTATTTTAGATAACGAAGGCAATTGGATTATCGAAAATGAGGGAGTCAGCCCTGATATTAAGGTGATTGATCGCCCAGAGCTTATTTACAAAGGCCAAGACCCATCGATTGAGCGTGCGGTTGAAGAGCTGTTAAAAGAGCTGAAAGCGAATCCGAAAAAACCACTGAATGTGCCGCCGGCGCCCAGTGAGTTTTAATTCACCTTGAGCAATGAAAAGGGCGCAAATCGCGCCCTTTTACATATAAAAGAATTGGCTAGCTGTTATTCACCTGCCTTTTTATTAGCACTGTTGATTCACGGTTTCCATGTATTTAAGCACTTTGCGCTTTCTTCGGTGTAAACGTCTTAGTATCAGGGCACTCACGTAGGCTAACCTACTGTTGAGTAACCATAAAGACAGGCTATTCAGGCTCAAAAAAACCAATGCTGATGTGGGAGGGTATGAGTTGAGCTCGGCACCGCCTAAAACCAACAAACATAGGTGCACAATAAAACAGAGTAACACTGCCAACTTACAGTATGGTAAAACGCCTACCTTACCTTGAGATAACATCCATCCCGCAGCGCACACTATGAGTACCCCCAGCATAGTAGCCATATACCATACTTTAAGGTGTTGATCTAAAGAGAACACTATATTGACAGTGATCGATATCGTCGTATAACAAAACACCAACGCCATGATGCAAGCGACTAATGTCAAAGAATACCTCAACTTAGGAATGAACTCATTTATTGGTAAATCTTCGGCTTTCATTATTCTCATGCTCATTTTAAGTTTTCGAGAGCTCTTTCACCATTAGAGTATGGGTAAGAAGTTAGAGGTCATTTGCAGATTTGCTCACACTATGAAGTGCCCCTAACTGGGCTTCAATATGCAGCAGGTTCCGAGTCTATAACTTGTTTGTTTTCTAACGCACCACAAAGTCAAAATAGGTATCTGGATAGGGTTGGGGTTTTAAGGAAAAGTGCCACCATTCCATCGCGTAGGGGGCAAAGCCCTGTGCAGTCATGAGATCGCGTAGTAGATAGCGATTGTTGCGCTGTTGCGCACTGATACGCGGATCATCAGTATTTGATATCGGGTCAAACATATCAAACGCCGAGCCCATATCCAGCTCCTCACCGGAAGCCATGTCGACTAAGGTTAAATCAACGGTTGCGCCTCGGCTATGGCCCGACTTTGCGGCAATGTAATCACCAAGTAAGACGCCCTTATCTAGATTCGGGTAATAGTGTGCTTTGGTATCTTGTGCGCTGGTATCGCTCACCCAGCGGACAAAATGATCAACGGCGCGCTGTGGTCGGTAACAATCAAACACTTTCAGGGTCATGCCTTGTTGCAGTGCCTTTTTTTGTACCTTTGCTAGCGCTTTAGCGGCATCTTGATGTAATAGACATTTAGGTGCCAAGTAACCATCGATAGTCGTACCAACAAAGTTATCACGACTAAAATAACGGATATCTTTTTGAATACTTGGCGCGATATCAGCAATGGCGACAAATTCACTCGGCTTCGCTGCCACAGGGTTGAGAATGACGCTGGCAAACACAGCTGCACCGATAACACACCCTTTCATAACCTTTCATTCCTGTTTTTGACCAAAGCGATAAAATAAACAATACCCTATTCCATCGCTAAGGAAAACCACCGCTCATGCGGGACTCAGCGATGCACATGTTCGTTGAGGTTAGCGCTTTGACAGCGCTGCAGTGCCGCCTGCATGGACGCACTGGCGCTTTCGCCTTGGTGAACAGCTCGCGCTGGTAAGCTCAGGTTTAAATAGTCGGCGCTGTAGCGCACGAGCTGAGCCAGGCTATCATCTTTTATTTGTGTATAGCGTGCTCTTAAATGCTGCTCGGTGTGGCGTACTGGTTGGTGTTGCTGCTTATCGAGCATTGCGTGCAGGTATGCAGCCAAGGTACGGCGGTCAGGGTCAGCAGACTGTGCAACTAACGCATCTATATCGGCAAGTAATCGTGCTCCGCGCTCGCTCTGCTCGTTTAACAAAAGCGCTAAGGTCAAGTTCATCGCTGCATTCAATTGACTTAACGCGAGATTATGTTGCTCTTTTAAAAAAGTGGCTTTACGAAAATCCCCCACAGCTCCTTTAATATCGCCCAAACTTAACCTTAACATACCCATATTATTGGCAAGGCTGGCGCTTAAAGCATCATTTGGATGGACTTGTAAAATGGCTGCTGCGCGGTCGTAATAACTTTGCGCCAACTGATAAGACTGCCGATGACGGGCAACAATCAACATATTATTAAGATAGATAGCGCGATAAATAGGTCGTGATTCGTTTGTAAATGCGCATTGGTAGGCGTGCTCTGCATCAGTTAATAGGTGGTTTTTCTTAAGCCAAATACCCAATAAATTATAGCTACGACTCAGCTGCTGCGTTTTGCTATCACCAAGGGCTAAAAGACTGTCGATAAGATCGCGCGCCTGGCTAAAGTTATTACTGAATATGGCCGCTTGAGCAGTCGCGAAATACCAGCGAAAGCGCACCGACGTCGGCACAGAGCCGAAGCTATCGTTATATTGTTGATATAGAGCCAATGTTTGCTGCGGGCGCTCACGCGCATGGCTTTCGGCCCGCACCAGCACGTCATTTAATTGCATGGAGGTTAACGTTGCAGCTAACACTATTAAGCTGGGAACTACGGCCATAAGCGCACTCTGTTATTGTCGTCACCGTCAAAGTATAGAAACATTTTACCATTTCAGTAATGACAATAATTCAATTCGCACGTTGGCTGCACGATGTCCCGCCTCATAGCCAGACATCGCGCGCAACTTAGGGCAGTAATTTATCTATCTGCCGCCAATCAATAATTTTAAAGTTTTGTGGTTGTTGTGGCATACGGTTATAACCATCTTGGACAACCAGCACTCCTTGAGGATAACCTGGTAAGGCATGGGCGGTAACCGTTAGTCCGTCTGTTTCCGAGACGCCATCTATGCCTTTTTCTATATCCGCCGTTACCGCAAACTTCACTAATCGCGTTAGCGTCGGCTTTGATCGCTTACCCTCTATGCGATACAGCACATAGCTGTTATCACCTTGACTGGACACCACCAGCAATCGTGTGCCATCGTCGCGATGATAGATCTCCATGCCCTCAACATCGGCAACAAGGTGACTATCTAGCTGCTGTATACGCTGTGCCCTGGTGCCGGCATCAGGCTCCGCGCCGATAAACCAAATACCCGCATCTTCCTCGCCCATAAATAGCTGCCCGGATTGATCGTCTGCGGTGCAGCCTTCGGGTTGGCTTGGCAATGAGAACTGGCGTACACGTTGACCGTGAACCTCGGTGTCTTGCACGCTAATACGATACTGTTGATAGGTGCCATTTTTGTCATTCACAAACACATAATGACCACTTTGCGCGCTGTACATACACAGGCCATAAATTTCTGTTAGGTTAGTGGCAATATCACTGAGCTGCTGTACCTGCCCATCGCTGCTCACGGTAAACAAACTAATGCTATTGTTGCTGCGGTTGCTTGCAGCAATTAACGTGTGGGTGGCATTATTGATACCTTGATGCTGGCGCACATCGACATTGTTCACCCGCCCTACAGCGAGCTGTTGCCGTAACTGACCATCAAGCCCATAGACCATTAAGCCACGACGTTTATCTGTGCCCAAAATCAGCGAGTGTTGCGCGTTATTCGGATGGACCCAAATAGCGGGGTCGTCCGCCGCATCGCCAAAGGCGGCTACCGGCGTAGTTTCAGCGCTTGCGCTCACCTGTTGCAACCCTTTTGTATGCCTCGCAGGCACCTGTTTAGCACTGGGTAGCTGGGTGCTGATATAGCTATCGAGCTTATCGGCAAACAATACGGCTTGTTGTTGCCCTTGGCTGTTTGCGCCCACAGCAATGGCCTCAACGCCTAACTCGGCCCCCTCAAGGTGCCAGCTTTGCAGGGTTTCACGCAGTGGATCGTAGCGATACACCTGCTGGCGCTGACTGCTGGTAAAGTAGATATAGCCCTCGGAGTCGCTGCTGAGCGCCGCAATTTCCGGTGCCAGTTGCCCAAAGGGCGAAACCAAGGCCACAGGTGTTTTATCGGCCCGCGATTCGCTGTTGGCGTTTATCTTCCACACACCTAGCTCTGCCTCACCGATAAAGAGCTGCTGAGCCTGATCGCTGACGGCACAGCCAGACGCTTCACTGACTCCAGCAAAAGTGCGAATCGGTAGCTGCATCGGCTTCACAGCCTCTAGATCATACACCAGTGTTTGCGCAATAAGCCCGCGCACATCGGCAACAAATACCGACACCGTACGCGTTTGCTCATCATGATATAAACAGGCCGCTTCCGGCTGCGCTTGCGGCGGTGTTAGCCGTGACAGCTCATCAATCTGCCATTGCGCGCCATCATAATCTAACTGCCATACCACCACAGCATCGGCACTATTATCAATACTGGTCAGCACATAGCGCTGTGGGCTTAGCTGGCGTAAAGACAAGCCTTCATAGTTACCAGCAAGCAACGGGGTAATCTGTTGCTGATGTTGCTCGAGCAGCAATAAGCCTTGGCTTTCACTGGCGAGCAGCCAGTGCCCGGTGTGCAACCACTGAGCCTGCGAGCCCTGCATATTATGTTGCTCGCCGAGCTCCGTCACCGCCAGGCTTTCGCTGTAACTATGTTTAGTAAATAGGGTTAGCGCCATTAGCGCCGCCGCCATACTGACATTAACGAGCTTATTATTTTTGTTGATCATGTTTGTGCTCCTTATTACGGCGCAGTTGTTTATGTTGGTAACGTACTTCGCCTCGGTGATTAACCGCCGTCATCTGCAGTGCATCGGCATTAATTGAAAATGTTAAAAAGCCTGGGGTGGCTTCGGCGTAGCGCGTAAATTCTCGCTGCTCGACGCTGCGCGCTTCGCTGCCGCCGCCAGAAACATAATGCGCCAGGTCACTGTGTTTAATTTGGTTATGTTGTAAGTCATGTTCATGGCCGGCTATATAGGCATCAACGTCATGGCGCTTCAACAGCGGTGCTAACGTCTCAACCAAGCCGTTATCGCGACCATAGCGTTTGCCACTGGTGTAAATGGGGTGATGGCCTACAACGAGGGTCCATGCCGCGTCACTGCCCGCCAATTGCCGCTTTAGCCATACAAGCTGTGGCCCTGGGTCTTGCCCTTGGGTGGCGCGGTACTTGGCGCGAGTGCGATAGTCACTGACTAGAGTATTGGTATCCAAAAACAACACCAGCACAGGCTCACCACTGGCCAACGTGAAGCGCTGGCTGTAATAGCGTGCCGGCATCTGCCAACGGCCACTGACGTTGCTGTAATCAATTTGCGCTTGGGCATTGCCTAAATAGTCATGGTTGCCCAACACACTGTGCCACGGCACAAAACTATGAGGGCCGTGATATATCCGCTCAAAGGCACTTTGCCACAACGAGTCCTGGGTACTGGCAACGCCATCGGGATAAAAGTTATCGCCGGTGGAGATCACAAAGTCACCATCCAGTTGGTACAAGGCAATCTCTAACTGGTGGGCAACGGGGCGCTGGTAAAAGTGTCCGTTGTGGCCCCAATCACCAATAACGGCAAAGTTGATGCTATCAGCCAAGGGCGCCAACCCTTCAATGCGCTGCTGTTGATAGAGCGCATCGCTATAAATGGGCGCACTCTGGGCCAACAATGGCGGCGCCACGAGCAAGGCAATGAGAGTTATTAACTGCTTAATCATGTTCATTCCTCATTGGCGTGGTGCACTACTCACCACGCCTAAATTTAAAAGGCGTAGCGCAACATCAATTGCACCACGGGCCCGGCCTGCTCCGACTCCAATTCGTATTCATCAAAGTCCCGCTCGATTTGCTGCTCCAAGGTATCGAACTTGTTGAATACTTCCTCTTTACTGGCATCCAGTAAGTTGGAACCCACCATCCGTAGCGTCAGCTTTTGCCAACGTTTTTCTATAAACAGCTCGAGATCGGCGCCATAGTGCGTGCTTACCTCTTCACCGACAAAACGCCCAAGGGCATCGCCTTGCTTGCGGTAGGTGGCCCCGAAAGACGCGCCTAGCTGAGGAAAGTCATGAATAAACCCGAGGTTATAGACGTAATCTGATTGGTCGTTAAATTTACGCTCACCGAAAAAGTCCTCGACTTCGCTATCAAGCCAGGAGTAATTCACAAAC
Source organism: Pseudoalteromonas sp. CnMc7-15 (assembly GCF_022347925.1). Taxonomy (NCBI): domain Bacteria; kingdom Pseudomonadati; phylum Pseudomonadota; class Gammaproteobacteria; order Alteromonadales; family Pseudoalteromonadaceae; genus Pseudoalteromonas; species Pseudoalteromonas sp. CnMc7-15. Next base: position 46,136 of record NZ_JAKRFT010000002.1, read on the forward strand.
ACCCCGGTATTGGGTAGCCCCAACGCGCCTAGGGGTGTCGATAAGTCGAGCTCGACGCCATACACCGTGCCATCGCCGGTATTACGGGGTTGCAGCACAAAGGTGCCCTCGCGCTCGGCCCCTTGCATACCGGTATTGGCGATTTCAATTAAATCGCTGACATCACGATAAAACAGATTCACGCCCATCACCCCGGTCTGACCGAGACGATACTCATAACCTAGGTCGACGCCCCATGCCGACTCCGGCTCAAGCGCCGGGTTGCCCAATAAGTCGTTGTCGGCCAACTCCTCCTCACGCAGCGCGGGGGTAATATAGTCAAAGTCCGGACGACGTAAGCTGCGCGCTAACGACGCGTTGATGCGGCCGTTTTCTGCCACTTGCACGCGTATATGAGCGGAGGGCAAAATAAAGTCGTAATCGTTGTCGGTGCGCACCGCATCAACATGGTTGTCCACCTGCGAATCGGTGCTTTCCCAACGTACACCCAGCTCCCAAGCAAACTCCTGACTCTCGTGTTTAAGCAACGCAAAGACATCAAAACGCTGCTCTTGCACTGTATTTACACCGCCGCTAACGGCCTCAAAAGGCGCATCAAAAGTGGCCAGCGACAGCGGCGACTGCGCGAATTGATCCCAGCTGCTTTGCATGGTTTCTAATTCACTTTCAGAGGCGAAAATATCGGTGTCCCGCTCTTTTTGCTGCCAAAACGCGCCGATTTGCCATTGTTTGCTATCGCTGTAGGGCTGACTGTGCTGCCATTGTAGTGTCCACTCTTTATCATCAATGTCGCTGCGCTCTTGCTCCTGCTCCAATACCATGGGCAATTCAGCGGTATCGAGTTCAACCTCTTGTTCAAATACCGACTCTTCAAAGCGCGCCACAGCCACCTTGAATTTACTGTTACCGCCAAAAAGTGGCTGGTTATAGCTGGAGCTAAGGCTGTAATTGGTCTGCTCAATATCGGCAATATTGGCATTATCGGTCAGTAAACTACCGCCGTTGGCCGCATCACCACTGGCCGTACTGGGGTGGTTATACTCATATGAACGTTCATCCTCACTGCGCTCGGTGTCGACCCAAATACCGCTGATGTCGAAATAGGCGCCATCGTTAAAGGTGTATTCATAGCTGGCGTTCAGTGAGGTGTCATCGCCATCACGGGTATCGTCTTGATGTTCGCGATTATCGAAGCTTTGTTCACGGTAATCGGGGTTGTTTTCCGGGCTATCACCGTAGCGAAAACTGGTCTTTTTCTTGGGGTTGTAGCGCCCTTGTAAATTGGCTCCCAGTAACAAGCGCCCGCCGCCAAGTTCAGTGCCATAGACACCGCCTAGGCTTTCTTTAAGTTCACCATCATCGTAGCGCAGGCCGCCGGCGCGCAAGTAGCCACCGTCTAGGCTATAGCCATCACGCAAAACGATATTCAGCGTGCCGGCAATGGCATCAGCGGAGCGGTTAGCACTGGGCGAGCGGATGATCTCTACTCGTTCAATGAGCTCAGCGGGAATGCGATCAACAAAGAATGAGCGGTCGGCGCCAGCACCGGGTACTTCTTCGCCATTGATCAGCACCTTAGTATAGGCAGGACTCAAACCGCGCATACGCGCGCCGTCGGATTCCAACACATCAGATAAAAAAGTCACACTCGGCACCCGTTTAAGGGCATCGCCAGCGGTCAGTGGTTCAAAGCGCTGAAAGTAATCTTGGTCATATTCCAAAGTGGGTGCTAGCTGCTGCGAGCGGTTGCGATAGCCGATGTCGCCATACACCACCAGCTCCTCAGATACTTTCACCGGTTTGTTGGCGTTTTCTTGAGCGCCATAGGCGCTGATATTGGTAAGCGCTAATGCCGCCACCAGCGCTTTTAGTTTAAAGCTTGTCATTGCTGTTCTCTCCTGCGTGTCCTTGGTATGGCGCTAAGCTAAAAACAGCAGATGACAGCACTGTGACAGTCGCTGCTATGGCGCTGCCCAAGCGAGCTAAATGGGCCGCGTTATGGTGGCTTTTGAGCTATAAAAACCCTACTCACAGAGCAAAGAACGGGCTCTTGCACGGTGTTATCGCATGGCGTGGTCATGATGCTGTCATATCATTGAGCCAATATGACCCTGCCCATAGTGAAGTTAGCCCGCTAGCATAACCACACACTAATTAACTCAAGGTCTTTCATGCGCTTTAACCCATTTCGCACTCATCCCTTACTGGCTCATATAAGTATCGCTTGGCTGGTACTTGCCGCGCTACTCAGCTATCAGTTGGGGGAGCTCAAATACAGTGGTGATATTGCCTGGCTTGATATCCTTGGCGAAGGCGGCATTGTGCTCATGACATTAAGCTGGATTGTCGCACTGCTGGTGTCTCGGCCACCGGGTAAAGTCACAACCTTGTTGGTGCTAGGGCTGGGGCTATTTATGTTTTCTGCATCATTAGACTTGCTTGATGAGTGGTTACACCAGCCCAGTCGCTATTGGTTAAGTTGGATTGAGTCTCTGCCTGCTCCCATAGGCATGTTATTCACCAGCGCCGGGCTGTATTGGTGGCATCAAGAGCAGTTTGTGCTGAACCGCCAACTGGCTCGCCGTGAGGCGCACATGCGCGACCATCAAAAAGTGTGCCCGGTCACCGGATTATATCGTATTCAGTATGTGCAAAAAGTCTTCGATAGCAGCCGCGAGAGCGAGACTAAATGCTGTATTGCCATGATTGATGTAGAAAACTTTGCCACCGTTAACGCCCGCTTCGGCCTAGCCACTGGCGACCGATTACTGCGTGAGCTCAGCGATTTAATGGTGATGAATATTCGTATGGGTGATGTACTCAGTCGTTATGCCAGCGACAGCTTCGTTCTGCTTTTGCCCGCCACCACGAGTCGCCAAGCACAGCAGCTTATCGCGCAGTTACAAAGCGCCATTCGCCACTGCGCCTTTCGCCTTGACCCCCAAGGGCAAGCCCACTACATAAACACCTACAGCGCGGTTATTGAAACCGCAAAAGATGAGCCGTTGCCGCAGCTGTTGAGGCAGCTGCAACAGCAATTACAACAACAAAAACACCGACCAGGCCAGGGTGATGCCACGCTTTGCGCTTCAAGATAAAAAAGTCATTAGCAGTGAGGGGCTGATCAGTGCCATCGCCGAGCTGGCTCTGGCTCGTGGCGCTGATTTGCACAAGCTATTGCGAGGCACGGGGATTTTTAGTGACGATTTACTCGACCCACACAGCCGTTTTAGTCATCATCAGCTAATGCGCTTGCTGGCACAATACCAAGGCCAATTTCCTCACCCCGATGCGGGGTTTTTATTGGGGCAGCAACTACTTAACGAACTGGGCTCTGTCGGGCAAGCCTTGCTAAGCGCGCCCACTGTTGGCGATAGCCTAGGTATGCTGCAACGCCTCTACCAACACATTGCGCCACTGGTCCATGTTCGTTATCACCTTTATCAGCGCCAAGTGCATGTGTTTATTACGCCAACGCTGGCCCCAGAGAGTAAGGCAACCGAATTACTTATGCAGGCCTATAGCAGCGCTTTCTATGCCCTGTTAAAGCGCCTAAGCCAAGGCTATCCACACTGTCACTTTGATTTTGCCTGTAAGCGCCCACGTCATATGTATGAGTTTGAGCACAACCTCGGCACGCGTTTACGCTTTGCCCAGCCCGTGTATAAATGGTCCTTTGCTGCCAGTATGCTCAGATGCACTAACGACAATGCCAGTCTGTTGCGCTGGCAACGTCTGCAAAGCCAACCTCGGTGTGAGTCGCCGCCGTATTTCATCGATGCGCTGTGCCAGTTGTTATCGCGCCAACCGCACCTTAGCTTAGCCGCACTCGCGCAACATATGGCCATGAGCCCTGCCACTTTTAAGCGCAAACTCAAAGAGCATGGCTGGCGCTTTTCCCAATTACAACAACAACAGCAAACGCTTAGAGCGGTTTATTTACTTAGCATTCGTGATAAAGGCAACGATTATGTGGCCAACCGCTTAGCCTTTTACGACACCCCGAACTTTCGTCGCGCATTTAAGCGCTGGACCGGCCTCACTCCGAGCGAATTAAAAGACTCAATGAGCCTGTAAAAGGGCATAGGGTAACGCCGTGTAATACTTTTATTGCGCGCAGGCATTATGCTGTCATTAACAACAGGAGTGACTTATGCACAGCAAACCCAATTTAAATCACCGAAGTGCCTATCCACGCTGGCTACTCATCGGCATTCGCGCCTTGCTCGCAAAGCTGCTAACCCTCTATTTCGCATGGCATTCACCAAAATGCACCGCTACGTATAAATTAGCGTTAATCGCCGCATTGGCGTATCTGCTTTTTCCCTATGATTTAATCCATGACTTGGCCACAAGTTTTGGTTACGCCGACGACGGCACCTTTATGGGCGCGGCGATCATGACGTTTTCATCATGCATTGATGCGCGAGTAAAAAGCCTAGCCAAACGCAAAGCACAGGCCATGGTCTATGTCCCCAAGGGTCAGCGTTAACTGCGTGCCTGCGCTTGCTCATTTAAGCGCAGCAAAAGCGACGTAAACACTACACCACTGTGTGCTTTAAGACCAATTTCACAGGTGCGACTGTTGCTGTAACCGCTTTTGCAGCCAGGGGGCTGCGAGTCTGTGAGGTGACGCAAAGCATGGCTGTTGAGCTCAGGATGCGTGAACCCTTTATCACCGGCAAAACCACAACAACTAATATCGGTGGTACTGACTTTCTCACTCAATGCATTTGCCAGCGCCAACATGGCCTTGCCTCCGTCGAGGTGTTGCGAGCTACAGGTGACATGTAACCAGATAGGCTCGGCACTGGGGGTAATGTGCAGATGTGGCAGCAGGTACTGCTGCGCAAAGGTAATACTATCAAGCGGCGCGATGTCGCCGTCACTGGCGCTGTGCAAGGCACAGGGGCTGGCATCCATGACCACTGGCCAACGCCCGTTGTCACTGAGCTCGGCCATAACCTGCTGAAGCTGTTGCTGCTTATACCGGGCTTGGTGCACCGCGCCTCGACTGTGAAACGCCATACCACAACACAATTGCCCTAGTTGTTTGGGCACAATAACCGTAAAGCCTGCTTTGGCACATAATTGTTGCAGTGTTTGCTGCACACTGTGCTCGCCATCGTTGGCAAAAACCCGATTTGCACAACTAGGAATGTACACCACGTTACGCTCCCCCGACTTACTGTGGCTCTGTGCTGGGTTTGGCTGCTCCTGCCCTTGCGGCCAGGCGCTGAAATAGAGAGGGGTGCCAAAACGCTGATGCAACCACTGGGTGCTGTTGTGCAGCTGCGCCTCGCCCACTACATGGGCCAGTTTTTTCATGCTACTGAGGCCAAAACGGGCAAGCTGCGTACTGCCCTGAAAATGCTGCGCGCTGTATTGGGCAATGTGATTAGCCAAACGCGATTGCGCAAACCCTTGTTGGCGTAACGATTTCACATAGGCACCGGTGTCTATGCCAACAGGGCAACGCGTTGCACATAATCCGGTTGCGGCGCAGCTGCTATCGACTAAGTGCTGAAAGCGGCTTTGAACGGCCCCTAAACGCTGCCGTAAACGAGGGCTTGGGCTGGTGCTACTGGCTAATTGCGCCTGAAGCTCTTGTTGATGACGACTCAAACTAATACGTTGGCGCGGCGTTAATGTGTAACCTTGCGATGGGCAAACAGGCTCGCAAAAGCCGCACTCGATACAGCTATCAATCGTGTCATCGGTCGCTGGCAGAGCTTTAACATGCTGCACGTGCGCACGCGGGTCGCTGTTGATGATCACCCCAGGGTTAAAAATCCCCTTGGGATCAAACAGCTGTTTGATCTTTTTCATGACTCCATAGCCGTCATCACCCCACTCTAGGGCCACAAAGGGGGCCATGTTTCGTCCCGTCCCATGCTCGGCTTTCAGCGAACCATTGAGTTCAACGGCCACCAACTGCGCCACCTCGGCCATAAACCGTTCGTAGCGCGCCACCTGTTCATCGTTATCAAAGCGCTGGGTAAATACAAAATGAAGGTTACCGGCTAAAGCATGACCAAAGATAATGGCTTCTTGGTAATCGTGCTTGGCAAACAAGGCATGCAACGCCTTAATGCCGCGTGCCAAATCGCTGAGCGCAAAGGCGACATCTTCAATAATCACTGTGGTGCCTACCTCCCGCACCGCCCCCACCGCTGGGAAGGTGCCCTTACGCACGTTCCACAGCGCCTGTGCCCGCTCGCTATCACTGCTAAGAGCATATTGATGAATAATATCGCCTTGATAACGTTCGAGTAAGGCACTGACAGTGGCGCTGGTGGCCTGTAATTCAGACTCGTCAGCGCCGGCAATTTCAATCAACAGCGCGGTGGCCTGCGCCGGAAAATCAACAACCTCGTTGGGCATAATGGCCTGTTCGCGCACCGACATCAGCGCGCGTTTATCGAGCATTTCCACCGCCTCTACGGGGTAGCGACTGAGCTGCTCGATAAAATCGCAGGTACTGTCTATTGTCGCAAAGGTAAACATCCCGGTGTGTTTATGCGCACTGTAGGGAACGGTGTGGTAGGTAATATTGGCAATGAATCCAAGGGTGCCTTCGGAGCCGATCAGCAAATGCTTGATAATATCGATGCCATCTTGGTAATCGACAAGCGCATTCAGGCCATATCCTGTGGTGTTTTTCAGTCGGTATTTATGTTCAATGCGCGTGCGCAGCGCCTGGTTTGCCCGCACTTGCTCGCCGAGGTGCTCAAGTGCCTGTACGAACTCGCCGTGACTGCGACGAAATTGCTCACAAGAGTGTGCATCTGCGGTGTTCAGCTCAGTGCCGTCGGCCAATATAATGTGCATGTCCTTAAGCGTGTGGTAGCTGTTATGCTTAACACCACAGCACATGCCCGAGGCATTATTTGCGGCAATACCTCCCACTTTACAGCTGTTGATCGAAGCCGGATCAGGGCCTATTTTACGGCCAAATGGTGCCAGCAGCTGATTGACCTTAGCACCGATAAGCGCCGGTGATAGCGTTATCCAATCACCGTTGCTACCGATTTCATAATCCTGCCATTGGTCACTAAGCACCACCAATACACTGTCGCTAATCGCCTGCCCCGAGAGGCTGGTGCCAGCAGCACGGAAGGTTAACGCAACCCCAAAGCGCTGGGCTAGGGTAATTAACTGTTGCACCTGCGCGCGGTGATGTACCCGTACCACACACTCGGGGGTAAGGCGGTAAAAACTGGCGTCGGTGCCCAAGGCATAACGCAAAGCATAATCTGTGATCACCTGCTCGCAGGATAAGGTTTCACGGGCTGCCTCAATGAAGGCTTCCATGGCGGCGCGGTACTCTGACATAATGACGGTCACTAATAGCGGGCGATGTGCCTTAGCATAGCTTGGAATAAAATATTATTAAATCCCTTAAGGTAGATAGTTTTGCACCTAAGCAACCAGTGCCCTGTCGCTAACTATTGTGACCAAGTATTTGGTGTGGCTAGCCAATTAAAGGCAATAGCGGGGAATCGAACCAATTCTGTGCTGGTAAATTTAGCCTAATTTAACTGGGAGTGTATTATTTACCGCACGAATCAATAAAATCTTGTGGCTCAATAACAACTTCTAGTTCATGATTCTCAACTTTTTTATCTATGGCATCACGATTTAAGGTAATTGTACATCCGTTACTATTTGTCGCCTCAACTTGAGATAAGTCTTGGTCTATTTTGGTCTTTACTAATGATGACTGCTCATAGTGCCAAAGCTCATTTTCTTGCGATTTAATAGGTTGTAACTCTAAGATCTGAGTACCATATTCATTAGAAAAAGTAAGCTTTACATGAATTCCTTCACTCGTGTTGTTTTTTATACTGCCCCAGTAAACACTAGAACAACCACTAACAAAAATAATAACCGCTGCAAGTAATGAACATTTAAAAAAAATATTTATATTACCCATGTAATTTGAGGGCTCCATATTAGTCGTTTGATATCCATTTCAACAGCAACCGAGTCTGTGACTCTTTGATATGCACTTTGTGGCCTTTTGTTAATGTCATAATACCCCATTAAAGTTTCACGGGCAGCCTCAATGAAGGCTTCCATGGCGGCGCGGTACTCTGACATAATGACGGTCACTAATAGCGGGCGACGTGCCTTAGCATAGCTTGGAATAAAATATTATTAAATCCCTTAAGGTAGATAGTTTTACGCCTAAGCAACTGAGATCAGTACATGTTAAGGTCAGTCCGTCTAAAGTGGTTGTTTTTTTACCACTACACACTATAGAATCGTGAATAGTTTATTCCAAAATCAGTCTCGGAGCGAGCCGTGTTTTTTCGCCAGATAGCCAAGGCACTAAGCCTTGCCATAGTAGGATATGCCGTTATGAGTGCCCCAAGTTTTGCCGCTACCCAGCTCACCTTAAAGCAGCAAATTGGCCAAAAGCTAATGTTAGACTTTCGCTATTATTGCGGTGATAGCACTGCCAGTGAGCGCTGTCGCACCCCGATGACCAAGCTGCCAGAGGCTCTTGCCGATGCCATTAGCACGCACCACATTGGTGGCGTGATCCTATTTGCCGAGAACATCGACAACACCGAGCAAATTGTCGCGCTGAACCGCGACTTACAACAAGCGGCGCTGGCCTCCTCATTAGCGGCCCCTTTGTTTATTAGTGTGGACCAAGAAGGGGGGCGCGTTGCTCGTATTCCCCGTCATCTTGGTACGGCGATGACTGGTAATATGTCCATCGGTGCGACCTATGCAAAGCATGGCAGTGATTATGCCAGCGCCAGTGCCAAAGTGATTGCTAAAGAGCTTCGGGCAGTTGGTTTTAACGTTAATTACGCGCCCACCTTAGATGTCAATATGAATCCTAACAACCCGGTGATCAATGTGCGCTCCTTTGGTGAAGACCCGGCCCGAGTCGCTGAGCTTGGCGGCGCTCAGGTTGACGCCTATCAACACCAACAGGTCATTGCCGCGTTAAAGCACTTTCCGGGTCATGGCGATACCAATGTCGATAGCCACACAGGTTTGCCCAAGGTCATGCATAGCAAAGAGCAGGTCATGGCCCAAGATATTGCCCCGTTTAGGGCGGTAATTGAGGCCGGCCATGCCCCGGGCATGATTATGACCGCACACATTCAATACCCGGCGCTCGACAGCAGCACCTTTGTCAGTAAACAGGGGCAAACAATGGTTAAACCGGCTACCATGTCGCGGGCCATTATGACCTCACTGCTGCGTGAGGAGCTGGGTTATCAGGGTGTCACCATCACCGATGCGTTAGATATGGCGGGTATCAGTGACTTTTTTACCCCCGAGGATGCACTCATTAACACCTTCAAGGCCGGTGTCGATATTGCGCTTATGCCTATTGCTATTCGCAATGAACAAGATATTGCCGAGCTTAATAAGCTCATTGATGCCGTAGCCCATGCCATTGAGCGCGGCGAGTTAGAGCGCGGCGAATTTGCGCAATCAGCGCAGCGAGTCATGGCTTTGAAAGCCGACTATCAATTACTGCCAGCGCACTTTGACAATCACCTGCTACAAACCGAACTAGCGGCGATGACCTTAGGCAACGCCAGTCACCGGGCCATTGAAGCCGAGCTGGCCAGCGCCGCCATCACCGATATCAAAGCTGGACAGCGGGCCACCACCTTAATAAAGCAAGCGCGCAAAGTGGCGCTCATTATGCCCGATACCCGCAAGTGTATGGCGTTGCAGCAAGCTCTGGATCACCTCAGCGAACAGCACCGAGTGTTTCACTGCATTAGTTTGCAAGGCCACGACCCTGAGCAAGCATACTTGGATATCAATGACGCCGATGTAGTCATCGCCGCGAATGCCAGCCCACCACAAAGTGCCGTCGAAATAGGCGGCATGGACGATGTTTCAGCCTTAGCGCAGTTTGCGCTGAATCGTCAGCAGCAACCCGATGCGCTGGAATCGTTATTACAACACGCGCAGCAAAGCGACACCCCGGTGATATTTGTCAGCTTGCGAGCCCCTTATGACATTACTCAATTTGGCGCCTACGCGCAGGCCGTGTTGGCAACCTATGCGTATAATATTGATATTGATGATGGCGAAACCGTACAAGGCCCAGCCTTTACTGCATTGGCCAAGGTACTCTTAGGATTGCGGGATGCCCCTGGAGAACTGCCGGTTACTATAGCGCCGACCAAGGTTCTGCGCTAGGGTGGGGATAAACACGATATAAGATACTGTTATGGACGCAAACGCCTCTTTAAAAACACCTGCGGACATCCGTCGGTTGATACGCGATGGTCATTATTCAGGGCATACTTCTGGGTTTGCCCCCGGTTATGTGCAAGCAAATGTGGTGATCTTGCCTAAAAAGTATGCCTATGATTTTTTGGGCTTTTGTCAAAATAACCCACGAGCCTGTCCGTTACTCGGTCACACAGAAGCGGGCGCCACCGAGCTACCGCGTTTAGCGCAGGATCTGGACATTCGCACCGACATTCCCAAATATCGGGTGTATGAGCTAGGACAAAAAGTCAGTGAGCAAACCGAGATCTCCTCGCTGTGGCGCAAGGACTTAGTGACCTTTCTGATCGGCTGCTCATTTTCTTTTGAAGAGGCGTTATTGGCCGATGGCATTGAAGTGCGTAATATCACCGAAAACAGCAATGTTCCCATGTATGTGACCAATCAAGCCTGTCACCGCAGCGGCGTGTTTGGCGGCAACATGGTGGTGAGTATGCGGCCCATGACCCCTAAAGATGCCATTCGCGCCATTCAAATATGCAGCCGCTTTCCTAGTGTGCATGGCGCACCGGTGCATTTTGGCGATCCTCAGGCCATTGGCATTAACGATATTAAGCGGCCCAACTTTGGTGATGCGGTGACCATAAAACCAGGCGAGGTGCCGGTTTTCTGGCCATGTGGGGTGACGCCGCAGGTGGCCATTGCCACTGCTCGCCCGGATTTTTGCATCACCCATAGCCCCGGGCATATGCTGATTTTAGATATTAAAAACACCGCACTATCGAGCTTTTAGGAGTGTTTATGCTATTGAATTGCGACTTAGGTGAAAGCTTTGGCAACTGGCGTATGGGTGAGGATGCCTTAGCCATGCCCCACATTGATTTAGCCAATATCGCCTGCGGCTTTCATGGCGGCGATCCTCAGGTAATGGCCCGCACCTTAGCACTGGCCAAACACCATCAGGTAAGTATTGGCGCACACCCCAGCTACCCTGACCGCCAAGGCTTTGGGCGACGCTCCATGGCGCTCAGTGCCGACGAACTGTGTAGCGATTTACATTATCAAATCGCCGCTTTAGAGGGCATGGCCAGGGTGCAAGGGTTAACGCAGCGCTATGTGAAGCCGCATGGCGCCTTATACAACGATATGATGCGTGATAACGCTATTCTCGCTACCGTGATGCAGGCCATCGCCGACTATCCGAGCGAGTTGCAGCTGATGTTGCTGGCCACCGGGCAGCGCCAACAACATGAATTAATGGCGCAGCAGCACGGCCTGTCATTATTATTTGAAGCCTTTGCCGACCGCCGCTACACCGATCAAGGCACCCTTACCCCACGCTCACAATCAGGCAGTGTGTTGGATAAACAAGCTATGCTTGAGCAAGTTCAATTATTGGTGGCCGAGGCCAAAGTCATCACCGACAGTGGCCAAAGCCTCGCGCTCAATGCCGATACCTTGTGTGTTCATGGCGATAATCTCGAAGCCGTCAATGCCATCAAAGAGATCCGTGCACTGTGTGCCCGCTAACACCGCAACTACAACTCAGTCGACACATTGAAGACTGCCTGGTGGCGCAGAATTTGCGCGGCATGGCGCAGGTACAAAAGGCGCTGCAACCCGGCTTTGTCTATCGCGCCGCTAAGCAGTTATTTGCGGCCCAAGAGCAAATTTTAATTGCTACAGGCTTCCCCGTAGCGGGGACCTTTGAAACCGATGGCCCGGTCGGCGCAATGGCGCTATATCAGGCGCTAACCACACTCGGCAAAGAAGTTAAATTAATCTGCGCAGATCCGCTATACAGGAAGATCGCCGAGGATTATAACTGTATGCCGCTGCCTTTAAATGATGTCGTAGGCGCTCATCAACAAGCCCAGGCCTACTACCACCATCACCGGGTCAGCTGTGTGCTCGCCATCGAGCGTCCTGGGCTCAACGCGCAAGGACGCTACACCAATATGCGCGGTGAAGATATTAGCTCCGGCTGCGCCAGCTTTGACCCCTATATGACGTTGGCCCCTTGTCCAACCTTGGCCATTGGCGATGGCGGCAATGAAATTGGCATGGGTAAGGTAAGCGAAGCCCTTGAACAACTCGCAATTACCCCCAGTGTCACCAGTTGTGATGAGTTGGTTGTGGCCGACGTGTCGAACTGGGGCGCATATGGCTTAATTGCTTTTCTGGGGTTGTGGCAGCAACAAGACCTGTTAGGTGATATTGATAGCCCGGCGTTATTGCGCTACTGCAGCGAGCTTGGCAGTGTCGATGGCGTCACTTTACGCAATGAGCTGACCGAAGACAGTCTCGATGCCAGCCATGGCCAAGGTATCATCAACCAATTACGACAGTTAACGGGCTTTTTGCCCCAAGAGAATGAGGAAACCCCATGAGCCTTGTGTATTTAAATGGCGATTACATGCCACCAGAGCAGGCTAAAATCTCACCGATGGATCGCGGTTTTTTATTTGGTGACGGCATTTATGAGGTGGTGCCCGCCTACCACGGTAAGATGCTCGGGTTTGATGCCCATATCCAACGCATGCAATCGGGGTTAGCGGCCATTGATATTGAGCTTGACTACACGGCGCAGCAATGGCGGCAAATCTGTGACACCTTGATTGCCAAGAACCCGGGCCCAAACCAAGGTATCTATCTGCATGTTAGCCGTGGGGCCGATAGCAAACGCAACCACGCCTACCCGCAAGGTATCACGCCCACGGTTTTCGCCTTTTGTTTTGAGCTGCCCGGCGAGCCGGTTTGCGATCCGGAGTTAGCCACCAGCTACCATGTTTCCCTCGAGCAAGATAAACGTTGGCAACGCTGTAACATTAAGTCCACCGCCCTGCTTGGCAATGTGATGCATTATCAAAGCGGCGCGGCGGCAGGTAACAAAGAGACCATCTTATTCAATAGTGATGAGCAGATTACCGAAGCAAGCTCCAGCAATGTGTTTATCGTCAAAGATGGCGTGATCAGCACCCCGCCGTTAGATCACCAGATTCTGCCTGGGATCACCCGCTGGCTGATCCTCACCATTTTAGCCGAGCACAGCGACTTTGCCGTGCAACAACGCGTGATCAGCAAAGCGGAATTACTTAACGCCGATGAAGTATGGATCACCTCAGCAACCAAAGAAGTCGGGCCGGTGGTTAAAGTCGCCGATCAAGTCATTGGCAGCGGCCAACCCGGCCCGGTATGGCAACAAGTGCAAAGCCTGTTTAGCCAACATAAGTTCGACTACTAACAACAACCTCTTATAGCGCCGGTGTGAGGCTGGCGCTGCATTCGAATTCAAGGTACAAACCTAAGCTCAGCCCTTGCTTGAGGGTGCCACTTTAAATTATCATACAAATAGGCGTCGTACAGTCTCAGACTCAATCTCTCTCCTGTTTTTCTGTCTCCATTGGCGCCGATAATCACAACCAATTACTACAAAAGGGTTCTTATGCACCACCTTGATAGTCAGGGCCGCCAACCTATTGGCGTTATTTTACTCGTGTTGGCCTTGGGGACCTTTATTTTAGGTCTGACTGAATTTTCGATGATGCCCATGTTACCTTTGATCAGTGAGACCTTTGCGGTAACCCCCGGGCAAAGTGGCTATGCCATTAGCGCCTATGCCATCGGCGTCGTGATTGGCGCACCGGTGTTTATGCTCGTGTGCGCAAACATGAATAAGCGAAACGCGCTGGCCATATTCGTTGCCATTATGTTTGTTGCCAATGGCCTCAGCGCAATGGCCCAAACGCTGGAGCAGCTCGTGCTATTTCGGTTGTTAAGCGGCCTCCCTCATGGCGCATATTTTGGTACTGCGCTGTTGCTGGCGGCTCAGCTGGCCCCCGCTCATCGCCGCGCAAGCTTTATGGCTAAGGTATTTATGGGGCTGACCATCGCCACTATTGTCGGTGTGCCGCTCGTTACCTTAATAGGCCAATCACTCTCATGGCGCTATTGTTTAGCTCTGGTGGCCCTACTGGCCTTAATCGCTTTTGTGCTGGTGTTATGGCTGGTGCCAAACCAAGCCAACAAAGAGCACACTCATTTAGGCGATCAGTTAGAGGTGCTTAAGAATCCACTTGTTTGGTCTATTCTCGGAATCATTATCATAGGTTTTGGTGGCGTCTTTTGTATTTATACCTATATCGCCGACACCATTTTACAGGTTACGCAAAGCGCTGCCGTCACCATTTCCATCGCTATGGTGATGTTCGGTATAGGTTGTACCTTAGGCAATTATGTACTGGGTAAAGCCGCCGACCACTCTGCGCTTATCACCACAGGTGCAGCGCTGCTTGGCGCGACCTTGTTTGCGTTGCTGTATGTTAATGTAGCCACAAATATTTATCTGCTGTGTGAGGTGATCTTCTTTATTGGCTTTAGTGTTGGTTTAGGCACGGTGATCCAGTCGCTGCTTATGCAGGTCTCGCCGCAAGGCCATGCCATGATTGGGGCGCTAGTGCAATGTGCCTTTAATACTGCCAATGCAATCGGTCCGTGGGCTGGGGGCATGGCCCTTACTTATGGTCTACAGATGAACGAAACAGGCTATGTCAGTGCAAGTTTGTTTGCCGGTGGCTTGGTGATGTGGGCGCTGAGCGTAGTGTTACTGCGACGTAAAGCTGCGGCACCTGTAGATTACCAACAATATGCGACTCGACGCCTGTAAACGTTACCTGTTAACTTGTTCAATTAATGCAATCGCCTCTTCAATCATACTCACCGATAAAGCCCTTGCCTTGTCGACTTCGCCATTTGCAACGGCAAGGAAGAGGTTTTTGTGCGCCTCAACAACCATATGCGTGTCGCCCTTAATCGGTGTAGTGTAACGAACACTGACATTAAGTGCGGTACTGGTAAAGTCTCTGAGCTGACGAAGAAAGCGGTTGCCACTTGCGTTAAGTAACTCTAGGTGAAAATCTATATCGTAGCGATGAAAGTTACTGTCGCAATCCACAGAGGCTGCCATGTTTTTCCAAGCGTGTTCTATTTTAGCGATAGACTCACTATCAGCACGCTGAGCCGCTAAAGCTGCGGCTTGTGGCTCAATAGCGAGCCTCATTTCCAAGAACTCCTTGAGTATCGATAACGAAGGGTTGCTGTCTAGCATCCAAGTAAGAACCTGCGGGTCGTAAAGATTCCAGTTATCAGCGTCTTCTATGCGTATTCCTTGGCGTGGACGAGAAGAGATTATTCCTTTTGCCGCCAGCATTTTTACTGCTTCACGTACGGCTGTACGACTAATATTGTATTGCTCACATAATTTAGCTTCAGTAGGCAAAGCGTGGGCGCTATTGTAGTGTCCAGATATTATTGCTTTTCCCAGTTCATCGGCTAATTGCATGGACAAACTGGTCTTTCTTAGTGGTGCCATAAATTGAAATGTTACTTATAACTAGTTAAATAAGAGTGTGTGAGATATACCCACGATACAGGTGTTAAGTGTTTAAGTGTACTTGCTTTTGCGCCTTTTGTTTTTTAACTTCAACTCAGTATATTACTGGTTCATATTTTCACTAAAGGTTACCATATACTTCAAAACCTTATCTTAACGGGATCTGCTTTGAAGTCATCACTTTTCGCTGCCGCATTGGCACTGCTAAGCCACGCGAGTTTAAGTCACGCCACCCCCACTTACCACGACGCACTGGCACAGTACGCTGTCGATGAATACCAAGACGCACAAATTCACACTCTCGCGAATATGGTGTCGTTCGCTACGGTTAATACAAGTGCATATAAAACACCTGATAACCCTGAGTTTATTGGCTTCAAACACCTTTTGAAAATGAAGGCTGCGCAGCTCGGCTTGGATTATCAAGATTTAGGCTACACCGTGCTTATTGGCATGGGTGAGCAGCGGGACAAGGTGACTATAGTGACCCATGGCGATGTGCAACCAGCCGATGCATCAAAGTGGGCCAAAAGCCCGTTTGTGCTTGATAGCACGAGCGAGCCGGGCAAACTAATCGCCCGGGGTACCGAGGACGACAAAGGCGCAATCGCCACCGCGTTGTATGCCATGAAAGCCATTAAAGACCAGGGCATACAATTAGATAATCGCATTGAACTGATGATTTATTTGGCTGAAGAGTCCGACTGGCAACCGCTACGCACCTTTATGCAAAGCTATCAGCAGCCTAAATATGCGGTGACCATTGATGCCAGTTACCCTGTGGTGGTAGCCGAAAAAGGCTGGAGCCTAGTGGCCCCCACTTTTAGCGGTACTTATCAGGGCTCACAGATGTATGTCAGTGAGTTAACAGGAGGCGCGTTTGTAAGCCAAATTCCTGAAGATGCCAGCGTGCGTGTGCACAATGCCAGTGCCGAAGTGATAGCTACGCTGCGTGCCAATGCGGCAAAGCTCAGTGACGTTGAGGTTCAAATTGAAGAGCTGGCCGATAATGAAGTGTTAGTGCGCGTCAAAGGCACCTCAGCGCATTCGTCGGAGCCCGAGTCTGGAGTCAATGCCATTGCCCACTTAGGCGCGGTGTTTAATGATCTGGAGCTGGCAACCAATGCCGATGGCCAAGCCTTGCTGTTTATTAATGAGCTTATTGGCTTAGATCTCTATGGCAAGCAGTTTGGCGACATTGCCTATAGCCATGACTTTATGGGCCCAATGACGGTAGCACCGACCTTAATTGAACGCCAAAACGACACGCTCACCCTCTCGGTAAACTTACGTCGGCCAGAGGGCAAGCCTGAGTCGCAGCTGCGTACAGAAATTAACAGCGCTTTGACCAGATGGCAGCGTCATCACCAAGTTGAGCTGGCAGCGGTTGATATCGAAATTGGCACCCCTATGCTATTGGATGACGCTCCGCACGCCGACGCCCTGCTAAATATTTTCAAACACTACACAGGCGATAAGCAGGCGGAATTTGTCTCCATTGGCGGTGGCACCAATGCCAAGCTGTTTGATAACGCCGTGTCTTTCGGCCCATCCATGCCTGGCAAAGCCTATACCGGTCACTCCGAGCATGAGTTTATGACCCCTAAGCAGCTACGTCTCAACCTCAAAATGTACACCGCCATGATGGTGACCTTAGGTAATATGTAGTGCTTCAATGGCAGCCGTTATGGATGACGGCTGCTTGAATGCCAGGTGCACAATAACGATTCGCGCTGCACCGAGTTAGTGCAGCAAGCACATTTTAATTAAGCAATAGCAAAGGCTGCGTGCGCTATACCCTAGTTTAAACACAAGTGTATAGTTGGTTTATAAATTGCTTCTTCTCTATTTTACTCAAAAAAATACTTATGCAGACACCCATTAGAGGACTTCGCGCATTCTGTTTCGCAGCTCGCTGCTTGAGCTTCAAACAAGCGGCTGAGCAACTCTACCTCACCCCCTCGGCTGTCAGTCACCAAATAAAACAACTCGAGCAGCAGCTTGGCTTCGCACTTTTTCAGCGCCGTACCCGGGCAATAATACTGACCAACGAAGGTAAAAACTTCTTCGATGCCATAGAGCCTATTATCACTGATCTTGAGCAGACTATTCGCACCTTTAGTCACAAAGATAATAACGTCACCATTAGCATTGCCTTGCCAGAGTTTTTCGCCAGCGAGCTATTGATGCCAGTGCTCAGTGAATGGACTTCACAGCATCCCGATGTCAATTTAGAGGTCGACACTTTGCGCACCCGCACACAAAAAGTGCGCAGCACCGATTTATCAATTGTTCTCTCGCATGACACTCCGGTCAGTGGCATTGCCACTGAATTATTTGCGTTGGAATATATTCCCGCTTGTAACCGCACTACCTACGAGCAGTGGCAACATAATAGCGAGCAGGCATTAAGTGAGCTGCCACTAATCGTCCATCAGTCGCGACCTTGGTCTTGGCATCAATGGGCTGAATACCATTATGCAGGGGATTTCGCGCCCAAGCAGATCATTCAACTTGATAGTATGTTTGGGGTTGCCCGCGCGGCGCAGCAAGGAATGGGGGTGGCGTTAATCCCCATGCCGATTAGCCGCACTTGGTTTAATGAAGGATTACTATGGCCACTGGTCAACAAGCCCTTATGGACCAAGGATAAATACTATTTAGTTGAGCATGAAGTGGCTGAACCTGACTCACCACTGGCTGATTTTACCCAGTGGGTGATCAATACCTATAAACAGTAACGCGATAAGTCCTCTGGTATCGACAACCAAAGTAGCGTGTTATATCAATAAGTGAGCTGCTAACACTGTTAAGCCATCGCTTAAAAAAACGGGTGCATATTGTGTCAGCAAGCTCGCCTAAAACTTCAATTTATCTTGATAAGATTAAACAACAGCATGGCCTATGGTGATATTGATGGTATTTCCAGCAAAGGCCCACACGCCCAACAGGTAGCCGAAGTGATACATATTGCCATTGTTATTCGTTTCGTAGATGCTGACACCATCTTTAAATAAACTGACAATGAAAAACACAGGCATTAATAAACCATGCCACAGCCCAGATAAAAATCCGGCTTGTGAGGCATCCTCTGCTTTGTATTTTGATTGAAATCCTGGCATTGATAGCGCATAACTCATCGTTTACATCTTCCTTATTATTGTTGTTATCTCAAAGCGGCTCTTACATCAAAAGCAACAACCTTTCGCTTTGTCCTGATATCATTACTTTTACCAAACCTGAGTGATGCTTCCAACGACAGAGTTGTTACAAACTTTGTAAGTGTGTCTGTGCTGTACACAAGATGAGATTGATGCCTTGGATAGGTCAATTAGGGTTGAGAATTTTTGATTTTATCTGGGCGCAGGATGGCGATTGAATAGCCAATCCGCTATGAGAAGATTAGGTACCCAGCTTAACCAGGCAAGTAGCGGATAAAAATCAGTAAAAGGTATGCCTGACGCCATAAACGCCCCCAGATAAATGCGCAAGGTGACAGCAGAGAAAGTGACAGAGAAGTTGCGTATCATCCAACGTCGATGAGCATCAAAATCCTTTTTCATAACACAGAAAAAGGCCATAAACCCAGTGATTAACCACACCAAAGCTGAACCAGTAAACCCAACGATAGACACTAAACCACCAAACGCAGTTTGTGCCAATGCCAAGCCAGCGAGCCCACCTAGCAGTACACCGACTAGTAAATAAACACGGCCAAACCAACGGTGCAGCTGCGGGTAACGCGAACGCAGAGTAGACAAAAATTGCCACGGTCCCAGCGCTAAAGCCGTTAGCGAGCCAAACACATGCACATAAATAGCCAGTTGATGTTGGTTAAACACCACTTGCATATCGGGGTGCACCAACGAGCCGAGAGGCAAAAAGCTGTATGCGTATAACGCATAACCAGCTACACCTAATGAACAAAGTAACAACGCCCACCAGCTTAAAGTTTTCACGGTTGTATCTGCCTCAATTGCAAAAAGTCAGCGCTTAACAGATACCGCGTCAAGCTAGGGTCAAAGCATAGTCCTTAATTTAGGTAAAAACCACCATGCTGATAATTGCTATTTTCAACATTTTTAGCAGGCAATAAAATCCAGACGCGACCATCTAGACAACGGCGATAGCCTAATCAGGGGCTAATTAATTGATTGTATTTATATTATCAGCTTCGCATAGAATTCCGGCTGCACAATGAACTCGCGGACTCATCTATAGATAAATTTTTTTCATTTAACGGTGCGATTTATATCGTTTGTAGAGTAAAAGCTTTAAACCTACAGTTAATACCGAAGCAAACACACAACCCGAGGATAGCACCGTGAAAACGCTCAAATTAGCTCTAGCCATTACGACAGCCACATTTTTAACGAGTAGTTACGCCGCTGACTACAAATTAGCCGTCATCGATGACAACGACACATCAAAAGCAGTACTTGCAGGGCAATACGACCAGGTAATCAACTTAGGCAATGTCACTGAGTTAGACCAGCAAGCTGCATTCGAGAAGTCGGTGAACCAGTGTGCTGCGCACATCCAAGTAGGTAAGGCAGACGAAGCGCTTTCAATGTGTAGCCTCGCGATTGAACTGATCAGTGAGATAGATGTAAATGCCAACAAGCGTCGCGAGCTTACTGCTTACGCCTATGGCAACCGTGGCATCGCCCACTCTTTGAAAAACGAATACCAGGCCGCGCTGGACGATTTCAGCGCCGCATATAAAACAAAGCGCAATACCATTACCCGTGCAAATCTAAAAACGGCGCAATCTAGCCTCAAGCAATTGCAAGGCCATGTAGCACCGTAAGACCCTTCTCATAGTGTGTTGTTCCTGCTCAAAGGAACCCCCAAAAGCGTCCATCTGGGCGCTTTTTTATATTATCAGCCCCGCTCTAAATACTAATAATATTCGCGGACAACTTCACGCAAACCATAGCGTGTAGCCTACCCACTTTTACGGCTGCGCGGTGCGCCGAGCACAATAGCCAGCTGACATAAGCACACACTGAGAAACGCGCTGACCCCGAGGGCGCCGCCATAACCGTGTAAATGCGGCACCAAGTAATGAAATAGCAATGCAAACAACACGGCCGCACTGGTTAAGGTATAGTAGCCAAAGCGCGCCGGGGTACTCATACCCACAAAGGTGCCGCCAAAGAAAACCACTGAATACAGCTCTGCATGAGTGCTCATCAATGAAAACAGCGCATACGCGATAAGAGACAACAAACTAGAGGCACGTAGCGCGTTGAAGTAACGCAGCTTGGAAAGGAAATAGGTGGCAAACGCAGCAGTCACCGCAATAACAATAGTGAGCACCATTAACCTACCCCTCCTTGCACTAACATAAATAGCGCCACACTGACAAAGGCCACGCTTCCAAGTTTACCGCCGAAGCCAGTAAAAAGATTCATCGTCAACGCGTACAACGTTGTGCCAATAAAGGCGATAACGGCTAGTTGCCAGTAACCCGAAATGAGCTCAGCTGAACACATACCCGCAAAGCTCCCAGCATACACAGCGGCATTAGGGTGGCCTGCAAAGCGTTTTGGAAAGGGAATAACGGAGCCTATTAACCCAGTTGCAGCGGCAGCGGGAACGAGCGGCACAGCCCAATGGCTATGTAAAATAAAGCAGCTTAAACAGCCCGATAGAAAAGCAAGGTACTTAACGACAAAAAACAACCACAGCGCCCTTGGATAAAATAAGGTGGGGCATTATGCCACACCTTATCGTTTACCTCGACATCACCTAGTTAAGCAGGCCACCACCGCACAGGAGAGCAGCGATGAGCAAGCACTAGTGTACTTTCTGCCCTTGTTGGTATTGATTGAGCCCGGTGAGCGCATTATACAAACCCGCCGTCATGGTTAGATCATGGGGGGTGTCTGTAAACTCTTCTAATTGCAAAATTAAATCAACAGAGCGATTGCGAGCAATGGTGTTGGTAAAGCCACTATACACACTTTTCATTTCCCCCGCCTCATTGCCGATGCTTAGGTATAAGAAGCTCGGGGTGGTTATTCCGGAAGCTCGGAGTACGAGATGCCCCCACTTCAATAGTGTGTGATAACAGCCCAGAGTTTACGAGTAGAGCTACTCTCTTTTGGTCAAGAGAAACAAGCGTAAAGCTCAGCTTTATCCAGCCAGGGAAGCCAACTCAAAACACATTTGTTTGAAAGCTTAAACGGCACATTCAGGAATGAGTGTTTAAACCAGCGCTGGGTTAGGACGATGGAAGAAGCAAGGTATGAAATCAATTTGTGGCGAGACCAGTATAACCATGTTCGACCACGCAGCTCGCTGAATTTTTATCGCCTGTTGAGTTTGCTAAACGGGCCGCCTAATATGAACTATCTTATTGAATGAATGGTACTAATTCAGAAGAAAGGCCAAGATGCATAGAAACGCTCGCAACTAAGCTTTCTTTAATACGGCCCCATCCGAAACTACCAAGTCCGCAGCTTAACAGCCAACACTGCCCTGCTACCACGACACTCAGAAGGTAGCAGGGAATATCCCCTATCAAATCATAATCTTACTTAATTCGAATGAGAGCCTCCCACTCACAATCATTATTCATACACAAAAATCGTAATTTAATTAGTATTTACTAGTTGACTATTAGCAATGTGATGTCTAATATACTTTTAACACATAAATACTAAGCGATTTACGATTTTAGGAGGTGGTATGTTATCTAAGCAATGTGCAGCTATGTTTGCAGGCGCTCCCAACTCTTTCTTCAACAAAGAGGTATCAGGAACACGTGAAACCTATAAAGCACTCCGCGCATCAGATCTTAGCTCGGATGGCTATATAGCGACTGAAGGGTTACAAGATATCGAAATCAAGGAAGGGAAACAGATCGGTAAATTCCTGCTCAAAGCAGGGGATGTCGTCTTGCTAGCTCGTGGTCAGTCAATGCGTTGTTGTATTGTCGATGAAGACGCAGCGAAACTAAACCTTGTGGTTACTGCAAACTTCATAGTCTTGCGCTTGAAGGAAGAGCAATCTGGTGAGTTTTTGGTTACTTACTTTAACTCTCCTATCGGAAAGCAAGCTTTAAATAGTCCGAGCATTTCCTCTTCAACTAATGCGGTCAAGAGTATTTCATTAGGCTCGTTAAAGAAGCTGGAACTACCTTTCCCATCGATCGTTAAACAGCATCAAATCTCTACTTTGTTTCATTCGCATGTAAAGGCGAAAAGAGCTGCGACGTCTTTAATTGAGGAACAAGAGAAAGCCGTACAGGCGAAGGTTCTTAATTGGATGTGGGAGGAATAACGTAATGGTTAACTATAAGAAATCGCTATGGAAAATGTTAGACCACTGCCGAGGCTCTGTAGAGGTACGTGATGGTTTAGATGTCATTGCGACTATTGCCGCTGGTGCATCTTTAGCACCTGATCAATTCGATAAAATTAAAGATATGGGAGCCAATACACTGGTTCCTGAAATTAAAAAAATGGTTGATGGGGTGCTCTCGCATACTTTTGAACCAAGCATCTCTTTATCGAGGCTACCTGATCAAATTGTTGTTGATATTGTTTACACGCTATCTGAGTTAGAAGACTTAAAACCGTTGGCATCAGCTATCCGAGAGGAGTTGACTGAGAACGTGGGTAAAGCATCAGGAGAGTTTGGCAGCTCTCGCTATACAGAGGCATTGTTGCCAGCACTAATTGGCGATGTTCACGATAAGAGCCTACTAGATGCAGCTTGTGGCCTAGCACGTATGACTTCATTGATTGAAACAAAACATAGTTTTCTTCAAGAGTACGTGGCTTCTACTGCCAGCCTTGCTCAACGCCTCTTGATCATCGAAAACAAGAATGCAGAGCTTTCCATTGGTAACAGCTTACTTGAGCTAAACCATCCCAAACAAAAGTATGACCTTGTTGTTATGGAGCCACCACTTGGCTTGCGGTTAGATAGTGAAATTAGAGAGCAGATAGCAACAATTCCATATGTTCTTGATTTGAATAAAGCACTGCCAACGTCTGCGGGAGATGCATTATGGATTCAGTTTGCTTTGTATCATTTAGAGAGCAAAGGAAAAGCTTATCTAGTGCTGCCTCAGGGCTGTCTGTTTAGAGGTGGATATGACGCTGAAGTACGTGAGTATCTGCTTGATAACGAGTTGGTAGACAAAGTCGTAGCTTTACCATCTGGTTCTCTAAACCATACAAGCATAGAGCCAGTGTTACTGATCTTAGATAAATCTAAAGAAAAAGGCTCACCTATTCGTTTTGTTGATTTGAGAGAAATCGGCAATAGAAATAGAACAACAGTCACCTTAAATGTAGAGGATCTTAAGTTAGCTCGAAGCCTTGTGAATGGTTCCGAAGATAGCCCTAATGCAAGAAATGTAACGGTTCGAGAAATCAGACAGCTAGAGCATGACAACTCAGGTAATAATCTAAATGTAGCCCATTACCTGTCTGCTGAGGAAGAGCTTGTATTGCCTTCTGTTGAAGAGCAGATGATGGCGCTTCAGCAATCAAAACAACAATTCGAAGAGACTCAAGAGGAGTTATTCGCACTACTAAACCAATAACGTATGGGGGGTACTAAATGTTAAAAATCACTGTATCTATTGAGACACAACTACCAAAAGCTGAGTTTTATACATTAGCAAGAAACAAACATTATCGTATAAAAACAGCGAATCAAACTTTCGAGTGGATCCCTGTTCCAGAAAAGCTTTTTTCTGATTTTCAGCACCAGTTTGAGAATGTTGGAACAAGGGAAAAGCAAAATAAGAGGAAAAAAGCCCTGAGTGCAATCGTACAAGCGGCTTACCTGTGCGCTATGGGTGTACGTCCTCTTCAAGCAACAGAAGAGCTGTATTTGTGTCATAACAACGTGAGGATGACGTTCAAAGTAACCCCTGAAGTTAAGTCAATGTTTTTCCATTGGTTTAAGGATGTAAGGCAAGATAAAAATGCAAAGTCACGCTGGTATGTCTTGAACGCTTTGGTTTACTACGCATGGCTTGCAGCGAAACACCCTTAGTTTGACTCTTTATGACAGTAAGCAGCTTAAGCAAGGCTGCTTATTGTATAATACCGACAATTATCTATGACCTCCGCTGTGCGGAGAAATAAACGACAGAATACTATGACAACCCAAACAGTAGAAAAAATCAGCCTTGAAGAGCTAAAAACATGGCTTTGGGGCAGTGCAAACATCATGCGTGGCACTGTAGATAGCTCAGACTTCAAAAACTATATCTTTGGTCTCCTGTTCTTAAAACGTCTTTCAGACGTATTTGACGAGCGTGTAGAAGCCGTGATGGAAGAGGAAGGTTGCAGCGCTGAAGAAGCAATGGCGCAGATTCAGGAAGATAACCCAGAGCAATTCGTCCCTGTATATGCACGTTGGAATAAGCTTATCGAAAGAACGGAAAATATTGGTGAGTACATTGATGAAGCCTTTGCTGAAATCGAACACCAAAACCCATCATTGGAAAAAGTACTCACGGCCATTCAGTTCGGTGATAAAGAGAAACTCAGCAATGATCTGCTAACTCGCTTACTCCGTCACTTTAACCAGCACAAGCTAGGCAATAAAAACCTCTACAAAGCCGACCTACTTGGCGATGCATACGAGTATCTGATTGGCAAATTTGCTGATGATGCTGGTAAGAAAGGTGGCGAGTTTTACACCCCTCATGAAGTGGTAGAACTTATCGTTAAGCTGATTGACCCACAACCAGGTCATGAGATTTACGATTTGACCTGTGGATGTGGCGGCATGTTGGTTGAGTCCGCTCGTCACATCAGAGAAAACTACGAGAATGGCACCATCATGGGTAAGCCTAACTGTAAACTTTACGGTCAGGAGAAGAACCTAGGAACATGGGCGATTGCCAAACTCAACATGTTCTTGCACAACCTAGATGGTGACATCAAGCGCGGCGATACTCTCGTAAACCCATTACATAAAGATGGCGAAGGCCTTCAAACGTTCGACCGTGTGATTGCCAACCCTCCATTTTCAATCAAAAACTGGTGGGAACCATTGGAATTGAATGGCGGCAAGATAGTTGGCGATAACGGCAAAGAAAGAAATGTAAAGTACAGCACTGACCTTAAAGATCCTTATGGCCGTTTTGGTCTCGGCGTTGCACCGCGCACAAAAGCAGATCTAGCCTTTGTTCAGCATATGATTTCCTCAACGAAAGATGATGGTCGTATCGGCGTTGTCGTCCCTCACGGCGTACTGTTCCGTGAAGGTGATGAGGGTAAAATTCGTAAAGGTATGCTTATCGGCAACGATGAATTTAAAGGCGACTTGATCGAAGGTGTAGTTGGTTTGCCGCCAGCACTTTTCTTCAACACAGGCATTGCGGCTGCGGTTTTAATCATTAATAAAGACAAACCTGCTGCACTGAAGAACAAGGTTATTTTCGTTGATGCTTCCGCCGAGTTTGGCGAGGGTAAAGCGATGAACTTCCTTCGCGAAGGCGATATTAAACGTATCACGACCGAGTACAGCAAAGCGAAACAAGCTTTAGTTGAAGCAGGAGAGCAAACGGAAGATACAATTTCGGATCTGCTAGACGCTGCAACAGTGGATAAGTATCTTCGTGTCGTTGATATCGCTGAAATCAAGCAAAATGACTTTAATCTCAATATCAGTCGTTATATTGATACTTCAGAAGATGAAGAGATCATATGTGTAAGTGAGAGCCTTAAACAACTGGAGAAAATCGATATCCAATTAGAACAATTGGATATAAAACTGAATTCAATGCTAGAGAGCCTTCCTGTTGAGGTTGCAAAATGACATTAACACAATGGAAATCTAAGTCACTAGGTTACATCTTAGAAAAAATTGTGGGCGGTGGCACTCCATCAAAAGCTAACCCCCAATATTGGGACGGAGATATTCCGTGGGCGAGTGTCAAAGACTTATCTTCAACAAAGCTTGATGATACTGCTGACAAAATATCCGAAGAGGGCCTAAAAAATAGTTCG
Organism: Pseudoalteromonas sp. CnMc7-15; assembly: GCF_022347925.1. Lineage (NCBI taxonomy): Bacteria > Pseudomonadati > Pseudomonadota > Gammaproteobacteria > Alteromonadales > Pseudoalteromonadaceae > Pseudoalteromonas > Pseudoalteromonas sp. CnMc7-15. The sequence continues at coordinate 72,734 of NZ_JAKRFT010000002.1, forward strand.
AGCAACTTAATTCCTGCTGAGACTATCGTTATTCCAACACGTATGGCTTTAGGTAAAGTAGCAATAACAACTCAGGCGATGGCGATAAACCAAGACCTGAAGGCTCTGTTTCCGAGCAAAGAAGTATGCAAGAGCTATCTTTTTCAGTGGCTGATCTTTCATGCAGAACAAGTAGCTAGTTTGGGAACAGGGTCAACGGTTAAAGGAATTCGCCTTGAACAATTAAAAAAAATTCCTTTTAGCTACCCAACTCTTAAAGAAGAACAACAAAAAATCGCGGAAGTCCTCTCAACTGTTGATAAGAAAATCGATCTTATCGACCAAAAAATTGCAGAAACCGAAAAGCTTAAAACAGGCTTAATGCAAAAACTGTTTTCAGAGGGGGTCGGTGTTCAGGACGAGAATGGAAACTGGCAGCCACATACCGAGTTTCAGGACTCTCCGTTTGGCAAAGTTCCAAAGTGTTGGCTAAAAGTATCTCTTGAAAATATTGCATCCGTTGAGAGAGGTAAGTTTTCAGCTAGACCTCGTAACGATCCTAAGTATTTCGGTGGAAATATCCCCTTCGTGCAGACTGGAGATGTGGTAAATGCTCAGCTTTATGTTGAGTCTTACTCTCAAACCCTTAATGAATTAGGGTTAACAGTAAGTAAAACTTTTCCGCCAGAAACAATTTTGATCACTATTGCCGCAAATATCGGTGATGTTGCTATAACTCAGTTTCCCTTGGCATGCCCTGATAGCTTAGTTGGCATACAAGCAAAGAAAGATATATGTGATTCTTTGTGGTTGTTCTTTTTTATGCAAACACAGAAATCAGAACTTGACTCAAAAGCAACGAAAAGTGCTCAAAAAAACATTAACCTTCAAGTATTGAAACCTTTGACTGTATTTCTACCACCATTGGAAGAGCAAGAGTTTATTGCTGAGATACTGCTAGCTTCTGAACAGAAAATAGCACTATTAAAACAACAAAAAGCCGAAACCCAGCAACTTAAAAAAGGCTTGATGCAGAAGCTACTTACGGGCGAATGGCGAGTTCCTGTTGAGAAAACTGAAGCCGCTTAGCGATTGCTTCATGATGCCTTCAAGCGAAGGCATCTAAAAAGCAAAAAACGTAATTTAAATGAACAATAAAAAATGAATAACAATAAATAAAGGAATAAGGTATGTCAGGTCAGGCTGAATCATTGAGTCCAGAGCTAGTTGGGGTAGAACGCCCAGCAATTGAATGGTTAAAAGCGCTTGGTTATCAGCATATTAAAGGTCGAGATGTAGAACAAATACACAAGACTGAGCCTGTTATTCTAGAGTCGGTGTTAACTGATAGACTACACGCCCTTAACCCTTGGCTGGCCGAGGTTCCGAACGGTGCAAGCAAAGCAATTAAACAGCTTAGAGACATATGGTTTGAGCATAACAGCGACTTAATGCTGGCTAACCATGCGTTCTGGAAGAATGTTCTGTTTCAATCGAACCTGCAACAAAAAGACAAAAATGGTCAACCTCGTAGTATCCGCTTTATTAACCAAACAGGTGCCAAGGGTAACTCATTCCATGTGGTTGATCAGTACGTCGGCAAAAATGCCAACGATGAGCTTTTTAAGCCAGATTTACTGTTATTCATTAATGGCTTACCCCTTGGCTTGATTGAGTGTAAAAACAGCTCAATTAAGCTCAGCAAAGGCATTGCACAAATTGATGGCTATCAAGGCACTTTTACTCAACACTTTGCCTTTAATATGGTCTGTGCTGCCATTAATCGAAGCCAAGCCAAGTATGGCGCGATCTATGCGCCAGAACAGTTCTATCTGACTTACAAATTTGATCCGAAAAAGCCTGACGAGAACATTGTTCTTACAGAATTAGAAAATCAATTAGGAAAGAAACCTACAGAGCAAGACAAACTACTGTGGGCATTATTCGAGCCTTCCCGCTTCGTGCGTTTAGTCTGTTTCTACCCTATGTATGAAATAGAGAAAGGCGTCATGATCAAGAAGCTGCCACGTTACCAACAGTGGCGTGCAGTAGAGAAGACGCTACTCCGTCTACAGGGTAAAGACCCACAGCTATTAGGCCAAGAACTTGGCGGCGTGGTTTGGCATACGCAAGGGAGTGGTAAATCACTGACGATGGCACTACTTGCCCGTTTAATGCGAGCCGAAATTTCTGGTTTCAATAACCCAAGTATTTTGATTCTTACCGACCGCACTGACCTTGACCGTCAGATCCATAATACCTTTACCAATGTCGGTCTTGAGTCGATTAAAGCAGATTCCGTCGCTGGACTAGAAGCCATGCTCAGCAATGACTACGGCACCATTTTCACTTCGACCGTTCAAAAGTTTCAAGAAAGTGATGGTAAGCAGATACAGGCCGCAAAAGAGTCTGAAGATGAGGATTCCATTGCAGACTCTAAAAGTCGCGTCAGACGCGTTTTGAGGAAGGATGATTCTGGGCAAGAGCAGTGCTGGATTTTGAAGGAGAACAATGTTCTTCACGGTCAAACCGATGCTAATGGCAACCCTAAAAAAGCCAAATGGGAACTCGTTAGCGAAGAGAAAGTAGATTTTCGTGTTCTGAGTACCAAGCCAAATTTCTTCGTGATGGTTGATGAAGCTCACCGCAGCCAGTATGGATTCCTTGCTGCATTCATGCGTGCTTCTTTACCTAATGCCAAGTTCATCGCATTTACGGGCACCCCGCTGTTTAAAGACGATAAAGAAACCCTGGGTACATTCGGCGGTAAAGAATACATCGATACTTACCGCCTCGACGAGGCGGTTGCAGATGGCGCGACACTGCCTATTAAATATCTTGAAGGTATGGCGCAATGGGGAAGCGACGGAAAGCTAAAACAAGCTTTTGAGGATGAATTTGGTAATGAGCCTTTAGCCCGTAAGAAAAAGCTAAAGCAAGAGTTACTCAAAAAACGTCGTGTTGCTATCGGTCGTATTGAGGAGAATGCTCACCATCTCGTTGAACAGTTTCTATCAAGCGTGAAGCCTCGCGGCTTTAAAGCAATGCTGGTATGTGACGGGCGTGATATGGCTGTTCGCTATAAAGACGTACTGAACCAAATCATGCAGGAGCGTCAAAACAAAGGTCTGCTGACCTTTGAAAGCCGAGTGGTTATCTCTCTCGGTAGTATGACAGATAAGCGCACAGGTATTAGTGAACAGCAAGCTCACTATGCATCAGGCTCAACCTCAAAACTTGAAACTATCGAAGAGCGCATCAAACGGGAACTCAAACAAGGCCAAACACCGATAGCCGTACCGCCTGAAAAGATCCCAAGCTTGGTGAATGATGAATTTAAGCTGCCGTATGGTGATGAATCCGCTAATACCAAAGAAGAAATCAAGTTTAACAACATTGGGTTAGTCATCGTTTCTGACATGCTGTTAACTGGTTGGGATGCGCCTATTGTCAGCACTTTATATTTGGATAAACCGCTAAAAGAACATACTTTGCTTCAGGCTATTGCTCGTGTAAACCGAACTCGAAAAGGCAAGAAAGCAGGTTACATTGTCGATTATTTTGGTGTGGTTGAGTACCTAGATGAAGCGCTGAAAGTTTATGGGGGTGACGTACAACCCGATCAAGTATGGACGGACGTCGAAGCCGAGCTACCACGCCTTCAATCTGCTTTGACAAAAGTGTTAGACATTCTTCCGAAAAAGCACAACCCAGTGAAACAACCTGAACCTTACAAAGAGGATGCCGATCTCTACCTAGACCCAGATACTCGTCTAGATATTGTTGAAGACTTCTTAGTTGCTCTCGCTGGATTCAATAGCCGCTTAGATATTGTGTTACCTGATGAACGCGCATCTAAATATCAACCTTACTTCAAAGTACTGAATGAGATAAAACTCCAACTGCGCAACAAAATGCCTGAGAGTGCAGATGCTGTTCGCATTACGGCATCTGAATCTGAACTGCTTAAAAACATGCTCGACGAGCATATAGAAGCGAGTGAAGTTAAGAGCTTGCTAGGCCGTGAAGTTTCAATTCTTGATGCTGCGGATATGGATCTACTCCGCAAACAAAAAAGTGCAGGGAGTGCAGCGTTGGTCATGAAGAACAAACTCAAACACACCATTAAGACGGGGAAAGGTAAAGATCCTGCCTTCTTTGGCGACTTGGAAGAAGAGCTAGAGAAACTTATCCAAGATGAACGTGAAGGACGTATTGAACAAGCTCTATTCCTAGAACAGCTAGAGCTTTTTGCTCAGCGTATACGTGATAAAGATGCGAAACCATCTGAGATGGGCTTGGGTACAGCAACAGAGCGAGCCGTGTTCAACTATCTGGAAAAACAGGTAGAGGAAGCTGAAGCTCTAGCATGGACTAAAGGCATCTTTAGCCACCCTGATATCGCTGAAGTCATGTTGTCACCGATATGGAAAAAACAGACTGATATTCATAATGAGATCAAAAAAACAGTCAGAACGATTTTACGTGGTCTTGGAGGCTGGGATATGACAGTAGCACGTCAGCACTCTGCTGAAATTTTCAGTATTATGCTGAACAACTGATCCTTTGCTTCATCAATGACGAAAGAAACACATGCCAATTTTTCAATACGGTACAACTGAAATCGAGTGGGAATTTAAGCTCGACTCAAAACTCAGTCACCACTACGTTACTGTAGAACGAGGTAAGACTGTTCTTCTCAGAGGCCCAAGTGTCTCTGAGGATGAGCAACGTGAGCTGATTCGTTACAGAGCAAGATGGATTAAAGAGCGCTTAGCGGAAGTCAATCAACCGTTAAAAGAAGAAATAGTCACAGGTAGCCGAGCGCCTTATCGTGGTCGTTCTTTCTATTGTGAAGTGATCCCCGCGCCAGAGTTATCGACGGTAGAAGTGAAGTTTAACCAAAGCCGTTTTAAAGTTCTTTCTCCCGAAGGCCAATTCGTTAGTCGTAAGCGATTCAAACCAGCTTTAGAACGTTTCTACAAACAGAAAGCCCTAGAGAAAGTTGCTTCTCGCTTACGCTATTGGCAGCAGGAAACGGGTATGCAAGCCACAACTTTCCACATAAGAAAGTTTGATGCACGTTGGGCTAACTGCACCGAGAACAATGTTCTGGAGTTCCACCCTCGTTGCATGGAGTTTTCCAATAAGGTGATGGATTACATAATCCTTCATGAGCTATGCCATACCGTAGAAAAAAGCCATAGCAAAAACTTTTGGAAACTAGTCGCCAAGTATTGTCCTGACTGGAAAGAGCTGCATGAAGAGATAGAGCGTTCTGGGATGGGGATCTAGCGGAGTCTACCGCACTTTGAAAATATCAGAGTAAGATCACCCCCAGAATGGTGAGGGCAGGTCTTGGATCAAGCATGGTTTTGGCTTTCACCACCATCGTTCAGGTATACACTTTATTCTTCTAGGTCATTAGGCGCTGCTAAGGGCAGTCATTATTCAGGCCTTGCGTGATGGCTTTGCTGTAACTGGCAGCCGTGGGAATGGCACCATCACAGGCGGCTTTATTGCTGAGTACGGCGTCATACTTCCATATAAAGCCACCGGCAAGACCCAGCTCATTCACTGCAGCGAAGGATTGGCAGAACGCGCTAGGGCACAGCTCTGGGTTGGAGTCGCTGGCCCCTTTTACCGCCAAGCCAGCGACCAGGTAAGCGCCGCCCTGCCCTTCACCGACAACGGTCGAAAGCGCATCTAACCAAGGTTGTAAGCGCTCAAGATTACCAAGACCGCCGGAATAACATTGTAGATTCCACCAACTAACGCGGTAGCCCTTATCCCACAAGGTTTGCATATACCCCTGCCACAACGAGGGTTGTTGGTAAGGGCAAAAGGTAACCTGATAGCCTAGATCAAACAGGATTTCGGCAAACTCAGTAATGGTACTTGCTTTCACCACCTCTTCATTATCGAAATCAACGCCATCAATTAGGCACTCGCCATCGACCGTAAGGGCCGCTCGTAATGTTTTAAAGTTAGCTTTAATTTGCTCGCGCATGCCATTTTCCAGCATGTACTCAATGGCTTGAAAATCGCATACTCCCCAACCGCCGATAGAAATAAAGATCTTTTCTACCTTGGAGCCATGTTGTTTTAGCTGCGCCAACTTACTAGGCCAAGCGGCTATGTCGGCGTCGTTATTAGGGTTAAAGGTGTCGCCATCGGTGATGCGGATATTGCCATCATTGAAAACCAGCTCCCCCCAAGATTGGCCGGGCACGGCTTGGCAGTTACTGTTATTTAAATCACCCGCGCGGCCAATATGCATGGCCCATAGAATAAGCGTGGTAAAACCACTTTGCTGCGCGTCGGCAATGCATTCGTTGGTGATCCCGGGACCGAAATCACCACCGCAATAGGCGGCAAGATTAATCGTACTCATAATAAACACTCCTTTGGTTAGGGTGAGGTAGCCATCATGGTCAGTGCGCTGTCGTCATGATGCCATTGTGTAATTACTATGAGGCTAGCTTTGCGGCGTTCACCGCGCTGTGAGGTGTTAGCAGCTGTAACAAAGTCAATGTCTCGCAGTGCAATTCCTGCGACCATAAAAAAGGCCACTCAACAGTGGCCTTGGTGGGTAACATCACAATTTTATTTTAGGTCAAAGCGATCCGCTGTCATCACCTTGGTCCAAGCGGCCACAAAGTCTTCAACAAACTTTTTCTCGGCATCTTTAGACGCATACACTTCAGCGATGGCACGTAGCTCTGAGTTAGAGCCGAAGATCAAATCAACCGGTGTCGCCGTCCACTTTAACTCGCCGCTTTGGCGGTCGTGGCCTTGGTAGATACCTTGTTGTTTATCTGACTTGCTCCATTTCGTTGACATATCCAGCAAGTTGACAAAGAAGTCATTGCTTAATGTGCCTGGTTGGTCAGTAAACACGCCATGATCCATGCCTTTATAGTTGGCATCCAGGGTACGCATACCGCCCAGTAGCGCCGTCATTTCCGGCACACTTAAGTTCAACAGATTGGCACGCTCAACCAGCATACCGGTAGGCGATTTCCAACCACTGTCGTAGTAGTTACGAAACGCATCAGCGGTTGGCTCAAGTACCGCAAACGACTCAACGTCAGTGTACTCTGGCGAAGCATCCATACGTCCTGGTTTAAACGGCACCGTAATGTCATGGCCCGCGTCTTTGGCTGCTTTTTCAATGGCCGCAGCGCCCCCTAAGACGATAAGGTCCGCTAATGAAACCTGTTTGTCGCCGCCTTGGCGATTAAAGTCTCGCTGAATGTCGCCCAGTACCTTTAATACTTTAGCCACTTCTTCAGGGTTGTTCACCGGCCAATCTTTCTGCGGCGCTAAACGTAGACGTGCACCATTAGCTCCGCCGCGCATATCGCTGCCACGGAAGCTAGACGCTGATGCCCATGCCACACGAACAAGCTCTGGCACGGTCAATCCTGAATCTAGGATTTGTTCTTTAAGTGTACTGATGTCTTGCTCAGTGACCAGCTCATGGTCAACCTCTGGAATATAATCTTGCCAGATTAAGATTTCCTCAGGAACTTCGTCGCCGAGGTAACGAGCACGCGGACCTAAGTCACGGTGATTTAGCTTAAACCAAGCTTTTGCGAATGCCAGCTCGTATTGATCTGGATTGGCGCGAAAACGCTCAGCAATTTTGCGAAACTCAGGGTCTTTTTTCAGCGCGATGTCGGTAGTAAACATAATCGGCGCATGGCGTTTACCTTTAACATGGGCATCTGGCACTAAGTTCTTCGCCGACTCATTGGTCGGGATCCACTGTGTGGCACCGGCCGGGCTCTTGGTTTGCTTCCACTCGAAATTAAATAAGTTATCGAGGTAGTTCATGCTCCACTGCGTCGGGGTCACGGTCCACGCACCCTCAAGGCCACTGGTGATAGTGTCTTCAGCGTTGCCTTTGCCACATTTGTTTTTCCAACCAAAACCTTGGTCTTCTAACTCAGCCGCTGCTGGCTCTGCGCCCACGCAATCAGGTTTTTTCGCACCGTGAGCTTTACCAAAGGTGTGACCACCGGCAATAAGCGCCACAATTTCCTCATCGTTCATCGCCATACGACCAAAGGACATACGAATGTCGCGCGCTGCGAGCAAGGGATCGGGTTTGCCATGCGGACCTTCAGGGTTCACATAAATCAGCCCCATTTCAACAGCAGCAAGTGGGCCTTTGAGCTTACCTTTTTTGTCACGGCGCTCGTCGGTCAGCATTTTGCCCTCTGGGCCCCAGTAAACCAAATCTGGCTCCCAGTCATCTTCACGACCACCGGCATAACCAAAGGTTTTAAAGCCCATATCTTCTAGGGCAACATTTCCGGTCAGGGCCATTAAATCAGCCCAAGAGATATTGCGACCGTATTTTTGTTTAATCGGCCACAATAAGCGACGCGCTTTATCCAAGTTGGCGTTATCTGGCCAGCTGTTAAGTGGGTCAAAGCGCTGCTGCCCGCCACCTGCGCCACCGCGACCATCAAATACACGGTAGGTTCCAGCTGCGTGCCAGGCCATACGAATGAAAAAAGGTCCATAGTGACCATAATCTGCTGGCCACCAATCTTGCGAGTCTGTTAGTACCGCACGAATGTCGGCTTTAACGGCGTCAAGGTCGAGGCTTTCAAAGCCCTTAGCGTAGTCAAATTCTTCACCATAAGGGTGTGACTCCACGCCATGAGCCCGAAGGGGGCTTAAATCAAGCTGCTCAGGCCACCAAAATTGGTTTGATTTCGGCTCACTGGCATAAGTCTGCATCGATACGACTGACGACACTGCCATGGCAATGGCAGTCGCCAAAGGAATTGCTTTGTTGCGCATAATCTTCGCTCCTAGTGGGAGGGTTGTTAATCGAGAGTAAATATAGACCAGTTTTCCAATCTATTGGAGCGAGAAAAACAGATTAGGTTAATCGATAATTTTGATAAGGGTTTTATTCCAAATTGCTCTACACTAACGCGGCTTTGAATTTTACCGCATGGGTGTAGGTGGTGGCGTCGTACACTTAGCTGCGCAAGCTCAACTCTAACTGCTCTAACGACTTGCCCTTGGTCTCTGGTAGATAACGCCATACCAGCGCTAATGCAATCAATGCAAAAATACCGTAAATGGCAAAAGTCGCCGCTGCCCCGAATTGGCTAAGCTCCCAGGGGAACACAAGCTGCACCGCAAAACTCACTGCGTTATTCACTACAGTGACCGCAGATATGGCAATCGCCCGCACAGTATTCGGGAAAATCTCCGCAAACATCACCCACATCACCGGCCCAAGAGATAACGCAAATGACGCCACAAAGAGGGTGATCCCCAACAGTACTAAGGTGGCATTCATGGTGATCGCTTCACTGAGGATCACACTTTCATGTTTGCGCGCATCTTGGACCCCTAAATGCTGAGTCAATGCCGCTTTAAAGGTAACATCATCGCTGTAAATATGAGCCCGCATAGGACTTAACTGACTGACCACAGTGGCCGGTAGTTGCTGTTGTAGTGCGCGCAGCTTGGTATCGTCAATATGGTAGCTGGCTTGTTTGAAACCCCAACTACACAAGGCCATGCTGACGATAATGCCGCCCAACCCCAAAAGCAGTAGAGGACGTCGGCCAAAACGGTCAATACACAGCATGGCGGCCACCGTAAACACAACATTCACTAAGCCTATCCACAGTGCTTGGGCAAAGGCCGCATTGGTGCCGACGCCACTTTGCTCAAAAATAGTGGGGGCATAAAAGAAAATAACATTGATGCCGGTGATCTGCTGAGCCACAGCCACCAGCAGGCCAATCAATAACACAAAACGCACTCGCCGCCCGGCTAACAAACGAATACGTTGCGATAGCGGCGCTACTTTATGCTGCAATGAGGCTCGCATACTGCGTAGTTGCTCATCAATACGTTGCCCACTGAACAGGCGAGCGGCAACGCTTTGCGCCTCTTTATGCTGCTGACGCATCAGTAGCCAACGTGGGCTGCGAGGAATAAAGAACAACAACAGCAACCAACACAATGCTGGGGCGATTTCCAACCCGAGCATCCAGCGCCACAAATGCTCATTAATAGCCAGGCTTTGCGCCCAGCCAGCCTCGGATTGAGCTAAGTTCAGTAAATAGTAATTGGTAAAATAAGAAACCGAAAAGCCCAACACGATATTCAATTGATTGATCGACACCAGCTTACCGCGATGCTCGGGCAGGCTAATTTCAGCAATATACATAGGCGCAACCATCAATGAGCAAAATGCCATGCCGCCAATAAAGCGCGCCGCAATCAGCATCCAATAACTTTGTGCAAAGGCCGAAGCCAGCGCCGACACTAAATACAATGCGGCAATTACAATCAAGGTTTTGCGCCGACCGATGGCATCGCTAATGGCACCGGCAAAGCAAGTGGCTAATAGCCCGCCAAGCGTTGGCGAGCTCACGACGAACCCTTGCTCCCAACTACTTAAGTGGAAATCGTCAACAATAAAGCCAACCGCACCGGAGATCACCGACGCATCGAAGCCGAAGATAAAGCCTCCCAAAGAAACAACAAGCGTATAAAATAACGCCGGAGGCAGGGTTTTGATCATGGTGCACTCACCAATGAGTCGCGCGCAACCAAAGAAGGCGCAAACAGATTACGAGGCTCGGCGACCCCCCGCTGCTGGTACACATGTGCCAAGACCCAGTGCGCGGCCGCCTCACCCATCAGCCGAATGGGGTTGTCTATGGTGGTTAATTTTGGATACAAGTAACGGGCAAACAACACGTTATCGAAACCAATAATCGACAGTTGCTCGGGGATCGCGATGCCAAGCTCACGGGCTGCGGTCATCGCCCCAGAGGCCATCTCATCATTGGCGCAAATCAATGCACTGAATTTATGCTTTGCTCTGTAGAGCTGTTCCAGCCCTTGTGCGCCCTCCGCTTCGTGATAGCCGCCCTCAACTAATAGCGCATCGTTAAATGCAATATTGGCTTCAGCCAAAGCACGCTGATGCCCCGCCAAGCGCTCTTTAGCATCGCCTTTGAATAATGGCCCGCTAATATAAGCAATATCCTTATGTCCGGCATCCAATGCCGCTTTGGTAGCCAGGTAACCGCCCAGTTCATTGTCGGTGTAAAAGCAACGCTCGCTAATAGCATCAATTTTGCGGTTAATAAGAATAATTTGTGCATCCCCTTTGGCAAGCTCGAGCAAATACTCATCACTGACCGCTTCGGCATGTAAAATGAGGGCGTCACAGCGACGGTCGAGTAAAAATTCAATGGCCTGTTTTTCTTTTTCTTCATCACTGTGGCCGGCGGTGATCACCACATGCTTGCCTGCTTTTCGCAACACATTTTCAACTGTACTCATCATATCGCCGAAGAACGAACCATGCAGCGCTGACACCAATAAGCCAACGCTGTTGCTGCAATTAGAAGCCAGCGACTGGGCAATGGCGTTGGGTTTGTAGCCCAATTCGGTCATGGCTTTAAGCACTTTATCCCGGGTGCGTTCACTGACCCGGACATTGCCGTTCATCACTCTGGAGACGGTGGCCAAAGACACGCCCGCTGCTTTTGAAACTTCGTAAATGGTTGCCATGTTTATTCTTTTAGATTGTCCTTTGAGGCCTAAAGCTAATATAAAGCGCGCTTAGAGTCTATTCTCAAGCAAGCCTTTATATGCCAGCGCACTGTGTTTCAAGGTGCGTTGCTGCGTGTGATAATCCACATGAACAATACCGAAGCGTTTACTGTAACCAAGCGCCCATTCAAAGTTGTCCATTAACGACCATGCAAAGTAACCACGAATATTGACACCTTGTTCAATGGCATTGTGTACCGCGTTAAGGTGGCTATTAAAGTAATCGATACGTGGCTTATCATAAATGGCGCCATCAACTATCTGGTCATCGAAGGCGGCACCATTTTCGGTAATATACAGTGGCGGCAATGAAAAACGTTGGTGTAAATCAACCAGTAATTTCTCAAATGCCTCTGGAACCACTTCCCAGCCCATGGCGGTTAATGGCGTTTTCGTGGGTTCACACTGAGCGAACCAACCTTTGCCATCACTTGCAAACACCGCACGAGTGTAATAGTTGATACCAATAAAATCGTTTTTAGCGCTGATAATAGCCATGTCATCGGCGCCAATTTCAGGGCGCACATCTTCAGGCAAGAGTGCCAGTACGTCAGGATAACGGCCTTCAAGCAGCGGTTGTAAGTACCATAAATTATGATATTGGTCGGCCAATTGCGCCGCATGTGTATCGGCAGCGCTGCTACTTGCGCCGTAGGCAGTAGAAAAGTTCAGCACAATACCGCACTCACTGCTTGGGACCGTGCGTCTAAGTACCTGCATGGCTAAGCCATGTGCAAGCAGTAGGTGGTGCGCTGCTTGGCGACCATAGCACTGACCCTTTTTGCCAGGCGCATGAATGCCTACCTCGTAACCAAGATACGCAGAGCAAAACGGTTCATTTAACGTTGCGTAAGAATAAACCTGCTCACCGAGCGCTTGAGAAATAACATCGGCATACTCAGCAAAGGCATAAGCCGTTTGCCGGTTGAGCCACCCACCTTGGTCCTCTAAATACTGTGGCAGATCCCAGTGGTATAAGGTGACAAAGACTTTGATGCCCTGCGCCGTGAGTGCCGCCACTAAATTCTGATAAAAACGGATCCCCTCTTGGTTGGGCTGCCCGTGCTCATCCATTACTCTGCCCCAAGCAATTGAGAGCCGATACGCATCGACGCCTAGATTGGCTATGAGCTCGACATCTTGTTGCCAACGGGCGATATGTTCACAGGCGACATCGCCATGACTGCCGTCAACGATGGCACCCGGCTGACGACAAAAGGTATCCCAAATACAAGGTAAGCGCGCTGCTCTTGCCCCCTCTATTTGAAACGAGGACGTCGCGACGCCGTAAATAAAGTCGCGTTGCAACATCTTGGATTCGGTAGGCAAGGTCAATTTAGGCATCTGTGTTACTCAGTCCGTTTGCAACCCTTTTGGGTTTTTATTTGAATTCGTGCGCGCTTTCTGTAATTATCAAATAAAAATGTAAGCGCTTTCATAATTAAATGTAAGCGCTTTCTTTAAAAAGATCAATAGGAGAACACCGTGGCCCTATCCATGCAGCAAGAATCTGCGCAGGCGCAGCCATCGAGCAGCGGCGGCAATTACCGTTTTGCGCTGGTTGCACTGACCTCACTGTTTTTTATGTGGGGGTTCATTACCTGCCTCAACGACATTTTGATCCCTTACCTCAAAGGGGCATTCGAGCTGAATTACACCCAAGCGATGCTGGTGCAGTTTTGCTTTTTTAGCGCCTATTTTATCGTCTCGCTTCCCGCCGGGAACTTAGTGGGGCGCATCGGCTATCAAAAAGGCATTGTCTTAGGTCTGGCTGTTGCCTGCGTTGGCTGTTTGTTGTTTTACCCGGCAGCAAGCAGTGGCGTTTATGCCCTATTTTTAATCGCGCTGTTCGTATTGGCTGCTGGTGTCACGGTGTTACAGGTGGCGGCCAACCCCTATGTCAGCGCGCTAGGGCCGCAAGAGACTGCGCCGGCAAGGCTGACCATGACCCAAGCGTTCAACTCATTGGGCACCACAGTGGCGCCGTTTTTTGGCTCAATCCTTATCTTTACAGAAGGCGCTGAAGTCATAAAAGGAGACGCTTCAGCAACGCAGGTCCCTTATCTTATGCTCGCCGGCGCACTGCTGTTACTAGCAGGTATTTTTGCCAAATTGACGCTGCCCAAGCTAAGCGGCCAAACAGTGGGAGTCGGTGCCGTATCAGGGTCAGCATGGCGTCATCGTAACCTGACCTTAGGCGCACTTGGCATCTTTGTTTATGTCGGCGCTGAAGTGGCTATTGGCAGTACCTTAGTGAACTTCTTTAACCAGGAAAACATCGCCAATATGCATGAGGCGCAAGCGGCGAAATACATTGCCTATTATTGGGGCGGCGCCATGGTAGGACGCTTCATCGGCGCCTTAGTGATGCAAAAAATCTCCGGTCGCACAGTTCTTGCTTTTAACGCCGTCAGTGCCTTTGCCTTGGTACTCATTTCAGTGTTTTTCGACGGCTACTTGGCAATGTGGGCCATTCTTGCCGTTGGTTTATGCAATTCAGTGATGTTCCCCACTATTTTTAGTTTGGCCCTCAATGGTTTGGGCAAGCATACCGCGCAAGGCTCTGGCATTTTATGCTTGGCCATTGTCGGTGGCGCCATTATTCCGTTGCTGCAAGGCATGCTTGCTGATGGGATTGGGCTACAATGGTCATTCCTGTTGCCAGCACTATGTTATGTGTACATTGCCTACTATGGTCTCAAGGGCGCGACTCCCGCCGTTATCGAATCAGGAAAATAACAATGACAGGTAAAATAAAATATCTAGCCGTCAGCGTGGCGGCATTGGTACTCGGTGCTTGCTCTGAGCAACCACACACCAGTGGCTCAGTCGCTACACCAATCAATAACGACGCTATCTGGCCGAAGAGCGAAAGCACCGTGGCTGAACATCACGATGTGGAAGCGCAAGTTGAAAAGATTTTGGCGGGTATGACGCTGGAACAAAAAATCGCGCAGATGATCCAACCAGAGATCCGCGACATCAGCGTTGAAGACATGCGTCGCTACGGGTTTGGCTCTTACCTCAATGGAGGCGGTGCCTTTCCCAATAACGACAAGCACGCCAAGGTCAGTGATTGGGTTGCGCTCGCTGAAAAAATGTATCAAGCCTCTGTCGATGACTCGCTTGATGGCAGCACCATACCGACGATGTGGGGAACCGATGCAGTGCATGGTCACAATAATGTGATTGGTGCGACCTTGTTCCCGCATAACATTGGTCTTGGCGCCGCTAATAACCCTGAACTTATAGAAAAGATTGCCCGTATCACCGCCAAAGAGGTGCTGGCAACGGGTATAGATTGGGTCTTTGCGCCAACGGTAGCGGCAGTGCGAGATGATCGCTGGGGCCGCACCTATGAAGGTTACTCGGAAGACCCAGAAATAATTCGTGACTACGCCCATGCGATTGTCACTGGCTTACAAGGCAAACCGGGCGAGGGCTTTTTGGGTGAAGGCCAAGTGATCAGCACAGTAAAGCACTTTGTTGGCGATGGCGGCACCGTTAACGGCGACGACCAGGGTGATAACATCAGCTCTGAAGAGCAGCTCTTTAACATTCATGCTGGCGGCTATGTTGGCGGTTTAAACGCCGGGGCGCAATCGGTGATGGCCTCTTTTAATAGTTGGCATGGCGAAAAAATCCATGGCAGTAAGTATCTGCTTACTGAAGTACTAAAAGAAAAGATGGGCTTTGATGGCTTTGTTGTCGGAGACTGGAATGGTCACGGCCAAGTAAAGGGCTGTAGTAACGATAGCTGTGCTCAGTCAATCAATGCCGGACTGGATATCTTTATGGTGCCCGGTGATTGGAAAGCATTGTACAACAACACCTTAGCGCAGGTAAAAAGCGGCGAAATTGCCACCAGCCGGATCGATGATGCGGTGCGTCGCATCCTTCGGGTAAAGCTGCGGGCCGGATTATTTTCCAAGCCTAGCCCAGCTCAACGCCAATACGCCAATAACACCGATTTGATTGGCCAGCAAGCGCACCGCGAGGTAGCACGTCAAGCGGTACGGGAATCGCTGGTGTTACTAAAGAACAAAGGCCTGTTGCTGCCGTTAAAAAGGCAACAGCGGGTGCTCGTTGCTGGCGACGCTGCCGACAATATCGGTAAGCAGTCTGGGGGGTGGACCATCACTTGGCAGGGCACAAACAACGAAAATAAAGACTTTCCAGGCGGCTCGTCTATTTGGGATGGAATCCAAGCTCAAGTTACACAAGGTGGTGGGCAGGCCGTGCTCAGTGTTGATGGTAGCTACCAACAAAAGCCTGATGTGGCCATTGTGGTGTTTGGCGAAGATCCCTATGCCGAAGGTCATGGCGACCGTGCAACTCTGGAGTACCAGAGCGGCGATAAGCGCGATCTAGCGCTGCTTAAACGCCTCAAACAACAAGGTATTGCCGTCGTGTCAGTGTTTATCAGTGGCCGACCTATGTGGGTCAACCCCGAGCTCAACGCCTCTGATGCTTTCGTAGCGGCTTGGTTGCCGGGCTCAGAGGGCCAAGCGGTGGCCGATGTGCTGTTTCGCGATGCTCAAGACCGAGTGCAATACGATTTTAGCGGTCGGTTAAGCTACTCCTGGCCAAAAACCCCCACACAGATTGTTAATCGCGGTGATAGCGATTATCAGCCCTTGCTACCTTATGGTTTTGGCCTCAGCTATGGCGATGACAATGTCTTAAGCGATGAGCTTAATGAGCAAGTTAGCACCGAGGGCGCACAACAGAACGATGTCGCCCTATTTACTGGTACCGTGCAAAAACCGTGGCAGATGGCGCTTTATTCTGGCGAACAAGTGCTCCCTGTTAGTGCCAATACTCACACCTTGGGCGCACTGAGCTATCGCACTATTGATAAACAAGTACAAGAAGATGCCCGCAAGTTAAGCTTTGATGGCAGCGCTCGCGCGGGCATGCGCCTAGCCAGCGAAAGCTACTTCCGCGAAGACTTACAAGCCAAGCTAGGCAGCGAGGCGGTATTGAGCATGCAGGTCATGGTTGAACAAGCACCCAGTGCTGCGGTGAAGGTGATCATGAATTGTGAGAGCGAAGGCGACACACCGGGCGCATGCCACAGCGAAGTAGATATCAGTGAGCAACTGCGTACCCTGCCCGCTAATACGTGGCAGGCACTCAGTATTGATAGCCAATGCTTTACAAATCAAGGGTTTAAACTTGCCCACACAGTAGTGCCGTTTGAGCTTACGACGCGAGGCAAGTTGATAGTCAGCGTTGCCGATATTCGGCTGCAGAAAAAAACCGATAAAGGTGCAACCATCAGTTGCCCTTAATCAGCGCTTATAAAAAGAAAGCGGCCTTGAGCCGCTTTCTTTTTATATCCAGCGCCGTACTTGGCGTTGATAAGTTCGGTAACGCTCACCGAATACCGAACATAAATGCGCCTCTTCAGCTTGGGTTTGTCGATACAAAGTGAGCCAACCGACAATAAGACACAACAGTGAGAACGCCGAAGGCAAAGCCATAAAAAAGCCTAGCTGCGCTATGCCAACCCCAACAAACATAGGGTTACGGGAGATGCTATAAACCCCTTGGGTTTGCAGCAGCTGCGGCCCTCGGCGGTCAATACCACTGCGCCAGTGACGATTAAGGTTTAGGTTAATCAGCGCCGCACTAATAAAACCGCCTGTCATCAATGCCGTGCCGATAATAATAACAGTACTGTTTTGATATAGCGGTTGCAAAATTCCAAGATAACTATCCGCTTGCGGCCAAGGCCAGCGGATCAGGCACACTAACCAAATAGTGATCCGAAACACCCGAAAGGCCATGTGATTCCACCAGTCGCCACAATAGGCTTGCCCAGGAAAAATCAACTCTTCGCCATGTTTGCGCTTTGAAAGCACGATGCGCAATGTGTAAAACACAGCCACGCAAGTGAAAAATATCGCTAAATAGCCTCGGGTGAAGGCCTGCAAAGCGTCTAAATTAATACTGAAAATAACGGTCCCTTATCGTAAAAACAACACCCCCTCAGGCATGAGCGGTGCAAGAATTGAAAAGTGTTAAGATACAAAAAGATAGCACGGTTCATTTAAAACATTAAATACATTGCACATTCATCTGCATTGCATACACTGAATATCAGGCGAGCGAATGCTTGTTCGCTGCAATGAACAATAATCAATAACAATGGAGTTCATTTATGAATGGCAAAATTCTTGGCATTATTTTAATCGTGGTCGGTGTTGCCTTAGTTGCCTGGGGTTATAACGTCTATGATGCAGTAGAGGCTCAGCTAACCCGTACTTTTAGTGGCGACACCCCAATAGAGGCATGGATTGGCATGGTCGGCGGTGCTATCTGCGTGGCTGTAGGTGTTTTTAAACTAAAATAACGCCCAGTGCGGGCAACCCAGCCCGCCTTTGACACTTACTTTATTCAGCACCTTTCCTTAATGGCAAAGTAAACACTTTGTTAGCTATACACGCTCACTTCACTATAAAACGCTCGGCAACTCACCACTTGTTAACGAATCAGCGCTGCCCTTTTTTCAACCAAAAAGTAGTAAGTAGTTGTAAAATAACTGCTTGTTAAGCATATACTTTAGTATTGGTTTATTGCAAAAAAGGTAAAACCTTTTGACTATAGAGTCATAACTCTATTCAATACATTTCCTTTTTTTGGAACTTTGAATTGGATTAAGTTGTGAACATAACAATTAAAACAACATTCTTTGTCCTTGCTTTAATAACACTTGCGGGCTGTGGCAGTGGCGATAGTGAGCCCAGCGCAGAACCAACTCCTCCGCCAGAGGAAAATACCGAGCAAGGTGGTAATAATACGGCAGTAATAGAAAAATCATTGCGCCTCAATGACGCCCAAGTCGGGGTCCAATATACGCAAAAAATCGCCTTCCAATTACCTGGCGCTGTGTATCAATATGAAGTGGAATCCCTGCCCAGCTGGGCCACGTTTAACGAGGCCACTAAGGTGCTCTCGGGCACGCCACAAGCCGCTAGCAAAGAACAGGTAGTGATAAATGTGAGTGCCGATGACAACCGTTGGCGCTTCAGTGGTTATCTACAAGTGCAAGCTGCTCAGCCTGTTAACACTGAGACTTTGAATTTGGCAGGAGCCATGACTAATGAGCCGTATTCCTATCAGCTCACTTTAGATTTACCCGAGGGGCAATACACTTATAGTGCAGAGCAATTGCCTGACTGGTTAAGTTTCGATTCGCAAAAACTTACGCTCAGTGGCACGGCTACTAGCAACGAACTAACTCAATTCGTGATTGTCGCAGAGGGCACTCAGGCTACGTGGCGGTTTGAATCGACCTTGCCAGTACGCACTCTAATCGCTAAGCCAATGGCGTTTGCCAGTGGTTTAATCGGCGCGACTTATGAGCAACAGCTGACCTTTGATTTACCCCAAAGCGACTATACATTTAGTGCCGAGACGCTACCAAATTGGCTATCTTTTTCTGAGCAAACACACACTCTCAAAGGCGTTCCGCGCAATGAAGGCCTGTATAACGTTGTTATCGATGCCACCGACCACGCCCATATTTGGCGTCTCTCAGGGGTTATCCCGATTCAACCTCATGGCGATAACGCAGCCACCATCATTACCCTTGCTAACGGCATCAAAAATGAACCTTACTCACACCTCTTGGATCTTGCGTTACCTGCAGGAAACTATGACTACCAGGTCACGAGCAAGCCGCAATGGTTGCAATTTAACACCTCAGAACAGCGCTTGTCCGGCACGCCGACCTCTGCGGGCGTTTTTGTATTTGCCCTTAATGCGTATCAAAATGAACAGACCTTCTCGTTCAAGGGTGTAATTCAAGTGACTGAAGCTCAGTCGATGGCACTGACTCTGCCCTCTGCCTCGGTGGGAGCAGATTATGAGCATACCATTTCAGCTTCTTTGCCTGAGGGTGATTACACTTATACAGCAAAAACACTGCCTTCTTGGGCATCGTTCGATCCCGCCTCGTTGCGCCTGTCCGGGGTTGTTAGCAATAGTAGCAGTCAAGATGTGGTTATCTACGCCAGCAATGGCCTACAGGCATGGCGTCTATACGGTGAAATAGATGTCTCTGGAACAACCACAGTGCTTAACAAACCGCTTGCTCTACCCATGGCTGATGAAGGGCAGGCTTACAGTCATACCGTTGATTTTCAACTGCCATCAGCGCAGTACAGCTATGAGCTTGAGCAAGCGCCGGGGTGGCTTAATTTTAATGCGCAAACGCAGGTGTTATCTGGTGTGCCATTAAGTGCGGGCAATAGCCCTGTTGCGATTCGCGTCACCGGCGATGGCAAAGTTTACCTGTATCGCGGTGAGCTGCAGGTAAAAGCGAAAGCCGATACAATCAACAAGCCCTTAAACTTACCTTCGGGCATTACGACAGCGGCGTATTACGCACAGGTAAACTACGCACTACCCAGTGGCGACTACAGCTATGAAGTGCTAAACATCCCCTCTTGGCTAAGCTATGACCCCCAACATCACACGGTGACGGGCAAACCAACCCACCCTGGGGTGTTTAACATCGAAATAAAAGTGGCCTCTGACGAGCAGCAATGGCTGTTTAGCGGCGAGATAGTAATTGAAGATCACAATACCTACCTAAGCCGCGATGTTATCGATTTCTATGCTCGCGATTACAGTTACCAGCCTCGCCAGCTTCGGGATGATCTAAGTGGTGAGCTGGCAGCAGAAATTCAATTTGTGCAGTCACATGCGGTCGCACCTAACAACAATTATCAGCGCAACAGCAGTGATGAAACACTGTCTCGGTACATGCCGAGTGTGGTTGCTCAGCGTGAGGCGTTGATACTTTTTTTACCACATGATGGCGAAAACATTGACGGTGTCAGCGCCAAAATAGCCTTAGATGGTCAAGCCGTTTTAGACCTTGATTTGAATCACCCCAACACCTTGCCTCGCGCTGATTTTCAAGGCGGTGACGGTGTCGCCTATTCCACTAATGCTTGGTGGGCCATTTTACCTTGGCAGCATGTTAGAAATGGACTCTCTATTGAGTTCTCCTCCGGGCAAGCTTCAGGCACTCTGAGCGCGGACAGTATTGATATCGCCGATGCTTCGCACATGGTATTTAAAAGTATTCGCTTGGGGATGCTGACATACTACGATGAAAGCAATGGTCATTGGACACTGCGCGATCCTATTTCTGCTGCCACCGACTATTTTCAAACGCTGCCTATCTCCAGTCTCGTGCTCGCTAGCTACGACGGCCAAGAACTGGATAAAGTGATCATTCGCGATGGGACCATTTATGACAAAGAGCGTGATGTGTCGAGTGCTGTTGAGGGCGGCATTTACTCCGGTGATATGCGTGGCGATGTTGCAAAATCTCAAGTCAGCGTGGGCATAAATATGGCCGATTATGGCTATACCAGCAACAGCATGAACCAACGCTACAGCCATGTGTTCAAGCAAATCACCAATCATCACGCATGGGGGCAATACACTAACGGACGTATCAAACACGGCTTAAGTGGCGGTAACGGAATTGGCACTCTTGTTTCCTCATGGGGCAATGAGGCCAGCCATGAATGGGGCCACGCTTATGGCTTGGGCCACTACCCTGGGCAAGGACTGACCACCGATGGACGCTGGGCTGTGCATCACAGTGACAGTGGCTGGGGATGGATAGCTCATCGCAAACGTATGCGTGCCAATATCACGGCTATTAATAGCGATAATACCTTTGGCTTTCATAAAGACGCCATGTCTGGCGGGTGGGAGAATTCGCCTTTCTCTGTGTATACCTATTACACCGGATTTACGGCTCGTATTATTCAAAATAATGTCGCTGGCTTCCCTGTACCGGATGCTAGCTACGAGTCTGGCTATAAAAAGTGGGATAGTGACAGCGGTGCTTACACACAGCACATTTCCTCACATCCAGCGCCTGTAAAAGTAGGAGTCCCGGTGGCGACGATTCTTGGGGGGTACGATCCCGATGGCAATAACGCTCTCATCTACCCAGTGTTTCATGGCAATTACGGTAATATATACGATTTACCAGCGCCCGATTTGAGTGCTAGCGACGATCAATGCTGGGTGAGTGTCAGTAATGCGGCCGGTGAGCAGCGGCAGATCAAAGTATCAGCAACACGCCATGCGAGTAATTCCATCAACCAATTGCACTTTAATGTAGAGGCGCAATTTAAGCCCACCCAAGCGGTGCTCACTTGCCGCAGAGATGGCACTGATGTAGAACTCACCCGCACTCAGTTCAACGGGCTTATTCCTGAATTACCGGTCGTTGCCCAAGTTGGTCAAGAACACGGCTTTAAGCAATTGAAAGATCGCGAGTTCGAAGAAATCGAGGCCGAGCTACAGGCGCTAAGCGAGGATGCCAGCTTCTTACCTGCCCGTGTTGCCTATAAAGTGGCAAGCTATGAACTAACGGAGCTATTACCTAATTTGAGTGAGTCTAGCCGTGCCAAGTTAACACGTATTCATAACTTGGAAGCAGCGGTGCAAGGCCTGCGCGCGCTCATTGCCCATGCCCAAGCTCAAGGGTTAGACGCATCGACCTTCAAGCAACGCGTGCTGACGCACTTGTTAGCCGAAGGGTTGAGCGATAGCAGTGACCTGACATTATCAGGCAGTGAGATACATGGTAATAACTACTTTTTTAGTCACGATGGTAACGCAGGAAGCAATGTGCAGTTAGTTGCCCGCACTGACGATAATCAAGGCCAACGCACGCAATGGGTCTTTAATGATTTAGGTCGCCTGCATCCAATCGCTACGCCTTGGCTATGCGCCGAGCAGGTGGGTAGTGGTGTCAATCTAACATCATGCTCAACCAGCAATACCGCCCAACAGTGGCTATTTAATGCAACCAACCCTTGGGTTATTAAAAACGCCTCAACCAGTAAGTGCTTGGACTTTGATCGCACCAACATCAAGCTGATTCCTTACGGGTGCCATGGCGGTTGGAACCAGAAATGGTATAACTTGAGCTTCAATAGTGAGCTGTGGCTCTCTTTATTAAATGCCAATGAGCTCAAAGTGTTGCATGAGCTGTTATTAAACTAGGTATTACACAAAAAAGGAGCATTGGCTCCTTTTTCTTCTTTAAAACAGCACAACTGCCCGCTAAGGCTTTCAATTTAGAAGGCACCAAGAGCGCTCAGCGCTGAAATCGCCCAAAAAGCCTCTTCATTTCTATGTTGAAAATCTATAGATAACCCTGCTTCGCGCTTGGGTAATGGAAAGGGGGTTTACAGTTTATCGCTCTCAGCATACTCCCACCTTAAAGCATACGGATTTCGCGCGTCATATCTACCGAACTCTCATTGTGCGGCTAACACACACAGGAGCGCACGATTTCTAACCCTGCACGCAACTCATCGCGGGTTTTTGGCCCGGTCAGCGAAAGTCGAATAGCATTAGCCTGGCCATAACCGCCAACGCAAAACTGTTGTCCCGAGCGTACCCTCACTCCGAGCTCATATAATTGTTTAGTGACCTGCTCGGCTTGATGCTGTGGCGGTAGTGTTAACCAATAATTGAAGCCCTGGATAACATGATCTGCAGGGCGCTCTAGATGTTGCGTTAGAATCCGGTAGCGAGCCCGCAGTTCCATCGCAATGTGGTTATCAACTTCCTCCATGGCACCGCTACATAGCCAGCGGCAAATAAGATCGATAAGTATCGGACTGACATGCATACACGTGGAGCGAAGTGCTTTTAATAGCGGCACCCGTAAATTAGCTGGCAACACTAAATAGCCGACACGAACACCACCGGCAAAGTATTTAGAGAAGCTGCCAACATAAACAGTAATATCAGGCGCTATGCTAGCGAGCGGCAGCTGCCGCTGTTCAGGTGGGCAGTACATCACGCCATCTTCAATGATCAATACATCAAAGCGCCGGCAAATATCAATTATTTCCAGACGACGTTGCGCACTAAGTTGCACCGCCGTTGGGTTTTGAACATTAGCAGTAAGGTATAGCAATCGTGGCCGATGACGCTGACATTGCAGTAATAAATCCTCTGCTACCAAGCCCTGCTCGTCTATCGCCACGGGCTGAAGGCGGCGCTCTAGTTGCGCACAACTATGAATAAACTCTCCATAGCATAACCCCTCAGTGAGCACCGTATCGCCACTGCGAGTCAAAGCTTGGAGGATAACGCTTAAACCATGCTGGCCGCCATATGTCCATTGCACCCGCTCTGGCGTCAACTTGCTATGCCAACGCTGATTAAGCCACTGTCGCAAGGTATCACTGTGGCCGCACAAACCATCGGCACTGAAATAATCCAAGATGGCTGATTGTGCTTGTGGTTGTCCCAGCATCTGCTGCAAAGCGTTATGTAGGTGCTGCTGTTGACTGACGATCAGTGGTCGGCACAGCGACAGATCAATGCCCTGCTGAGAATCAAGGGGATGGTAATAGCTATCAGCACTATGTGCTTCCTTAACATAAGTACCGCTGCCCACGACTGACAACGTTTTGCCTAATAAAGACAGCTCCTGATAAGCGCGCGTGACCGTGCCTACGGTAACCCCTAATTGGTAAGAAAGGATACGCTGTGAGGGAAGCTTAGTTCCCGCTTTGATTTCACCGTTATCAATCATATCCGCGTAGGCTTCAGCCAACGCTTTATATTTTGGGCCCTTGCGCCCATGCAATTGCGGGAGCACCCTGCCTCCAATGTTACCCAGACACTTTTATTAACTAACAAGAATATGTGAGGGCTGCGTTAAAGTGAATAGTTTAAATGTCATGGTGACGCATCAATGCTCTCTCTTTGCGTAAAAAATTGCTTAGCATAGGCTCGTTCACCCATACAGGAGCCGCTATGACCTTAACCGTTATGTTTTCTTTAGCCCTATTTACGCTTTTTGTTGCTATCACGCCAGGACCCAATAACCTGTTGCTCGCCGGCTCTGGCGCCCAGTTTGGGATACGTAAAACCGTGTCACATTTAATAGGCATTCGCTTGGGTCTGAGTGTCATGCTGCTAGTATGCGCCAGCGGTTTCAGTTCCATCCTAACAACAAGCCCCATACTGGCTGCCACACTAAAATATCTAGGGCTGGGGTATATGCTCTGGCTGGCTTTGGCAATGCTGCGTCACCAAGAGATAGGCCACACACCTAACAATAGCAGTCCATTTTCTGTAACCCAGGCGGCGTTATTCCAATGTGTAAATATCAAGTCCTGGACTGCCAGTATGACCGTCATTGCAGGCTTTAGCCAAAGCACTCACTATTGGCTGTCAGTCGCGTGTATTATCACCCTATTTATCATCGTCGGGCTGTTCGCTAATCTTTGTTGGGTGTGGCTCGGTAAAAAGGCTGCGGCCCTACTGACGACCGTAAAGCGTACACGAATCTTTTACGCCACCTTGTGCGTTCTGACCATTATGAGCATGGTGCCCTTGGTTGTAACCTAATATATCGACATAGCTAACTGAATAACCAGTATATTACGGTGCAGCGGCTGCACGAAGCTAAAGCCGCTCACTCGCTCCCTTTGATGAGTCACTCTATTCCCACTTTTACTATTGCGCTCTCCCACAGGCGGGAAAAACCAGCGCCACATATATAAAATACTTATATATTTCATAGTGTTAAAAACTGGCATAGCTTTCGCTAAAGGCTAGGTATCGAATTCATTAACCTGTTGTCACCTATGGACATCAAGCATAGCTTAGCGAAAAACAAAACCTCCTCGCGCCGGCCTTTAATCTATGGGACAGCCTTGGCTGTTCTGATCATCATAACGGCGAGTATCGGCTTTTCATGGCGCAGCCAAAGTATTGATCTCAATGCCCTGACGCTTGCCACCGTGCAGCAAGGCCCTCTCAATACGCAGGTATCGGGGTATGGCGAATTGCGCTCTAAATACACACGGTTTTTAACCGCCAACCACCAAGCCCAAGTTGAGCAGGTGGTATTACGCCCCGGCGCACGCGTCACCAAAGACGATGTTATTTTACGCCTTAGCAACCCGAGCTTGGAGCAGCAATTAAACCGAGCCCGTCTTGCTTTAGCACGACAACGAGCCAACTTTGAGGCATTAAAGCTTGCCCAGCAAAGCGAGCAACTTACTGCCCAAGGTAACCTCACCTTGCTAAAAAGCGAGCTCGCCGGAGCCAAGTTGCGCGCCCAAGCTGAAGGTCAACTCATAGCCGAGGGCATCGTCTCGATGCTTGATCATAAGCGCTCGCAGCTACGCGTTGCGCAGCTGAGTGAGCGGGTAGCGTTGAGCGAACAACAAATGCAGCAGATGCAGGCTTTACATCAAAAGCGCTTAGATGTTGAGAGTGAATTGGTTGAGGAGTTTAGTTTAGCCTTTGCCAGTGCCCAAGCCGATGTCGACAAATTGCAGGTGCGTGCCGGCATCAATGGCATGCTGCAACAACTGCAGGTGGAACAAGGTCAATCGGTTCAAGTGGGCGCACCGCTGGCCGTGGTTGGCAGTGAACATGAATTGCTAGCCGATTTGCTGGTCAACGAGCGCGATGCCAGTCAGATCGTGGTCGGCCAGCAGGCGATCATCGATACCTTTACGGATACAGTAGCTGCACAGGTCAGCCGCATCGACCCTATTGTCCGTGACGGCCGCGTTGCCATCGAGCTGGAGCTGGCAGCGGATTTACCTAGCAACGCCCGCCCAGCGTTGACCATCGAAGGCGAGATCATCACCGATACCTTAGAGCATGCTCGGCACTTGCGCCGCCCCAGTTATGTCGATGCCGAGCAAAGGCGTCCGTTATTTATCGTTGACCCCGCCGCAAATCAATTAGTCCAAGCCGAGCTGGAGTTTGGTAAACTCGCAGGAGACAGCATAGAGCTGCGCAGCGCGTTGCCTGCTGGCACTCAAGTTGTGATTTCGGATATGGGCGAATACATGCACTTACAAAAACTAACAACCGTTTCCCATTAACAGGATGTCATTATGCAAACCAAGCCAATCATTGAATTACAACAAGTGTCGAAGGTATACACCAGCGACGATGTCGAAACCCATGCGCTACGCAATATCGACCTCAAAATCTATAAAGGCGATTATGTTGCCATCAGTGGCCCTTCTGGCTGTGGCAAATCCACCCTATTGAGTCTAATGGGGCTGCTCGATGATATTAGCGCTGGCCGCTATTACATTGAGGGCGTGGATACCCAAAGCCTCGATATGGATACCCAAGCCGAACTAAGAAACTTGCATATAGGGTTCATTTTTCAATCGTTTAACCTTATTGATGAGCTGAGTGTCTTTGCCAATGTGGCTTTACCCTTGCAGTACCGCGAGCCGGCCTTAAGTAAAGATGAAATACGCCAACGTGTGGAGCACGCGCTCGCCCAAGTGGAGATCAGCCACCGCTCTGGGCACCGCCCAAACCAACTCAGTGGTGGTCAGCAGCAGCGTGTCGCCATCGCTCGGGCGCTGGCGGGCACACCCAGTATCTTGCTGGTCGATGAGCCAACCGGCAACCTCGATTCTAAAAATGGCGATGCGGTAATGGCTTTGTTGAGCGAGCTAAACCAGCAAGGCACCACCATATGCATGGTCACCCACGACCCCCGCTATGCCGGTTACGCCAAAAAACAAATCAAATTACTCGATGGCGAAATGATGCATCGTGATGCAGGCCTGAGCAGTGAGGCCAATACCGAGCTGGAGGCCGTATGATGACCCGCTTACGCATGCATTTACATATGGCTCTGCTGTCGCTGCGCCAAACGCCCGGTTTTGTTGCTGCGGTAGTCGCAACCTTAGCCATCACTCTGGCGTGTTTTTTCGTGGTGATGAGCTTATTCAGTAGCTATTTTGTGGCGCCCCTCAATGTTGAACAAGAATCACGTTTAGTCATTGTCGAGCAAGACAATATCTACCCGGATTACAACAGCCCGGGGTTTCAAAGTTTTCAATCGGTGCTGCATTGGTATGAAACACAAACCTCCTTTAGCCGCCAGGCCTTAGTGAACTCCGGTGAAGATGTCATCAGTAACCTGCCAGGGGAGCCACGTATCGCCATCACCTATGCCAGTGACGGCTACTTTGAGCTGTTTCGTGTGCCTTTAGCATTAGGACAGCATATGAGCCGACAACAGCGTGTGCAGGAGCCGCTGGATGAAGTGCTGATCTCTTATGACTTTTGGCAACGTTATTACGGCGGCGATGACAATGTGATTGGCCAAACCTTGGTGAAGCTAGACAAGCACTATCGCATTGTCGGTGTGGTTGCCAAAAACTACCAAGATCCCTATATGTTCAACCGGGGTGACAATCAGCTGTGGTTCAAGTTTAGCGCCGATGCGCGCTACTTTAACGATGACAACCCAAGCGCTTGGTGGAACCTATTTCGGGGTATGAAACTAGTGGGCGTGCTTAAACCTGGGGCCACCAAAGCTTCAACTGAAGCCGAGCTTTACCAAAATATTCAGGAAATTAAAGCGCAGTGGAAAGAGGAGTTTGATGAACTGGATGACCTCAAACCCATTGTCACTCCCTTTCGCCAAGCCGAGTTGGGCGACAACGACGATTTGGCGATTATGCTCCTTGCCGGAGTCACAGGGTTAGTGCTTATTGCGCTGTTAAATGTCAGCAATTTATTCATTGCCCGCGCCGTAGCCAAACATAAAACACTGGCATTGCAAGCGGTGTTAGGGGCTAAACGTAAAACCCTCTTTGCCAGTATTTTAAGTGAAACCTTCGTGCTTATGGCCTCCGCCGTAGCCATCGCCTTATTTATCGCCGCCTGGGGCGTGAAGCTCTTTAAGTGGGTGAGCAGCGGGCATTTGCCACTGGTTCACACCGTCGGCATTGATATTACCGTGGTTTCCAGCGCACTGATTCTCTGCATCTTATTGGCCTTGCTCTTTGCTTGGATCACCAGTCGCCTGATTAACTTTAAGCAGTTACGCTCACAGGTACAGTCCTCTGGTAAAGGGGCGGTCAGCCAAGTCAGCATGCGCACCGTAAAATGGATGATTGCTATTCAGCTGTTCCTCGCCACCAGTTTAGTGATAACGGCGACCATGGTGCTGCACAAAAGTGTGGAAACATTGCAGCGGCCACTGGGTAGCCGAGTTGATAACATTTACCAAGTGATGGTGTTTATCGAAAAAAATCGGGATGAGCTCAGCAAACGCTACGATGATTTACAAAAATTCCTTCACGCCGCAGAGCAAATTCCCGGAGTCAAAGCAGTTGCACACGGGCAAAGCCCAGTTGATAGAGGCAAACGCGCCAGCACCATTACCGATATGTCCGGCAAAGGCTCTATTTTCATCCCGCAAACTTGGGTTGGCCAAGATTACTTCGAATTTACCGGGTTGAAAATTATCGAGGGCCGTAATTTTAGTGAGGCGGCTATTCGCGGCGAAAAGCATGAGTTCTTGGTCACCAAGGCAGTGAATGATTTGCTTAAGCCGGAAGGCTCACTGATTGGCGAGAAGTTTTACAGCTTCGACCCTGACAACCCAGTAGAAGTGGTTGGCATCACCGAAAACTTTAACCACCCCAAGTTCTATGATGAGGACCTAGGACGGCATTTATGGTGGCCTGCTCAGCCTTATGGCTTTGCGATCATGATAGAGATGCAGCCCGGCCAGCAGCTGCAAAGAGAAACAGTATTTCAAGCCATGCAGCAGGTCAGTAACCGTGCCGGCATATGGACTTTTAAGTCTTTAGAGGAGCAATACGCAGCCATCACTCATTTAGACAAAGTGACCTTGATGCTGTGCACTGCACTGGGCATATTTACCCTGTTGCTCGCCGGTATCGGTATTTATGGGGTGCTCAGTTATAACCTCAGATTACGTCGCTATGAACTGGGTATGCGCATGGCCTTAGGTGCCAAACGTAAATTGTTATATCGTCAACTTATTAAGGATACTATTATGCCGTTGGTTGCTGCATTTTTATTGGCCCTGGGAGTATCCTTGGGCGGTTACATCCTATTTCAACAGTCGGTGATGCTGTGGCTGTCTCTCAATCCGCTGTGGTTGCTTTTCGTCAGCGCTGCAATTATCGTTTTCGCACTGGCTTCGGTCATCTGGCCCATGCGACAACTAATACACGACAAGCCCATGGCGGCATTAAAACAACAATAAAGAATCAGGGGGCCCTGCGCCCCTTAGTTATTAGGAATACCCTGTACATGGCACGTATACTTATAATTGACGATCAGAGCGATGTGCGCCTAAGCGCCCGCATTGCGCTTGAGAGTGATAATCACCACTGCATAGAGGCTGACTCTCCCACAGCCGCGCTCAGCCAGCTTAACCGCCATCAGGTTGATTTAGTCTTACTGGACATGAATTTCACCAAGGACACCACCTCTGGCAAAGAAGGCTTGGCCTTTCTCGATAGCTTACGGCAATGTTCTCGGCGCATCGCAGTGGTGGTGATCACCGCCTATGCCAATGTCGAATTAGCCGTCAAAGCAATGCAATTAGGGGCTTGTGATTTTGTTGAAAAACCCTGGCAAAACCGCCGTTTAGTCAATGCTGTACGCAAGCATTTGCCTCATGACAATAGCGAGGCCAATGACCGCTTTCTGGCCTTTTCAAAAAAGGCGCAAACCTTGATTGAAAACGCCAAGCGTATTGCTGCAACCAACGCCAATGTACTCATTACCGGTGAGAATGGCACCGGTAAAAGTATGCTGGCCAAGCTCATCCACCAGCATAGCGATAAAGCTGATGCGCCCTTTGTCAGCGTCAATATGGCCGCTATCCCGGAGAACCTCTTCGAAAGTGAGTTATTCGGCCACAGTAAAGGCGCGTTCACCGATGCCAAAGAAGCGCGTACCGGGCGCTTTACCCTGGCGCAATCGGGCACTTTGTTTTTAGATGAAATAGGCACCTTGCCCCTGGCGCTGCAAGCGAAGTTATTACGGGTATTAGAAAGTGGCGAATACGAAGTGCTTGGCAGCTCCACCACCTTGCACAGCGATGCGCGGGTGATCTCTGCCACTAATGCAGATTTACAAGCAGCCATTGCTGGCGGTGATTTTCGCCAAGACCTACTGTACCGACTCAATACCTTGGTCCTTACTTTGCCGCCGCTGCGCCAACGCAGTGACGAGCTCGCCAGCCTTGCCGAGCATTTTATTCGCATCCACTGCCAGCGTTACCAGCTGCCTGTAAAAACCTTAAACCGCTGTGCCCTAGACAAACTTAGCGCCTATCAGTGGCCAGGAAACATGCGCGAGCTCTCACATGTGTTGGAGCGCAGTGTGATCATGAGCGACGCTGATAGCCTCAGCGCTGAGCATATCGCCTTGCAACCTCACCAAGATATTGATTCGAGCCTGCCGCTAATGAACTTAGAGGAAGCGGAAAAACGCATGATCAGCAATGCCATCGCTCATTTTGACGGTAATGTAGTCGCCGCCGGTGAGTTTTTAGGGTTGAGCAAATCCGCCATGTACCGACGCTTAGATAAATATCAGCTGGGCAACCAATAATGGCGCGCTCAAGCTCTTTAGAGCGACGCTTTATCATCCTTGCAGCCATCCCGCTAGGCACCCTATTGGCGCTGTTATTGGCCATAGGTGTTTACCTGCAATTGGATACACTGAGCCAAGTAACGCTGCTATTGTTGGTTTTAGGTCCCTGTATTTGGGCACTCTGTAGTTTGTACCAAACCGTGTTTGACGCTTTTGATAGCGTCGCGGTGCAGCTAGACAGCCTCGCGAATGAGGAATTTACAGTGTGGCATTTTGCCCGGTATCGACATGGGCGCATTTATGCTCTGAAAGAGGATTTGCGCCGTATTGCTACCCGCATTAGTAATAAGCGTGCAGAATACGCGCACCACGAAAGCTTTGTGTTTGACTTGGTAAACGAGCTGCACTCGCCGGTGGTGGTGCTTGATGGCCATGCTCAGGTGTATCATGCCAACCCAGCGGCATTAGCTCACTATCATCAAGACTCACTGCTAGGTGTAGCGACCAAAGAGCTTGGCTTATATCGTCATCAGCATCAATGGCAGTTGCATCAAGGGCAGCATCAAACACGCTACAAAATTGACTGTCATAGCCTAAAGCGAGGCGCTCGTCATTATCAACTTTTGGTCTATGTGTCGATTGAACAGCCCCTAAGAAGCACCGAAAAAGAGGCCTGGCAAAAGCTGGTCAAAGTACTGAATCATGAAGTGCGTAACTCGCTGACGCCAATTTATTCGTTAACCCAGTCGCTGCGCGAGCAGCAACAGGCGCACTCATTGCAAGCGCAAATGCTTGAGGTGATAGAAAAACGCGCGCAACATCTACTCAACTTTGTTGCCAGTTATTCAAAGCTATCGCAGCTGCCACAACCGCAACTGCAAGCGATACCAATCACCGAGCTGGTTAGCCGCTTACAGGTGCTGCTGCCGCACATAGACATTGACTGCCAAAGCCACACCGGCCGTTTATTAATCGACCCAGAGCAACTGGAGCAAGCGTTGCTTAATTTGGTGCGTAATGCCGAGCAGGCCAATACCCTTAGCGGCACCGAAGGCATACGCTTAGCGATTAGTAAGCACAACCAGTGGCAACTCAAGCTGTATGATAATGGCCCTGGCATAGATAATCCCGATAACCTATTTGTGCCATTTTACTCCACCAAAACCCAAGGCACTGGCATTGGATTAGTATTGAGTAGAGAGATAATTAGAGCGCAAGGCGGTGAGTTAACACTTACCAACCACCCTCAAGGAGGGGCGTTAGCGCAAATATGTTTACCTAAGGCAAAATAGCAAAAGCGTTCACCGCCATTCCCGTAGCTCCACGAACACGAGGCGGGTTTAGCACCAACATAAACTCATTGCTTTTGCCCTTTGCAAGCGCCTCGCTGAGCGCTTCTAAGTTAAGGTTTTCAACAATATAAATACCATGTTGTGCGAGTAAAATGCGGTGTGCGGGAAAACGCGTTCCACTCTCAGGCACCACCTCGAAACTCAGTTGATCAGAGCCTGCTAAGAATACGTGTTGCTTTGCTAGCCACTGTGCCGCACTCTGCCCTGGGCCAGGGCGAGGCCCGAGGTAAGTTGCATTGTCAGTATTAAAAAACTGGCCAAAACCGGTGCGGATCAACACCGACATCCCAGCTTTAATGCGAACCTGTTGTGCTTTGGCTGTATCCTGCAAATCCTGTACGGTAATTTCATATCCGCCAGGTAAGTGTGACACCCCTTTAAAACGCGCCACATCAAGTAACGCTGCACGATTCAGTAAGCGCTCGCGAGGATATTGCTCAATGCCAAGTTCCTTAAGGCCCCGAGCGCCATCGATAGCATCGGTGCTGATGCCACCATAGGCCTGGCCGTTGTGGCCAATATGGCCAATGGCATCAAGGTTGGGCGCGCCATGCTGGCCGCTAAAATACATAATGTCGGCGGCAAAAGAGAGCTCGGGGATCATCCCTTGGGTATCTTGATGATTATCCATCAGCGCCAACGCATAAGGAGGATTAAAACTCAAAAGCGGTGAGTTATGATCCCACACATGATTGAGCTCAATAATGCGTGCTTTGGATAAACTCTCCAATAACTTAGCTTGGGCACCTAAACCGCTGTGAGTAAACATCAATGCAGCGAGTAACAGTATATATTTCATAGCGTTTCCCTGTTGTGATTGTGACATCCTGCTTGAGTATAGGCCAAAGCAAGAGCAACATGAGCGACTGTGCAGCTCCTTTTCCCCATTATGGTTAAACATGGTACATTAGCGGGCGTTTTTTCGCTCACGTACTCATTCACCCCCTATGCTTGCAATTATTCTTGTATTTCTCAGTGCTTTTTTACTGTTTCAAGTCCAGCCGATCATGGCCAAAATGCTGTTACCCAGCTTTGGCGGCGGCACCCAAGTATGGACCGCTTGCCTGTTGTTTTTTCAAGCCTTTTTATTGGCTAGTTACGGCTATGCGCACCTACTCTCAAGCCGCTTTAAGTTAAAGAATCAGTTTATTGTCCACGGCTTGCTGCTGCTCGTAGGAGCTCTAGCATTACCTATTGGCACCCAAGCCTTAGCCGCCCCGGGTGCTCACCCAGCTTGGCAGGTGTTATTGCAACTAAGTATTGCTGTAGGCTTCCCCTACTTTGCCCTCGCCGCAACGGCCCCATTGATGCAAAGCTGGCAGGCAAAGGTCGATAACGAGCATGCCTATAAACTCTATAGCTACTCTAATATTGGCTCGTTTTTAGCCCTACTTTCTTACCCCTTTGCTATTGAGCCTTGGTTCGCTTTAGGCCATCAATCGTGGCTCTGGAGTGGGTTATTTGTGGCATTTGGCGTTGTTTTTTATGGCTATATGGCGCGCTTTTATAATCAGGCGAAGCGTTTAGGTACTACCGAGCAAAGTGCGTTTCGCGGCGGGCTGCACCACAAATGGTTACTATGGTTGGCCCTGAGCGGCTGTGGGGTGATGATACTCACTGCCAGCACCAACGCCATTACGCAAAATGTCGCCCCGGTGCCGTTTTTATGGCTTTTACCGCTGGCGTTGTATTTGCTTACCTTTGTTTTATGTTTCCACTCAACCAAGCTTTACCATCGGGTATTTTGGTTGGCGACCCTTTCGGTGTGCGCGCTTATCGCCTGCTTTTTGTTCTTCATTGGCAGCCAGTTCGATATTGTCAGCCAAGTAGCCCTGTATTCCTTAGTGCTGTTTGCCGCTTGCATGGTGTGCCATGGTGAGCTGGTTAAAGCCAAGCCTAATACAAATTATCTCACCCAGTTTTACTTGTTAATGGCCCTAGGTGGGGCCTTGGGCACAGCGGCCATCACCTTTGTTGCGCCCCTCGTATTCACCTTGTATTACGAATACCCATTAGCCATTGCCATGGCCTTGATACTGTTTGCTGTCGCCGTGCTACTTGATAAGCAGCACCAAAGATCGTCATGGTTAGCCGGCAGTGCTGTTGTTGGCGTGGCCATCTCGGCGCTGTTATTTCTATGGCTAGACAGTCAGTTTAAAAGTAATGATATTACCCGTTTGCGCAACTTTTACGGCTTGTTAACCGTGACTGAAGTTAATATCGACAACCGCGTTGAACGACGTCTGATTGATGGCACCACCACCCACGGTGTGGAAGTGTTGAGCGGTCCAGGACAAGGCGAGCCACAGAGTTACTACCGACAGCAAACCTTGGTCGGGCAAATGCTCTCAGAGCTCTCGGCAAACGCCAAAGTCGGTTTTATCGGCTTGGGAGCGGGGACGTTGGCTGCTTACGGCAAGCCAGGCGATCACTACTATTTCTACGAGCTTAATCCCAATGTACTGACAACGGCTAAAAGCCAATTTAGTTACTTAAACGCTTCAGCTGCGCAGCAGCATTATCACTTAGGTGATGGTCGCGTGACCTTATCGCAGCAACCCGCGCAGCGCTTTGATGCACTGGTGCTGGATGCCTTTAGCGGCGATGCCATCCCCATGCATTTGCTAACACAAGAGGCCACCGACCTGTATCTTAGCCATCTCAAGGATGACGGCTTGCTGGCGGTGCATATTTCCAATACCCATTTGGATTTAACACCTTTGATGCGTGGCTTGGCTGAGCATTTTGAATTAGCCATTGTTTACAACGAAAGCAAATCGCAACAGCGCCATGGTCACGATGTACGCTGGGTCGTGCTTAGCCGCAGCGCTGAGCGTTTGGCATCGCTGCGCTCTAGTCAATCTCCTTGGCCAAGTACAACCACACCCTTTGTGTGGCGTGACGATTACAGTAACTTGTTGCAGGCGATGAAATTTATGGGCGATTAACTTAAAAAGGCGGGAGTTCCCGCCTTTTCTTTGCCTACTCGACTATCAGTAACTTGGCATGCGGATAGGGCGTACGCACTATGCCATCATCGGCATAAACCTCAACTAAATACCAACCTGGATCACTGACCGTTATCGTGGTCTGTGCTGTGCTTGTCGATGAGAAGGTAGCAGTGGCATTTGTTGGCGGCTCGACTCGCCATTCGTAAGTCAGCGGATCGCCATCAGGATCGCCTGCGTTAACCACTAAGCGAATGGGCTGATCCGCTTTTAGCTCATCCAAGACCTGCATGCCAAGAATATAGGGCTGGCGATTGGTGCCCGCTTTAACCTGTACCGACATAACATGAGGCTCGCTCGAGAGTTCACCATCAGAGGCCGTTACGCTCAGCGTATAAGTACCTGCCTTATCGAATGTGAGGCTTACTTCATTGTTTTCTATATTGCTAAGCTGCGCCTCACTTTGTGCTGGTTTATTTATCAACTGCCACTGGTAAGTGAGTACATCACCATCTGGATCTTGGCCTTTGGCGATAAAAGAGGCTGTTTTATAAAGCTTCACTTGGCCCGATGATAGCTCGATTTGAGCACTAGGCGCACTATTAGACGATGTGACACGATGGATCAGTGACTTTTGGCTCGTTAAAGCCCCATCAGACGCCTGCAGCGTTATTTTGTAATCGCCTGGGTCTTGCGCTAAAAAGGTGGCTTTGGCGCTGGTTTCATTTTCAAGACTGTATGTAGCGCCTTCTGGTGCTTCTATTTGCCATAAAAAGTCTAAGGTATCGCCATCAGGGTCTGTAGTTGCTGAGCCATCGAGCGTCACTTGCTGATAGGTTTTGCTTGAGCTTGGAGTGTTTAATAGGCGCACAAAGGGCGCGCCATTGTTAGCTGTTGCGGTGATCTTTTTGGTTGCCACAACATATTCTCCAGTGCTTGCCGTGAGTCTCAGTTGTACTAAATAAGTACCGGCGGCATCTGCGGTGAAAAGCGCTTCAACAGCATCGTGAGTAGAGAGTTCGGCGCTGCTACCTTGGGGTTTACTCTTTAACTGCCAAGTAATTCCCACCCCTTCATACAGCTTGCTATTTGCTGCGCTGAGTTTAATTTCGGTGCCCACCTTTACGCTGCTAGGGGCAGAAATCACCGGCTCTAAGGATTGTTCTTGAACAGTAACTGTGCCTTCGGTGCTGTGCTGTAACTCACCGTCATCAACAGTTAAGCGAATGGTATACTTACCCGCTGATTGAGCCTTAAATAATGCCTGAACGCCGGTATGGGCACTAAGTTGAAACTCGGCAGAGCTATTATGAGGCTGTGCTTGCCACTCATAATTTAGCGTATCGTTATCCGCATCGAAGCTTGCTGAAGCATCTAAATGAATAGTTTCGTTCTTACCAAAATGTGTTTGCGCCAATTCAAAGCGCGCCACCGGCGCAATATTATTGCTACTGTCAGCGACTGTAATGGTGGTTAGCACTTCACTGCTATTATTGTTGCCAGCGTCTACCACCAGCTTGAGCTGATAAGTCCCCGCGACAGTGGGTATAAAGGTAGGCTTCAACGTCTCTTTGTCAGTGAGTTCAACTGCGCCATCTTCAGGCACACTGTGCCATTGCCAAGAAAAACTGCCGCCACGAGGGATCACACTTTGGGTCGCATCAAGCTGTATTCGTTGTCCTCGCTGAGCCTGAGTGACCGCAGCAACATGAGCCTTGGCCGATTGCGAGGTGTTCTCTACAACAGGTGTCGCATCCTTGTTACTGTCGCTTCCTCCACACCCCGATAGTGTTAAACAAAATAATGGGCAAAACAAAGCAAGTCCTTTGTACATTTCTATATCCTTATAAAGTTCCTATAAAAGGAATGCTATATTAAATTTATTTTAATTTCCATTGCAGTATCAATAAGATGATTAATTATTGATACTAATTCAAATCTGAAAAATACTAGATATATTGACTTTAATTATCACTGTGTAAAAGATAGACATTAGTGACTTTGATAAAAAGGGATTGCCGTTATGGTTAAGTACTTATTGGCATTAGCTGTTGTATATTCATGCTCGTCATACTCACACAGCGTGTACTCCAGAGCCAGTGAGTGCGATGTTGACGAGCGTTCGGCGCAATCTGTACAAGTAACATATCGAGCCCGTATGGGGTCATTCAGTGACGATGAGCTAATTACACAGACTAAAGAAAAGCTGCTGCATAAACTGCAAGATATCGCCGACAATACCGATGCGGGTATCATGGAAACGGCTGTCAGCTTTAAACGTGATCCGAACTCATCCAATATTGATGCAATTGCGCAAATCGCATCAGTCACTGAATGCTACGGTGATAGTTTTAAAATAACGAAAGAGAATATTGATTATTTATCATCAACAGTTTTCAAATATACGAGTAACGACCTTGATATAGAAACTTCATTCACATTACCAGCGGCCCCCCTAAAACAGCTTCAGCAGTTAACACCGACTTTAATTATCACCGAGGATTCTATATTTACTTTTAAAATGGGTGATGAATTCGCTCAAGTACTCGAAAAGCTGGGCCGTTTTACTATGTTATGGCCGATAAATGACACAAAGTTACTGGCTTTTATTGGTCGCAATCATGTTTTTAGTTTTCACCAAGGTAAGTTAGTGGGTTATCAATACAACCAATCTTTGTTACCTATTTCGTTAGCTAACCAGTTGGAAATTGTTGCCGAAGACTTTACATTCTCCTTAAATGGAGCACAGTTTGCTTCTACAGCAACCCTTAATGGCCAGCAGGCAGCACTCATTGACTCGGCTTATAGCGAACCAAAATTTTTAACACTACAACAAGTTAGCGACCTTGATGAAACG
Organism: Pseudoalteromonas sp. CnMc7-15; assembly: GCF_022347925.1. Classification (NCBI taxonomy): domain Bacteria; kingdom Pseudomonadati; phylum Pseudomonadota; class Gammaproteobacteria; order Alteromonadales; family Pseudoalteromonadaceae; genus Pseudoalteromonas; species Pseudoalteromonas sp. CnMc7-15. Next base: position 110,905 of record NZ_JAKRFT010000002.1, read on the forward strand.
GCGCAGAAGTTAGCTGGGTTTAGTGTAGGCAAGCCCTTCACCGACTTTAGCAAGGTGCAAACCTCTCCTTGCTACCAACACGCCATGAGCATTGACGAGTATATTAGCACCTATGGAAACAGCCTAATTCAACTAGTCGATGCCGATAATAAGCGTGCTTTTTTTACCCCTTGTCGGCAAAAAATTGTGATGTCTACTGCAGAGCAAGTGGACCATATTAAACTCATGGAAGACTTCTCCGCCCGCAGGGCAGGCATCTACGGCAAAAACGAGCTCTTCGATAACTTTTCAAAATGGCAGTTTGCTGGCCTTGGCCAAGGAGACCCTTATGCCAAGCTTGAAGCCATGGGCAACACTAATCTAGAGTGGGATACCGCTTATGTCACTACAGAAAAATGGCATGGGCAGTTTTTGGTGATTGATGACACCTTGATTAGTGGCAAAGTGTTCCATTAGCTGTGCCATGGTGTGGGAGCAACATTGTGGGAGCAGCTAAGCTGCTCCTTACCTATTACCACTTCGCCAGCAGCGTTATCGGTGCCCCTTGCTGCAAGCGAGTCACAATATAGGTGTTCACACTGGAATAGCTGCCGCCATCGACGCCATTTTCCATATAGAAAATAGCATCTTCGATGCCATCGCCATTGTAGTCGCCTTGGGCCATGAGCGTTAAACGCTGAATACTGCCATCGGTATCGTAATACACCGCTTGGTCTTCACTCGCAGGTTCGACTTTTTTAATTGTGGTCACATCACTCCAGTGCTCGGACTGCGTCACCCACTCAACCGTATCATTAGAGATAGCGAGGGCGAATTCGGCAGGTAATTCCTTGGCCACTTCTTTACCATGGGTAAAGTTGATCCAACTGCTGTGAGAGGCTTCTAATTTCGCCATCGCCTGCCAGGTGTTGCAGATATGTTTGGTTGCTATTACCGCCTCTTGATAAGAGTATGTATCTGCCTCGAAGCCTTCCGCTAAAGCCTTTTTGAGCTCTAAGCAATTCGATACCTCGATAAAGTCCACCCCCTTATTGAGAGTATCTTGGTAATACCACTGTTTGTTGTGAAGTGCGGCAACCTCTGAGCTGTTCTTCAGCTCAATGCGTTTATCAAAGAAGCTACGGGCTTTGTTATCTAAAGTATAACGAGGCTCTATACCTGTCTTTGCACACACGCTCAGTGAACCAAAAAGAGCGGTCACTGTTATGAGGTTTAATCTAGTCACTCTGAGTTTGCCACAGGAGACCTGATTACCACTTCGCCAGCAGCGTTATCGGTGCCCCTTGCTGCAAGCGAGTTACAATATAGGTGTTCACACTGGAATAGCTGCCGCCATCAACGCCATTTTCCATATAGAAAATAGCATCTTCAATTCCATCGCCATTGTAGTCGCCTTGGGCCATGAGCGTTAAACGCTGAATACTGCCATCGGTATCGTAATACACCGCTTGGTCTTCACTCGCAGGCTCAACTTTTTTGATTGTGGTTACATCACTCCAGTGCTCGGACTGCGCCACCCGCTCAACCGTATCATTAGAGATAGCGAGGGCGAATTCGGCAGGTAAATCCTTGGCCACTTCTTTACCATGAGTAAAGTTAATCCAACTGGTGTGAGAGGCTTCTAGTTCCGCCATCGCCTGCCAGGTGTTGCAAATTAGCTCGAGCGCTTCAATAGCGCCTTGCATTGAAAAGTCTTCGCCCTTGAAACCTTGAGCCTGGGCTTGCTTTAATTGCTCACAGCTTGCAATTTCTGTGCTCTTGCCAGAATCATTTATTAGCGGGTAACTAAAAAACCACTTACCACTTGCTAGCGCTTCCACATCCGCTCGGCTATCTAGTGATACGGGATCGACAAAACGCCCCTCAGTTTTATTGGTTTCGCTATAACTTGGAGCAATACTTGGTTGCTCTGTATTTGCGCAGGCTGCAACAGAGAGCAGCATGGCCCCAGATAATAAAAAAGTGCTTTTAGTCATTATGAGTTTGCCAATAAGTTACGAACATACATATTGCGCTCTTCGGAGATGTCTTTACGAGACGACTCGAGCGCGGCATTTTTATAGTCACCCGCGTTAATATAGCGGTTAAAGTTAGGGAAGGTGTTTTTAAGCTTGGTCATACCCAGGTTAAAAATCATATCGAATAGCGCCAATTTGACGTTGTCTGGGAAGGCAGCGAACTTATCGGCCCCGTATATTCTTTTTAGCTCCGATTCAAACTGACGAATATGCTTCTCAATCTGTGCATCCATAGTTTGCTCAGACAGGTGTAGTTTGGTTGCTGATTTATAAATGGAAGCGGGGTAATCTTTACCAAAGGGCATTTTCTTTAAGCGTGAGAACTCTTCTTCTATTTGCGCGGCAGTAGCCGGCTGCCCGGTGGCATTGACAATAAAAGGTAGCTTCTTGGCTTCATCTACGTTACTCAGTAGGTGGCCCACACCAACGGTCGCAAAGCCTTTGGTATCCAAATACATGTGCTCTACGCGGCCCTCATAGCGCTCAATATTACGATAAAGCGACACTTTCAAGGCTCCAGAAACCGGTGTCTGCGCACTGGCGCTCGCTTGAGAGAGCTTTTCATTTACTTTGCGATGGGTGCGCCCATTTACATCCACTTTGCCGTCGGGACGAACCATACCCACCACTTTTTGTTGAAATAGGTTTATCGCGGCAACGGTTTTTGACTGCTCAGGACGGCTTCCTAAACGACCGTCAACGACTAACCGCTGAGTGGGCGCAATGAGTCTCAGTAGAGCGTTTAATGCTTGTTGTACCGCTTTAATGTCATTGGGATTATTGACACCGTTGATGCCGACAGATTGGGAAATACGCATGGTTGTCATGAGTTCATCCTTGTTAAAAGTATTCCTAAGGCACCTATACGACCATGAAATTAGGCGCTAATTGGGGCAATATTAAACAAAACAGTTAAAAATAGCCAGTTGTCCGTTTAGGTACTTGACGCGCAGCGACATCAAAGCCCCCTTTCTACTCACTGACATAAGCTCAAGTGGTTACTGTATATAAATAAAAAAAGCCGCTCGGTGAGCGGCTAGGTTGGTTCTAGGGATAACCCCTGTCGTGAAGCTAAAATTAATGGCTAAAAGCTATAGCGCGCACCCAAGGTGTAGCGCGGCCCATATTGACGTGCAAATAAGAACTGCTCTTCATATCGACCGTAACCACGTTCAGTTTCATTATTGAGATTCACACCTTCGACAAACACAGTAATGTGCTCGTCAATGTCATAATTAACACTGATATCCCATTGCCCATAGGTGTCGCTATACTGCGGTGGCGCATCTGAGGAGCCCTGGTCTTGGCCCACACCAATAAGATACGAATCACGCCACGCATAAGTGACCTTCACCGATAAGCCATCTTTTTCATAGAAGGCCTGGAAGTTTGCAGAGTCGCTCAAGCCAGTAAGTGGAGCTTGTTGCACCAAGCTTTCACTATCAAACTCGACATCGCCGTCAACAAAAGTCGCGTTTACACCAACACCAAAGCCCGATTCCCCGAACAGGTGCTGCAGCGCCACTTCAAATCCGTCTACCGCTTTGCTGTCGGTATTTTGCGGCTGGCTGATGTTCCAAACAATAAGCGGATCATCACTGCTTGGCTCAATTTTACCTTCGCCATTACCATAGCCTAACGCCAGCATTTCATTATAGATTGCATCGCTGGTCGCCTGCTCGCCACGTCCTTCAATTGCAGCCACCGCCTCACGGTAACGAGGACCATCAAGAATGTCGTGCAAACCGTCTATGGTGGTTTCAGTGATGGTTGTTTGGATAAAGTTATCCACGTCTTTTTTGAAGTAACCCACCGACGCGTAGCTGCCTTCGCTGTAGTAATACTCTAGAGACAAGTCCAAGTTAGTGGACTCAAATGGCAATAGATTGGGGTTACCTTGGGCACCAGTTCGCGAGCCTGGCTTAGGGCTGCCCGTTAAACTACGGCCGCCGGCCAAATTACCCAAAGGTGCACGTGACATGGTTTTACCCCATGATACCCGCGCTACCAAATCGTCGGTCAAATCCACTTTAGCATCAATCATCGGCAGTAGGATGTCGTAGTCACCCTCTTGAGTCAGGAAGTTATTCGTGCCGCCTTCGGTGTATTGCATAATCCACTCTGACGCACTTTCCCAATTCACTTGTTGCTCGACACGCTGGCGTACAATGCTAGTTACATCGGTTTGCTCATAACGTAAACCGGCATTCACTTGCACGTAGTAATTGGCGACGTCGAATTCCCATTGCGTTTGCAAGTAGAGGCTTTGCGTTTGCTCTTCAACGGTATTCTGACTATCAATACCATCAAAGAAAGGATCGATAGAGTATACATTGTCACCTACTACATCTTCAGTAAGGTAAGCCAGCTGGCGAGCAATGGCCTCATCAAAGTCGTAGGTGTAGTAATAGCCCGGTTGTAAGTCACTACCACCTCCAGCAAATTGATCAAGGAGATCGCCGGTTTCATGGTAGGTGAACATATTATCAGGGAAAATCTCGGGGAACGCCGGATTGAAACCAGGGCCGCCGCGCAGACCGCTCCACGCCGTGAAACCCGTCATGGTTTGCTCAGTGTGCGAGCCACCGAATTGCACCCGGATTAGTGGGATATCAAAGCTGTCGTTGTACCATTCGCTATGCAATTGCGCCTGTTTGATATCCGATTCACCCGGTGAGTAGGTGAACTGACTAAAGTTAGAATCAATTTCACTCGGGGCTAAAGTAGTGGTGCCATTTTTCCAGTTTACCAAGGCATGAGGGATGTCCCCTTCACGGTAATCATAAATTTTATTAATAAGCTGATCGGAGCCTAAGATCACTTGCCCAGCGCTGCCTAGCCCATCATCGGCACCATTGTCAGTTTCGTTATTAGAATCATGATAATCAACAGCAACCTGCCATTGATCGTTGATTTGCCAATCGACGTTAAGGCCCACAGAACGTGCGGTTACTTCGGTGGTTGAACGGTTGGCGGTAAACGACGCATCATTACCACTAATGTCAGCGAAGAGTGCGGTGCCATTTTCATCAAGCTCGTAGCCGTTAATATTGCCACCAAACTCGTTCCAAATTCCCCAGCCAATGCTGTTAGAGCCAGTAACAGCTCGGCTCGCCGTATAATCCAGCGTCACCACAATATCATTGATAGGCGCGTACTGAAGCGTTACCTGCCCATTGGTGCGCTCGCGCTCTAAGTCTTCAATACTGTAGTTCATATCTTTAGGAAAGAAATGATTACCCACCCGGTTGCCATCAGCGTCTAAAGGACGGGGATCAATCACACTGCCGTCATCAAGCGACGGTAAATCTACGTTCGCTTGCCAACCTTGAATGTTTGCTTGTTGTTTTTGAAAGTCACGTTCCTGATGCGAGAAGGTAAAGCCAACACCGAACATATCATCATCAAAGGTGTTGCTGTACACCGCAGAAAACTCTGGGGTGACATCATCCCCTTGTTCATTTGAGGTATCGTGAATAGCCTTGCCAGTTACGGTAAAGTGCTGCCCAGGGCGTTGGAAGGGTCGAGAGGTAACAATGTTAACCGTCGCGCCTAAGCCACCGCTGGGGACATCAGCACGCGCGGTTTTAAAAACTTCTAAGGTGTTCACACCCTCTGAGGCGATGTTTTCCAGGTTGTACGAACGCGTGTAACCTGTTCCTGGCATTTGTCGGCCATTAAGGGTGATAAGGTTAAACTCAGGGCCAAAACCACGTACGGTAATTTGGCTACCCTCGCCGTTAGCCCGACTTACTGACACCCCGGTTATGCGCTGCAATGACTCTGCCAAGTTAGTATCTGGGAACTTACCCATTTCCTCTGCAGAGATTGCATCGACAACGCCCGAAGATTGGCGTTTAAGATCCATGGAACGAATCAAACTGCCTCGGATCCCTTTAACTTGAATAACTTCTATTTTCTTTTCAGCATTGTCTTGTTCTGTCTGTGCCCAAGTTGGCATGGCCACACCAAGGCCTGCGGCAAGGCTCAGCGACACTGAGACAGCTAGCGATGATTTCTTAAATGTTGTAGGTTTCATGATTGCCTGCTTATACAAATTGTTGCCATAGGTTGCGGGCAGCGTACTCCCCGCACTCAGTGTGTTAAGGATTCGCTATGACCGCGTTATCGATGCGATACACAGCACCTTCACCCATGCCCCAAGAAGGGAATACCATCACCACATTGATAGCACTGACATCCAAGCCAGCATTGAGTAGCTGTTGTAATGTGAAGGTGTAGGTTTGCCATTCACCCACGACAGGCTCTGCCCCTTCCTGACTGGCGCTGAGCGGCAGTTCCACTGCGGTTGCAGCACCCAATGACTCAATCTTGAATAACCATTGAGCGTCCGGGTTACCCGCATTGCTGGTAATCTTCATTTCAAACTGCACCACACCTTCGCTGAGCAAGCCGGAGGCATCAAATGACACGTTTTCATCTGCAAGGAAACCCATCACGGTTGGCGTCGCCCCGATTGTAAACTCAGCAACTGCGCCATGAGCTTGGTCGTCAGTCACGACAGCAGGCTCAGAGCCACCACAGCAATCCCAAATACTCCACTGCTCAGCAGCCGCGTCTTTGAATAAGGTTAACCCATCATTCTCTGGGTAATAAATTTTGGCGTTATCAATGCGGTATACCGCACCTTCACCGCTGCCCCATGCAGGGAAAATCATTACTACATCAATGGCGCTTAAATCTAACCCAGCGCTCGCTAGGTCAGTCAACGGGAAGGTATAAGTTTGCCATTCACCCGCTTGTGGGGCGTGACCTTCAGCGCTTGTTGTTAAATCAACCTCAGCGGCCGTCGCTCCGCCGCTTGACTCCAACTTGAGCAACCAAGGCGCATCTGGCGTATTCGGCATTGATGTTACTTTCATATCAAACTGCATCACGCCACCTTCAACGATAGCCGTGGCATCAAAGGGGTTATCACTGCCGCCTGCATCGCTGCGCGTATTAAAGCCCATAACGGTAGGTGTAGCACCAATCGCAAATTCAGCAACCAAGCCATGGGCTTCATCATCCATGACTTCGATAGGTGTGCTGCCACCGCAGCAATCCCACATCGGCCAATCAACATTTTGGCCATCAGTGAAAAGGTCCAACTGCGGATATTCGGCGTTTATCTCAACGTTATCGACTTGATAAACGGCGCCCTCTCCAGTGCCCCAAGCAGGGAAGATCATCACCACATCAATTGCTGACACATCAAGGCCAGCATCAGCTAACACTTGGATTGGAAATGTATACGTTTGCCATTGGCCTACGACAGGAGCTTCACCTTCGGCGCTGGCGCTAAGGTTGAGTTCAACGGCGGAGCCAGCATCAAAGCTTTCAATTTTAAACATCCAAGTGGCATCTGGATTCGCCGGAGCTGAAGTGACACGCATATCGAAACGCACAAAACCAGTGTCGAGCATCCCGGAAGCATCATAAGGCGACGCCTCCCCCTCGGGATCAGTGATAAACTCGCTACGGCTGGTAAAACCATTTACCGTGGGTGCACTGCCGACCACGAACTCCACCACATTGCCTTTGCCTTCTACAGGTACTAAGCTCGGCGTTGAACCGCCACAGCAGTCCCAAGCAGGCCAGTTAGGGTTAAATTGGTCAGCAAAAATAGTCAGTGGATTGATGCCTGTTGATGGCGGTGTAGGCACAGGCGCCTTACCTTCAACTAATGCATCTGCAGGGTCATCATAACCAGGGCGAATTGTTTCGCAGCCTTTGCCTGTATCAGGGTTCGATGCACACTCATAAACGCGCACATAATCAATTTCAAACTTTTGTCCCTCGGCAAAAGCGCTAGCATCAATACCCGTTTGATTGACGTTTTCCGGCCAATCACCGCCAACAGCAAGGTTGAGGATCATATAAAAATCTTGGTCATACGGAGCATTATCCCAATGCGTGACTAGCTCACCACTGCCCTGCTCAAAATACTCAGCAAACCACCCACGGTGCTTTAAGCCCACAGCTTCATTTTTGCTGTTATAAAGCACCTCAGAACGGCGTTGAGTAGCGTAAAGGTAGTCGTCCACATACCAGCGAATTTCGCCTTCTTGCCATTCGATGGCATAAGTATGGAAGTCATCTGCGGGGTTCTCATCTTGAGGGAACTCATACGCTTTGCCACTGGAAGCATTGTCTGGCCAATCGCGTCCATAGTGCAAAGTACCATGAATATTAGACTCCACCCCCTCATCGGTGGGCACTTTCAGGTTAACAGCTTCGAGGACGTCGATTTCTCCCGACTTAGGCCACGAACCATACACTTCATCGGTGGGCATCATCCAAAACGCCGGCCAACTGCCTTGTCCTGAGGGCAACTTGGCACGAACTTCAAAGCGCCCGTAGGTAAAATCAGCCTTGTATCGGGTGTTTAATCGTGCCGACGTGTAAGGTTTCTCAGCCCCTTCTGATGCTGGTAGAGCAACAATATTGAGCACGCCATCTGCGATGTATGCGTTATCGCTGCTATCGGTATAGCATTGCTTTTCATTGTTGCCGCCACCGGCGCAATTGATTTCATAGTTCCACTTTGAGGTGTCGATGCTTTCACCACTGAAATCATCTTCCCAAACCATGACCCAGTTGGAGGCAGGTGCACTAACCTCTGTGGTGGTGACATCAGTCTCAGTGGCGGAGCCGCCACACCCAGTCAGTACAGCTAATGAGAGCGCTGCCAAAGCCCGAGTCGTGTGTGTTGCTGCTTTGTTCATTTTGTTGAACCCCAACATTAATTGGTTATTAGTATCTAACTGATTTAATTGTGTTTTTATTATCAACCAGTATTTTGTAAGCGCTTTCAAAAGTACTCAAATAAAAAGCGCAAATTATGTAAGCGCTTTCATAACATATGACATGGTCGTTAAAACGTCAATAAAATGCAGTTATTTTTTAACACAGGGTTAACTATATGGGGACAAATACACGTAACAAAGCGCCCACCTGGGCGCTTATAGTAAGATTCACATTTCCTTATCTATTAAGCAGGGCTTGGCATATAAAATACATTCAACTTATTGCCATCTAGGTCTCGAAAGTAGCCAGCATAAAAGCCAGGGATATCACCACGCTCACCGGGCTCTCCTTCTTCTTTAGCACCAAGAGCAACCGCCTTTTGGTAAACCTTATCAACCAAATCCGGGGAACTGGCCTGTAATGCCACCATAGTTCCATTACCGGCGCTTGCGGGGCTCTCATCATAGGGCGTCACTATCGCTAATCCTGCGCCTACAGGACCAGTCGACCAAGCGATTAAGCGCTCATTCTCCATAAACCGTGCTGCACCGAGTTGGCCCAATAAAACATCATAAAAAGCCGCAGCCTTTTGCAAATCATTTGTACCTAAAGTGACATAGCCAATCATGTTGTGTTCCTTTTTTTGTGATGCAAGATGCTCATCAAGCATATACGGGGATAAACCAAGCGCCAACCCATATCTATCACCCGTGCATTATCAGCTCATAAGAGTTCAAACGCGCTTGTTGATCATAAATAATATTGTGTAGCATGATTTCGTCGGCCCCCGTACGCGCCTGTAACCCACGCAGCCCAGCCTGGACTTTCTCTTTATTACCGATGATTGACTCGCGCAACATCCGAGTCACTTGTTGACGTTCAAGGTCGGTCCAGATCGCATCCATATTGTCGGTGGGAGGAGGGATCAGCCCCTCTTGCCCCCTGATCATACTGACAAACTTTTGCTGCCCTGTGGTTGCGAGAAACTCGGCTTGCTCGTTAGTAGCAGCGGCAATGGCATTCACCGCTACCATCACATAGGGAGCACTCAGTTGAGCGCTGGGCTGAAACTGTTCACGATACAATTCTATCGCGCGCATCATAAAGTCAGGGGCAAAGTGCGCAGCGAACGCAAAGGGTAAGCCTTTTTGTGCCGCGAGCAAAGCACTGTAAGTGCTTGAACCAAGTAGCCACAACGGCACGTGAGAACCGACTCCAGGGTAAGCTCGCACGCGCTGGCCAGGTTGCTCCTCGCCAAGAAAATACTGCAGCTCTTCGAGTTGTGGCAACAAATCTTCCGCAGCCTTTGCATCACGTCGCAACGCACGTGTTGTTACACCATCGCTCCCCGGCGCACGGCCAATGCCTAAGTCGACGCGCTCAGGAAACAGCGCTGCCAAGGTGCCGTATTGTTCAGCGACAATCATCGGCGCGTGATTGGGCAGCATCACGCCCCCAGAGCCAATACGTATACGCTGAGTATGAGCGCCGATGTACGCCAGTACGGTGGACGTGGCGGCGCTGGCTATGTCGGGCATATTATGATGCTCCGCCATCCAAAAACGATGGTAACCTAAACGTTCCACATGTTGAGCAAGCTCCTTAGCGCGGGCAAACGCTTCATTGGCGTTGCTGCCTTGCACCACGGGCGCGAGATCAAGCACACTGAGCTTAGCAATAGCGGTCATTATTACCTCTTCATTTAGCACGTTCTACATTATGTTGATAGAGCCACCTTAACAACATCTCTACCGATAAAGCAGCCACAATATGGCATTATCATGATGCTATTTCGGCATCAATATCGTGAGGTAACCGTGCCTGTAACCCAATTAAAACCGTGTAAAAGCTATTAACCTGGGTCTTATGCGTTAGTTTTATTCCGCCATTCAAGGCCCAGAGTAACTATTGATTGAGCACAACTGCTTTTTGTTTTTCCTCCTTAGAGAAAATCAAAGCATCATTTAATGCATCAAAAGCGAATTCAGTTGGTTGCTCTACCTGTAAGTGACCAGCCACCACGTCTTCTAGTAGACGTTCACCGTCCCTTACAAGGCGCTGCCACTGAGCGCTATCCCCATAGTCATGCAGTGCCCCTAAGGCAATTTCATGGTATGAAATAGTACGCGTAAATGGCGCATCCACGGGGTTATCAATGCGTCCTAAAATACTGATAACATGGCCATTGGCCTGCAGCAGTGGCACAAGCTCCCTTGCCGTATCCGGGCCATTAGCATCAAACAATGCAAAGTAACCGCCCGCGCTGGGCGCTTGACGAAAAACTGCATCTATACTCAGTTTATCCGCTTGCTCTTGGGTTAAACTTTGCGATAAGACATGCACTTTAAAACCACTGTGACTCAGCATTTGGGCCAACAACTTGTTCACTGCCCCCATACCCGTTATCAGTACCTTAGCACCTTTAACTGCGGGGATTTTGCTAAACGCTTGCCACGCAGTCAGCATCGGACATGGTAAAGCGGCAGCCACCGAAGGACTCAAGCTTTGTGGTATGCGCATCACCCGGTTCGCAAATAAAACGGTGTGTTCAGCAAAACTACCATCAAGGCTTAAACTGTGATGATAAGCCACTATTTGACCGACTAATTGAGCGTCAACTCCCGCACCTACGGCCAGCACTTCGCCGGCACCATCAACGCCCGGAGTGTGACCCTTGGGCCAAGAAATAGGATCGGCATCAATGAATTTCCAATCCACAGGATTGATGCCGATGGCAAGGTTGCGCACCAGAATCTGTCCAGCCTCCAATAGAGGTAAGGCTTTGTAGTCTAATTGCAGGGCATTACCTGCCCCATTAAACTGCCATGCATGGGTCCGCTCTACCATATTTAAATATCCCACTTGGGTGAAAAGTCAGGGTCGGCTTGACGGTCGTTACAATCAAGGGCATCGATTCTGGCGATGTCTTCAGCGCTTAAAGTCAGTTCCAGCGCCTTAAGATTTGTGGCTAAATTGGCTCGTTTGGTCGATGATGGAATTGTCACCAAACCATGTGCTAACTCCCAAGCCACAACCACTTCGGCGGCGCTGACGTTATGTTGTTTAGCAATAGCTAAAATAGTCTCGTCTTTCAGCACTTTACCCACAGCAAAAGGCATGTAGCCGGTCACTGTGATTCCTTGTTGCACACAAAATTCACGCACTTTTTTATTAGTCAAATAAGGATGAACTTCAATTTGGTTATTGGTCAACGAGCCCTCTGGTAAGATTTTTAGCGCTTGTTGAAGTTGGGCAATAGTGAAGTTAGATACACCTATGTATTTAGTCAAACCCAGCTCTTTGGCACGATGTAATTCACCAAGGTATTCATCCATTGGTTCACCGCCCTCAGGGCTTGGCCAGTGAATTAACAGTAGGTCCACGCTATCAAGCTGCAACTTTCGTAAACTCTCTTTAACGCTGTCAATAAAGCCTTCTTTATTGAGCTTATCGTTCCACACTTTAGTTGTTACAAAGAGCTCTTCACGGGCAATATCGCTATCTCTAATAGCACGACCTACAGCTTCTTCGTTGCCGTAGATTTGCGCAGTATCGATATGCCGATAGCCCTCTTCAAGAGCCATCATTACACTCTGATAAGCGACTTCGTCCTCTAGTCGAAACGTGCCAACGCCTAGTTTAGGTAAAATTGATTGATTCATATAGTCTCCTTAAAAATGAAAATGCGGTAATACCTGTTTACCGATGTACTCGAGTGCCCATTCAACGGGCAAGGTATTTCGCCTAAAATGCAAACCAATATGGTTTACACCTACTTGTTGCATTGCCTTTAGTTCAGTGATGAGTCCATTTACGCCAGTTTCAATCCCGAATCGGTGACGTGTTATTGGCGCATCAGGCTCATCCAGCAAATTTAAATGAATAAAGCTCACGTAAGGCTTTTCGCCAGCAACATTACGCCACTGTGCTACTCGCTTTTTATGATCTTCAGGAGTACCTGGGTATGCCAACCAGCCATCCATATTTTGTCCCACCCACATTGGTGACTGCTGGGCGAGACCCGCGACATATAAGGGCGTGTTAGTCAACTCCGGCAGAACCTTTTGCCCTGCTTGTAAGGGCCGCTTGGGCTCACCTTTGAGCACCGCCACAGCTTCTTGAAAGCGGGCTCCCCGTGAGGGAAAGTCAATATTAAATAAAGGGTATTCACTAGGGCGATCACCACTGGCAAGCCCTAAGATCAACCGTCCTTTACTGAGGCTTTGTATCGTGGCGGCGGCTTTTTTTACTAGCCAAGGCTGGCGAAGAGGCAACACCACCGCAGCTGTGCCAAGCATTATGCGTTCAGTTTTAGCCGCCAGATAACCTAGATAACTAAAAGTTTCAAATACTTGAGCAGCATCACCAAAATTAGGATCATAAATAGGCACGTCACGAACCCAAGCGGCGAAGAAGCCCATTTTGTCGGCTAACTGAATACGCGCTTCATGATGGCGCATATCTGGAATGCCAAAAGGTCCTGAGGTATTGGTTTCAAAACGAGCCCAGTCATTATCCAGCGGCAACTCCACCCCGATAGAAAAGGGTTTTTGTGCTAGTTTATCCAGGCTCATACCAGCTCCTGAGCACGCGTTTCGTCGCGCTTATCAAGGTGACCACTCCAACGCGTTGCCACCAAAGCCGCTACGGAAATCATAGCCCCTATCCAAGCAGTGTCTTGCAGGCTCATACCGTCGACAATCGCACCGCCCAATACAGAGCCTACCGCAATCCCGATATTAAACGCCGCAATGTTTAGGCCTGATGCTACATCTACGGCATTCGGGGTGTATTTTTCTGCAAGTTTTACTACGTACACTTGCAACCCAGGAACGTTGCCAAAAGCAAAAGCCCCCCATATCAGCACGGTGATCACCGCTCCCACTTTTGATCCCATAGTGAATGTGAATACCAATAAAACTAGAGATAAAGCCGCAAAAATCAGCGTAAGGGCGTTAATCGGACCTTTTTTGTCGGCTAGCTTGCCGCCATAAATATTGCCCACGGCCACAGATACACCATAAACCAGCATGATCAAACCAATGGCTGACGGAGCAAAGCCGGCTTCTTGCTGTAAAATAGGCGCCAGATAAGTAAATGCAGTGAATGTGCCGCCATAGCCCAAAATAGTCATCACATACACCAATACTAATCGCGGTTGAACAAGCACTTGCAACTGCTCTTTGATGCGCGCCGGGCGACCTTGTTTTAAATTCCCCGGGACCAGCACAGCACTGCCAATGAGAGCGATTAGCCCTAAGGCAGAAACCACTAAAAAGGTTGCTCGCCAACCGAAGTTTTGACCAATCCAAGTACCCAGCGGCACGCCTGTGACTAGGGCTACTGTCAAACCGGTGAACATGACTGCGATGGCACTAGCTTCTTTTTCTTTACTCACAAGGCCTGTGGCAATGGTTGAACCAATGGAGAAAAACACGCCATGGGCCAACCCAGTCAGGATGCGCGCCGCAATTAAGCTTTCGTAGCTCGGCGCTTGCCAAGCCAAAATATTTCCTCCAACGAACAACGCCATGAGGCTAAGAAGCACGCTTTTACGCTTCCACCGTCCGGTGAGCGCGGTCAGCACTGGTGCGCCAACAGCCACGCCAATGGCATAAAGGCTAACCAATAACCCAGCACTTGGCAGGGTCACATTTAAATCTTGTGCAATAGTCGGCACTAATCCTACTATTACAAATTCGGTAGTACCTATAGCAAAGGCACTCAAAGTTAAAGCGAGCAATGCAATGGGCATTTATTTTCCTCTTCACTGCGAGTTTAAAAACAATGCCGTCATTGTGGGAGTAAATTTATTTGCAAAAAATAGCAGTAGTGACAAAATACTTTTGTGATAAATGAAAAGGTAAGCCGATGCCCGTCAATGCTAAAACTGAAGACTTAGAAGCCTTTGTGACCGTAGTTGATACTGGAGGCTTTTCTGCTGCGGCACAATTACTCGACCAACAAGTTGCCAAAGTGTCCCGAGCGGTAACCCGCCTGGAGCGTACTTTAAATGCCACCCTACTAAATAGAACCACACGGCGAGTAGAGCTCACAGAAGAAGGAGAGTTGTTTTTGAGCCACGCTCGCGATGGCTTGAATATGCTGGCAAAAGGCGAAGAAGCACTGCGTTTGCTGGGCCGCTCTCCTTCAGGAAAATTACGCGTTGATGCCGCCAGCCCATTTGTTTTTCATCAATTGAACCCTTTGATCAACGATTTTTGCAGAACCTACCCAGATATTACTCTAGAGCTAACCAGCCACGACAGTATTATTGATTTGCTTGAGCATAAAGCCGATATAGCCATACGTATTGGTGACCTTAGTGACTCAAATTTACATGCTCGACGACTAGGTAAAAGTCGCCTACACATAGTGGCAAGTCCTGAGTATTTAGCTCATCATTCCCTTTCAGAGAATATTCAAACTCTGCATGAGCAGCGTTTAATCGGTTTTAGCGATGCCCCACACCTTAACACTTGGCCACTCAAAAGCCCGCAACAATTGCGCTTTGCTATCAGTGCTTCCAGCGGCGAGACTGTGCGTCAGCTATGTATAGCGGGTCAAGGACTCGCATTGTTGTCGCATTTTATGGTTAAAGACGACTTAGCCGCCGGGCGCTTAGTGAGCGTACTAAACAACCATATTTTAAGTCCTAATCGACGAGAATCTGTACAAGCTGTTTACTACCGCAACAGTGCAGTGTCTTCACGAATATCTGCCTTTTTAGATTTCATTGAATCAAGGTTGTGCCTGTAGTTACATATTTCACAAAAGTGTTTTTCATTTATTGCGGTTAATGATGACAATCATCTGCGATACGCTGTGCTCAGCACAACTTTAGGAGGTCTTATGAATTCACTTTTCCGCCCCATTACCTTAGCCGGTAAAACATTAAAAAACCGCATTGTTATGCCACCGATGACACGTTCGCGTTCAACCCAACCGGGTGACATCGCCAATGACTTAATGGCGACCTACTACGCGCAGCGTGCCAGTGCCGGACTGATTATCAGTGAAGGGACGCAAATCAGCGAACTAGGTAAAGGCTATGCATGGACCCCGGGGATCTACACCCCAGAGCAGGTTGCCGGTTGGCGCAAGGTCACCGACGCCGTCCACCAAGCCGGCGGTGTGATGTTTGCCCAGCTGTGGCATGTCGGCCGCGTATCCCATGAAAGTAATACTGGCGGCAAGCAGCCCATCTCATCATCTGCTATTCAAGCCAAGGGGGTGAAGGTGTTTATCGATGACAATAACAACCCGGGTTTTGTCGAGGCGCAAATGCCGCGCGCCATGAGCGTTGCAGAAATCCACGAGGTCATCGCGCAGTATCGCCACAGCGCCCAATGCGCCAAAGAAGCAGGCTTTGACGGCATTGAGCTGCATGCTGCCAATGGGTATCTAATCAACCAGTTTTTAGACTCACAAGCCAATAACCGCAGCGATGAGTATGGCGGTAGCCTTGATAATCGCCTGCGCTTTTTGCGTGAAGTCGTCAGCGCGGTCAGTGAGGTGTTTGGTGCAAACGCCGTAGGGGTCAGATTAGCACCGTTAACAACCTTAAATGGCGCGGTGGATGACAACCCTCAAAGCACCTATGTGGCTGCAGTGCGGGCTCTTAATGAGCTTAACGTTGGCTATGTCCATATTGCGGAGGCCGACTGGGACGATGCGCCTTTAATGAGCGCGCAGTTTAAGCACGCTATCCGTGATGCCTTTGATGGGCTTACTATTTACGCAGGTAAATACACCAAGGCGCGCGCCGAACAAGCACTAGAGGATGGCTGGGCCGATATGATTGGCTTTGGTCGCCCCTTTGTTGCCAACCCGGATTTACCGCAGCGCCTTAAAGCAGGTGTGCCTTTAGCAGCGCATGATCCGCAAACATTATTTGGCGATGGCCCTGAGGGTTATACTGATTACCCCAATGCGACCACTTAATGTTGGTTCTCTTTAACGCTCACATCGGGGCGAAAATTAAAATAAGACTCTTCTATCAACGTGCGGTACACACCGGCAATATTTTGCGCTCGCCACTGCTGGTACATGGGCAGGTGGCTGAATTCAGGAAAGTGTAGCTGTTGCTGCATTTGCGTCAAAGTATGGCCCGCCAACAGCGCGTCACGCACGCTATTATAAAGGGTCTTCAGGTAGGCAAGGTAGCGACGCACGTCGTCCTTGTCACCCATTTGTGCATGCCCCCCTACCAAAATATCAAAGTCGTGGCTTGCGAGTAATTGCTCTGTAGAGCGGATCATGCCGTGGATATCATAACCTTGCAGATCTTTATAAGGCATGCGACCTAACACCACCCAATCGACCACAAATATAACGTTTGCAGGCATGAAATGCATACTCACGTTGCCGCGCCCATTATTGGGGCCGAAATAACTAAGCTGTACAGAGCTTTGTCCAAGCTCAGCGGTGAAAGAATCAGTGAAGGTAACGTCAGCAAAGCGCACGGGAGCTTTAGTCCAGCGCATGTCCTCATCTGCATAACGATGAGCAACAACGGTAGTCTGTTCATCGACCAGAAATTCGCCACCGAGCGTGTGGTCAATATGGTTGTGACTGTAGGCCATGAACTTAATGGCAACACCAAAACGAGAGTGAATCGCCTTTTTCAGCCATTTCGCCGCATCAGCATTAATAGGATCGGTAACAAATGCCCCCTTATCGGTGATCATAAAAACACTGTGGTAGTGGCCTGCACTAAACCGATACACATTGTCTTTAACTTGCTCAATCACATAAGACTGAGCGCTGCTAAGAAAACTCACCATCCATAAAAAACACATCAATACCTTATACATAAAACTCTTATCGTTCATTCACATTGCTGATAGTTTAGTCTACTGTGCAATTAGCTGTAGCGATCAAGTGATGCTTGTGTCGCTGTAATAAAAATAAAACATCGCGTCCTTATGATGGTTAAAAACCTAAAAAAGGAACTAACTCTATGCGCTTTTCTCTCATTAGTTGCTCGTTGGCGGCGCTTTTATTAAGCGGATGTAACAGCAGCTCAGATTCTGATCCTGTGGTGGTTGAACAGCCACAAACAGCCACACCTGCTTCAGTGCAACTGGGCCCTCGCCCATTTGCGCTGGTTGATGCCATGGCTGCGGGGCCACTTAAAGAAGCACTGCAAGCATGTGCCGACGACAACTTCGTGGCCAGCGACTTTTCCATTGGCCACCGTGGCGCGCCCATGCAGTTTCCTGAGCATACCCGTGAAAGTTACATTGCGGCAGCACGCATGGGTGCAGGGATCTTAGAATGTGATGTCACCTTTACCGCCGACAATGAGCTGGTCTGTCGCCATTCGCAGTGTGATCTGCATACCACCACCAATATTCTAGAAACCGAACTTGCTAGCAAATGCTCAGAGCCTTTCACTCCCGCCGCAGACGGCGTACCCGCAAGCGCGCAGTGTTGCACCAGCGATATCACCTTAGCCGAGTTTAAAACGCTCAAGGGAAAAATGGATGGAGCGAACCCAGCAGCAACCACTGTCAGTGAATATATGAAAGGTACGGCACCGTGGCGAACCGACTTATATGCCGCTCGCGGTACCTTGATGACCCACCAAGAAAGCATTGAATTGTTTAAATCACTGGGCGTAAAAATGACCCCAGAGTTAAAATCACCTAGCGTCAGTATGCCCTTTAATGGCATGTCGCAAACCGATTACGCATCAAAAATGCTGAACGAGTATGAACTTGCGGGAGTTGCTGCCGACCAGGTGTGGCCGCAATCATTTAACCGCGATGATGTGTTGCATTGGGTTAACACTCATCCGGAATTTGCCGCACAGGCCGTTTACCTTGACGGTCGCGACGCCGAGCCGGGCTTTGATCCCAGTAATGCGCAAACCTGGTCACCCAGCATGGCTGAGCTGGTCAATCAGGGCATCGAAGTTATTGCGCCACCGATTTGGATGTTACTTGATTTAGATAATAATAATCAGATTGTTCCCTCGGCGTATGCCCAAGCAGCCAACGAGGCAGGATTGAAAATTATTGCTTGGTCATTAGAGCGCTCAGGGCCACTTGAGAGCGGTGGTGGCTGGTACTACCAATCAATCACCGATGCCGTTGATTCAGATGGTGTGATGATGCAAGTGCTGGATGTATTAGCGCAAGATGTTGGCGTCATCGGTGTGTTCAGTGACTGGCCTGCGACCACCACCTATTATGCCAATTGTAAGTTAGCCAACAACGACGCCTAGCAGCGCTTATATCACAGTAGCGAGGCACCTAGCCTCGCTACTGTGCTTTCAACACTCCACTTCAGTCGCCCCAACAGTCGACCAACAGCCTGACTAATTCCCTAGTATTTCGACACCACTGTGCACCACAGTGATCAGCCAATACCGTCTGAGAGTATAATTTTGCACTGCGCGCTACAAATCCGTACCATCAACAAAAAATGCACAGAAAACGTATGCTTAGACCAACATTCTTATCTCTACTCGCGTTTACACAAGTGGCACTCGCTCAGGATGACTTGGCCGAGATTGAACGCATCACAACCACTGCCTCGCGATTGGCGGTAACAGATGAGGCAATGGCATTGAATATTGCCACCATCAATGCTGAACAATTGGCCATCCTTGGCAGCACGCACATTGAAAAAGCCATGAAACAAATCGCCGGTGCCAATTTACAACACGGTAACGGCCAAGAATATTTACCATCATTGCGCTCTCCGGTATTTACCGGCGGGGGCGCATGTGCCGAAGTGTTGGCGCTAGAAGATGGTATTGCCCTGCGTGCAACCGGTTTCTGCAACGTTAATGAGCTGTTTGAAGCGCACAGTGAAATGGCTGAGCGTATTGAAGTGCTTAAAGGGCCAGGCTCTGCGCTGTACGGCTCAAATGCTGTGCACGGGGTAATTAATGTGATTACCCCCGATACCACTTATGGGGGCGGCTTCGCTGGCCTCGATGTGGGCTCGTATGGCTATAAACGCGCAAAACTGCGCGCCGGTAAAGATTTAGGCGAGCAAGGTTTTGGCATTAATAGCAGTGTTACCCGTGATAGCGGCTACCGCGATGATGAGAGTGTCGAACAAGAGAAAATCAACCTGCGATATCGCTATAGCGGCGATACCTTGAGGGTGCAAACCGGGCTCACCTACACCCATCTAGACCAACAAACAGCAGGCTATATTGAGGGTTTTGAAGCCTATAAAAATGAGCAAGTGGCACAGCAAAACCCCAACCCAGAAGCCTTTCGCAAAAATCGCGCGACGCGGCTATGGTCGCAATTTACTTGGCAAGCAAACGGGCAATCCACCTGGATGATCACCCCTTATGTGCGTGACCAACAAATGACCTTTTTAAAGCATTTCTTACCGGGTAAACCGCTGGAGGAAAATAGCCAGCAAGGGGTTGGCGTACAAACGCTTTGGCAAACCCAACTCAACAATTCTTGGCAACTAAACCTAGGCATAGATGGTGAGTACACCCAAGGCGACGTGCTGCAATATCAACACCAGCCAACCACCGGCTCAGCCTTTTTACAGGCCACCGTACCACAAGGAAAGCATTACGATTACAGCGTTGATGCAACATGGTATGCCCCTTTTGCGCAGCTCTCTTATCGTCACTCTGCCTGGTTAGTGACTTTAGGGGCACGTTACGAGCACATCGACTACAACTACAGCAATCATATGCTCGCTGGGCGTACCCGTGACAATGGCAGCGAATGTGGCTTTGGCGGTTGTCGTTATTCACGCCCCGCGAGCGGCGACAACAGCTTTGCCGATCTCTCCCCGAAGCTATCGCTGAGCTATCAGCTGAGCCCTGAACTTATTGCTTACACTAATCTCGCCAAAGGCTACCGCGCGCCGCAAACCTCAGAGTTATATCAACTGCAGCGTCAGCAGCAAGTGGCCGATTTAAAAAGCGAAACCATCAATAGCGTGGAGCTGGGTGTAAAGGGGGCTTACAATTCAGTGCGCTTCAACCTGGCTGGCTACGTGATGCACAAAGATAACTTTATTTTCCGCGATAGTGACTTCTTTAATGTCAGTGACGGTGAAAGTAAACACCGAGGTATTGAGTTAGAACTACGCTATCAGGCTAGCAGCCGGGTAATGCTGCAACTTGCACTGAGTCGGGCGCTGCACACCTATGAGCACCAGCAAGTCATCGCTGACACTCAACTCAAGGGGAACATTATGGACACCGCGCCCAAATGGGTGGCAAATACTCAACTGCATTGGCAAGTCAGTGACGATGTCGATGTTGCCCTTGAGTGGCATCACGTCAGTGATTATTACACCGACCCACAAAATTTACACCGCTACAGTGGCCATGATCTCATTAATGTACGCGGTGCATGGCAAGTGAATAAGGACTGGCGAGTGATCGCTCGGGTCGAGAATGTTGCTGACACAGCCTATGCTGAACGTGCCGATTTCACGACTTTCAGCGGCGATCGTTACTTTCCTGGGCGCCCGCGCAGCGTGCTATTAAGTATCGAAAGGCAGTGGTAACTTATTAGCTTAGTGCGCTTAAGAGTATACCGGGGTCAGAGATCCCGGCCTCTTTAAGTGCTTCAGTGACCGCTTGGGTCATTTGCATAAGCTGTACTTCCATATTGGCAACAAGATTGCGCTGTGATTCGAGCATTGCTTTGTGCGCTTCCTCATCATTGGGGTCTTGCTCGTTTTGCAGAGTTCTCAACCTTTCACGTGCTTGGTCTATTTGCTCTTTTACGCGCTCGATTTGTTCTAGCATTTTCTGAATATGCGCGGGCAGTTGCTCGCGCAAGCTCTGCTTAATGTCCGCCTCAGCCTGAGCTTTGGCTTGATTATGCTGGGGTTGCAGGCGTAAAGTGCCCTCAGATTGAGGCGTTGTCGGTATAGATTGTGAGTAGGAAGAATCAATGCGCATTGCGCGTCCTTGGCATCATGGCTCGCTTTTAAATACTATCGGCACCGATTAGGTACACTTGAGCCAAAATTTATCGGACAACACATAATGAAGTTTATATTGCAGCTTTGCAAAGGTGTTTGCAGCTTACTCTTTGTCTGCGCTGTCGCACTGCTTTGTTGGCAAGTGCAAACTCTTTGGCCCAGCGTCTTCTATTTATGCATGAGCACAATAACCTTTGTGTGGTTTTGGCATGATAAACGCGCGGCGCAGTGCCAACGCCCACGTACACCCGAGCGTGACTTATTAATATGGTCGCTATTCGGCGGCTGGCTAGGAGCCCTTGCGGCGCAAACGTGGTTGCGTCATAAATCGCAAAAGCGCGCCTTTATCATAAAGCTATGGGTGACTATTTTGGTCCATTGCTGGATGTTTATTATTGTTGCAGTACAACTGATTTTGAGTAGCGCTGGTTTATGGTAGTCATACTTTTGGCTAAGTATAAAAGTGCTGACTTTTTATACATTTTTGCTAAACTTGGGAACAAATAAAACGTCACGCTCGTTAAATGGATTTGCAGCAATGAACTTAATTATTTTCTTACTCCTTTTTGGCGCCTACCTATGGGTGCGCTTTACCCTTCGTAAACAGCTACGTAGCTATGTTGAACAGTACTATCCCGACTTGCGCGCAGTGCTCAATCATAACCCGCTAAAACTCAGTAAAGCCAAAGCACTGGAAACCAACTTAGATGCCTGGCTCAACAACGAAAGTGGATACAGCCTGAGTGACGATTACATCAGCCGTAAGCGCAAGCAAATCTCATTGACCAACCAATGTGGCATGATCATCGCGCTAATCGCTATGCTGCTGCCCTTATTTTTTGCAACTCCATGACCAGGCGGTCATTTTTTATCGAATAAAGTTGCACCTACAGAGTATGGGTTTTATAACAGGGAGACTGACATAGCTGCCAAGGACAGATTATGAAATTCACTCCCCTCTCTTGGGCCATGGGTTTAGCTATCGCAACCAGCGGTATCGCCAATGCAGCCCAAAGCACTAGCCATGATGTACTCGCGCTTGAAGACGTTTTCAATCTTGAATATGCCAACCAAATCGATATCAGTGATGACGGCGATATCGTGTATTTTGTGCGCAATCGCATGGACATTAAGTCAGACCGCAAATTTAGTAATATTTGGCAGGTCAGCACCGACAATAAACAGCTGCAACCAGTAACCAGTGGCGTACATCAAGACTTTGCCCCCGTGTTATCCCCCGATGGCAGTCGCTTAGCGTTTATTTCTACACGAGATGGCAGCGCACAGCTGTATGTTAAGTGGTTAAACACAGGTGCGGTAAGTAAAATCAGCAACCTTACACAGAGCCCCTCCAAGCCGACCTGGACACCGGACGGCAAAAGCTTAGTATTCAGTATGTTTGTGCCCGCTAAGCCCAATAGCCCGGTGAGCTTACCCGGTAAGCCCGAAGGCGCAAAATGGGCCGACCCAGCGCTGTTTATCGATGAGGTTTACTACCGCGCTGATGGCGCTGGCTATACCAAAGCAGGCCATAATCACCTGTTTCGTATTGCTGCCAACGGCGGCAACGCAGTGCAGCTCACATCCGGTGACTTTGACCATGGCGGCAGTATCAGCTTTAGTGACGATGGCAGCACCTTATACTTTTCAGCAAACCGTCACAGCGACCATGAGTTAAAGCCGATAAACTCTGAAATTTACGCGCTGGAGCTTGATACTCTCAGCATTCGCGCCATCACCGACCGCGATGGCCCAGACAGCCAGCCGCAGGTGTCTCCCAATGGTCGTTACTTAGCCTACACAGGCTATGACGATAAGCGCACTAACTATGAAAACACGCAGCTCTATATCCGCGATTTAGAATCTGGCGAGACGCGCAGCTTAACACCGGACTTTGACCGCGCAGTGGCGCAAATACACTGGGCGGATGATAGTCGCGGCCTTTACTTTAGCTACGATAGCGAAGGCAAAACCACCATTGGCTACCAACCTTTGCGCGGTGAAGCCAAGGTGATCACCGACAAAGTGGGGAGCGTGTCTTTTGGTCGCCCCTACTCAGGCGGCGATTTTGACGTTAGCGCCGAGGGTGATATTGCGTTCACGCTCGCCGACACTCAGCGCCCTGCTGATGTGGCCTTGACTAAGCGTGGCGAAGCGCTGCGGTTAACGCATTTAAATGAAGATGCCTTGGCCAACAAAACGCTTGGGAAAGTGGAAGAATTGTGGGTTAAATCCAGCCACGATGAGCTCGACATTCAGGGTTGGATTGTTTACCCACCGCACTTTGATGCAACTAAAAAGTACCCTTTGATTCTCGAGATCCACGGTGGACCGGTGGCCAACTACGGGCCTCACTTCAGCGCTGAAGCACAATTATTCGCCGCTCAAGGCAACGTGGTGCTGTACATGAACCCACGCGGCAGTGACTCTTACGGCAAAGACTTTGCACAAACGATTCACCATAACTACCCAAGCAACGACTACCATGACTTGATGACGGGTGTGGATGCCTTAGTTGCCAAAGGCTTTATTGATGACACTAAACTCTATGTAACCGGCGGCTCTGGCGGCGGTGTACTTACCTCTTGGATAGTCGGCCATACCGATCGCTTTGCTGCGGCGGTGGTTGCTAAGCCTGTAATTAATTGGTTTAGCTTTGTACTAACGGCGGATTTTTACCCCTTCTTTGCGGATTACTGGTTCCCAGGCAAACCATGGGAGCATATGCAACATTATATGGAGCGCTCACCTATTAGCTATGTGGGCAATGTAACCACCCCCACCATGCTATTAACCGGTGAGGCCGATTATCGTACGCCTATTTCCGAAACGGAGCAGTTCTACCAAGCATTGCAATTGCAGGGTGTGGACACCGCCATGGTGCGTATTCCTGATGCCTCGCATGGCATCACCAAACGGCCTTCGAACCTGATGGCAAAAGTCGCCTACATTCTGTGGTGGTTTGAAAAGCACGGCGAAAAGCAGGCCGATAAATAACCATATAAAGGCGGCGACACGCTGTCGCCGCCCTTGTCGCGAAGAAACTGTGCCTTTAGGCCAGCACCAGTTCCACATCAATGTTGCCACGTGTGGCATTGGAATAGGGGCAAACCTGATGCGCGGTATCCACTAATTGACGCGCCTGCGCTTTGTCCATATCCCCCAAATCCACGGTGAGCTTAGCGTCGATAGAAAAGCCCTGCCCTTTTGGACCAATTGCAACCTCACCGGTGACGGCAATATCCTGAGGTAACTTAATTTTTTGATCGCCAGCCACTTTTTTCAACGCGCCAATAAAACACGCTGAATAACCGGCGGCAAAAAGCTGCTCAGGGTTGGTGCCCTGACCATCATCGCCCCCCAGCCCTTTTGGAACGGATAGGTCAACATCTAAACGGCCGTCGTCCGACTTGGCAGAGCCGTCTCGTCCACCAGTTGCCGTGGCTTTTGCACTATAAAGAATCTGTTCTAACGCCATTATTGGCCTCCTTCTAGTTAACAATTCAGAAATTTACTTTGTATGCAAAATAAATAATAGCGATGGCCAACTTGAAGATCAAGTTATTTGCATGCAAAATAAAATAAAGGAGAGATCATGACCGACAATGCTTTAAAACTTGACTACCAGCTGTGTCACCGCTTTTACACCGTGGCTAACGCCTTCACCCGGGCCTATCGCCCGTTATTGCGTGAGCTCGATATTACTTACCCACAGTACGTGGTGTTAATGGCATTATGGGAAAAAGACCAAATCACCATTCATCAATTACTTGAGAAAACCCATATTGATGGTGGTGCCATGAGTTTAATTTTAAAAAAGCTCACGCAGAAATCTTTTGTGCAGGTGATCCATGATCAGCATGACAAGCGGGTAAAGCGGGTGGTGCTCAGCGACTATGGAAAAAAAGCCAAACACACCGCGCAAAAAATTCCCCAGCAAATGCGCTGTAACCTCAAAAATATCAGTGATGAAGAAGGGATGGAATTGATACGACTAATAGACAAGGTGAGTGATGACTTACATACCACACTTTGTGAGGTCGATACCCAGTAAACACTGAATGATTGGATAAGTTTTAACGTTATCTGTCAGGTTTGGTCAAATTGTGCTAAATCCGATAGCCGCATATACGCCAAAAGCGAACCTTCACACCTAACTCGTTTCTGCCCCAAAAAGAGTTAACGTAAATGCTCTAAGGGAGGCTTAGAGCAAAACGGACTGTCACTCTCTAGCTAACCTAGGAAGGGCTTTTCTAATTCCTGCCAAGATGTTGCTCCAACCAATACGCTTTTTCCAAAGCTTTCCGTCGACTAAAACTTTATAACAATCGATCCGATCAGTTTTATACAGTTCAAGTTTATGAGTAATGGGTTCACCACTATCGTAATCGGTGATTTCGATTATTCTTCTTAGTTCAGGAATGTTTTGTGGCTCTACAAAGCTTTCTTGTTCTATAGCAAATTTTCGATTAGTGTATGATTTACGATAATTTTTTGAAGCCTTATTAGTTTGTCTATACATAGGTAATCTCCTACCTTGCAAGGTCTCACTAATAAGCTGTTAGGCCTAAGGAGTAGTCACATGGACAGTTTTTTATTCTTCGTCAAAGAGAATCCAATGGAATGCTTAACAGCGATTTTAGTTTTCTTAACTGCAATTTACGCACTTTTAACCCATCGCATGGTTAAATTGAGTGAAGAATCAATCAGAGAAAGTAAGCTTCAAACGGAGGCATTAACTCGACCTTATATAACTATTCAACCCTTACTTAAAAAACATACTCCTGTTGTATATTTAAGCATAAAAAACACAGGGTTGGTTGGCGCTAAAAATTTGAGGTTGGAGTTGGATCGTGACTTTTTCCAATTTAATGAGTCGGCTAAACCAAATAAAAATTTGCGTACTTTAAAAGCGTTTACTTTACCCATTCAGCAATTTTCGCCAAATAGTGAGTTAGTTTTTCCATTAGCTCAAAGTTTCTTGATTCTAGGAGAAGAGGCTTCGGCTAGTTGTCCTGCGGAATTTAGTGTTACCGCAACTTATGAATACGCAAATAAGACTGTAACTGAAGTAAGTTACATTGATATAGAAGCTTTTTCCGGTGGGGAAGTCGATAGAGACCCACTAGTAAATGAAGTCGAAAAAATCCGAAAGATTTATGAGAAAAAGGCCTAACAAACGCTTCAACAAAGGACTTAAAAAGCTTGGCTTGCGTCACTTCGTTCCTAATTTTAGTCAAGCATTTTACGCCTGTTAAGCGGGCGTTAGATGTTCTACTAGGATGTCTGAAAATAAGGAAGATGGATGCGCCAAAAAATTTTTTGTTTATTGTTTTTTATAGTATCAAGTAACCTCTGCGCCGCAGACCTTGTTGTTGAAGTTCCTGCCAACCCAGAAAAAGGTTTTTTCTATCCTTTCTTTTTGAAAGTGCCCGAAGCGACCGAAACGAATTATTTGATTGTTGAGACGAACAATACTGGAAAAGTTTCGGACGACTTAAACATCCACCGCAACAGTGCCCGTAAAGCAGTGTAGTGGAAATCAATTTTCGGGAAATGTACTTAATAAATCCGTATAAAAAGCAATCCCTGTAAGCTTGTTATTTTTCACTGCATTAAAAAATAGCTCATTGCAATACACAAGGTTTCCACCTTCAAGCTTTGATTTGTAAAGGTTTTTATTTCTTATGTCATTTTCATCAAATACAAGAGATTTTAAACCATCTTCAAAGCCATCCAAGTAAGCTCTTTCTGTCAGGCTTAAATCTTCCTTAGCGAAAGTGAGTAGATTGAATAGCATCATTTCACCGCGATCGGTATTAACTTTTATAAACTCGCCGAAATCAGCCATGAAGCTTTTTAAAACAGAGTAGGCGGACATTTTAAGTAATAGATACGTGCCTACAATATTTATATCAAAGTCATCGTTTGATTCAGAGTTGAATGTGAAACTCAATTGCTCGCCATCCCATAAGGAAGAAAGAGGTTGATTTTCATAAGGTAATCTTTGCAATTTAATTAATAATTCATTGACACTAAGCTTAGATTGTTGAGTCATTTGTTTGGCCAGTATGTATGAATCAAAAATCAACGCTGTCGTACTTTCTTTAGGTAATTCTAATCGATACGATTTCATAGTCCCTTCCATAATTCCTTAGTTGAAAAAATAGAGCTAGGCATCGTTCCTGTCTTAATATGCTGTTTAATGGTGCGAAGCTTTGCTATAAATTTTGCTTGGCTATACCCCTGCGCTGCGCCAAGGTTATTACTGATCCACGCTTCATAATTTTTCCGATGCAATTTCCTATGAGCAGGGGCATTTTGAGTAGCCCAGTCGATCTCTTTATTGCGTTCAAAATTAATTAACCACGTTCCGTTAAAAGGATCGTTAATACCTAAACCGGCTAAGTGCATATTTAATCTGGCTGCTAACATACTTGGTTGAAGATAGCGTCCTTTACCAGCGATGATATGGTGAGCTTCATGGGCAACAGTTGGTTGTGGCTCTCCTGTTGCAAAAAGAAATTTAGCAAGTTTAGCTGTGGGATGATGAGGCTCTTGTAATAACTGCTCTACATCTAATTTTTCATTATCACTTCTGTACTGCTGTAAATAACTTTGAGCAACCGCTACAGACTCTATACGTCTTTTTTCACGTTGTAGATGATTATAATCTTGATTTAGCCTTTTCTTTAACTGTTCTGAGTCATCAGATTTTTGCTGTGCGTCATAATAAGATTTTGCTTTTAATTCAAAATTATAAATAGCGAGTTCAAGAGGTGATGGTTCAGAAGGTCGGCTAGGTTGAGGGTAACTCTCATGTTGTCTCATAATATCGTCCATAATATCTTCGAGTGTGTAAATTAGACTTTTGGCAAGCGAAAGTCAAAAGCACTGTAGCAGCTAAGCACTGACTATCGTAACACCATCAGCTTATAGCGCGGAGGGTTTTGCCCAACTACGCATTAAAGCGGCCGTCTCCTTCTAGCTCATAGCTGCCTGTCTGGTGACAGTCTAAACCTATTCGTTTCTGCTGTAAGATACGCTTTGAGCCATGACACAGCTGCACCGTGAATATCGCTACACTGCCACTCAATAGCCAAACTTGTTGTTATTGCTCATGATTCTTGCTAGGTTAAAAAGCATACAATAAAAATAATAATGAATGGTTGCTGTGTTTATGGATAAACATCATAACGTTTTAGTCTACCTCGCCCTCCCTGTGTGCTGGCTACTTTATCTTTTCTCGCTGCCGTTACTCTTTTGGTACGCATACAACCCTATGGATTGGGTACTCGACCATTTTTCCTCGGTGATACGCGACCATGCCATGGTATTTTATGGGGTATTAGCGCTGCATGATTTTGCTCTCAACCTGTTACTGGCACTGCCTTTTGCCTATGGGCTTATCAAGCTAGCCGGTAACAACATTATCAAACCCGTGCTCTTCGCGGCTATCGTTGTGGCATTTTTGGTCCATCGCAGCGACGTGAGCGCGCTCGCTACACTTGATACACCCAACCAGTTGCATATGATTTTGGGGATGATTGGCTCGTTATTCATATTGCCACTTGCCTTCGTGCTTATGCGCCGCGTACGAAGCTCAACAGCGTAAAGCGAGCAGCCCTAATAGGTGCGGTTGTTTAGCGCAACCAGCTCGCGATTAAGGCTCCCCTACAAACAACTCAGGGTTTGTGGAAACCTGCTCAAACCAAGCACGCAGACTATCAATCGCGGCGCGCGTTTTAGCCGCAACAGTGTCACGATGCGGGGTCACCGCATAGACACTGTAATGAGGCAGCTGCCATTGCGGGCATATGCGCTGTAATCGACCACAAGCGAGCAGGTGTCGCACCTCTGGCTCCGGTAATAAACCGTAACCAATGCCATCTAAAGTGAGCTGAATGGCGGCCTGCATATTGTTCACTAATAACCGAGGTTGACCTAGTGTAAAGGTGTCACCACTGTGCTGATGGGTCAGCTTTTGACCTATGCGCTGTGCCCCGGTGTGGCCAATAAAGGTTTGCGCCGCGAGCGCATCCGGGTCTTGAGGGTTAAGCTCAGCCAATGGATGAGTACGGCTAACGCAAGGGATCAACTGCCAATCGGCCAAGTGCCTGGCTATTAACCCCGAGTCCGTTAATGGGCCAATACAAATGGCTAAATCAACCCCGCCAGCAATAATATCAAAGGGCTCATCGGTCAAGGTAAGCTGAATTTCAATTTTCGGAAACTGCTCGGTCAACTGCTTTATAGGCTGACTTAACAAGCCACCACCAAAGCCAATTGGGGCAACAATTTTCAACTGCCCAGAAGGTGTATGCTGAAGCTGTTCGAGTTGTCGCTGAGCCTGCTCTGCCGTGGCGAGTAGCTTTACCGACGAGGCGTAGTAAATCTCACCGGCTTCAGTGAGAGTGAGCTTGCGCGTATTACGGTTAAATAAACTCAGGCCAATGTCTTGTTCAAGTTTAGTGATTTGTTGACTGACCGCTGAAGCGGTCATATGTAATTGCTGAGCCGCCTGACTCATACTGCCGGTTTCCACCGTTTTCGCAAACACCTTGAGGGCGCGCGTTAGCTTGGTGTTCATACTTTTAAGAATTCCTTAAACAACCTTTAAGAAAAAGCGCGTTGCTCGCAGAGGTGCAACAGCATACCATCAAATAAGAATTAATATCATTTACCTTAATTATACCACGGAGGTTCCCCAATGTTCACGGTGCAACGTCGTATCGCCCCGTTATCCCTCGCTATCACCGCTGCGCTCGCTACTTTAAGCACCAGTACTCATGCTAACCAAGCACCTGATAACGACATGGAAAAAATCGTGGTAACCGCCTCGGGTTACGAGCAGCTTATTAAAAATGCCCCCGCCTCTATTAGCGTAATCGATCGCGAGGAGCTCTCGCAACGCTTTTACCGCGACTTAACCGATGCGATGACCGACGTCCCTGGGGTGGTTGTTACCGGTGGCGGCGACCGTGAAGACATCAGCCTACGGGGTATGGGCAGCCAATACACCCTGATTCTTGTTGATGGCAAACGCCAAAGCTCACGGGAAACTCGCCCGAATAGCGATGGCCCGGGGGTTGAGGGCGCTTGGACACCGCCACTGGCCGCCATAGAGCGTATCGAAGTGGTGCGCGGGCCCATGTCATCTCTGTATGGTTCCGATGCCATCGGTGGGGTGATCAACATTATTACTCGCAAAACCCCCAAGCAGTGGTACGGTGAACTGCGCTTGGATACCACCATGCAACAAAGCAGTGAATCGGGTGATATTCACCAAGCCAACTTCTTTGCCGCCGGCGCACTGATCCCTGAAAAGCTGGGGCTGCAAGTGTATGGCCAATTCAGCAACCGCGATGAAGACGATATTTACAGCGGCTTTCGCGGTAAAGAAGCGGAGAATTATCAAGCTAAGTTATCGTTCACACCCAGTGATGCCCACAGTTTTTTACTCGACATTGCCAGTGCATCGCAAACTCTGGATGCCACCTTGGGCAAAACCGTAGAGCCACTGGCTCCTGGGGAAAGTTGCGGCCGTCGTGGCTGCCCAGAATCAACCGTGACCGAGTACGATAATCAAACCATTTCACTCTCACACACCGGTTATTGGGATTTTGGCCAGTCATTTAGCTATGCGCAATACGATAAGTACGACAACAAGTCACGGGATATGATTGTTGAAAACATTGATGTGCAAAGTTTGTGGACCTTGCCTATTAATGAGCGCAACAAAATGAGTGCCGGCGTGGCCTACCAACGTGAAGATTTAGAAGATAACACCAGCAACCGTATTAGTGAGCTCACGCAAATTGATAACGATATGTACTCGGTATTTGCAGAAGATGAGTTCCAAGCCACCGAGAAGCTGGCCTTGACTGCGGGGCTGCGCTACGACAAAGACCAACAATTCGGCGGCCATACCAGCCCAAGGTTGTATGCGGTGTATAACGCCAATGACACCCTGACCGTTAAAGGCGGTATTTCCAGTGGTTTCAGAGCACCGAACCTACGACAAACAACCGCTGCTTGGGGCCAAGTTAGCCGGGGCGGCAACATCTATGGTAACCCCGATTTAAGCCCTGAAACCTCGCTCAACTATGAAATGGGGATTTACCTCGATACCGAGCAAGGCTTAAGTGCATCGACCACGGTTTTTTATAACGAGTTTGACGATAAAATCTCTCGCGTAGCTTGCCCGTTAACAAAGTGCACCGACGGGCCCAATGAGTTTGGCTCACTGCCAACAACCTATACCAATGTTGATGAGGCGACCACTCAAGGGGTAGAAGTCTCACTAGACTACCAGCTCGCCAGCACGGTCAAGATGGCGCTTAACTACACCTACACCGACTCGGAACAAAAAACCGGTGAATACGCCGGCAGTCCGTTGAATCAATTACCGGAGCACCTGGCACAAGCGTCACTCAACTGGCAAGCCAGTGATGCCTTAGGCACTTGGCTGCGCGTGCATTATCGCGGTGAGGAAAGCCAACCGACAACCGGCCCTTCACAGTCGAGCCTCATTGCGCCGTCTTACACCACCGCTGATTTAGGCGCGAACTACCAAGTCATGGATTCTGTACGCTTAGGTTTTGGGGTGTACAACCTCTTTGATAAGGAAATTCGTGAAGATGAATATGGCTACATCGAAGACGGACGTCGCTACTGGGCGTCGCTAGCCTGGAGTTTCTAAATGGCCAAACGTAGTAAGCTTTGGGATCTCAAAGCTTGGCATTGGATCAGTTCAGCAGTGTGCCTTATTGGCATGCTGCTTTTTGCTGTCACGGGGATCACCCTAAACCATGCCGCGAGCATTGAGTCCCGCGCGCAAGTGCAGCAGATTGAAGCGCAAGTGCCCGATGCCATCCTCAATCAATTGAAAGCCGCCGCCAACAACGAGCAGCTACCAAAGAGTTTTCAGCGTTGGTATCAAGGTCAAACCGAACAGTCTATTGCCAGTTATAAACAGCTTGAGTGGAGTGACTTTGAGCTTTATGTGGCCATGCCCAAAGCCGGGGGTGACCGCTGGTTTACTGTGACCTTAGATACCGGCGAATTTTATCAAGAAGCTACCGACCGTGGTTGGATAGCCTATCTAAATGACTTACATAAGGGCCGGAATACCGGTATGTGGTGGAGTATGTTTATTGATCTTTTCTCTGTGGCCTGCATCGTTTTTTCGATCACCGGGCTGTTATTACTAAAACGTTATGCCAAAGGCCGTAAATCAACGTGGCCACTGGTACTGGCGGGATTAGGTATACCCGCTTTGGTATTGGTGCTACCTGCCCACGCGGCGTCAGCGAACCAGTTGCAAGTCGAAATTCCCCGCTTAAGCGTGGCCGAATATCACCCACCTTATGTGGCCGTGTGGTTAGCCAATAGCAAGCGCAAAGCGGTGCTTGATTTAGCCATCTGGTATGACACCAAGCTCGCTGACCGTGAGGGTGAGAAGTGGTTAAAAGATTTGCGTTTATGGTGGCGTCGCAGTGGTCGTAGCTTGTCGCTCCCTGTCGATGGCGTCACCGGCGCGACGCGTCGCCCTGGCGTGGCCACCCTTGATTTAAGCCCTTTCGCAGCGCAATTGGCCGCTCTCCCTGATGGTGAGTACACCCTCAATGTAGAAGCGGCGAGGGAATTAGGCGGGCGCGAGTTGATCCGCATTCCTCTGACATTACCGATAACCCAATCACAACACCATACCGAGCAAGGCCAGCATGAGCTCGGCACAATTACACTAACTATGGAGCCTAACACGTGAAGCTAGCAACAATTATCAGCGCGGCGCTATGCACCGCCCTTGCAACCACAGCCGTTATTAGCCAATCAGCACACGCCCACCGAGTGTGGCTTAAACCAAGTACCACAGTGGTTTCAGGTGATGATGAATGGATCACCTTTGACGCCGCAATCGCCAACGGCATTTTTAATCCCGACCACTATGCCTATCCGCTTGAGCGACTGACTGCAATTGGCCCCGATGGCCAATCTGTGGCGTTAGAAAATAGCGCCAAGCTTCGCTATCGCAGTGTGTTTGATCTGCACCTACAGCAGCAAGGAACCTACCGCGTATTTAACGCCAGCCGCTCCATTGTCGCCCGCTGGGTAGATGCAGAGGGCGAGCGCCATTATTGGCCAGGCCGTGGAAAGACCGGCACTTTAGCGCAGTTCAAACAGCAAGTACCCAGCGATGCCAAAGAGTTGCAAGTGAGCGATGTTGCTCGTCGCATGGAGACCTTCGTCACCCTTGGGGCTCCTAATGACACGGCAATTACCCCTAGCGGCCAAGGGCTCGAGCTTAATGCCCTAACCCACCCGAACGATTTATACGTTGATGAAAGTGCGCCTATGCAGCTACTGATCGACGGCCAGCCTGCAGTTGGGGCAAAGGTAACCTTGGTTCGTCAAGGCGAGCGGTATCGTGATAGCAACATCGCCACACAGTTAACCGCCGATGATAATGGTCAAATTGAGCTGCAATTTACGCAGCCAGGAATGTACTGGTTTGAAGCCGAGTATGAAGACCAGCAAGCCAA
Source organism: Pseudoalteromonas sp. CnMc7-15 (assembly GCF_022347925.1). Taxonomy (NCBI): domain Bacteria; kingdom Pseudomonadati; phylum Pseudomonadota; class Gammaproteobacteria; order Alteromonadales; family Pseudoalteromonadaceae; genus Pseudoalteromonas; species Pseudoalteromonas sp. CnMc7-15. The sequence continues at coordinate 145,145 of NZ_JAKRFT010000002.1, forward strand.
AGCTCCGGCGCAAACTCGCCGTGGCAGTTATGTGGCCGTGTTCGAGGTATTGCCGCTGTAACTGGCACATCAATAAAGTGTCAAAGGGGTTTACAGTAAAGCTGTGGCCCCTTTTTTAAATTGAAATATAAGCCCAACAGGGGGCACTCGGAGCGCTTTGATAATCTCCTCTTACTCACACTATCGCGACATTGGTGATAGCAGCGCAACCTCCATCAAACTCCCATAAATGCACGCTGCTTAACAGTCAACAAATTGCCTTTTTATTGCTAACTACATCATCCTTCTAAGGGCTCACACCCAGTTTGAGTCCGCCGACATAGCCTTGGCGAATAACCACGAATATTTACTTAGCGTGCTAACTATTGTAATATACTTAGCCTGCTAACTAAATGAGAGCGCTGCACCATGGCTGATATTCCTTTTCATGAAACCCTCGACTTAAGCTTATGTGGCAAGCTTGGCCGCGTTCACCGTATCTGCCGTCAAGCGGTGTCAGTCGCCGTTGAGCCACTAGGGTTCACACAACCGGGTTGGACGGCAATGATGCATATGTACCATCTTGGCGAAGGCTGTACACAGCACCAACTGGCCACAAGCTTAGATATAGAAATGCCAAGCCTCACCCGCACCCTGAAACAACTGGAGCACGCACAGGTGATTGAGCGCCGTGTCGATGAGCACGATAAGCGCTGTCGGCGCCTATATTTCACAGCGCAAGGTGAGCAGCAATTATCGGCGCTCAAAGCGCGGATCAGCGAGGTCAAGACTCACTTATATCGAGGGTTGAGCGATGAGCAGCTTAATATGATGGCACTTGGCCTGGTGGCCTTAGAAGACAATGCCAATCAATTTATGGAGGACCAAGAGTGAGCCAGCAACCGACTCCCGATCAGCAGTTCGCACGCTACGTTAAAATCGCCATCATGCTGTTTATCCTGTGCTTTGGCTATTTTATTGTTGCTGATTTATACATGCCAATGACACCACAGGCGCGCGTTTACCACCCAGTGACGCAAATCACCCCGCAGGTCAATGGCAAAATTGTTGCTGTGGCGGTTCGCAATAATCAACATGTGCGCCAAGGCGAGGTACTCATGCGTATCGACCCTCGCCCATACCAACTTGCCGTAAAACGAGCTGAACTGGCCTTGGCACAAGTGCAACAGCAAAACCAACAACTCGATGCTGACATCAAGGCTTTGCGCGCCGACTTATCGGCGGCTCAAGCCAAGTTACATGAGCAGCAAAGCCTACATCAACGCAGCCGTACCCTACTTGGTAAACAGGCTATTTCGCAGCAGCGCAGTGATGAGATCAGTGCTGCTCTGGCCAGTGCCCAGGCACAGGTCAGTGCCGTAAAAGCCAAGCTGCAAGCACTGATAATAAAGCGCGGCGCGCACGGTGAGGACAATATCGCTTGGCAACAGGCCCGTAATCAGCTGCAGCAGGCACAGCTGAATCTCAGTTATACCGAAGTGGTGGCGCCTCATGATGGCATTATTAGCAATCTACAAGTGACCACAGGTACCTATGCCAAAGCAGGAATGGCGATGACGGGGCTGGTGACCGAGCAACTAGACTTGGCCGCTGATTTTCGTGAAAAATCGCTGTATCACGTGCGTGTCGGCAACCGCGCCTTAGTCAGCTTCGATGCTCTACCCGGGCAAGTGTTTGCAGCCCATGTCAGCGAGCTTGCCGCAGGCTCAAGCGCCGGGCAGCTCAGCGCCAATGGGATCCTGGCTGAGGTCGAAACCTCTAACCGCTGGGTCCGTGATGCCCAACGTCAACGCGTGCATTTGCAACTCGATGATGAGCTTACCTCATCGCATCTTGCCAGTGGCGCGAGAGCCACAGTGCAAATCGTGCCCGATGACCCAGTGGAGCAACTGCTAGCCAACGCACAAATTCAGGCCGTGAGCCTAATGCACTATATCTATTAACCAAGGAGCTGCGCCATGAGCCTAACCGCCAACGACATTCGCCAAATGCTCCGCATCGCCACCGGCGCAACGCTCGGGTTTAGCTTGAGTAAGCTGTTTAATTGGCCCAATGGTATTTTCTTTACGGTCTACCCTATGCTGTTGCTGGGTTTAGTACCAATCATAAATGCGCATATTGTCCGCCAGTTTATCGCCAGTGCATTATTTTGTGGCTTTGCGGTATTGGTGCTGCAAGGTTTATTTGGTTTTCATCCGATCTTGATGTCGATACTGGCTTTTGCCATGTTTGCATTGTTATTTTATCAAATGAGTCGCGGTGCCCACTTCCTATTCGGCGCCATGAGTGTGGTTGGGCTATCCATTCAACTACATTTCGCCAGTTACAGCGCCACCGGCTTGGGCTTATACCCATTGATCTTTAGTAACTTTTTGGCAGTAACTGTGAGCCTAGTCAGCGCCTATATTATGCATTGGTTATTTCCTGATGTGAGCGCGCGCACGCCCATCTCGCGCGCCGCTAAAGATGCAGCCAGTGTCCGCCATGAGGTGCTGTTATGTGCCACCGTCGCCACCCTCTCTTTTATGGTCTTTCAGATACTGGATTTACAAGATTCGGTATCGGCCCAAGCCGCCTCTATTTTGATTCTGTTTCCACTGTGTTGGAAAGCGGCATCAATGGCGGGTTGGCAACGCGCTATCGGCACGTTAATCGGTTGCAACTTGGCGTTGGCAGCGCAATTACTCTTGTTTACCTACAGCCAGATTCTGGTGTTTCCAATATTGGTGTTGTGGATCCTCACCTTTGTCTTTAGTCGCTACCATGTATTAGGAGGCGGTATGCCGGGGGTTGGATTTGGCGTTATCACCACCTTTGGCATTTTATTCGGACAATCACTCGCGCCAAACCAAGACTTAGTATATAGCGCATTGTACCGCTTCAGCTCTGTGTGTGTGGCGATCACCGCCAGTTTATGTCTGGTGTATGTTATCCACCATATTTTGAATCGCTTTGCGGCCACGCGCCATCATACCTTTACCTAACAATTCTGAGGCTTTACCCGAATTGGGGTTGAAAACCAAGTTGTTATAACATAACATTGATGTTGTTCCCTTGAACAGTGAACTTCCCCCTGTGCTGCACAAACAGGCGAAGCTGACCCGGGCCATGTATCTTTCTGGGATATCTATCAGTGGGTCTTGGTTTGCGGTTGCTGCCGCTCTCGCAAATTAAGTGATACATCGGCTTATTCTTCGTAGCAGCACAGGGCTTTTCCTTACTCGCCAATCCCGTTACCATGAATATCTCTAATAAGCAGAAGGATGGGCCATGCATAGCGCATTTAGCAAATTAGGAAAAACAGGATGGTGGATGTGGGTGCTCGCCTTGTTAGCCATCACCCTATTGGTCGCTGGCTTTGTTCGCGATGATTACCGCCTATGGGGAGCTGCGGGTTTAATTAATGTTCCCCTGCTGTGGCATCGCTATCGTTATGGTATGGGCGAACAGCTCGTTAATCCTTTCGAGCACATCAAGGTCGAAGAAGAGCTACTCAGTGTTGGCGAAGCCTTGTTTCCGGTGCATGAGATCCGTAAAGTCGTTATCGACACGTGTGATGACAAAGGCCTATTCCAATTGCCTTACAACGGCGGGGGCCAAGTCAGCCTTGTATTTGATAGCCACTACGTGGACGACTTAAAAACCTACATCAAGCGCACCATCCCTGATGCGCAGATTATTACCTAATGATAATTAGCCGCTCATTGACGCGGCTATTTGAGTTGTGCGGCTAAATCCCGAGTCAGTTCGGTTGCGCTTATGGCGTGGCAGCCACTGCGATCGGTGCCGCTCCATAGCGGCGTAAAATCATCTTTACCCAAGGTTTGCGCCTTAGCACGTAACGGTGCAAGCTTAGCACTGGCGTAGGGGAAAGCAGGGACTTGGTCGCTTATAAAGCCTTGCTCTTGCATAAAAGAGGTGGTGATCCCTCGCGCAGGGCGGCCAGAGTATAAATTGGTTATTGCCGTTTGCCGGTGCTCTGCGCGCAGCGCTTGACGATGCACAGCACTGGTAGTGGCCTCATCACACAACAGGTAACTGGTGCCTACCTGTACAGCAATGACTCCCAAACGCATATAATGTGCCACGTGCTCAGCCTGTGTAATGCCGCCCGCAGCTATCACTGGCACGTTAATGTCTTTGGCAGCCAGGATTTGCTGACACAATTGCGCCGTTGTCCCCTGCTCAGCAAGCGTTGATGAGAACATCGCACGATGGCCTCCTGCTTCAATACCTTGAGCAATAATCACATCACACCCATGCTGGGCGAGCCAGCGCGCCTCGGCTAACGTGTTCGCTGAGGATAACACCACAGCACCGGTTGCTTTTACACGTTGTAACTGCTCTGCCTCAGGCAAGCCAAAATGAAAGCTTACGACTTCCGGGCGAAGCTGCTCCAGCAAAGTAACATGCTGCGCAGAAAACGGTTGCCTGAGCACCCCTAGGTCATCGTTTGGGTGACATTCAAGTGCCTGATAATAAGGTGCTAACAATTGCTGCCATCGGCTTTGCTCAGCCTGATTTAAACTCGGCATAGAATGGCAGAAAAAGTTAAGATTCACAGGAGCACGCTGAGTGTGTTGGCGAAATTCACTGACTTGCGCCATGATTTGCTCTGCACTGAGCATGGCACAAGGAATGGAGCCTAAACCACCGCCATGAGCAACGGCTATGGCGAGCTTTTCGTCTTGTACTCCCGCCATAGGCGCCTGAATAATTGGGTATGCTAGGTTGAGTGTGCTGAGCAAATCCATTGTGCCTCCGTGGCTCATTGTAAGGTGGCTGCAATTACTTTCACCACATTACTTGGTGCGATGCCAATTAGCTACCCTAATTAAGGCATTTTCTCGCCTTTAAAGTTTGGGTATTTTGCGCAATTGCTTAGTACGCCCACGCTGCACTTTTTTGTCGACACGTTTACGCTGAGCGCTGCGTGTAGGTTTGGTTGGGCGGCGCTTTTTCTCAACCTTAGTGGCAGCCAAAATAAGCTCTTTTAAACGTTTCAGTGCTTCTTCCCGATTGAGCTCTTGAGTGCGATGACTTTGTGCCTTGATCACCACTACCCCATCTTTAGTGATACGGCTATCGCGATAGGCCAGTAGCCGCTGTTTATAAAAGTCGGGTAATTTCGAGCGGTTAATATCAAAGCGCAAATGGATCGCCGTTGCCACCTTGTTGACGTTCTGACCACCGGCTCCTTGCGAGCGGATGGCAGACAGCTCCACTTCCCATTCGTCTATGGTCACCGTATTAGATATCTGCAACATCTATTCATCTTGCCTTAACGACTTTGAACTATCATTGATGACATTGAGTTTATCACTGAGCGCGCCAAGGCCCAACTCAGTGAATTTAGACAATAACGACACCACCTACACAATACCTGCATGGAGAGAACAATGAAGAATTTATTGATGGCGCTTACATTGGCCGCTACCACAGCCTTTACCAGCGCTCAGGCTCTGGCGCTAGAGCTCACGGAAAAAGACGTCGAAAACTTTATTAAGGCAGCACCCGCTGTGACCAATTGGGCAGATAAGCAAGGGCAGCAGTTTGATGGTGCCGCCCTACTCGGCGCCCAAGGTAGCGAGCAAAACAACAAGTCAATGAGTGATAGCGCCATTGCGATGTTGAAAAATACCGACAGCTACCAACAGTTTGCCGATGTGATCAGCCGCTATGGCTTTACCCCTGAGCAACTGATCAGTGTCGGCAGCGAAGTGACTGCAGCGTATTTAGCCAATGTTAAAGGCGATTTATCTGCCGAAGATAAGGCCCGTGTTGATGAGGTTATGGGCGGCCTACAAAGCCTCTCTGGTAGTAGCAACAAGACCAACTCTTTGCTCGGTGCCATGGGCAGTGCAAATCAAGCGAGTGAGGATGTCAGCGACACTAATATTGCTTTGGTAGAAGAATACATGCCGCAGCTGAAAAAACTATTTTCGGTCCTAGGGCAATAATAGGCCACTATTAAGGCATAAAAAGCCCACCCTGCGGTGGGCTTTGCTTTAGCGTTGCTTATGTCTCAGCAGACTTACCAACAGCGCTGGCAACACGGTTAAGCTGACCAATGTTGATACCGCAATCCCGCACAGCACGATCATCCCCACACCACGATACAACTCCGACCCCTCGCCGGGAATAAACACCAGCGGAGCTAAGCCACACAAAGTCGTCATGGTCGACATAACAATAGGTTTTAAGCGCGTTTGCAGCGCCTTAGTAACCGCTTCAAGCACGGACTGGGCGCCAGACTCTATGTTGCGTCGGCTTTGGTCAACAATGAGAATAGGGTTATTCACCACCGTGCCAAGGAGAATTAAAAAGCCCAGCATAGTGATCATATCGAAAGGCTGATGAAAGCCCGCCAATAGCCCTCCGAGACCGTTGATCATCACCAAGCCCAACAGCCCACCGGCCATACCTAAAGGGACGGTGGCCATAATAAACAGTGGATAACCCCAGTGTTTAAAAATAGCGACCAACAACAAGTAACACAGCGCCAGCGCGACGATAAAGTTACTGCTTAGTGCAGCTCGGGTCTTGTCGAGCTGATCGGCTGCGCCACCGATACTCACATTCACTCCCGGTAATAAGTCGCCTTGCTGCTTTAACTGCACTAACAGTTGTTCGCGCACTCGTTGCTGTGCTGTTTCCAAAGCCACATCGCGAGGCGGTATAATATACACGGTGACCGTGCGCCGACCATCAACACGGCGTAAACTGTCACTGTCCGCTTTTTCCTCTAAATCCGCCAAGGCATTCAATGGCAGTATCCCTTGTGGTGTCACTACCGGTGATTGGGCTAATTGCGCCAAACTTTGGCGATTGCCAGCCTCGGAGAAAAGAAACACATCGACCTTATCGTCATCAAGGATCAATTCATCAACATAGGCACCGTCACTCAGTGCGGCCACGGTATAACCGAGTTCCTCAGCGCTTACACCCACCTCAGCGAGGCGCTGCCAGCGTGGTTTGATTTCAATAAGCGGTTGGTCCAAGGTCAACGATGACGGCTCGGAGTCAACTTGGGGGTTGTCAAACACCTCACTGGCAAGGCGATACACGGCATCGGCTGCGCGATACAACGCCGTTTGCTCGGGGCCGCTAATATCAATGGCCACAGCGCGGGTGCCACCATCATTGCTGGATATGATTGAGCCCCGGGAGGAAAAAGCGCGCATTCCTGGGTAGCTTTTGAATTTATCGGTGATGGCCGCCATCATGGCCTCAATATGTTGCGGGTCTTTAGGTTCACTTAAAAACCAAATACTGCCTACCCCCACCGACATGGAGTAATACTTTAGCGGCGGCATAGCCGTTTCCCCGGCGTTGTAAGCAGTACCATCGTCATTAAGATGGCGGTTAAAGTAGGGCAGCAGCTCATCGCTAATTTTCTGCATATGACTGAGGTTGTAACCCGGCGGTGCAATCATCATGGAAAAAGCCTTGGGCTCTTCTCCTTCGGGTAAATACTCCGCTTTGGGCATTAGCAGCCAAGCTCCGCCAAGCAGCGCGAATACGCCTATGACGATACACAGTCGGCGCTGAGTAGGACGCGCGAGCATAGTCACTATGGCCCGTGGCAGTGTCATGGGTTTGGCCAGGTTCTCACCGCGTTGCGCATTGTGCTGCGTAAACCTTGCACATGCAGCGGGAACAACCATCAGCGCCACAAGCATTGACGCTATAATCGCTGCAGAAATTGCGATGGCCACGTCAGAATACAACTGTCCTGCTTCTTGGCGGATAAATAGAATCGGCGCAAACACTAACACCGTAGTCAAGGTTGAAGCCACCACCGCCGGCCACACTTCTTGCACTCCGGCTATTGCCGCGTTGATCTTATCGAGGCCACGCCGACGAGCTTGTTCAATATTCTCCAGCACAACAATGGTATTATCCACGGTCATACCTATGGCAAATGCCACCCCGGCAAGAGAAATAACGTTGATGGTGCGCTCAAATAACAGCAATCCTAAGAATGCGGCGATGGTACATATCGGGATGCCTAGCACACCAATTAACGTCGAGCGTGGGCTTTTCAAGAACCAAAACATCACCAATGTTGCCAGCAATGCTCCGAGCGCCAAGTTCGTCCATACATTTTCTACTGAGCCTTTAACATAGCGCACATCATCACTGAGCAAGGTTAATTGCAAACCATTGTTGGCCAACATATCTTGGTTGATGCGCTCAACGACCTGCATCATTTGCTCTTTAATGGCCATGACATTGGAGCCACTTTCACGACGTACCGAAAGCATCAGGGCGCGCTCGCCATCGTTGTAATCAATATCACGTAGCTCATAATGGTCGAGCTTAATAGTGGCCACATCTTTAAGACGAATCGTGGTGTTATCACGTTGAGCTATCACCAGCTCCGCTAACGCCTGGGCCGATTCAAAGCGTCCAACCATGCGTAGCAAATAACGTCGCTTACCACCGTCGATATCGCCCGCCGAGGCGTCGCGATTGCGGCTGCGAATAGCATCACGCACCGCCACCAGGCTGATGTTACGACTCGCAAGCTGCTGTTGGTCGATGAGTATTTGTACTTGATACAAGGCCCCACCACGCACATTTACCTGGGAAACACCACTGACTCGCTCCATTTCTGGGCGCACAAAGTCTTCGGCATAATCACGCAACATATCAACATCTATATTGAGCGGGTTGCCAGGCTGTGGTTTGAGGGTAAAAAACATAAACGCATTAGCTGAAAACGAACTACTGTACAGCACCGGTTGGTCAACGTTCTCTGGATAATTAGGCACCTGAGATAGCGCGTTACTGACGTTGATCAGCGCCTCGTTGACGTCCACACCAAAGGGGAATTCTAGTTCAATTTCTGCCTCACCGGTATTGGCATAGCTGGACATTCTTTTTAAGTTTGCCAATGATCGTAAATAGCGTTCTTGCTCAATAAGAATTTCTTTTTCTACATCTTGTGGCGTTGCTCCAGGCCAGTTGGTAACCACAGTAATGGTGCGCACTTCAAGATCAGGGATCATCTGCACGGGTATTTTAAAAGCCGCGACCACGCCCAAAATCACGCAGATGAGCACGGCAACGGCGACCAAAGTCGCATGCTTTACTGACGCCGCTAACATTATTGCTCCCTCGCTTGAACAACCGTAACCGCTTGCCCTTGGCGTAATAATTCATTGCCTTGGGTAACTACTTTCATGCCTGGTTCAAGGCCACTAAGCACTTCAATATGGCCGTTAATCCGCTCGCCAATGCGCACAAAACGCCGCTGTGCTTTATCGGCGCTGATAACAAACACACTGTAGCCGCCATCTGGATGGCGCAGTAAGGCATCAGTAGGCACGACAACACTTTGCTCATCGGTTTTGTTTAGCACAATCTCTGCGCTTGCCGATAACCCCACTTGCAGCCCTGCTTGGGGTGGTACGGCTAAGCGCAATAAAAAGCTGCGACTGGCGCTGTCTATCACTGGTACTTTGGCAATAACCTTAGCTGTAAACCCCCTTGACGCTTTCCCTGGCACTTCAAAGCGAACTTGCTTAGCAAGATCGATAGCGCCAAAATGCTCCTGAGGCATATGCAAATCCAGCCATAGTTGTTCGCTACTAACGAGCTCAAACACCGCTTGACCACGGGTCACCCACTCCCCAACATCAACAAAACGCTCAGCTACCACACCGGAAAAGGGGGCGTGCAGTTGCTGACGCGCCAGCAATTCTTTGTGGTAGCGTTCGTTGGCCTGTGCTTCTGTCAACGAAGCCTTGGCGCTTTGCAATGCGGCTTGCCTATCGGCCAGCTCCGTAGCCGCCATCAAAGCTTGTTGCGATAACGATTGGGCCTCGTTAAAGCGGCGCTGGGCGTCATCAACAGCAATACGAGCGCGTTGCTTGGCGCCCGTTAATGCCTGTAACTGCGCCTGCACCAATGCCGCATCCAAAGATAACAGACGTGCGCCTTTTGCAATCTCATCACCAGCCTGGGCATGGATTTGCGTAACCACCCCGTCACTTAGGCTCGACAGTTGCGCATGACGCGCCGCACGCAAGGTCCCTGTCAACGCCAGGGTACGCTCGATAGATTGCGTATTGACCTCTTTAACAACCACGTTCACTGCCGTTTGCGCAGATAGGCAGCCGCTTATTAGTAGCAAACAGATGCACCATGCTCTGATCATCTTCATTCCTTTTACTCACACTTTTACTGGCTTTACGTAACGCTCAGCTAAAAGCTTTGCTAATAATGACGAAAAGGCAAATATAGCGACCTTTTCTTGAGCGCTAGAGGTTATCACAAATAAAAATCATTTCTATTTATTGCGGTAGGCGCTTACACGCACAACTCAATAGCGGCGAAGGTATTGATAGTTGGCTCATACCTATGCAGGCGTCATAATGGGGGAATTCGTTTCTAAGTTGTATTGATGTGTATGAGTTATTTGCTCGCAACCACCCTACTTTGGGCATTTTCATTTAGCCTCATTGGCGTCTATTTAGCCGGGCAAGTAGACCCCTGGTTCTCGGTGTTAACCCGTATCGCGCTGGCGACCCTAGTGCTACTACCGTTTTTGAAGATTAGCCAGTTAAGCCTGTCGTTAACCTGGCGCCTGATGGCCATTGGTGGCGTTCAACTGGGGCTGATGTATGGCTTTTACTATCACTCTTTTTTATACCTCAGCGTCCCCGAGGTGCTGCTATTTACGGTGATGACTCCCCTGTATGTTACCCTGCTCAATGACGCACTAAATCGCCACTTTAATCTTGGCTTTTTCTGCGCTGCGTTATTGGCCATTATTGGCGCGGTAGCCATTCGTTACGACGGTATCAACCAAGGCTTTATGATTGGCTTTGCTATCGTCCAAGCTGCAAACCTATGCTTTGCCAGCGGCCAAGTGTTATATAAACGACTGATGCTCAAGCATCAGCACCTTTCTCAACATCATGTATTCGCTTGCTTTTTTATGGGTGCATTGGTGGTCGCGTTAAGCTGTTTCGCTCTTTTTGCCAATACCGCTAATCTCCCAAGTACACCCACACAATGGGGCGTATTGATTTATTTAGGGCTTATTGCTTCCGGGCTGGGCTATTTCGCGTGGAATAAAGGCGCAACCCAGGTCAATGTTGGCACCTTGGCGGTGATGAATAACCTCCTTATTCCTGCGGGGATCCTCGTTAACGTGCTCATTTGGAACCGCGATGCCGATGTGCTGCGTTTAAGTATTGGCGGCGCTATCATCATGGCCGCACTGGTGGTTAACGAGAAGTACCTGAGCCGAGGTAAATAACAATAACAGCAAGAGGGGTTACGCCCTCTTCATCGCCCGGCGATAACTGTACATTTTGACCGCCCAGCCCTGTAATTGCGCTAATAGTACGATGATCACAACGCCAATGAGCACTGGCGAAATTAAGTATTCCCACCCCTGTGGCGTGAGCATAATTAACACCGGGTTGGCCCCCGCCGGCGGGTGAGTGGTCTTTGTGAAAAGCATCGCACTCACCGCAAACCCCGTCGCTAAGGCTAAAGTGATAGGTGACACACCCACATACTGGCTAAACGCTATACCTATCGCCGCAGTGATCAGGTGCCCAAAAATAACATTTTTCGGTTGTGCCAGCGCACTTGCAGGGACACCAAAAACCAGCACTGTGGTGGCTCCAAAAGGGGCCATCAACCACATCCACTCACCTCCCATACTATCTAAATAGGCGAGCAAGCCAATGGCCAGCGCAGCACCAATGCCAGCAAGAACCTGGGCTATCGGATTATTCATCATTACTTCCTTCTTGTTAAAGTAGACCAATCTGTCTCCTTTAACAAAATAGACAAGTCGGTCTACTTATGTCAAGCTGTTTCTGAGGTGACTTATGCAAGATAAAAAACAACATTTAATCGACACCGCACTGAGGCTGTTTTACCACCACGGTATTCATGCCGTGGGGATCAATCACATACTCAGCGAGTCCGGGGTGGCAAAGAAAACCTTGTACCATCACTTTGCCAGTAAAGAGGCGCTCATTTTAGCGACCTTAGCGCAGCGTCATCGCAGCTTTATGGCTTGGTTACGTCATCAGGTGCAAGACAAACAAGGGCAGCAGGGAGTGAGTGCGCTATTTACCGCTTTGGGGTGTTGGTTTTTGGGGCAAGAACAGGCCCTAGGCCCGTTTCGTGGGTGTTTTTTCATCAACACCCACGGCGAGTTTGACGCCAGCCATAGCGATATTCTCAGTGCTTGCCGAGCACACAAAAAGGAAGTTGAAACGGCGATTGCTGCGATGTTGAGCGCAGCCGAACAACCTCTCGCACCAGCCATTGCTATGCTGATGGAGGGGGCGATTGTAAAAGCGACGCTCGGACAGCCACAAGCAGCCGCTGAGCACGCACTGCAGAGTGCCCTGATCCTGCTCGATAGAGGCCAATAGCTTAATTAACACTATCACTTTTAATATCAAGTGATATACTTTGTAGTAATCATTTGGTGGAGAAAATCATGAGTGCAATTGCATCCTTTAAGCCACAAAAGCACCCGGATGGATTTTGGCAGCAGCTTGGCATGCCAGCGCGTGGCGAGCGTTTATATCAAGCGTTAGAACAAGGATTGTCATTTGATATCTATGACCGCTTAGCCAAACTATCGGGGGTGGATAAAAGCACCATTGCCCAATCAGCCGTTATTGCCCCCGCAACCCTAAGGCGCAGAGCCAAGTCGGGGCTTTTTAATAAGCAAGAAAGCGACCGCTTGTATCGCTTTGCCGAAGTGTATAAAGCGGCGCTCGATCTGTTCGAAGGCGATGGTGATGCCACCCGCACGTGGTTAACTACAGCGAATCGTGGCCTAGGGCAAAAACGGCCGTTGGATATGCTGGCAACCATGGCCGAGTCAGAAGCGGTGATTAACCTTATTGGGCGCATGGAACACGGTGTATTTGCGTGATAAGTGGCTACCGTATTGTTAAGAAAAAGTGGGCGGACAAGGCCTTTGATGGCGAAGGGGCGCGGTTATTTGGCGGGCGCTGGAATAGTCCCGGACAACGCTGTGTTTACCTCGCCGCCAGCGAGTCACTGGCGATTCTAGAGATTCTGGTACACCTTAATCACAGTGCCATTCTCAGCGACTACAGACTATTTAAAATTAACTTTGCACGCCGTGATGTGCTCACCCTTGACGAGCAAGATTGGCCTGAAAACTGGCAAGAAAGTCCGGCCCCGGAAGAAACGGCTTTGATTGGCGATCAGTGGTTGCAAACGCAAGCCAGCTTGGCATTGAGCGTGCCCTCGACCATAGTCCCTCGAGAGTATAATTATTTACTTAACCCAAGCCACCCTGCTTTTGTTAAAGCAGAGCCCAATATTGAGGCCCTGCCCTTTCGCTTTGACCCGAGACTGCTCGCTCGGGGCTAGTAATACTCACTTCCACATACTACGCAGCACGTCATCTCGGCGGTAGTAATGGTGGTATAGCGCCGCTGCGATATGCATTATCACCAGTCCTATAAACCCCCCTGCGGCCCAGCCATGCAACTCTCGAAACAAGGAAAACAGTTCAATATCCACCGTTAACGCCGCCGGCAAGCGCACTACATCGAATACACTCACAGGACGCGCTGCAAAATATTGCATCAATAGCCCTGATAGTGGCATTAACACCATTAGCGTATACAACAGCCAATGAGACGCCTTAGCCGCGCGGCGTTGCCAATAAGGTAAATCACTGGGTAAAGCCGGTACTATGCTGCGCCAGCGGACTAACAAGCGCACCAACACCAGTAGCGCAGCCGCTATACCAAAACTTTTATGCAGCCACAGCAGCTCATACTGCCATGGCTCAAGCGAGCCCACCATGACTAAACCCGCTGCTAACATGGCAACGATTAATAACGCCATCGCCCAATGCAATAAACGCATAGAAAGAGTAAATCGTGCCCGGTTAGTCATTGCTTAGCTCCTTTGCTTGACCGCGCAATTGCTCCACAGCCCGGCGGCGGTACGACTCCGCATAAGCGGCCGAGCGCGCCCGAAGAATGGCATCTGCGGTGGGCGAGATACCCGATGGCAACACCAAAGGGTCAAAGTTGATGCTGTGACACGCCCCGTCCTGCTGCGCTTGCCACTGAGTGATCACTATTTTCCCAGCGTTAATACGCGGACGCTCTGCTGGCCACTGAACTGCCGGATTACGCTCGTCGTCTTGGGCGCTAGCCAAGGTAAATAACCAGTCAAATACCACCGGTTGTTTTGCCAACCGCGCCTTAAGCTCTTTATGTAACGCGTTAGGCCCACTCAGCCCATCATCGGTGGCTGACACCGTCGGCTGCATATGCCAACGCACAGGCTGGCGCTGCTCGTTGTCATCGACTAAATAAAACGCATTGATGCTGTGATAGGTCTCGGCTGCGAAGCTACCACTGGGTTGGTAGCTATCTTTCCACGCCAAGAAATCAGCACTTTCAGGGTGCTCGGCGAAAAAGGCTTGAATAGCCTTGGGGCCCGATTTAATAGCCACAAGCTGCTGATAAAAATCCTGGGGATTGCTCACCGCCATCACCGGCGGAGTATTCATGGCAATGCGCCACTGCTCGCTAGCGCTGGTCGCGAAGCTCAGTGCCAAACTTCGCACTGGCGCCTTTAAATCCGGTGCGGTCGGGTTATTGCCAGCAAGCGAAAAGCGACCCACAAATGGTGTCACCGAAGTGGCAAATATCTGGGCCGAAGAATATTGCGCAAGCGCGCCATTATTACGGAATTCACCTTGCACACAGATCCCTTTAGCATGGGCTCGGCGAAAGCCCGGATGAACTGAATCCCCTTGTTGCAAATCCACAAACTGCTGTGCCGATACTTTATCACCGGCATGCAGCAATGGCGCGAACAGCAACGCCGCCCATAAATAACCTGACCTCATAATTTGCTTTCCCCTTGTTACAGATATATCTTGAATTAAAGATAATATGTATGAAATGCCGTTTTGGTTCACTAAAGATGCAAAATTTAGATAATATACAAGCGCTGTGGGCTCGGGAGATGCCAAAATTAGATACTTCTACCATGGCATTAATTGGTCGTTTGCAAATCGCCCACAAGCATATGACCTTAGCAATGAGCAAAACATTTCGCCGCTACGGGCTTTCCGAAGCAGGCTTTGATGTGCTTGCGACGTTAAGACGCTCAGGCCCGCCTTATCGGCTCACGCCCAATCAACTGTTAGCACAAATGCTAGTGACCTCAGGCAGTATGACCAGCCGCCTAAACCAGCTGAAAAAACAGCAGCTGATCACTAGATCGCAAGATCAACAGGATAAGCGAATATGTTGGGTTCAGCTTACAGAGCAAGGTTTAGCACTTAGTAAAGAAGTGATCCAGGCTCATGTAGAAACCCAGCAAACACTGTTATCTGGGCTCAGCCGTGAGCAGCATCAGCAGCTGCTATCGGGTTTACAAGCCTATTTACAGCAAGCGGGCTTAGAGTAAATCGGCCACTCGCTGTTGCAGATGCGGCAGTATTTCTTGTTCGAACCACGGGTTACGCTTGAACCAGCGGTTATTACGAGGGCTTGGGTGAGGTAATACTAAGGTGTGTGGCCAGTAACTGTGCCAGTCTTGCACCGCAGCGGTGAGCGTTTTATAACGTTTGGGTAGATGATAAGCCATTGCATACTGACCAAGGACAAGAGTCAACTGCCGCTTAGGTAAGGCAGCTAACACCTGCTCTCGCCATGTTACAGCGCACTCCTCTCGCGGGGCTAAATCTCCGTGCTGAGCGGTGCCAGGATAGCAAAACCCCATCGGCGCGATAGCGAATAAGCGCGGGTTATAAAATTGCTGCTCATCGACTCCTAACCATTGCCTGAGGCGATCGCCACTGGCGTCGGCAAACGGTTTGCCAGCCTGGTGAGCTCGCACTCCGGGTGCTTGACCAGCAATTAGAATAGGTGCCTCACTATCAAGTTGAATAATAGGCTTAGGCGCCAAAGGCAAATGCTCGGCACATAAAGTGCAAGCACGAATCTTATCTGCTAGTTGCATCTTCACTTAGGTATATTGTTTTTGCTTAGCCTAAGGGCTAGCCACATATTGTGGCAACCCCCTTTACACTTTACCGAGTCATTCACTAGCAAAGTAGTTAGGTAGCATGTAGCGCAGTGAAAAAAACCAGCTTGGTCGGCACTCATCGCTTAGCCTGTGCTCCACAGATTCATTGAATATTTCTGCAATAACGTGAATATGACTCCCGTTTTGGCAAACATATTTTTGCACTCCCTGACGCTGATCGCTTGATAGAACTTGAGTACCCACCCCATCTTGCCACAGTATTTCCAGGTCGGTGTGCTGCGCTAACCGCTCAAGTAAATAAGCGTATTGTCGCGGTGAACTATGCCCCGCATAGAAGCTTGAGATATACACTGGCTTAGCAGGAGCAAGAGTAGCTAATTGATCATTCAAGGCGCTGAGGTAATCGATTAACAATTGCTGTTTTGCATGGCTTTGCCAGTTAAGGTCATCGATTTCATCACTGATATACCAACCAGCAAATGCTGGCAGTTTAGTAAATGCTTGCCAGCGTCGGGCAACGTCGAGATGACGGTTATACAAGCCGCGCAGATAAAAGTGTAGTGCTCGAGGTTGCTGTTGAATGCGTTGGTAGTAGCTATTTTCATGATACAGCCCAACGACTATTTTTAATCCTTGAGCATTGGCTTGATGAAAAAGTTGCTGTAGTCGAGAGCGGCCCTCTTCATCAATGAACTGGCTATGCTCATGCTGGCTCCATTGCAGGGCAATGGTATCAATTTGACGCTCTCGTAACTGCAGCATTATTTCTTGCCATTGGCCCTTTGTTAGCTCGCTGTCGCTATTTAATGGCTGATAAATAACCACATTCGCTTGCACAGCTATGCTGCATAGCAGCAACGCTATCATTGCTGTATATCGCCCTACCATGACCACTCCAGATTCAAACTTGCCACATTGTCGCCCTCTCGTTCACCGTTGAGAACATGCTGTACTAATAGTTTTAGCGAGGCCTGGCGGCGATATGCGGTTATATCATCACCACCTGACCACCAATGCACCCCAACACCTGCACCTACGCGGGTATCTTGACGCTCACTCGAACGCGTCCATTGACCGTTCACATAAGGTTGCCAAGTCAGCGCTTGCTGATTTTGAGTATGCAATTTAAAGTGATAACCACCTTGGTATTGTGCGAACTGCGCATCACGTCCAGACTTAAGCCAATGTGCGGCTTCCAAATACAAACTTTGTTGCAGCCACCCTTGTACATCAGTTTGCCAATCCCGCGTATTGCCACCTAGACTGAATAAGTCCGTAGCGGCCTTAAGCAAGATATCGACATCGTTGTTGCGCAGCTGCCACTGCGGTTCGATAGCAAACTGGAGGTCGAGCGAAGCCAATGGCTGCCAGCTGTATCCTAAAGCGAGTGTGCTGTCATGTTGTTGGCTATCTTTTTGTACAAAAGCCCGTGCGTACCACTGATGAGTATCCTGCGCACGCCAGTGGTGCTGTAAATATTTGCTGTAACGCAGCTCTATAAACCCACCGTATCTCAAGCTTTGTGAGGTAGCGCCTATATCGATGGGCCTCAACTGCTCACCAAATTGTGCTTGCAGCAACCAACGTGATTGCGCCAATAAATCTCGCCGTAAGCGCTTGAGTTGTTGTTTAGGTTCCTGTGCAAGCTCCATGGTGTCCATGTTAGTCGCCGCGATAGTGGCATGATGCAGGGCATTATCTAACTCATTAGTCACAACATAACTATAGGCAAGCTGCTGGTGCATAGGATAAAGGTCGGGTTGATTGGCCAGGTAATGCTGCATTAGCGGAGCCGCTTTTGCAGCGCGACCTACGTCAATATACAAGTACGCAAGCTCTGCTTGCGTGTGTAGCGCCAACGTCTCGGTAGGTTGGCGTTCGATATCGCTGAGCAGTGTGAACGTTTGCTGCGTTTTACCTTGGCGCCAGTAAAGGCGAGCCAGAGCTATTTGCTCGGAAACATCGGGGTGGTTTTCAAGCAGCCACACTAAGCTCTTCTCTTGTGTATGTAGATCGTTAGCATACCGGGCAAGCAGCAGTTGTAATTGATAAAAACTGATTGTTTTAGGCTCATGCAAACGCACTAAGCGATGCAACCATGTCATCGCTTGCGTGTATTCGTTGACTTTCAACGCACTAGCAATAGCATTAAAAAAGTGCGGCTGCTCTGTCAGCTGCGAGTCAAGCTCTAGCCAGTACTCATACGCCCGCAAATGCAAGCCAAGCACTTCACTCAAGTGAGCAAGTTGAACCCGGCTTTCAGTGCTGCTTGGGTTTGTTGCTAAGGCCGCTTGGAACAACGCATACGCTCGCTCTTTATCGCGCTCAATAAAGCAATATCCTAATTGCTGTAAAGCTTGCTCTTTCGCAGGCTCAACCAACCATTGTGCAGCTAACTGACACTCACCAATAGCTGAGGCGAAGCTCATTAACGTCTGTCGCTGAGCTGGTGATGCTTGTCTTGATTGCACTAAAGCAAGCGCATCACTGAGCGTATCCGACTGAGTTTTCTTAAGGCTTTGTAAGTAACGATAGGTCAGCTCAGCATCTTGATCTTGTTGTTGTGAAAAAGGCCAAAAGGGCGCCAATATATGTGTAACTAGCTCATACTGCTGACGCTGTATCGCCATATGCGATGCCTGCTTCGCATAGCTCAAGCGCTGAGGATAAAGGCGCGCTAATAACAGCCACTGCTGATAGGCTTTATCTTCATTACCGACCTTTTCATAACCTATGGCAAGTTGCCGCTGCTGCGCCTCACTCAGACTCTGCTGCGCCTCAAATATTGCCAGCCACTGACTGTGATCTTCCATTGCTTGCGCCACTTGTACCGCTCTTGAGCGCCAAAACTCATCATTTTCGGCGTGTTGCAATGAGTAATCATACAGGCGTTGACGCCATTGCTGAGAGTAAGTCGAGGCATAAGCCATGAGCACAAGTAACTGCTGCTCTTGTTCTATATTTAACTCGGCTTCACTTAATACCGCCATGGTTCGCGATAAAACCTCAGGTTGCTGAGCTTGCATGGCAATATCAGCTCTTTGCAATAGGCGCGAGATAGCCCTTGGTAGCGCGGCATTAAGCGTCAAAGCAAGTGACCAATCTTTGTTGTATATCGCCGCTTGCAACCATTGGCGACGCTCCTGCTCACTCAATGCAACGTGTTGCTGATAGAGGCTAAACTGCTCACTAGCCACCTTGAAATGTTGCGCTCCTAAAAGTGCTTGTATCAAGTGTTTACGCACACTGGTTTGCTGCTCTGGGTGAGTTATATCATTAATACAACTGGCAACTGCGTCATACTTTTGTTCGTTTAGCAGTGCAAAACAATAGGCTGGGCGAACTTCTTCGAGCCCGTAACGAGTGATCACTCGATGGATGAACTGCGCGCGAGCTCGTTCGCTTATCATTTGTGCACTTAACGCAGCTAGTTCGGTGCGCTGGATGATACTAAAGCGCTCATCTGCCAAAAGCTTATCAGTGTACACAATAAACAACTCAGCTTGATGCTTAAGCCCAAGTTGTTGAAAGTGTAACAATACTTCGCGCCATTTCCGCTGCCGCATAAGCACTTGTTGGTACTGGTCTATAAGACTAGATAACTGTGGCCAATGTTGCTGCTGGGCCGCAACAAATAGCAATCGCTCCACTACATAGGGGTTATTCGGCGTTACAGCTAATGCCTTATTCAACTCTTCATTAGCGAGCTCATAACGACCCTCATCAATATAGCGATACGCCATATCGACATAAGGATAAAGTAAGAACTGAGTATGCTCAGGGTATCCTTTACCGGCCTCAAAACTAGGTGCTGATAACGCTGTCATTGAGGTCAATAGAAAAAGCCACAGAAGTTTCATAACGACACCTCTGATGAACTCGCTGGCTTATCACTTACCAAAGGTCTGCGCATAATGCGCTGCGCAAGTTCAAGGGTTTGCTCATCAATGACACCTTTGGCAATAAGATAATCACCTACCCCTGAGTCGCTATTCTCTTGGCCGATCATCACTTGGTTAGCAACGGAAGGGCTGAGCATAGCCACTTCGCTAATTGCTTCAAACTCACTGTAATGGGCATTTACAAAATGCGGCCAATCCACACGACGAGCACGACGCTGAAGATTCGCATAGCTGTAGGCCGAGTCATCACTAAAATGCATTTTGAGCGCCACAGTGACCTGTCCCGGCTGGGCAATATAATACCTAACTTTATAACCGACTTTCCGGCTTATAGCCCCTAAGGCCACCGGCGACAAGTGCTGTTCACTCGCGATATGTAGTACACCTTTGTCCAAGAACAATCCAATAATGGCGTAGCGCACAGCGACCGCTTTATGAATACCGAGCTCACTTTGCTCTGGCGTAGACAGGGGTGGGCAAGAGCGATATTCAACGCCCGCCTGCTCGGCTATCGCTTGCGCTAATTGCTCACCGCTGAGCACGCCTTGCTGCATTAAATAACGCCCAAGTTTTACTCTGCCCTGCCCTTGCGTGAGCGCATTGTGCAGTTGCTCTTTGTTAATCGCCCCTGCTGAGAGCAGTATTTCACCCAGAGGTCGATAGCTTGCCCGTGTTTCCCCTAATGATGGAAAGTCATGACTGGTTTTGTCCCAAGCTACGCGTTTAACATCACCCATTTCGAGAATTTGTCTGACAGCACGAATATTGGCAAAGAAGTTAATAATATTGCCCCACACCATACGTGGGATCGAAAGGACCCCTTGAATACACCCGTAATAGCGCGTAACAAATACAAAGCGTTGTAGCATGCGATTAGCTAGCAGCACGGCATTAGCCCACAACACCGCACTTAGCCAGGGCTCATCACCATAAATTGAGAGAAAGTTATAAGCACTGCCGGAGAGTTGTTGGTAGCCCCAAATACAGGCGAGCTGAAATAACACCAGCAGCGCGACAAAGCCAATGAAGTTAGTGAGACCGCCGCGACGGTCCCGCCAAAGAAAGTAATTTAATTTCCAATCTCGCGTCCATGCATGGGATTTCATACCCTGAAATACGATACCAATGATCCATCGCGATTTTTGCCGCACGGCTGTGGTGAACGTATTCGGGAAGTACTCCCGTACACAAACTACGCTGCTATAACTTGCAGATTTCAGGCTCCCCTTATTGATCTGCTGCTTGTGCGTGTCGGTCAGCACAGGAAAATGAATGAAGACTTCTGACATACCGTGTTGCTTGAGGCGAAAGCCAATGTCGTAATCTTCAGTTAAACTTTGCACATCGAAGGCGATACCATCGCCTTGCTCGATAAGCAATTGAATTGCCCGGCGACTAAAACAAGTGCCAACGCCGGCACTTGGGACTTGCCCAACCAAGGCTTCTCGCACGGGCACGTCTTTGCCATGAATTTCTGCAAATTCATCTAGGTAGCTGCCACTGGTAAACTCATACCACTGTCGCTCGAATGGAAATACTGGCAGTTGAATGAGATCTTTACGCTCAACGAGGTAGTTGAATAAACGCATTTCCATGGCACTGAGTACATCTTCTGCGTCATGAAGAATAAACCCTTGGAAGGCAAATTTTGCTTGCGATTCGAAGGTAAATATAGAGGCGATGATATTATTGAGGCAATCCGCCTTACTCGTTGGCCCAGGGCGCGCGCACACCACTTTGTGGACATTAGGAAATCGCGCGCATACGGCGTCAACATCAGCTTGAGTCTTGTCGTCGTTAGGGTAAGTACCGACAAATATATGATAGTTCTCGTAATCTAATGTCGATGCCGCCAGTTCCGCCATCGGTCCTACAACTCCGTGTTCTTGCCATGCAGGTACCATAATTGCGAGCGGTTGCTCAGCTTTCTCTTTCAACTTTGAATAGTGCAGCTTGGGGTGTTTGCGATAGATGACCAATCGCCGGTAGCATTTCCGACCCCAGTACACGAGATCAATAAACAGATCGTCTAAACCAAAAATAAGCAGTAAAACGCTTAACGCATATACCACATATTTGAGTACAAAGAGGTAACTCGCGAACCAATACAACACATCCACAACAACAGCACTTCCTAGAACAACACAAAACTAGTAAAAAAGAGTGAGCGATCTTATAGCAAAAAAGCATAAATAGGAACGCAAAAAAGGCCATTGAAATGACGTGTAATATTATGAATTATAAGGGTTTTAATAAAAAACATCGTGTTAACCGTGAGCCAACAATTAACTAACGGTTCATTTTCAATTCATTTAAGCAAATACGAATCACTATCTTTTAGTTTTATAATCTATATAATGGCTCGTTTTTGGTACAACAGCCTGCAGACTATGGATTTTCAGTTATCACCCTGGCTTATCAAGTTACGTATCGCCAGCTCTCATTATCGCGCCCTTGTGGTTTATCGCTTTATTGCCGCCATTGTTGGAGGCTACTTATTAACTGCCTTAAGCACAGCTGTTTTAGGGGTCGCCCTGCCATTACAACCTAGTGACGCGGTATTACTGGCTGTAAGCTTATCGATATTGATATATGCCTGTATCTTCATCTATGCCTTTAGTGTGCGCTCTGTCGCTAAGGTATGGATCACTATTTTACTAACTAGTGCAGCGCTCACCGCTCTGCTGGCATTCATGGAGGAATGGCTATGAAGGACACCTTCTTTCGTTCAATGACATGGCTACACACCTGGGTGGGTTTATTGGTCTGTTGGTTACTCTTTCTCATATTTATTGCTGGCACGCTTGCGTTTTTCCGTTGGGAACTCAACTTTTGGGCTAAACCTGAGATACATCATTTTGAACAGCCCCAGCAGCGTGTTGCCGCGCAGCAAGCTCAGATAACCCAAGGATTTGCATACTTACAGCAACAGGCACCTAAGTCCGAGCGCTGGAATATTTCCTTGGCTGATGAGCGTAAAGACTGGCTTACCTACTCTTACCAAGAGCCACGTGAGCCCGGTAAACGTGCGCCTTGGCAAGACTATTATGTCAATCCTAAAACGCTAGAGGGGGTCGATACAGTCAGAGAATCCAAAGGTGGGCATTTCTTTTATCGCCTGCACTTTGATTTGCATTACCTCGACGTCAGAACAGCACGTTGGCTGGTCTGTTTTGCCAGCTTGTTTATGCTTATTGCGCTAATAACTGGGGTGGTCATTCATAAACGGATCTTTAAGGATTTATTTAGCTTGCGCACCAATAAAGGCGTACGCAGCTGGCTTGATAGCCATAACTTATCGTCTGTGCTAGCGCTGCCTTTTCATATCATGATCACCTATACAGGGCTTATTACCCTTATTTTTATGCTCTTCCCCTACCCGACGATGACCGCCTACGACGATGGTTTACGCGGCTTCTATGCCGATGTATTTAACTTTCAGCGCACCGAGCCTGCCAACGAGCCCACAGCCATGGTGGGTGTTAATACACTGCTGGATCAACTTTATACTAAGTGGCCGGATGCAGATATAAGGCAAGTACGTATTGACCACCCTAACGACCGCAGTGCATCGGTACGCTTTATTATTGATAGCGGCAAGGCCATTGTCGACAGGCCGCCAAGCATCACGTTTAACGCCACGACGGGCGAGGTGATAGACATTAATGAAGTAGATAGAAGCGTTAGTGAAGCCCTCTACGATGGCATGATAGCCTTGCATGCGGCGCGCATGGCACAGCCCGTGTTGCGCTGGCTTTACGTATTATGCGGTTTAGCAGGGTGTATCATGATAGCGAGCGGCGCAATCATGTGGGCAAAACGCTTACACCAACGCAATAAAAAGCAGCGCCCCGCGATAGGTCTACGTACAGTTGATAGCCTTAACCAGGGTACGTTTATGGGCTTGCCTTTAGCAACCTTGGCATTTTTTTATGCCAATCGGTTATTGCCAATGAATGTGAGTGAGCGCGCCGACAAAGAAATACTCGCTTTCTTTCTAACCTGGGCAGCGGTGCAAGCATGGGCGGTATTCAAGCCTTATAGTTGGCGATTATTAAATGCCATCATTGCTGGCGCCTGTATCGGTCTTGTTGCCATTAACAGCATGACCACGCAGGGCAGTTTGCTGCACTTTATTGGTAGCCAGCAATGGACTTTGTTGGGCTTCGATTTAGTTTGTTTATTTGCAGCAACCTGCTTCGCCTACGCGGCCTATCGTGGTAACCGCAAGCAGCGCACTTGGTTGGGCTCGTTAGAGGAGTTAAGCGTATGATAGAACTGCTTTGCTTTATACTGTGTATCATCGCTTTTAGTTGCTTTGCGCATGCCAAAGCAACCCATTACCGAGATATATATGGTGTGCGCCCCAATGCTCGGTTAGTTAGTAAAATTTTGATCTGTGCTTGGATCAGTATTTTACTAAGCATGACCATAGCGATTGCCGCGCTGGGTAGTTATGGGGTACTACTGTTCTGCGGGTTTATGGCGGTCAGTGTATTGGCCATCACACTGTGTCTTAGCTTCAGCCCGAAATGGCTCAAAGCACTGACCTTTTGCTGCACGGCTTCACTACTAGCAGTGCTTACAACTATTCTGATTGCCAGTCAATAAACCGAATTTTTACTAAGTTTCTAGATCAGTATTTTACTAATAAGTAGGTAAAATACTGATCTGTAAACCCCCTTTACATTTTATACCTGAATTATCAGTTAGCAGCGAACTTATCGCAGGTATATTACTGCTGCACCTCAATCAACTTCTCTACCGCAAACCCAGCTGATCTAAGTTGCTCTTTAAAGTCTTCTAAACGCTGCTCATCAACTTCTTTTTCACGCGCGAGTAACCATGCATAGTCGGTGTTATAACCACTCACATAAGCATATTGATAGTTTTTTTGGTCTAATCCAAACACAACATATGAGGAATAAAAGGGGCCGAAGAAAGAGACTTTAAGATGACCAGTATTCGTATCGCCAACAAACTTGGCTTTACCTTCAGCTTGAGACCATTGTTGCTCTTCTGCGTTAAAGCCGCGATTAATGACCTTGACGCTGCCATCATCATTCTGGCTGTACGTCGCAGTGACGCGACTTAAGCCTTCTTCAAAGGGGTGGGGCATTCGGGCTATTTCATACCATGTGCCCATGTAACGCTCTAGATTAAAAGGGCTAACTGGGGACACTTTGTCAGGTACAGAAGTACAAGCAGTTAATACAACCGTTAGTAAAATTATGATCTGTGCGCGCATAGCATGAGCTCCAAGTAAATATAGTCTTTAATCGGGTATAACCGAACAATACAGTAATGACCTCTGTACGAGATAAAGCTTATAACCGCTTAAAAATCATAGCAATAATTTACTATCTTGCTTAAGATCAGTTTTTTACTAAGTGCTTCAAGCGATAGGTAGTATTAGGTGACAATAAAAGCGATAGGCCTAGGGCAAAGCGATGCGGCAATCAGAGTGTATGTAAAAAACCGCCCAAACCTGATTCAGTTTCAAACTTTAAGCGATACCTTGCCATTGCAAGCAGGGCAGATAGCACAAATAAACGCAGAGGCAGGGAACGGTTGGCGAAAAGTATTTAATGTCTATGCAAAGTGGCTATATCAACTGGCTCCTAGTTGTTTGGCCTTAAAAAGTGTAGACACATGGCAACAATTTAGAGATCAAACACTACTGCAAAACCACTCACAAACGGCGTTGCTCTTTAGCGAGCCTGACGTAACCGACCCTGACGCAGCGCTACATGTTATTGCCGGAAAAACTCATGCTAAAGAGCTCGCAGCAAATGAACAACTTGGTATAAATCTGATCTGGCTTAACGATGAGTTCGCTATATCGCCCGCACAACGTATTATCGTGTGCCCCTATTTTGATTACCGACAACTCAATAACGCCAAAATCGATATTCTTTGTGAGCTCATCCACACCCATATCAACTTATAGGATGGTCCTTAGGCGACACCACGAAAGTATAAAAATTGACTACACTGTAAGAAGTTACCATGTAGGCGAGATACCAAGTGAAGATATTAGTCGTTGATGATATGCCGTTAATGCGCCATGTACTTATTAATATGCTGCGTAAACTGGACTACGACGATATCGTAGAGGCCACCGATGGTGAGCAGGCACTGTCGTTATTGGAAAAAACCCGGTTTGATTTAGTACTGACCGACCTCAACATGCCAAAGGTCAATGGCAAAGACTTATTTCTTACTATTCGCAAACACGATGACTGGGGTTATATTCCAGTCATCGTAGTGACCTGCGAAGATAAGAAAGAGGTAGTGACTGATATGATTAGCGCTAAGGTTGATGGTTTCATCATTAAGCCGTTTTGTTTAAACACGCTGAAAAAACAGCTTGAGCGCCTTAAAAAGTTACACCACACTACGACTGACAACGTATTGCATAACCAGTAAAGCCTAGCGCTTTGAAGTAGCAGCGGGCGATACCATAACCACACTGTTCAAGTAGTTCAGCCAAACGCATACGATCCAGTGGGTAGAACTCATGCTCTAGATTGTGGCGCATACGTTCGACACCCGCATCACTTAACCCTAATTGTTGGCAAACAATGAACTGCGCATCACGTTCAAACTGAGTTTCAGGCTTCATTAAATCAGCGAGCCACAACCATGCTTGGGGGGCTAATTGCTGGCGTATCGACTTTAATAACGCTGCTTTATCACCATTGTCTGCCAAGAAATGTAAAACCAATAGGCATAATGCACCGTCAAATTGTTGCTGTAATTGGCCAACATCACCACAATGGCATGTTACCCGCGCGCTTATTCCCGCTTCATCAAAGCGCTGCTCAGCTATTGCCAGCATATCAGCGGAAATATCCTGAGCCACAAAGTGCATATTGGGGTTTGCTTTGGCAAGCGCCACCACTTCTTTGCCTGTGCCCGCACCCACGACTAAAATGGACGCCGACGAGCTTAACTGAGCTTGGCATTGTGCTTGTGTGAGCTGATGCAACAACTCATAACCTGGCACTAGACGGCTAATACGCTCGTCGTAATTAGTCGCTTCTTCACCTTGAAAACTAGGCATAATACCTCCTTGATTTAATATCGACTACAGCGATGACTGTGTTCATTAGCATAGCGCAAGCACATGAACTAAGAATGATTATTCACACTCCACCACAGAGTAACCGCCGGGATGTTTGCGTACCTTTACCTGCGTTGCAACACGTTCAGTAAGTTGCGGTATGTGCGATATCACCCCGACTTTGCGGCCCTGCGCTTGCAGGTTATCAAGTGCATCCATAGCAATGCTCAATGTTTCACTGTCCAATGTGCCAAACCCCTCATCAATAAACAAGGACTCAATTTTGACCTTATTGGACGATAGCGACGCCAACCCTAGGGCGAGAGCTAATGACACTAAAAAAGATTCACCACCGGAGAGGGTATTCACGCTGCGTTGCTCATCAGCCATATCGTGATCGATGATAGCTATATCGAGCGTGCCCGTAATACGAGTGAGACGGTAGCGCTTCGATAAGGCGTGTAAATGTTGGTTGGCGTAGCCAAGCAATATAGCCAAAGTTTGGCTTTGCACTAAGTTTCGCAATCGCTTCCCTTGGGCATCACCTAGTGCGCTGTTTAAGGTAGTCCAAGTAGCAAGTTGCTGTTGTAGATCTTTCAACTGCTCTCCTTGCTCGGCTAAGCGTTCGACGTTTTGCCGATGATTTTCTAGTCGTGCACCGAGTAAGGTTAAGGCTTGCTGACTGTCATCGAACTGCTCATCCAATTGCCGCTTTTGCGCTTCAAGCTCTGTTAAATTTTTGTCCGGACGGCTTTTTACTAACTGTTGTAAGCGACTCTCACTGTGTTCTAGCTGAGCCTGAAAACGCACTTTCGTTTGCTCTAATGTCGCGTGCTCAGTGAGTACCGCTTGTACTTGTTGTTTGTCTTGAGTTAGTAAATTTTTGATCTGCTCAATTGTTAGGGCCTCATCAAAGGCTCTGTAGTCCTGGTACCAGACATCAAAGGCTTTTTTTAACTCTTCAATGTCTTGTTGTAACTGGGAACAATTTTTTACTAAGTGCTGGTATTCACTTTGCTCTTGCTCATACCGGCGCTGCTGCTGCTGACACGCTGCTTGTTGCGTGTCTAGTGTCTGCTGAGCCTTTTCGATAGACTCTTCCAGCTCCTCTAGTTGCGCTTTGGGATCTTGCCCATGAGCTATAAGAGTACTGCGCTCAGTTAGTAAATGAGTGATCTCTTGCTCTTGCATTTGCAGTTGCTCGCCCAGCTTTTGCTGCTGAGATTGCAGTGACTCTAGCTTAGTAAAAATCTGATCTCGCTGCTGATTAAGCTGCGTAGTCTGTTGTTGGGCCCGGGCGTACTCATTTTGCAGCTGCTCAAATTGCTGTTTTTGCTCAACCAATTGCTGCCAAAGTCGCGCAAGCTGATGCAGACTATCTTGCCACCAAGGCGCTTCACTGAAGTGCTCTCGCAGCTCTGCGATGCTCTGTTGGCATTGCTGCTGCTCAGTTTCAAGTTCGTAAGCAAGACGCTGCGTTTGTAGCTGCAGTTGCTGACGTCGCTGTTCATTGCGTTGTAATTGCCCCTGCAATTCGCCGCTATTTTGTTGCAGAACCTTTAACTCAGATCGTAATTTTACTAACTGTTGCTCTACCTGTTCCAACTGCTGATATTGCTGTTGGATATCCGCAATGGGCTTAGTAAAATCCTGATCGCTAAGCTCATCAAGGGGTTTACCTTGAATAAAGGGCTCTAGCTGCTGCGCTAATTGTTGTAGCTGCGACTTCAGCTGTTGCTCAGTAGCGCTGACATTATCAATTTGTTGCTGTGCTAACTGGACCTCGGTTTGCAAAGCATGCCGCTTAGTATAATGCTGATCCAGATTCTTTTGAGCCGTTGCGTAAGCCTGTTCAAAGTCCGCTAATAACGCAGCAAAAACATGATTATTGTCATCATTTTCAGCAAAAGGATGATGTTCAGAACCACACACCATACAAGGCTCACCACTTTTAAGCTGAGTACGTAAATGCGTGATCTGCTCGCTTGCACGCAGTTTAACCTGCTCATAGGCCTGGCGTGCATGCGACAATTGCTGCTCTAAAACTGAGTGATGTTGCGAAGCCTCATGCAGCTGTTGTTGCTTTTGTTTAAGCTCTGCATGAAGAGATTGCTGTTGATGACGCACAGTTACAAGCTGATGGTTACTACTATGCCATTGTTGAAAACGCTCCAAGGCCTGTTGCCATGTGCCTAGCTGACGCTGAAGCTCAGTTGCAGACAAGGCTTCAGGCTGCGGCTGTAAACTTACTATTTGCTGCTCGAGTGCTTGTATCGACTGCTGGAATGTGGTGTTTTCTTCATTGAGTGTGGCAAGGCTTTGGTCAAGCTTCGAAAGCTCGTTATTAGATGCCTGTAACTGCTCGTTTTTTTCTTTATATGTAGCATCATAACTATTAATACGCTGCCAAAGATGATGGTAATGAGACCAATTTTTTACTAACTCAGCGAGCCAAGGTTGTGATTCTAATTGCGTCGTGTATTTATCAAGGCGTCTATTACTTTCATCCACTTGTGCAGCGAGGTTTTGGCTTTGCTGCGTCAATTGCAGCTGCTGTGCGCTCGTCTGTTCGAACTCAGAGCGTTTTGCCGCGAGCACCTCCTTCTTTTGTGCAATTTTTACATCCAGTGCCACGGCGGCATTGAGTTTCTCTTTGCGCTGCGCATATTGCTGTTGCGCATGACGCAGCTGTTGTTGTGCTAATTGCTGCTGCTGTTCGCCGTGTTGCCATACACTTTTAGCATCACTGCATGTTAGCTCTTCTTGGCGTGTTTGCTGTTGCGCCAAACGCTGTTGCAATCGTGCTGTGGAAGTAAGGTTATCTTCAATTTGCCAACATTGCTTAACTCGCTGAGCCTCTCTCACCCTGGGTTCTAATCGCTCTAGGCTGTTACTCGTAGTTTGTATACGCTGTTGAAGGTCAGCGATTTCATGTTGTAATTGTTGCTCGGCTGCGAACCATTGGAGGTGTTTAGCAACCTGTTCTCGTCGTTTTTGGCATTGTTGCTGCTGCTCGATATACTGATGTTGCTGCTCGTTAAGCTCCTGTAATTGTTGCTCATCGAGAATATCAACCGCATCCATAGAAGCCTTAAATGCCTCGACGTCATTAAGCTTGGCTTTGTAACCAGAATACACGCGTTGACCTACAACAGAGTACTTTTGTGTACCACTTAAACGCTCAAGCAATACTGCACGCTCATCGCCTTGCGCACGTAAAAAAGCAGAAAACTCGTTTTGTGCTAGCATCACCGCACGCGTGAACTGCTCGAAATTAAGCCCAACTAACCGCTCAATGGTTTTTTTTGTCTCAAGTTTACCATCACTCACCAGCTGCTCTTGCGGCATAAGGTACAGTGCATGAGTGGGTGCTTGTAATTTACCGTTTGGTTTTTTACGTGCTCGGGTCACTTGCCAGAGGGCGCGATAATGAGCGCCATCGATAGCCACAAAATCAACTTTGACCCATCCTATACCGGTACCACGACGCAATAGGTGGCGCGGATCATTGAGGCGCACATTGTCGCCATTAAAGTCTACTTTTTGTGTGCTTTCATTGCTCAACCGGGCGGTTTTATCATATAAGCCTAAACACAGCGCATCCAATATAGTGCTTTTTCCAGCCCCTGTGTCACCAGTTATGGCAAACAAGCCAGCGTCACGCAGGGGAGGGCGGCTAAAATCGATGTCTGCGTCTAATAATGATGCTAAATTATGAATTTGCAGGCGATTAATCTTCATTATTCCCCTCCTGCTCAACATCCTCAACTAACTGCGCAAACAAGTCTTTAACCTCGTTGGTAATATCGTGATCTTCAAGCTCATCATGCTCGTTGACGGCTTCACTCAATAAGTGCGCAGCGTCTAGGCGCTCTACTTGCGATAAGTCTTGTAGTTCAAGTTCATCGTTTTTACTCTCCCGTTGCGAGCGCACCCGTTCCACGCCACAAAAAAGTAACTCTTTGCCTTGAAGTGCATGCTCGATTTGCTCGCGAAAGTCGGTGGCAAGCTCTTTACTCGAGAGGCGAACGCGAATGTACCCTTGCTCATCATCAGGGCCGGGTAACTGCCGAATCTGCTCACATACTTGAGCTAGCGGCAGTAGGGTAGCCTCGGGAACAAGGTGTAATTGCCGATGCCGAGGAATGTAAAGGGGGTTGACACTTTGCAAGGCATTATTCTGTACCTCTAACAGCAAAACTTGGTGATGATATTGACGTTCAGAAAACGACATCGCGAAGGGCGTGCCACTGTAACGAATGTATTCTTTAGCGTTAACACTTTGCGCTTTATGCAAGTGGCCGAGGGCAACATAACAGGCTTGGGGCGGAAAAACATCAGCGCCGATGGCATCTTCACCGCCAATGACTAAAGCGCGCTCTGAGTCTTCGCTGACAGTGGCACCCCGAGCATGTAGATGGCCCATGGCGATAACATTGGAGTCGTCCTCAAGCTGACATTGCTCAAGCATAAGTTGGTAGGCCTCTTTGACCGCCTGAGCATAACTCATTTGTGCATCAGGGATATCACTGGCACGCAGATAGGGAAGGGCAAGAATCGCACAGTGCTGATCACCACGAGTAATGTTAATGACACTCAACTCGGGGCGCTGAAAATCAAAGCGACCGACTACATGAGTGTCAAACTGTGCCAGTAATGGCTGTGCTGTGGTAATGCGTTTCGCACTATCATGATTACCGGCAATAATCACTATATGTAGGGTAGGGCAGGCCGCCTTAGCCGCTTTAACAAATTCATAAAGCTGATTCTCCGCTTGTGTTGGCGGAGTAGCGGTGTGATAGATATCGCCGCTAACCAACAATACGTCAACAGCTTGGCGATTTAATTCACCAATAAGCCAGGTTAGAAAGGCGTGATGTTCTTGCACTCGAGTGTGCTCATAAAAAAGCTGACCCAAGTGCCAATCAGAGGTGTGGAGTAAGCGCATCAGTACATTAAATTATTTGCTATTGCGCCCACTATAGCATGGAACAGCACGCGTTTAAGCGTGCTGGTGTCAGTGTGTTACTTGCCACCAAGTGACAATAATAACCGGTATTACTATCGCTAATGCGGTTAAAGGCAAACGCATATTTCGCTGGTATTTCGCTTTTAAACGACGAATTGCGGTGTTTTCATCACATGCTGCCACTTTATCAATGTAAAAATACCCATTGTCTAAGTATTGTTTACAATGCTGCTCATTTGCAGGAATGGCTATTAACTCGTCTTTCTTTTTGAGGACATAAAAATCCATAGCACCACCAATTTTATACCTTGCTATGTGAGCGAATTGAGTGAACTTCCTATCGCTTACTTTATGTTTCAGCCCAGTCAAAGCACGACTTGTTAGGCTGATAATCCTTGTTTTTATTGTTCACGAATTAAAAAAGTGGGGGATTCTAAAATTAATTAAAATGCAATTGCAACCTTTAATGGGAAAATCCCACGAAAAAAACTGGAAACCCCCTTTACAGGTAATAACTACAGCATTTTTTATACCACTTTTAGCATTAGATTGGTCGCGCTTGTATGCACTTCATCGCGTCTCAGTTGCAGCATTTGGCTACTTTTGCAACAGTGTCACAAATAGCAAAAAACACTGTGTTTATGATGAATAAAAATAATAAAACCTTAGTTCTGCTTGGGGCGCTCACTTTGATTAGCCAAGGGGTGATGGCCAATGTAATGCAAACCAAGGGGAATTTCGAAGATAAGTTTCGCCAACTAGACGAGTCCCTGCCTACTGCAAATACCTACCGAAGTGCCGCTGGCGCCCCGGGGGAAAATTATTGGCAGCAGCAAGTGGATTACGATATAGACGTCACTCTAGATGAAAAAGCACGACGTTTGAGTGCCAGTCAGCGTATCGAGTACACCAATAACTCTCCGCACACCCTGCGTTACTTGTGGCTCCAGCTAGATCAAAATATATATAAGGCAGACTCAATTGCTGAGCGCAGTAAAACCTTTAAGTCTGGGCTTGAGGCTCAGCCTGTAGGTAAACCCAGTAAGCTGAGCTTATCGGCCCTGCGACGCATGCAATTTCTCGCCGACAATGAGCCGGGGTTCGTGCTCAGCAATATCAAAGATGAGGACGGGGATGATCTCAAAGCCACTGTTGTCGACACCCTTATGCGCGTCGATTTAAACCAGCCTCTGAGACCTGGACAAAGTACCGAATTGAGCATGGACTTTGCGTTTAATATTGTTGAAGAAGACGCCGTGGGCGCTCGCAATGGCTATGAACACTTTGAAAAAGACGGCAATGACATCTTTTTGTTAGCGCAGTGGTTTCCGCGTTTGGCGGCTTACACCGATTATGAAGCATGGACCAATAAAGCATTTTTAGGGCGTGGCGAATTCACCTTAGAATTTGGCGATTATGATGTTGAAATCACCGTGCCGGCAGATCATATCGTCTCCGCGACTGGTACCCTGGATAACCCAGGCTCGGTACTTAACCGCACCCAGCGCCAACGCTTAGAACAGGCAAAAAATGCTGAGCGTCCGGTCTTTATCGTGACCGAAGAAGAGGCCTTAGAGAACGAAAAATCAGCCACACAAGAGACCAAGACTTGGCGTTTTAAGGCCGATAATGTACGCGACTTTGCGTGGGCATCATCACGAAAATTTATGTGGGATGCGAAAGGCTATCATCAAGGTGGCGACGAACAACCGCTGGTGATGGCGATGTCGTTTTATCCAAAAGAGGGCGGCGACCTGTGGAAAAAATACTCCACCGAAGCGGTGATCCATACCATGGAGGTATACTCTCGCTATTCATTTGATTATCCATATCCGGTCGCCCAATCAGTAAATGGTCCTGTGGGCGGCATGGAGTACCCGATGATCACATTCAACGGGCCACGCACGGAGTTGCGCGATGACGGCTCTCGCACTTACTCCCAAGCAGAGAAACGTTTTCTCATTGGTGTTGTTATACACGAAGTTGGGCACATCTATTTCCCCATGATCGTTAACTCAGATGAGCGTCAATGGACTTGGATGGATGAGGGATTAAACAGTTTCCTTGATGGAGTTGCTGGACGCGAGTGGGATCCAGATATTCCTTGGGGAGTGGAGCCTCGCGATATTGTCGAGTACATGAAATCTGAACATCAAGTGCCAATTATGACACAATCAGACAGTGTGCTGCGCCTTGGGCCCAATGCCTACACTAAGCCAGCAGCGGCGCTAAATATTCTCCGCGAGGTAATTTTGGGGCGCGAGTTATTTGACTTTGCCTTTAAAGAATATGCCAACCGCTGGAAATACAAACGACCCACTCCCGCTGACTTTTTCCGCACCATGGAAGAAGCCTCAGGTGTCGACCTAGACTGGTTTTGGCGGGGCTGGTTCTATAGCACCGATCACGTCGATATCGCTTTAGATAAGGTATACAAGCTGCGTTTGGATACCATGAATCCAGATATCGACTTTAACCGCCTGCGTGAGATTGAGAAAAATAAGCCGACATCATTGTTTGTTGAGCGCAACAAGCGTGAGGGCCGTGACTTGTGGATAGATAAGAACCCGGATGTACGCGACTTTTATGACAGCAACGATCGCTTCACCGTGACCAATAAAGAGCGTAATGCCTACCAAAAGATGCTCAGCAAGCTAGAGCCATGGGAACGTCGCACCTTAGACAGAGCAGTAGCCGAGGACAACAACTATTACGTGATGCAATTTAGCAACGTGGGCGGCCTGGTTATGCCCATTTTACTCGAGCTTAGCTACACCGATGGCACCACAGAGCAACGTTACATTCCAGCCGAAATCTGGCGCCGTAATGCCAAACAGGTGGAAAAGCTGATAGTGACCGACAAGGGTAAAGAAATTGCCAGTATAGCCGTCGACCCGGGCTGGGAAACCGCAGATGTAGATGTGTCTAATAACTATTACCCACGACGTATCATGGAATCGCGTATCGAGACCTACAAGCGTAAGAAGAGCAAGGCCAAGGTCAGTCGCGACATCATGCACGATATTAAAACCGAGCTCAAAGAGGCTAACGAAGAGGAACAACAGCCATAATGCGTATTATCGTGCTTTTATCGGTGCTGCTATTTAGCAGCGCCAGCTTGGCTCACCAATTAAAAAACTCGGTGACCACCGTGCTATTCAATCAACGCACTGAACATATTGAGCTGATGCATCGCTTTTATCTTCATGACACAGAGCATGCCGTCGAAGACCTATTTGGCAATCAAGCTGATATGTTAAAGCATGCAGATGACCAACAAAAATTTGCCGACTATGTAGCCGAACAAGTGGCGATAACCGACCCCAACGATCAGCCTTTGCAGTTGAGCAATGTTGGCTTTGAAGTGGATGGTAAGTTTTTTTGGGTGTACCAAGAGGCAGCGATGCCAAAGCAGCCGCTAAAGGGCCTGAAAATGACACACGGGGCACTCCATGAACTGTGGCCTGCGCAAATTAATATGGTCAATATAGAGGGCAAAGGCAAAGTGCGAACTTTGTACTTTGAACGCCAGAACCAGTGGCATAGCGTTACCTTCTAAGCGCTTCCCCCAACCAGCGTGCACATCAGGGAAGATGTCGATGTGCGCGTTTTTTCCTGCTATGGTTGCGCTTATAGCGGTGCAAGGTCGTATCATTGCAACCATATAGTTTACAGGAAATACAATGCCAAGCAGCAAGCCTCACTCTCTTAATGGCGTCATTTTTGACATGGATGGCACACTATTCAGTTCTATACTGAATTTTGCTCGCATCCGTGAACAGCTCAACTGCCACGCTGATATCGATATTTTAGACTTTGTTAGTACCTTGGAT
Organism: Pseudoalteromonas sp. CnMc7-15; assembly: GCF_022347925.1. NCBI lineage: Bacteria > Pseudomonadati > Pseudomonadota > Gammaproteobacteria > Alteromonadales > Pseudoalteromonadaceae > Pseudoalteromonas > Pseudoalteromonas sp. CnMc7-15. The sequence goes on from NZ_JAKRFT010000002.1 coordinate 180,953, forward strand.
AGCGAAGGGCGGCAACGAGCAGAGCAAGTGATACTCGACCACGAACTTGCCGATGCACAGCAATCTCAATTATTACCAGAGGTTAAGGCAGCAGTGCAAAGGCTACACCAGGCCAACATTCCGATGGCCATCGTCACCCGTAACTGTCAGCAAGCAACGGCCATCAAAGTAAAACGCAACCCTTTGCCAATTGAGCTGATTTTGACCCGTGATGATGCTCTCGCAAAACCGGACCCCAGTGCACTACTTCACATAGCCGAACGATGGCAAATGGCACCAACCGAGCTCGTGTACGTAGGTGATTATAAATACGATATTGAAGCGGCGCGCAACGCCAATATGCGCGCTTGCTTATACGCGCCCCAAGCGCTTCCTGATTATGCACATCAGGCTGATCATATCATTCGCTGTTTCAGTGAGTTGCCTTCCCTCTTCCCAAGTTATGTTAAATAACCTTATTTAAAAAGTTTGCCCAACAAAGCAGCACTTTTATGTAAACATGGCACTAGCCCAATGTGCTGCGAGTTGTTAAAATCCAGTGAGGAAATAAATTCAAACTTGAGAGATTGAAAATGGGCAGAGCGTTTGAAGTTCGTAAAAACGCCATGGCGAAAACAGCCGCGGCAAAAACAAAAGTAAACTCAAAATACGGTAAAGAGATCTACGTCGTTGCAAAAAATGGCGGTGCTGACCCAGATGCAAACCTTTCTCTACGCCGTTTGATTGATAAAGCTAAAAAAGATCAAGTACCCGCTCACGTAATTGATAAGGCGATAGAAAAAGCAGCCGGTGGTGCGGGTGAAGATTACTCTGCGGCACGTTATGAAGGGTACGGTCCAGGTAACTGCATGGTTATTGTAGACTGCCTTACTGATAACCCTAATCGAACCATTAAAGACGTACGCTTACCGTTTACCAAAACCGACTCCAAGATCGGCAACCCAGGTTGCGTTGCGCACATGTTTGATCACCTCGCCATTTTGGGTTTCGAAGGTGATGATGACGAAGAAGTGTTGGAAGCGCTAATGATGGCTGATGTTGACGTCACAGATGTCGAAGTAGAAGACGGCAAAGTATCTGTATTTGCCCCGCATACCGAGTACTTCAAAGCGAAAACAGCACTTACAGAAGCATTTGCAGACATTAACTTTGATGTTGACGAAATTACCTTTGTGCCACAAACACACATTGAAATCACCGACGAAGATGATATCGCCAACTTTGAGAAGTTTATGAACATGTTGGAAGATTGTGATGACGTACAAAATGTCTATCACAACGCCATTGTTAATAACTAATAGCGTTAATAAAAAAGCCGGCTAATATGCCGGCTTTTTTATTGCTGTAAAGGCCCTTTACATCGACGCTTGGCGTTCTTTGAACAGTCGGCGGTAATGATGCAAAAGCGGCTCGGTATAGCCATTGGGCTGTGATCTACCTTTGAAAACCAAATCTGTCGCAGCTTGAAACGCTAAGCTATCAAGCAAACTTTGTTCACTATCAGCCATATTTTTATACTGGCTATCGCCCGCATTTTGCTCATCAACCACCTTAGCCATACGCTTCATGGTTTTCAGGACTTGCTCTTCGGTGCAAATTCCATGGTGTAGCCAATTGGCAATATGTTGACTAGAAATCCGTAATGTCGCGCGATCTTCCATTAAGCCGACATTATTGATATCGGGCACTTTTGAACAACCAACGCCTTGTTCTACCCAACGCACAACATACCCCAAAATGCCTTGCACATTATTATCGAGTTCGAGCTGAATATCTTCGCTGCTGAGTTGTTGCTGATTATCAATCGGCGGTGTGAGTAAGTCTCTAAAGGACTGCTGGCTTTGTGCTGATAATGTTTTTTGCTGCGCGAATACATCAACATCATGATAATGAAGGGCATGTAAGGTTGCGGCAGTCGGGGAGGGCACCCAGGCGGTGTTGGCACCCGATTTCACATGGCCGATTTTCTGCTCCATCATTAACGCCAGTTTATCTGGCATTGGCCACATGCCTTTACCTATTTGTGCTTTACCACTTAAGCCACATTCTAGGCCAATACTAACATTGCGTTTCTCGTAAGCATCTATCCAAGGCTGAGCTTTAATTGCCGATTTTGGCAATGCCGCACCGGCCTCCATAGCGGTATGAATCTCATCGCCGGTTCTGTCCAAAAAGCCGGTATTAATAAAGACCACTCGCTGTTTCGCTTGCGCAATACAGGCTTTCAAATTCACCGAAGTACGCCGCTCTTCATCCATAATCCCCATTTTCAAGGTATTGCTAGGAAGGGCTAATAAAGCCTCCACTTCACTAAATAGCTGCGCGGTGAAGGCCACTTCCTCGGGGCCGTGCATTTTAGGCTTAACGATATAAATACTCTGAGTGCGCGAGTTAGCTAACTCGGAGCGGCTGTGATATTCGGGAAGCGCGCACAAACTAGTAAAGACCGCATCCAATATGCCTTCAAATACCTCGTTACCATCGCTGTCTAGTATGGCGGGTGTTGTCATCAGGTGACCGACATTGCGAACAAACATTAAGCTTCGGCCATGAAGGGTCAGCGACGAGCCATCTAACTTAGTAAAATGTTGATCCTTATTAAGGCGCCGTGTCTGAGTTTGCCCATCTTTGGAAAATTCGCAGCTCAAGTTTCCCATCATCAGCCCAAACCAGTTACGATAAACTTGTGTTTTATCCTCGCCATCAACGGCAGCGACAGAGTCTTCACAGTCCATGATGGTGGTTAGAGCAGACTCGAGTACGATGTCTTTAATGCCAGCTTTGTCGTCGCGGCCGATGCGGTTGTGTGGGTCGATGGCGATAATAAAGTGCAGGCCATGATGACAAAATAGCAACGCAGTCGGGCGCTCAGGTTGACCCTGATAGCCAATCAACTGCGAGGGCTCAGCGAGGGTTACTTGCTGAGAGTCACCCAAAATAACCACAAGCTCGCCATTGTTTATCGCATATTCGGTACTTTCAATGTGTGAGCCGCTTTTAAGCGGTAACGCTTTATCTAGGAATTGTCGCGCATAGGCCATGACCTTAAAACCGCGCACAGGGTTGTATTGGCTACCTTGCTCTGCGCCTTCTTCCTCACTGATCACATCGCTGCCATACAGTGCATCATACAAGGAGCCCCAGCGGGCGTTGGCGGCGTTTAGGGCAAAGCGTGCATTACTCACTGGCACCACAAGCTGCGGTCCAGCCATGCGCGCGATTTCATCGTCTACACCCTCGGTTTCTACGCTAACCTGTTGTGGTTGCTCGAGCAAATAACCGATATCTTTTAGAAACTGGGTATATTCATCATGGTTATCTTTAGTATTTTTCTGATAATAACCGTCAATGTGCCTCTGCAAACTATCCCGCTTCGCCAGTAATGCCTTATTGATGGGAGTAAGGCGCTGAATGATATCGGCCAAACCCGCGAATAGGCGTTCAGTATCGAGTTCAGTGTGCGGCAGGACTTGCTCAGTTATGAATTGATAAAGCTGAGCATCAATAGCCAAGCCGCTGTGAGAGATGCGCTGGGTCATGTGCGTTTCCTTTAAACGAAGAAGTTAGTCATTTCACTGTAACTGAAAAAGCGCTGATGTGAACCCAAACCCCATTCATTAAAAATATAGCCACAATAATAACTATAAATTTAATAAATCAACCCAATTCGTCCTAGGGTAAAAATACAACGCACCGAGCACTCTCACATTGGCTTTGGGGCAATTAAACAGTTACCCGTTCAAAGGATACCTATAATGACAAACTACAACGCACACATCGACACGTTAAGCAGCCTTCGTCAAAGCAACCTACCGCAGTGGCAAGGGATTAATTCGGAATATGCAGCGCGTATGCAGCTTCAAAACCGTTTCAAAACCGGTCTCGATATCGCCAAATACACCGCTAAGGTGATGCGCGAGGACATGGCCGCTTACGACGGTGATTCAAGCCAGTACACGCAATCCTTAGGTTGTTGGCATGGGTTTACCGCGCAACAGATGATGATGGCCATTAAACGTCATCAAAAAACCACTAAGCGCAGCTATGTCTATCTTAGTGGCTGGATGGTGGCAGCATTGCGCTCTGAGTTTGGTCCATTACCGGATCAAAGTATGCACGAAAAAACGGCGGTGCCTATGCTTATTGAAGAGATCTATACCTTCTTAAAACAGGCCGACGCCCGTGAACTTGATCATCTATACAAGGCATTGGACGAGGCCAAGGCCCAAGGTGGCGATGTTGCAGCTATCACCGCACAAATCGACAACTTTGAGACCCATGTGGTGCCCATTATTGCCGATATTGATGCCGGCTTTGGTAACGAGGAAGCCACCTATCTATTGGCGAAGAAAATGATAGAGGCCGGTGCCTGTGCAATTCAAATTGAAAATCAGGTATCCGATGCTAAACAGTGCGGTCACCAGGCCGGTAAGGTAACGGTGCCCCACGAGGACTTCTTGGCCAAAATCAATGCGGTTCGATATGCCTTTCTAGAGCTGGGTGTTGATGATGGCATCATCGTTGCGCGCACCGACTCATTAGGTGCGAGCTTGACCCAGAAAATTCCAGTAAGCAAGGAAGCCGGAGATCTTGCTAGCCAATACTTGAGCTTCTTAGATACCCAACCTATTTCTGGGGGGGATGATCTGCTAGAAGGTGAAACAGCCATTAAGCTCAACGGTCAGCTATGTAAACCGGTGCGCTTAGATAATGGCTTATATCAGTTCCGCGCCGGTACGGAAAAAGACCGCGTAGTACTAGACTGTGTCACAAGCTTACAACATGGTGCCGATTTGCTATGGATTGAAACCGAGAAGCCGAATGTAGAGCAAATTGCGGAGCTGGTAAACCGCGTTCGCGAGCAGGTTCCTAACGCTAAATTGGTGTATAACAATTCGCCTTCATTTAACTGGACGTTGAAGTTCCGTGAGCAGGTGTATAGCCAATGGCAACAAGATGGCCGCGATCTAAGTGCTTATCCAGACCCAAGCCAAGATCCTAAAGTGCTTATGGATGCGAGCCTCGATGGCTCAGAACTAGCCAAAGAAGCGGATCATCATGTGCAAAACTTCCAGCGTGACGGGGCACGTGAGGCGGGTATTTTCCATCATTTGATCACTTTACCCACCTACCACACAGCAGCGCTCAGCACCGATATTCTTGCTGAAGGGTATTTTGGCGACTTAGGTATGCTTGCCTACGTGCGCGATGTGCAACGTCAGGAGATCCGTCGAGAGCAAGCCTCAGTGAAGCACCAAGACCTAGCGGGTTCAAATATTGGTGATACCCACAAGGAATACTTCTGCGGCGAAAACGCACTCAAAGCAGGCGGCGAAGCCAATACCATGAACCAGTTCTAAACCAAAAGGTGTGTTGCCAGTGAAAGGGCCGTTATCGGCCCTTTTTTTGGATCAGCATTTTACTTAGTGCAAACAAGGCGGTGCTCATCTCCCCAAGGAGAGCTTTATTAAAGAGGTTACTGGGCCTTTACAGCGGTATAAACCACTTTTTTACCAACTGTATTGAGCTTTATTTTTATCACAGACCACATTTTTACTAACTAAACGACAGGGACAAATCACTTTTTTACTAACTCAAGGTATAAAAAAACCGCCTAAAAGGCGGTGCAAAACTGAGTTAACTTGCCTGTTCTTATGCTTGTTGGCGACGCAGTGGCACGACTTGAGCCCCTTCATCTACGACTTCATCCTTTGGGTCTTTTTGCTCCTCAACCAATGAGTTCAAACGATCACGCACGCGCTGAGCATCACTCTGTTGCTGTGACGCAGCTTGATTTAATCGCTCACGGACAGCGTTAATACGCTCTTGTTGAGGGTCTTTAGGCACCATAGCTTCTACCGACACACCTTCTTGTGCCATCATCGCAGCTAAATCTGCAGAGGGCAGATTTAAAGCTTTAGCAGCAATCGTAAATGTCTCTTTGCAAGCAACCTGCTCAGCCAAGCTAAGCTTGGCTAAGGTGGCTTTGAGTTTGTGATAGTCTAAAAAGAGTTGTCCGAGGTGACTCTGAATCACGGATTCACTCGCATCGGTATGCGGTTTTTTAACACCCGCTATCGCGTCTTTGAGTAACCCTTCTTCGCGCATACGGTTAAGAAGCGCATCGGAAGGTAGCTTTAAGTCGGTAAAAACCTGATCTAAATTGCGTTGTACACGCATGGCTTCAACCATACTTAAGCGGGCAAAGGCGCCGGTAAGATTATAGTGATCCGTTAATATGGCAAACATATCCCCTCCTGAATCAGCAACTAAAGTAGCAGCTATCGATGACAGAATAATTACAACACCCACACCTCAACGCGACGATTACGTTCACGACCTTCTTTGCTTTGGTTGTTGGCAACAGGCAAAACCTCACCAAACCCTTGGGTGTCAAAGACCGCCACACCGCGAGCGGTGAGCTCCTGCTCTACAGAACGAGCACGCTGCAAAGATAATGTTTTATTGCGCCCTGCATCCCCGGAGTTATCAGAGAACCCCATTAGTATTACGCGCTTTTGGGCATGACTTTCAAGGTAATCGAGCAAACGTTGGAGGTCGCGCTTACCTTTGTTATCCAACTGACCGCTTCCATGCTCAAAACGAAACGTCAGTGATAATCGCTGACCTTGTTTAGCATACTGCTTATATACCGTGGGCGCTTCAGTCATTGGCTGCACTTGCTCAACATGAATATTCTGCGAAATAAGACCCGTATCGGAGACTATCTCTTGCCCAGCATAAGAAATGGCATACTGAGCAAAGTTCTTGATAAACATCGATGCCGTGGTCGGTGTATACACGTAAAGTCGACGTGCTAGCGCGTAATCTTCAGTACCGATAGTAAAGCGAGTAGGGTAGATGGGCGCTGTTTGAGCTCCCTCAGAGACCGCAATTGCCTTATTGTGAAGAATGTAGTTCAGCCCTATAAAACCGATGCCGTACTCATCTTGTGAAACCTTTTGAGATAACACTGAGCTTGACTCAAAACGCTGGGCAAGCGGACTTAACTGCGCCTGATGCTTTTTAAGTACTAAGTTTTTAAAGGTATCCCAGGTGCCGGACTTGGCGTCTCGAGCATATAGATTAATGGTCTCAGAAGGTCCTCCAAGCTCACGCCAGTTGCTTATTTTACCGGAGAAAACCGCAGCTAATTGCTGCGTTGATAGGTGGCTGACAGGGTTATTTTGGTTAACGATAACGGCTAATCCATCAAGGCCAATAATGTGCTCATTGCCTATTTGGCTGAAATCACCAAAACGCGCTTTAAGCTTATCGACTTCTTTGCTTTTAACTTTGCGTGAAGCCATTGCTAAATCTGCTTTGCCGGCTTCAATGTCTGCGAAACCAGTGCTTGAGCCATGCGCATGCAACTCGATGTAATATGACTTGCTATCGAGCTGATAGTGCAGTTCTCTTTCGATGCTTACCTCGCCTTGACGCCAATTAAACTGCTTTGCCCCGAGCTCCTTTAGGTAGCCCTCGAGTAAGGCTGGAGCAAGCTTTTCACCAATGGTGTTGGAACCGTGAATACGAAATGCTAGTTGCGCTGGCTGTTGCTCTTTCTCTTGAACCCTGCCATTGTTGGTAGGCTGTTGAGCTGTGTTGACTTGTGTTGGTGCCGCTGGCTTCGAGGCCATGGCGATGTCAGGCTGCTGGTTGACGTAAAAGGTATACCCTGTGGCGACGAGCGCAAGAACGACAGCTACCCCAGCAAAAATAAGTGACAGCGGCGTGGTGGTTTTATCTTTGCTGACTTGTTCGCTTGCGCCAGTGCTGGGTGATGCCCCTTGCTGCTGTTGCATATCTTGCATAGCGGCTATGACGGCACTTAACTCACTATCTCCCAATAGGCTTAATTCATTGAGTACCAGCTTCCGATAACTCTCATCAGCGATAAATTTTTCCGAAGCTATTTCGATCCCATACTTATTTTGCGCTAAGCTTTGTAATTGCTGCAGGCGTTCGATAAAGCCCTGAGAATGATGCGATGTCATAAAAAACCTAAGTCATTATTTTTTGCGCATAGCTTAGGGTTCTAAGATGACAGTTTCATGAATTGTAAAGGGGGTTTACGAACGCTGTGTATCACCGTTATCACTTACTTCAGCCATATAGGGACGTGTTATGATGAAGATATCTGGATACTTATTTATCGCCAGCGCAATCGCTTTTGCTGGCGCCGCATTCATTGGCAATATTCTCTCTTTGTTTGCAGTATCTGCAGCCTTTATCGCTTTAGGAATTACACAAATCAGAAAAGCGCCACATTGACTCCTGTCTTTATTGAGCTTGTTGTAGCTCAAGCTCAGCCTTTTCACGTAGCTCAGCAGGTAGCTCTTTTTGAACAGCAACGCCTAACTCTTTGAATTCATTGGCTTGTTTTATAAGATTCCCCTTGCCGCTATAAAGTTGAGAAAAGGCTTTATCGTAAGTTTCTTTGGCTTTGTCGAGCTGTTTACCTACACCGTCCATTGATACCAAAAAGCTGTTGAGTTTCGCGTAAAACCGCTCTGCACGTTTGGCCAGTTCTTGCGTATGCTTCGATTGATCTTCAAAACGCCAAAGCTGTTTAACAATATTCAAGCTGGTAAGTAAGGTTGTCGGTGTCGCAACCAAGATGTTGCGTTCAATGGCGCGTTGATACAAATCAGGCTGATACTTCAGAGCTTCAACATAGGCACTTTCGATGGGCACAAACATAATCACCACTTCCGGGGAGTTCAGTTGCTCCAAACGATGATAATCTTTACTTGCAAGCTCGTTGATACGCTCGTTCATCGCTTGCACATGCTCAGCCAAGGCTTGGTGAGCTTCGATATCGTTATGGGCGTTAACGTATCGGGTGTAAGCATTTAGAGATGTTTTGGCATCGACGATAATATGGCGTTGTTGTGGCAAATAGACCACCACGTCGGGACGGAAGCGACCTTCTGGAGTATCAAAGCTCGCTTCGCGTCGATAATCCTCATTGAGGCGCAGTCCAGCGCTGTCTAAGACGTTTTCTAGCATTAACTCACCCCAGTTACCCTGGGTTTTCTTTTGCCCTTGTAAGGCCGTAGAGAGACGCTCAGCTTGTTCGGTAATAGATTGATTGAGTTTTTGTAGATGTACTAACTCGGCTTTAAGTGCAGCTCGTTGTTGCAGCTCTTGCGAGTGGATATGCTCCATTTTATCTCTGAAACCTTTTAACTCGCCTTGTACTGGTTTTAATATCTGCTCCATGCTCTGCTGATTAAGGCTTTTAAACTGCTGTGATTTATCCTCAAAGACTTGTTGCGCGAGCGCGCTAAATTCTTGCTTTAGTTGGTCTTTAGAATCCTTGACTAACTGCAGTTGCTGCTCAAAGTGCGCTTCTTTCTGCTCTAGGGTCGCTTTCAATGACTCATAACGGCCATGAACAAGGGTTAACTTTTGCTGCAGTTGCTGCGCCTCCTGGCGCTCTCGCTCTAAACGATTATCTCGTTCGCCAAGCTGCTGCTGATGATATTGCTGTTGCGCTAAAAGCTGTTGCTGTGTGTGCTCATTGCGCTTTTTATAGTGTGATACCCTGACCCCTAGGAACAAACAAAGAGGAATAACAAAGGCGAGGGAACCTAGGCTCAATAATGCTGTAGTGGAAAGTGACGCGAACATACCTTTCTCGCAAAAATAATGCTGTTGGCTTGATAATAGCAAATCCCAGACAAAAAAAAGCCAGCTAAATCAAAGCTGGCCAATTCATAATAATCAGGGAAATCAACATAGGGTGCTTGTCTAACAAGCATAATAATAGAGTCTGGCGACAGCCAAAAGTTCAAAAGAAATTATGCTTTTTCTTCATTTTGTAAGTTAAGCATCTCAAGCAGTTGATTATCATCAATTTTTTTATCTACCAACAAACTCGTATTTAAGAACTCATCAACCAAGTGACGCTTTTTATCTGCCAAAGACATCACTTGTTGTTCCACGGAATCGGCGATAATTAACTTATACACAAAGACGGAGCGATCTTGGCCCATGCGATAAGCGCGGTCCGTTGCTTGATGCTCTACAGCGGGGTTCCACCAAGGGTCGAAATGGATCACTGTATCGGCGCGGGTTAAATTTAAGCCACTGCCGCCTGCTTTAAGGCTGACTAAAAACACGCGTTTATGTCCTTGTTGAAACTCGTCCACCTGGTGCTGGCGGTCACGAGTTTGACCGGTGAGCATCGCGTAATCAACCTCTAAGTCGGTCAACTGCTTGGCAATTAAACGCAGCATTGAGGTAAATTGACTAAAGATAATGACATGATGATCCTGAGCGAGCATATGCGGTAAATGCGTGGCTAACCACTGTAGCTTCGCACTGCTGGCTTCGTGCGCGTCATCAACTAACTGCGGATGGCAACAAATTTGACGAAGTTTCAACAGTGCATCAAGGAACTGTAACTTACTTTTCCCCACCCCCTGGTGCGCCACTAAATGGGCGAGTTTATCGTGTAAAGCGCGGTGATAATTGTGATAAACCTGAGCTTGTGCGGGTAACATATCGAGCTGTTTTACCAGCTCAGTTTTGCTAGGTAGTTCGCAGAGTACATCTGCTTTCGCTCGGCGCAGCAAATAAGGTCTTATAGCCTCTTGCAGCGCTACTAGCCCATCAGTGGCTTCGAGAAAGTTACTTTTGAACTGAGCGTCGCTGCCTAACAGTCCGGGCAAAGCGAAGTCAAATACCGATTTGAGCTCTTGCAAATTGTTTTCAAAGGGTGTGCCGCTGAGTGCGATTCGTGTTTGGGCCTGTAACTGCTTGGCCTTGATGCTTAACTGTGACTGCGCGTTTTTTATCGCCTGCGCTTCGTCTAACACCACGGTGTTAAATTGCACACCGTGATAAAACGCAAAGTCACGTTTAAATAGCGTATAGGTTGTGACAATAACATTCTTACAATTTAGCTGCTGTAATTGTGCGGTACGGTTGTGTCCGATAACCACATCGACATCCATATGCGGACAGAAGCGTTGAATTTCGTTGTACCAATTCGCGACTAAGCTCGTTGGGCACAAGACTAAGTGGGGCTTTTGGGTATTTTCTAAGGTGCTCAGGAAGGCGATAACCTGCAATGTTTTACCTAGCCCCATATCATCGGCTAATACCCCACCTAAACCTTGTGCAGCGAGCAATTGCAGCCAATTAACGCCTGAGTGTTGGTACTCTCGCAAAGTAACACTGTGATGTAACTGCGGCTTTTTCAGCGACTTCAAGGTGGCCGGAGCGAGCAACTTTTGCAACTGAGTATCCACTCGTAGCTCAAATGATTGTTCTTGTTGTAGTTGCTGATAAAGACTGCGAGGAAGCGTACAGAGCGGCTGATGTTTGCCACGAGCAAAGCGGGCAAGATACTGCCTTATACATTCAGCAGTGGCAGCAGTAATAGTAAAGTAACGTTCCTCTACTGCAATAAAGTAATGCTGTGCGGTATAGGCTGGCACCGACTGCATTTGCGCTAAGGTCAATGGATAGTCCTTAGCGCGATGGTTAATAACAAACTGCACTTCTAAGCGATGGCCGTGCAACGCATTTACCTGGGCGACAATGCGCGCTGAGTTAGTGTTCTTCACATCAGCTTTGGGAAGGCCTGTCACTGTACCGCCCAGCGCCTGCACTTGGCTATTCAATTCAAACAGCCACTGCTGTTGATGTAAGCGTGAACGAGGAATAAATATATACTCATCTTGTAAAGGGGCTTTACATGGTTGCAATCCTAAATTTTGCAGTGCGATTGCCGCTGGCGTTTTCTCCTTTGCCACTAGACGGACTTTATAGGGCACCTGGGCAGTTAAAAATTGCAGATTAAAGTAAGGAGTTAACTTTTTTTTTTGATTCACCAAAGTTCTCAGGTGAAGCGTTTTCATTAGCCGTTTAGCTAACTCGTCCACTTCACTGGCTTCGGCCTGCGGAAAGCGTGCTAACGCCTGTATTTGCTCTGCACTAAGATGAGTTTGCAAAGCATGTACCTGGTGTTCCGCAGTATTAACGTAATAGGGTGGGGAGGTCGGTAATACACGCTCGGCGTTGAAATTAGGATAATTTGCGCGCAGCTGAGCAATATCATTCTTAACCTGCCATTGATAACTAAGCGCTATAGGCTTACCCAGTTGTAACGGCTGACGCTCCTTTTCAAAAAACAGCTGAGCGTTACTAAGTAGCTGCAAAAGTGCTCTTTCACCCCACTGGGAGTGAAGGGTTAACTTGCCAGGCTGGTTTTGTGAGCGGATCCAAGAAAACAGCCGAAAGTCTTGCTCACATACCCCTTTAGGTGTCACTTGAGCGTGGCTTTGTTGTTCGGTTAACGCTCGCCCTTGAGTGTATTCATTATCTTCATTTAGTGCCGCGATTTTAGCCGTCAAAGTTAATTGCTGATGATGAGGATGTAGTTCAAAGGCAATTCCGTGATTTTGCACATCAGACGCAGAGCCATCACTTTTTATCTCATTAAACCAATCTTCGATACGGTATTGATGAGCATAATCACCTTGGCTTTGTAACTTCAACTGCAGTAACGCCGAGGCCACGTGCTTACAACGGACTTTAGCATCACAACTGCAGTGCGCTTCAACATCAACAACTTGGGCTGTGACATTGAGACGAATCTGCTGATCGTAGGTGGTTCCATCGTCGTCCATCACTTGGGCATCGATTTGCGTGTAGTCATCATTTGCCTTTACCCACAATACTTGCTCATCTCGCAACATTTGCTGAGCACGACTGTACACACCTTTGGTGAATAATCGTTTTAATGCCAATTCGGAAAGTGGAAATGAAAACTGCTGTTGCTCATTCACTTCAGCAAAAACAGCCAATAAATCCTCTTTGGTTAACGACGACGCCATGGACCTACTCGGGAACTCAAATATGCCAGTATATCGCCTTTAAAGGGAAGGAAAAAGTATGAACTAGTGAGGAACCCACAAAATAGGTACAAAGGTTTAAAAAAGTAAGCCCCGATTGGAGCTTACTTATACAGAATGATGGCTAATTAAAGCTCTCTAGCATTTTCGCCAACTGTGCAAAGCGTTTATCTGTTAGCACTTTATTATCGATTTTTATGGTTACATCACCACTTTTAGTATGCTTTTGTACACGCACAAAATCATTCCCTAAATCAATATCTTGCGTACGTTTTCCAGCCTGCTCAACATCGCACAAATACTTAGTAACGGCTAATGCCGCCTTATCGTCACTGTCAAAATGCTGGTCGCTAAAATGGCCACTGCATTGTTTAACACGCTCATTAAAGCTTTCTGCGTCTTTATCTTTGGCTTGAATCAGTTTCTTAGCGACTTCGCGCCCGACGTAGTTGGCAGTAGGGTAGAGCGCCAAAACATCGTGAGGAAGACACTCATACGCTTTTATGGCATCAGCGATAGCGGTGTGTGACACTCCCTCGAGGGCCGCGATTTCGCGATAAGAACCTTTTTTACCTTGCTGCTGTAACTCATCACGGGTGTATACATATGCTTGCCCCAACTCCCACAAACTTGGCGCAATATACTGATCTGAAGAAACCGCGAGTATTTTGGCGTCCTCATCGTTGAAATCTGCAGAGCTTAATACCAAATAGTCAGCTTTTGCGAGAATACAGGCTTTACGGCGGCGAGAACCCGCCAGCACAAATAAACCGTCATCATGCTCCCAAGCCAAAGCCGGGTGCTGGTTGCGTCCATCTTCTGCAATTGCGGGTAAAATGTCAGCCACAGATTTCTCGGTCAGCAGGGCCTGAACTCGGCGGTTTTTACCATAAACTTTGGTACGCTGCTCTATTTCAGCGTGGGGGATCACCTCACACGTTAAGCGAATTGTACGCTGCGGATCGCTCGGTGCTGGCATGCAAATAACATCACCAGCTTGCGCTTGTTCTAAAAGTTGATCAAGGCTGCTATTTTCTACCGCTGTTGCGAACGGATCTATTCGAGTATCATTTTTACGTTTTTTTGCCATGACAGTGCCTTACTTAGTCGCCTCTAACTGAGACTGAGTGGACGGCCAATTAGAGCGTATTAACATCTCTAATTCATCGACCACATCTTTAATGTTTTCCTGCGCTTTTACTAGCGATTCTCTACTTGCCAAGCTATCTGATGTTTTCTGATCAAATATGGTATTGAACGATGATGAACTAGCAGTAATGGCGCTGCTGTGGTTAATGGGGTAGCTCATCACCTGACGACCAAAGGCCGAGCGGACATCCTTAACAATATCTCGCTGCGAATGGTTCCCCTTGACGTAATTGGTCACCAAAAACTGCATGAAGTCCCAGCCATCGTGACCGAGCGCCGCGACAGTGTGATAAATCTCACCTAAGCGCTTGAGATACTTATTATTTGCGTCAAAGTCTACAGCCTCAGGATGGACCGGGATAAGCATGGAGGTTGAGGCCATTAACGCGTTGTAAAACATAAAGTTAAGTGATGGAGCGGTATCAATTAGGATGATATCAAACTGATCTTTTACCGGCTCAATAACCTTTTCAAGCAATTTATGGTAATGCCGCGTTTGGTCGTAGTTGGCACTTTCGCGCAAAATAGTGGCTATTTCATGCTCAAAATAGAAATCATCCATACCTGATGGCAGGACACGAATATTAGGGATGTGCGTTGGTAGAAACGCATCGCTGACGATTTGCTCCCAGGTTTCATTTTCTTCTAAATCGATACAATCACGCATAAGATCGCCAACGGTAATGGGATCTGGCTCACTAGGAGGAAAGAAGCTAGAAGAGGAGCCCTGAGGGTCAAGATCGATGATACCTATTCGATATCGTTTAATGTTGGTGGTGGCCAATGCAGCAGCTATATTCACCATGCTTGTGGTTTTGCCACATCCTCCTTTTAAGGAGTTGATAACAATGACTTGCAGTTTATCGTCTTTATCACGGTGGTCGGCATCAATGCCCATGACTTCGGCCATGGCGTAGATGTTTGACAACGTATAAGCATAGTGACCATTCGCACCTCGGCGTATTTCAATATGATCAAAATCGCCCTGATCATGACGACGCTTTAAGGTTCGATTATTACAGCCTAACAAATCGGCGGCCGCTTTTTGGGTGTATGTCCGCAGCTCTTTTTCTTCTGACTTCAGGTGAGCGCGATAATGTTGTATTCGCCCTTCTAATGACTTTTCAGCTACATCGGCGGTGGCTTTCAATAACTGATATGTTTTTAGCGCACTTTGTTTGATTGTCATACTAGCTTCCCTAAATTTGAGGCTTTAGTATAATGTCCACTACTTTACCTGTAAACATATATTTTAGACGACATTCTATTTTTTGATTGAAATTAAATCAAAGAAATTTTTTATGAATAAATCCCTTAAGGTAATAAGTAGGGTAAATAGGTTTAAATATATAGGTAGTAATAGGTTAAGGTTGCAAAATAGATAGGTAACTTACTGTTATCTAATAATAAATTTAAAATTGTTAGATCGTAATTTTACCTGGTAAAGATCTGATTCTTACTAGCTGCGAGATCATGTTTTTACTGACTTAAATTTAACCTGCCTAGTTATGCACATAATATTAAGTAGGTTATCCACAAAAAGCGCCCGTGAGATCATTATTTTACTATCTCTAATACGGAGCTTATGCACAATGAACAGTGGTTCTAAGCCTTGTCAGTCCTAAAAGATCGGATCTTTACTTGCTACAGATCAGATCCATACTAAGCGAAAACTTAGTTATACACAGTGCGTTGATGAAGAAGCGATTTTTGCTGTTTTTTTGTACCATAAACGGCGGTCCAAGAGCGAAAACCTAAATTTAGTTAGTAAAAATTCGATCTAACAGCGCTGAGCTAGTAAAATTGTGATCTGAAACAGAGAAAGTATGCCTACAGAAAGAGGCTGTTAGTAAAAAACTGATCTCAGGTAACTAACTTCAAGTTGGATCAGTTTTTTACTAACATAGACGATTAACTTTTGCAGCATTATGTGTTGATATTGCTGATAGCACCGAATAAACGGAAAATAACAATGAGCCGGAAGGTCAATATCTCGGTTGAAAACTTGCCTGATTCATTAAGAGGCCAAATTAATGGCGTCGAGAGCGCAACCGATAATGAAAATTTAGCCCTTTTTACGGACAACAAAGATGTTCGCATTTCTATTGAAAGTTCTGCGGCTCACGGATTAAGAGCATATTCTAATACATTTAACCATTACGACTTGTGGGGACGCTTTGTTCGTTCAGGCCATAAGAAGCTTCCTTTAGAAGAAGCTCCCAAGAAAACCATTATTACTCGGAGAATATCTGAAAAACTAGACGGTATCCTTTATGAAGGGGAAATAAAAATTACCCCTGCTGTTGTTAGTACCCGACAAGATGGTGAAGAAGTAGAATGTTTAGTATGGCCTTCTGACAGAGAAGAAAAAGTTGAACGCGCATTAATAAGATTGGCGTCGAAAGGTAAAATAGTAAAGATTAACTTCAAGTCTGGCATTCAATATGCGGTGATCTTTTCCATGAATGAATTGGCTCAAGAGTTAAAAGCTGTTGGTCAGTCAATGCCATATCCACAAATCAAAGAATCACTTGAAGCGTTACAAGGCTCGAAGTTATCTTTTAAGTATTCGGCAACCGATACACGCAACTCTCATATTGATGATTCATTTTACGAGTCCAATATGAATTTTCTTTCTTCGCTGCATTTCAGCGGTAAGAAAGGGCAGGGCGGTAATGTTAAGTGCGTGGCATGTTTGAATGCATTCGTGCATAACATGATTGATAACTTGGAGTATAAGGGTTACTACTTTAACCGAGCTCAAGAATTAAAGCGCGGTCTGTCTCGATGGATGATGTTGCGTTTGTATCATTTGTGGCGTTACGCTGCGCCAGGAAAAACTTATCACTTTCGCTTAATTTCAATCATGGAGAAGTACGGCTCGATTTATGCCGACGATGAAATTACCGACAATAAACTCAAAGCCCTGCGCAGAGATATGACGACAACTATGAAAGATCTCATCGATAAGGGGGCAATATCAGATTACAGCATTTCCAATGTTAAAGATGACAACACCGGCAAGATAATTGACTACGTGTATGAAATGCATCCTTCAGATGAGTTCTGTGAAGAAATACTGACTCTGAATAAACAACATAAGCGCATTGAAATCCAAGGTGGAAAACGAATTGTTGAAAATGCCGAAGTTATTGACGAAGAACGCTTAGAGGAAATTGTCGAAAAGTAAATTCAGGCGCCAACCACCATCCCCCTCAAAAATAAGGGTGAGTGAGTGTTTACTCACCCTTTGCCAAGTAAAGACGCTCAACTAGGTACTCATACTCTCTTTTTCTAGGATCCTCTTTTAGTGTGTATGAAGTTAATTCGCCTAGTTTCAAATCCGGGTTGTCATCAAAGACAATAAACGGTAGTGCACCGCTGACATGATATCGACGTGCGTCACTGAATCTTACATTTACCTCAGGTGTCACTCGAATAGGCCGACGAATACGTAACTTTTCGTTATGACTGAGGCTGGCCACTTTTGCTTTCTCCTGTTCCACCAAACGTTGCCACTGAGTTTGGTCTATCATCCTCGGGTTTGAGTAAGCACTGCTACGCTCTAACATAGTAAGTGCTAACTTACGTGATAGGGATTTGGTGGAATGCTTTTTCATCCAAGTAAAACGCACGGAAGAAGGGGAATTGCCTTCGTAATGTATACGTCGATAAAACGACAACGTTTGTAGCCCTGGCACTGCGCTATGAACTGCATCAAAGCGGGCGTCATTGTTATCGTAAGTAAGCACTAACTTTTTAAATTCCATTTTTAGCTCATTTATCTTGTCTATATATGGAATCAGCTCAGACTCACTCTGTTTAGCTAAAACAATTAACCCTGGATGGCGGCGCGCCATTTTGCTACTTAAACCTTGTTGTTTATAAAAGTCAGTGTAGGAATTGCAGATGCGTAACAATGCTTGTTGGCCATCATGAGCGGTTACTGGAATAGAGCTCAACGCTTGACGTTCGTCATCCGTAGTCGGTGCGGGTAATTCAAAATATCGACTATGGTGTATGGGCTGCTTTTTAACTGTTTCGGTAAGCGCTTGTAAATAATCACCTGTTAAATCGAATATTGCTCTAAGCTGTGTTTTTACTGAACTCATAAGTCAAAACTATAACGAACACATCATACTATGGAGGATACCTGATAGATCACTTAAAGCAAATGTCCTTTGATAGATTTGATACAACAGTAGACACCGATGTAAAGATATAAATAATAAAACATAAAGTATGATGTGTTCATTGATTGAATTACATTAACCACTGTGGCTAAATAAAATGAATGAATCACATCCAAAGGAGTAACTAATGAAAATCATGTTTGTATGCTTAGGGAATATATGTCGCTCGCCAACCGCCCACGGTATTGCTATTAAATTAATTCGAGATTCACAGCTAAATCAGGTAACCGTAACCAGCTCGGGGACCGCAAGCTACCATGTGGGTTCACCCCCTGATAAAAGGGCAACTGAATATGCCTTATCCAAGGGCGTAGACCTAAGCGTTCTTAGGGCACAACAGCTGCAAAAGGCAGACTTTTATGAGCAAGACCTATTATTGGTGATGGACCAAAGTAATTATGAAAATGCGCTTGCTCTAAGACCAGCTAATGCAACAGCTAAGGTTGAAAAGTTGCTGTGGTACTACCCGAACTGTCCTTTTGAGGATGTTCCAGATCCATATTATGGTGAAGATGAGGGATTTGCTCAGGTTTTCCATCTATGTGAAGTCGCAATTACCCATTTGTTAGAAGACATTTCAAAAGCCCGTTGATGATAAGGTAAACTAATAAGCACACTATGTATGATGTGTTCATTATGACGTTTTTATAATTCTTGTAATTTATTTAACGAACAGCGCCTTTACCCCTTGCGTCAGCGCCCGCCATTCGGTACTTTCGAGGGGAGGTAACAATAGGAATGAGGAAAGATAAAAAGTGAAACCTTGGAGTCCCAATAGTTGGAGAGATTTACCAATCGTCCAACAACCCACATACCCAGATGAAGCCCAACTGGGAAAAGTTGAGAGCGAATTAAATAATGCTCCGCCATTAGTGTTTGCTGAAGAAACGAGAAGTTTGTTCAAGCAGCTAGAAGATGTATGCGAAGGCCGAGCGTTTTTGTTACAAGGCGGAGACTGCGCCGAATCATTTAACGATTTTAACGCAGCCAATATACGCGATACATTTAAAACCTTGCTGCAAATGGCAGTGGTGCTAACCTATGGTGGCAAGTGTCCGGTCGTCAAAATTGCTCGTATGGCGGGGCAGTTCGCTAAACCGCGCTCAGCAGACATCGAAACTAAAGACGGTACATCGCTGCCTTCATACCGTGGCGACATTATTAATAGTTACGAGTTCACCGAGCAAGCTCGAGTACCAGATCCACAGCGGCTAATGAAGGCATACCACCACAGCGCCGCGACCTTGAACTTATTACGTGCTTTCGCTCAAGGTGGTCTAGCTGATTTACACCAGGTAAACCGCTGGAACATGAGCTTTGTCGCTGCTAACCCGTTGAAGGATAAATACCAACAGCTGGCTGACAGAATCCAGGATGCGTTAGAGTTTATGGAAGTCTGTGGTATCAACTCCACCAATGCTCCATCACTCACAGAAACAGCTTTGTACACGTCTCATGAAGCACTGCTATTAGGCTATGAGCAAGCGCTGACCCGCCGTGACCACCTCAGTGGTGACTGGTATGATTGCTCGGCGCATTTCGTATGGATTGGCGAGCGGACACGCCAGTTAGATCATGCCCACATTGAATTTTTCCGTGGCATTAAAAACCCGATTGGCGTGAAGGTCGGCCCAGGCATGGACCCAGACGAGCTCATTCGCTTGATTGACGCCGTAAACCCGGAAAATATTCCTGGTAGGTTAACGCTTATCACACGCATGGGCGCTGATGTGCTTCCAGAAAAACTGCCCGCTTTGGTGCGTAAAGTTCAGCAAGAAGGGCGCAAGGTTATCTGGAGTTCAGACCCGATGCACGGCAATACGGAAAAGGCCAGCTCCGGTTATAAAACTCGAAGCTTTGACAATATTCTGCGCGAGATCAGTCAGTTTTTTGCTGTTCACAAAGCAGAAGGGTCTTATGCCGGCGGTGTTCATTTGGAAATGACCGGCCAGCACGTGACCGAGTGCACAGGTGGTGCATATGGGTTGTCTGATGCAGATCTAGCGCAGCGTTATCGCACCCAATGCGACCCTCGCCTTAATGCTGACCAGGTCCTCGAGCTTGGCTTCTTAGTGGCAGACTTATTAAAGGATGCCCGTAAGTAAAATGAAAAGCGCCAACGTGGCGCTTTTTTAATATTTACGACGTTGTAGGCCAGATTCTGCCATTATCTTTGCAGAGATTTCCTCTACTGAATGATGAGTAGAATTGAAGTGAGGAATTTTAAAACGCTTATAGAGCATTTCTACTTCGCGGATTTCAATCCGACATTGTCGCAATGATGCGTAACGAGAGTTCGCCATACGCTCATTACGTATAGCCGCTAGGCGTTGCGGCTCAATGGTTAATCCAAACAGCTTATCCTTATACGGCTGCAAACATCGCGGCAGCTCCCCAGATTCTAAGTCATCTGGAGTGAAAGGGTAATTCGCTGCCTTAATGCCGTACTGCAACGCTAAATAGAGGCTTGTTGGTGTCTTACCACTGCGGCTTACGCCCACAAGCACCACATCAGCCTGGTCATAATCTTTTATGTTCGCACCGTCATCATTTGCCAATGCATAATTAACTGCGGCAATACGATAGTCATAAGATTGCTCGTGAATACTGTGCGTGCGATGCACTTTGGGCACGGGCTCAACATTGAGCTCCCTCTGAATTTGCGCACTGAACGTGGAAATAAAGTCATAGCAAATGGCATTACTCGATTGAATAATTTCACTGAGTTCTGGGTTAACAAACGTCAAAAACACTATAGGTTTTTCATGGCTGAAACTGGCGGCTTGCTCGAGCTGAGATTTTACTTCCCGCGCTTTTTCGACGGTTTCAACAAACGGAATGGTGATGTGTTTAAATTCTACAGGAAATAGCGATAACGTGGCATGGCCGAACGTTTCAGCGGTTATAGCGGTGCCATCGGATATATAAAACGCGCTACGCATGAGAGTCCTTTTTTATTAGTATCTTGGTATAAACCGCCGGTACACGGTTTACGCATCAGTGGTTGCCAGTGTAGAATGTTAGCGCCTCATTTAAAAGGTCGCGTTTGCGGCCAAACTTACAATTTGTTTTTTGGAGAAAGTTCCGTGCAAGAATACGTTCTCTGGTATCAAGAGCTTGGTATGCAAGATGTGCCAAGGGTTGGAGGCAAAAACGCCTCACTTGGTGAGATGATTTCCAACCTGGCGAACGCGGGCGTGCAAGTGCCCGGCGGTTTCGCAACAACCGCATCAGCATTTAACGAGTTTCTTGAGCAATCTGGATTGAATGCTCGCATCCACGACGCACTAGACAAACTAGACGTTGAAGATGTAAATGAATTAGCCAAAGTTGGCGCCGAAATCCGTCAGTGGATTATCGACACCCCTTTCCAAGCCTCCTTGGACCAAGCTATCCGTGACGCTTATGCGCAATTACACGGTGACCCAGCTCAAGACGTATCATTCGCAGTTCGCTCGTCAGCCACTGCAGAAGACATGCCCGACGCCTCCTTCGCGGGCCAGCAAGAAACTTTCCTTAACGTGCGCGGCATCGATTCAGTAATGACCGCTATCAAACACGTATTCGCTTCTTTATTTAACGACCGTGCTATTTCATACCGCGTGCACCAAGGCTACGACCACAAAGGCGTAGCGTTATCTGCCGGTATTCAACGTATGGTGCGCTCAGATAAAGCAGCGTCCGGCGTTATGTTCAGCATTGATACCGAATCAGGCTTTGAAGATGTGGTATTCGTGACTTCAAGTTATGGCTTGGGCGAAATGGTTGTACAAGGCGCGGTAAATCCAGATGAGTTTTATGTTCATAAGCCAACCTTAGCCAATGGTAAGCCTGCGGTCGTGCGCCGTAATATCGGCTCAAAAGCTATCCAGATGGTGTACTCAAGCGATGAAAGCCATGGCAAGCAGGTAGAAATCGTTGATATCGACCCGGTATTATCGAACACCTTCTCAATCACTGATGATGAAGTGATGGAACTTGCCAAGCAGGCTGTCATCATCGAGAAGCATTACGGTCGTCCTATGGATATTGAATGGGCGAAAGACGGCAACGACGGTAAGCTATACATTGTCCAAGCTCGTCCAGAAACTGTGCGCTCAAACGAAGATGCTAATGTCATGGAGCGCTTCCAATTGAAAGGCCAAGCGCCGGTGATCGCTGAAGGACGTGCAATTGGCCATAAAATTGGGGCCGGGGTAGTACGTGTTCTCAATTCAATTGATGAAATGGACAAAGTGCAGCAAGGCGATATTCTTGTCACCGATATGACAGACCCTGATTGGGAACCTATCATGAAGCGGGCTGCGGCAATCGTTACCAACCGAGGTGGGCGTACTTGTCACGCAGCCATCATAGCGCGTGAACTTGGTATCCCGGCAGTAGTAGGCTGTGGTAATGCCACAGATCTTATTACGGCAAACCAAGAAGTAACGGTATCATGTGCTGAAGGCGATACAGGTTATATCTATCAAGGTCAACTTGAGTATGATGTACTCACATCTCGGGTAGACGAGATGCCTGAATTGCCAATGAAGATAATGATGAATGTGGGTAATCCAGACCGTGCGTTTGATTTTGCCCGTTTACCTCACGCTGGCGTCGGTCTCGCACGCTTAGAGTTTATAATTAACCGCATGATCGGTGTTCACCCTAAAGCGCTGTTGAATTTTGATGCTCAGTCTAGCGAATTGCAGGCTGAAATTAACGATATCATTGCTGGTTATGAATCTCCTCGCGAGTTTTACATCGCCAAACTAGTAGAGGGTATCGCTACCTTAGGTTGTGCTTTTGCACCACAACGCGTCATCGTTCGTATGTCTGACTTTAAGTCTAACGAATATGCAAACCTAGTTGGCGGCCAGCAATACGAGCCAGACGAAGAAAACCCAATGATTGGTTTCCGTGGTGCTTCACGTTATGTGAGTGAAGATTTCCGCGACTGCTTCGCTCTTGAGTGTGAAGCAATCAAGCGTGTTCGTAACGACATGGGGTTAACCAATGTTGAGATCATGATTCCTTTTGTTCGCACAGTGGACGAGGGCAAACGTGTTATCGAATTACTGGAGGAGCACGGCTTAAAACGCGGTGACAACGGCCTTAAAGTAATTATGATGTGTGAGTTACCTTCAAATGCTCTGCTAGCTGAAGAATTCTTAGAGCACTTTGATGGTTTTTCAATTGGTTCTAATGACCTAACCCAACTCAGCCTCGGCCTTGATAGAGATTCTGGTTTAATCGCGCACTTGTTCGATGAACGTGACCCAGCTGTTAAAAAGCTACTTTCTATGGCGATAAAAACAGCCAAAGCAAAAGGCAAATATGTGGGTATTTGTGGTCAAGGCCCTTCAGATCATGAAGACTTTGCCGCATGGCTAGTGCAAGAGGGTATCGACTCTGTATCGTTAAACCCGGATACGGTGCTAGAAACCTGGCTATACCTAGCAGAAAAGCTTAAAGGCTAATCTGACAAGATAAAGGGCGAGTTTCTCGCCCTTTATTGTTATCGCTTCGCTAGTTTTCTATCTAATAGCTGACACCCTTTGCTCAGGGTACTTTGGCAATAACGTAAATATTTTCGAGCCCCTGGGTAATGTACTGCAAGTAGCGTTAAGCCTATTAAGAAGAAAATGACTGACGGCCCTGGTACCACAGCAAACACTATCCCCAGTACAAAACAGAGCGCGGCAGCTAAGTTCATTATCACCTTTTTCATCTGTTTTTCCTAAATATAAAGTATTGATCTTACCTTAGCAGGAAAGCGTATGAACAGGCATTCCAATTTGTAACAATCTGTACATTCTTCAATTTAGAACTGGTCGCATCATGGTATAATGTGCGCGTCCGTCACCAAGAACAATTCCAGCATGATAGCAAAGTTAACTGTAGAGCAAGTCAGTTCCGAGCTGGTACTGCATTATCTAAAAACTATAAAAAAAGAAGGCTTCAGTGGTGAAGTCGATGCCACTTATGGCACGCGATTGCTTGCTGCAACCGACAACAGCGTGTATCAGCAAATACCGCAAGGCGTGATCTTTCCCAAAACAAACAAAGACATTCAACTAGCCCTCAATATTGCCTCGCATGATCCGTTTCTTGAACTTACTTTTGGCCCGCGCGGCGGTGGCACTGGCACGAATGGTCAGTCGTTAACACCAGGCATCGTTATCGATTTATCTCGTCATATGCAGCAGATAATCGAAATCAATGAACAAGAAGGGTGGGTACGGGTGCAAGCCGGCGTCATTAAAGACCAACTTAATGACTTTTTGCGTCCTTATGGATACTTTTTTGCGCCAGATTTATCGACCAGTAATCGCGCCACTATAGGTGGAATGATCAATACTGATGCGTCAGGGCAGGGCAGCTTAGTCTACGGTAAAACCTCTGACCATACTTTAGCAATAAAGGCTTTTTTGGCCGATGGCAGCGAGCTGGAAACACAGCGTATTAGTCGCGAAAAGGCCGAGTTGATTGCCGAGCAAGACACCTCTGTTGGCAAGCTATATAAAACGGCCCTTGATGTGAGCGTAGGCAACCGCGAGCAAATCCTTAAAAAATTCCCACGACTCAACCGCTTTTTAACCGGATACGATCTTGAACATGTGCTTAGCGATGACATGTCTGAGTTCGACCTCGGTCGGTTGATCACCGGCTCAGAAGGTTCATTGGCAATTGTCAGTGAAGCAAAACTCACTATTACTCCCATCGCTAAGTTCAAAACGCTGATTAATATTAAATACGATAGTTTTGACTCAGCACTGCGCAACTCCCCATTTTTGGTAGATGCCGAAGCGACGTCCGTAGAGACGGTCGACAGCAAAGTGCTTAACTTAGCGCGTGAAGACATTATTTGGCATTCAGTATCGGACTTAATTACAGATGTACCCGGCCAAGACATGCAAGGGCTGAACATGGTCGAGTTTAATGCCGAACGCAAAGAAGATATGCGCGATAAAATAGACGCCTTATGCGCTAAGCTCGATAAATTAATTGCCAACAAAGACGCTGGCGTTATCGGCTATCAGCTCACAGATGATGTCTCGGAGATTCAGAAAATTTACGCGATGCGTAAAAAATCGGTCGGCTTGTTAGGCAACACCAAAGGCAAGCAAAAGCCATTAGCCTTTGCTGAAGATACCGCCGTACCGCCAGAAAACTTAGCTGATTTTATCGCTGAATTTAGAGCATTACTTGATAGCCACAATTTACACTACGGCATGTTTGGTCATGTCGATGCCGGTGTTTTACATGTTCGACCCGCGTTAGATATGTGTGACCCTGAACAAGAAAAAACATTGCGCACGATTTCAGACCAAGTCGTTGCATTAACCGCTAAGTATGGTGGATTGATGTGGGGAGAACACGGTAAAGGCTATCGCAGTGAATATGGCCCCGAGTTTTTTGGTGAACAGCTATTTAATGAATTACGACGTATCAAAGCGGCATTCGACCCTCACAATAAAATGAACCCAGGGAAAATTTGTACGCCCCTTGAGTCAAATGACCAATTAGTGAGTGTGGATGACAAAAAGCGCGGTTGGTTTGATAGACAAATTGATATCGCGGTGCGTGACAGTTTTGATACCAGCATGAACTGTAACGGTAACGGTTTATGCTTTAATTATGATGCAAGCTCACCGATGTGCCCATCTTATAAGGCCACGGGTGATCGACGCTTTTCGCCAAAAGGTCGCGCAGGATTAATGCGTGAATGGTTAAGGTTACAAAGCGAGCAGGACGTTGACTTATTGCAAGAAGAAAAAGCCATATCTAAAAAAGAAGGGCCCACATGGTGGGAACGCTTTTTAAATTCAAAAGCAAAGCGCAGTGGCGAGTATGACTTTTCTCATGAAGTGAAGCAGTCAATGGATGAGTGTTTAGCATGTAAAGCGTGTACAACTGCATGCCCGATCAAAGTCGATGTGCCTACATTCCGCGCGCGCTTTTTAAATTATTACTACAGCCTGTATAACCGGCCAGCAAAAGATTATTTAGTAGCAAGTATTGAGCAAACTGCGCCACTATTGGCTAAATTCTCGAGCGTAACAGCCCCTGTTATGCAATCGAACCTTGTTCAAAAAGCGATTAAAGCGACTTTAGGTTATGTAAATACGCCTACACCAAGTCACCCAAATTTAGCTAAACGTACGCAACAGTTGCGCAAGTTTGATTTACAATACCTTAATTCCTTAGATGCGCAGCAAAAACGCGACTATGTGTTGATAGTGCAAGACCCATTCACAAGCTTTTATGAAGCAGAACTTGTTGAAAGTTTTGTTAAAGTGGCACAAGCTTTAGGCAAACAGCCGATTTTGTTGCCGTTCAAGCCTAATGGTAAACCGCAACACGTAAAAGGTTTTTTAGCCAAATTCGCGAAAACCGCTAAAACCTCAGCCGACTTTTTAAATCAGGTCAGTGAACTCGGTATCCCAATGGTCGGGCTCGATGCCTCCCTTGTGTTATGTTACCGCGATGAATATGCCACTATCTTGGGTGACAACCGAGGTGATTTTGAAGTCCTCGTAGCCCATGAATGGCTGGAAGATCAACCGTTTAAACAGGCAGTATTCGAACCAACACCTGCTTATACTTTGCTCAGTCATTGCAGTGAAACAACTTCTCTTCCACACAGCGCCAATGTTTGGCAGGGGATATTTTCTCGTGTTGGCTTACTACTTAAACCTCAGGCAACAGGGTGTTGTGGCATGGCAGGGACCTACGGCCATGAAGTACAAAACCAAGAGAACAGCCGTACTTTATATGAATTGAGTTGGCAACAACCCGTTCAGCACACTGATCCTTCGCGGTTATTAGCAACGGGATTCTCATGCCGTAGCCAAGTAAAACGGTACGCGCAATTTAAGCCCAAGCACCCAATAGAGGTGCTAGCGAATGTGCTTAGTTAATTTCTATTTTTATAGGAATTAGCAATCGGGCGAGTGGTGATCCCATGAATGAAGACACTCATCAAAATGGTGAGTGTCGCTAACTCGGCTAAGCCATTTTCAGTAGACTCTAACACCATTAGCGTAAATACAATGGATGCCAACCCCCTTGGACCAAACCAAGCAAGCGTAAATTTTTCTTTTAATGACAGTTTGTTAAAAGGAATTAAGCTCAACATCACCGGGGCCACACGTACTAAGGTTGCAGCTAAGAATGCAAATAATACTTTATAAATATTTAGATCTATTGTTTGAAGTTGTATGAACGCATATGCACCGAATAAACACCAGATAAGATAGGCAAAGAAGTCTGCGATATGCTCACTGTCTTCTATTAGTTTTTCATCATCGTCGGCACGATAAAATTTATCAAAAACCAAACCACCTACAAATGCCGCAACAAAGCCACTGCCGCCAAGGAGTTGGGCGAGGGTGAACACACTAACAGCGACCGACAAAACTAAAAATGGACTCGATGATTTCTCAAAGTAATGGCGAGTAGCGCTTAGCTGAGTAAGCTTTAATGCCCCATAGGTAACACTGACACCAACAATGAGTGCGATACCTATTTCTTCAATGAGAAATGTAAGCATCGTCGCCGCACCTTGAAACTCACCATGCTGCCAAGAAAGAAACAAGAATAAAAATATAGGAACGCACATCCCATCGTTAAGACCGCTTTCCACATTGATCGATTCACGTATTTTTTCTGGAACACTTTGCGATTCGAGCAAGCCTTTACTAAGCGCAGCGTCTGTAGGTGTTAAGATGATGGCCAATAGTGCTAAGGCAATAATGTGCATGTGCGGAAAAAGTAAATACCCCAAAGCAAACGTAGCAAAAAACGTTATCGGTAAAGCGACGAACAAAAGCACTAAAGGATACTTGAATTGCGACTTTAGTACATTAATACGCGTCTTGGCTGCATCAGTAAACAGAAATACCGCAAGTGTCAATTCAACTAGTGGTAACAGCGCGCTCAATGGCTGATCCACTTTCATTGCATCGCTAAATGCCCAGGCGAGCGCGGCACCGACAATAACAAAATACATCGGGCCAGTTAATTCAGCCCGAGCCAATCTACGAAAGGAAACTGAGTAAATAAAAAATGCTAAGCCCAGGGCAGCTGCCAATTGATATTCCATAAATGCAGTTCCTAAAGTTTACGTTTAACACCCGATTTAGCGCGCTCTTTTATATTCGTTTGAATATAAATTTGATCCGTGGTCGCAATTTTTGCATGACCTAAATCTTCGGACAGGTGCTTGAGCGGCCTTGAAGCAGCATCGTGAGTTGCCCCCGTATGACGCAGCCAATGAGCAGTTGCTGCTTGTAGCTTTTCCGCTTCTTCAGTGAAGCCATCGGCTACCAGCGCTGAGCTGGCCAATTCAAAACTTTGCGCAACAAGGCGGCGAATTTGTCTAACCGTCATTCCGCCTTTCCCCCGTATTTTGTGAATAAGTGGGTAGGGCTCATCAACACGGGGCAGGGCACTTAACCCCCTATACAAACGGTAGCGTTTTAAATACGCAATAAAATCTTGGCTTAACGTAACATCACGGAGTTTGTTACCTTTGCCCATAACACGCAAAAACCAAAAGCCATCAGCGTCTTGCCAAAAATGCGACATGACAGGAGACCAATTAGTACGCTCAGACAACTCAGATATCCTTAAATACAGGCCTTTCAAACAGGCTAAAGTAAAAAGGTTACGTTCTAGATCAGGGTCTTCCTGACATTGCTCTTCGGTTACACGCAGTACATATTCCCACTGCAAATCACTGAGAGTATCCGGTTGATTGATTTGCGACTGAACAACTAAATAGGGGCAGTTCTTTTTAACTACCGGGACAAAGTTCGCGAATGCTTGCTCTTCTAAAATAGCGAACTTATAAAATACATTAAGTGCTGTAAAAGTCGCATTTAAACTTTGTTGCGATGGCTTTGTCTCGCGTGCTATAAACGGTCGCCATTTTTCGTTGGCTTTACGTAAACCTTGATGCTGTTTAAAGCGCCATTGCACCGAGTCGGAACACCAGGCTTTATCTGGTTCAACAACAAAATCAATGTAGTGCTCAATATCTTCTCGTTTCAAAGAAAACAAAGAACATGTTTTATTAAACCAAGTCCACAAAGCAAAACGTTCTATCTCATTACGAAACCGTGTAAAAGTGGCATCTGACTTTCGACCGTATACGTATAAAAATCGGTAGATAAATAGCAAGTCTTGTTTAACTTCAGCGACGTTTAAGCTTTGTTGAGCTATAAATGCAGCAAGTTCAGGGTATTCGCTGTGCAACGTATCATCTTCAAGATGCGCTATTTGATAGCGAAGTTGTTTAAAGGTATCGACTAGTGGCGTAGGCATACTGACAACTGGACTACAATAATATAAGGCATAGCTTACCATAAAGTCCGATACTGTCTAGTATTGGACATAAAGAAGGGGTTCTAAATGAAACTATCGAAATCGGTGCTAACGTATTCTTTTATTTTCACTTTGTTCGCGGTGCTGACTGGATGTGCAAGCACTGGCACGCCAGCGCAGAAACGACAAGTAGTTCAAGATATGCGCAGTGATACTCTTAATCGCCTTTATGACCAGAAGCCGGATGTTCGTAATCAACTAACCTCTGCAGCAGGTTACGCCGTATTTGATAATGCCAATGTGAACGTAATCTTTGCAAGTTTTGGCGGTGGCTATGGTGTTGCAAAAAATAATCGCACCGGCGAATGGACCTATATGAAAATGGGTGAAGCTGGGCTAGGGTTAGGCTTAGGAGTTAAAGATTTTAATGTGGTGATGGTGTTTCATACCGAAGATGCACTCAATTATTTCATTAAGAATGGTTGGGCATTTGGTGGTAACGCCGATGCTGCTGCAAAGCATAAAACTGAAGGTGGAGCCGTTGCCGCTGAAGCCCAAGTTGGCGATGTGACTATTTATTCCATGACTGAAACAGGGTTAGCTCTGCAAGCAGTTCTAAAAGGAACCAAGTTTTGGAAAGATGACGAGTTAAATTAAAATCAAGTCCTTTCGGCTCACGGAACAGTGAGCCATTCGCCTTCGAATTATGAAAACGCCCCTCAAATAACAGCTCTTCCTCTTTAAATAAACAGGTCTATCTTAAGGAACTTCACTAAAACAGGGTATTTAACATAACATAAACTATAGGATATGATTTCTCTATAAACCTATTAACACGAATATAAGAAGCTCACTACCTCGCGCAAAGTTTGATCGCAAGTCTGTCAACAGCTTTCGTGTTGCGCTAGCGGAATCTTTACCATACAGTATGTGCTTATGTAAATGTTTTGGTTCTTGCTATCTTCAGACAACAAACTGCACAATGACGACTACCCGATTATGTAATCTTTGATATCAACGTCATCAATTTGCGAGTCGTTAAGATGTTGCCTTGCGTAATCCATGTAAGCACCGCTTGTTAAGAACAAAGCAAATAGATCTTTATCTATATGCCTATCTTGCGCCATAAATTTCATAATTTTCAGTGATTGGGATAACGTTTTTGCTTCCTTATATGGTCGGTCATTTGCAGTCAGCGCTTCGAAAATATCTGCAATGGCCATGATCCGTGCAGGCACTGACATTTGCTCAGCAATTAAACCTCGCGGATATCCTCCGCCATCCAACTTTTCATGATGCCCACCAGCGTATTCGGGTACACGCTGTAAATCCTCTGGTAACGGCAGAGTTTCTAACATGCGAATGGTCGTAATAATATGCTCATTAATAATATACCTATCTTCATTCGTTAAAGTACCCCGACCTATTTTCAAGTTATATAACTCGCCAAGGTTTTGTTTATTTTCTGTTGGCTCCATATTAAAACCAAAGCCTGAATTGCGACTAAATTCCCTTTCATTACGTGCAAATATATGGCGTTTTTTATCCGCAAGTAAATACTCTTCACCTTCAGTGGTATGCTCAAAATCTTTCATCCGACGCTGTTCGGCCGGGGATAACCCAAGGCAATCATCGAAATTTCGGTACCATGTTTGCTCAGCTATCGACTCCAATCTACTGCGCTCTTGTTCAGACATCATTTCCCCACCGACATTGCATTTAGCAACAAAAGCAAAATCTTCCTTTAGTTCCTTTTGCCGCTGTTGAAGCGTTGCATAAAACCCTAATTGCTCTTCAGGCTCTCTATTTACGGCTTCAAGATAATCGATACGAGCATCTCGGTATAATACTTCAAAGCGCATACGTATTTCGTGAATCCGATTATATATACACTCTAACTTAGAGCCTTTATCAACAATATGCTCCGGCGTCGTAATTTTTCCGCAATCGTGTAACCACGCAGCGACTTCAAATTCACGCCATTGCTCTTTGGAATTAAAACCAAAGTGCGCAAATGGCCCCTTTTGTTGATTGTTCGCTTCTTGCGCCAACATCATCGCCAGTTCTGGTACGCGAGCACAATGCCCCCCAGTGTATGGCGATTTTTCATCGATTGCTTGAGCAATAAGCTGAATAAATGCATCGAGCAATTCCTTTTGTCCGGCCTCAAAGTCACATATTGATTCAGACATATTAACCATGGCCGATGAAAGTTGGTGAATTTCCTCTATGTGAGAGTCGACATAATGAACATGGTCATAGTCTCGTTGGCCAATCTTCTGATTTTCTTCAATTAAGCGTTGAATGGGGTTGGCTAGATTACGCGCCATTTGGGAGATAATGATCAGTACTATAAATAACACAAATAAGGTTACTAACATGGCCTTTTTTACTTGCCATTGCAGTTGCGACAAGGCCTCATCCTCGCTGACTATGAGCGCGATGTATTCCTGATTCCCAGAACCAATGAGCCCCTCAACACGCGATATATAGGCATAATGTGTTTTGTTACCAATTTCTATTTCGTGCATGCGATCGCGAAGAGGTGCTTGTTGGGCAATATCCAGTAACTGCTTAGAGGGCAACTGTGAAAGCTCTGCACGCCGTCTGGAGCTGTCAAAGTCTAACCACTTTTGTTTTAGATCTACTTTCAAACTTGGTTTTAGTTCATTAATAGCCCGATTTATAAACGTCATCAGCGGCGCTAAATCCTTTCTTACCGTGTGATGAAAGTTGAAGTCACTTTGTGATTTTAGTTCACTAATTTGGGTTACTTTTTCAAGCCCTTCAATATAGAAGTAAGCTTGAATATAGTTAATAACCACCTCATCATCGAACACAACATCAACTTCCCCTCTGTTTAGACCCTTCAGCGCATCGAGGGTATCGTTGTATTCAATAAAGTGGGCGTTGCCCATACGCGCTTTTAAAAACTTTGTCACTGCGTAGCCTTTTTGCGCGGCAATACGTAACTCTTTAAAGTCACTTAAACGTTGTTGCCCTTGTGCCTCCCCCTGGCGCATGGTGGCAATTATCCTTGTTTCATAGTGGCCATTTGCAAATACACAAAATTGCTCACGCTCTTCGTTTTTCATAAGTCCAAGTAACATATCTATTTTGCCGGACTTTAACTGCTCCACTAGTTCCGGAAACCGATAGCCATTGATAAATTGCAGCTCGACCCCCAGTTTCCTCGCCAATAAACGAATATGCTCAACACTGTAACCCCGAGGTTGCCCCGACACTGAGTACTCAAATGGAGGGTAATCATCCATAACCCCTACTCGCAAAGTATCGACTTTATCTAAATAAGCACGCTGACGATCGTCTAAGGTGATAGGTGTCACGTTGAGTTCTGATGGCGCATCAACACGTTGCTCTATACTGACTTCCCCATTGTCATCAAATAAATAGCCATTGCCGGTTAGGGTATAATCAGGTATGTCCATGTATCGAGACAAAGAAGATAGCAGCACGGTGGTCCCCGCTACCACGTTATTTTTGCCGGTAATCGCGTAACTCGTGCCAGGGCGACCTATAAAGCTAAACATATAGGGGGGCATTTTATTTACACTTTGATGTGATGCGTTCTTAAACCACGGCCTTTGCCGAGCATCGTAGTCTGTTGGCTCCTCAGTTTGTATGCGAACGTTAAGCTTGGAGTCGAGAAATTGGGTATACCTTTTCCTATCGCCGCCCTGATTATATATTTGTACAACAACCCAGCGGTCGTTAGGTGCTGCACCCCACACGCGCCTAATCCCGGGAGTGGACTCTAAATTAGATATTTCAAAGTAATCGCCGTTACTAAAGCCGTAAAATAATGAAAACACCTCTTCTTGAGCACTTAATAAAGCACTAAAGCGAGCTAGTTGCTCGCCGCTAATGGATCTCGCACTGCGAATATTTTGCAGCTTAATTACATTGGCGAGGCTTACCGCAGCCTGCTCTTGACGTCGCGCTTGGCTGGCAACCTGAGTGGCGATTAATTCAAACTGCGTTGCCGCTGCGTTTTTTGCAAGACTACTACTAAAGTAATAGTGTAGTGATATAGCCGCAATAGCCGTGAAGGCACAAGCAAATATGAAGGTTGTTATTAGCGTAACGCGTATTGTAAAACGCTTTTTCTTGTTGTTAACTTCCATGCCAGCATAAATATTTTTAAAGCGGAAGTTAAAAGTATAGGTAGGTATTTCAACACTATGAAATATTTAGCTTAATTATTTTCTTGTTGACGCTGTTGTTGAAACCGCTGATAGTTCTGTTTTTGTTGCTCTAAGCACGCAAAATAGTCATCATCATTTTTATATGCACACTCGTCTAAGCGTTGAGATTGGGTTTCATGATAACGCTGGGTGCCCTTACAAGCACTCAGGGAGAGCATACACACCACGGGTAAAATATAGCTGAATTTAGTCATTAGGCAATAGTTAGAAAACAATGAATGATAAATCAAAACAAGGTCTCTTCGCACGCTTACATCAAAAAAAGCAGTCAAAATTGGACCAGAGCAAGCGCCAAAAAAAAGTTATCTCTTGCTATGCGCAGGATCATCATAAGGCAATTGCTGAACTTATTAAACAGTGGCTTAAATAAACCTATTACTGGGTATAGTTATTAACTATTTTTTCCAACTCGCCATTACGCCTTAACTTATCTAATAAGCGGTTAGTATAAAGCATATTGATACGCCCGTTATCAGTTTTTGGAAACTGAAACTGGTAAAGAGCTGTGTCTATGGGGCGGTTACTTTTAACTAATTCACCCACCAGCTCAGGTCTTGACCTCAACAGATAATCATAAACATGCTCTGCAATTACAACAGCACTGAGTTGCCCATGCTCTTTGTCTGCCAGGGCTTTTAGCATATTTATTTCAGAGTAAAAGTTATCCCGGACCATGTTGCCGTTATTAAGCAGCGGCATTAAAGTTGGATAGTGGTAGTCGAAGCGGGTTCCAATTCGCAACGGCTTTTGGCGGTCGTTTGCTAACCTTTGCAGTTGTTTTATATCATTGATTGCTGGGCCGCTTGCCGGATAAACCAACACATCATTCACTTCAACTATCGCGTCACTCCAATAATAGTGACTGGCGTTTGCAACCCAGCGCTCGGAATCAAAGCGGTAATGAATTTGCCCTTCGTGTAACAACTTTAATGAGCGCCGTGAGGTATTTGGCTGCGCTTTATAGGCATGATCACTAAACGAGTTCAGCGCCACTAATAGGTCAGGAATAATGCCTTTAGTGGTATCACCCACGATACTATAAGGAGGGTAATGATCTGGTAAGCTGCCCTTCAACTCGTGAGCAGACACACTGAGCGCACTAACAAGGACAAATAAGCCAACAATAAAACGCACAGGCAAGACTCCTACCAACACATTGCAGGTATACTAGGAAATGCGCTGGTAAAAGTCTAGCTAGGAATAATAAAAAGGCACAAAAGTGCCCTATTTACAGCAGCTTAGTACCCGTTACAGATAATTTTCAGCATTCTTCTAAGCGGTTCTGCCGCTCCCCATAGTAGCTGATCGCCCACCGTAAATGCACTAATATAACGAGGCCCCATACTGAGCTTGCGAATGCGGCCAACAGGAATTCGTAAAGTCCCTGTGACATTGACAGGGCTCAACTCTTCGCTCGATGCACCACGCTCGTTGGCAATGACATCGACCCATTCGTTGTGACTCGCAAGAATTTGCTCTATTTTGCTAACGCTAACATCCTCACGCAATTTGATGGTCAGTGCCTGAGCGTGGCAGCGCATCATGCCTACACGCACGCATAAGCCATCAACCGGGATAGGTTGCTTCGAGGAACCCAAAATTTTATTGGCTTCTACTTCAGCCTTCCACTCTTCTTTGCTTTGCCCTGACGGCATTGGCACATCAATCCACGGGATCAAGCTACCTGCTAGTGGCACACCGAACTGATCATAATCCAGTGAACCATCTTTCATTTTATTCGCAACTAGCTTGTCTATTTCTAAAATAGCGCTCGCAGGGTCGGCAAGTTGCGAGGCAACGACACCATGAATATCACCCATTTGCTTAAGTAATTCTTTCATATTGCGCGCACCGGCGCCGGAGGCCGCTTGATAGGTCATGGGGCTAACCCACTCAACTAAATCTTGTTCAAACAAGCCCCCCAATGCCAATAGCATCAACGATACCGTGCAATTACCACCGACGAAGGTTTTTACACCTTGTTCGAGACCTTGCTCGATAACATCATGATTCACCGGATCGAGTACAATAATGCTCTCGTCGCTCATACGCAGCGCCGAGGCGGCATCAATCCAATACCCGCGCCAACCACTGTCGCGCAATTTACCATAGACTTCATTGGTGTAATCGCCACCTTGACAGGTCACAACAACATCCATGCCCTTGAGCGCGTCAACATCGTAGGCGCTCAACAAAGGTTTAGCATCGCCGCCAATTGCCGGGCCCAACTGTCCTGTCTGTGAAGTGGTAAAATAGGTCACATCAATATGAGTAAAATCATTTTCTTGTTGCATCCGCTCTAGCAGTACGGAGCCAACCATCCCCCGCCAGCCTACTAAGCCTACTTTTTTCATTACAGATTCCTCTTACTTACAAGTTTATTCATATTGCGTGAGACCCAGCGAGCACTGAGAATCTCTGACAATAGCACTGCAACGCCCCAGGCACTAGTGGCTTAGATACAACTTAAAATTATTTCATATAGCTAATATCACCCGATTCGTTAGTCACAATTTATTAACTATTCTGTCGCTATTTTGAAAACACTTGATGGTGTAGTAAGTAGGTACACAGGCAGTCGGAGGTGTGCATTAACAATTAAACAAGGAAATAGTCATGAATTTATTCGTAACCTCTATCGCGGCACTGACTGTCGCAGCACTATCATCAACAGCCTCAGCTCAAAGCTCAGCGGTCAATTTGGCAGCACCAGACCAAGAGCAAGTAAGCTTTACGCGCGCTGAAGTGAATATGCTCAACAAACAAGGTTCATTAGCCGCTTCAACAGTGACCTATTATGGCCCGAAAGTGTGGGTTAATGGGCGTTTAGAGTCCTTCTTTGTGGGCTCAACCAATGGCAACACCTTTTGTGAAGCACGCGGTCACAATCAGGAAGTTTCTGGAAGTACCGTTACCTGTGGCGAAGATGAATCGTCTTATGCTGATTATGACTGGTATGGCAGTGCGTGGATTAAAAAAAGTACGGGCAGCAAAAACCAGTGTTATCCTCTTTATGCGACTATTAAATGCCGTTAATACCATATAAAAAAGCCCAGCACTGGCTGGGCTTTTCTTTGTTGTTACCTGAAACTAGAACTCATATGCATAACTTACGCTGAATTCTACGCCTTCTTCACGTGAACGCACTACGATGTCTGACTGCGTCACTTCTTTTTGCTCGTCTAACAGGTTTTGGACTTTGAATTTCACTTTAGAGTTGAAATCTGGGTACCACGTGTACACTAAGTCTAACGAGTGAAATGGTTGCTCATAGGCATCATCACGCCCCGCTACGCCAGCGGCGAGAATACGCTCACCAAACACGTTATAGACCAATGACGCACTATGAACGCCATCAGCAGAGTCGTAATTTAGCTGCATATTGACGACGTATTCAGAGTGACCCGTCATACGCTTAGTTGGGTTAGTTAGGTTTCCGGCTAAAGCAGGATCTATCTTCGCTTCGGAATCACTTAAAGTAATATTACCGCTGGTAAATAGTCCATCGCTCAAGAACGTCAGATCTTGAAGCCATTCTGCTTCTATACCATACACCTCAGCAGTTTCACCATTGACGAAGGTCGCGGAGTAGTCTTCATCACCAATACGCAAAACGGTCTCAATGGGTGCTTCTATATCCTTATAAAAGGCAGCGACACTGTAGGAGTTCCCTGCTTCACCGTAGAATTCGTAGCGAAGGTCGTAATTCTTAATCGGACTGCTCTTAAGACCGACGCGACCAAAAGTACGAATATCGGTTAGCGGGTCAAAATAGGTGACAGGGACCACTTCACGAAAGTCAGGGCGCACTACGGTTTCACCGTAACCGGCTCGAACTTGATATTGCTCTGCGCCAATATAAGTTAATGACAATGCGGGGAACCAATCATCTTCTAAGATAGTGCCATCTTCAATGTTCTCGGCAGACCAAATCGTTTGCAAATCTTCGCCATCAAAAATAAGGCTAGACGTACCAACTGAGGTTTGTTTGAATTCCTCATATCGTATACCGCCGCTAATGCGCAACCATTGGTCATACATTACATCGAATGAGCCATAGCCAGCATCAATCTTTTGACCAGCAATATAGTCATCAGCATCTGGTGGCGTTGGTTCGTTAAAATCGACCAAAATGGCGTTGCCATCGATAAATTGGTCGCTTAAATAGCCGCTGTTAGTCAGCGGATCGCGACTGCCATCGTTGACATTGATCGCAGCACCAGCACTGTTGTTCACAGTGAAGCTAGAAGTGTTGTAGATTCTTGCTCGATCCGAAAAGTCATAACCTACCTTAAACTCGACATCGACACCATCAAACATCAAAGGCAAGTTAAAGTTACCACCATAGGAAGTTACACGTTCTTCCATATCGGTGTATGACATGATCACGCGGTTGTCGTCTCCGGTGATCTCAGACCCCGCGTAACGACCGTTTTCGCCGTATTGATCGCGAAACTCAAAATCAACGTTGGTGGGAATATCTGTGGTTGCTTTCGAACGCGTATACTGCCAATCAAAGCCGACTCCCCATAAATCCAAGAAAGTATGCTGTCCAAGGAACTGGGATACATTGAGCTTACGCTCTTCAAGATTGAATTCGTGATTGCGATTTGCTAAACCGTCACCGGCAATGGTAAACGTTGAACTGCCCGCCGGGCTTTGTGAAATCGCTACTTCCGTTTCGTCTTCATTATCGACAATATAGAGTTGTTGAGCAGAAATACTATGTGTATCGAAGGTGTAACCAAGGCTTGCCGTGGCGTTATAACGCTCGTTCTCGGTCGTTACTGTCGAATTTTTCACGGTGTTATAGCACGAGTTTGCAACCTGCTCGGCAGAATCTAGGCTAGTCGCACAACTGCTATCGACATCTTGTGCAATCACAGATGAAAAGCGAGTTTGTGCATCCCATTCGTTAACATACGCACCTGATAGTAAAAAGCCAATACGACCGCCGAAGTAATCCTCTTCAAAGCTATTGCCAATGTGCGCTTTGACGCCCATTTCAGGGTCAAGTGACTCTTCTTTCAGACCATAGTTTCGTGGCAATGACTTTAACAATTGGTTATTGATAGCGGTCGCTTGCTGAGCACGCGTTCCTTGCTCATTGTCCTGCAAATAGTCTCTGTTAACTATATTGTTGATGCTAAAGTTTCCTTGATAGCGAACAATCGCATCTTTCATTGCTTGTGGAACGCCGGCATCATTACCATCATAGGTATAGCCTTCATCCGCTGTTGTGTTATAGCCAACGCCCAACTCCACTCCGGCAACAAAATCGCTGGGGATGGATTTGGTTCTGATGTCTATGTTACCGCCACCGAACGCCGCAGGCATATCGGGAGAGTAGGCTTTTTGCACCGCCATACTTTCTATGATGCTTGCTGGGAAGATATCCAGCGGCACGACGTTGCGAGTGAGGTCGGGGCTAGGGATATAGGCACCATTCAATCTAGCACTGGAATAACGCTCGCCCAGACCACGAACATAAATAAACTTACCATCAACTAATGTCAGGCCTGTCACACGACGAAGCGCTGAGGCAGCGTCACTGTCGCCAGTACGTGATAGTTGCTCGGCTCCGAGAATATCAGCAACGAATGCCTGATTTTTTCGTTCTTCAACCACAGCTGCAGCGCTTCCTTGAAGCCGAGTTCCTACAGCCACAACCTCTTCTATTTCATCGTTCGCTGCGAGCTCTGCTTCAGCTGCGATTAGGCCATTAGTGTGGACAAACAATCCCAGGCCAACCGCGAGGGTGAGTTTGCTCAGCCTATGTTGTTTAAACATGATATACATCCTAATCAGTTTGACAAAAAATAGGCGCCTACTGCTTTGCTCAAGCACCAAGGCGCCTCAATTTAACACTCTAAATAACTAGGCTTTTAGTCTTGAGCCGCTGCATTAACAGCAGTCTCAACCCACTTATACCAGCTAGAGCTTGTGTCCTGATCAGATACCGCGCCGATGTAATCTACGCTCTCAAAGAAGCTTGAGTCTAGGCCACTTAAATCGTTAGCATTAATTGAAACATCTGCTGAGGCAGTGTTTGTTGCAAAGCCATTTTCAGCCAATACCGATACATCATCAGTCAAAATTTCGCTACTGCCGCTATTTTCGAACCAAGACGCCTTGGTTTGCCCTGCTAATGGGCCCGCTGCGAATGTATCTGTATCGGTGAAGTTTGAAGAGCACGCCATCACTGAGTTATTAAACATGATGTTATCGGCTTGCTTTTCGCCATCTGAAGTCACTTGAATACAGCTGCTGTTTACCGCATTTTTCTTAACCAATAAGGCGTTGTAAATGCTGGCATTGAACTCATCGTCGAACTTGTAAGCTTGCGAAGGATCATCATCTCGCACAGAATTGCCATCTGTGGTCACGATGGTGATGTTAGCAAGGGTCGGGTTAGTTGGGCCCACTTGCGGTGAAGACTCGCCCTTAACACCATCAGATTCGAAACCGTTGTTGCCCATGTTCACCACAGTGCCGTCGTTCAAGGTCACAGTACCATGTTGTACATATAAGAATTGACCTGCACCCTGCCAACCCGCATCAAAGTCGAATGAATCATCCTGCGTGTCGGTAACAACAATGTGCTTAATCGTCGCTGCACCGCCAAAGAATTCAATACCATCATCGAAACCTTGGTGAATATGCAGGTATTCAAACTCTGAACCTGAACCCACTGCATTTAATGTAAGTGAATTAAGGTCATCGCCTTCACCCCCTACTTTAGGACCTGAACCTGCATACCAAATTTTGGCCCACTTGATACTACCGCTAGAATCAGTATTGTCGTCACCACCGAAGTAGCTAGTGATCCCCTCAGAGGCAACGTTACACGTGCTTGCATCACGCTCTGCATCAGTACATTGGTCAGTGATACCATTACCATTAATAATGATACCGCCCCAATCTGCATAGCGAGCACCTTCACCTGCGCTATCAAAACGGTCGAAGGCATTAGCTGAAGTGAACGTAATAGGTTTCTCTTCGGTGCCATTAGCTTGGATTTTTGCGCCACGAGCGATACGAATAATGGCTTCGCCAGATTGGAAGGCCAAGGTAGCACCAGGCTCAACTGTTAGCGTTGGGCCATTTGCTGGAATTTCAAAACCTTCTGTGGTGTTGCCATCTTCACCGATTAACAGTGCTTGCTCAAATAAGTGCACACCATTATCTGGGATTTCAGAGAACGTAATGTTGCTGGTGATTTCAATAGTTTTACTGGCAAAGGAGTCATTGTAAATACAGTCACGACCATCAAATACACCTTGGACCGTACCAGAGTCAGACTCGTAGCTGGCACATTCAAAATCATCGGAGTTGTCACCACCAGATGTATTGTTTGAATTATTAACACTGTTATCTGTATTTGTGCTGTTGTCATTTACAGTTGGGGTGATTTCGATGTCGCCGCCACATGCTGCCAGTGTGACTGCTGAAGCCACTAGGCTGACCTTGAATAAGTCAGATAGTTTCATTGTTATACTCCGTTGAATGTCAATTATTGTTAACGCATTTAAAAGTTACGACATACAATACGGTGGCTTTATGACAATGAAGTGACACTTATTTAAACATATGATGACATGATTAAGTTATTAATATTGTTACTTAAAAAGATAAAAGCCACCCGAGGGCGGCTTTGGTGTTGCGATTATGGTTGTTAAAGACCAGGCACAGTTATTTAATATTTATATTAACTAACTCTATTATACCTAATCATAAAACACTTTATAAAAGCGCCTGCTTTAATGTCTCAGCATGCAGCTTTTCATTTTTTACATATTTTATCCATTGTTGCGCCAAGCGCTCAGAGCGCTTGTGTTTCTCCGCCTGTTCGAAGGCCAAAATAGAGGCGTCAAAGTTCTGTAAGTTAAACTGCGCCATCCCTAACGCCACATACGCATTAGACTCATGCTGTAGACCCCCTTTCTCCAGAGCTGCCCTGGCCGCATCCGCCGCCTCTGCATATTGCTCGAGATTCAAGTGCACCTCAGCAAGGCGTTGGTCATAAATACCTTCTTGGCTTTGCTTAGCCGCTTTTTCAAAGTAAGCAAGGGACTTGCGCTCTTCTTTGGCTTGTACAAAAGCTTCTGCTATGAAGGCATTGTTTTTAACATTATCTGCGACGACACCTTTGGCTTGCGCGGTTTTCATAACTTTTGCAGCCTTATAAGGTAAGCCGTTGAACATATAAACCTGGGCTAAGTTTCGTAAATCCGATTTGCTGGTTACAAAGCCTTGCTGATAAGCAGCCTCAATAGTAGCCAGTTGCTCTTTCTCTCGTCCAACCTCGCCATACATACCGCTTAATTGCAGCCAGTATTCGGGCTTGTTGTAAAGCGCAATCATTTTCTCAATCACCGCCACAACCTGCTCTGGTTGTTGTAATGAGTAATACAAAGCACGTTGCAATACCAGCCAGTTTTCCTTCGGTGTTTTCCCGTCTTTTTCCGCAAGTGCAATAGCTGTGTTTATCGCTGCCAATGCATCCTGATATTGGCTCATTTGGTAATAGGCTTGAGATTTCAGCACGTAATAACTGTCAGGCTGCGCTTTGGTATTGACCTTATCCCAACGGGTCAGGTAATCAATCACCCCTTGATAATCATCGTTGGCCATCGACAGCTGCGCCAATGAAAACAGCGTGCTGAGCGTTAAACTTTCAGGAATATCCGTCTGAGCAACAACATTTTCAAAAGCATCAATGGCTTCACCCAAGCGGTTTTCATTGTAGTAAATGAAGCCATAAAAATTGTACATCATGGCCTTTTCGTAGCTATTCATGCTTGAAGCACGCTCTTTAACAGAGTCAAGTGCCGCTAGCCCGCCTTTTACATCCCCGTCATCAGCGAGCTTTTGTGCCCGCGCTAATTGGCTATAAACCTTATCGCGCAGTGCCGGCACGCGTTTGGTTTTTTGCTCTGCATGGGCGCTGGCGAGCGCCACCGATGGGATCATACTGGCCATGCTCGGCAACACTAACGTCGCCGATGTTAACCCTGCAAATAGCAGCAATGAGTTCAGTTTTGTCATGGTAAACCTCTTAATCGCAACAGGTGCCCACTGCGGGGCACACTCATTAACCGTTGATTTGGAAGGTGATGCGGTTTTGCACCCCTGCCACTTCGACCGCCTCGCCATTAACGATACGCGGCTTGTATTTGAATTTTTTAGCCGCATCCATTGCAGCTCTATCGAAAATACTCTCAGGCTCGGCTTTAAGTACCTTCGGGTCGCGTACGGTGCCTTGTTTAGTCACTGTAAATTCGACAATGACATAACCTTCAATACCGCGTGATAAAGCTCGGCGTGGATACACAGGCGAGACTTTAACAATGGGCAAATACTCACCGTCGCTGCTTTCTAGCGCCAAGCCTTTACCAATGTCGACATCAGCACTGACATCGGCAGCAAAGTCGAAATTACCGCTGCTGGCGTTAGGATCGCTGCTTTGTGTTTGCGGCGAGTCCATCGGTGGTGGCGGCTCTTTTGGCTTCGGTGGTTTCTGCGGTTTACGCTCTTTTTTCTCGACGGTTTCTTCTTGCTTAAGGCGCACAAAATCAAGTACGTTGCCTTTAGCTGGCTCAGTCATGGCTCCCTCGCCACCGGAGATTAATGCCTGCATGCCTAAAAACAGCATAAAGGTCACCACCGCAGCGACTATCAGGGCGATAAAATAACGCATGATGGCAGCTCCTTAGGCCTCTTGCGCCGCAATCGACACATCAAATACGCCCGCAGCTCTGGCGGCATCCATCACCTTGATCAGGGTATCAGTAGTGGCTTTCTTATCCGCTTGAATCACCACGCTGCCTTGCGGGTTTTCGGCTTTTAAACGCTCGATATTCGCTTGCACCGCGCGCACGTCTACTTCCCGTTTATTGATCCACACCTCGCCCTTATCAGAGATAGCGACAAGAATATTGGCGCGCTCTTTTTTCACCGCCGTTGCCGCTTCTGGGCGGTTTACATCAATACCTGACTCTTTGACAAAAGACGCGGTAACGATAAAGAAAATAAGCATGATGAAGACCACATCCAGCATCGGCGTCATGTTAATTTCTTCTGCTTCTTCTTCTTGAAATATTTTACCTAAAGGGGCTCTCATTTTTTTCTCCTTGCCTGTGCCCAAGCACAGGCATCATCGCAACTAGTGGTCCAAGACCATTTTATCTTCTAACAATTCGACTTCTCGTTTGGCGCGGCGCTGTAAAAATGTTGAGGCAAACACCCCAGACAACGCGCCGACCATCCCGGCCATGGTAGGGATAGTCGCTTTCGACACCCCAGAGGCCATGGAACGGGCACTGCCGGTGCCAGTAATAGCCATAACGTCAAATACCTCAATCATGCCAGTTACTGTACCTAGCAGACCGAGCAGCGGACATAGTGCAACCATGACATTGATCAGAGCAAGATTAGCGTTAAGCTTCATTCCCGCCCGTGAGATCATCGCTTGGCGAATTTGCTCGGCATTCCAGCTGTTACGCTCGCTGCGGTTTTGCCACTGCGTGCGCACCGATTTTTTGTACTTGCCATAGCCATGGAAGAAGTACATAAAGCGCTCCAAAATCAGCAACCACATGGCAAAGATGAGGATGCCGATGACCAGGAGCACTTGGCCACCCGTATCGAGAAAATCACGAATTGCATTGATCCAATCAATCAATAGCACCATGATTTACGCTCCCTTTTCGCTGCGCTCAGCAATAAGACCGGCACTTTGCTCTTGCAAAATGAGCAACAAGTTCTTTGAGC
Source organism: Pseudoalteromonas sp. CnMc7-15 (assembly GCF_022347925.1). NCBI lineage: Bacteria > Pseudomonadati > Pseudomonadota > Gammaproteobacteria > Alteromonadales > Pseudoalteromonadaceae > Pseudoalteromonas > Pseudoalteromonas sp. CnMc7-15. Next base: position 225,476 of record NZ_JAKRFT010000002.1, read on the forward strand.
GTGTATTAAGCAGGGTATAAAGGAATACCGTCGGTATAGCGACGACCAAACCTAGTACCGTTGTCACCAAGGCTTGAGATATGCCCCCAGCCATTAACTTAGGGTCGCCGGTGCCGAATAAGGTAATCGCTTGGAAGGTATTAATCATACCGGTGACCGTACCGAGTAAGCCCAGCAGCGGCGCCACCACAGAGATGATTTTAATAAGCGTGAGGTTACGCGTGATTTTTGGCATCTCGCGTAAAATTGCTTCGGACAGTTTCAGCTCAAGGGTATCGTGCGCCACGTGAGGGTATTGGTCTTTCACCTTCATTACACGCCCAAGCGGATTATCGTCGCGGGCAACATCGTCTTTAAGCTGGCGACGAATTTTGCTGCCAATAATAAGCAAAGAAATGAATCGCTCAATGGCAATTAATAGCGCCAATGCGCCAACCGCTAGAATCACATAACCCACAGTGCCGCCTTGATGCACCCGCTCTTCAGTACCTGGAGCCTGAACTAGTAAGCCTAAAATAGAGCCGCCTGTTGGGTCCAACGCGAACTGCACAAAGCCGTCAGTGGCTTGTTGTAAGTCTTGTGCACTGGCGGTGTAACGGTCTACGGGCTGGCGAGTCAATTCAGATAAGGTATCGGTGACATTGTTGTACTCAAGGTACTTGCCATCGGCAATAAGGTTAAATGCGCCGACACGCAGCACTTCTTTGTTTTCTTTAGCGCCGCCGGCAACGATCACTTCGGTATTAAAGCGTGTGACTTTGCCCTGCTCGGTCATCTCTCGCTGCAGCTCAAACCACACCTTCTCGATGTCTTCGATAGAAGCAAGTTTCGAACTTGAACCCATTTTTTGGGCCATCTCTTCCATAAACTCATCACGCCCTGGAAGCTGTGCTGAGATAACCGAAGTAGCAAACTTATTGGCACTCTCGCCTGCTTCTTGCTGAAGCACACCAAACAATTCTTTGAGTGTGCCCATGCGGTTTTGCAAGGTATCGGATAGCTGTGCAAGTTTTACTTCGTTTTCTTCGAAACGCGTTTCTAGTTGTTCAGACTCTTGAAGCTTGGCGTTGCGAGTTTGCTCAGCCTGACGCAGCATCTGTAATTGTTCGTTTTCGCGGGCCATAAATGCCTGCTCACGCTCTTTATTTTCCGCAGACTGGGCAACTTTACCCTGCTCGAGTGTTTTTAATAGCGCATCTAAATCCATAGCATCTGCGGCTAAAGCAGAGTGCGATAACGCCAAAGTGGCAACTAAGGCTGCGCTTCGGGTAAACTGTTTCATTAATTTCATTGTCGGTACCTCTTATTCCGCAGCTTGGATAGGCAGGGTTAACATGTCTGGGGCTAGCTGTTTACGCGCAATACGCAGACCTTTGTTAATTTGGCTAATGGCCGAATCATCCAGTTTTACAAATGCTTTTTGTTCTTTATCCCAGGCGCCGGCTTGCTGGCCGTCACGGGTCAAATAAATAAGCTCTAAGCGACCAATGCGCAGGAAATCAACCTCGCGTTCTTTGCCATCTACATCCTGTAAAGCGGTATAGGCCTCGATGGTGCGACCATAGTCGACCTCAACCTGATAGGCTTCGAGCACACGGCGGAACTTTTCACTTGATGCCACGTCGGCGCGCTCCATCAAAGCATGCAACTTAGCAATACGCTCGCTGCGCTCTTGCTGTAAAAAAGGCACATCTAGGGCAACAAACTGTTCAAGGCCATTGATCATTCGCAACATCAGTGGCGTGATTTGTCGCTCGATCACCGATACTTGGTCCATCGACGCGTTAAGGTTGTCCATTTCTTCAACTTGATTGGCAATTTGCTTTTGCAACTGCGCGTTGTAGACGCTGAGGCCGTCTATTTCTTTGTTGAGAGCCTTAAACTTTTGCAAGCGGTTTTGCATTGAATCAGCGATGTTATCGATTTTATTTTGAGATTTTTTCGCTAACTCATTAATTTCACTGCTTTTGTTTTTAACAGTGTCCAGTTCATTAGCCATCAGCACGGGGCTGGTGGCCGCCACAACTGTGGCTAATATCAGGGGTTTAACGCCTTTCATCGCATACACCTTATGTTTAGCTCGAATGCTTAGCCGGAAATCCGACACGAATGTAAGATGTGCGAGAGTGTAGAGAAGGAAAGTGACAGTGGTGTTGCGCTATTAATACAGTTTAATTACAGCTGTAACAATTGTGCCATATAAGTGACGTTAACTGGCCGCAGAGGCGTACGTGTGCGAGCTCATCTGTGTATACCCGTATTACAAAGGAGAACGTTTGGTAGCAAGCTTGTTGGGAGCCAAAAATAGGTGAAAGATAAAATGGAACGTTCCAGCGGATATTGGTAAATAGGAGTAATGAATACGTATTCACCGACCTTAAAACAAAACCGCCCTGACAAGCATCAGGGCGGTGTTTCAAAGCTTAAATATATCGTACTGCTATTTTTCGATTTTCTCTTGCCACTTTCCTTGTAACTTGGGTGTACTCATCGCATACCAAGCGATATATACGTAACACACAAGCGGCACGTAGAAGCTTAACTGCAAACTCACAGTGTCGGCTACATAACCTTGGACGAGAGGAATTAACGCACCACCAACAATGGCCAAGCATAACCATCCCGAGCCGCGACTGGTGAGTGAGCTAAGAGCCGCAATAGCAAGTGTGAAAATGGTGGGGAACATAATTGAATTAAACAAGCCGATAGCCAGTACAGACCACATGGCCACCATCCCTTGGCTATTAATAGTGACAAGCAGCAATACAATGGTGGCCACAGCATTAAAGAGCAGTGCTTTGTGCGGCGCAATTTTTTGTAATGCTGCCGAGCCAATAAAGCGCCCGACCATGGCACCGCCCCAATAATAAGAAATGAGGTGGGCCGCCTCGTGCTCAGCTAGACCAGCAATGTGCGCTTCGCCAAAGTAATTAACTAGAAAACTACCAATGGCTACTTCGCCGCCAACATAACAAAAGATAGCGCCAACACCGAAAACCAAGTGAGGGGCTTCTAATAAAGAGTGGTTTTTGGCTTTGCAGTCGAATTCCTCAGTGTGCTCTTTGATCACGGGTAGCTTCAACACTGCAAAGACAACGGCAATCGTTAATAGCGCAGCGGCGAGCATTAAATAAGGAATTTTTACCGTGTCCGCTGTTGCAGCCTCGGTAACCAGTGCAGCACTGCCGCCAAACAATAAAATTTTGCCGATAATAGGCCCCACTGTGGTGCCTAACGAATTAAGAGCCTGCGCCAAGTTTAATCGACTGGAGGCGGTTTGCGCCGGGCCTAAAGCGGCCACATAGGGATTAGCAGAGACTTGTAGAATGGTCACCCCAGAAGCTAACACAAATAGTGCGCCTAAAAACAACCAATACTCGTGTACGACCACGGCTGGGTAAAACAGTAAGCAGCCGATAGAGGCAACGATTAAGCCACTGACAACACCGTTCTTATAGCCAAATCGCTTAACTAAGTAACCCGCTGGCAACGACATAATGAAATACGCGCCAAAGAAGCAGAACTGGATCAGCATGGCTTCGGTATAGGTTAAGTCAAAAACTGCTTTCAATCTGGGGATCAGTAAATCGTTTAAAACGGTGATAAAGCCCCACAGAAAAAACAAGGTGGTCATCGCTACAAGCGGCAAAGTATAGTTGCTTTGTTTATCTGCCGATGCAACGTAAGCCTGATTATTATTCATCTCACTCACGTGTTGTTCTCCTTCTACTTGTTGTCTCGGATTCTACACATCCACATAACAAGATCACAGAATATTTACTGGAACGTTCCAAATCATATACAACTAACATTCGGCTTTTTTTATCGCTGACGAATGAATCTGCGACAGGAAAATACGGCTAAGCGAACATATCGGCCAATGAAATTAGCAACTCGACCTTGAGTAGACTGGGCCCGAACAGGCGTTATCACCACTGAGGGTGAGCGCTTGCGCTCAGCTTTCATCACCGCTTTGAGTCTAAAGGATTAATCGCAGTCGTTTTGTGGCCATTGAGCGATATGGTCTTCGAAGTACTCGAGATCAACATCACAGTCTTTCACTGTTTTGTTGCGTACGCTGATCCCGGCGCTGTGCATTTTCGACTTTTTGCCCTTATTAAGTAGCGGGTGCCAACTGGCCAAGCCACGACCCTCTTGCAGTCGTCGATAACTGCAACTGTTAGGCATAAAGAAGATATCGTCGATGTTGTCTTTGGTGAGCTTCACACATGAAGGAACTAAGCGCTGGCGGTTTGCATACTCGGTGCAATTGCAGGTTTTGTTATCCAAATACTGACACACAATGTTGGTATAGATAAGCTGCTCGCCGGGGCGCAGCTCGGTAGTGGCAGCGAAGTCTTCTTGTTGTTCTTCGTCGCTGTCAATAAAGGTATTTAAACAGCATTTACCACAGCCATCACAAATCGCTTCCCACTCTTGGTCACTCATCTGTGCCAACGACTTGGTCTGCCAAAACTTATCTTCTAACATAAAAACGCCCCTTTGAACCGGGGCGTAGTGTAGCAAATTAGCGTGTTGCCACGCCAGTGTGAAGTTACTCCACCGGCGGGTAACCGATGCGGTCGGATAAATAGCCGACACTGGTGGCGAAATAATATGAACGGTTCCAGTTCATTAGTGCTTTATAATTATCGTAGGCTAAATACATACGCCCATCGACATTATCTGGCATCACCATCGCCGCTGTGATATCACGTTGCGGTAAGTCGCTGCCATCCATGCGTCGCACACCGAGTGCTTGCCACTGCGCTAAACTGCGCTCGGACTCACGCCAGTACTGCAACCATTGCTTATGGCTGCGGGTACCGCGCTGCAATATAGCGTTGCTGTCAAAATCCTCGGGTAATTTTACCTGTCGTCCCCAGGTCAGCGAGTCATTCCAGCCCACGCTTTTTAAGTAATTAGCAATGGAGGCGAACGCGTCTTCCTCGGTGGTCCAGATATCCTTGCGGCCATCGCCGTTGTAGTCTAAGGCATAGGCATTAAAGGAGCTTGGCATAAACTGTGTTTGCCCCATAGCCCCGGCCCAAGAACCCTTGAAATGTTCAAGGTCGATATGGCCGTCTTTAAGAATATCTAACGCCGCCCAAAGTTGGCGTTTATATAGCGCCTCGCGGCGGCCATCGTAAGCCAGTGTCACTAAACTTGAGATCACTGGGTGGCCACCTTGAATGCGACCAAAGTTACTTTCTAACCCCCACAACGCAACGATAAAGCGGGCTTGCACGCCAAATTTATCAGCCACTTCTTCCAGTGTCTGTTTATGCTCTTTATAGAGTTTACGGGCGCGGTCTATTTTCCATTGCGGCACCCGTTTTGGTAGATAAGTCTCTAAGGTTTCTTTGACCTCAGGCTGATTTTTATCGGCGCTGATCACCTTAGGCTTAAACTCTATAGTGGCAAACGCTGAATCAATTAAGGCTGCGTCATAGCCTTTTTCCAGCGCTTCGGAGCGCAGTTTTTTAACATAGGCATCAAACTGCGCCTGTTGTTGTTCAACACTTGCTACCTGCGAGTTTGCCAGAGACGGAAAAGTAATTGTTGCTGCGCCAGCCACACATAAGGTGGATAAGGCAACAGGCTTGAAGGCGCTGGCTATATACTTGCTGATGGTGTTAATCACGCTCTACTCCATTTTGCTGTCTTAATTCGTCCAACATATTCTCAGTTGGCGGTGGTAGTTGCAAATAGAACCCGTTGTCGCTTAATTCAGCCTTAACCTTGTCAATATCAGCAAGCGCCAAGCGCTCTTTTGTTGCTAAATTAATCAACATCACAAATTCAGGCGACCCAAAACTGTCCATCAGCGGCTCAGGAACATCGTCAAAATGGTCACGTTTGGGTACATATAAATAGGTATCTGCTTTTTTCTTGCTCTTGTATATGGCACACAGCATCTTAAGGCCTTTAAATTGTTGCGAAACACACCTTGACACTATACCATGAGAGCTAATCTATGTGGTAAGTTTAGTGGCCAAAGCTCAACGCTCATCACTGTTTGCGACTGCCAAGTTAAAATGGCAGCGCCACAGATAAGCGATAACAAATAATTCGGCCACACGAATACGAGCGCTTATGTCGGAACAATTATTCGAATTAAAAGGGAATCTCTTCACGTTATCCGTGTTGCGGTTATTAACACCGGATCTTGCAGCCTTATCTGAACAGCTTGATGCTAAAATAGCGCAAGCTCCGAAGTTTTTCGCAGGCGCGCCCATCGTTATCAATCTTGAAGCAATCCAAGATGCAACGCTTGATTTCACCCAGCTAAGAGACACATTAAAACGCCTTGCTTTTAACCCGGTTGGGGTATGCAGTGGCAGTGATAGTCAACATAGCAGTGCAAAAGAAGCCGGCTTGTCGGTGCTTAACTACGCCAAAGACGCACAACAAAGCCAGCAAAAAGCCCCTTCTCCACAAGCTACAGCCAAAGTAGAAAATGAACCAACCTTGGTTGTAGAAGGCACCGTGCGTTCAGGTCAGCAGGTGTATGCTAAAGGACGTGATTTGATTGTCTTGGGCTCTGTCAGCCATGGCGCCGAGGTCATTGCTGACGGACATGTTCATATTTATGGCACTTTGCGAGGCCGTGCTATTGCCGGTGCGCAAGGTGACGCAAACGCCACAATCTTCTGCCAAAAACTTGAAGCCGAACTTGTTTCAGTCAATGGCAGCTATTGGATCAGTGATTCGTTACAAGGGGACTTATGGGGCCAGCCAGCCCAAGTTCGCCAACGCGATGACTCACTTTATTTATCAGCTTTGGTTAAAGGATAAAACACATGGCAAAAATTATTGTCGTTACTTCAGGTAAAGGTGGCGTTGGTAAAACAACTTCAAGCGCCGCAATCGGCACAGGCCTTGCCCTTAAAGGCTTTAAAACGGCGATCATTGACTTTGACATTGGCCTGCGCAACCTTGATTTAATCATGGGCTGTGAGCGCCGCGTGGTCTATGATTTTGTCAATGTGATCAATGGTGAAGCAAACCTCAACCAAGCGCTTATTAAAGACAAGCGTGTTGATAAGCTGTTTTTGCTCCCCGCTTCGCAAACTCGCGACAAAGACGCGTTAACCAAAGAAGGTGTCGAAAAAGTCCTCAATGAAATGAAAGAGAGCTTTGACTATATTGTGTGTGACTCGCCAGCGGGTATTGAAGCCGGTGCGATGATGGCCCTATATTTTGCAGATGAAGCCATTGTAACCACCAACCCTGAGGTATCATCAGTACGCGATTCGGACCGTATCCTAGGTATTTTACAGAGCAAATCACGTCGTGCAGAGGAAGGTTTAGAGCCGGTAAAAGAGCATTTGCTGCTTACCCGTTATAATCCAGAGCGCGTACAAAAAGGTGAAATGCTTTCGGTTGAAGACGTTAACGAAATTTTGGCTATTGATTTGTTGGGTGTTATCCCAGAGTCACAAGCGGTGCTTAATGCCTCAAACCAAGGTCAGCCTGTGGTATTGGACGCTGAGTCGGATGCCGGTCAAGCCTATTTAGATGCCATCAACCGTCTACTCGGTGAGCAAATTGAATTCCGCTTCTTGGACGTTGAGAAGCGTGGTCTATTCAAACGGATTTTTGGAGGATAAGGTGTCATTACTAGATTATTTTCGTTCGCAGAAAAAATCCAGCGCATCGCTGGCTAAAGAGCGGCTGCAAATTATCGTCGCTCATGAGCGCTCACAGCGCGGCACGCCCGATTACTTGCCGCAGCTAAAACAAGACATCCTTGAAGTGATCCGTAAATACGTGGCCATTGATGCCGAAGCAGTGCAAGTGCAGCTAGAGCAAAATGAAGACGACTTAGCGGTATTAGAGCTCAATGTCACGCTACCTGATGACGAAAAATAACGTATCAGTGCAAATCACAAGAAAGAGGCTAAGTTAGCCTCTTTTTTTTATCCTTGTCTCTTTTTGCACGCAGACTGACCCAGTTCCAGATAATCGCTATCAGCAACAGCAAAGGCCAAGGGATGAGTAAGGCGTGGCTGTATTGCGCGGCGTTGATAAGCCCGACAATGATGATGCCCACACTCACTGCCAAGGCGATTATAAACGTAACCCATAAGCTGACTAAAACGCGGTCCAACGGCTTAGAGAGGGTCGGTGCATTCTCGGCGCAGGCCATGAACATCATCGCCATCGCAGCAAAGAACCCAATAAATATTTGCCCAATAAGCAATAGCACTAGCAACCACGTAGGCATAAGGAACTCAGTTATCGTCACTCGTTGGAAGTAAGCACCCAATCAGCAAGTGCTTCGCGTACATAATCAAAACGCCAAGGTTGTAGTAAATCAGGCGCTAATAGCTGCTCGCGTTCCTGCTCGTCGTACTTCCAATGCCAACTAATAAGTTGATTAATTTGTTTTTTACTGGCAAATACGTCGGCAGGTATACCGGTTTGCTTGGCAACGGTGGCTATCTTTTGCTTAATGTCTTTAGCCGTTTGTTTGTAGCCGCGATAATCCATTAATCGCGTTACGCGACTAGGAAGGCTTTGCTCAGGCACCGCTTTACCCCGCTCGATGCAAGCGAGGATTTCTTTACCAGAACGATTCACTTCCATCGGCTCGACGCCAGGAATATTACGCATACTATTGAGTGAGCTTGGCCGACGCTTGGCGATCTCTACCATATTGGCTTCTTTCAACACGAAATTAAGCGCTAAATTCTTTCGTTGTGCCTTTTGTCGGCGCCACATGGCCAGCTCTTTGAGTATCGCGAGATCCCGTGGCGCTAACTGCCAAGCCCCTTTCACCTCGCGGTATAACTGCTCATCGGGTATTTGATGGGCGCGCTTTTTCGACAACAACTGCGACTCTGCAATCACCAAATCAAACCACCCCTGAGCCCTTATCTGTGTCACTAATTCGTTATAGCAAGGCAATAGATGCGCAACATCAGCGGCGGCGTAGGCTAATTGGCTTTCTCTTAACGGCCGTTGTAGCCAATTGGTTCGCGACTCGCTTTTATCAATCTCTATATTAAGGCGTGAATTCACCATCGCTGCAAACCCCACGCAGTTCCCCTGCCCTAACAATTGCAATGCAAACTGGGTATCGAAAAGCGGCGCTGGCACAAAGCCGGCAAAGTTTTGGAAAACTTCGATGTCCTCAGAGGGGGAATGCAGCACTTTTAACACATGTTCGCATTTAAGTAACTGCCAAAGTTGGGTGAAATCAAGAGGCTGTAACGGGTCAATAAGACCAAGATGCTGACCATCAAAAATTTGCAGGAGTGCGATTTCGGGATAAAGCGTGCGCCGACGCATAAATTCAGTGTCTATTGCCAAGGTCTCAGCCTGACTAATAGCATTAACAAAGCTATCTAGTTCAGTCTGTTCAGTGATTAACTGGTAATCCACTTATACTCCTTAAAAAACAAACCGGCGATTGCCGGTTTGTTTGTTTATTCTTATTCGTCTTTAAGTGCGCGTCTGAGTATTTTACCGACGTTGGTTTTCGGTAATTCCTCTCTAAACTCAACTAATTTAGGCACTTTGTAATTGGTCAGGTTTTCGCGGCAATGCTTAATGATGTCTTGCTCACTAATGGCTGCATCCTTTTTCACCACGAACAATTTAACTTGCTCACCACTGACGTCATGAGGGACGCCTACAGCGGCGACTTCAAGCACGCCATCCATTGATGCGACCACTTCTTCTATTTCGTTCGGGAACACGTTAAAACCGGATACCAGAATCATATCCTTTTTCCGATCAACAATATAGAAAAAACCTTGGTCATCGTAAGTGGCAATATCACCGGTGGCAAACCAGCCGTCGCGCAGGCACTCTGCAGTAGCATCAGGGCGATTGTAGTAACCTTTCATTACCTGAGGGCCTTTAACCCAGAGTTCACCGGGCTCGCCAGCGGGTGCTTCTTGGCCATCTTCAAGCATCAATTTGATGTCTGTGCTCGGTGCCGGCAAACCGATAGAGCCGTTGTAGCCTTCCAAGTCATATGGGCAAACTGTAACCAACGGCGCACACTCAGTAAGACCGTAGCCTTCCACCAAACGCGTACCAGTTACTTTCTGCCAGCGTTCAGCAACTGGACGCTGGACCGCCATACCACCACCGAGCGACATTTTTAAGTTGGAAAAGTCTACGTCGGCGAAACCATCGGTATTAAGAAGACCATTAAATAAGGTGTTTACCCCAGTCATAACGGTGAATTTATTGTCTTTCAACTCTTTTACAAAGCCTTTCATGTCGCGTGGGTTGGTAATGAGTAGATTCAACCCACCATACTTCATAAAGGTTAAGCAGTTCGCCGTCAGTGCAAAGATGTGATACAGCGGCAGCGCCGTAACCACGATTTCTTTGCCTTTATCTAAAATATTATCGAGACAACCGGATACCTGTTCTAAGTTGCCCACCATGTTACCGTGGGTAAGCATGGCGCCTTTAGACACCCCAGTTGTACCACCTGTGTATTGTAAAAACGCGAGGTCGTCTAAGGTAATCTCTGGGCGAGTATAACGGCTGGCGTCACCGTTTTTTAACACATCCGTGAAAGCAATGGGGTTTGGCAGCTCAAAGCTCGGTACCATCTTTTTGATATGCTTAACAACGAAGTTGACCAGATGCTTTTTAAGGCCGCCCACCATGTCACCCACTTGGGTTACCACTATGTGTTTAACATTGGTTTTACCCAGTGCTTTTTCCAAGGTGTGAGCAAAGTTGGCAAGAATAAAAATGGCATCCGCTTCGGAGTCATTTAGCTGATGCTCTAGTTCACGCGCAGTATAAAGAGGGTTAACGTTAACAACCACGCACCCTGCCCGTAAAATACCGAGTATGGATACCGGTGTTTGCAATAAGTTGGGCATCATTACTGCCACTTTTGCACCTGGCTTTAAGCCCAGATCATTATTTATGTAGGACGCAACTTTCTTAGTTGCTTGGTCTAGCTCAGCATAGCTTAGCGTAACCCCCATATTTTTGAATGCAGGTAGTTGGGCGTAATCCGCAAAACTTTTCTCGAATAATGACAGTAAAGAGTCGTAATGAGCGGGATCGATGGTCTCTGGGCAACCTTTTGGATATCGCTTTAGCCAGATTTTTTCCACACTAAGCTCCTATTAATTTGTTCTTATAATGATTTGTCTTAGCAGTCATAAGTTTGGCAAATAGTAAGCACGACACTTAACCAATGCCCATATAGTTCGCTGTAGAGTGATAAACATTGCCACGCTTTTAGCAGGCTTGAGAGTTCATCGCCACAACAGTACTAACCTTAATCTAAGTTGCTATCTTTCACAATTGAGCAATTGCTCTAAATTGCTTTGATATTCCCACATTTATCGCAAAGTTACAATTATTCTGCGCTATTTTGATGCAAGTGCGCACCAATAAGGCGCGCGCATTGTTTCGGGCTTTGCATATGGCAATGATGGCCACCATCGACTGTATGTGTAACTAAGTCGTTGTAGCACTTACTAAATTCCTGCTCATTTTGGTGCACCATGGAATAACCTTGCGCCCCCTTTATCAATAAGGTGGGTACTTTTATAGGTGTTAACAAAGCATGCGCTTGCGCTTTAGTGTAGCGAAAAGCGGAATAATGCTTTAATCGTGGATCTGTTGTTAACATCACACCTCGCTCTTTTTTAACAATATTACGCGCCATTAGTTGCCGCGCGATATCAATATTGAAATCACTGACGGCCTCGCGGCGCTCATAGAGCTGTTCGGCACTTTCATAAATCACCCCTTTCTTTGCGCGGGCTCGGTGTTTAAGCGCCTGAATCAATACATTTTTAGTCTCAGGCTCCTCTGCGGTGACCAGGCCAATCCCTTCAATGAGAGAAAGTGAGGTAATACGCTCTGGAAAACACGCGCAGTACAATGAAGCCACCATAGCGCCGAGGGAGTGTCCGATGATGTGCACATATTTGGCCTTGCAACGCGTCACAAGTTGATGAAGGTCATCAACATAATCAATAAAATAATAATGTGCGTCTTGGCCTCGCCACTGCGATAAACCGTGTCCGGGCCAATCAATTGCATAAACCGGTAAATCCTTACCTAAGGCAGACATTAAAGGCAAAAAACTGTTGCTGTTATCCTGCCATCCATGCACGGCGATCACCACGGTGTCAGTGTTATTTGCGATTGCCAACTCTGTGTTGCTTTGTCCTTGCAGCCGAAGATGGCGCAGTTTGACCGAAAAACTAGGCACTTGAACTCCTTTTTGCCGCATTGCGGTTTATTTATTGATTTGTGGGTTTAAAATGTTGCCAAGCCACAACAGGACTAAATTATGAAACGCACTCTAACATTCGCTTCGATGATCTGCGCAAGTTTTTTTGCCAACGCAGAGCAAGCAGCACCTAAGAACATTATTTATATGATTGGCGATGGTATGGGCCCTGCCTACACCAGCGCTTATCGCTACTACGTTGATGATAAAAACACTAAGGTGGTAGAGCCCACCGTATTCGATTCCATCCTCGTGGGCATGGCACACACTTATCCTGATGACGATACCATCGTCACTGACAGCGCGGCTGGCGCAACGGCTCTGTCCACTGCAACGAAAAGCTACAATGGCGCCATCGCTGTGGATACTCACAAGCATGATCTTAAAACGATGCTTGAGATAGCCAAAGAACGCAAAATGACGACCGCGCTTGTCGCCACATCGCAAATCAACCATGCGACCCCCGCAAGCTTTGCTGCACATAACGAGTCTCGCCGTAACTACGATGACATAGCCAATGATTTCTTCGATAATAAAATCAATGGCGCTCTGCCAGTGGATTTAATGCTTGGTGGGGGTACACAGTACTTTATTCGCGAAGATAGAAACTTAGTGAATGAGTTTATCGCTCAAGGCTATCAATACAGCGATAACCTCAGTCAATTAGAACAATTACAGCAAATTCCAGCCCTGGGTCTGTATGCCGCTAAAGGTTTGCCATTTGCCCTCGATGGAGAGAGTAAACGATTAACGAAAATGACCGATAAAGCACTGTCGCTACTCGCAGCCAATGAGAATCCGTTCTTTGTAATGATCGAAGGCAGTCAAATAGACTGGTGCGGCCATGCCAATGATATTGCTTGTGCGATGGCAGAAATGGACGATTTCGCCCATGCCATTGATAAAGCCAAAGCCTATGTTGATGCCCACCCAGACACACTGTTGGTGATCACAGCCGATCACTCCACCGGTGGCTTGACCATAGGTGCCAATGGCCAATACTTGTGGCATGCCGATGTGGTTAAAGGCGTTACGGCTACAGCGGGTGTCATTGCTGAGCGATTGCTGGCGAGCGACGATATGGCCACCGTATGGCAACAAACCACAGCATTGGAATTTACCGAAGCACGTAAGGTTTTACTTACCCAAGCGAAGAATGTGGGTGAAGATGCGCTGGTCATGACTGTTAAAAAGTTAATCAATGAAGCAAGTTTTACCGGATGGACCACCTCTGGTCATACTGCTATTGATGTTCCTGTGTTTGCCTATGGCAACGGCGCAGAACAATTTATAGGGTCGCAAAACAACACTGACATCGCACAAAAGCTAATTAACTTTATTAACAATAAATAACATTGTTGATCTTATTGTAATCATGCGTTAATGTTTTATTGCTTGTTAACATAGTTTAACAACCCTACTGAAAACTGAAGACTCAAAAGCCGCTCTTGGAGCGGCTTTTTTATTGCTTTAAATCACAGCTTAAGAGCTACTGTATCTGCGCATCGCCTGTTCAAGCGTGAGTGGCATGTCAAAATAATAGCCTTGCATCAGATTCACAGGGAGCGTTGCTATGTAGTCAACGTGAAATGGCGACTCCACCCCCTCAGCGACAACACTAAACCCTAACTTGTTACAAAGCTGTGACATATTTTCATATAAATAGGTGGCCTTGTCTTCGGCGTTAACCGGAAGCAAGCTGCGGTCAAACTTAATGGTATCGACATTTAGCTTACTTAAAATATTTAAACATGAGTAGCCGGTACCAAAATCATCTACCGCACATAAAATCTGAGCGGCGCGCAATTTATCGACGATTTCTTTGGTGCGTTCAAAATTGTTATTGTAGGACGACTCAAGAATCTCAACCTCAACTTGCCCAGGAAACTTGGAGAACGCCTTGAGCACGCGGCGATAACGACGGTTAATCAAATTATCAGGAGAAATATTAAAACTAATTTTAGGGCTCATCTGATGGCGCTGAAACTGCAATAAGTCAAGCTCTAACTGATCAATCACAAAACTGTCCACCACATCCATCATCTCAAAGCGCTCAAGCACGTCAATAAACCACGGAGCTTTGATTTGACCGTCCGCTTGCTTTAAGCGTAGTAGCGCTTCGAAGCCAATGATTTTATGCGTGGTGTTATCGACTTTGGGCTGGTAGTACAAACACAGAGTGCCTTCTTTGAGGGCACTGATCACCTTATGTAGCTGGCGCTGGTCTGCAAACTGCGCGGTGTTGCGCTTTGCGAATTGCGCTTCGACGTGGCGCTCAAGTTGCCGTCCTGCGCTGACTCGTTTCACTAAAATATCGAGCTCACGCCCACTAATATTATGGGCACTATTGGCACGTACAAAGGGTAAATAAACAAGCGTATTGATAGCCACCAATCCCGCTTGCAGTGCCACGCCAATAAAGCCACCAGTTAATAAGTAGCCGCTCAATAGCACCGGAGTGAACCAGGGTATCGAATCAATATTGCTTAGGGGTAAAGCGCCGCTTTGTAGTAGCGCATAGGCAATAGCTGCATTTACCAATGGACAAAGTAAAAAAGGAATAATGAAAAATGGATTAAACACCACAGGCACTGCATACATCATTATTTCACTGATATTGAAAAATGAAAATGGCGCGCTTAGTTTAGCAATCTGGCTTTCATGACTTTGTTTTCCTTGTAATAAACAAGCGATTAGCAGACCCCAAATGCCACCACTGCCGCCTAAAGCCACAAAGGTCGATAAGAAGCTGTAGTTATCTAGGCCAGGCACCACTTCGTAACCTGTGAGTTCTGCTGAGGCAAGTATGTGATAAGTGTTATCGCCATGAATACCAAAGAGCCAAAACACGTGGCTAAATATAATTTGCGACATTAACTGCTGCCATTGGCTCCAATCGCTGTGACTTGCGCTTAACCACGACAAGCAAGCGGCCAATCCAGAGTCAAAATAAGGAAATAAAACAAAGGTTACAAAAACGGTCAGCACGTATGGCAGCATTAAATTGAGATGCTTGACCAAAAACAAGCTGACATTGCCCACGGACATAATTCTAAGCCAACGTAAGCTCAATGCAGAGCGCAACAGGTAGCAACAAAATATCGGCATAAGAATGGTGTACAGCACACCGGCGCGATTATTTATACCCACCCCACCGCTATCGAGCGCGTAGATATAGCCTGTAGCGACACAAAAACAAGTAAGCACTAAAATCGGTGCGGCGAAGGTATTTAACTTGAGGTTCTTCGCTAAATAGTAACTAAATGACAGCAATGTCGTTATCGGAAATAACGTCCATATTAGGTTATTGAAAGAATGCAAATAGGCATAAGGCCCCTGTAAATGCTCGTAGCCAAGCCAGTGAGTCACCAAAGAAACTAGCGCCGCCATAATAAAGAATGGGATGAGGGCTATGTACCCTTCTCGCAGCGAGAGAATAACGGTGTTGGCCGCTAACTTGGCAGCGCCGCGAGCAAGTACATCAAATACGCGGTGAAGCACGAGTTAATCAACTTTTATTATTATTTTCTAAGAGCAGTTAAGTTAACGTTAATAAGAGGTAATGTCCATAATTTAAAAACGTCGCTCAGGTTATGCGTAGACACTCACGCTAAGCATGGACTGCACTTCTTGGCGACGCTCTAAAAACGCGTATTCTTTATACGTGGCAATCGCATTACTCGTGCGGGTATTGGCAGGTTGGTCGTAAATGGTCTGACGATATAGGGCATCCGCTAAGCGACGACCTTGACTGGAGTCTTTAACAGACGACGCGGGCTGCTCTAGAGCCGGTTTTTCTTGAGCGCGTCCATCTCCGACAGGCTGTTGATTTCTTTTCAGTTCCAGCGCTGGGTTAGTCGTGAGTGAATTGACCGTACGTATCGTCATACCAATAATATATAAAAATCTAGCGACTTATTGAGTGTGATATAAACAGCGAGTTTGCGCAATGTTTATTCGCGTCCGGGTAATTTCTTCCACGTAACCGTGTCACGAACATACACCGGCTGCGCTTCACTGGCACTGTGCTGTTGGCCTTGTGCGAATTGCTCTGCCACCAGCGCCAGCATAAACTGACTATTCGGTAAGGTAATATGCTCATCAACGCTAATGCCGGCTACTGAGTGAGCTAAATCAGGGTAACTTTGCCACCCGGTGCCAACGGCAAGGGCCGCATCAAAAGGGACTGCGAGTGCTTCGGGCTTCACCACCTGCTGCGTGCCGACCAGCGTGGCAAGGCCATTGATATTCTCAAAAGCCCCCACATAAAGCTCACCCATACGCGCATCAATGGCCGACACTACTTGGTTTACACCACGTTGCTCTATCGCTTGCTGCGCCATCATGGCCAGCGAAGAGATACCGACAACGGGCTTTTGCGCTGAAAATGCGAGCCCTTGAGCCACCGAGACGCTGATGCGCACGCCGGTGAAGCTACCTGGTCCTTCGCAATAGCCGATAACGTCCACCTCTTTTAGCGCGCAATTGGCCTTGGCAAGTAGCGTGTCTATTTCAGTTAAAATACGTTGGCTGTGCTGCTGTGGACAGACATCAAAGAAACAATATTGCTGTCCTTGGTGGGTTAAGGCGATAGAAAGCGCTTCTGTGGAAGCATCGATGGCTAAAATGGTGTTGGTCATGGTTAATCTATTGCTGCTAAAAAGGCGTTTACTTCATTCATATCACGGCTACGACGCATATTCGGCAAGCTTTTTAGAAAGACTTGGCCGTAGTCGCGGGTGATCACTCTGTTATCACATAATACTAAAACACCGCGATCTTGGCTATCACGGATCAGCCGGCCAACCCCCTGCTTGAGCGCTATAACCGCTCTTGGCAGTTGAATCTGCGCAAACGGTTCGCCGCCACTTTGCTCACAGTCCTGCATTCTTGCTTGTAATAATGGGTCGTCGGGGGCCACAAAAGGCAGTTTATCTATCACCACGCAGCTCAGCGCGCTGCCACGCACATCTACCCCTTCCCAAAATGACGCGGTGCCCATTAATACCGCATTGCCATGACGAGTAAAGCGCTCAAGCAACAAGCGCTTGGACATTTGCCCTTGCACAAACACTGGATAGTCCATCTGTTGGCATAATACCTCAGCGACCATGTGCATGACACGATAGGAAGTAAAGAGCAAAAAACAGCGCCCTTTTGCGGCGCGGATAACTTGCTGACAAATGCTCACCAGCGCCCTTGGCATGGCATCGGAATTAGCCTCAGGTAGATAGCGAGGTAAACAAAGCAGTGCCTGATGTTGATAGTCAAAAGGACTGGCCAGCATCAATGTACGCGAAGGAGATAAACCCAGCGCATCACTAAAGTGTTGTAAGCTGTCATTGACCGATAATGTCGCAGAAGTAAAGACGAAACCCGCCTCTCGCTCGCTGAGCATCTCTTTGAATTTGGCCGCTATGTTCAACGGGGTAATGTGAATGGTTAAATGGTAGCGAGTGGCTTCATACCAGTAACTATAGCCACGCACTGACACATCAAAAGCGCGATCGAGTTGGCCTTTCAATGTCATCAAGCGCTCTAACATCGGCTCCACCAATTCACTGCGCTCTAAGCATAACTTAAGCACTTGGTTTAAAAATGCTAAGTCTTTATTAACACGGTGAATCGCGTCACACAGGGCTTTATCAGTCAGCGCTTTTCGCCAGTCTCCGCGCCCGCCGTCACTGCCAAAGGCCAAACGCATGTCCTTGGTTGCCGATTCTAATTTGTCCAGCGTCTTACCCAGTTGCAACATATCACGTAATTCGCTGCGATAAAGCATTCGCGCGTCGGTGATAAAAGCGAGAATCTTCTTCGTCGATATTGTTTCGCCAAAGTAGTCACTGGCAATATCGGCCAATTGATGAGCCTCATCAAAAATATAGCCATCGGCCCCAGGTAACAACTCGGCAAAACCACTGTCTTTCACCGCCATATCAGCAAAGAATAAGTGATGGTTAATGACGACGATATCGGCATCTGCGGCGCGTTGACGGGCTTTACGAATGAAACAACTGTCGAAATCAGGGCACTCGCGCCCAAGGCAGTTATCAGCAGTGGAAGTGACGTATGGCAGAACCTTGGCATCATCTTCGATGCCCACGCAATCGGCAATATCGCCACTGCGTGTTTGTGCTGCAAACTTTGCCACCATGGCTAACTGATGCATGATATCGGCGTCGTCACTTGGAACATGAGCAACATGTTGATTAAGGCGATAATGGCACACATAATTAGCGCGCCCTTTTAATAGAGCTTTCTTTTTAGCACTGCCCAAGGCTTTGTAGACAGTGGGTAAATCGCGGTGATAGAGCTGTTCTTGTAACGCCTTTGAGCCCGTGGAGATAATATATTTGCCTTTGTTCACCAACGCAGGAAGCAAGTAAGCAAAGGTTTTACCGGTGCCGGTTTCTGCTTCAACAATCGCTTGTTGAGAATGCTTTAATGCCGAGTTACACACCTGCGCCATATCTATTTGCGCTTGGCGAGGTTGGTAGCCTTTCAGTGCGAGAGCCAAAGGCCCGGTTTGCGAGAATAACTGCTCGATGGTCATGAATATTGCGCTCGGTGGACAGGCGCACATGATAACGAAAAAATCAGTTGCTACCAACAGGCCAATATTATGTTGTCATTTTGGCAACGCTCGGTTAATATTCTGGCGCTAAAACAACCCTCTAAAAGGACTTAACAATGAAACAATTAGTCGTTGTCTCTGCCGTTGTCGCCGCTGCACTTCTCAGTGGCTGTAAATCGACCCCACCGCGCGTTGCCCAAGATAAAACGGTTTCAGTAAACGGCACCGATTATGTATTCGGTGGTGTATACAATGTCGATAAAAATAAATTAGAGCTTAGTATTAATGGCGACCCAGCGATGAAGGGCAGTTTCCCTCCATATACGCCTACGTTGAATATGAGTACCAAGTACAAAGGCGAGGAGTTTTCCAGCTACTGCTACTTCGGTTCGGTACTTCAGGAGCAAGGCGGTGCTTTTGGCGCTATTGCCGGGGTGATCCAAGGCTCCAATAATAAATCGGGTGACAAGTGTGAGATTAAAGTAGCTGGTGAAATCAAAGAGCACCTTTACTTCTAAGCACTAGGCCCAGGTATCGAGGTGAGGCGATGAGTCCTTGCCTTTTTTCTTTTGCGTGTCTTCAACAAATGTTTCCTGCCCACGCGTTTCCTTGTCTTGTTTGCGCTCGTTGCGCACCTTCGCAACTTTGTTATCTTTAACACCGGCAACGTGAAAAGCGCCATTGTGGTGCACTTCTAGGCGCGTTATCCGCCCTAAAAAAGGGATCATAACATCCATACCGCTTTCCTTTTATCAACACTAACAAAGTAGTTGTACCTATAGACTATTATCGGCCGTTATACCTTATACTTTAATTTTTGTAAAAAAGTAGTTGCACTGCTTATAAGAACTATGATTATCTATGTGCGTAGTCAACAAACAACGCAAACACACTAAAGAGCATACGACCATGACAACGATTCTGATAACTATTCATCATCATCACCACAGCACCGAATAGCCTGTCAGGTCTTTCGCTGGGGGGTTATTCCTAAAAGGAACCTCTGGCGACGATATAGCAAGATTCATTTTCGCCCCGAGGTTTCCCCTCGGGGTTTTTAGTTTTATCTATTAAGGAAATGAATTATGAGCAACAACAAACGTTTACGTATCGCAATCCAAAAGTCAGGGCGTCTTTCCAAAGATTGCCAAAACCTGCTGAAGCAACTTGGCGTTAAACTTAATCTGCGTGAGCAGCGCTTAATTGCTCACGCCACCAACATGCCTATCGACGTGCTGCGGGTACGTGATGACGATATCCCTGGTTTAGTTATGGATGGCGTATGCGATTTGGGTATCGTAGGCGAGAACGTGCTCGAAGAGGTGCAAGCCGAACGCCGCAACAGCAGCGCCAGCTTTGCCGTTAAGAAACTGGCAAAATTAGACTTCGGTTACTGTCGTCTTGCGTTAGCCTGGCCCCAGGAGCTCGGCGCACAAGACAAGCAGTGGTTCAACGGCAAACGTATCGCCACCACCTACCCTGAAATCCTAAGCCAGTACCTAGAGCGTGAGAACATTGACGCCAGTGTAGTTATGCTCACCGGCTCGGTCGAGGTTGCGCCGCGTGCTGGACTGGCTGATGCTATCTGTGACTTGGTATCGACCGGTGCCACCCTAGAGGCCAACGGCCTGATGCAAGGCGACACTATTTTAGAGTCCAATGCCTGCCTAATCCAAAATCAAGAGCTCGCTGATGACGATAAGCTGGCGCTAATCGACAAGCTGATGCCGCGCCTACGTGGTGTTAAACAAGCGAAGGAAAGCAAATACATCATGATGCACGCGCCAAAGGCCAAACTTGATGATATCTGCGCTTTACTTCCGGGGACCGGACAACCCACCTTGCTTGCACTCGCTGGCAGCGATGATTACGTGGCCCTGCACATGGTTAGCAGCGAAACACTGTTTTGGGAAACCATGGAGTCGCTCAAGGCCCTCGGCGCTAACTCTATCTTAGTCATGCCCATTGAAAAGATGATGGAGTAATTAGCATGATTGTGTGGAACTCTTTGAGCGGCGAACAACAGCAGGCGCTATTACAGCGCCCAGGGGTTGCTGCTGCCGATCATGTGCGCCCCATCTGTGAAGACATTATGGCCAAGGTGCAACAACAAGGTGATAGCGCACTCAAAGCCATTGCCGCAAAGCTTGATAAGCGCTCGACTGAGGCGGAAATTTTATGTCCACAACAGGATATCATCGATGCCCAGCAACAGTTGAGCGAAGAACTAAAAGCGGCTATTGAGCAAGCGTACACCAACATCAAACGCTTTCACCAAGCGCAACAACCGAAGTCAATCAGCCTGAGTACGCAACCGGGCGTTTCTTGTGAGTTGCGCTATGAGGCCATTGACGCGGTGGGCATTTATGTACCCGGCGGCAGTGCGCCGCTGCCCTCTTCGGTGCTAATGCAAGGGGTGTTGGCACAGCTCAGTGGTGCCAGCACCGTGGTATTGGCCACCCCGGTCAAAGGCGATGAGCAAGTACACCCGGCTATTCGCTATGCTGCCAAGCTATGCGGCATCACGCAAATCATGCAAATTGGCGGAGCGGCAGCGATAGCGGCAATGGCCTTTGGCAGTGAATCTATCCCGCAAGTGAATAAAATTTTTGGCCCGGGCAATGCGTATGTCACCATGGCCAAACAGCTCGCTGCACAACAGGTGCCTGGTCTTGCCATCGACATGCCTGCCGGCCCCTCTGAAGTGCTGATTATTGCCGATAGCCGCGCCAATGGTGAATACGTTGCCGCCGATTTGCTGTCGCAGGCCGAGCATGGTCCGGACTCACAAGTCATTTTGCTCAGTGACAGCGATGAGGTCATTGCCGCCACTGAGCGTGCCTTAGAGCGACAGCTGGCCACCCTGAGTCGCGCCGATATTGCCCGTCAGGCGCTTGCACACTCGGCGCTAATTAAAGTGAGAGATATTGACCAAGCGGTGCGCATCTCGAATCTTTACGGCCCCGAGCACTTAATTTTGCAACTTGGCGACAGCACCCCGTACCTAAACAACATAAAGAATGTTGGCTCCATCTTTGTCGGCGATTATACCCCTGAATCTGCCGGTGACTATGCGTCGGGCACCAACCATGTGTTACCGACCTATGGTTATTCAAAAGTATATTCGAGCCTTAGCTTGCTCGATTTTTACCGCACCTACACGGTGCAAACAGTGACTAAAAATGGTCTTATTGATTTGGCCAACGCCATTATACCAATTGCCGAAGCTGAAGGCTTGGATGCACATGCCAATGCAGTTCGCGTACGTTTAGGAGCGTCCTCATGACTACAGAGTTATTACCGGATAATATCGCCGCATTGAAGGCGTACAGCTCGGCAAAAAGTGAAAAGCTCAGCGGCACTACGTGGCTCAACGCCAACGAAAGCCCGTATAGCAAAGCCTATAACGTCAGCGCATCCAATTTGAATCGCTATCCCGACCCACAGCCGCCAGCGGTGATTGAGGCCTATGCCCGCTACAGCGAGCTGCAACCTGAGCAAGTGTTAATGACCCGAGGGGCTGACGAGGGTATTGAACTCCTGATGCGCACCTACTGCCAAAGCGGAGTTGACAGTATTGCGCTGTTTACGCCCACCTATGGCATGTATAAAGTCAGCGCCGACACCCATAACATCGGCATTAATGAGCTTAGCCAAGCACAACTACAACAAGCCAGTGCCAGCGAGCTCAGCGAGTTAGTCGGTGCTGCTAAGCTGGTGTTTATTTGTAACCCCAACAACCCCACCGGCGCTCTTATCAGCGTTGACAAAATCGCCGAATTGGCACAGCGTTTAGCCAAGCGTGCCATTGTTGTGGTCGATGAAGCCTACATTGAGTTCTGCTATCAGCACAGTGCCGCGCAGCTCATTAAAACAAACGCCAATATCGTGGTGCTGCGCACCCTTTCCAAGGCCTTTGCTTTAGCGGGGCTGCGTACCGGTTTTACCTTGGCGCAGCAAGATACCTTAGCACCGCTGCGCAAAGTGATTGCTCCCTACCCCGTCGCCACAGTTATCGCTGACATTGCTGAACAAGCCGTAAGTAGTGCCAACATCATTTCCATGCGCCGACAAGTGAGTATTCTCAATACCTTGAAGGCCCAGCTAGTCGATTGGCTGCAAAGCAGCGCGGCGATTAGCCAAGTACTCACTGGCGAGGGAAATTTTGTCACCCTCCAGCTCAGAGATAAAGCCGCGATTGGCCTGGCCTATGAGCGCGGCTTGGTAATGCGCCCTTTTACCTTGTTTGGTGAGGATAATTGGCTACGTATTTCCATTGGCAATGAACAAGAGTTAAATGAAGTAAAAGCCTGGCTGGACAGCTTAACCAGCCCAGCGCCAACAACCAAGGAACCACAATGAGCAACCCGTATTTATTCATTGACCGTGATGGCACTCTGATTGAGGAGCCGAGCAGCGATAAACAAGTCGACTCACTGGAAAAGCTTAAGCTGCTACCGGATGTTATTGTGGCGTTATTAGCGCTGCAAAATGCCGGCTATCGGTTAGTCATGGTATCGAACCAAGATGGCCTAGGAACTGAGAGCTTCCCACAAGCAGATTTCAGTCTGCCCCATAACGCTATGATGGAGATTTTTAGCTCGCAAGGTATCCACTTTGACGAGGTATTAATTTGTCCTCACTTCGATAGCGATAATTGCAACTGTCGTAAACCGAAAACCGGTTTACTGACGCAGCTGATGCGCTCAGGTAAAGTGGATCTGAATCGCTCTTATGTGATTGGCGACCGCCAGACCGATCTCGGGTTGGCAGAAAACCTGTGTATACGCGGTATTCTTTATAACAATAATTGGCCGCAGATTGTCACCGAGCTGACCAGCGCTAATCGCAGCGGTGCGGTATCGCGTGATACCAAAGAAACGCAAATCTCCGTGGCCGTCAATCTAGATAGTAACGCCCAAGGCACTATCAGCACTGGGCTTGGTTTCTTCGACCATATGTTGGAGCAAATTCGTACCCACGCCAATATCGCTTTGGATATTAACGCCAGTGGCGACTTACACATTGATGAGCACCACCTAGTGGAAGATGTCGGCATTGCCCTTGGTCAAGCGCTGCGCCAAGCCCTCGGCACGAAATCACAAATTGCTCGCTACGGCTTTGCTCTGCCGATGGATGAGTGCAAAGCCGAGGCGCAAATTGACCTTTCTGGTCGTGCATCGTTCGTGCTGAATGCCGACTTTAGCCGCGATAAAGTCGGTGATTTGGATGTGCAAATGGTCGAGCACTTCTTCAAAAGTCTCAGTGACAATGCCGCGATTTCGCTGATTTTGTCTGTTTCACCGGGCAATTGCCACCACCAGGTGGAGGGGCTGTTCAAGGCCTTCTCTCGGGCCCTGCGCATGGCCATCGCCCTTGATAGCTCTCAGCAAATGGCAAGCTCAAAGGGGGTGTTATGATTGCCATCATTAATACCGGCTGCGCCAACATTAATTCGGTGCGCTTCGCCTTTGAGCGCTTAGGGCAAGATGTCGAAGTGATCACCTCCCCGGAGCAGTTGGCCACATTTGAGCGCGCAGTGTTACCGGGTGTCGGCCACGCCAAGGTAGCAATGCAGCGCCTAAAGCAAGGCGGCTGGCAGCAAGCGATCAGCGAGTTTCAGCGGCCACTGCTTGGCATTTGCTTAGGCATGCAAATGCAGTGTGACTATACCGATGAGGGAGATACGCCGTGTTTAGGGGTTATTCCTGGGCACGTTAGTGAGCTGCAGGTGGGTACGCTCAGTGCACCGCATATGGGCTGGAATCGCCTGCACATCGAGCGTGAACACCCGTTAACTAAAGGGGTACGCAGCGACGACCAAGTGTATTTTGTACATAGCTTTGCCCATGCCTGTAATCAGGCGACCTTGGCCTCAAGTGAATACGGACAACAGTTTTCCGCCATTGTCGCCGACAATAACTTTGCCGGCATGCAGTTTCACCCTGAGCGCAGCGCAAAAGTCGGCGCCCGGTTATTGCAGAACTTCATTGATTGGCAAGTCTAAGGATTGAGTATGATTATTCCAGCATTAGATATATTACAACAACAAATCGTGCGCTTATTTCAAGGCAAGTACGATACAGCCCAGTTCTACCCCTTTGATTTGCAAGCGCGATTAAGCGAATATCAGGCCCAAGGGGCACAAAAGTTACACTTAGTCGATTTAGAAGGCGCGCGCGACCCAAGCAAAAAGCAATGGCAGCAAATCCAAGCAGCGACCGCACAGCTAAAGGTTCCCTATCAAATCGGCGGCGGTGTACGTAGCAGTGCCGATGTCGAGCAGTGGCTAGAAGCCGGTGCAGCGCAAGTGGTTATCGGCTCCAAGGCGGTGAACGAGCAACAGCAAGTTGCCCAGTGGATCCGTGAATATGGCGCGCAGCACTTCGTTATCGCCCTAGATGTAAATAAAACGGACACTGGCTGGGCCCCTGCAACACACGGTTGGCTGCAAAGTGCAGATGTCTCGTTATTTAGCTTAGTTGACTACTACAGTGATCTCGGGGTGCAGGATTTCTTATGCACCGATATCTCCAAAGATGGCACCATGAGCGGGCCTTCATTTGCGCTTTATCAGCAACTGCAAGAGCATAACAGCCGTTTACGCATCCAAGCCTCCGGGGGCGTAAGTTCCTTAGAAGACATTGCCAAACTCAAGGCCATAGGTACGCAAGGCGTTATTCTTGGTAAATCCTTGCTTGATGGCGCGTTCAATGTTGAGGAGGCGCTGGCATGCTATCAAAACGCATAATCCCCTGTTTAGACGTCAAAGACGGCCAAGTAGTAAAAGGCGTGCAGTTCAAAGGCCATGAGGTAGTCGGAGATATACTCTCTTTGGCAGAGGCCTATAGCGCAGCAGGCGCCGATGAACTGGTGTTTTATGAGATCAGTGCCAGTGTCGAAAAACGCCTGCTAGATGTGAACTGGGTAGAGAGCATCGCCCGGCACATCGATATCCCCTTTTGTGTTGCCGGCGGTATAAAATCAGTGGCTGATGCGGCCCGCGTCTTGGAGCGTGGCGCCGATAAAATTAGCATCAATAGCCCGGCCATCGCACGTCCCGAGCTTATTCGCGAATTACATGATGAATTCGGCAAACAATGTGTGGTGGTGGGCATCGACAGTTTTTACGATAAGGACAGCGATCAATACTTGGTGTATCAATTAACCGGCGATCCCAATGCTTCGTCGCGTACCCGCTACAACACCTTGGAATGGGTCGAGCGCGTACAGCAGCTCGGAGCCGGAGAAATCGTACTAAACTGTATGAATCAGGACGGTGTGCGCAACGGCTATGATATTGCCCAGCTAAGCAAGGTACGCCAACGTTGCGATGTGCCGTTGATTGCCTCAGGAGGCGCAGGAACCATCAGCGACTTTAGCGATGTCTTTAACCAAGCTAATGTTGACGGCGCTTTGGCGGCAAGCGTGTTTCACAAAAAACTTATTAATATTGGCGATTTAAAACGTCACCTCGCCGATAACAACATAGCGACTCGATTATGCGATTAGATATTAGCAATGTAAACGAAGTAAATTTTGCCAAAGCGCCGTTAATTCCTGCGCTGATTCAAGATGTTGATACCGGACAAATTCTCATGCAAGGGTTTATGGATCAAGCGGCGTTAACGCACACCTTAGAAAGTAAAAAGGTCACCTTCTATTCACGCTCGAAACAGCGCCTGTGGACCAAAGGAGAAAGTTCTGGTCATTATCTCCACGTTGAGCGCGTGTACACTGATTGCGACCAAGACTCCATTTTAGTCTTTGCTCGCCCAGATGGACCCACTTGTCATTTAGGCACGCAAAGTTGTTTTGGCGATGCAAAACCCAACTTAGGGTTTTTAGCTGAGCTGGAGCAAATTATCGTTGCCCGTAAGGACAGCGACCCGCAAAGCAGTTACACCGCCTCGTTATTTGCCAAAGAGCTCAGCCGCAGCTGTCAAAAAGTGGGCGAAGAAGGTGTCGAAGTGGCCCTGGCTGCCATGAAAAATGATAACCAGGAACTGACCAACGAAGCCGCTGACTTGCTTTATCACCTAATCGTGCTGTTGCAGCGACAAGGCTTGTCATTGTCTGAGGTGGTCAGTTGTTTACAATCACGCCACTAAGACCTATTAATTGACAGTAAATATTGCCAGCATGGCCTTTGGTTGGGTATCCTGTGGGTACCCCAATTAAGGAACTCATTGGCATGAAGGCAATTTATCCTACCTTAGCGGCGCTGGTTGTTATTAGTGGTTGCACCAGCCCGCAACAAAAAGAGAATCAAGCATATGTCGACCAACTCAGTCCCTGCGACAAAATAGAAGCGCTTGTTGGTGCATATGACAACCAATTTGAGGGCTTGAAGCTTGGACGCATTCAATCAAAGTACATGGATAGCTGGCAATCACGCTATAACTTAATTGGTGAAAGCTGCCAAATAAGCGCCCTTAATGATAAAACCATGAACTATCATTGCCAAGAAAGTTATAAGGATAAAACCCAAGCCCTTAGCATTCATAACAAGGCAGTGGAGTTCACTCGTAAGTGCTTGGGCGAAAATTGGTTTGAAAAGCAAAAAGAGTCTGCCAACTCACTACGCACGACATTTGTACTTGATGAGTCTGCCCCCGTTGTTTCGATACATACTGGTAAATCTTTATCAAAACGAACCCCATGGATGACCTCTTATGAGGTGGGAACTAGCGTTAAATAAGGCATAAATACCACTGCTACAGCGGCCCCCTAAAAAGGACAGCGGCCGCTGATGTCATCTGGTTGTCATTTTTTCTACATCTTACTGCCTTAAATATTCGCCACACTGGCCCCATACCCATCACAGGAGAGGATGATGGTTCCTATCTATGTCATTAACTTGGCTGGCAGCCAAGAACGCTTGGCTCGCGCCGAGCAACAGCTCCACGCCCAACAACTTGACTTTGAACGCATAGAGGCGGTCAACGGCAAAACCTTAACTGCAGAGCAAGTGTCCGCTGTTTACAGCAAGGTGACTAATTGCCGTCATTTTTATCGCCCACTTAGTGCCGGTGAAATTGGTTGTTATCTAAGCCATCGCCGCTGTTGGCAAACCTTGATACAAAGCGGTGCTGAGTATGCGGTAATTTTAGAGGACGACTTTACCTTGTGTGGTGATTTAGCCGACAGTATTTCGGCAATCATAAACACCAACATGGCTATCGATATCGTTAAGTTATGCAGTTATCAAGGCCGGGAGCGGCCAGTGAAGTACAGCACCCAAATCAGTGGTGAACAGCACTTAGTGGTGCATGATAAGCCCATGAGTGGCTGCTGTGCTTATGTCATTAGCCGCCAAGGTGCGAAACAGCTATTAGCTCATAGTACCAAGATCAGCCGCCCGGTAGATACCGATATTCAATATTGCTGGGAAACCGGTGTTGATGTTGTCAGTATTAAGCCTTATCCCGTCGCTCAAGATAACTTTTTTGACAGCGATATCGCCGCAAAAGGACGAAATAAACCCAAGCCCTACCCACTGCAAAAACAGTGGCTGGCGCTGACCACCTTGCCAGCACAAATCATGGCGAGAAAAAACTTGATTAAAAATCTCAAGAGCCATGCTCAGCACTTAGACTCTCGCTCTCATTAAATGTGGCGTGCAGGTAAAGCGCACGCCACATTTATGCGACTAGATTAAATCAACTCCCATCCAGGCTTTGAAAAGCGCTTGTTGCGCCGCTGTCGGGTTATCAACGGCCTTGATAGTCGCTGCCTCATTGTATTCGCCACCGAGTGTAAGCGTGGTGGTTCTTAGGTTATCTCTGCGAAAGTAAGTGATCTCAACTTGCTCACCCACCGCGAATTGCTCAACCAAGGTAGCTAAATCGCTACTAACTCGCTTGCCGTTGATAGCCACGATGCTGTCCCCTGCTGTGAGGTTCGCTTGCCAAGCAGCGCCGTCTCTGCGCACATGGGTTAACTCAATCAAGCCATTGTCAAGCTTACCTTGCACGTCTAGCGATGGGCTTTGTTTGACATCTTCTGAGTAGGTACGCTGCAGCCCCACCGTCGCCAGTAATGTATCGAAATCGACCTGCAGTGGACTATCAACATGGTTTTGCCACCACTGCGTGTAATCTTGGCCGCTGATATCGTTGAGAATGGCCAACACATCCGCCTCGTTAAACCCTTCAGGCAGACGATGGCGCTTATACAGTTCACGATGTACATCACGGTAACTTACCGCGCCATCAGAGTCGCTTAGCAGCTTTAAATCTAATACCATGGAGATCAGTGAGCCTTCAGAGTAGATATTGGTACTAAAGTTACGACCATGATCGCCGCCAGCATTAATCCATTTATCAAAACTGGTATGTGCTGCACTTTGCACCTCGCGTCCTGGCGTCTTCAAGTGGCGGTCTATGCGCTTACCCAAATCTTTAAAAAACTCTTCTTTGCTCATTAACTCACTGCGCAGCAGAAGGTGATCCTCAAGATAGCTGGTCGACCCTTCAGCAAGCCACAATAAACGCGAGTAGTTAGGCTCTAGGTAATCATAGGGTACTAACCCTTCAGGGCGATAAGCTTTAACATTCCAGGTGTGAATAAATTCATGGGCTGCGGTGGCAATAAAGCCCAAATAGTCTTCACGCTTGGCGAACTTGTCGCGATGACGTTGAATGATGGTCGAGTTCAAGTGTTCAGTCGCACCGCGAGCGCCGGACGTTGCATGCACCATAAACACATAACGCTGGTACGGGTAATCATCCCAAATGACATCACCGGTCTTTACCAAGGTGGTTAAATCAGTGACCATTTTCTCGGCGTCATAGTTACCTTGGCCCCAAATCACGAGCTCATAATCGCGCCCGTCAACGGTAAATTCATAATGGCTATTAATACCGCTCTCTATGGGGGAGTCCACCAATACATCGTAATTACTGGCGATAAAGTGATGGTCATTGTCGCCATTATCCATTCCCGATACGGAGCGCCATTGCTTAGGAACATCAAGCTGCACAGAAACAGGCTCGTTGCGGGTTGCTTCACTAAACATAAAAAAGCCAGAGGCATCGATAAAAGCGTGACTGTCGTCAATGTGGCGCGAACGCAGGCCTAGTTGATTGGCATACACTTGGTAATTTAAGGTCACCGCTGTGGGTTTATCCAAAAAAATGCGCCACGTGCTTTTATCTACTTTTTGCCATTTCAGCGTATCACCTTCACTGTCTAGGGCCTCGAAATAACGCACACCATTGGCGAGATTTAATATGTCGTAGCGCCCCGTGCGCCATGCTGGTAGCTTGGCATCGATATAGCTTTGTCCGATTTTATCAAATTGGACCTGTACATCACCCAAATGATGTGTACCGTCATCGATAGTTAATGTGTATTGCGTATCTGCCAGCGCGCAGTGGCTAAGGGCAGCCATAGCTGCCCCCAGTAAAGCTTTTTTCACGTTCAAACCTAAAGAGAAATGATACTATGGCCGCCACCCTACCAATTCGGGCGCACAAACAACAAGCATTTGCGCCCAATTACTGATTCACAACAAAAAATCGGTGAGTAGTTCAGAAAAGCGAAGAAAATTGTTGTACACTAAAATCTATAGTAAGACAGAAGGAAAACGGGTGTGTCTGAGCAGCTCGACGCCTTAAGAAAAAAGCTTAATTCCGCCGTCTCCCAACGGCAAACAATCGAGAACACCCGCCAAGAGCAAGTTCGTACCCTCGCGCAATTTATTGCCAAGTTATCCTTGGTGTGTAAAGGCATGGATATCGAGCTAGATAACCGTCTTGCCGCATTTAGAAAGTTGTTACACAAAGGCGCCAACTATCAAGATCTGCTCCCTGTGATAGACGAGCTCACTGACTTACTGTCTCGCCATGAAGCCAATCTGGAAGCGCGTTTTCGCGCCTTGCATCAAGGTGTGCAGGCGGCCGGCTTGAATTTGCAAAAGCGTAAAGGTATTCCCGCTGAGCTAAGACGCACCTTGCGCCACCTACTTAATACCGAGCTGGTCGACGCACAAACCGCTGTCGACTTTTTGCCGATACTAGAGCGGTTAGTCACCATATACGACCAAGTGATGGCCAGTCGTAATCAGCAAGGGGATGATGACACAAGCGATAATACTCAACTACAGCCCTTAATTGATGAGCTTAACGCGCTGAGCAGTGAGATCTCCTTAGAAGGGGAATTGGCTGAGCATCTACGGCAATTAAAATCACAAATTAATGCTGCCAGCACTATCGATAACTTACTCAATGCCAGCGTTGAAATTATGCGCGTCATCGTCTTGAGCCTGAGTAAAGAGCGCCAGTCTGCTCAGCACTTTCTTGCCGCGTTAAATCACAACCTGTCGGAATTGCAGCAAGCCATCGCAAAAACCAGCGACCGCTCTAAGCAATTAGATAGCAAAATCAGTGCTGTATATCGCCAAATTGATGAAAACATCAATCACTTGAGTGAACAAACCGCGCAAGCGACTGATATTCAAACGCTCAAAGAAACTGTTGAATCTAAGCTCTCTGCCCTGACCGAGCAATTACTGAGTAAAGAGAAATTAGAGGCGCAGCAACGGGACACCCTCAGCCAAGCGTTGCACAGTATGCAATCTCAAGTCGAGGCGTTGGAGCAGCAAGTTGCACAATATGAAACCAAGCTTGAGCGTCAACGTCTGGTGTCGTTGCAAGACGGGCTGACTAAATTGCCAAATCGTATTGCCTTTGATGAGCGCATGGATCTTGAGCTGAAACACTTTAAACGCCATCAGACCCCGTTGTGCTTGGTGGTCATTGATGTCGACCACTTCAAGTCAATTAATGATAGTTATGGCCACAGTGCCGGTGATAAAACCCTGCAGGTTTTGGCCACGGCGATGAAAAAATCGATTCGCAGTACTGACTTTATTGCTCGCTTTGGCGGTGAAGAGTTCGTAATGCTGATGCCAAACGTATCCATCGATAACGTTGTTCGTCCGCTAGAGAAGCTGCGCCACACTATTCGTAGTATTCCTTTTAAGTTCAAAAATGAGCAGGTGCAAATCACGGTGTCTATTGGGGTCACCCAAATTAACGCCGACGACACTGCACTCAGTGCTTTCGACCGCGCTGATAAAGCGCTTTATGAGGCCAAGAATGCAGGGAGAGACCGGTTAATTTTGTCCAGTTAACCTCCAAGGCATTGCGTTATTGCTGTGACTGTGTCAAAAACAACTCAAGCTGACCATCTATTTTTAAGTGCTAGTCATTTTTAGCACTCGCCACATGCATTAAATTAAGGAGCAGCAATGCAAGTACAGCTTAATCCTACTGGCGTATTAAACCTTCTTTCACAATTAGAAGTAGATTTGCTTGCGCAATCGACCACTGACCGTTATCGGCTCTTTCGCAATTGTGCGCTCGCGGTCCTTAACGTGGGCAGTCATACCGATTCCAGCGCCGAGATTTACGATCGCTTTCAAGACTTCGACATTCGTTTAGTCGCCCGCGAGCGAGGAATCAAAATAGAGCTGACTAACCCCCCTGAAACCGCTTTTGTCGATGGCGATATAATTCGTGGTATCCATGAGCATATTTTTTCAGTCATTCGCGATATCTTATTCATTTGTCAAAAACACCAAGCGATGGTAGAACCCGATCCAAAAGCGATAACCCACATGGTCTTCGACATGCTTCGCAATGCCGATGCCATGCCAGTGAACACCGATCCGAACATGATAGTGTGTTGGGGTGGCCATTCTATTAATGAAGTCGAGTATAAATACACCAAAGAAGTGGGCTATCAACTCGGTCTGCGTGGCCTGAATATTTGTACAGGATGCGGCCCAGGTGCCATGAAAGGGCCAATGAAAGGCGCAACAATAGGCCATGCCAAGCAACGCGTTGACAACCCGCGTTACCTCGGCCTCACCGAACCCAGTATTATCGCTGCAGAGCCACCCAACCCAATTGTTAACGAGCTGGTCATTCTACCGGACATTGAAAAACGCCTGGAAGCCTTCGTTCGCGTTGCCCATGGCATTATTATTTTCCCAGGTGGCGCAGGCACTGCAGAAGAGCTGTTATATTTACTTGGCATCTTGTTGCACCCTGAGAATCAAAAGCAACAACTGCCGGTGATACTTACCGGGCCGGCACAAAGTAAGGACTATTTCGATGAAATAGTCAGCTTTGTACGCGACACCTTAGGCGAGCAAGCATTAGACAAATTTGAGGTGATCATTGACGACCCGGCATTAGTCGCCAGTAAATTAAAAGCGCAAATGCAAGATGTGCGCGACTATCGTCGCCAACAGGGTGATGCCTACTACTTCAATTGGACGCTGCGTATTGAGCCTGAATTCCAGGCACCGTTTGCCCCAACCCATGAGAATATGGCGTCTTTGAACTTGCATTTAGAGCAGCCGAAGCAACAACTTGCCGCCAACTTACGCCGTGCTTTCTCGGGGATTGTTGCTGGCAATGTTAAAGATGAAGGGATCCGCGCTATCAAACAGCATGGTGTGTTTGAGCTATCTGGCGATCCTGAGTTAATGCGTAAGATGGATACCTTGTTAAGTGCCTTTGTGGCCCAAGGGCGCATGAAGTTGCCAGGCAGCACCTACATCCCTTGTTATACCATTAAGACATGATGCACTTTCTACTTATTGATGCGCTGAACTTGATTCGGCGCATTTATGCGGTGTGCGAGTCTCAACATGGTAGTGATAGCGATGCTGCCATTGAAGCAGCGCTGCAGCGAACCAGTAACGCCATTAATAAGCTAATGCACCAATATCAGCCCCATTATGCGGTTGCGGCCTTCGATGGACAAAGCAGCTGGCGTCATGCTTACTACCCTGATTACAAGATATCGCGCAAACCGATGCCGCAGCGCCTAAAATCCAATTTAGGCCGTTTTGCACACGCATTTCACGCCGCCCAAATAAGCTCCTTGAGTGTAGATAATGAAGAAGCGGACGACGTATTGGCGACCCTGGCCAGTAAAGCGCCGCAGACCATGCAATGTATTATTGTGTCCACCGACAAAGGCTACTTGCCACTGTTAAGTGAGCAAATCAAAGTATATGACTACTTTGGCAAATCTTTTCGCGATGCTCAGCAGGTACAAGACAAATACGGCGTTAGCGTGGAACAACTGACTCAGTATTTCGCCTTAGTGGGCGACAAAACCAATGATATCCCAGGTGTAAATGGCATAGGTATAAAATCAGCAAGGGCATTACTCACTCAGTACGACAGCGTTCAACACGCCCTAGCGCAGGCACCTGAAAATAAAATTCAGCGACAATTAACCGATAATTTGCCACAGTACGTGCGCGCTTTACATTTGGTATCGCTGCGCTGTGATATTGATCTTGGCGTAAGTCTAAAGCAGTTTCGAGTTCACAACGGGGCGCAGCAAATTGTTCTTCCACCGCACTCGGCTTCGCAAAGCAGCGCCAAGCCCGGTATACTGAGTTAAATTGGCTGGTGGACGCAGTATCACAATGTTAAAAAAAGTATTACGTTATGTGGTGTTAGGTATTGGTGTGTATGCACTGATAGCGACGCTCGTGATGACCTTTTACAAGGATGACCCTGGCTCCATGGTATGGCAGGACAGAGAAGCCTATAACAAACGGTTTATCGCAAGCCTCGACTCTGCCGATTCAATGCCTATAGAAGAGGTCCTTGATACCTTAGGTACACCGGATCTAACTTTTGTAAAACGCCGAGGCGATGATATTTACCAAATAGTCTTTTATCGCACTCAGCACAAAAAGGCCGATGGCATCACCACCAAAGATGAATGCACCGGGCTGCTGTTTAAAAATAAAAAGCTTTTAGTATGGGGGCAGCAAGCCGAGCTTGCCTATGACAAAGTCGACTTACAATCCTAAATACGTCGAGCAGTTCGACCGCGTTATTGACTACATAGTACGCTTTGATAAAGCCGCACTGTCGCGCTCGCAGTGGTCTAGCTTATACCCTGCCCTGCTCGGTCTCAGTGAGCGCTTAAGTGTGTTAGCCCATAAGCAAAACGGTTTGTTTCAATGGCTGCTATCGACCCACATACAAAACCTTGCTTATGCACAGAGCCTGCGTCTAAAACGCGTCGCCATCGTGGCCGGATTGTGCCGCGCTCACAATTACCACCGCAGTGATACGCAAGTAATGATGATGGCGGCGCTCAGCGCTGACATATCAGTACTATCACTGCTCAATAAACGCCATAATTGCGAGGCTCTAAACAGTGCAGAGCGCCAACGGTTTAGCCAAAGCGCATTACTGAGCCTGAAGATGCTGTCGCTCAGCGGCGAAGAGCAACCTGCGCTAACGCAGATCATCGCCAAGCTAAAACGCTATCGCCGCGAAATTATCAGTCATCAACGCGCGCCTCTATATGATGGTTATACGCGCATTGTGGCCTGCGCCAGCATTTTAGCAGAGCAAATGACAGCAACACGGCCGTTACATCTCTTTAATGCCTGCGCGCAGTTGTATAAAGCCACTCATAATGTTGCCATCCAGCAAGACTGCGATACGTTGGTCGACTTCTATTCTCCCCAACTTCTTGGTTCGCGACAGCGCTTTGAAGAGAATGACTATTTATACATGGGCTGCCACCCTGATGGTCAGTATATTTTCACCGATGCGCAGGCCACTAAGTCTCGTTTTCGACTGCTCGCCAACCCTCACTGGCAATACCGCCAACCGGTGCGTTATCGCAGTTGGTCGTCAGTGAGTGCCCGCGCCAGTGTCCCTGTACAACGCGCCAGCTCTGCCGCTGGGGCGCAGCGCGATCATGATGCCATTGTCGCACAAATTCGTGGTGCCCATGGTTATAGCGATATTGAGAAAGTCATCGCACAAGACGACACGTTCGTTGCGCAAATCATGATGCAAGCGAGCCAATATAATCGCGGTGCACAACAGGCCAGCTCTTTGCGTCACGCGCTTTCCATGGTTGGGCTTTACAGCGTCGGGGATTTTATTGCCCGAGTGATGTTGGAAGAAAAGATGCTGCAACTGTGTCACCCAATGGCGCAGTTTCTCCAAGCTCGAGTACACAGTGCCATTCGCATCGTTGAAGATATCGCTAGGCAAACAAAAGACCTTCAGCATGAGCGACTAACAGCCTTATTACTATGTTATTTCAATTTCTTTATTTTTGAGTGCCCACAGCGGTTGTCTCGTACCATTGCGTTAAACCCGTTGAAAACACCCATGCAACAAGATATAGCGCGCCCATTGGCGACGCTCCTTGGGGTGCAACAATATGATAACGAAGCGTTGCGCCATTATTTAACCCGTCATATTGGCAACAATGAGTGGGTCAATGCGTTATTAAACAGCGAACAACAACCATTCAACCAGTTAAACAGCAATGCGCGACTATGCTGTACGTTAAAAATCATCTTGTTCTACACCTTCTCTGGGCCGGCGACGGCAAGTGCTTGGCAACAGCAGTTGGTTAAGCAAACCATGGTCGATTGGCAAGGACCCAGTACCAAAATCGAGCGGCTGGTCGATCGCGCCTTATCTTGCGCACCATACAATGGCATCTAACTTAGCTTAATTCACCATATTTATAGTCGGTATAAGGTATATTTAAAAGCCATATACTGGAAAAATAACGCCTTTGCTGCTATAAAACGCCCCTGAATTCTCACGTAAATTTATCCACTCTAAACGTTCATTTTACTGTTCTTGGTAGCAGCGTTGGCGTCGTTGGTGGACACATCTATCAGTTTTAAGGAATAGGTTACATGGCTAAGCAAACCATTAGCGTCATCAAAGGCGATGGCATCGGTCCAAGCATTATCGACGCGGCAATTGAAATTCTTGATGCCGTCGGTTGTGAGTTTGATTACGAATACATTGATGCTGGTCTAGCCGCGCTTGAAAAAACTGGTGAACTTCTACCACCAGAAACGCTCGAAGCCATTTCCCGTAATAAAATCACGCTAAAGGGTCCATTAACTACACCAGTAGGCGAAGGTTTTACTTCTATTAACGTCACACTTCGTAAACAGTTTGGCCTATACGCTAATGTGCGCCCAGTAAAATCCTTTGCTGGCACCAAGGCGCGCTATGACGACATCGATATTATCACCATTCGTGAAAATACCCAGGGTATGTACTCTGGTCTAGGCCAGGTGGTTTCAGAGGACGGTAACGAAGCCGAGGCGATGTCTAAAATCACTCGCGATGGCGCTGAGAAAATCGTAACCTTTGCTTACGAGTTAGCACGTCGTGAAGGCCGTAAAAAAGTCACTGCAGTACACAAAGCAAATATCTTGAAATCAACCTCAGGGCTGTTCTTAAAAGTGGCTCGTGAAGTGGGTGAGCGTTACCCAGATATTGAATCAGCGGAAATGATCGTTGATGCAACTTGTATGAAACTGGTCATGAATCCTGAGGAATTTGACGTTATCGTAACCACTAACCTGTTCGGTGACATCCTTTCGGACTTATGTGCTGGTTTAGTAGGTGGTCTAGGTATGGCCCCAGGCGCTAACATTGGCGAAGACGCGGCTATTTTTGAAGCTGTTCACGGCAGTGCCCCAGATATTGCAGGCAAAAACCTGGCAAACCCAACATCCGTTATTCTCGCAGCCATTCAAATGCTTGAATACTTAGACATGGGTGACAAAGCAGAGCGAATTCGCGCAGCAGTTGCTGATGTCATTAAAAGTGGCGACCGTACCACTCGCGACTTGGGTGGCGAGCACGGCACCACAGACTTTACCGCTGCCGTTATTGAGCGTCTGTAAGCAGGAAAAAAACTCTGCATACAGGTGGTCATAATGATTGAATAACCTGACTAAGACCGGTTCGACACCGGTCTTTTTTTTGCTAAAAACTTTACCATTAGGACAACTTTATTCCAAGCAGGTTAATTTAAACTCTCATTACGTATTTTTTATTCAAAATTCATCTTGCTCGGGGTTGACAGTATGCTTTCAAAAGCTTAACAATAGAAGCCATTGTTGAGTATAAAAGTGTTTACCCATGTTTAATGTCGTCGTTCTCGTTGTGATTCTCGTGGTGGTCTTAACCAAGACTACGGGGCCTACGTGAGCGAACATATAACGCTAACAAACCCCCGCCCTTAAGCGGGGGTTTTTTTTTAAGGAATGAGGATGAATGAGCAACAGTTTAACGGTGGAGAGTTAGTCGTCGCCGCGCTAAAAGAACTAGGCGTTCAGTATATATTTGGCTATCCAGGGGGGTCGGTATTAGATTTATACGATGCGCTATTTGAACAGCAGGACCTTGAGCATATTTTGGTGCGTCACGAGCAGGCAGCTACGCATATGGCCGACGGATATGCCCGAGCGACGGGGAAAGTGGGTGTGGTCTTGGCCACTTCCGGCCCCGGAGCGACTAATTGCGTAACCGGTATTGCCACTGCCTACATGGACTCTATCCCCATGGTGGTGATCTCTGGGCAAGTACCCAGCAACCTTATCGGTGACGATGCCTTTCAAGAAACGGATATTGTCGGTTGCTCACGGCCTATCGTTAAACACAGTTTCAATTGCCGCAGCGCAAAAGATATTCCCACTATGCTTGCCAAAGCATTTTATATTGCCAGTAGCGGTCGCCCGGGTCCGGTTGTTGTTGAACTCCCCAAGGACGTACTTAACCCAACCCAGAAATTCCCTTTTGAATTTCCAGGTGACATCCAGATCCGAACCTATAATCCCAACAAGAAAGGCCACCCAAAACAAATTAAAAAAGCGGTCAATGCGGTTCTTAACGCTAAAAAATTGGTCATTTATTCAGGAGGCGGTATCGTTCTCTCCGACACCAGCGATAAGCTCACCGAACTGGTAGAGACGCTTAACGCCCCTTGTACTAATACGTTAATGGGACTCGGTGGGTTGAGCGGTGAGCATCCAAACTTTATCGGTATGTTAGGCATGCATGGCACTTTAGAAGCAAACAAAGCGATGGCCAATGCGGATGTTATTTTAGCTCTAGGTGCTCGATTTGATGATCGGGTTACCAATAACGTGAATAAGTTCTGCCCAGACGCAACCATAGTCCATGTTGATGTTGACCCAACCTCGATTTCTAAAACTATCAGCGCTCATATTCCGGTGGTTGGCTGCTTAGACACTGTATTGACACAATTATTAACCGCTATCAACACATCGAACATTGCCATTGATAGAAGCGCCCAAGAAGATTGGTGGCAGCAAATCAATCGTTGGCGTGAACAAAAATGCCTTAGCTTCAGTGCAGGCAGTGAAAAAATCAAGCCACAAACGGTTATTCAAAAGCTTTACCAAGCCACTAACGGCGATGCCTACATCAGTTCCGATGTGGGTCAGCACCAAATGTTTGCTGCCCAGTACTACCCCTTTAAAAAGCCTCGCCAATGGATCAATTCCGGAGGCCTTGGAACCATGGGGTTTGGCCTCCCTGCAGCAATGGGCGTTAAGCTTGCTTATCGTGATAGCGAGTCAATATGTATCACTGGAGACGGCTCCATTCAGATGAACATACAGGAGTTATCAACTTGTTTGCAGTATAACTTGGCGGTCAAAGTTGTATCACTGAACAATCGTTCCTTAGGCATGGTGCGTCAATGGCAAGATATGATGTACAGCGGTCGTCACTCGTCGTCTTACATGGAGTCCCTACCTGATTTTGTCAAACTGGCGCAAAGCTATGGCCATGTTGGTATACGCGTTGATCATCCCGATGAGCTTGATGGCGCCATTGATGAGATGCTTAGTATCAGCGATAGGTTGGTCTTTTTAGATGTGCGTGTTGATGAGCTAGAGCATGTTTACCCGATGCAAATCAAACTAGGCGCAATTGATGATATGTGGCTGAAAAAAGGAGTGAAAGCATAATGCGTAGAATATTATCAATCTTATTAGAAAACGAGCCTGGCTCACTTTCGCGCATCGTCGGCTTATTTTCCCAGCGAGCTTATAACATCGATAGTCTCGCGGTGGGCACCACCGATGATGCATCGTTATCGCGCATTACTATTACCACGCAGGGCGGCGATCGTATCCTTGAGCAAATCCTCAAACAAGTTAATAAATTAGTGGATGTGCTCAAGGTCATTGATTTAACCGAACAAAGTCACATTGAACGTGAATTGCTATTAGTTAAGGTTGTAGCCCAAGATGAAAGCACACGCGCAGCAGTAACCCGAGTTGTTGATGTATTTGGCGGCGCCATTTTGGATATGGGGCGGATCAGCTATTCTTTACAACTCGCCGCAAGTACTGAGAAGCTAGAATCGTTTTTGGATACCTTGCGCCATGAAACAGAGGTCATAGAAATGGTGCGTTCTGGGGCTATCGGTTTGGGACGTGGCGATAAAGCCTTGAAAGGGTAGCAACAAGACGGCTAGCATCTCATTGACTAATTATGAATTGCAGAGCTTTAAACGTAAAAAAGGGCGAAACCGCCCTTTTTTCACAATTGTTAGTAAACTGATTATGAGTTTACTGAGTCTTTCAGACCTTTACCCGCTTTGAAGCTTGGGATATTCGCAGCAGCGATTTGGATTTCTGCGCCTGTTTGAGGGTTGCGGCCGGTACGAGCTGCACGCTCTTTAACTGAGAAAGTACCGAAGCCTACTAGCGCGACAGAGTTACCATCTTTCAAAGAGTTAGTCACCGCACCTGTGAACGCGTCCAGTGCACGGCTCGCCGCTGCTTTTGAAATTTCTGCATCATTGGCGATCTTTTCGACTAATTGAGCTTTGTTCATTGTTTGATTCCTATTCGTTATTTTTTTGCCTTAGCAAATCTATCATTATGCATTTTTACTGACTTGGCAACCGCAAATCACACATTTTCTGAAAAAGTTCTCCTCTGGAGAGCCCTTAGGCACAGAGTTTTAGCGTTTTTCTATCACCAGCGTGATTTCGCCAACCTCCAATCCCAACTTATCAATTGCGGTGCGGTTGATCAACCTCGATTCTGTGACAAGGTACATCCAATCGTCTAGGTCTACCGTCATGGTATCGCCGTCATAAGGAATTTCGAGGGTGTACTTCCAGTTGAAGGCACTGCCTCTGGTTACCCCTTGCGCGGTGCCAACCACATCATTGGCGGTCCCAGTAAGAGTGCCATTTTCACCCAGCTCTATGCGCCATACACGGGTGTCCTGCTCGCCGTCTTGATAATAGAACTGCTCATCAATAACGCCCTTGTTTCCCTGCCATGAGGCCTGCATATCAACGCGAAAACGCCGTGTGACCTCGCCTGAGTAATCTTGCACTATGCCATAGGCAACCAACTCACCGGAAAAAAACTGTTTAAAATCAAATTTTGGTTCAGTTCCTTCATAATCCTCAATGGAGGCCGAACAGGCAGTCAATATCGCCAATACAAACACACCTAAATAAACGCGTAATGACTTCATTCACTTGCTCCTATTAACTTCTGACGTAGTTTTGGCTCGCTGGTGTTCGGCGACAACCATATTGCCAAAAACGCTTCGCTAAAAGCCTGTTGCTCGATGGTTTGTAACTTTTCACCGTTATAATAAAAAGTACCCACGCCCTGCTCATTGGTCTCAAAAGCCAATGAATCCCCTTCTGTGATATCCGGCCATAAGCCTTGTAATGTATCGCCATATTCACTGACGTACTGCGCCTTATCAAGGTGTCGCCACTGATCAAATGTAGCTTTAACAATGTCGCTAGCTTCTATATCTCTGAGATAAGTGAGGGTCAAGCGCACTGGATGCTCTCCGCCTTGGTAGTCGCCATCAGTCGTTGCTAATTTCGCGCGGTATAGGTCCCAGAACATATAGCTCATAACCCCTTCACCAACCACCTTGAAGGAGACCTGTGACCACGCCGATGATGGCGCCATACCACCCAGGGTTAATGCCATAATGATAGGAAGGTATTTCATGGAAAATCATCCGTAATAACTAGGTATTGTCTTCTACGCGTCCTGCAAGGCGATTGATCACAATAATCACGGTAAAAGCACTGGCCCAAAGCAGCCCATACACAAGGTAGAATTGCCACCAAGGCAAGGGCGTTGACAGCACGTCAAAGCGAGCAGCACCTAGGTAGCTAAATG
Source organism: Pseudoalteromonas sp. CnMc7-15 (assembly GCF_022347925.1). Classification (NCBI taxonomy): domain Bacteria; kingdom Pseudomonadati; phylum Pseudomonadota; class Gammaproteobacteria; order Alteromonadales; family Pseudoalteromonadaceae; genus Pseudoalteromonas; species Pseudoalteromonas sp. CnMc7-15. Next base: position 267,305 of record NZ_JAKRFT010000002.1, read on the forward strand.
GTGCACACACCCAGCATAAGAAAAAGCATTGCCACAGCGGCAATCGCGTAATGAACCGCAATGAATGATTGATAGTTAGCAGAAGGGAAACCCATAACAAGACGAGCCACCAGGGTATCCAAGCGCCTTCAAATTGCAGTAGCGCAAATTGCGCGGCACTCGTTTCGAGTAATAAAGCAATGGGGAGACTGGCAAGTAACAGTATGTCTTGCTTGCGCTTATCAGAGAGCGCAAGCATCATCACAATCAGCGCCGCCATCATTGGCAACGCATCGTTTTGCCAAAAAAAAGCTGCCCACCAGCAGCTTTGAAACAAAATAAAATTAGTAGCTAAGCGCCACATGATCATCACCGCCGTTGAAGCCTTGCTTACGCGCACTTAAGTGCACAGTGCTAATTGCCCGCTGGCGAAATGCCCCTTCGCAATAAGCCAGATAATACAACCAAAGGCGATAGAAGGCGCTGTTGAATTTAGCTCCTTGCAATTGCGGCCACGCCTTTTCAAAGCGAGCGCGCCAATCAGCTAACGTCCGAGCATAATGAAGGCCAATATCATGTAATTCATGCATGACCAGGTCTGTGTTTTTACGCAAATGCTTACTCATTTCATCAACACACACCAAACACCCGCCAGGGAAGATGTACTGTTGAATAAAGTCAGTTTCTTTTACGTATTTACTGTAGCGCTGGTCATTAATGGTGATAGCCTGAATAAGCATGGCACCACTGGGCTTTAGAAGGCTGTTGCATTTGCTGAAGAACTCACCGAGGTACTCATGACCTACCGCCTCAATCATTTCTATAGAGACAAGCTTGTCGTAGTGTCCTTCAAGCAGTCGGTAGTCTTTCTTTAATAGGGTAATTTTATCTTCTAAGCCGTGCTGCGCGATTTTTTGCTGCACATAGGCATGTTGTTGATCTGAGATGGTTGTAGTCGTTACATGGACATCATAGTGGGTAGCGGCATAGATAGCAAAGGCGCCCCACCCTGTGCCAATCTCGACAACCTGGTCGCCATCGGCCAACTGTACACGTTCGCATATCAGTTTTAATTTATGTGCCTGCGCTTGCTCAAGGGTTGCATCTGCTTGAGGATAAACGGCACAGGAGTAAAGCATTTCATCACTTAAGAACGACTCGTATAATTCATTGCCCAAGTCATAATGAGCAACAATGTTTCTTTTGGAGCCTTGCGTGCTGTTACGATTACGCAAGTGCTTGAGTCGATAGGCGATTGCGCTGAAAAAGGCGAAGCGACCTTCAAATTCATCGAGCTGGTCTTGATTGAGAACAAAAATCTCCACCAAGGCCGTCAAGTTATCGCATTGCCAATGGCCATCGATAAAGGACTCCGCCGCACCAATACTGCCGCCAAAGGCAAACGCATCGAACATACGCGCATCGCTTATATCCACACGAGCTCTAAGCGAAGAGGTGTTATTGCCAAACTGATAGCTCTGACCACGAAAATGCATTTCTACATAGCCGTGTTCTAAGGTTCTCATTGCTGCCAAGACAAAGCGTTTAGCGATCTGAGACTTCCAACTGATTGATTTTTTTGCTTCTACTTGGGTAACTCTATCCATCTTTCTTTCCTGGGTGAGCGTAAAACGGCACACGCTTTAACAATAACCTTAATGCTTGCCAGTATATCCCGCGCATGACACTCAGTGTCATTATAGGAAAACGCCGCAACACCTTAGTGAACGCACAACGCTCTAACCCTTGGTGTTGCAATCGCATGGTGGCATCAAATAATTTCTGCCGCTGGCGTTTGTTCTCAATATGGATAAGCATCGCCCGGTTTTTGGCTTTCACTCGCCAATGGTAATGCATATCCAAATTCATAAAAGGCGATACGTGAAACTGCTTTTTAAAGTTCACTTTAGTTTGTAAATCAACTAAATAATAGTGACGCTCATTCCAAGGAGTATTACTCACTTCGGCAACCATGACACTGAAATCGCTGTCACCACGATAACGATAAAAGTAAAAATTGGCCGGAGAAAAGTAAATACCGCAACAGCGCAGCTGCACCAACATGTAAACTTGGGCTATCTCTTGCTCTACGCCCAGTTGCTGTGCTTTAAGCACAGCGCGTTCAAATAGCGAGCCGTGCTCATCACGCAAGTAATCGCCTTGGTTAAACCGAAGCACCTTCCAGCCATGCGTCCCAACCAAAGGGTGTATGCCATCAAGCTGCTCTGGGTGCTGAGTATCTACCCACATCATGTACAGTGGGTAATTAAAACCATGAAAAACGGGCTCAAAACGCCGATGACGCACATCGCCAAGCATGATGGCGCACCCCTGGGTCAGTAGCGGTTCCTGCACGGTTTCAGTGCTCAAAGTCGACTCCTAGCGCTTTGGCTACATCTACAGCACTGCGCACGCCATCTTCGTGAAAACCGTTGTACCAGTATGCGCCGCAATAGTAAGTGGCTGCGAGGTTTACCTCATCTCGGCGTTGTTGCGCGGCGATACTGTCGCTGTTGAATACAGGGTGATGATAAGTGAAACGGCGCAGCACCTTACTATCATCAATAGCGTCATCACAATTGAGAGTCACACACAACGGTGGGTTGCTGTGCAAACCTTGGAGGATATTCATTTGATAAGTGACAACTGCGGCTTGCTCGGTGTTGTTATCAAGGCGATAATTCCAGCTGGCCCACGCTGCACGACGTTCAGGTAACAAGCTAGTATCAGTATGTAGAACAACAGAGTTGGCAGTATAAGGCATCGCGCCCAGCACTTGCTGCTCGCTTTCGGTGGCATCGCCTAACAACGCAAGGGCCTGATCGGAGTGGCACGCAAACACCACCGCGTCATAATGGTAAATCTCACCGCCTTGCATATGTATCGTCACGCCATCTGGGTGCCTAAACACCTTTTCTATATTCGCATTTAGGTAGATATTGTCTTTAAAGGGTTTCGTTAGCGGACCGATGTATTCACGAGAACCGCCTGGGATCACATACCACTGTGGACGATTGGTAATATCTAACAGGCCATGGTTGTAAAAGAAGCGGATGAAGAACTCGATGCCAAAGTCTTGCATCTTTTTGATCGACGTTGACCAAATCGCCGCCCCCATAGGCAAAATATAATGATTGCGGAAGAAATCGTTAAACCCATGCCTATCAAGGAAGCGACCTAAGGTGTCGCCTTGTTCATATTCGCCGCTGTGATAAAGGTCCTTACACAACCGGTTGAAACGGACTATTTGCCACAACAAATGCCAAAACTTCGGTCGCAATAGATTGCGACGCTGAGCAAACAAAGTGGTCAATGTATGGCCATTGTATTCAAAGCCTGTGTCCACGTTGTGCACGCTAAAGCTCATTTGTGTAGGCTTGCGACCTATGCCAATTTCAGCGAGCAACTTTTCAAAACGCGGATAGGTGCGATCATTAAAAACAATAAAACCAGTATCGACGCTGTGTTGCTGTCCGCCGACCTCAACATCCACTGTGGCGGTGTGGCCACCGATGTAATCGTTCTTTTCGAAAACATCAACATGATACTTTTTACTCAACAAATAGGCACTACTGAGGCCCGCGATACCACTACCTATTACTGCGATTTTCTTCACCGCACCATTCCTTTTGCAATTTTGCGCCACAGCGGCCAAGGTAGCACGCGCAGCAGTTTTAAAATAAATGTGAATCTTTTTGGAAAATGAATCTCTTTGCGCCGTTTTTGCAGCCCCTTATACATGTATTCAGCGGCTTGCTCTGCACTGACGGCCATGGGCATAGGGAAGTCATTGTTATCGGTCAATGGCGTTTTCACAAAACCTGGGTGGATAACGCTCACGTCAATGTCTTTGAGATCCACAGCCAGGGATTTTGCCAAATAAGTTGCGCCTGATTTCGATGCGCCATATGCCTCGCTCCGCGTCAGTGGTAAATATGTGACACTGGAGGAGACAATGGCGAGGTGGGCACCGGATTTAAGTTTCGGCAACAGCGCCTCAAGGCAATAACCAAGGCTCAGAAGGTTGATGGTAATAACGCGCTCGAACAATGCACTGTCAAAATGACGCGCATCATCAACGTATTCGCAGTTACCGGCGTTGAGCACCACCAAGTCAAGCTCGTCTATGTCAGAGGTGGCTGATTTTATAGCCTCTAATTTGGTGACATCAAACGGTAACCCTTTTATATGCCCTTGGCCTTGGCTGTCTTCTAACTCTTTAAGCTTTTGTTCGTCTCGCCCACACGCTATAACATCGTGTTGCTGCGCATAGCGCTTAGCCAGAGCTTCACCGATACCCGATGTTGCCCCTGTGATTAATACTTTCATAGCCTAACTCCCTGCTTTGTTGTCAACGAGCTTGATTACTTTGCCAAGCAAAGGGATATGTCGGTATAACATAGCGCCTACATCAAAGTAATCGCGATGGTGGATGACTTTGCCTTGATCAAATTGCAAAAAGCTGTGCCCTGCAACCGAGACCTCATTGCCACCATTTAACTTGGGGTGTGAAAAGCGCATGGTCCAATACAAGAATGCATGATTATCAAAAGCAAATTGTTGGCTAATATCAAATGTGCAGTGATTAACATTGGCATACATGTTGGCGAAATATCGCCTTAGTTGTTGCAACCCTTTAACTTCATGAAGGGGATCTTGGAAATGAATGGCTTCGCCATAAACTTCATGCAGCAAGTCTAGGTTATGCTTATCCAAACGCTGATAAACTGACACAAATTGCTCAAGCGCGTTATTCATCGTCCACCTTAAATCGTGCTAAGGCACGTTCGCGTGCCGCTTTATGATCAACTATCGCTGGCCAATACCTGTTGCTTTGAGTTGCTGCTAGATATTGGTGCGGAAAGTGGATCTGCTTAGCAGGCACTTTTTCTAACTCTGGTAGGTACTTACGGATGAATTCGCCATCTGGATCAAAACGTTCACTTTGCGTTATCGGGTTAAAAATACGAAAGTAAGGCTGCGCGTCACAGCCGGTGCTTGCCGCCCATTGCCATCCGCCATTGTTTGACGCCAAGTCACCATCAATCAGGTGACGCATAAAAAACTGCTCACCAGCGCGCCAATCGATGAGTAAATGCTTGGTCAGAAAGCTTGCCACCACCATACGTAGGCGATTGTGCATCCACCCTGTTTGCACTAATTGTCGCATTGCTGCATCCACCAGAGGATAACCCGTTCTTCCTTCGCACCAAGCATTGAAATCTTTATCGCTTTCACGCCATTTCACGGCGTCGTACTTGGCGTTAAAGTTAGCGTGTTTGCATAAACGCGGATAGGCAACAATAAGATGGCGATAAAATTCTCGCCAAATCAGTTCGTTGACCCAACTAAAGAGGTTACTTTTTGCGCTTTGCAAAATATCAGGGTGGCGCTGCTGTACGTTAACGAGCAGTTGTTTAACGCTGATTATTCCGAGTGCCAAGTATGGGCTCAACCCGGAGGTGCCTTTAATCGCTGGAAAGTCTCGCTGCTGATCATAGGTGGTGAGCTTATCGTCAATAAAGCGCTCAACAATCGCGCTAAGTGAATCATCATCAACCGGCCATTTTTGCGATTCACCGTCACTTTGCAAACAACGAGGCGTCTGCCACTTTATCGCGTTATGTAACGACGGCCATGACGGCAATGACGGCAATGAAAAGTGGCTTTGCTCATACTGCTTTAGCCATTGACGCTTAAATGGGGTAAACACGCGAAACATGTCACCGCTTTTTGTACACACCGAGCCTGGCGGGGCAATTACATCGCCATCAAACCAATGAAACTCAAGAGCTAATTGCGCACATTGGCTGTCACGCTGGCGTTCATTCACTTCATATTCGCGGTTGGCATAAACATGCTTGACGCTCAAGCTGTTACATAACCCTTGTAACGATGCGGGTATGTCACTAAATTCATCAACATCCAATACGTGCAAGCGAATACCGTGCTCACTCAAGCGCTGACCCAAATAATCGACACGTCGCAGCATGAGATCCCGTTGAATGGGCGCCATGTCGTGCCGTTGCCACTGTTTCTCGCAGACAAAGAAAACGGCGTCTTTTGCGCCGTTGTTTAATGCTTCAATTAAAGCTTCGTTTGCATAAAGGCGCAAGTCGCGCCGAAACCAGAACAATGAACTCATTTAAATACCATACCTCAGCTTTAAATCGTTTGGGTGGGGATTAAAGTAGACTTGTTGCGCTAAATAAGGATTTGGATGCACCGTAAGGTGGTGACGCAATAATGTTAGCGGCACATATAAAGGCACAAGCCCCTGGCGGTAGTCTTCGATTGCCGCACGTAATTCTTGCTTTTCCTCTTTACCGAGGTGCTGTTTGAAATACCCCTGCAAGTGCATCAAGGTATTAGTATGTGCTTTGCGCGACGCAGGCTTTTTCAACGCATTCATTAAGCCAAGGATATACTCATCGGCAATAGCTTCGATGTCATCCCCTTCGATACTGCCGAGCAACCGGCCTAAATCACGGTAGGCTTGATAGTTGTGACTCATCAATAGGTATTTATGCAAAGAGTGGAAAGTAGTCAGCCGATGAGCGCTTAATCCTGACTCACGCAGCTTGCGCCAGCTATGATAAACATAAACACGCATAACAAAGTTTTCGCGCAGGTGCATGTCATTGAGTCGGCCATTTTCCTCACAAGGGAGTAGCGGATTAGCCTTCATTATTTCGGCGCTGAAAAAGCCTACACCCTCTGATGTATTGCCCGTCCCAGCTTCATTAAAGACTTTGACTCGTTCCATGCCACAGCTAGGACTTTTAGCACAGAATATAAACCCATCGAGGTGTTGGCCCTGATTCTGTGCCACCTGCTGCCCGTAGTTTTTAAGGTCCTTGCCAACTTCGCCACTGCCATCAGGGCGACACACGGTTATCACGTCGTCTTTACGCACTTGGCGAATGGCCGGCCTAGGAATGGGTAAGCCAATTGCCACTTCTGGACAAAAGGGCACATACTGCACGTGCTTTGCCAGCTCATCCATGCAAAAGTTAGAGCGCTTGTGCCCAGAGTCAAATCGAACTTTTTCGCCGGTAAGACACGCGCTAATACCTATTTTCAACGATTTATCCATTAATATATAAGCTCGCCAATGGGGTTGAGCAATTTACTTAAGCCTTTATTGAAGTGTAGTGCACTATTGACTACTGCCAAGCACAAACACCCCTGTTCGGTGTAAGGAGTATGGTCGTGCTTATGATCAAGCCATATAAAATCGCCCGGTTGATACTCTCCTTCTTCGTCGGTAAAGGTGCCATCAAGCAATAGCGTCAACTCAAAACCTGTGTGCGTATGCTCGGGAATGGTCCCCCCTGGAGCAATGTACAATAGGCTAGTGCGAATACTGCCCTCATCAAGCTCCAGGCGCGAACGCGCGAGCTTGCCGGCCTGAACAAATCTCGACATGCCCACATGGCTCAATGCACGTGGTAACGTGATGTTTCTATCACCAACGGATATTTGCTTTGCGCTTTGAATGGCAAAATCATCGACGTCTGTATCTGCAGTAATATCACTGAGCATGGCGCTCATCTGCGCGTCAAGCAGCTCTTGTGAACCAGTGAGCTCCTCACCGGCGTCATCTGTAAACGTTTGTTCACCAATGCGCTGCTCTAATGCTGCGACGGTGTCGCAACAGTCATCGCAAAGCTCAAGGTGAGCTGAAATTGCCACGCTCAGCGAAGCTGGCAATGCGCCAAGCACATGTTGTTCTAACAACTGTGTGTTCGGGTGAAATTTAATCATGCTCTGCTCCCAGATGATTTCTTAGCTTTGAGAGCGCCAATCTTAACCGCGACTTTACGGTTCCAACTGGTACGCCTAACTGCTTCGCAAGTTGCTCTTGCGACATTTCTTGAAAGTATACTCCCTTAACCACCTCCTGCTGGGCGATGGGAAGCTTGTCTATATGCTGCTGCAAGAGTTGGCTCTGTAAATGATCGCCAAATACTTCTTGCTCTTCTTCATGATGCTGCACCAACGGCCAAATATCTTCGCTTAAGGTATCTTCTTTATTGCTGCGCATTTTGCGCAGCGCATCGAAGGATGCATTACGCATTACGGTATAAACCCAAGTCGTCGCCGCGCCTTTACTCGGATGGTAAAGGTGAGCTTTACGCCAAACTGACGTCATGGTGTCTTGCACCAGCTCCATCGCCGACGCTTCATTGTTGTATTGCTTAATGCCAAAGCGTTTTATCTTTGGTGCGAAATAAGAAAACAGCGTTGCGAATGCGCTTCTGTCCCGATGCTCTGCGACGCGCACTAACGCATCTGACAAATGCTCAGTTTCACTGCCCATGTTTCTTCCTTTGCTTTGATTGCCACCGCTTGGTGCAATACTTTGCTGCGGAGACTTGTTACACGGCTTGTCTAACACGCTTTGCAATCCCATTGGCTGCCTCAGTAATGCTTTTATTTGTGAGATTTACGCAAGGAGTGGCGCGATAGATCATCGCTCGTTGAAATTAATTACAGTATGGAGGAAGTCGAGCAGTTGTTCAAAGTTGTGATCACGGATTATTAACTTTTTTTGATTATAATCAACAGGTAATATCTCTAACCAGCGATAGGCAACCCACTTGGCATCGTCGTAGTTAGGGTAATCATATAGGCATTTGAGTTCTGGGTTATTGTCTAACACCCATTTTAACGCCTGCGCCAAATCGGTAAGTTCAACCTCAGGCACCGTCGCAGTCTCTATTTCAGTGGGGTGGGTACAATAGCGTAAGCCGTTATCGAGGTAGGTTATGTTATCTATGCGCATCAGGCTTTCACCTTGCACAGTGATTAACAACTGGCCTGTCGGGTCTTGGTCAAAATCGATAATTTTAACTAGGCAACCAAATTCGCTTGTCTGGTCGTCATTTTCCTTGGCTAATGGGGTGATAACAAAGCCGCGTTGTTCGCGCAGACACTCTTTTACCATGTGAATGTATCGCTGCTCGAAAATTTTGAGCTTGGTCACGCCCTGCGGCAACAACACCAGCGGCAGAGGGAACACGGCATACTTCATAATAATCCTAGGACGGTGGGTAGTGCGTATACTACGTCATGTCTGTTAATGCCGATCAGATAGCCAGTGAAATAGTTAGGGTGAGGACAACTACTCTCCCCACCAACCGAAATTACGGCAGACACTAATGCCTAGGTAGGTACCAAACAAACTTGCTACGGGTAGCAGCATAAGCCCCAGTAAGGCAAAATTAAGCGTCATCACCCTGCTCCTTCGCATTCGTTTTATCAGACGCTTTATCTGATGCCTGGCGCTGCTCGGAAAATAACGTCTGAGTTGCATCACGTAGTGCCTGTTTCTGTGACTGGATGAGCGATGAATACGCTTCGTTTGCAGCAGAGCGAACAGCCTGTTCAATTTCTTGAGTGAGAGAGTTCGCATTTGCCATTGAACTTACAAATAAAGCGGAAGTCAGAATTGTTGCCTTGGTTAACGTTTTCATGATGATGTTCCTGTTGTTAAGGTATTGTTTAATTAGTCGCATCATCTATTACAAAGGTTGTGCCAGAACCAATAAATTTTTTAACCCCTTGTAATAACTGTACTTTTATTTTACAACAGGCGAAGTACTAAATTAGCCATATAAAATAAAAACTATTTCTTAGCTTTTTTCACACTGCAATTAGCGATTTAAACCAACCGAGTTTTTGTTCCGAATTAACACTTTCATTTGGGTGTACATGTGTACGCTGAACAGTTATAGTTGGTTCGTCGAAGCAAGTAATAATGAGTTAAAACAGATGCAAGTGAGTGGTTATTCCCCGTTTGAAGAAAAGTTAAACTGGTTAAGCCATGGTCTTGGTGCCTTACTCGCTATTGTGGCCTTGGTTGCTATGGTGCTCGTCAGCGAATCCATAACCGCTGTGGTAGCGACCAGCGTATACGGTGCCAGCCTCATTTTAATGTTCGTCAGTTCAACTCTTTACCACGCCAGTGTAAGTGACAAGGCCAAACGCGTCCTGAAAAAGCTTGATCACAGTGCCATCTACCTATTAATTGCCGGTACGTACACGCCCTTTTTATTACTTGCGCTAGGCGGATACTGGGCCTGGATAGGCATGTTTGCTATTTGGGGGTTGGCTTTATTTGGCGTGATATTCAAATTAACTGCAAAAATCCCGCGACCGAGAATTTCTTTGGCCACCTATTTGGTGATGGGGTGGATAGCACTTGCGTTTATCTATCCACTTTATCTTGCACTGCCCGGTGGCGCGATGTGGTTGTTGGTATTGGGTGGGGTATTATTCAGTGTGGGTACCTTATTTTACAGCGCCAAACATCGCCATCTCAGCCATGCCATCTGGCATCTATTCGTGCTGGTTGCCTGTACCTGCCACTTTTTGGCCATTTACCTATACATTATTTAGTTGCCAATAACACACTCGCTGTTAGATATGCCAAGCGAAACGGCGCATATTGACCTTCCCGTCGATTACAAGCACGCCTTCGCCAAGCAGTGCTTGTTGTTGTAGTGTGAACCCATCACTGCCTTGCGCAAACGATATTTTGCCTTGGCTGTTTACCACCCGATGCCAAGGCAAGCGAGAGTCAGAGGGTAGGTTTTTAAGGGTATGACCCACATAGCGGGCATAGCCTGGTAGGCCAGCTCGTTTGGCTACTTCGCCATAACTGCATACCTTGCCTTTAGGAATGGCGGCGACCACTTGATAAATCATCGCGGCTTTATCCATGGGCTATTTCCTGCAACTTTGTCCACACATGTCGAGCTACCGGACCGTGATGACGGGAATGTCGGCGAAACGCACGAATCTGCGCACGGAACGCGTGCTCCCTATCGCTAAGATGAATCACTTGCAGTTGCCCGGTCGCTATTTCTTGTTGACACAAATCGAGACACATTAAGGCCCAGCCCGCCCCTGCAAGCAACATGGAGCGCAGCGCGAATATATCGTCGAGTTTCATCATCGCCGCTTGATTTAAAAACGGCATCCGCCCACTTTCGAAATGCAGATCACTTTCAAACATCGCCACACAGGGGTAACTTTGGAGCTCTCGGTAACTTATCTGAGTTTGTTGGATAAGCTCCGGTGAAGCCACAACACCCACTTCAATGTCTCCAAGCGGCAAACTTTCTAAGTCGCCGGTGGCGTGAAAAATATCAAACCAGGGGCCAATCCCTAAATCACTTTTACCGCTATTAACTTGCTCTAGCGCGGTGAATCGCCGACCACTGTCAATCTCAAACTCGGTGTGAGCAAAGGCATGATAGCAATCGCGCAGCAAAATACTGAGCTCTTCGCCAACACAAACTTGCTCGTAGCTGATGCGAAACTTTGGCTCATTACCGTTGGCGAGCTCGCTGGAGAACTCACTCAATTCGTCCATGTCGCGCAGCACATATTGAGCACGCCGACAAAACGCCTGGCCTTGTTCAGTGAGTGAAAACCGATAACCTTCGCGATTGACCACAGCAAAACCGACGCTCTGCTCTATTTTCTTGACCATCATCGTCAGCGCCGGCTGAGTTTTATGTAAACGCTTTGCCGCCTCACTGAGCGAGCGACACTGAGATAACACATCAAGTACTTTTAACCATTCCAGCTTCATAACATTACCTTATGAAGTTATAAGTAATTTATAATTTTTATTTTAGTCTACGGCAAAGTAAGCTAACGCACCAGCGTGCTCTTATACTGGCATACATACACACTATTCACAGGGAGTCTCATTCATGTCTCGCAGTCTATTCGTTTTAGTCTTGCTCGCGATGATTTCACTAACGGGGTGCTCACAAGAGCAACCCAAAACCGATAAAAAGCCGCCCATCAGGCCGGTTAAACTCTTTACCGTGGGTCACGCTGATGAAAAGGTTATGCGTAGCTTTCCTGCTGAAGTAGTCGCCCACCAAGGCTCCTACTTAGCCTTTCGTGTCAATGGAGAACTCATAGAATTTCCCGTGTTAGCGGGTCAGGAAGTGGAAAAAGGCGAGTTACTCGCTAAGCTCGACCCTGAAGATTTCCAGCTACAGTATGAAGAGCGCAAGGCCCGTTATGACCTGGCTCAGTCGCAGCTAAAGCGCGTAAAAACACTGTATGAGCGCAACATTGCCAGCCAAGCAGAACTCGATGAAGCAGTCGCCAACGCCCGAGTTGCCGAATCGGCATTCAATATTGCTAAAACTAACTTAGACAACTCAGAGTTAAGGGCGCCCTTCACCGGTACCGTTGCCAAAGTATTCGTTAAGAATTTTGAAAATATTCAGGCAAAGCAAAATATTTTGCGCTTAGAAACCCGAGATTTAATGGACGTGGTTATCCAAGTACCCGAGAAGTTGGTGGCCCGCGTCAACAAGGATACCTTGTATCAACCCACGGTGATCTTTGACGGCTACCCAGATAAAGCCTATACGCTCACCATCAAAGAGTACGACACCCAAGCCCACCCTGCTACGCTGACCTACAAGGTGGTATTTTCATTACCCGTGCCCGAAGATTTCAACTTGTTAGCGGGGATGAGCGGCCATGTGTATATTGATATCAGTAAAATCACCGGAAATGCCGAGTCATGGCATAAAATTCCGGCGGAAGCGGTCTTTTCTGACTCGCAGCAAGGCCTAGCGAACAACAGCTATGTATGGATTTATAAGGATAACGCCGTGCATAAACGCCAGGTCGAGGTGGGGCAAATGCACCGAGACGGACTAGAGATACGCTCAGGCCTAAATAGCGGCGAGCAAGTGGTGGCCGCTGGCGTACACTATCTCAAAGAAGGGATGCAGGTGCGCCCGTGGCAAAAAGAGCGAGGCCTATAAATGAATCTTGCTGCATTTGCCATTGAACGCAAAGTTATTAGTTGGATGTTTGCGCTGTTCCTGCTCATTGGTGGAACAGTCTCTTACTTTTCTCTCGGACAGTTAGAAGACCCAGAGTTTACTCTGAAAAAAGCCATGGTGATTACCCTCTACCCTGGGGCCTCACCGCAGCAGGTCGAAGAAGAAGTAACATACCCAATCGAAAATGCGATTCAAGAATTGCCCTACGTCGACTATGTCACCTCTATTTCCTCTAACGGCAAAAGCCAGATTACGGTGGAGATGAAAAGCACCTATCGCAAAGAGGACCTAAGGCAAATTTGGGATGAACTGCGCCGCAAAATTAATGATGTTTCGGCATCTATGCCGCCAAGGGTTTACCCCAGTCAAGTCATTGATGACTTCGGCGATGTGTATGGTGTTACCCTTGCAGTGACCGGTGATGGCTACTCCTATGATGAGCTTAAAGACTATGTTGATTTTCTCAAGCGTGAATTGGTGCTGGTCGATGGCGTTGGCAAAGTCACTGTAGCCGGCGAGCAGCAAAGCCAAGTGATTGTCGAGGTGTCAACCCATAAGCTCGCGCAACTGGGACTCAGTCCTGAGCGCATATTTTCCCTGTTGCAAGCGCAAAACACCGTTTCTAATGCCGGTCGCGTCATGGTCGATGGCGAGTCTATTCGCCTGCATCCCACTGGCGAGTTTGACAATGTTGTTGAACTTGAACATGTGCTTATTTCTAAGCCCGGTGCCAGCGAGCTCATCTACCTCGGCGATGTCGCCAAGGTCTATCGCGAGTATGCTGAAGTACCCTCGCATATGGTGCGCTACAACCAACAACAGGCATTATTAATTGGTCTTTCTTTTGCCAGCAACGTCAATGTCGTAGACGTTGGTCAACGTATCGATGCCCATTTAGCGGAGCTGGAGTATCAGCGCCCCCATGGCATGGAAGTCGCCGCCATTTACAACCAACCGCAAGAAGTCGACAAGTCGGTGTCCAGTTTTATTATCAGCCTGGTCGAAGCGGTGGCCATTGTTATCGTGGTGTTGCTGCTGTTTATGGGGGTTAAAAGCGGTATTTTAATTGGTGGTATTTTGCTGCTCACCGTGCTCGGCACCTTTATCTTTATGGTGCTCTTTGATATCAACCTACAACGCGTCTCCCTTGGGGCGTTGATCATCGCACTAGGGATGTTGGTGGATAATGCCATTGTGATCACCGAAGGCATTCTTATTAATATGAAGCGTGGGCAAAGCAAACTAAAGGCAGCAGTCAATATCGTTAACCAAACCAAATGGCCCTTGCTTGGGGCTACGGTTATTGCCATTACCGCCTTTGCCCCCATTGGCCTGAGCTCGGATGCCAGTGGTGAATTTGCCGGCAGCTTATTTTGGGTGTTGATGATATCGCTATTACTGAGCTGGATCACCGCCATCACCCTTACGCCGTTCTTTGCTGATGTGATGTTCCGCACTCCAAAGAACAAAAACCAAGCCCAAGCAGGCGATGAAGATCCCTACCAAGGGTTTTTATTTAGTGGCTATAAGTTTATCTTGCGCCATGCCATGCATTACGGCAAAACCACTATCGTATTAATGCTGATCCTTTTAGTCGGCGCGGTGGTGGGCTTTAAATCGGTCAAACAGTCGTTCTTCCCCGCCTCTAACACGCCCATGTTTTACATAGATTATTGGCATTACCAGGGCGCTGATATTCGCACCACCAGCAAAGGTATCGCCAAACTCGAGCAGTTTTTACTCGAGCAGGAGTTGGTTGAGGAGGTCACCGCCACCATAGGTCAAGGGGCCCCGCGCTTTATGCTCACTTATGCGCCAGAAAAACAATACCCTGCTTATGGTCAGCTGATTGTTCGGGTGAAGGACCGAGAAGCTGTATTGGCCATGATAGCTAAGGTGCGTGACTACGAGCGCAATCATATTGTTGATGCCAAGCTAAAGCTCAAACGCATGGAAATCGGGCCATCGACCGATGCCAAAATCGAAGCTCGCTTTTCTGGCCCCGACCCTGTGGTGCTAAGACAGCTGGCTGAGCAAGCGAAGCAAATTCTCGCCAGTGACGCCGGAGCCTTTCACATTCGCGATGATTGGCGCCACCGCACAAAGCTCATCCGCCCACAGCTCAATGAGCAAAAAGCCCGCCGTTTGGGAATAAGTAAAACGGATTTAGACGAGTTGCTGCTCACCAGTGTGTCGGGTAAGAAAGTGGGACTCTATCGCGATGGCACCCAGCTGCTGCCAATCATTGCCCGCTCTCCAGAAGACGAGCGTTTAAACGTTGAATCACTGCGCGACTTGCAAATCTACAGTCCAGTATTAGGCGTGTTTGTGCCAGTGACGCAAGTGGTGGATGACTTCACCGTACGCTGGGAAGACCCCCTCATCATGCGTCGCGACCGCAAGCGCACCATTACCGTGATGGCGGATCATGATTTACTTGGCGATGAAACCCCTGCGAAGTTGTTCGCCCGTGTACGTGGCGATATCGAAGCCATCCCCCTGCCCCGAGGCTATGAACTGCAATGGGGTGGCGAGTATGAGTCTGCCAACAAAGCACGCTCAGCCATTTTTGGCTCGCTACCACTGGGTTATCTAGCGATGTTCGCGGTCACCGTGTTGCTGTTTAACTCAGTGCGTAAACCTCTGGTGATCTGGGCCACGGTGCCTTTGGCCATCGTCGGTGTCAGCGCTGGCTTGCTGGCCATGGGCGCATCCTTTGGCTTTATGTCACTGCTGGGGCTATTGAGCCTCTCAGGCATGTTAATTAAAAACGGCATCGTGTTGTTGGATCAAATCAATATCGAGTTAGCTGCAGGTAAAGACCCTTACGAGGCGGTATTTGACTCTGGCGTTTCCAGGGTTAGGCCGGTTTCCATGGCGGCGATCACCACTATTTTAGGGATGATCCCGCTGCTATTCGATGTGTTCTTTAAGTCCATGGCGGTGACCATTATGTTTGGTCTCGGCTTTGCCACCATACTCACGCTGGTTGTGGTCCCGGTGCTTTATTGTAAGTTCTTTGCCATACACAGCCACCGTCGCAACGGATGAGATCAGCAGTCATTAAAAAGCCAGCTTAAGCTGGCTTTTTTTCGTTAGCGTTCAACCTCTATCACATCGGCTATGGCTAACGCTAGGCGTCGATAGCCTTGGTCATTAAGATGAATAGCGTCAGATTTAAAGCGGTTATCGCCTAGTAATTCAGACAGTATATCTGCCACCAGCACCACCTGATACTGCTCGCTTAATTGTTGATACAGCGGCGCGTCAGACAAAAACAAAGACTTGGTCGGCACCGCCACAAGGATCACTGCAATCCCTTTACTTTGCGCATGCGTTATCATCGCGCCTAGGTTCGCTTTTGTTTGCCCGCTATCTTGGTTACGCAAAAAATCGTTTCCGCCTTCAAGTAACACCACCGCCTGAACCTGGTGCGTGTCGAGTGCACGTTTAAAGCGCTCAAGGCCCTGCGCTGTTTGCTCGCCAGAGACACCACTGGCTATCACTTCCAGCCCTGTTAGCTGAGCGAGTTGCTGGGGATAGGTGCTGTTTTTTGCACCCACTGACACGGTTAAACTATCACCGAACGCTAAAATAGAATCGCCAGCATGCAACGTCACTTTGTCTGATTGCGAGCAACCGGTTATAAAAACAAGCAGCACAAGGCCAATAAAGCGCATCATTTCTTTAGCCTCAATGTTCCTTTCACCCGCTTGTTTGCCTTACTTTTTGGCTTGTGAACAGGCGCTGTGCGAGCTCGAGGTACGGCTTTGCGCTTTGGTGGTGCAGTCTTCGGTGTATTGGAATGTTGCTCAGAGGGCACACTGTGCTCAGCTTTAGAATGCTCTTCGGTTTTACCAGAGTCCGCGATTAGATCATTAATGGTGGCCATTTCTGCATCACTTAAATGGCGCCATTGGCCACTTTTCAGCCCGGCTAATGTCACATTCATGATGCGCGTGCGCTTGAGCGTAACTACTTCATAGCCAAGATACTCGCACATGCGACGAATTTGCCTATTCAGGCCTTGAGTCAGTATGATGCGAAAGCTATCCGGCCCGGTTTGCTCAACCTTACACTTCTTGGTAACAGTGCCAAGAATGGGAATACCCGCGCTCATACGCTCAACAAAGCGCCGATTTAAGGGCTTATCAACCCGCACTTCGTACTCTTTCTCGTGGTTATTCCCTGAGCGCAATATTTTGTTGACGATATCGCCCTCGTTGGTGAGGAAGATAAGCCCTTCGGAGGGCCTATCTAAACGGCCAATAGGGAAAATACGCTCGGGATAATTAATCGCTCGCACAATATTACTTTTTATTTTCTTTTCAGTGGTGCAAGTAATACCCGTTGGCTTGTTGTAGGCGATATAGACACGTTTAGGCTTAGTTTTAAGCGCTTTGCCATCAATGTGAATGGTGTCGGCATCAGTCACTTTATCGCCCATTTGTGGCGCATGACCATTTACGCTGACTCGACCCGCACTGATCAGCGCATCCGCCTCACGGCGCGAGCAAAATCCGGTTTCACTTATGTATTTATTAAGGCGCGTAGGTTGACTCATAGTTCTACTTGTTGCTTCTTTTTCACCTGCGCATTGTAAAGCAGTTACCAACAAAAATCAGAATTAAAAGTGTTGATTGAGGATACTTTGCACATCGAAGGGGTACTCATCAAGTGTGCTGTTATGGGTTCTTGTGTAGCTTTTAAAATCAATTTGCTGCCAATTATCGGGGTCCACCAAAGGGAGGATACGCTTGACGTTTCCTTGATGCGCGATTGCCAGTTTAAAGCGCACTTCTTGAGTGCTACTTTTTGACACTGAAAAGCGGTGATCATAGGCTTTGACCAAAGCCCAAGCCCCCATCAAAAAGTGTCCACCCACCGACGCCGTTTGCCTACCATCGGCTATAGCGCTCAAGGAGTCGGCCAGCCAATCAAAACCACCGATAAACATATCTTTATTGACCACTTTGCCATGTTGCTGAGCTTGTTGTGCAGCCGCCAGCGCCATGGCGTCCGAGGCGCACCAGATGATACTTAACTCAGGATAGCGCCGTAATAGTTTGGCCGTTTGTTGACGGGCAACTTCTTGCTGCCAACGACCATGCACGACTTGCACTAGTTGTCCTTGGTGGTCTGCTAAAAAGTCGCGCAATCCATTCACACGCAGGTTTGTTTCTCCTCCGTAGTGCCCCCCTATCGCCGCCACCAGCGGTGACTCTATGCCTTGCTCAACGGCTTTATTGTGCAAAAAAGAAGCGAGTTGCTGCCCAGCGTGCTGGTTGTCATGGGACAGCTCCGCCAACCAATAATGGAAACGCTCACCAGGCTTTTGCACAAGCTCCCGCTCTTGTTGGGACAGTGTCTCTTCCAACGTGACAAAATAAACCTCGTGCTGCTCCAATAACTGCATAGACTGACCACTGCCGCCGGGGTAATTGATAAGCACCGCATAATCCGGCGCAGGATGAGTGGCTAAATACCGGGCGATGGCTCGATGCTGAAACTCTCGATGACCGTCGCCATAAACAATGTCTAAATTGATGTCCAAGTCCCCGGCAGCTTGCACCGCAAAAGTCTCTACTTTATGCCAAAAAGGGTCGCCCGCTGTAGATGGGTTAACAAACAGCACCCGCATTGCGCCATGTGCGCTAAAGCAAGATGACACATAAAGGATGGCAAATAAGATAACATGGTTTTTCACAGGGACTCCTTGGCTAGCGCTTAGTATAGTTTATGTTGATGGTATTAGCGCCATCGCTCTACCGCTTTGCGCCAAGCCCATTCTACGGGGCCTTGAGTAAAGATGCGCAGATACGCGTTCGCACCAAGCAATTGCACAATGATAATGGCAAAGGCCAATAGCGCGTAATGCGCTAGCGCAAAGTTTTGTGCGATATACAATCCAAAGTAATGGGCAATGACCAGCATCAATGCGCTTTGTGCCAGATAACAACTGAGCGATAAGCGCCCAACATTCGCAAGCAGCCTAACCCCTACACCCATACGTAGGCGTCTACGACTGAGCCAATGCAAAGCAATCACCGCCGTGATTGTGCCACTAATAGAGTTCGCAATAAGGCTTAGCGTTGCCGTAAAGCTATTACCATAGCTAAGATGAATGCCGCTGAGCAGTAAGCAGAGCAACAATCCAGCTCCTACAGACAGCTTCACTTGATGTGACCAAGGCGATGATAAAAAACCACTGCGCCATGTCGCTGCAATCAACATCATCGCCCCTAACTCCAGCCACAACACAGAAAACAGGGATACCAAGGTCATCAGCAGCATATTGATAGCGTTGCTTGAGCGCGTAGTTAAAAAGTGAAAGTTGTCTTGATTGAGATACCCTTGGTATTGCTCGTCGTCATAGGTGAGTGCAGGTTCAATGTATAACCCACTTAAGGTCAATAGCACTGCACTTCCAACAACAATAAACAGTATGCCTTGACGCAGCTGCTGTTTCGCGGGTGAATCTAACATCGTCACTAACAACAGCCCGGCAAGGGCATACCCAAGTAAGATATCCCCCGCCCACAATAGCATCCCATGCACCAGACCAATGACCGCTAAGCAATAGAGTCTGACGCGCAAATAGTGCATAGGTTCGTCGCGCGAGTCCGTGGCACGGCGCTGCCACTGGACAATTAACCCCACCACAAAGAGCGCCACAAACAGTCCCCGAAAGCGCCCATCAAGCAGCAGAACCTGTATGCCATAGAGCAGCGAGTCGGCTAAATGGGTACCGGGCGGTGCGATGTAACCATAATCGAAATAAATGAAAAAAGGGGCATTCAAGAACAACAAACCAAGGATGGCTAGCCCACGCAACGCATCAATTTCAGTACGGCGCGCATCGGTGATTAATTGCCGATAATACCCTTGTTCGGCGAACAAACTGGCCTTAGACACTCCCCCTCCACGATACAAATAGCGCTGACATTGTCGATAAAAAACATTACCATAGCACGGTTGTATTTATACGCGGTATCAGTTTCATGCATTCCTTCATCTGTTGTTCCCCCTCTAATAAGCACCGCTTGCAAAAGGGTTTTACCTTGATTGAACTCATCATCGTGATAGTTATTCTGGCGGTGTTGAGTATCACCGTGTTGCCGCGTTTTTTGAATTTACAAAATGATGCGCGCATAGCCGTATTGACCAATGCGCAAACCAGTATCGAGCAGGCGAATACACTGATGCAGATGAAGGCACAGATGCCTAGCTACCGAGCCACTGCGGTGACCGGGCGCAATGACCTGATTGATGTTGACTTAAACCGAGACGGTGTCATTGACCTCAGCGACGATAGCCCGGATGTGAGGTTGAAATGGTTTTTCTTAGATAACACCGATGTCGTCAAGCGGGTGGAATTTAGCGACGCCTTGGTATTTGAAGAACAAGGCATCGATTTTACCTATATTGGCTATGACTTTGATGACGACGGCGCGGTGCAAGATGACCAGTGCTATGTGCTCTACACACAAGCGCAATCTGCCGATCAGCCACCTACTTATGCACGCCAAACAACAGGATGCTAAGCGCTATCGACGCGCTTTACAAATCATCGAACATTTGCGACCAGGTAATGGCCGATTGGTGTAAATTGGGCAACCCCTCATCACTGATGTTGAGCGGTACACAGGCTCTTTGCATCGCCCACCAACTGCCAGACTCGTACGCTTTTACCAGCTCGAGCAGATAAAACAAGGTGTTGTTTTCCCCATTTAGCGCATTGGCAATATCATCGGGGAAAGGCAATTGCTCAACAATGCTTTGCATGGGTCTATCGAGCATGGCATCAATGAGTGAAAAGAGCCCTACAAGGAACGCGCTGCTACTGAGATGAGGGAAATAACGCTTTGCTAATAGCTCACAGAAGCGCGCGCGAATTGACGACATCTTGGTCAGCTCAAGCGGTTTTTCGTGGGCGATATGGGCGGTCACTATCAGTGACACAAAACGCCGCACCCGCAGCTCGCCTAGATACACCAAAGCTTGCTTAATGGAGTCCATACGCTCTTTAAGCGGAAACAGCCCAGAATTGATAAAGCGCAATAATTTGTAGGCTAAGGCGGTGTCTTGAGAAAACACCTCGCTGAGTTTATTGAGATTAATATTGGGCTTGAGGGTCATGCTGTAAATCATCATGATCAATGCCGAACGAGCAACACAATCGCGCTGTTTAACCATTTGCGGGCGAGCAAAATAATAGCCCTGAAAAAAATCAAAACCGCGTGCTTTGGCTTGCTCGTATTGCTCTTGCGTTTCTACTTTTTCCGCTAGGTACTTTATATTTGGATACTTTTTTAACACTGCAAGGGTTTGGTCTATTTCCTCAAAGCTGCTGTGCATAAGGTCAAACTTAATAAGCCGCACTAGCTTTAGAAACTTTTCCCATTGTGGGTGGTATTGAAAATCATCGAGCGCCAAACGAAAGCCACGGTGAAACAACTCTCGGCACAACTGATAGTGCTCTTCACTGGGTTCAACAGTCTCGAGTATTTCAATCACCACTTTATCGGTAGGAAGAAACTCTCCTAAACGGGCATGTAGCGATTGCTCACCAAAATTGATCAGTGCTTTTCGCCCACCGGTGAGAAATGATAAACCTTGATTGAGCTGATTATCATAGATCAGTTTGGCTGTCGCGGTTTTATCCTCGACATTCGGGAAACGGTTGTCTTCACCATCGCGAAACAACAACTCATAAGCAACCACCTTCTGTTGCTTGTTAAATACTGCTTGGCGCGCTACAAAAACGTCCAACCCTGCTCTCCTCGGCTACCAAATTCGCACTCAATCTTCACTACGACGCAAGTATACCCACCGCAAAAAACTTCACAATCGAACAAAAGCATAGGGTTGGAGAAGAATTTAACGCTTTACCTGGGTGTTAAGCATGGCTGAAGATGAAAAAAACACCAACAAATCGACGAAAAAGCGCAGAATTAAGGCCAAGTTACTTGTTGTCAGCACACTTTGCCAGTAATGTTACAGCCTATCAAAATGAAAGAGCCCCACCCTTCTTTTCATGATTACACAGTGCAAGTCACTGCACTCTCCCGGGGACGTGGCTTGCTCATGCGATAACTGACAACAATAACTTCCTGATAATGGAGTAAGCAATGCGTTTATCTATGATTGCCGCAGCGATTGCTGCGACTACCCTAGTTACAGGCTGTAGCGAGCAACCTGCTAACAACGAACAAAACCAAGCTCAAACCGAACAAGTAGCCAAAACCACCACTGACGCTGTACAAGAAAATCTCTTTTTAAGCCCTAGTCCATTGCAATATATGGCGCCCGAATTTGATAAGATTGATACCAGTTTATATGAGCCGGCATTTGATGCGGGGATTGAAGAGCAACGTGTTGAGATTGAAGCTATCGCTAACAATTCTGAAGCGCCTACTTTTGAAAACACCTTGGTTGCAATGGAACAATCCGGCGCCATTTTGGACCGTGTACGCGCCGCTTTCAACAATCTCTCTGGCCTAATCTCAAATGATGAATATCAGCGTATCGATGCCAAAATGGCGCCGGTTTTGGCCGAGCACCGTGACAATATTTATCTAAACAAGGCCCTTTTTGACCGTGTCGCTGCTGTTTATGACAACAAAGACACGCTGAGTAAAGAAGACCAACGCCTGGTTGAATATTACTATAAACGCTTTGTGCGTGCGGGTGCTAAGCTGGATGAAAGCCAAAAGCAACGTATGCGCGAGATTAACTCTGAGCTTTCTAAACTCAGCACTGAGTTTTCGCAAAATATCTTAAAATCATTCAAACAAGATACCATCTTAGTCACAGACAAAGCGCAATTAGCAGGTTTAGCTGAAGATGAAATTGCCAGCTTAAAGGCAGCTGCGGAAAAAGCAGGAAAAGACGGCTACATGATCACCTTGGTCAACACCACCCGTCAGCCAATTCTTTCAAGCCTCGAAAATCGTGAGCTACGTGAAAAAGTGTGGCGCACGTCATCACAGCGCGCGCAACAAACCAATGGCCCAATTGCTATTAAAGAAGCGCAGCTTCGAGCAGAAAAAGCTGCTTTGCTTGGTTTCGAATCATGGGCACATTACCAGCTAGACGATCGCATGGCGAAAACGCCGGATGCAGTGTTTACTATGCTTGATGATCTCGCGCCGAAAGCGGTCGCTAAAGCTAAATCTGAAGCTGAACTCATTCAAGCAGCAATCAAAAAAGACGGTAAAGACTTTGAGCTTAAGCCTTGGGATTGGGCTTATTACGGAGCGAAGGTGCGCGCCGAGCTATATGACATTGATGCAAGCTTAGTAAAGCCTTATTTCGAAATGAATACCGTTATTAACGACGGCCTGTTCTTCGCCATGAACAAGCTTTATGGCATCACCATGAAAGAGCGCAATGACTTGCCAACCTACCACGAAGACGTGTTTGTATGGGAAGTATTCAATGAAGATGGCAGCTCAATTGGCCTATTCTACCTTGACCCTTATGCTCGCGAAGGTAAGCGTGGCGGCGCGTGGATGAGTGCCTATGTATCGCAGAACCACCTTAAAGGAACCAAGCCTGTTATTTATAACGCGCAGAACATTCCCAAGCCAGCTGAAGGTCAACCAACACTGATGACCTTCTCTGAAGTTACGACTATGTTCCACGAGTTTGGTCATGCCATTCACGGTCTGTTCTCCGATGTAAAATACCCATCGCTTGCCGGTACGGCCACTGCCCGTGACTTCGTTGAATTCCCGTCTCAGGCTAACGAGGACTGGAACATTGAGCCGAGCGTACTCGCTAACTATGCTAAGCACTACAAAACTGGCGAGCCTATCCCTCAAGAGCTGCTAGATAAGTTATTGAAGTCGCATACCTTTAACCAAGGTTTTGATACCACTGAATACCTAGCCGCAGCGTTGCTGGATATGGAATGGCACTCTATTGCACCGGGTACCAAGGTTGAAGACTTTGCCCAGTTTGAGCAAAACGCGCTTGAAAAACACGGCATTGATTACTACCCAGTGCCGCCGCGTTATAAAACCTGCTACTTTAGCCACATCTTTGCTGGCGGCTACAGCGCGGGCTACTACGCCTACCTTTGGACAGAAGTGTTTGCAGCGGACTCGTTCGCACATATGCAAAACGAAGGTGGCTTGACCCGTGAAAACGGTGATCACTATCGTAAAGAAGTACTCTCGCGTGGTAACAGCCGTGATTTAATGCAAAGCTACATTGAATTCCGTGGTCAAAAGCCGACCACCGACGCATTACTTAAACGCCGTGGTCTCGTGGAAGACAGCAAAGAGTAAATAAACGCTTTATAAGCACATCATAACGCGGCCCTTGTGCCGCGTTTTTTATTGAAAAAATTCATACTCAGGTACAGGCATCCCTACTGTGGCCCTGCTATAATGCCCAGCGTTTTTCCACACCATCCAGATTATGATAAAAAAAACGCTTATTACCCTTATTTCCCTCAGTGCAATCGTCCTTGGCGGCGCCGCTGTCTGGTTGAGTTATCAGTTATATCAGAACAAGTTTGTCACTCTAGATCCACAACTTAAAGAGGTGTCGGGGATTGAGTTTGATAAACGTGGCCGCTTGTGGGCCATTAACGACAGTGGCGATGGCCCATTTCTCTATCAGGTCGATGACAAAGGCAAAGTGCAACGGCGCGTGCAAGTGGTCAATGCCAAGAACATTGATTGGGAAGACATGACCCAAAACGAATTTGGCCATTTCTTTTTAGGTGACTTTGGTAACAACGATAATCTGCGCCGCTGGCTGACAATTTATAAAATAGAAAACCCCATTGATATTAAATCTGATGAAACCAACGCAGAGATCATTAAATTCACCTACAAAGAATTATGGGAGCAGCCGCTTACGCCTGAACGTAAGAACTTTGATTTAGAAGCCTTTGTTGAGTATCGACACCAACTGTATTTATTTACCAAAAATAGAACTCAACCATTTGATGGTAAAACGAACTTGTACCGTATTGGCAATCACGCGGGTAATTATGAGGCGCAATTTATCGCCTCATTTCAAACCTGTACCACCGCCGAAAAGTTATGTTGGGTGACGTCCGCAGCCATGAGCCCAGATAGAAAAAAGCTGGTATTGCTAGACTCCACCCATTTATGGCTGTTCGAGAACTGGCAAGGCGATAATTTTTTCTCCGGTACCATAGATAAGATCAATCTCGGTTTGGTAACACAAAAAGAAGCCGTCACGTTTTACGACAATGACACCCTGGTTATCACCGATGAGGAATTTAACGGGATTGGCCGCAATGTCTATGTTATAAAATTAACACAACAACAAAGAGAGCGTGTCAGCGATGGCTCCAAAGCCTTGTAGTATAGCGCCTCACTGACCACCTATTTAAGGAGTAATAGGGTGCTAGATAGTCCTATGCTAAAACAAATTACCGAATCCTTGGATACCGTTATATTCAGCTATGGCGGCTCCGCGTTTACCCTAGCGACCTTGATTCAAATCCCACTTATCATCGCCGGCGTGTGGCTCGTTGTGCGCTACATTGGTCGGCTCATCCATCGCCGTATTATACAAAAGCGAATGGGGCCAGATGCGGCGCTTTTATTCAAACGTATCTATTTGGTGCTGTGCATCATTATTATCATCTTTACCACCCTTGAAGTGCTTAATATTCCGCTCACCGCATTCGCATTTGTCTCCGGGGCCGTGGCGATTGGCGTTGGTTTTGGCGCACAGAATATCATTAACAACTTTATCAGTGGTTGGATCCTCATCGGTGAGCGCCCAATCCGTATCGGCGACTTTTTAGAGGTCGGTGATGCCAAGGGCGTTGTGGAAACGATTAACACCCGTTCGACCCGCATTCGCCGTAACGATGGCGTGCACCTACTGGTTCCTAACAGCCAGCTGCTAGAGAATACCGTAACCAATTGGACACTGATCGATACCATGGCGCGCACCTATGTTCGAGTTGGCGTGGCCTATGGCAGTGATGTGAATTTAGTGGCTCAGCTTATCACCGAAGTGCTAGAAGAGGTGCCCACCGTACTCAATAACCCACCCCATAGCGTTATTTTTGAAGATTTTGGCGACAGTGCGCTTATCTTCGATGCAGTCTTTTGGGTTAATGCGGAGGCCGAGTCCAACGTACGGAAAATAAAAAGCGATATCCGTTTTGGAATTTGTGAAAAATTTGCCGAGCATGATGTGGTTATCTCATTCCCACAACGAGACGTGCATATTGATGGTGAGTTGCATATTCGCCAACAAAAAAGCCCCAACTAGTGGGGCTTTTTACTTCGCTTAAATGTGCTTAGAAAGCATCAACGACCTTGTGTAACACTTCTACTTTACTGGCTTTAACCAAATCAGAAGCTTGAAGCTGGTCATTAAGTTGCTGCAATTCTGTGGCCGTCGCTGGCTTAACCAAAACGGTGCCATTAGCAAACTGTTGAACCATTTGTAAGTCGAAAGTGTTAAGCACTGCGTCAATATCGCCCGCAGGGATGAGCACTAAATTGCCGCTTACTGTAGCAAATTCACCACGTAGGGAGTGGCGCATTACATCGCCTTGCCACAGCCCCTCACGGTCACTGGCTACAGCGCCATCATTCGCTTGCACGTAGGCATTCGTGCCCTGCACGCTCACAGTTTTAGCCGGATCGGCTAAGTAAGCAGGTACGAT
Organism: Pseudoalteromonas sp. CnMc7-15; assembly: GCF_022347925.1. NCBI lineage: Bacteria > Pseudomonadati > Pseudomonadota > Gammaproteobacteria > Alteromonadales > Pseudoalteromonadaceae > Pseudoalteromonas > Pseudoalteromonas sp. CnMc7-15. Next base: position 293,786 of record NZ_JAKRFT010000002.1, read on the forward strand.
ACGGACATTGTCCACCTTCTCATACAGACCCACGCTGGCCTTTCGCTCTAACTTAGCGGCACTAATCGCAGGCACATCTTGAGTGCTTAGCTTATTACTTTGGTCCATAGTCGATTTTAGCGTTGTAGCATGAACTGGCGCCATAATCGCAGCGCTTAGCGCTATTGCAAGAGTTGTTAACTTATTCATTATTATGCTCCTTATTGACGACCAGTTACACGTAAACCCCATCCCTCGAGGACAGATTCTGCCTCGTTCGGGAAGACTACGCTGGTTTGACCGTTCATACTAAACGCAACTTGATTAGGCTGCGCCGTATCAACGACTTTCACAGTCCAGGTTCCTTTCGCACTCTCGCCATAGAAAGCGTTTGAGCGGAAATGCACCGTTGGCAAGTGAACATAACCTTGAGCAAAGTTGAAGTTGGCATCCAATGCTGGGTAAAGCTGCGCATGATGAGACGCAAGAACCACACTCTTAGTGCCACTTGGCGAAGTCACTTCGATAGCCAAGTCTGAACCCGCAGAGCTTTGAATCAGGCCCGGGATTTCTGGGTGACGGTAATCGGAGCGCATTTCTTCGTTAGCCACTGTGAAGCTAAACTGCATTGCTTCGATAGTATAGTCATCCGCCACTTCGATGCTGTGCGTTGCACCTGCCGCGTTGTTATCTGGAACCACTAAGGCTAATGATGCATCATCATTTTGAACACCCGCTGAAAGCCAGTCTGATTGCAGACGCTCGCCTAAGTCAACATCATAGTTCAACGCCATTTTAACCGCTTCACCCGCATTCACACGGCCAAAGCCATAGAAGTTATTGAAGTGGTAACCTGCGGCGTTTTCTACCCAACCTTGGTGAGCGACAAACTCGCCGTTAGCCGTATTGAGCGTAACAGCGGCGTTATCAGCGTCAGTCATGCTCGCCGTTGTCGCCAAAATATGTTGAATGTCGCGAGCGCTCAGATCTGGGTTAGCTTCCATTAGTAGCGCAACCACACCCGCCGTGTTTGGTGCCGCAGATGAGGTACCGCTCATGGAGTTACTGTAGTGACAGCTTGGGTTCATCGGGTGACCTGGGAAGTCAAAGTTTTTATATCCTTCAAGGAATGAAAGCGGCACACCCCATGCACTCTCTAAAGCATCCATCATCGGCAGTCCCGACGCACCTTGCAAGCAGGTCATTTCGTCCGTGGTGACCATTGCTGGCTCCCAGCTGCCGTCTTCACCGGCAGGAGCCGCAATAAACATGGCACTACCGGCAATAGAATAGCTTGAACGCTCGCCATTGGCTTTTAGTGCCGCCACAGACACACTGTGTAAGCTACGGTTAGCCTGAGAAACGTTGAGATCAATACAGCTTAGGCCGATGTCATTAACACCTGAAGAGCTACAGTAATTGCCGTTGTGGCGCCCTTCTTCGAAATCGTTACCCGCTGCGTTAATGCTTAAAGCACCTTTGCCATCGCGCAACACATCGCTAGCATAGGCCATGTTTGCCTCTTCGAACGGGTCCTCTGGTAAGAACGCCGGTGGGTTATAGCCATAGCTACGGTTAAACACTACCTGCTCATGGTTTTGAATACCACTGGCAGGTAAACCACTGATCAAGGCGCCCATGTGCGCGGCATTTTGGTTGGGAATATCCAGGTAGTTCATGGAGATAATTCCCGCATCAGGGGCCACACCACGACCACCCACACCATTGTGTGCTTTAGCCGCAATTAGACCGGCCACCGCAGTACCATGACGCGATGTTTTATCGCCTGTGATGGTCGGGTTAGTTGGGTCGAGGGCGTCATCACGCAGGTTTAAAGAGCGGTGAGCGAGCACGTTATCAGCCAAATCTTCATGGCCAATTTCTACGCCTTGGTCGACCACGACGGCAATACTGCCTTTACCCGTGATTCCCAGTTTATACGCTTCCAATACATTCATATCCGCACCGGCAGCGCGGCTAGAAACAAACGAATCCTCGAGTTGGGCGAAATACGCTTCTTGGTCTTGCTCGGCGATGCCATTAAGCACAGCAAGCTGTTCTTTGAAGATATCACTTTGAGCAAAAGCGCGCTGCTCATTGTTGTGTAAGTGCCACTGCTGCGCTGCTAAAGGATCGCCAGTAACATCGCTGATAGTGATGCTGCCAGCCGACGTTTTACCATTGGCAGAGACATCGTAATTGATAACAGCAGGCTGTCCTGATAACGAGGTGTAAATAAACTCTTTGTCTTCACCAAGTGCTAAAGTGCCGTGTGAGAACGTATAGATACCGTCTTCGGCCGCAACCACCTGGTCTTCGTCATAGAATGTCAGCGTGATAGCATCGCCATCTTGATCGTGAGCAATCAAGGTGCCGGTCATCGGCTGCCATTGTTTCACTCCCTCAAGACTGACTTCCCCAGCTTTCGGTGCAGTATCAACTACAGGTTGATCGTCGCTGTCGCTGCCACCACAACCACTTAATGCGATAAGCATTGCGCTGGTCAAGGCGCTTAATTTTATTTTATTGTTGTTCATTGACCTTCCTTCATTGTGAATGAAGGAACCGAATTTACGCAAATAGGAACATACACTCAATAGAGTATTTACATCTCTTTACAACTAAAGCATGAATTTGTCATATTTTGGTGTAAGAGTTCAAAAAGCCAGCACTTTAAGGTTGTTTATTGAACCCCAAGGCAACATTTTCCTACATTAGCGCTTGAATTTTGTTTCTAAAATGACTGATGAATTGGTGCGCTCAACGCCATCTAGGTTGCCAATATCATCAAGCAAGTGACTAAGCTTTTCGAGATTTTGCGCTTGCACTACCGCGATCAAGTCAAACTCGCCACTAATGGCATATAAGTCGGTAATCGCATCTATGTGCTTGAGTTCAATGTTGGTTTTCGTGGTGAGCTTTTGTTTCACCTTAATCGACACATGGGCTGACACCATGGATGATAAATAGGCGTCACCATACTCGACACTGTAGCCTTTGATAACGCCACTTTCTTCTAGCTTTTGCATCCGGCTTTGTACCGTCGAACGAGATAAATCCAGTGCTCTGGCCAAGTCAGAAATACTGGCGCGAGCATTGGTGCGCAGCAAGGACAACAACTTTTCATCTTGTGCGTTAATCATTTTGCATGCCTTTTTCGTTAATTTGATGGCTATTATAATCAATTTTAACAATATGGCACTGCAAATTGAACTTGATTAACGGCACCATAGCAGTAAGTTTTAATGAATCTATGCTTGGTGCAGCAATGACTCGGCCAAGCACAGTAAAAATAAAGGTGTGTCATGCAAGTAAATCGTGAACTATTTAATGAAGTAATGGTGCCAAACTACAACCCGTCAGCGGTTATTCCGGTAAAAGGGGAAGGCTCTCGCGTTTGGGACCAACAAGGTAATGAATTTATCGATTTCGCCGGTGGCATCGCGGTCAACTGCCTAGGTCATTGTCATCCAGCTCTGGTTACTGCATTGAAAGAACAAGGCAGTAAAATCTGGCACCTTGCCAACGTTATGACCAACGAACCGGCTCTGCGCTTAGCGAAAAAACTCACCGACGCAACCTTTGCCGATCAAGTGTATTTTGCCAACTCTGGCGCTGAAGCCAATGAGGCGGCGTTAAAACTGGCTCGTCGTTGGGCGTTGGATAACTTCGGCGAAAAGAAAGCAAAAATCATCGCGTTTAACAAAGGCTTCCATGGCCGTACTTTCTTCACCGTTACCGTGGGTGGCCAAGCCGCTTACTCTGATGGCTTTGGGCCAAAACCGGGTGAAGTAGTTCACTGCGATTATAACGACCTCGAGACTTTTAAGTCGTTGATTGACGACGACACCTGTGCGGTGATGATGGAGCCATTGCAAGGTGAAGGTGGGATCATTGCCCCTGATATGGACTTTGTTAAAGGCGTGCGTGAACTGTGCGATAAGCATAACGCGTTACTTATTTTTGATGAAGTTCAAACCGGTGTTGGTCGCACTGGCGAGCTATACGCCTACCAAGGCCTAGGCGTAACACCAGACATTCTTAGCTCAGCCAAAGCACTGGGCGGCGGCTTCCCTATTGGTGCCATGCTTACCACTAAAGAGATTGCCAAACACTTAAAACCGGGCACGCATGGTTCAACCTATGGCGGTAACCCACTGGCCTGTGCGGTCGCTGAAGCAGCATTTGACACGGTAAACACACAGCAAGTGCTAGAAGGGGTGAAAGTTCGTGAACAGCTATTCCGTGACGGTCTCAATGCTATCAATGAAAAGTACAATGTGTTCAGCGAAGTACGGGGTAAAGGCTTGCTACTAGGCGCGGTACTTAACGCCGACTACCAAGGCCGCGCCCGTGATTTCCTTAATGCGAGCGTTGAAAACGGCCTAATGAGCTTAGTCGCAGGCGCCGATGTAGTTCGCTTTACGCCATCGTTGGTGATCCCTGAAGCGGATATCAAAGAAGGGCTAGCGCGCTTCGAAAAAGCCGTTGCTTCGCTGGTTAACGCCTAGTAACCACACGGCTAAGAGCCTACTTATGTTAGTACTTAGACCTATTCGCGGCGATGACTTCGCCGCGCTAAAACAAATCGCCATCGAATCGGGCCATGGTTTTACCTCGCTGCCTGTCGATGACGAGTTGTTACAAGCAAAAATCGAGCGCTCAGAGCGCAGCGTTGAAAAGCATGTCAATGGCCCCGGCGATGAGGGCTATTTGTTCGTACTGCAAGATACCGAAAGCGGCGATATTGTCGGCACCACCGGCATTGAGGCGGCAGTCGGTATGAGCGTGCCGCTGTATCATTATCGGCGCTCCACCTCGGTGCATCACAGTCCAAGCTTAGATGTTTACAACCGCGTAGATACTCTGTCGATGTGTAACGATTACACCGGCTGTTCGGAGATCTGCACCTTATTCTTGCGTGAGCCGTATCGGCGAGGACTCACCGGTCGCTTCTTATCGCGCATCCGCTTTTTGTTTATGGCCGAACACAGCGACCGTTTTAGCGACACCATTATCGCAGAAATGCGTGGAGTCAGCGACGAGCATGGCCATTCGCCTTTTTGGCAATGGTTGCAACAACACTTTTTTAGCATCGAGTTCCCTCAAGCCGACCACTTGGTAGGTTTAGGTGACAAGACCTTTATTAGTGAGCTGATGCCGAAATACCCCATTTACGTCAACCTTCTCAGTGAAGCGGCCCAAGCGGTCATTGGCCAGGTCCATGACAACACCAAGCCGGCGTTACGACTGCTGCAACGCGAGGGCTTTGAGCACCGTGGCTATGTTGATCTCTTCGATGCTGGGCCAACGGTGGAGGCCAAGCTAGGCAATATCAGCACCGTTCGCCAATCGAAAGTATGCCCAATTCTCATCAAAGAGCAGCTTGAACCGCAGGCCACCACTTGGGCGTTATGTAACGATAAAGTCGCCGATTTTCGCGCTATTTTTAGTGATGCCGTTGAATATTGCGACATCAAGCACCAACTTTATATCAGTGCCGAGGCTGCTGACACTTTAGGCGTCAGCCAAGGTGATTCAGTGCGCTTTTTCGCACTCTCTAGTCGTTAAGGAATGGCTATGAATGTTCAATTTATAAATAACCAATGGCTGGCCGGTGAAGGCCCGCGTTTTGAATCGATCAACCCCGCTACAGACAGCGTTGTTTGGCAAGGCCAAGGCGCCAGCCCAGAGCAGGTCGATACCGCTATCGCCAGCGCCCGTGCCGCACAATTTGCTTGGTCGCAGAGTGCACTTGATGAGCGTATTGCCGTACTCGAGCGCTTTGTCGAGCAGTTAAAGGCCAATGCCGAAGAGCTCGCCACCACCATCGCCGAAGAAACGGGCAAACCCATTTGGGAAACGCGCACCGAAGTCGGCGCCATGACCGGCAAAGTGGCTATCTCGATTCGCGCTTACCAGGAGCGCACCGGCACGGTAGAAAACCCGATGCCAGGAGCCAAAGCCTTTATTCGTCACAAGCCCCATGGCGTGGTGGCGGTTTTTGGCCCTTATAACTTCCCAGGTCATTTACCCAATGGTCATATTGTACCTGCCTTATTGGCTGGCAATACTGTGGTATTTAAACCATCAGAGTTAACACCTAAGGTCGCCGAACATACCCTTAAACTTTGGCAACAAGCCGGTTTGCCAGCTGGGGTTATCAACCTAGTACAAGGTGAGATTGAAACGGGTAAGGCCCTGGCCTCACATCAAGACATTGATGGCTTATTCTTTACCGGCAGCTCACAGACCGGGCACTTATTGCACCAACAATTTGGTGGTCATCCGGGCAAGATCTTGGCGCTGGAAATGGGTGGCAATAACCCATTGATTGTCAAAGGTGTCAGCGACATCGACGCCACCGTCCATGATATCGTGCAATCAGCCTTTATTACCTCAGGTCAACGTTGTACTTGCGCTCGCCGCCTATTTATAGAGCAAGGTGAACAGGGTGATGCCATTATCAAGCGTTTACTTGAAGTAACCAGCAACATTAAAATTGCCGACAGCTTCGCCGCAGAGCAGCCATTTATGGGCGCGATGATCAGCAAAAAAGCGGCAGCGGGCATGCGTGCAGCGTACGAGCAACTGCTTGCACAAGGCGCTACTTCCCTACTGGAAATGCAACACCTTGATACAAACACTGGTTTTGTCAGCCCCGGCATTGTTGATGTCACCAACATCGATTTAGCCGATGAAGAACATTTTGGGCCGCTGTTAAAGGTGTACCGCTACAGTGATTTCGACAGCGCCATCAATGAAGCAAACAATACCTCATATGGTCTATCAGCCGGTCTTTTAGGCGACAGCCAAGCTGATTACGACTACTTTTTAGGACGCATTCGCGCTGGTATCGTTAACTGGAACCGCCCCATCACCGGTGCCTCAAGTGCCGCACCTTTTGGTGGTATTGGCGCCAGTGGCAACCACCGAGCCAGTGCCTATTATGCTGCCGATTACTGTGCCTATCCGGTAGCGTCGGTGGAAGCACCCACGTCTACCTTGCCGGAAAAACTTGCGCCGGGCTTAATACTTTAAAAGAATCAAACGCATCTATGTGTTAAGGAATTATTATGCATAACAATGTAAACACACTATTTGAACACTTGTGGGACAACTACCTTGAAGTGACTCCATCAGCCGTTAAAGTACACGAGCTACTAGGCTCGACTCAACGCGATGACGTTATTAACGACCATATTGCGCTGCGCACCTTTAACTTGCCTAAGGTTGGCTTAGAAAAGCTCGCTGCGCACTTTAAAGCCGTGGGTTACAAAGAGTGTGGCGAGTATCACTTCGAAGCCAAGAAACTCTACGCCAAGCATTTTGAGCACGAAGACCCTACTCAACCTAAAGTGTTTATCTCTGAACTACTTGTTGAACAGTTCTCAGATGAGCTACAAAAAACCGTTCATGAGATGGTCGATAGCATTGATGAAGACGCCGTCACTGCAGACAACTTCTTATACTCTGGCACCCATTGGGATGTCAGCTATGAAACCTATCAAAAGCTATTGGCAGAAAGTGAATACGCTGCCTGGATGTCGGCTTGGGGTTATCGCGCCAACCACTTTACCGTGAGCATTAACCACTTGGCGCAATTTGATACCATTGAGCAGGTGAACCAAAAGCTTAAGGATGCTGGTTTTAAACTGAATACCTCAGGCGGTGAGATCAAAGGCTCTCCAGAGGTGCTACTAGAGCAGTCATCAACGCTAGCTGACGATGCCAAGGTGGCTTTTTCAGACGGTGAAAAAGCGGTACCAAGCTGCTTCTATGAGTTTGCTCTGCGCTACTTGAAGCCTGATGGCGAAATCTACACCGGCTTCGTCGCCGCTTCTGCGGATAAAATCTTCGAAAGCACCAACGCCCGTTAAGGGTTAACGGTGCTTATACTGAGTCTTGCAGTATCCGCGTTCAATACGCGGATCACGCAAGGCTTGGTGTTTACTTTTGCGACCACTAACCCGCGCTCGCCAAAGACGAAAACTCCCCGCCTTTAGTTCACGACGCATCAGTTTTATTACCGCTTGCTCATTGAGACCGTAGAGGCGTTCAATGGCCTCAAACGGGGTTCTATCTTCCCATGCCATTTCAATAATACGCGAATGATCGCCAGCACCGCTGCTCATCGTATCTCCTACTCATTGATTACTAATCACCACGCCTATTAGCCATAACGGCAACAAGGCTCATGGTGCAGTTAAACCTTGGCAAAGGCGGGAAAGATCACTGTGGCGCACAAAAAAGTTAATCTTCCTTATAAATATTGTCCGGTGTGTGGCTTGCGCTTTACGTGGCGTAAAAAATGGCGCAATAACTGGCCTTCTGTACGTTATTGTTCGAAGCGCTGCGCAGCTAAAGGTGTAGGCTAAATACTTTATTATCAAGGTGTTTTCTAGCATACTTAGCGCATATATGCCGCTATTGGATTTTACACTAAGGAAGGTTTGCGCATGGGTGCAAAGCAAGATGTTACTGCCGAGCTACTACCGGATTGGGACCACTATATTGCTAGCGAGCCCAGTCGGGCCCTCGCGGATATTTATCAGCGCGCAGGCGCTCGCAGCCAAGATATTCGCAACTGGTATTGGCGCAGTATTCAATCCAAACGCCGCGCCTCATTAACGGTGCGCATTCTGACTTTCTCTTTGGTTATTCTTGGGGCTTTACTGCCTATTTTTGCCGGTCTATTTGAGCATTATCAACAGCGTCTATACCTAACCCAAGCAGGTGTCGGTGCGCTTGCTCTGGCGGGACTGTTACAAGCGGCAGATCGTATTTTTGGTTGGTCCAGCGGTTGGATCCGCTATATTTCCACGGTGACAGAAATGGAAAGCCTCAGCCGACGCTTTGAGGCCGACTGGTCACAGTATATTTTACACCGCCAACAGCCATTGCAACAGGACGATGTCCGCGCCCTGTTTGATTTGTCGCGCCACTACTTAGCGCGCACCGCACAATTACAAAAAAGCGAAACTCGGCAGTGGGTGTCAGAGTTTGCCACCGGCAATGAATTGCTCGGCGAGCTTATTCAACAATACCAAGCACCGTCGCAGCCAAGCGAATCAATATCTGCGCCGTCAACCACGCAACCGGGTGCCCAACTTGGGGCGGTGAATGTTAAGGTGGAATTTAGCCACAGCCCCTACTGTTATGCCATTGCCATCGACGATGCCGCCCCGATACGTTGTTGCGCCCACACGTGGACACAGCGCCATCTCGCACTGGGCGCGCACATCATCAAAATCTATGACGAGCAAGGTAACGAGGTGCTGGCGCAACAAACTTTTTATGTCAGCGCGGCACAGATTGCCGAGCTCACTATTGCCTTGCCGGCACGCTCAACATAGCCTTATTGGGCTGCGTGGGTATTGCTGTGTAGCAAGTGCGGCAACGCTTTGACCTGATAGGCTTTAAAAAGTTGGCCGCCGTTATCTATGATAATATCAATGCTGGGGTGAAACTGCTGTGCAAACACTTGCGCATCCGCCGGCGTGGTCCACAAGTTTGACACCACCACCACCACTTTTTTGCCTTGCTCGGCGAGCTTATTCACTCGCTCACGACTCGCTTGACACTGGCGCGCCGTATCCGCCTTGCGCTCTTGCCAGTAACTCTCGCACCATGTGGCGCTAAATAGCACTGCATCTGCCAAAGGGAGCTTTGTTGGCGATGGGTCATTTTCTCGAAGCATCTTGGTTGGCAGTGGCTTAGCGTTGGCCAATGCCATGAGTGCCTGGGCCAACTGTTCATCGCTTTGATGGCTGCGATAGACTAATTGCCCTTGGCGGTTAAACAGCAAATGCAAGGGCGTCCCTTGCAAGCCGACCTGGGTTGCTAATTGCTTATGCTCATCCTGAGCAATCGTCATACCCAGTTGAAAACGCTCAACCACCTTGTTAATGGCCTGCGCATCATCGTTCAGGTCGATGTTAACGGCAACAAAGGCTAATTTATCGCCAAAATCTTGATAATGCTGCTGCAATTTTGGCATCTGTTGCATGCACGGGCTGCACCAGCTTGCCCACATCTTTACATACAGAGGCTTCGCGCCCTGCAACTGCGCGAGTGACACTGAGGTACCGCCTTGCAGCTCTTTTAGCTGAATGTTGTGCAATGGTGTGGCGTGGATGAACCAAGAAACGAATGTAAAGGTCAAAAGTATGAAGTATTTCATTGTTGCTACCTAGTTATTGCGATGGCCCTAAATTAGCAATATGCTGGTGGCAAAGCTTGAACAAAACCGACAATGTCATGACCTCGCCCACACGCATATTGAGCAGCCAGTATTATCGTCCTTTAAGCGACTTTGCCCTGCATATAAAGGCCCTGTCTGTAGGTGGTGTGGCCCAGGTATGGCAGGCGCGAACCGGCGCTGAACAGCCCTACTCGCAGCAATTGTTACACGCTGATGCGCGCATGGGCTTGCTCGCACTTACACAGGGTCAGGCTTATTTAGGCGAGCAGTTATTAACGCCGGGGCTGTACATCACCGGTTGTCAGCAGCATAGCAAGGTGTTGAGCTGTGCAGCGGGCACTCATTTGCTCGGAGCCCGTTTTCATTTAGCGGCACAGGGCAGCTTCATCAGACAACCCGCCGCAGAGATGGTGAATCAATGTATTCGCATTGATGATATCGACACCGCCCCGCAACTGCACCGCGCCGCGCGATTCAGTGAAGCGCAACCATTTTTTGATCTCATTAAAACCCTGAGCAGCCATTTACCCCGCCAGCAACAAGTGCTCAGTGGCGCCGCGATTGAGGTATGCGCCAGCACCGCCGATTTAGCCGAGCAACTGGGTAAAACCCCGCGCACTATCGAGCGCTACTGCAAACACCACATTGGCATTTCCCTGCGCAGCATTCATAAACTGCAAAGAGTGGCCCGCGCCCGCGAGCGAATTAAACATCAGCGCCAAACGTCTTTAACCGAGTTGAGTTATGCTCTAAATTTTGCCGATCAGGCTCACTTTAGCCGTCAGTTTAAACAAGTGGTTGGGCTCAGCCCGCGTGATTATCAACAACTAAAATGGGCTAATCGTTCGGCCTAAAGGGCTGAGCAAACCGCGCATGTATCAGCGCACTGTGGCCCTGTTTGTCTACACCAACACATAAACCATCTTCCGCCAAATACAGTGCTCCGCTATACCTGTCTGTGGCAATGTCAGCAATGTGCGCCATCGTTGCATCTCCCCCGTATCGGGCACTGAAATGGGTGAGTATCAGGCTCGGCACCTGGCGCTGTTGGGCATAATCACAAATTCGCTCAACGTCGCTGTGGCCAGTGTGAAACCCAACCTTGTGTAAATCTTTGGCGGTGAAAGTCGCCTCATGAACCAATAACTGAACCCCTTCGATAAGCGGGTCTAAGCATTGCGGCTTTTCATTATCGCCACACACCATGACGCTGCGCGCTGGCCACGATGGATAGGTATATTGGGTGGCCGTTAAAGTTCGGCCCTCAAAGGTTACGTCTTCACCACGTTGCAGTTGGTTATAATGGCGGCCTGAGTCGATATGGTGGCGCTTAAGCTGTGCAATATCCAGCTTTAATGGGATGGCATGCTCGTCAAAGCGATACGCCTTGCTTGGCACCCGGTGTTGTAGCGCGCAGCTGCGCACTGTGGCCCAAGAGCCGGAGTACTCATCAAGGGCATCATAATCATAGAGCTGCAAGGGAAAGTTCAATTGCCAATCACTGAGCTTAAGAGTGGCACTGACAAAATCCAGCACCTGCTGTGGGGCGATGATGGTAAGCGGCGCTTGGCGGCCACTGAGCCCGGCCGAGGCAAGTAGCCCCGGCAAGCCATAGCAATGGTCGCCGTGTTTATGGGTAATAAATATCGCCTCAAGGTGATAAAGACTGAGCGTCGTTTTTAATATTTGATGCTGCGTTGCTTCACCACAATCGACCAAATACCAAGGCTTTTTATCCTCTCGAAACACCGCGTAGCCTGAGACATTGCGCGTTGATGTCGGTGTGCCCGAACTACTACCGAGAACCTGGACCTGCATTGTGGCCTCCTTGAACAAATGAAGGTGTTGGTTGATTTTACGCACCTTACCCCCAAAATATAAGTAACGACAGCAACATTGTGAGAACCTCGATGAAAAACGAAATAGACAGTAAGACCCTGCTGCGGGTCTATGAACATATTCAAAAACATGGTGAGCAAACCGACGAGGGCAAGTTCTATGAGGGGCTCACGGCATTTTCTGATGTCGATGGCTATACCGTCTACCTACAAGGAAGTGGTGTGTTAATGCGCTTTGGTTTTCACAACACTTACCACCTCGATTACCAAAGTGATAAGAACAAAGAAGATTTCATCAAAAAAATTGAGGCGATAGCTAAACAAGCTTGATCGCTGCGTTACTGTGCCTGCGTATATCTTTTCATAGCAGTTTAAGGAGATGAATGTGCGCAGGCCTCGAGGTCCAAGAAAGACCCCCAAGACATTACAACACCATAGTGAGCAAGTGGTCGCCGCTCTAAAAGCGGACCCCAGTAAGCTCGAACTGATCAAAAATAACTTGAAATATTACCGCCAGCAGCGCCATCTTAAGCGCGGCTTTTTACTAGCCATCGAGCGTTTTGATTGGGTTTTTAGCGCGCACAGCGATGTCGATGAAATCTGCGACGCACTGCTGCGCGACGACTATATTGGCAAACGCTTACGCCGTTATCCCCTGCTCTACAAAGGAGTATTGGATGATTAGCTTGGTGTGGTTAAAGCGCGATTTGCGCATTAATGACCATGCCCCTATTCATTTTGCCGCGCAAAGCATGCGCCCGGTGCTGTGTCTGTACGTTATTGAGCCCGAATATTGGTGCCTTGATGACACCAGCGAGCGCCAATTTCGTTTCATTGCTCAAGCATTGCACTCCCTAGCTACCCAACTTGAGCGAATCGGCGGGCGGTTATTAGTGCGGCGCGGAGAGGTGTGCGACATCTTAGCGCGCATCCATCAACATGCGCCTATCCATACCCTGTATAGCCACCAGGAAACCGGCAACTCGTGGACGTATATCCGAGATAATCAGGTGTTTTCATGGTGTCGCGAGCGCAGCATTGCCATTGCCACCTATCGCCAACAGGCGGTATTTCGTGGCGCGATAGAACGCGATCATTGGCAAACAAAGGCGCAGCACTGGCTCAAGCAACCGCAATTAGAAAGTCCCACACACTTAACGAGTTTGCTTAGCCATCATGACGGTTTAGCATTACTCGATCACTATCCGGGCAACGATAACCTTATTGCCAGCGGCGCCCAGCATGGCGCCCACGCCTGTGCCTTGGCCACCCAGCAAAGCTTTTTAGCAACGCGCATGCACCACTATCGCGGCGGCATTTCTTCTGTCCTCAGTGCCCCCACCCGGTGCTCTCGTTTAAGCCCTTACCTCGCCTATGGCGTTATCAGCCTGCGCGAAAGTATCCAGAGCCTGGGTGCTATCAAAGGCGCCGTAGGCCATAAGCGGGCGGTATTGGCCCGTATGCATTGGCACAGTCACTTTGTGCAAAAGCTGGAGTCAGAGCCGAGCTATTGTGAACACGCAGTGCACCGCGACCTTATTCATTTACGCGCCGAGCAGTTTGACGAGCAGCAGTTTTTAGCCTGGTGCCAGGGGCAAACGGGCGTACCCTTTGTCGACGCCTGCATGCGTTTTTTGCATCACTATGGTTGGATTAACTTTCGTATGCGCGCCATGCTTATTGCCTATGCCAGTTACCAACTCTGGTTAGATTGGCGCCAACCAGCGGCGTTTTTAGCAGCGCAGTTTGTTGACTATGAACCCGGTATTCATTATCCCCAAGTGCAAATGCAATCGGGCTGCACTGGTATCAATCCGTGGCGAATGTATAACCCGGTGACACAAGGACAAAAATACGACCCGCACGGTCATTTTATTCGTCGCTGGCTGCCCGAGCTGAACAAGGTGCCTAGCGCCTATGTGCACACCCCGTGGTTATACAATGGCCTCAGTCATGACACCTACCCGCACCCGAGTGTGCTACCGGACATTGCCCTGCGACAAGCCAAAGCGCGCATTTCCGATTACTACCAGCGCCATGTCAATAGCCGCGAGACGGCGCGCGTGGGCCACCAACATGGCTCCCGTAAACGCCAGCCAAAGGCAACAAGTAAAACAAAATCAAGCAAACAGCTGGGGCTATTTTGATCTCTTAGCACTGTTGGTGCGTAACAATTATTGCTTTTCCCTAAAGCATTATGCCCCTGAGCGGGCAAGCAGAGGTGCCCACCTCTGCTTTTTTTTGGCTATCCATCGCGCGCTGCTCGGCTTTGACCGATAAACGATGACCGCCGCGCGCAATAATGGTATCTTTTGCGCCATTTGTGACTCCAAGGACAATAACAGGTATGAGTAAAGCAGTCTCATCTGACATGCCAGAACAACAAAAGGGGTGGTTTAATCGCTTTCTAGCAACGGTCGAGTTTCTCGGCAACCTGCTGCCTCACCCTATCACTCTATTCGCACTTTTTTGTGTCGCCATTGTGGTTATCAGCGGCATAGCCGACTGGGCCGGCCTCAGCGCCATAGACCCACGCCCTGAGGGCGCTAAAGGACGCGATCCAGATGGGGTGATCGAAGTCGTGAGCCTATTTAGCGCCGAAGGCTTGCGCCGCATTTTTGAAGGGTTAGTGACTAACTTTACCGGGTTTGCGCCGCTAGGCACAGTATTAGTGGCCTTACTAGGGGTGAGCGTTGCTGAACACTCTGGGCTACTGTCAGCGGCCATGCGTGGCATGGTCATGGGCGCCTCTAAACGGTTAGTGACGTTTATGGTGGTGTTTGCTGCGATATTGTCAAATACCGCTTCTGAGCTCGGTTATGTGGTACTTATTCCCCTAGCAGCAATGATTTTCCACAGCCTTGGACGCCACCCTCTGGCCGGTTTAGCGGCAGCGTTTGCTGGGGTTTCCGGTGGCTACAGCGCCAACCTTCTATTGGGCACCATTGACCCATTGTTAGCAGGGATCACCACCCCAGCGGCACAAATGATTGACCCTGACTACCAAGTGGGCGCTGAGGCCAACTATTACTTTATGTTTGTATCGGTGTTCATGATTGCCATCTTAGGCACTTGGGTCACTGAAAAAATCGTTGAGCCGCGCTTGGGTAAATATGACCCCAGTGAAGCCAGCATTGATTTGGGCGAGAATAAAATCGACCACCTGAGCAAAAAGGAAAAAACAGGCCTCAAATGGGCGGGTCTTTCGTTTGTGCTTATTGGTGTAATTTTAGCGTTCACCATTATCCCCGATGACGGTATCTTGCGCCATCAAGAGACCGGCGAAGTGAAAGGTTCCCCGTTCTTAGAAGGAATTGTGGTGATCATTTTTATCACCTTTGCTATTCCTGGTTTTGTTTACGGCCGAGTGGTCGGCTCAATGAAAAATGACCGCGATATAATTGATGCCATGAGCAAAAGTATGGGCTCGATGGGCATGTATATCGTTCTGGTGTTTTTCGCTGCGCAATTTGTCGCCTTCTTCAAATGGACCAACCTCGGGACTATCTTAGCGGTGAATGGCGCTGCCTTGTTGCAAGCGCTTAATCTAACCGGGCCTGAGGTGTTTGTGTTCTTTATTCTTATGTGTGCCATGGTGAACTTGAGTCTCGGTTCATCATCAGCGCAATGGGCAGTAACCGCGCCTATCTTCGTTCCTATGCTGATGCTTATTGGTTATGCCCCGGAAACAATCCAAGCCGCCTACCGCATTGGCGACTCGGTGACGAACCTTATCACCCCGATGATGAGTTACTTCGGTCTCATACTTGCGGTTGCAACCAAATATAAAAAGAATATGGGTATTGGCACCTTAGTCGCGACCATGCTGCCTTACAGTATGTTGTTCTTTATTGGCTGGGTATGTTTGTTCTACTTATGGGTGTTTGTGCTCGGCATGCCAGTCGGCCCAGGCTCGCCCACCTACTATCAACCTTAAATAAGAAAAGCCGGCCTCTATGCCGGCTTTTTTGTATTTGCCCACATAAGTTCAAGGCACATTACCTTTGGCGTATGCAGCTGAGGATGTTGAACAACGTTGCATACAAAAATCTCGTATGAGGTCACGTTATGATTCGAAGTGAATAGCTCTGTTAGAGGAAAGTCAGAAAAAAAATAACGCGAGCATTTGAGTTAGCAAAAATCGCTCTCATTTTTATATATCAAAGTTGGAAATAAAAACTCTGTTAAGATATCCAACATCAGATTACTTCAATCGCATAGGTGCTAACGTCCACCTGTTCATTCCCTTGAGAATATGCAAAAACTGTATATTAAAACAGTTACGTCGCAATCGCTCACTTAGTCAAGAAAACGACCCAATCGCGTGCTTTTGTCGCAAGATAAAAACGAGCAATAGCTATTTTTAATGATACTGGCAATGAGTTAACTAGTCTGCTAAAAATATATCATTCAGAAAAGTGAGCGGTAGCGTATTAGAAAAACGCGCGATTCGCTCGCTATAGACATATTAACTGCCAAAATCAACCAAGGAAGGGTTAATGCAGGCTACTTTAATTATCGGACTACCAGTAATAGTAATTTTGTTGCTCATTACAATGTTAAAGCTCAAACCAATTTTCAGTTATATGGCTATAGTTGGATTAGGGGTATTGTCATCATTCGCAGTGGAATTCTTTTTCTGCTCTGTTCTAAAAACACAGTGTGAATCAGATGCTTTAAACGCAGTAGGTCTCTTATTCCTTTCATTATATGTAATAGTGATTAGTGCGGTTATTTACGCTATTTTGCCGCGTAAGTTTAAAAAACATCGCGGTGATCATGTCAGCTAGCAAACCAAGTAAGCGGCTTAATCAAACTATCAAAAGGATCACAAGTCATGGAAACTGATAACCAAAGCAAAATAAACTCTGAAGATATTAGTCTCAACAAGGATCAGTTCATTTCACTACTGATATCCTCAATAACAAGTGAGGTCTATCAGAGGGTTGAAGAAAAGCAATCTAAAAATAGAAATATATTTATTGGTGTTTCATCTTTAGTCCTTGCTATTTTTGTTTCATTAGGAGGTGTTCTAATGAATCAGCTTATGGATGTCGCTATCGACAAAAAGATAGCTCAAGCTCAGGAGGAGAATTTGGGTGAATCCCTCTATGTATTTGAGGTGGCGGCGTTAGATATAGAAGTTCGCTCGATATTGGAAAGCGATAGATTCTCAAACGAAGATGCTGAATCTATCATTAGAAAAATTGATAGGCTCTACAAGTCTGGAGTGTTAACTCAAAAAGATCCCAACATAATCAATGAAAATATAGAAAGATTGAGTTACTCGGTTAGTAAAGCAATTTTGTCTTTTGGACAAGCTGACCGGGTAGACTATATTCTTGAGGTTGAGAGAAAAGCATCGCTGGTTGCTCAGAGAAGCGATGAAGTTCCTTTAGTGATGGCGATTTCATTAGGTGACCGACTCCTTCAAGATTCAAAAGCACCTGAAAGTTGGGAAAGTGGTGGCTTTTTAAATGATGAATATCAAAAGTTTTTTTCCTACCTTAAAAAAGCAAAAGAAATAGGTTACCCCGAACTTTATATTTTATATGAGTTATTTATGAGTCAATCGAAGGGGCTTTCGGATTCAGATTTTGAACCTCTATTAAGTGATCTATCTGATCTTTCTAGTGAAGATATAGAGCACTTTAACCGACGATTTATGTCTGTCATTAATTCTAATCGTAATGCCGGTGAGGTTCGTCAAAAGAAAATAGCTCTTGAAATATTACGTAAATACTCAGACAAGAGTCCGACTTTGAGTCATTTGAGTGATTTGGCACTTTCAGACAGCTAACAAAAAAATGTTGTGGATTCGCTTCGCTCACCGCAAATTTTGGCGTTAGGTAGAAAGATGGAATTTGAAACTTGGGAATCACCTTTTGAAAAGGGAACTGCTTGGATCATTGACGTGTCGTGGGGTAGCGATAGATGGTCACTGACAAAATCTTCTGGCGAAAAAGTTGAAATCCTTGGCAATCCCAAACATAAGGGCATTGATTTGATCGCTCGTGTTTTCCATGAAGAAACTGAAGCGGTTTACGAGTTAGCCTTTGAAACGGTTAATGCATATCGCTTACTCGATGAGCACGGTCTTCTCTATCTGTGGTCATCTGAACGCCCCAAAAAGAATACTTTTAAGCTAAAAGGCCACCCATGGCATGACGAGAGTCCTCTTTCATTCGCTATGGGAAATAGTCAGGAGTGGTCACATATGCTGGTAACAGACGACGAATGCTTGGAAGTCATTTGTAGTGAAAGCCCTAAAATTACAAAGGTTAAAAATATTCATTTTTCCGGCAATGCTACCTAACAATCTGCTGTAGTCGCTCGCAGGCTCGCTGAGACGCAAACACATAGGCTGCGTCGTTTCGCTCCTAAGCAGGGCTACATGGACTCCCCTTTGTCAAACAATGGGCGCCTTCGACAACAATAAAACCGGACAGCTGCTCTACATTCGGCGTTTATTAGCTTTGTTACGCTATCGCCCTGACGATTTGCGCTTGAGCAATGACTTCATTCGTTAGACAGTATGTTGTTTCCAACTTTATTTAGCATCTACAGTAGCGAAAGCAAAGACTGTCTAGGCTCACATGGTGCACTGTGCTAGGGTTAGTTTTTAATATTCGCCATGGAGGCTTGTTCAGTGCGTACACCTCGCAAACTTGCTGCCCACTACCGGGCCATCGTCAGCAGCATTGGCTTCTACCCTGCTATTATCATCACCTTGCTGTTGTGTTTAGCAATGCTTTTGGCGAGCATCGAATACCATGAGCTGGTGATGGCTTTAAAATCACAGTGGCCGATGTTGTTTGTTGCTGATTTAGACACCGCAAAAACGGTGCTTAACATTCTCGCCGGTGGTCTCATCTCGTTGACGGTGTTTAGTTTTTCTATGGTGATGGTGGTACTTAATAACGCCTCATCCACCCTCTCACCTCGGGTATTACCCGGACTCATTACCATGAAGTCGCACCAATATGTGCTCGGGGTGTACTTAGGCAGTATTGTCTTTACCTTGGTTACCTTGATGAATATCCACGCCGAAAATGGCGATACCCAGCCGCCATCACTGGGCACCTTTATAGCCTTGATGCTTGGGCTGTATGCCTTGGCGCTATTTGTATTTTTTATTCATTCCATTTCCCGCTCCATACAAGTAGACAATGTGCTTAACACACTATTTTCACAAACTCAGCAACAACTGCAAGCCATAGCCCAAGCACAGCAGCCTGATATCGCGGAAAAACGCCCTGACTATACCCAGTGGTATCATATAAAAAGCCCTCAAGCCGGTTATTTTAAAGGTGTGCATACTCAGCAATTAAGCAAGCTACTGGCCCAGCATGATCTTCAGCTGGTGGTTGAAATTGAGCCGGGCTTTTTTTGTGTCGAAAGCTTTCCCTACTTAGCGGTGAATAAAGATATCAGCGATGACGGTGAGCTTTGTGAGCAAATTTGTAAGTGCAGTGTTTTTTATATTGAAGAGTATATTGGCGACCATTACAGTTACGGCATTCGCCAAATTGCTGAAATCGCCATTAAAGCGTTAAGCCCAGGGATAAACGACCCCGGCACCGCTGTTAAAGCGGTAGACATGTTGAGTATTTTAATTATCACTCGCCTGCGCATTGCCGATCACAATTACACCTTGGCGCACAGCGAGGAAGAAGCGGCCCCTAGATTGTGGTTCTATGAGCCCAGTATCGCTACTTTGTTAGAAGATAACTTTGACCCGATTCGCCACTACGGGCGCGAAGACACCACCATTTTAGTGAACCTTCTTGAGGCACTAAAGAACATTCTGTTTGTGTGCGATGGTAATAAGGCTTACGTCGATGCTTTGTATCGCTATGTGCAAGCCACCGTATTCGATGCTGAGCACAACATCACTAATCCGTATGAACGAAAGCGTATTGATGAGATGCTTGAACGTGTCAATGAAGTCGCCCAGCGGCGCGGTGATGATGTTCATCTAGCACTATCACCGCAACAACAAAGCTAAAGCTGCCAAGCGTAGCTGATTTTAGTAAAAAATGTACGCTCAGTGCGTTGCAGCTCATCCAGTGAGTCATCTTGATAACCGCTGTCGGAATAGCCGAGATAGAATACCGACTGCGGATTCATTTTGTAGGAATACACCACCTGCGAGCCAAAATCGCGATTACGCTTATGCACTTGCGAGTAAAGGTAGGCTTGCTGGTTGCGGTCAATATCTTCAAACTGCCAGATGACCTTAAGCATGCTGCGAATATTGAATTTATAGTAAAGTCGCAGGTCCCACTGCTGGGCACGATAAACGGATTGCTCATCAACATCGAGCTCACTGTAATTGTAATTCACCTTAAGCTGCAAATGTTGGTTCACATCCCAGCTCAGGGAGTTTTCAATATCGGCTCCCTCACCAAGGCGAGCATTGCTGTAGTCGATACGTGAACCGTAATCGGCATAAAGCACATAGGTTAAATCTTGATGTGGGCGAATAGAGAACTGCACATACCCATTATTTTGGATAAAGTATTCGCCGTAATAAAGCTCTTCGCTATGCCACATACCAAGCTCGTAAGTAGAGACCAAGGGCCCTTCAGCATATAAATAGCCTTCAAATTCTTGCTCAAGTAAATCGCCATCTAAATCAAAGCTTTTATCCCACTCTAAATCATATTGCCACTTAGTGATGCGGGCGCCATCGTCACCGTACCAGGTTTGCCCGCCACCGAGCACGTACTCGCGAAAATCAGCTTTGGGCTGATAGCCCATATCGGCGCGATAGTCTTCATCAATCTGTTGATACTCGCCACGCAAGTTGTAATCACGCTTAGTGCGCTCAAGCGCCAAACTAATTGCCTTGCCGGACTGATCAGCAGCAACGTCCCAATTTTCGACAAACAGCGCGCTATTATCGGTGTCAGCATAAGACAGTCCGTAGTTAAAGGAGTCGCTGGCATTAAGGGCATAGGTACCATCGAGGGCTGCTACGGTATTATGATAATCTCCCCCTTGGCGCTGCGTAAGCGTCATCCCTACCCCACTGCGCTGTCCCCAGTCATAACGGTAACGCGCCACCGCATTGGTGACATCATCTTGCAGTTGCGCCAGTGATGAGCCTTGATTACCCGGCAATAAAACTGACGGGTTGGCGTCATCGGCGACTAACGTGGCATAGGTATGCGCGCCCTGCTTGCCGGTGACTTTCACACCATAATCCGGCTCGGCGATGGTGCGGCTGTAAAATAGCTCTTGCTGGTTGGTGCGAAAATACGAGGAACCATCTAAGAAAAACGGTCTTTTTTCGGCGTAATACAACGAAAAGTTGGTGTTTACATCGAGCTGCACAGCGTCAGCTTCTACCTGCGAAAAGTCCGGGTTAACCGTGGCATTAAGCAAGGTTTCATCATTGATACGCCAGCGTAAATCGGCGCCCACTTCAACATCAACATCGCCATTTTGCCAATCACCGGGAACGTGCTCTTTACTGTCGTGGCGGCTAGCACTGATATGCGGCGTAAACAACACATCACGATGCTCAGTGCGATTGGCAAGCCCGGTGAGTTTATCAAATTGGCAAAAACTGCATTTTATATCAAGATCAAAGCCGACATTAGACAAGCGATAGAACACGTCCCGTGGGTAATTACGTGCAATGGAGATGCCCCAGGTAATGGGTTCATTTGTTTTAGGCAGGTTCAATACCGTCAGGGGTATTTTCATTTCTACCACATACCCATCGCTATGAATTTGCGCGGCGCTGTACCAAATGGCATCCCAACTGGGGTCTTCAACCCAGGTATCAAAGTCGGTCGCGAGAATATCGCCTTGAGCACCATAAGCATTAACGAAAAACTCAAAGGCATTGCGCTCATCATTTAGGCTATCGATGATGATACCGACATTGTCGTCCTGCCATAACTCATCTCGGTCCCGCAAGGCTCCGCGAATGGCTTCGGGGTTAGGATCCTTGGCATCGATGCCTAAATATAGGAATTGGCCATCATCGAATAAATAGGCGGTTGTATTGACTGGGGAGGCAGCGCGCTCAAGGGGCTCATTCTGAGTGTTAACAGCGATTTGCGTGGCATTTTTCCACACATGCTCGTCAAGATTGCCATCGAGTTTTACTTGCTCTTGCAGGTGTGCCAGTGCAAATTGTTTTGCTGGAGGGTATGCAACAACCGTTGCGCTGAAAAGGCTGCAACACGCAGCCAATAATAACACGAAGCGCGCCATAAACGTCCTTATTGGTACTACACCACTGTCTGCGTGGTAATTTTACTTTATGTTAACAAACAAAAAACAAATTACCACCCCTGTGCGATGAACTTTGTACCTTTTTTCATTTATAGCGCGTGGACTGTTGTGTGCGGTTTTATAGCTTAACTAACGTGCCCTTAAGAGCCACACCGGCCATTAAAAAGCCAGCCCCACACTCAAATTGTTCACTGCTTTTAAATTCACGCTTTTTATAGTACGACTCTATACCCACGACGGCATTCATGCCTTCGCGCTGAGCGCGCTCTTGCAGTGCTTTAAGCGCACTGAGCATCACCCACTCACACGCTTCTTTGTCTGATTTATTAAAGGCATTGGTTTTCTTATTGGTCATAACCTCACCGAAGGTCTCTTTCGCCGCACTGTGTGGTTGATCGGCAAAGTAAAGGGGCACATCCAATAGCGCATCCTTGGCTTTCGTGGTCGCTAACAAGTCGGCAATAGAGTACTTGCCGATATCATCACGAGCCGCCACACTGTGCGATGTTGCGGCCACAAGCGCTGCCATTAATAAATATTTTTTCATTTCTTATCCTCTGTTGTTATAGAACTTCCATGCCAACCCAAAGCCAAAGGCAACACTGTGGTTGCGCTCCACCAGTGGGCTATCACGCCACTTTGCATCCTTGATGCGATAATACTTTACAAACCCGCCAAACCACCAGCGTCTTGAGTCATAACTTAGCCCCATAGACACTTCTTCACCGCCATATCCGTTACCACTGGTGTATTCGCTGCGCAGTGAATTAGCGGCCGCCGCTGGCACTGCATAAAAGTAGTCGGCGTATTGTGAACTGGCATAATTAATTGCCAAACGGCTGGTTAACGTGATGCTTTGCGCTCCTTGTTGCCACAATCGCTGCCGCCACTGGGCATAAGGTCCCGCCTTAAAGCCAATATCATCAATACGGGTGAAATCCGTTGCCAGTGCCTTACGGGTAAACACGCCAAGCTTAAAATAACTAGGTTGGTTATAGTGGCCGACAACATAATAATCCAATGCAGGGCCCAACTCGAACACCCAGTCCAAATCGTCCATGCCATCGCGCGCTTTACTCTCACCGCTGTCTACTGCAATTCCAGCGGTGGCAGAGATGTCCAAATGCCAGTTATTATGCTGCCATAAGTAACCGGTGGCGCTGCGCCTATCAAGGTTTAAGCGTTCAGAGCGATAGCGCACATAAGGCACTGGCAACGTGTAGCTTTTTGACTCACGGGCACCGATATAAAGCGGAATATTAGCATGAAATACCCCCGCCCCAAGCTCAAGCTCAAGCTCTGCACTGACACTCGAAGCGCTGTACAGCGCTAAAACAAACGCAAAGCAACGCGTTATCACGCTCATGGCATGCGCTTAAAAATCAGGGATGTGTTAATGCCACCAAACGCAAAGTTATTACTCATGACATAGTCACACTGTAATTTGGTTGGCTGGCGCAGATAATCCAGCTGTGCACACTGTGGGTCAACACTCTCAAGGTTAACGGTAGGCGCAAACCACCCCTCACGCATCATTTCGATACTGGCCCACGCCTCGATGGCACCACACGCGCCTAACGTGTGACCTAGGTAGCTTTTGAGCGAGCTAATGGGTTTACGGCCAAGGGCATTAAAGGTGGCATGAGATTCGGCAATGTCACCGCGATCGGTGGATGTGCCGTGAGCGTTAACATAGCCTATTTGTTCGCCATTAAGCTGGGCATCATCAAGGGCCATAGTGATCGCCGTTTGCATGGTATCGCTGGTCGGCTGGGTCACATGCTCACCATCGGAATTACAACCAAAACCGACGATTTCCGCATAAATAGTCGCACCACGTGCTTTGGCGTGCTCGTACTCTTCTAAAATCAGTGTTCCCGCACCCTCACCTATCACTAGCCCATCGCGGTCTTTATCAAACGGCCGAGGCGTATGCTTAGGTGCGTCATTACGACAACTGGTGGCGTATAAGGTATCGAATACGGCGGCCTCGGTCACACAGAGCTCTTCGGCGCCACCGGCAACCATGGCTTTTTGTCGACCGAACTTAATGGCCTCATAGGCATAGCCAATGCCCTGTGAGCCCGAGGTACAGGCGGAGCTGGTGGTGATCACCCGGCCTTTGATACCAAAAAACACGCCAATATTAACCGGCGCAGTATGGGCCATCATCTGAATATAGCTAGTTGCCGTCACCCCACTCATCTGCCCCGATTTCATCATATCAGCGAAGGCAATAAGCGGCGGCGTTGAGCCGGTTGACGAACCATAGGCAATGCCGGTATCGCCATTGGTAAGCGCCGGGTGCTCAAGCAAGCCTGATTGCGCCAATGCCCGCTCGGTGGCCACCGTGGCCATCAATGCGACGCGCCCCATAGAGCGCACCATCTTACGTTTATAGTGGCTAGGGCGCTGAAAGTGCGTCACCGGCGCCGCTAATTTGGTATTCAAATCAGCTACATCTTGCCATTGCTCCATCACTTTAACGGCGTTGTCGCCCTTCTCTAGCGCACTGCGCAGGCTCGGCCAGTCATCCCCTAGTGCCGTAATACAAGACATCCCTGTAACCACAACCCGTTTCATTACACTAACCCACCATTGACTGAAATAACTTGGCGGGTAATGTACGCCGCCGGGTCAGAGGCTAAAAATGACACCGTTGCCGCGACCTCTTCAACATTGCCCATACGCCGCATCGGCACATGTTTTAATAGCTCCTTGGTATCGAGCTGCTCGGTCATTTCCGTGGCGATCAACCCGGGAGCGACACAGTTGACGGTGATTTTACGTTTTGCCAATTCCAGCGCTAATGCTTTTGTAGCACCGATGATCCCCGCTTTGGCTGCACTGTAATTCACTTGGCCGCGATTGCCAGCAATGCCCGATACCGAAGCCAACGTAATAATACGTCCACCCTGACGGGCACTGACCATTGGCATAACCGCCGGGCGGACAACATTATAAAAACCATCTAAGCCAGTGCTAATAACCGTGTCCCATTCGTCGTCGGTCATCGCCGGAAAGGCGGTGTCACGCGTGACTCCGGCATTACACACCACACCATAATAAGCACCATGTTCGGCAATATCTTGCTCTATGCTTTGGCGTGCTGAGTCTCTATCGGTGACATCAAAACACAGGACTCGCGCACTGCGGCCCATAGCTTGGATTTGCTCACTGACTTTTTGAGCTTGCTCACGCTGGGTGCGACAATGCAAGATAATGTCAAACCCTTGCTCGGCAAGGGCCAGCGCGATGGCCTTGCCTATACCTCGGCTTGAACCGGTGACTAAAATAGCTCTACTCATTGGTTTTCCTTAATAAACTTCATCGGGTCGGCAGGCTGAAATACATTAATTTTGGCTTCGAGATAACGCTCGTTATCGCATTCAATGGCGCAATCGAAAACACTGAGCCCGGACTCGTCCTGCACCACTTGCGTGACATAAATATCCAGTGTGCTGTCGAGCTTAAAGACCGGCTTTAAACAGCGGATTTTTCGACTGCCTAATAAGAAGCCAATTTTAACACCGCGCTGGTGCTGACAATCGTGAGCACCGGCATAGGCGGCGATACTCTGCGCCATGTATTCGCTGCCGATATAACTTTGCACCCCATTGATATCACGCTGGTAAAATGCACTGTCTGGGGTAATGGTCACTTGGCAATGGGCGCTGTCACTATCAAACGAAATCAGCTCATCAATCAACACCATGGGAGGGCGATGCGCCAGCAATTCGCTTATAGGTCGATGGTTGTTGGTCACGCTATTTCTCCAATAATGATACTGGCGTTATTGCCGCCAAAAGCAAAAGAGTTACTCATACATGTTTTCGGCCGTTCCCGAGTGGGTTGTTGTACAAGATTAATCGTCGCCAAGGAGGCATCAAGGGCGTAGCCGCTATGATATGGCAGCGTTAGGGTCTTCCCTAAACGTTGCTGCTCTATCAGCAGCCAACATAATCCAGCCTCTATTGCACCGGCGGCACCCAAGGTATGGCCGGTAAGATGCTTTGATGAACTCACCGGCGTTTGCGCGCCGATGACATCGGCAATGGCCCGTGCTTCCATGGCATCATTTTTTACCGTTGCAGTACCGTGGGCGTTGATGTAATCAATATCTGTGGCTGTCAAAGCCGCCTCGGCCAACGCCTGGTGCATTGCCGCTATGGCACCTTTACCTTGCGGCTCGGGTGCAGACATATGGTACGCATCGGAGCTACTGCCACAGCCTAATAACGCACAGCGCGCTGAGCCAAAATCCGCTGAGCGAGTCATAATGAATAAGCCCACACCTTCGCCAATATTAATGCCATCACGCTGCTGAGCAAAAGGCTGGCAAATCCCGGCGCTGGTCGATGCCAGTGCTTTAAAGCCATTGACGGTCAATTGGCATAAACTGTCTGCGCCGCCACAGATGACCGCATCTGCCAGCCCTGCTTGTAACATCGCTTTGGCGCTGCTCAGTGCTTTACTGCTAGAGCTACAGGCGGTGGAAATACTGTAGCATGGCCCCTCTAAGGCCAGCTTGTCGCGAATATACTGCGCGGGGGCATCCAATGATTGCTGGTGGTAGTGGTAGTGCTTCGGCCAGCTACCTTGGCGAGCTTGCTGTGCTCGAGCACGCTCACCATCATAAATATCAGCGGTGCTGGTGCCGATGATTACGGCAATACGATGCGCTGCTATGCGGCTACGCAGCTTATCTAAGGTATTAGTTAATTGCGCCAAAGCAAGGTCAATCATGGCGTTATTGCGCCCGGTGCTATCAAGGGGCAAATTAGCGACCTGACCTAAATAGGGGGTCATGCCCTCATTATCTAGCCCAGCGACTTGAGCCAAACCACTGCGCTGTTCGCCGCTCAGGGCATCGAGATGGGCACTGGTATCCGCTCCTAATGCGCTGACAAGCGCGAGGTCGTTTAACCAGGCGTTCATAACCCCACCTCGGTAAATATAATTTGGTATTGGTGCATATAATTAGTTAACGTTGTTGTGGCGCCTTGGTACTCTATGCGCAGTAAGAGCGTGTGAGCACGTTTAATTTCCCTCACTCGGGTCGCGCCGCGCTGGAATTCCTGTATTTGCGCCCCTTTTAACTGCGCCTTGAGTTGCTGCATGGGCCAATGCACCAATTGTACATCGGCCAAAATGTACTCTGGGTCAATCGGCAGCGTGGCTAACTGAGTGCTTGCGCTGATTTTCTCATCATCACTAAAGGCCATGGACAACAGCGGGATACCTGCCCCCGAGGTCAACACTAAGCGCAGCTCACCGCTTTGATTAACGGCCAGTTGGCTCAGTAGTGTAGCACTGCGCTCAGCCCGAGAAAAAGTCAGCTTTTTTTGCCACTGTTGCTGATGTAATGACGGCGGGGCAACACCCATATCGAAGCTCACCCCAGCGGCCAAGTCAACGCTATTGGCGTTGCGCTCTGGCACCGTAGTACAGGCCGATAACACGGTGACAATAATTATCCATACAGCCCGCATTATTGAGTTTCCATGTTACAAAGAGTCGCAAGCACATCAAGACGGCGCTCACTTTGTGCCACATAGGGATTAGTTTCATCCCAGGCATAGCCTGCCAAAATGGCACTGATCATACGCCGCACATCACTGCGCTGCTGCGGGTAAAAAATAACATCCTGAAAGCGGCCATCGTACCAAGCGAGGACAAAGGTTTTAAAGCACTCTACCCCTTGTTTAAGTGGTTGGGCGAAGTCTTTGTCAAAATCCACTTTTTCGCCACGCAAAAAGCCATCGACAACCGGCGCTGCCAATGACGCCGATTTCAACGCAATCGTTACCCCAGATGAAAACACCGGATCAAGAAACTCCCCAGCATTCCCCAATAACGCATAGCGCTTGCCATACAAGCGACTGACATCCGCAGAATAGCCGCCTAAGCGCTGGGTATCAGTGATTGCCTGCGCCGAGTCAAGCAACGCTGCGAGATTCGGCTCTTGGCCTACCAGGCGCCATAAGTTTTGTTGTTCACTGAGGGCCTCGTCAAAGTACTCGGGCTCACCCACCACGCCTAAGCTGGCGCTACCATCGGCAAAAGGGATAAGCCAATACCAGATGTCGCGATGCTGCGGGTGCACGGAAATTAAGATCTTGTTTCTATCAAAATTTGCGGCGCTGATATGGTCGTTGATATGACAGAAATAGGCCGTTCTTGTGGGCAAACTAGAGCGGCGCTCTAGCTCAAGTAAGCGCGGCAACACCCGGCCAAAACCACTGGCGTCGAGCACAAATCGCGCTTGCAGCCGATAGCTTTGCTGTTCGCTGGCCACAGACAGTTCGATATGCTCATCATGTTCTTGCAGCGCTTCAACTCGATGGCCGTAGCGAATCTCCACCCCCTGGGCCTGGGCGGTATCGGCGAGCAACTTGTCAAACGCTGCACGTTTGACTTGATAAGTAGTGCCACGCCCTGCAGAGAACTTGTCGGTAAAGTCGATAGCGGTATCCGTTCCTTGATAATGAAACGCGGCGCCATTTTTAAACTGAAAACCCAGCTCTTCGGCATGCTTGTCCACGACCTCGTCCATGCCGGCTTCGCTAAGGTAGGCCATGCATTGCGGCAGTAGGCTCTCGCCAATGGAAAAGCGCGGAAAATGCTGACCTTCAAGCACCACCACGTGCCAACCACGCTGGCGCAATAAGGCACTGACTAACGCCCCAGAGGGACCAGCACCGATGACCACAACGTCCGTCTGTTCAGTCTGATTTATCATTTTTATTCTCAATACTTAGTGGCGCTACCCAGTAAACAACAATAAGCCCGATCAGCACGGCAGCACCAAATTGGCTGATAGCGGGGGTATTCGAAAACACTAACATCGCGAATACCGCCAAGGACGACAACGCTGACAGGCTAATGGCAACAAAGGTGGTCGGCTGGCGCCCTGATTGCTGATAAAAAATAAAATAATCAACAGCTAACGCTAACACTAGGATAAGCCCCAAGGTATGAAATACCGACAGGGGCATAACGACCGCAATAAGGGTCACCACCAGCAACGCGCTTAGCGCCAACCAAGCAACCATGGCAGCCCCTCTGCGCAGGCCAAAAAACGCGATAAATACAATGGCTATGGCCAGGACTGCGAGCGCTAAAGCCCAATGAATACTGTGATGAAAGTGCGCTAACATGGCGCTCAGCTGGCCGGGCACATCCACCAACTGCATATCTTCAAACTCTGCCAGATAACCGCTCAGCGAGGCATGTTCAAGCGCGCTGACGGTGCTCAATGAATAAAAATATGGGCCTTGTTTGATAGGCGCAAGAAATACATCGGCCAGTGGCCCTTGAGCAAACTGCTCATAGCTCAACAGGGTATTTGCATCCGCTGGTAGCGCGGCGCCGCGTAATTGCGCCAAAAAGCTAAACCGGCCCTGCTGCTGCGCCTGGCGATAAAGAGTTAAAGCCTGTTGTTGGCTTTGCTGGCTAGGCAGGGCCACGCTGAGACCCTGAAACCGCCCTTGATGCAGTTGCACAAAACTGCGCACGCGCTCTTCGTTTATTAATAACTGCTCGATGCTTTCGCCTCGCACTAGCACCTGAAACGTTGGCCCATCACCATTTAAGTACAGGTGATGGCGCTTTTGCGCTTGCATAAGCTGCGCTGAGCTTGCATTAAAGCTGGCGATAGAATCGTTGACTTGTGGCCATTGCACACTCAGCAACAGGCCACTCACGCCCGCAAGAGTCAAAGCGATGGCACCTTTGCGCCGGCGCAGTCGAGCAAACAAGGTTAATGCGCAATCAGCAGTACTCAGTGCTAAGGGGCGTAATTGCGTAGGACGCTGGGCGCGGATCACCACAAAGCGCACGAAAAACCAAGCGCCGCACAATCCAGCAACAATAAAAATAGCGACATCTTGCAATAAGCTCATCGGCGCGGTGAAAAAGCAGGCGTAGCCGAGTGCTGTCGAGCCAAGAGCTAGCAATAACCCGCGTTTCAGTGCTACGCTGTAGCTATTGCTTTTTTTGGTTCTGTCGCTCAGCGCATGCAGCGCGTAATCGATGGCGACACCAATTAACGTCGTGGCGAACACTAAACTCAACACATGCAGTTGTTGGCGCAGCAATAAAAGCGCTAGCGCGCCTGCGAGCACTGCACTGCTTACGGTTAATAAACTCACCCACAGTGGCCAAACGCCGCGTATGGCGAGCAATACAAAAACAGCGAGTAACACCAGGCTCGCCAAGCCAAAGCGATTCATCTCCCATTGCGCTTGCTCCGCGTTTTCACTGTTATGAAATAGCACTCCAGAGTATTCAATCTCGGTTTCTGGGTGGGCTTGGCGAAGCGTGCGAACCGCGTTTACAAGCTCCGCTGCCAGGGCATTGTTTTGCCATATTGTTGCTGTCGTCGTCACCTCACTGACCAGCAGCCAAACGGGAGGCTTATCTCCTTGGCGCCATTGTAACTTACCATCGACGAGCCCTAATTGCTGACCTGTTGCAAAGGTGTCTAAAAAGCTAAAGGTTGCTAAGGATGGGTCATCACTGATACTGCTTGATAACCAAGGTGAGGCAGTCTGCGATAATTGCCGCTGAGCATAGTGACTAAAGGCCGTGGGTGAGCGCAGCGCTTGTTGATAGCCCTCGCTCATGAGCGCGCCACGATAAGGCTGGTAGAACTCGGCGATACGCTTAAGTGTCGGTTGCACTTTAACCTTAAGCGACGGGTGTTGTTGCAGTTGCTGCGCCAGCTCATGATAAGCATTGACCGCCGTTTTGCCACTGAAAGAAAACACCAACTGGTTCTGCGCCGTACTTGATAGCTGCTGTTGCGCGCTATAAAACTGCGCATCGACGGCTTGAGTGGGCTGGCGCTCCAATAAGGCCATCATATCAGCACTGATACGCACTTCTTTCAGCGTCCACACCGCTACTGTGCAAAGCAGCAGGAAGGTGGGCCACAGTACGATGCCTACAGACCTTGCCCAGCTGCTCACTGCGTCGCTCCATTAGGGGTAAGGATGATTTCAGTGCGAGTGCCTTTTCGCTCATACAAGCCAATAAAACGCACCTGCTGTTGGTTGTCTTGGCAGCTGATAAGATGCGTGAACAGGCTTTTTAACTCTTGGCTCTGCGCCAACAGTTTAAGGCATGACCAGGGCTTGGCGGCAATCCGCTCGGGCCGGGGCGCAGGCTCACTAATAAAAAACTGCGCCAGTTGCTGCGGGTCCTGCTGTAATAGTGCCTGTAATAAAGAGCTATAAGCACCACTTTGTGCCTGTTTAACAAACTGATCCTCACCTTGGCGCTCGAACACGCCCTCACCATCGATACGCAATACATTTTCTATCGGCGTTTGGGTGTGCCACCAAAGTTGCTGCGCCGTGAGACGATAACTGCCGGTGCTGACAAAGGCGTTATCAAAGCCAGCGAAGTGCTTATGTTGCTCAAACTGCCCTTGCTGCGCCGCAGCCATAAAGGAGCACAGCATCACCAACACCGAGAGCCACTTACTCACGATAGCACCTGCGCTAGCTTGTCACCGATAATGCGTGGCGACACAAATTGCATCTCTTGGGTGGCTCTATCAACCGCCACTTGCACGGTATAGGCCTTCGTGAGGCGCTTATTCGAAGCACTGTCGAAGATCACGTAGTCAATCTTCAGCCGTGTTTCATATTCTTTTAGGTATGCCTCTACACGAATGCGCTGCGTAAAAGAGGCCGAGCCTACGTACTTGATACGCATATCGACAATAGGCCAATCATAACCAGAATCGCGCATTTGCAAATAGTCGTAATCGAACTTGCGCAACAACTCACAACGCGCAACCTCAAGGTAGCGGGCATAATTGCCATGCCAAACGATTTGCATTGGGTCACAGTCGTGAAATGGGATCTCAATATCAACGGCTGCGCTCAATAGCGTATTTTTATTATTCATAAAGGGTCCAACGCTGGTTTTGAATGTACTCGACGGTTTGCCGAAGGGTGCTCTCCAGTGGCCGGTCTTCTTCGAGATTAGCAAAATAGCCACTGATGTCTTGGTACATGCTCTCTATGTCTTCGCTGAGCGCGCTTTGTTGCAACTCGCCGCGCTGAATACGTAGTCTCAGACCTTGCACTGCCGCCAACAGCGTGCATGCTAATACTTGCTCGGTCAACTCCAACACCCGCAAGCAATCTCTAGCGGCGATGGTGCCCATACTCACCTTATCCTGATTGTGACATTCGGTGGAGCGGGAAAAAACACTCGCCGGCATGGTTAACTTCAACGCCTCGGCGGTAAACGCCGATGCGCCGATCTGCACCGCTTTAAAGCCGTGGTTAATATAGCGGCGCTGCTGTTGGGCATCACTGAGGTTACTAGGCAAGCCGTTGTTATAACGGGTGTCCACCAAGGACGCTATTTGCCGGTCGGCAAGATCGGCTAAATTAGCCACCGCATTTTTCATGCTGTCCATGGCCATGGCGATATGGCCGCCATAGAAATGCCCGCCGTGCAGCACATGCTCCCCTTCACCATCAATAATGGGGTTATCGTTCGCAGAGTTCAGCTCATTTTCAATAAATTGTCGGAACCACGGCAAACTATCGGCCAACACGCCAATAATATGTGGCGCGCAGCGAATAGAGTATCTATCTTGCAAGCGGTCGGCATTGCGGGGGTGGCTATAGTGGTTAAGATCGTCTCGGATCCACTTTGCCACTTGCTGTTGGCCGCTGTGCGGTTTCACCGAGAATAGAATCTCATCAAAGTGATGGCTATTGCCTTTGAGTGCGATAGAGCTCAAGGCGGTGATACGAGTGGCTAACTTTACGGCATAACTGGCACGCTCAAAGGCAAGACAGGCTACTGCGGTCATCACCGCTGTGCCATTCATCATCGCTAGGCCTTCTTTAGGACGTAGCGTAATCGCCGTTAAGCCACTTTGTGCAAATGCTTCTTGGGCGCTCATTACTTGCTCGTTAAAGCGTACCTCACGCTCACCAACTAAAGCACCAGCTACGTAAGACAAAGGCGTTAAATCGCCACTGGCCCCCACCGACCCCTCTTGCGGGATAAGCGGTAAAATGTCGTGGTTAATCATATCACGCAGTAAGTGCAACAGCTCCCAACTAACACCTGAGTAGCCTTGCGTCAGTGATGCTAAACGGGTCGCGAGAATCGCCCGCGTTTGCGCAGCATTGAAGTGTGCGCCTAAGCCGCAGCCATGAAAGCGAGTTAAATGCAGCGGCAGCTCTTTGACCAAATCAAGAGGAATATCTACGGTCACCGAGTCGCCATAGCCTGTGGTCACCCCGTAAATGACGCCTTCTTTTTCCAGGAGTTGATCTAAAAACGCAACCCCTGCATCAATCTTGCGCTGCAGATGCGCTGAGGTGCTTATCTCTGCATTCACTGAAGCCTGGGCAAAGGCGACAATATCTTCAATGCGAAGCGGCTTTTCGCCGAAATGAATCGTTTGACGGCTAGACACGAATTAGCTCTCCTTGTGGCGCGCGCTGTGCTCATCACGCTGCCAAAAATCAAAAAAATTAAACCATTGGTAAGGGTACTGCTGCACAACAGTCTCTAGCTCCTGCACGTAATCTTGGATTATTTTCTCCAGCGCCTGTTGCCTGCTCTTGCGCGGTAACGACAAGCCGTCGCTGTATTTGTTAAAGTGCACATCAAAGCTACGTCCGTTGCGCATGCAAAATAGCCAATAAATGGGGCACTCCAGTAGCGCAGCTAAAATAAAAGGCCCTTGCGCGAACGGCGCGGGGCGGCCTAAAAATGGGCAGTATTGCACGCGCCCGATTGCCGTGGTGCTGGTTCGATCACCGACGATAACCACAAACTCCCCCTGCTCAACCTTGGTTTTCAGTAGAATTGCCAAGTCCGGGCCGAGTTCACTCACCTGGATAAGGTTAACTGACACATTGGGGTTAATGCGTTGCAAGGTGCGGTTAAACTCCACTGCATGATGGGTAAACACCAACACATTGATTACGCAGTGGCTATGGCGCATACCTAACGCCCGGCACACCTCCAAGTTTCCCAGGTGGGAGCCGATAAAAATAGCCCCTTGCTTATGCGCCACTAAATCATCAAACAAATGCTGATTACGGTAATTGATTTGCGCTGGGCTAATGCGACCTAACCAAGCATCTATTTTATCAAAGGCGCTATCGGCAAAGGTACAAAAATGTTTCAGCCCGGTGCTAAAACGCCACGGTGGCTGAGTGCTGTTGTAATCATGTAAATTCTGCCAGTACTGCTTTGTGGCTGCGCGCGCCTTGCCCCCGGTGAGGTAAAAGTAAAACACCACAGGAAAAAGAAACACCCACAGCACCTTGCGACCAAAGAGCTTGTAGACCGCCAATAAAAACTGCATGCCCCAATAACTGCCGCGTTCCTGCATTTTCGACCAATGTGTTTGGCTCATGAGTCTACCCTGGGTTTGCGCAGCAATAACTTAGGTAACCGAGGCAGCATGGCGAAAAATAATCGCGTATGCAGCCAGCTAATTTTGAGATTATCGTGCAGCGGCTGAAAGTGTGACACGCCCTGCTCTGGATAGATCACCTGGGTATCGATAAACAGCGAAGGAACACCTTGCCAATACAGACGCACCATGACCTCAATATCAAAATCCATACGCGTCCCCAAGGCACGGCTATCAAACAAGGCGATACACGGGGCCAGTGGATAAACACGAAAGCCACACATGGAGTCTTTAATCGACAGGCTCAGGGTTTCTACCCACACCCAAAAATGGGTGATATAGCGGCTTAAATAGCGATGCTTGGGCACCGACTCATCATACACCGGACGACCGCTGATAAGGCAATGGGGGTGAGCCTTGGCTTTAGTGATAAGCTTTTGCATATCGGCCAAACAATGTTGACCATCGGCGTCTACTTGCAAGGCATGAGTGTACCCTTGAGCATAAGCCCAGCGCAGTCCGGTTTGCACTGCCGCGCCTTTGCCACCATTAACCTGATGCCTAAGCAAATGTAAACAGTCAAAGCGCTCGCTTAACTGCTGCATATAACGCTGTGCTGAAGCTGCGCTGCCATCATCTACCATCACAATATCCAGGCCCATAGGCGCAAGTTCAGCAATGACATCGGCAATCACCTGCGTATGGTTATAGTTGGGGATCACAATGCACAGTTTCATGCGTCACTCGCAAACACAATACGACCGCTGGCATGCTGGCCTTTGTGCGAATAATACCGAAAAGTGACCTTAGCGCTTTTTTTCTCAAGCGCTAAGGTCACTTCTAGCCCTGGGGTCATGACCACCTGAAACTTGAGGACTTCGACATTTTCAACCGCATTTTGGTAGCCAAAATATTTGCGTCCATAGTGGATGGCCCAATCCAGTTGCACCACCCCGGCCAAAATCGGCGCATCGGGAAAGTGGCCCTTAAAGTAATCAAGCTGGGGCGCAAGCGATAAGGTTAGCAATACCTCATCCGCTTGCTCATCAACGCCAACAATATCGGGGTGAGTGACTTTAAAATCAGTCAAAATACGACTCCAGTTCACTGGGCACTAATTTGCCTTGTGAGTTGTAAGGTAAGCTTTGTAGATAGCGCCATTTACGCGGCAAACAGACCGCTTCAAATTCTTGACCAAGGTGCACTTTTAGGGTTTGGCTAATATGTTTACGCGGACATTGTTCGAACTGATGTAGGCCCTCGCGAGTGAGCACCACAAGCGCGCCAAGGCGGCCCGTACTTAGCTGCATAATGGCCGCATGCTTGACCCAGGGGTGAGCTATTAGCCGGGCCTCCATGCCCACTAGGTTCACCCGCTTTTCCGCCACTTTAACAGTGCGGTCGGCGCGCCCTAAAAGTATAAACTCGCCGTTGCTTAACAGCTTAACTTTGTCGTCTAAGCGCATTGGCTCGTCTAACAATGGCGATTTTAGTGTTAGTTGTCCGTTGTGACGCTGCAATGCGACACCTGGGAATGGCTGCCAAGGCACAGCGCCGCTGGTGCTGACTTGGCGATAAGCAATGCCACCGGTTTCTGTACTGCCATACACTTGGATAATGGCGCGCTCGAACTGCTGATACAATTGTGTTGCATCGCTGTCCTCTAGCGGTCCACCGGAAGAAAATAGCAGCGCGATATTGCTGCGCTTGCCACCGAGGACATTATCTTGCACTAACCGCGAATACTGCGCTGGGGAGGCAACCAGCACCCAGTTGTTAGGCGCTTGGGAATCA
The DNA here is from genome assembly GCF_022347925.1 of Pseudoalteromonas sp. CnMc7-15. Taxonomy (NCBI): domain Bacteria; kingdom Pseudomonadati; phylum Pseudomonadota; class Gammaproteobacteria; order Alteromonadales; family Pseudoalteromonadaceae; genus Pseudoalteromonas; species Pseudoalteromonas sp. CnMc7-15. The sequence continues at coordinate 330,258 of NZ_JAKRFT010000002.1, forward strand.
ATATACTGCGCTAGGTGCTCAGGATAGTGGAACATTGGTCCGTGCCAGCAATGGCCGAAACGGGCGGGCCATAATACTTTAAAAAGTAAACCGTAAATATGCTGATGGGACACCATAGCCACAAACCGTGGTGAGTCAGTAGCAAGGCGAGCCATAAAGGTTTGCTCGAGTGTGTTGAGCTCGCGATTTATCGCTGTCCAGGTTTTGTATATGGCTTTAGCGGGGCCGCTGCTTCCTGAGGTAAAGAAGATCAACCGACCGCTTATTTTATCATTCGGCCAATAGATATTGTCATTGCGCTGTTCGGCCAATGATGAACTGGACGTATCGTCGAGCGCCTCATCGATATAGCTAAACCCGCCTTCAGAGGCTGCACTGTGTTCGCCGCAAAAAAATGCGCTTAACTCACGCATTCTCGCCAGAGTCTGCGGTTGCGCATTAGGCGGTAAGATAATGTCCATGGGGGTTTGTGCTAACGCCATGAGGCGGATAAAGAATTCTACGCTGTCGCTGTGATACAGCACCACCGCTGTACTCATATCTAGCTTTTTATAATGTGCGCTAAACGCATTGATACGCTTAATCAGTGTATCAGCAGTGATGAAGGCGTTCTCGTCACTGGCACAATTTGGCGCCAATAGGTCGATTAATTTATTTAAGCTGTCCATTGCTCTTTAACCACATTCTATAAGCAAACTCACCGCCACCCAAAATGCCCATCGCTATATAGGCGACTAAGCCATTGTACACAGTCCAAAGCACCATATCTTCTAGTAGCACGGTGTAGGTAGCAAGAGCCGCATTGAGCACAAAGAAAACGGACCATATTTGCGTCACTCGATAGGTATAACGCACGCCTTGGTCGCTTAATTGTGGCTCGCGCAGTCTTGCAAAGCGCTCTATCATGCTGGGTTTATGCACCAGTGTATAAGCGAACGCTGCCGCCATAACAAGATTAACAATCACCGGATACCATTGCAGTCGGTGAGGCTGTGCGCTCACTAAGGCACTGGCCACTAAAATAGCGCCTGCCACGGAAGTGGGTAATAGCCAGCCACCCAGCACTTGAATACGCAAGCTCAAAGCGGCACGAATAATAAGCAAAGCCAATAACAGCCACATGATTTGTTGACTATATCCTTGGGATAAACCGAGATACACCAATACAGGGTAAGCCAGCAAACAAATAGACAGCAGCGTGTTAATAATTGCTTTGAGCATGAGGTGCCTTAAGCGACTAGTTTATGTACTTCATCAACCACATCCGATACCGTGCGTACCTGCTTAAAGGCTTCAGGTTCGATCTTTTTACCGGTGATTTCACGCAGCTTCACGACTAAGTCGACGGCATCAATGCTATCGAGATCGAGATCTTCATACAAGCTAGCTTGCATGGAGATATCATCGGCTTCAATTTCAAAGTCGTTTTCTAAAATGCCACGTAATACGTCGTAAATTTCAGCAGCGGTTTTCATGTCTTCTTCACTCTTAGGTGTTGTTGCGGGATTGTTCGATAAACTCAGCGAGCGCATTAATTGAGGCAAAATGCGCTTTGGTTTGCTCTGAATTGGCATCAATTTTCACATTAAACTCTTTTTTAATCGCCAAGCCGAGTTCTAAAGCATCGATGCTATCTAGACCAAGGCCGTCAACAAACAAAGGTTCGCTGTCATCAATGTCATCAACGCTGACATCTTCCAGGTCTAAACTGTTTATAATTAGTTGTTTTAGTTGTAACTTTAACTCATTCATAATTTTTCTACTTGGTTATGAAAATAGGTTTGCAAATACCGAGTCAGCGCGCGCGACTGCACACTTACCGGTTGTTCATCTTGCAGCCATGGCTGCGGCTGCTCTTGGGCAACTTGCAGATGCATGTGCGCTTTCACGGGCGCCACACGATACCAAGGCACCCCTTTGGTTAAGGTGCTCGGCTGCATTGTAATTAACACCGCCCTTATCGGACATTGTGCTCGTAAAGCAATATTTGCCGCTCCACGCTTAAAACGGTTCAGTCTGCCACCGTGAGAGCGCGTACCTTCCGGAAATATAATGAGATTATTACCTTGTGCTAAAGAGCGCTCACAATCTTCGAGCAGACCTTGTGGGTCGGCATTACTTATATAGCCAGTGCTTTTTATCACGCCACGCATAAACGGGTTTTTAAATAAGTGGGCTTTAACGACACAATCAGCATTGGGAATGGCAGATATCAGCACCACTACGTCAATGAGGCTGGGGTGATTAGCCAACACCAACTCCCCTTTTAGCGTTTTCAGCACCTGTTTGTCATACACGTGAAAACCAATAACGCCCAAGGTATCCATCAATGCCACGAAGAAGCGAAAGCTATAATGCACCACTTTTCGAGCCCGAGCTTGACGCACATGCGGGTCGTGATAACACACACGCTGTAGCGGGAAAACCAATACACTGAGCACAACACCGCCAAGACCAAAGACACTGAAACAAAAACCAGTGCCCAGCACACGCCAACAATAGTTCAGTTTACTGAGCATAATGCCAACGCCACTTTCCTACATCTATCGACTGATTGTGGATTGCGGCGTGCGCAAACCGTAGCGCCGATAAAGACGGTTCTGGTTGAGCATCAAGCAACTCTTGAAGGTCATAGCCATGCCCATTGATATTTTTTTTCAGTACTAAGGCAACACAATGATCCACCTGTTCTTCGTCAGCGTATTGCGCGTATATGTCAGGGAGTGCCCTATCCACATGAAGAAGTAAAACACGCTCAGCGTCACCACTGTGTAACTGCAAGTAAGCTTCGATGAGTGCACTTGAGAAAGTGCTCCGACCACCTGCAATCGCACTTACTGCAGCGGTATTGTTTGTTAGTATTGATAACAAACCGGAAACTGCATTATGTACGGAAAGACCAAATTGAGTTGGCGACAATGGCTGCTGCTCAACTAATTGCTCGAGCAAGTCAGACGTTTTATGTAAATCGCCGTGACGCGAGGAGAATACAACAGGCATTGCGTGTGCATCTATATTAACCATATTGGCACAGCTAAGCGCCATTTTCGCAAATAAGCTCAGACGCCGGCGCTGCATCGGCTTCACCCAGCTGACATCAATGTCGCTGTTAATTGTTGCCAAAGAAGCAATAACGTCTGTTATTGCTGGGTCTTTGACCTGCGCCGTCGGCGGCACATATATCGCTAACTTTTCAACAGCACACTTCATCGCTAAAGTCCGTTTTCCACAAGGGCGCAAATAGTACTGGATTGTTATTTAAATAGCAAAAAATGTAGCACTAATTAACTGCAGGTTAAGGGAGTGGAATGTCCAAGCAGTGCCCCAGCTATTGCAGGTTATCGGCAAAGAAGTGAATGGCGAGTGCGCAACGCGCACTCTAACTTTGGGCGTGGTTGCTTTAGATATAGACGACGGCTTGTTTATCTATCATTTCCGGCTGCGCGTCGCCAACTAGCTCACCGCGTTGCAATTGCGCCATGAGCGCCTTACCTTGGGCTTGCTGCTGCTCGCTCAGTGGCACATATGGAAGTCTAAACACCGGTTTAACCGCTGCCGTCATCGCCAACGCGGTATTGATAGCAACCGGGTTGGGTTCACAAAACAGCCACTGCATGAGCGGCTTAAGCTCCTCATTGCGCTGCGGTTGTGGTGTGCGCATCAAATCACAAAATAACTCAGGTATCAGGTTGGTTGTTACTGAAATCACACCGTGGGCGTCAAACTCATGGATTGCATCATGCGCTTCGTCGTCGTTGCCTGACCAGCAAGCAATGCCCTGGCGCTCGTAGGCGGCAATACGTTCATTGCCACCGCACTCCTTAACGCCGACAAAGTTTTTATGCTCTGCAAGCGGAGTCATAATATCAGGAGTCAAATCCTGACCCGTACGCCCAGGTACGTTGTAAATAAACGCTGGGCCAATATCAAGAAGGCGGCTAAAGTGCTCTTTCAAACCCGCCTCTGAGGTACGTCCATAATAAGGATTAATCTGCAACGATGCATGCATCCCTTTTGCGAACCCATAGGTGGTTGCTTTAATCGCTTCGCGGGTGTTGTTACTGCCAGTATTTCCGACTATCAATAACTTATCAGCAAACTGCGAAACACTGTGGGCAATAAGCATCAGGTGCTCTTCCCAATTCATCAGTTGACCTTCACCCGTAGTACCGCCGACCACAATACCATCAACGCCAGCGGCGATTTGTCTTTCAACTAGTTTATCAAAGGTGGATAAGCATACCTCACCCGTTTGTGTATAAGGCGTCTTTATCGCCGTGATCACACGAGCTTGGCGTATTTTTTCCATTGAGCGCATAGACATAGAAATAATCTCATTTATTCTTTTATAGCAACATTTAATCATATCCATCGCCGCAATGGCAGATGTCTATGACTGATAGACGTGTTTATGCTAACAAATTATACGCCTTGCATCTGAATTGCATTTGAACCACAATAACTGTACATATGTACAGTTAACTGATTTACCAATGCATCTACTCGACTACCTTGAACAGTTCTACTATCGCGAAGAGTCTTTGTGTCAGCTGCTCGGTATCGAGCAAGAACAATTACAACACTGGCAACACTTACGTATATTTCCTCAGGCCAGCTATAGCCTTGAGAACAGTATTCAGTGCCACTCTTACCAAGGGATCTTTCCCTGCCAAGTATTTTGGCAGTATTATCCCGTAGCCATGCAAGATTGGGGCAGACAGCTGCAAAAGTCCGATATTGAAAGTGCTAGCACGGCATTTATTCTGTTTGCTCAACGTGCGCAGGGGGCGTTACAAAACTTGCAACAAGACGGCGTATTCATTGATGAGAGTTATACCGAAGACTTTGACGAGCGCCTCACCCACCTTTGGCAGCAATTTCTCACTGGTCAATTCGGCACACAAACTCGCAATGGGCAAATAGAAGAAATCATGCAAATGGATGCATTGCGTTATAGCATTGATACGATTACTGAGGGACTCACTGTTCACGCTCTAGACAAAACCCAACGTCAACAGTTACACCCTGTTATGAAGCAGTTTTCCAAAGTGTTGATTCAGCCGCCAAGCCATGAATATGACCAGTCTTTGCGTGCTCGCTACCTGGATAAATTGACCATGAAGTACGATTTATCAGTAAAAGTGTAGAGTGGCTGTGCTACATCACGTGCTTACAAGTATTAGCATCAGGTCAGTACGCCTTTATATAACTTGGCGCGCTCAGCCCTGTTTATTTGCTAATGAGGGTGCAACATAACGCACCCGCCTCTACTAAAACAGCTCTTCAATGCTAAACATCACTGTGCATGGCTTCTGGCCTGCGCGTTGTAATAGGCACGGCAAACAGATTCTCGTCAAACAAATGAGAATTAGTTGCAACAACCTTAACCAAATGATATGTTATCACATAATTAAGGAGGTATTGCTATGAAACCTAATATTCACCCTCGCTACCAAAAAGTGGCCTTTCATGATACATCAGCTGATCAATACTTTGTGATTGGTTCAACCATTCACACTGACAGAACCGTAACCCTTGATGGCGTTTCCTACCCTTACGTCGCTATTGATATCTCTAGTGCGTCTCACCCCTTCTACACCGGCAAACAAAAAGCCGTAGGTAAAGATGGCCGTATAGCTCAGTTTAACCGTCGTTTTAAAGGCTTAGGAGCAAGAAAATGAAAGTATTGAGCTCGTTAAAAAGCGCCAAGAGTCGCCCCGGTACGCAAGTGGTAAAACGTCGCGGCCGCGTATTCGTTATTTGCAAATCCAACCCTCGCTTTAAAGCAGTGCAAGGAAAAGGCGGCAAAAAGCGCAAATAATGTAAAAGTGGTGCGTAAATAGCCAATTGACTGTTTACGTACCAGTCTAAACTTTACTGTTTGTGGCCCTATGCATACACTTAAATCTCTTCCGCTATTGCATGGTCACAATGAAGTATCTTCTGTTTACACTGCTCTGTTATATCGCCCTCGCCTTTAACAGCCCCCAAGTCGAGGCGCAAACTGCATCACCAGCGCTAAAAGTCTACTTTGTGAATCCCGGTCATCAATTTAATAATGCCACGGGTTTGTTTTGGCGTGATGTGAGCTCTGCCATGAACAGCGTCGCAGAAGATTTAAATATCGAATTGACGGTGAGTTACGCCAACCGAAACCACATCTTAATGAAGTCGCAGCTACGCCAAGCAATGAGCAGTGATGCCGACTACCTTGTTGTGGTTGACGAAAAGAAGGCGGTAACACAGTGGCTCAATGGCTCTCCCGAAATCACCAAGCCTATTTTGTTTATATTTAACGCCCCAGATGACGAGGTATTAGAAACTAAACCACAATGGTTCATTGGTTATCTTGCCCCCAATAACTTCGACGCAGGCTATCAGTTGGCAAATGCTTTATACCACATTGCGAAGTCGCGCTTTGCTCATGGCACAACCCTCAACTTATTAGCTCTGCATGGAGATTACAGCACTGACTCGGCAATCAGCCGCAAGCATGGCTTAGAACTTTTCTTACGCCAGCACCACGATATTAAGTTAGTACACAGCGATGTCGCTAATTGGTCTCAAGAGGAAGGGTTTCGAAAAAGTATCCGAGCCTTAGCCCGGTTCAAAGAAATTAATATGGTGTGGGCGGCCAATGACCCCATCGCCAACGGTGTTGTGCGTGCTGCCCGTAATGCTCGGGGAGAGACGCAGCCTGTTATCGGCGGTATCAATTGGGACAAGGTCCCAAGCAATGTCAGTGCAGATGTATCTGTCGGCGGGCATGTACTGCTCGGAGCCGCTGCGCTTATTGCTCTTTACGACGCCCATATACTTGAGCGGCCCTTCGGCTCTGATGCCAATTACCCAATATTCGCCGCCAATGATCCGCAATTTACGCCCCTTATTAATGCGTTGCACAATAAGGGACTAGGGGATATCGACTTTACTCGGTTTAGCAAAACTGCAGCGCAACCGTTAGATTTCACTTTATCCAACCTCGCGCAATGCTTAGCATCGCGCTGCCCTTAAAAACGAGTATTAATCGTTAGCCGAACAATAGCTCCCAGAAGCCTGGCGGTTCATGCAACTCATGATACTTTTTACGCAGCATATCGATGTCTTTGAGAGTTTCACGGGCAGCCTCAAGTTGCCCCTGAGAAAGTTGTTGTTCAGCCGAGGCTATACGCTCAAGCACCTTATCCAACCCCTGTTGTGATTGCTCTGCTGCTTTTGAGAAGCGCGCTCGTTTGGCCTCTTGTACACGCTCTTTCAGGTCCTTCAGAGCATTACTCATGATTGTCGGTTGCTGCGCCTTCATTGCTTGTTTGTAGCTATGGCCCATGTTTTTCATCACCGCTTCAAGGTCGACCTGCTGAGATTGAGCCTGGGACAAACATGGCAAAGTAAATAAAATAAGGGCGCTAAAGCGCGTTAGTAATGGCAACATAGTTACATCTCTTGTCTTTTGAGTCGCTATTGTACCGATGCATCGACAGGACACAAGCGCCCTGTCAATCCCCTTTACACTTCGCCTCAAGTACTGTCGGTTCACTGTCTGGCTGGGCGTAATGTAAGCGCCCCAGAGCGTGACCCACATGATAGCCATCTAACCCCGCCACCGCGACCGTTTGCAAGCTGTTGAGGTCGATATGGCCATCTTCAAACAAGGCCGGCTGCTTAAGTACCACCTGTTCGATTTCACCGATCAACATGATGGTACCGTTGTACTCTATTGGCTGCTCGCTTAGCAGCTTTACGCTATAACAAAGCTGACTCTCGGCCACACTGGGCGCGGGGCAATCAGCAATAAATTCGGCAGTGAGGCCAGTGGCTGAGAACTCACTCTCACCTGCTGGGTATTTGGCCGATGTTTGATGCGCCTGCTGCCAAAAGGATTGGTGAACTTGGTTCAAGGTGTACCAACCGGTTTCCCGAATATTGGCCAGAGTGTGGCGCTCGACCACGTCAGGGCGCATGATCATCCCCACCAGCGGGGGCTGCGCCCCTAGGTGTACCACTGAGCTGACAATGGCAAGATTATGCCGCCCTTGATGATCTGCAGTGCCCACTAAATTGGCACTTTTATAGCCGGACAAAGAGTTAATAAAATGAGCGCGATACCGCGATGGCATCTGCTCAATGTCGTGTTTACTAAAATGCATAAAAACGCTCTTTATAATTAAAATTGAATAGCAGATTTGTCCCAATCAAAGTAGCCACACTCAGGTAAGTCCTGCGTTTCCAAAGTGAGCTCACGCAGCCGCTGAGCCACAAAAGTAGGCGTAAACAGTTTGTGCTCGGGAACATTTTTTTGAAAAGGTTTAGATAGTGGTGTATCCGTGGTGCCAGGATGAAACAGCACGAACTTTGCTTGTTTGTGGGTGCGTCGCACCTCCACAGAAGCGGTTTTCACTAACATATTCAGCGCCGCCTTGGAGGCCCGATAACTGTACCAACCTCCCAATCGGTTATCGCTAATGCTGCCAACTCGGGCGCTAAAAATGGTTACCACAGACGGTTCATTACGAGGGACTAATACCGGTGTATGCTTAAGCCACAACATGGGAACAAGGGTGTTGGCTCTTATCACCTCACTGAATTGCTGTTCATTAAAAGCCGATAAGGATTTTTCTGGGGCCACGCCTTGGCCATGCAAAACGCCATTGCAGATGTAGATATAGTCAAATCGCTGCCCGTTGAGCTCCTTCACCCACTCATTAATAGCCTCATCATCATAATCAACGAGGTAATGCGGGCTGCGCTCAAGGCTACTGCGCGAAACTGATGTAACCTTCACCTGTTGCTGTTCAAGGTCTTCAATAAGGGCTTTCGCAATTGCGCTTGAAGCGCCGATGATCAACGCCTGTTTCATGACTTGGGATTGCGACATTGGTTATTCGCACACTGACTAGGCATTAATAGCCGAGAAACAGGGAGGCGATAACGAGCGAAGAGTCGGTACGCAATATCCGCAAACCATTTAATGACCGGCCAGCGTAAAACAGCCAGCCATCGCATCTTGCCGACTTGTCGCCACACTCGCACCGTGGCATCTAAACCGAGGTACAGTTGCCCCTGCTCGTCCACGGCATGCAAAATACGATTAGCGGCGCTGAATTGCACCTGCGGATAAGCGGCCATGGTTTGACTATCGTGAATATCAACGAGCTGAACTTCATCTTGCATATCCGCTTTTTTTAATTTCCTCATTTCCGCCACACACAGCGGACATTGCGCATCATAGAATAAGGTGATCATACTTACCTCCGCAAACAAATACGCACCATAGATGGGAGAAGATCAAAAAAGCCCTTGGCCGGAGCTCAAGGGCTTGTGTGATGCGTTGGCATCTATCAGTTAACTAGCATTACGCAACGTCGTGGTTTCGCCATCGGCGCGCTCACCATTAGGAGTTAATAAGTTCATATCGTAATCAAACTCATCAACACGAATAGCCAGCTCACGCTTGTTGTTATAGTCAATAAGTGACGCGTACTGCTGCGCGTCAATAACGCTTGCCGCTAACGCGTTGTCGAGAGTTTCGCTAAAGCGTACGCCTGAGCGGATCTGCTTCGACTTAATAGCCTTGCGCACTTTCGCTAGGCTGTCTAGGTTAGCCAGTTTTGCTTTGTAAGCTTGCTCATTAATGTCATGGCCATCACCTGGCGTTGGCTTAACGAGATGCGTCAGTTGCGCTTTAATATTGGTATCAAGCTGTGCTTGCTTCGCCAGCTCACGTACCAACTCGTCGCCGATAGCAGGCATTTTGTAGCCATACTGCCATGTCAAAAAGCGCATGAACTTACGCGTACCAGACGCAGGGAAGTTATCCAAGAATGCATGCAATGCCTTTTCCGCCTGCTGCAACGCCCAACGAGTTGCATAGTGGAAGTAAGGAGCCGCTTGCTCTCTATCCTCAGCACTGACTTTTTGCTCATAGTATTTAATGGATGCCATAGCTGCATACATGTAGCTCATCACATCACCTAAACGCGCTGACAACATTTCTGCTTGCTTAAGCTTGCCACCTAACACCAATAGCGAGAAATCGGCGTATACCGCTAAACGAGAGGATAGCTTATGTACCGCTTTTTCATATTCACGCACCTCTGGCAAGTTTGACTGACTTGACGCAGTGAACGGGAGCATGCCGTGCTTAAATGCACGAAGTGCGTTTGCTGTGCTGTAACCCACAGTTTTGCGCAAGATGCGATTGAACGTCGCGTCGGCATCTTTTTCCTGTGAGTGAATCGCCTCAACCATGTTTTGCAGATACGGGTGACAACGCATTACACCTTGACCAAAGATCATCAGGTTACGCGTCAAAATGTTTGCGCCTTCAACGGTGATAGCGATAGGCTGCGCCACAAAGCCGCTAGCTAGGGTGTTTTGCGGGCCGCGTTGAATCGCTTTACCGGCCTGAATATCCATTGCTGAATTAAGCACATCGCGACCAATTTCAGTCATGTGGTATTTGGCAATAGCGGTTACCACTGATGGCTTCAAGCCCATGCCAAGTCCTTCGGTGGTCAGCACTCGCATGGCTTCTTGTAAGTAAGTTTTACCGGCAATATCCGCGAGTTTTTCCTGGATACCCTCAAATTGGCCAATAGCCAAGCCGAATTGCTCACGCACAGCGGCGTATTCTGCGGCGCCTTTAAAGGATACTTGTGATACAGATACGCCCAGTGCAGGTAGTGAAATACCGCGCCCTGCGCCTAAACAGCTCACCAGCATTTGCCAACCACGACCAATATTCTGTTGTCCGCCGATGATGAACTCCATCGGGATAAAGACTTTCTCGCCGCGTGTCGTGCCATTATAAAAACGCACGCCCATCGGGTCGTGACGGTTACCTAATTGCACGCCAGGGTGGTCATGAGGAATAAGCGCACAAGTGATACCTAGGTTTTCTTTGCCACCGAGTAGGCCATCAGGGTCTACTACTTTGAACGCCAAACCCAGTACAGTCGCGATAGGGGCTAAGGTGATATAACGTTTATCCCAAGTGACCTCAAGACCTAATACTTTCTTACCCTCAAACTCACCCTCTTTAACCACACCAATGTCTGGGATACCACCGGCGTCAGAGCCGGCCTCAGGGCTAGTTAGCGCGAAGCAAGGAATGTCGCGGCCATCAGCTAGGCGTGGTAAATAGTGATTTTGTTGCTCGTCAGTGCCGTAGTGAAGCAGTAACTCACCTGGGCCTAGAGAGTTAGGCACCATGACTGTCACTGCCACCGCCGAGGATTTCGTTGAGATTGTCGCAACGATGGTAGAGTTTGCATATGGGCTGAACTCTAAACCGCCAAACTTTTTCGGGATGATTAACGAGAAAAAGCGCTCTTTTTTAAGAAATTCTAGAATATGCTCAGGGAGATGATTACCCGATTGGATTTCGGTCTCGTCAATCATCTCTAGCAATTGTGCCACTGGGCCGTCGAGGAATGCCTGCTCTTCGGCACTCAAGGTTGCCGCTGGCACATCGCGCAGGGCAGCAAAGTCAGGTTTACCCCGGTAAATCGAGCCCTCTAACCAAACATCACCAGCGTCTAGCGCCTCTTGCTCGGTAACAGAAATACTCGGAAGGATTTTTTTCAATTTAGTACGTAAGCTCATAACCAACTCATCAGACCAGTTAATTTACCCACTATTACGGCATAAAAATACAAACAGATCAATTGGTCCAACCAGTTTTTTAACAGAAATTTCAATTCCCGTTTAAGTTGGTGCAATTAACACATTGAAATTAAATGGCTTTAAGCGCACAGTTGTACGCTGAATTTTTTGTTATTTATCTTGGTATCGGCTGAGACAAAAAAGGCAGGCGGGCTGTAAATCAAAACAATACCCAAAAGCTCGGGTAGTTAAGATAAGGAAAAGGCACAGAGCCGGTGCTAGAAGGCACCGAATTTTACTGGGAGTAACTGTACTAACACATCAGGTGCAATTGCCAGCTCAACGCCCCGCTTGCCTGCGCTGACATAAATACGCGGCTGTTGTTGTGCACTTTGATAAACAAAGGTCGGCAAGCGCTTTTTTTGCGCAAATGGGCTGACTCCCCCAAGCACATAGCCGGTAATGCGCTCAACTTCACTCGCACTGGCCATCGCCACCTTTTTACACCCCACTAATTTTGCCAGCGCTTTGGTATCGACCGTGCGATTGACTGTCGTAATGGCGACAACATAGTCATTATTCGCGGTTTTAAGAACCAAGGTTTTGAACACGCTTTCACAATCTAGAGAGAGCTTGGCAACGACTTCCTGGCCGTAATTGTCAGCTTGAGGGTCATGGCTAAAACTGAGCAACTCGTATGCGTGTTTGTGCTTTTCCAATAGGGTCACAGCGGGGGTCATAGTGTATCCGTATCTCTATCATCTGTAACTTAAAGCATACTGCGGGGTTAGCTCTTTGTCTATGTTTCAGAACCTAGCTAACTATATGATAACAAGGCTCTTATGTTAATTCTGTGTAACTTTAATCTAAGTTTCATAAAAGCTTCGTTAGGATGTCATGAAATCACTCATAAGGGGTTGTCTGCGTATTGATTAAGTGAGCCTCGAGGGATATGATAATAGCTATCATTTACACTTATACTTTTCGGTAATCTAATTATGAAAACATGGTCACACTCTATAAAACTTGCGGGCCTTGGCCTTGTTCTAGCCTCTGCCTTAGCCACTCAACCTGCCTTTGCAAACGGCCCAATCGGTGAGCACGTAAATCACCTACAGGAAAACTTAAAAGACTATTCAGAAGAAGTTGAATGGATGGTTGGCAAGGTTGATACCCTAGTCGGCAAATATGAACAGCAAGGCAAGAAGTCAGTAAACAGTGATGAGCTCATTGAATACTGGGAATCGGTTAAGTTCCACAGTGCCATTGAAACTAATTATGTGCCGGTTTATGCCTCGATTTGGCAAGGTTTGTACGGTGTAAAAATGGCCATTGATAATGGCGAACCTAGCAGCAACGTGCGTACCCAACAACAAGCCATGAATGCAGCCTTGTGGCAGGGTCTTGGGGCTGTTAAACTTGCCGCGCAGTACCAACAAAAAGGCTTGCTTGAGAGCGTTAAAACCACAGCAACGGAGTCCATGACCCAAAGTGCGACCATTGTTGAAATCAAGCACAAACTGGACCGCGTCGTTGCCAAATACGCAGAGCGTCTTAATGAAGAAGCGACCAGCATTGTCCACGATACCTACTTGCACCTTTTTGAAGGCGTAGAGGGCACGCTGATTGAGCAAGACGCTAACCTCGTTGAAGTACTAGAAAAAGATTTTAACGTTACGCTGCCTAAAGCCATCGCTGATGATAAAGGCGTTGATGCGGTGCGCAACGTTGTCATTGATATGCAAACAAAATTAGACCGCGCTAAGGCGTTGATTGAGAAAGCCGAAAAAGCACGTAAGGATGTATTTTAAGTGAAGCGTAGGACCTTTATTCAAGGCCTAGCTGCGTTAGGGGTGGCTGGTGCCTTGCCGCTGCCTCTGTCACGTGCATTTGCCGCGACCACAGCCAGTCCTGTTTCTGTTGATCAGTTACCGCGTTTAGAGGGGAAGCTGACGCTTTACCTTGGTCGCGGTGAAGGAGGCCTGTATGAAAACGTGTTACAAGCCATCCAAGACAAAAACCCCAAACTAGAGCTTGGGATCCGTCGTGGTCCGACTGCCGCTTTGGCAAATACTATTGTAGCCGAGGCCAAAATGGGCGTGCAGCGCGCCGATTTGTTCTGGGCCGTCGACTCTGGCGCTATAGGTCTGGTCACCGATGCAGGCTTAGCTCACCCCCTACCTGATGATCTGTCTGCCCAGCTTCAGCCCCAATTCCGTTACCCTGGTTGGGCTCCGGTGACTGGCAGGGTTCGCACTTTACCCTACAACACTGAGCGCCTAAGTGTTGAGCAGATCCCAACAGATATTATGGATATTGCCGAGAGCGACTTGAGCATCGGTTGGGCGCCCGCTTACGCTTCGTTCCAATCATTTGTCACGGCCATGCGCCTCATAGAAGGTGATGACAAAACCGCTAAATGGTTAAAGAAGGTGCAAAAACGCGCCAAATCCTATGCTGGCGAACTGGGCGTAGTGATGGCTGTTGAACGCGGTGAGGTAGATATTGGTTTTGCCAACCATTATTACACCTTAAGGTTGAAATCCGGTAAGCCCGATGCCAATTTAGCGTTAGCCTTTACCAATAATGATGCTGGCTGTTTAGTCAATGCCTCTGGTATTTTGGCTCTGAGCGAAGACCCATTAGCAGTGAACTTTATGCGCTACTTACTAAGCGCCGAAGTGCAAAGTTATCTCGCCCAGGAAGCCTATGAAATTCCGCTTATAAGCGGTGTTTCGCAGCCACAAGGGTTGCCGCCACTGGCTAGTATTTCACCACCCAAAGTAGACTTAACGCAACTAGCAGATTTGCGACCGACTCTCGATTTAATGCGCGCCAGCGGTGTGTTGTAATGCGCCTACCTGCGTCTTACCCTCTAGCGCTGCTCGCGGCGCTAGTTGCCCTAACCCCTGTGTATGTGCTGCTGAGCTTAGCAAGTGACGCTAACACCCTATTTGACAGTCATAATCTCGAGATTCTCGGCAACACCTTAGCGCTAATGGCATTGACCGTGTTGGGCTCCATCCTCATCGGCGTGCCTTTGGCGTTTATAAGCGCTTATGTGCACTTACCACTGAAAAAATTCTGGTTAGTGCTTTTTGCGGCTCCCCTCGCTATCCCGAGTTATATCGGTGCATTTACCTTGTATGCCGCATTCGGTCCTGGTGGCGAAATAGAAGGGTTGTTTGGCCTGACCACCGCGCCTATGTATGGTCTCAGCGGCGCAGCGATAGTGATGACCCTTTATACCTTTCCTTTTGTGATGATGACCACCCGCTCGTCGCTATTAAGCTTAGATGCCAGTATGGTCAACGCTGCGCGCACTTTAGGAATGTCCATGACCGGCAGTATTTTTAAGGTGATTTTACCGCGCGTGGTCAATGGTATCGCCGCCGGCTCGCTACTGGTCGCGTTGTATACCTTATCCGATTTTGGCACCCCAGCGATGATGCGCCTGGATACCTTCACCCGCGTTATCTACGTTGAATACAATGCCTTTGGCCTAAACCGAGCAGCAATGCTGTCATTACAGTTAATGTGCATTGTTGGTTTTTTATTGTTTTTAGAATCACAAATAAAAACCGCCACCGAGCGCCATGGTCGTGCGCTTATACTGTTCCCCAGTCGCTTGCAGTTAATGGGGTTATTTACCATTTTCACACCTATTCTGATGCTTGCTATTGGTTTGCCTTTGGCTATTTTTATGCTTTGGCTCGCCCGTGATGGCGTTGCCGATTTTGACATAAATATCGCCTGGAACTCGGCGTATGCGTCGATTATAGCCGCGCTCACCGCCGTGATTGTCGCCATCCCCGTTGCCCATGCGGCACTGACCGGCAAAGCCGGGCGTATTATGGAGCGCGTCACCTACTTTGGTTTTGGTATTCCCGGAATTGTTATGGGCACAGCATTGGTTTATGGTGGCCTGCAATTACCCCTGCTCTATCAAACCCTCGCCTTATTAGTGATTGCCTATGTACTGCGCTTTCTCCCTTTAGCCGTAGGTAGCATTCGTACCAGCACTGAACATTTGGATGGCAGTTTAGTCAAATCCGCACGGGTATTAGGTGCTTCTCCGAGGGAGGCCTTTATGCGCGTGACTTTGCCCCTGACTGCACGCGGCATTGTCGCTGGTGCTGCACTGGTATTTTTAGAGTCTATGCGCGAGCTCGAAGCAACTTTATTGCTTGGTCCAACTGGCTTTGAGACCCTGTCTACCTACCTATGGCGAGTGTATGAGGCCGGATATTTTGGTCGCGCAGCAATTCCAGGGCTACTTCTAGTAGTGATCTCCGCCGGCGGCCTCGCTATTATGCTTTCAGGCGAGAAACGCAGTAGTTAAACGTGAAGAGGAAACCTAAACATGCTATCTGTAAGTAAGCTGTCTATCGATTACGGTAGCAATCGCGTTGTCAGTGAACTCGACCTGGCCCTTGATAAAAGCGAAATTTTGATGCTCGTAGGCCCCACAGGCTGTGGAAAAAGCACGATTTTACAGGCCCTCGCCGGGCTTATTCCCATCAGTGAGGGGCAAATCGATGTTGGCAAGTGGCGCGCTACCCCCACGCAAACGGTGCCTCCTGAAAAACGCAGCGTAGGTATGGTATTCCAAGACTTTGCGCTGTTCCCACACTTAAATGTGCAGCAAAATATTTGCTTTCGTTTAAAAGACCACACCTTGGCCGATCATTGGATTGACTTACTTGGCCTTCAGGCATTTCGCGATAAAAAGCCTGCCACCCTCTCCGGCGGCCAAAAACAGCGTGTTGCCCTGGCTCGCACTTTGGCGCATCAACCGGATTTTGTGCTACTGGATGAACCCTTATCAAACCTAGATGCAGCGCTCAAAGACACGCTGCGCTGGGATATTCGCAACGCTTTGAAAGAAGCCGGCGTGCCCGCTATTTGGGTGACCCACGACCAAGAAGAAGCACTCTCTGTGGGTGACCGCGTCGGGGTGCTCCGCGATGGTAAAATTCAACAGATTGATAGCCCAGAAAAATGCTTCAGCATGCCTAGCAATCGCTTTGTCGCACGATTTTTGGGCGAAGCAAGTTTTATTCGCGGACAACATCAACACCACCAAGCCAGTACCGCGATAGGAATAGCGCCAGTAGTAGGCATTGACGACAGCGCAGCGGAAGTAGATGTGTTGCTGCGCCCAGACGATGTGTTATTAGCGCAAGATGCAAACAACAGCAATGGTGTTGTTACTTGGGTCAGGTTTGAAGGCGGCAGCAGACTGTGCGCGATTGAACTACCCTGCAAAACCACGGTGACCAGCCGCGTGAGCCATGAAATGCTAGTGCGCCCTGGCGATAAGGTGCATGTTTCCTTAAGCACCTCACACCCATTAGCCGCATTTACAATCCAGAGCAGCACCTAGTTACGGGATAAAGTTCGCTCTCAACGCTGGTTGTGTACTAAGGTTAGTGAAGGTATACGAGCGAGTGGGTGAGAGACAATGCTGAGTCGAAATATCCGCCTTGCCAGCTTAGCGGTCGTGGCGGTACTCCTTACGTGGCTGATTTCAGGTGAGTACGATTACTGGCAGCATCAACGTCAATGTGCAGCACGCTGCGAGCAACTAACGCGTAGCGCGCCATCCGTACACGAGGTGAGATACCAAGAAGATGTGCAGTTGTGTCGTTGCTCAGACGTTACAGAACAAGCATTGCTGCTCAATTAGATACAAAAAAAGCGCCTTAAGGCGCTTTTTTTACTTTAACGAGCTCACCCTTACTTGGTTAAGTCATCAAAGAACTTTTTCACCCCGTCGAAGAAACCTTTCTCCTTCGGGCGGTATTTTGAGCTGTCTTTGCCCAAGCTGCTTTCTAACTGCTCAAGTAGCTCGCGTTGCTCACTGTTGAGGTTCACTGGCGTTTCAATCACCACCTTACAAATTAAATCACCGACTGAACCGGAGCGCACTGACTTGACCCCTTTACCACGCATACGGAACATCTTTCCAGTTTGCGACTCTGCTGGGATTTTCAGCTTAGCACGACCATCTAGCGTTGGTACTTCAATCTCACCGCCTAACGCTGCTGTGGTAAAACCGATAGGTACTTCACAGTACAGATTGTTGCCGTCGCGAACAAAGATAGGGTGTTCGCGTACACTCACTTGTACATAGAGATCGCCTGCAGGCGCACCATGAGCACCGGCCTCACCTTCGCCAGCAAGACGAATACGATCGCCAGTATCCACACCCGGGGGAATTTTCACCGACAATGTTTTGGTGCGCTCTACGCGGCCTTGACCATGACAACTATCACAAGGGTCGGAAATAATTTGCCCTGTCCCCTGACAAGTTGGACACGTCTGTTGCACTGCGAAGAAACCTTGGCGCATTTGTACCTGCCCTGCACCATGACAAGTATGACAGGTTTTCGGTTTTGAGCCTGGTTTGGCACCTGAGCCATCACAAGGCTCACAGGCCACCCAAGTAGGCACTTTGATTTCGACGTCTTTACCGCGCACCGCCTCTTCTAGGCTTAAGTCCATGTTGTAACGTAAATCGGCGCCACGTTGTTGACGTGACTGACGACGACCGCCGCCAAAGATGTCTCCAAAGACATCCCCGAAGATGTCACCAAAATCGCCTGCGCCACCGCCAAAGCCGCCGTGGCCGCCACCGCCGCCTTGTTCAAATGCTGCATGGCCGAACTGATCATAGGTTTGGCGTTTTTGCTCATCACCGAGGACTTCATAGGCTTCTTTGACTTCTTTGAACTTATTTTCAAGCTCTTTATCGCCGGCAGTACGATCCGGGTGATATTTCATCGCCAGGCGCTTATAAGCCTTTTTAATATCTCGGTCACTGGCGTCCTTTGCTACGCCAAGGACTTCGTAATAATCGCGTTTTGACATATCTACCACTACTGTTAATAAATGCAGCAAGGCTGCAAAGTGAAAAAGGGTTTACCGTTGAGCCTTAGCCATGGCAACCCTTATTCCTAAAATCTACATACACTAAGGGCGCGTCAAGCGATTTCGCCAGCGCGCCCTTACAAAGTTCAAGACTTATTTATTCTCGTCTTTCACTTCTTCAAACTCAGCGTCAACAACATCGTCGTCTTGCTTTGCTTGTGATTGCTGCTGTGCACCGGCATCAGCGCCACCTTGCTGTTGGGCTTTCGCTTGCGCGATTTCCATTAGCTTTTGTGACTTCTCAGCAAGCGCTTGGGTTTTCGCATCGATTTCTTCTTTGCTTTCACCCTTAATCGCAGTTTCAAGTTCCGTTAGCGCACTTTCGATAGCTGTTTTATCTTCTGCCGGTAAATCATCACCCGCTTCTTCGATTTGCTTACGCGTACCGTGTACTAAAGCATCTGCTTGGTTACGTGCAGTTACTAACTCTTCGAACTTTTTATCTTCCTCAGCGTTTGCCTCGGCATCACGTACCATTTTTTCTACTTCATCATCGCTTAGACCTGAAGAAGCTTGGATAGTGATTTTTTGCTCTTTACCTGTGTCTTTATCTTTTGCTGACACATGTAAGATACCATCGGCATCAACATCGAAAGTGACTTCGATTTGCGGCTCGCCGCGACGCGCTGGACGAATACCCTCAAGGTTGAACTGACCAAGCGACTTGTTGTCGGCAGAGCGCTTACGCTCACCTTGCAGTACATGAATTGTTACTGCATTTTGGTTATCTTCCGCTGTTGAGAAAGTTTGCGACTTCTTCGTTGGAATGGTCGTGTTTTTCTCGATCAATGCGGTCATCACTTGGCCCATGGTTTCGATACCAAGAGACAGTGGAATAACATCAAGCAGAAGTACGTCTTTCACGTCACCAGCAAGAACACCACCTTGCACTGCCGCACCCATCGCTACCGCTTCATCCGGGTTTACGTCTTTGCGAGGTTCTTTGCCGAAGAACTCAGTAACCGTTTTCTGCACTAATGGCATACGTGTCTGACCACCCACTAGGATGATGTCATTCACATCACCTACCGATAAATCGGCATCCGCCAGTGCTTTTTTCAATGGCTCGATAGACTTAGTAACAAGGTCTTCAACTAATGACTCAAGCTTAGCGCGAGTCAGCTTCACGTTCATGTGCTTAGGACCGCTAGCATCAGCCGTAACATAAGGTAGATTCACCTCAGTTTGCTGTGCACTTGAAAGCTCAATTTTAGCTTTCTCGGCGGCTTCTTTAACACGCTGCATCGCTAGCGGATCGTTATTAAGCTCAATACCTTGCTCTTTTTTGAACTCTTCTACCAAGTAGTTGATAACGCGGTTATCAAAGTCCTCACCACCTAGGTGCGTGTCACCGTTGGTTGCCAGTACTTCGAAGGTGTGCTCGCCTTCTACTTCGTCGATTTCAATGATAGAGATATCAAAAGTACCACCACCGAGGTCATACACAGCAACCACGTTGTCGCCTTTTTTCTTATCCATACCATAAGCAAGCGCAGCGGCCGTTGGCTCGTTAATAATACGCTTAACTTCTAGACCCGCGATACGACCTGCGTCTTTTGTTGCTTGACGCTGTGAATCGTTGAAATATGCAGGCACTGTGATTACAGCCCCTGTGACTTCTTCACCTAGGTAATCCTCGGCGGTCTTCTTCATTTTCTTCAAGACTTCGGCAGAAATCTGAGGAGCAGCACGCTTTTCGCCTTTTGCTTCGACCCAGGCGTCGCCATTGTCTGCTTTAACAATCTTGAACGGCATGATGCCGATATCGCGTTGTACTTCTTCGTCTTCAAAACGACGACCAATTAAACGCTTGATTGCAAAAAGTGTGTTAGTCGGGTTGGTTACCGCTTGGCGTTTCGCCGGCTGACCTACTAGCGTTTCACCGTCTTCAGTGAATGCGATAATAGAAGGAGTCGTGCGATCGCCCTCGGCGTTCTCAATTACGCGTGGCTTATCACCGTCAAGTACTGCTACACACGAGTTAGTAGTACCTAAGTCGATTCCAATAATCTTACCCATGAATCTTCTCCAACTTCAAAATTCTGTTAACGTGTTCGATGACTACTAGATAGGGGCCGCTTTTGTTAATTCAAGCGTCATAATTAAAAAAATTTCGTTTTTTTGTCATTTTTTTCAATTTTCCCCCTCGCCAAGGAAAAATTTGCCGTTAAACTGGTCTGACAAGTTCAATTAAGGTGAGACAGATGACCTTTGATACCCTATTGGCCAGCGTGACTGGCGAGAACCAACAAACGCTCGAATTTCCTGCTTCTTGGACACAAGGGCGCACAGCCTTTGGCGGCTTGTCTTGCGCATTAGCCTTACAATCCATGCTGAAACATTGCGATCGCGATCGTATTTTACGATCGTTTAGTGCGCAATTTATTGGCCCCATTGCTCCAGACACCCCCTTTACCCTGACCTTCCACCATTTACGCGAAGGCAAAAGCTCTAACCAATACAGCGCAACCATTGAGCAGCATGGACAAGTGTGTTTATCTGTCCAAGGATTATTCGCCAAAGACCGCGCCTCCGAGGTTGAAGTGCCAGTGGCCGCTGTCACCGTCCCAAAAGCCGCCGATGCAGAAAACTGCTTACCCTATGTAGAGAATGTTATGCCGGCCTTTTTTCAGCATGTGGACTTAAACCTAACCGAGGGCAATATGCCTTATAGCGGCGCCGAACGCACTGACTTAACAGGCTGGATGCGCTTTAAAGGACAACAGCAGCAGTACGACTGGACCCATGTCATTGCCCTGATTGACAGTTGGCCACCATCGCAATTACAAGCATTTAAGCAACCGGCACCAGCAAGTAGCATGAGTTGGCATGTAGAATGTTTAACGCTACCTCAATTAGCAGCGTCACAATGGCTAGGCTTGCATGTGCACACCACCGCCGCACATAACGGCTACGCTTATGAAGACGCCACTGTTTACTCTGAGTCAGGGCAGGTGCTTGCTCGCTCTAAACAAACTGTGGCCTTATTTGCTTGATTGGCGCTGAGCATACGATGGCGCGCTGGCAAGCAATGCCTTGTAGCGCGGTGTTTTTTTTAGCTCTGCAAGACCTTGGTTGAAGCGCTCACGCAGCTGTGAATCAGTAAATACCACGTGTCGGGGAGAAGGAGGCCAAAGCGCATGGATGGTAACTGGCTTTGTCTGTTGCCCCTGGTTCATTGCAAAGGTGTGTAAGTAATACTGAAAAATGCGCTTCTCCAGCACAATCACATCTACCCACCCCTTCATGAGATGGTCTATTTGCGCATACTGATTGACTACCTCATCATAACTCAAGGCGTTAGTAATGGCCTTGGTATAGTCAGGTCCAAGGTAGTTTTTGGCATTTTGAAACGCAAGAATGCTTTTACCATGTAAGTCACTGAACTGCTCAATGCTGAAGTTATGCTCAGCTAAGCTAATAGCTACATTCTCAAAATACAATAAGGGCTCGCTGTAATAGCCCTCGAGCCCTGACTCTTTCGGAATATTAATCGCGCCGCTAATTTTACCTTGGCGTAACTGCGCCTCGGCACGGCGATTACTTAAAAAGTGTAAAGTTAATGGCCCAAGCTGCGCTTTTTCCAAAGCATGTTTGATAATATCTATCTCAATCCCGTGGTGTCCGTCTTTAAATACATAAGGTGGGATGTAAGCACTGGCGGAGAGCTCCACAGCGTTATCGTCGAGGTTATTGGCAGCATTTGCTGTGCACATAAACATCGTACACAGCATTACCTTACTGATAGCTAGCCAGTTCATCGTTGCCAGACCCCTTGTCATAACCCGTCCTTAGTCACTAGGAATTACATAAAATAAGCGCTATGCTCTAACATTAGCAGTTAACTGGATAAAGTTTGAGAAAACATGCAACTGGCCTGCCCGCAATGTGATCTAGTGGTCGATGTGCCGCGACTACAAGCCAAACAAGTTGCCCAGTGCCCTCACTGTCACTCGAGCTTAAATGCAAGCAACGTCAATAACGACCCTAAAGTTGTAGCCCTCACCCTGAGTGCCATTATTTTATTATTGAGCTCAGTGTTTTACCCTTTTATTTCGTTCTCCAGTCGAGGCATCACGCAAACTATGACCTTGCCTGATGCCGGACGCATGCTTTTTAACTACGACAGCACCCTATTAGGGATATTTATTGATATCAGTATCATTATCTTACCCTTAGTGATGCTGTTGTTACTGCTGCCTTTACACTTGGGTTTTTTGCGCACCTTGCCAAAACATTGGGGACGTAAGCTGCTGAAATTGACTCTGGCATTGGACACCTGGGTGATGTCGGAGATTTTCCTCGTCGGCGTATTGGTCAGTATGGTTAAAATAATGTCTATGGCTGACATTACCTTTGGCATTAGCTTTTGGGCCTATGGCGGGTTTGTGCTGACATATATAGGTGCCCTATCTTACGTCAACCGTCCTCGACTGTGGCGACAGATTGCCCCCCATAAAGAGGTCGCCGTTCCACAAGGAGTGAGGGCTATTGATGTCAACCTACGCGCCTGTCATGTTTGCCAGCAACTTACCTACGACAAATTATGCCCACGCTGTCATAGCACTACGCATTATCGCAATATGCAAAGTGTACAAAAGGCCGCTGCCTGGCTGGTGACGTCGGTACTGTTGTACATTCCTGCCAATGTACTGCCTATCATGTATACCACCAGCTTGGGAGACAGAGAGCCATCAACGCTAATTGGCGGCGTAATACTGTTGTGGCAAAGTGGTTCATACCCCATCGCTTCGATTATCTTCCTTGCCAGTGTGGTGGTGCCATTTGCTAAAGCATTGGTGCTTGCGACCTTGTGCGTGATGGTTTACCGCCAAGCCAGTCGCCGCTCTATGGTGTACACTCGGCTATATCAGGTTACTGAATTTATTGGCAAATGGTCGATGATTGATGTATTTGTTGTTGCTATCTTGGTAGCCTTAGTACAGCTAGGCAACCTGATGCTGGTCGAACCCGGGTTGGGCGCGTTATGTTTCGCAGCGATGGTTATTTGCCAAATGATGGCGGCCCATGCTTTTGATCCACGTTTGATTTGGGATCCCCCTGAAAAAGTGAAGAGAGTCGTGAATGAGTAATACTGCGCGCATTAAAACGGCGCCTAAACTGTCCCCTATTTGGCTGATCCCTATCATCGCCTTGTTTGTTGGTGCTTGGATGTTACTGCAACACCAACTCTCACAAGGGCAAACTATTTACATCAAAATGCCCCATGCTGAGGGTATCGTCGCCGGTAAAACAGAAATCAAAGTTCGCAGTGTAAAAATAGGCACTGTCGATGCAATTCGATTGGCGTCAAGCCGCGACCATGTTATCGCCCGAGCTCAAGTCGATAACCACTACGATAACTTACTCACTGAAGATGCAAAAATATGGGTGGTCAAACCGCGCGTGGATGAAAGTGGAGTCACCGGCTTTAGTACTTTATTTTCGGGTGTTTATTTAGAATTCGCCCCCGGCGAGAGTAAACAGCTCACCGAGCGCTTTGAATTGCAAGAGGAGCCCGCACTGATTGCCAATGATGTCAAAGGCGGGCGTTACAAGTTAATCAGCCGAGATGCTGAAGTGCTTGAGGTAGGCACAGGGGTTTACTTTAAAGGGTATAAAATCGGCCAAATCGAAACTGCCAATTTTGATTGGCAACAACAAGTGATGCGTTACGGTTTATTTATTAATGCGCCGTACGAAAACCTGGTGACGTTGAACACGGTCTTTTGGGTTAATTCAGGACTCGAATTTGACCTATCCGCTGATGGTATCAACGTCAAAACAGGATCGATCGCGAAAATGCTAAAGGGCGGTATTTCGCTGGCTACCCCAGAGGGCGATCCTCCAGGAGCAGTCGCCAAGCAAGACCACACCTTTAGCCTAAGTGACAGCTATAAAGCTGCGCTAGAACAGCGATTTTATGATTACCAGCACTACCTCATTGAGTTTGAGCAGTCTATTCGCGGCCTACGAGAGGGTGCGCCGGTCGAATACAGGGGTATGCGCATAGGCACTGTCGAGCAAGTCCCGGCTGAGGTTATGATTGATGGTCGCCCTGCTCACTTTAGCAATACCAGCAATGCCGTTCCGGTACTTATACGTATCGAGTATGGGCGCTTGTACCGCGACTCAACACAAGCGAGGGAGTTTTGGCAATCCCATGTTGATGAGCTCCTGCAACAAGGACTTAAAGCTTCTTTGAAGCCTGGCAACCTGCTTACTGGCGCCGTTTACGTTGATTTTGATATCTATCCTGATAGTGAATTGGTCGGCTTAACACAACGCGGCGACTACACTGTTTTCCCCAGTACCTCCAGCGGCATCACGGTGCTGGCCAACCAAGTTAATGATGTACTCAATAAGGTTAAAGGCCTTCGTATAGAAGAAAGTTTGGCTCAGTTTGAAAGCACCATGGCCCGTTATGAAACGCTTGCTGTGGATATGCGCCAGTTCATGAGCGACCCGAGTATGAAAGCGCTGCCCAAAGAGTTTACCCAAGATATGGCTGATATTAGCCAAAGTATGCGCCAATTTGAGCAAAGCATGGAGCAATTTGAGGTGACCATGGCGAGCTTCCAAAATGGTTCGAAAATGTATCAACAAATGCAGTCTTCACTTGAGCAAATGCAGCGCCTAATGGATGAACTGCAGCCCCTATCGAAAGGGTTAAAGGAGCAACCTAATATGCTGATCTTTGATAAAGAGCTGCCTGCTGATCCGCTGCCAAGGAGTGATAACTAATGGTTCGACTTATTTTATTACTGATGCTGGCATTGCTGATACAAGGCTGCGCCACAGACTCGCGAACTAGCAATATACGCTACTACCAATTAGATAGCGCGCTGTTTAATAACAATCTGCTACGCACCGATGAGCAGACCCAACACCTATTGCGTTTAAGCCCTATCAGTTTACGCGGTAACCTTAATAACCGTGCCATGGTGGTACGACGCTCACCGCAAGAAATATACAGCGCTAATTACCATTTTTGGGCCGATAGCCCAGCACTCATGCTCGAAAGTAGCGCCCAGTTGCAGCTAATGGCCACATTAGAGCAAGTGCTGGTCGTCAAAGGGGCTGATGTCTACGCCGAGCAGCTGCAGTCATCGTTTTATCAGCTCGATATCGACATCGACCATTTTAACGGCGGCCTCGATAACAATGCAGAAATAGCAGGCTTGTGGCGTTTATCTCGAGTTGATGAGAAAGGTAAATTACACGTACTCAGTATGGCGCGCTTTAGCCAAAGCGAGCCGCTGGCACAAGATGGCTACGCTGCTTTGGCATCCGCCCTGAGTAAAGCATGGCAAACCAGCTTGAAAGAGATTGCTAACGCCCTTCCTCAGCACTTTAATCAAGGCTAAATCAAACACATAAAAAAGGCTCCCATGGGAGCCTTTTCTGCACATTATTATCCAGTCAACTACTGCTGCCAGCTGATTTGCTTTTGGAAGTCAGCCACCGATTCCACCTTGGTTTGCTCAGGTAAATCAGCGAAGTCCTTGTCGGCAAATTTACTGCCACGAAGCTGCACGTTGAGCCTTGCGGCTTCTGGGTTCATCATCGTTTGCTGGTAAAATGCTTGAATGTCTGCAAGCGTCAGTTGCTCGACCGCCGCAATCAGTTGGCTACGGCTGTTGAAATCAAACTGTTCGCGATACCAATCGGTAATAAGACGCCCAAGTTCATCTTTTAGATTTTTTGGCTGCTCTTTGAGCGCCACGAGAGTGGCATTTTTAAGTTGCGCAAACGTCGCCTCATCCATCTCATTAAGCTCTTGTTGATATTGTTGCTTGAAGCTATCAAAACGGGCCTGCATTGCCTTCGGACCTTTGACCGGGGTTTGAATAAACAACCCTATGGCGGCATAGTCCTCAAGTGGACGGGCGATAGCACCAACGGCGTAAGCCAGCTGCTCTTCAGTGCGCAGTTTATCAAAGGCCACCGTACGGAAGTGCCCTTGTAATACCGCAGCGGCTGCTTTTTGCGCATAACCTGGGGTCGGGTGATAAACCATGTCAATAATAGCGACATCAGCCACCTCTATGTCTTTATGAACAACATAGGTTTCGCCCTGCTTAGGTTGCCAAGACTGAGAACGCGTATACTGGCTATCTTCTTTTTGCGTTGGCAGCGCCTGAGTAATATTTTTGGCAATAACGTCAATACTGCTTTGATCATAGTTACCAAAAGCAAATACCCGCACTGTGTTATGCGTCAACACTTGGTTCATCAATTGCTCTAAGTCCGCGACCGTAAGTGATTGCGCTTTGGCAATCAGAGCCTCGGTGTCGTAACTGCCAGAGCGAACTAGGTTGGAGTACTCATCAAACGCTTGGTAAAAAGGAAATTGCTGCTGCGCATTGTTTAGTGCTCGTACATAGCGGTCTACGGCTTGATTAAATGCTTGTTCATCGACTTCAACCTGCAAGTTGCTTAGCGCTTCACGTAATAATTCTGGCTGTTTATCGGTGAACCCGCCGACAGTGAGAGTAAACCCGTTACCAGGGTCCATGCCTACCGACATGCCAGCAATAGAGGCCTCGGTTGCCAACGCGGTTTGCGACAAATTGTATAAATCGGCCCACAAACTCATTAACACCTTCGCAGTCATATCGTTTTGTGGCGCTGGTGAATTAACATACACCTCGACCAACCCCTTAGGCTGCTCAGCAAAATGTTGGCTCGGCTGCTGCCAAATCTTGATACCGTTTTTATCGTAGCTCACAACCGGTTTAGTTTGCGCCGCGTAGCCACGAGTTTTGATATCAAAATGCTGTGGCAGCAGACGATTAACGCTGGGTAGAGACAAAGCAAACTCGCTCGCTTGCTGCCAACTTGCTTGCTCTTCGCTGCTGATATCTTCAATGCGGTATTCGCCGTCGTAGAAGTGCAGCTGGCTATC
Organism: Pseudoalteromonas sp. CnMc7-15; assembly: GCF_022347925.1. Classification (NCBI taxonomy): domain Bacteria; kingdom Pseudomonadati; phylum Pseudomonadota; class Gammaproteobacteria; order Alteromonadales; family Pseudoalteromonadaceae; genus Pseudoalteromonas; species Pseudoalteromonas sp. CnMc7-15. The sequence continues at coordinate 357,703 of NZ_JAKRFT010000002.1, forward strand.
GGTTTGCTCTTGCTGAGAAATATACCAAACTCGCAAGGTCTCGCCGTTAAGCTGTGCCAGCACCTCCTGCACTGCCTGCGGATTAAACTCACCATAATAGTAAGGCGCGTTAATTGCGTTGGTGAGCGGATAATCCTGCATGCTTTGCGTTAACGAAGAAACATAGCTAAATTCATCGCTTTTCTCTAAGAACTGAAACTGGTTATTCAGCGACGTTCGAATTTCGTCGAAGTACTTCTCATCAACACCATTTTCCTTGATAAGCTCAATGTAACGCATAATCGTAGCAACGATTTGTTCGCGGTTTTGCATCCCTGCATCTGTCAGTTCAATATCCACTGACAACGCGCCATAATTGCCGTACATATTCGCTGATGCATTGGCACTCAATTGTGAGACCCAGCCCTTATCACGCAGTATTTGCGCTGGAGAGCCTGGCATTTCATTGCTAAGTAAGTAGGCCACAAAGCGGTTCGGTTTAAGGGCAAACTTATCCATGTTATTTTTAATCGTGAAATCAAGCTTCAGCTGTTTCACATCTTCATTGGGCTTGTAGTAAATACGTTTGCCACCAGCCTGATCAAAATCCAGTTCAGCCTTCACTTGTGGCTCTTCAATGTTTTTATTTTCGATATTGGCGAAATATTGCTTCGCTAGCTGGCGCATTTCATTGAGTGGGCGATTGGAGATCATCGCCACTTTCATTATATTCGCGGAGTAATACTGGTTGTAGAAATCAACCGTTTCTTGGTGTAATGAGCTCCCTTCTTTATCGCCCAACGTCTCTAAATTACCAATCAGGAAGCGGTTTGCTGGGTGCTCACCCATCATTTTACGCGCGAGTTTAAACTGCCCGAAAAAGTCCATTTCCCGGCGCATCGACCACTCGGCATTGACCGCATTTTTCTCTTTATCAGTGTACTCAGGGTACAGCTTTGGCGATTTGAAAAAGTCACTAAAACGGTCAAGCCCCTCTGCGTAGGCATCGTTATTCACTTTGAACATATAGTTGGTGATATCGAGCCAGGTATAAGCGTTATGAGCACCGCCATTTTTGGTCATAAAGTCACTGTAGCCCTTGGTATCGGGGTAGCGTTCAGTGCCTAAAAACAGCATATGTTCGAGGTAATGCGCCATGCCTTGTTGCGACATGGGGTCGTGCAAAAGCCCAACGCCCACGCTTAATGCCGCCGCAGATTTCTCCGCACTGGGGTCAGAAACCAGCACCACATCAATGCCATTGTCCAACGTCAGTGTCTCGTAGGCCCGCTTGTCGTTAGGGCTCACAACTAAGTTTTCCGGGATCAATTGCTGAGTCAGTTCGCTTTGTGAAGGCGTCGATGTACTTTTACAACCAGCCAGTACGGCAAGGCTCAGGGCACTCAGTGCTAATGTCTTTTTCATGAATTTGTCTCTTATAAGTGGACGTTTTCTTTTATGATCAAAAATCACTGATGAAAATGCAATGAAAAAGCTATCAAGTTTGTAACAATGTATGAAAACACTGACTACCTTTTCTGGCACTCGAATAATAAGAGTAATTCAGGTATGGTCTGGGATGTTTATAAATAATAACGAGTAATGGGAGATTAACGTGCACCAATGGCTTATTTTGGCAATGTTCGCGCAAGTACTGTTAACCCTTGTGGTGATGGTAATAATGGGGCGACGTCGTTTTGCTGCCGCACGCAACAAACAAATTAAAATGCAACAATTTGCCACTATGGATCTCGACAATGCCCCGGAGTCAGTGCAAGTGGCCGGGCGTAACTTTATTAACCAATTCGAAATCCCAGTTTTATTTTATGTTGCGGTGCTCACTGCATTAATTACACAAACCACCGGCTACGCTTTCACCGCCTTGGCTTGGGGTTTTGTACTACTGCGCCTTGCGCACACTGTGGTCCATATTAGTAGTAACCACCTAAAAACACGTTACTACCTCTTTTTGTTTGGTTGCATCACCGTGCTGGCGATGTGGATCATGTTGGTGTTGCGCATGCTCTAATACCCGCCCAAGAAACGGCGCGCTAGCGATACCCTAGCACGCCGATTAGGCTTGCCTTACGCACGGCGCCAGCGAATCAACAAGCTAAGAGGTAATAACCACCAAAATGCACCTGAGCTTGAATCATCCCCTGACTCGACAGGTTCATCAATTAAGGTATTTTCAACCGGAGTCAAGTTTGCCGCCGAATTGGGGTCATCATCAATGACAATAACGTCGTTAACAATAACTAGGTTGTTTGCCGTTAGCTCAGCGCCTTGCTGGCATTCGTCCGTACTGTAATCAACGACCGGCGTGCTAGAACAAGTAGGCAGCGCATTAATGGCTTTAACAACCTCCATCCCCTCACCTATGACCTGACCAAACACCGTAAATCCACCGTTTTGCAGATCTAAGTTACTACTGTTATCGGCGACATTGAAAAACCACTGACTTGACGCGCTGTTAGCGTTGCCACTGCGTTTAGCCATGGCGATGGTGCCAGCGACATTGGATAGCACAGGCTCATTATCTACCGTCCCTTGGGATTCAATGGCCACGGCCCCGCCATCGTAAATAAACCCGCCCCCCTGAACAATAAAATCCTGCTCGGAGCGATGCAGGTAACTAAACTGATAATCGCCACGCTCAACATAACCTAGAAAATTAGCCACTGTTTTTGGTGTATGCTGATCAAAGAGGTTAATTTGAATGCTGCCTTGGGAGGTTTGCATTTCAACGACAGTCGCGTGAACAGGTTGCGCAAGAGTAAGCCCCGCTGCGACCAGACCAAAGCCAATAAGTTTATTCATGGGATTTCCTATGTTGTTGTTTTGAGCCACTTTACATTGACTCAAGCCATGCTTCCATGAGGCACAGTGAATAACAACAAATTGATACCTGGGGGTAAAACCCAGTTACAAATTGGTTAACAACATATAACTATAAAGTATCTTTTTGCGCTTTTTTAAAACAGATTCGACTTATCAAACTATTAAGAGTTCTCTAGTATGTGCATATCATTTGAGCAGCTAAAAACAACAACTATGGATAACAGCAACAACCTCATTTGCGACTTTGGTGTTCACAAAGGCGAGTCGTACCGCCAAGTGCCTGCATCGTTTTTAAACTGGATGGTCGGTGTCAATCATCATCAAGCACCCGTAGCACGTGCTGAGTTACGCCGTCGTGAACAAGCAGCACTGGCCAGCGTCTCGTCTTGTGCAAGCCAGCACAGTGAGCTAACTGGCTGATCTGTTGCGGCTGAGCCCGGTTGCTTCAGCAAATATCTTAACTTAGGGTATAGGCAGGCGGATTTGCACAGTCCGTCTCAGACTAGTGAAATTGTCATAAAGTTTAATTAAAATCAGGCGCAACGACAATCGCCGATAGGAATCCCCTGTGCGCCTAATTACTCTTTCAGTGCTTACATTGCTCAGTGCATGCTCTGCCTCCACGCCGACACCCGAGTCACACTCTAACTCCGCACAAGCACACTATATTAGTGTGTTTCATACTAACGATCATCATGGCCGCTTCTGGCATAACGATAAGGGTGAATACGGTATGGCTGCGCGCGCAACATTACTAAAACAATTGCGCGCACAAGCTAAACAACGAGGCGATACTGTGCTGTTGCTTTCAGGGGGAGATATCAATACTGGTATTCCTGAGTCTGACTTACAACACGCGGAACCTGATTTTAAAGCCATGACGTTGTTAGGCTACGATGCCATGGCCATTGGCAATCATGAGTTTGATAATCCATTAGCGGTATTAGACAAGCAGCAACGTTGGGCCGACTTTCCGTTGCTGAGCGCTAATATTATCGATAAACGCAATGGCGAGCCTGCTTACACTCCTTATACGCTGTTACAAAGAGATAATCTAAATATCGCTATTTTAGGCCTGACCACCACCGACACCGCGAAGATTGCGAACCCTGATTTTATCGGTAATTTTGATTTTATTGAGCCCGCAACCGCGACCAAAAACATGCTTCCTAAAATTGAGCGCCGCAACCCTGATATCGTTATTGCCGTCACGCACATGGGTCACTACAGCAATGCTCAACACGGCATTAACGCCCCCGGCGATGTAACCTTAGCTCGTAACTTGCCCAAAGGCGCCGTAGATATGATCATCGGTGGCCACTCCCAAGAACCAGTGTGCATGGCGGCAAAGAACAGCAACAACGATGGTTACCGCCCAGGCATGCCCTGCCAGCCAGATAATCAAAACGGTATTTGGATCATGCAAGCCCATGAATGGGGCAAGTATGTGGGTCATGCTCGATTTAAACTGCTAGGTGAAGAGTTGACTCTTGAAAGCTATGAGCTGATCCCAGTAAACCTTAAAGACGAGACCGGTGAATGGGTCGGTGATTACATCAATAAAGACCAAGAAATGCTCGACTTTTTAACTCCTTACCAGCAAAAAGGCCAAGAAAAGTTAAGCGTGACTTTAGGGCATACCGAAGTTCACCTTCAAGGCGACAGAAACAAAGTTCGCTTTGGACAGACGAATTTAGGACAGCTGATCACCCAAGCACAAATGAATCATGTCGATGCTGATTTTGCAGTCATTAGTGGCGGCGGTATTCGTGACTCAATCAGCCAAGGAGATATCGATTACAAAGATATTCTTCGTGTACACCCGTTTAAGAACCGCATTGGCTACATTGAATTTAGTGGTCGTGAGGCTTTTGCATACATCAGTAAAGTCGCATCATACCCTGTCGATTCTGGCGCCTATGCCCACTTCAACCAAGTGGCACCGGTGTGCGAGGGGGATGAATTGGTCTCAGTGCGCATTGACGGTCAACCGTTAGAGCTAGATAAGACCTATCGTATGAGTATCAATAGCTACAATGCGGCAGGTGGCGATGGCTATCCGCGTTTAAACACCGACACCCGCTTCGTAGACACTGGCGACTCGGATGCCAGTATTTTGAGCGAGTATGTAAGCAAGCACAGCCCAATTAAGGCAATTAACGTGCCTCATCCGGTTACTTGCCAATAACCTCAAAATCATCGCCATTGACGGCCCTAAGCCCATAGTGATGGACACGCGAGCGTGACCCTTCACCATGGGCTTTAGGCGGAAAATAAGGTTCTTTATCTTGCGAGTCTGCTGCAAACACTTCATCCAGTGCAGCACGAATTTCACTTAGCGTTTTCTCTAAACTATTGCCAAAGTTGGGGCGCTTTCTAATCGTGTGTCCTAAATCGATAAGGCGGCTAAAATACTTATGGGCCAAATCCAGTAGCTCCTGTGGCACCTCTTTATTTTGATTTAACGTCACCTCAGGGTATTCAATGCCAAACTCCAACAGCGCCAGATAAAAACAAAGGGGTTTGTTCGCCAATTGCACCTGCCTACCCTGCTCACCATAGCGTAGGCTTTTATCTGCTAAATCAATCAGTAGGCGCTTGCGCTCAAGTATCGGCGTCCCCGCTTCTCGCGCTTTATCTAATTTGCTTTGAAGGGTTTTAAACCATGCTCGCATGGCGACAGACAGCAGCAGCACGATGAGAAAAGGCCAAGGGCTCAATAGCTGGGCTAGAGGCATCACCGCTGGTGACAGCGTCACGGTGAACGTTTCCCCACCTGTGCGAACGAGGTTGAAGCTCTCAAGATTGCTTGTCTCATTACCGAGCGTTGTACCCGCTATTGCATGCACTTGAATGGCGTAACCTTGTGATGTGAGGTGAGTGTTGAGCTGCTTGAGATAGTGCACCACACGTTTGCGGTCGCCCGGTACCTCCAACAACCTATTGGGTAGTCCAATGTATTGAGCATCCAGGGCTATCCGTGTTTTGACATGGGCTATCGCTTGTTGCTGTTGATGATGCCAGCTACTCAATGCCCCCACCGCGTAACTGCAGTAAGCGATAGTCATAGCCAAACATGCAAATAATACCGTGGCGATATTGGCATTAAAGCGCCGAACCCAGCTGTGCACGTGCTTCAGCAATGCAACTTTAATCGCTCTCACAGCGGCTCTCCTTGAAATGTTGCAGGTGCTGAATCACTGCACTGCCAATAAGGTTTGGCTTGTTTAAAGTACTGTGCCGATTGCTCTTCTGCTTGGCTTAAAATAGCGCCCTGAATAGCACAAGCTAAGTCAGGGTTGTCACTGGCTTGGCGTAAAAACCAATGGCTACCACTGATATTGTCACTGATTGCGGTTATATAATTTGCAGAAAAACGCTCGTTATCTGCTTGTTGCCAATAAGAACTAATGATATCCACTTCACCTAGCGCTAACTTATCTCGCAACGCACTGTGCGAGTTCACAAAAGTGATATTCAAGCTATTCATATTAATATCCAGCTCCTTGAACACCTGCTTGGGCATAATGTGGCCGGAGCGACTGGTGGGATATTCAATTAGGCCAATGCGCTTATCAAGAAAGTAGCTTTTCTCTAAGCGCGGCTTTTCTTTACTAGCAATAAAGTAGGCCGTGTAAGAAGGATAACCGACTAGCGGTGAGTAACCATAGGTTTCATGGGCGGTGAAGGCACTGAAGAGGTTTTCCTTGGCGAGGATTAAATCCGCTAAACCTTTTCCCAGCACATTCACCTCAAACTCAGAAGAGCCTCCCCAAAAAGCTTGGACAGCGCCGTATTGCTTAGACACAGTGGTGTCCTTACATAGCGATTGAGCCAATCGTTTGACGACATTTTCGCTTGGGGCAAACAACGTAAGCTGCGTTTTATTTTCTGGCTGGGTGGTATTACAACTGTAGTGAGTCGCTATAACATTACCCAGTTGCGTAGTTGCCAAGGTAAAACGCATTGTTCCGATAAGGTAACTAGTTAACGCCAGTACCATTAATGTAACCAGGATAAGCGCAGTGTCACGTCTGTTAAATATGCTTGTCACGGGCTTTTGTGCTGCTTTTATTGAATTCAATTACTATTTCAACAATTATAATTACTTATTGCAATAGGTAATTTTATTTATAACCTATAAGCAATTGTTTTATATGCTTTATTAACAAGTAATTATGAATCCCATCAAGTCCTGTTTTTTCGCTTAAAAATCCGGACAATTTGCCTTCACTTAAGCAAGCCAGTAACGTGACAACAACAATGAGTTTACAGTTCAATTATACGCATCTGAGCAAATTGACGCTTATTTGCATCCTCGCTTTTGTTAGTTTTTTCGCAACGAAAGTGAGCGCTTGGGGCGCCAACGGTCACCGTATTGTAGGATCCATTGCTGAGCACCATTTGGATGCTGATGCAAAGCAACAGGTGTCTACCATTTTAGCGGGCCACAGTATGGCCAGAGTCAGTACTTGGGCTGATGAAATGCGCTCTTCCCCCGATACATTCTGGCAAAAGCAGGCCAGCCCTTGGCATTACATCAATATCGACTCCGTTGAGGAATTTACGCACCAGCACTTCTCAGCAAAAGAACACAAGCATGATGTAAAAGACGCCTATACAGCCATCCTAACGGCTATGAAGGCACTGCGCTCTCCAAAAACAAACCAACAACAACAGCAATTCTATTTGCGTTTTTTAATTCATATCATTGGCGATATTCACCAACCTATGCATGTCGGTAATGCCGAGGACCGAGGCGGTAACCGCATCGATGTCACTTTCTTTCGTGAGCAAACCAATTTACATCGTTTATGGGATACCGACCTTGTTGAGAGCCAAAAGCTGTCATATTCCGAATACGCAGACTTCCTATGCTGCGTTGATATCAAGGCAATCAATAAAGATCTGGATATTAAAAAGTGGCTCATTGAGTCTCACCACTTAGCGCAAGACATTTACGCCAATACCGGTGAGCAAGTCAGCTACGACTACTTATTTACCTATCGTCCAGTGATGGAGCAACAACTGCAGCGTGCGGGTGTACGCCTAGCAGCCGTGCTTAACGCGCTATACGGACAACAATAGACCGAATTAATAACAATAAAAATATTCACTCGATTACACACTGTTTAACCAATGAAACAAAACACGGGAAACAACATAATGAAAAACGTTCGCTTAACGAAAGTGGCCGGCGCGCTCGTACTCGCTTTGGGCGTGTCAGCAAACGCTTTCGCAGCCGATACTTCATCATCAATGCGCGGTAAGATCACCACGCCTAAAGGCGATGCTGCACCTAACGTGCAAATCTCAGTGATCCACGAGCCTACCGGCACGGTGAGCACCTTTACGACTAACGATTCTGGCGCGTTCATCGCCAAGGGTTTGCGTGTAGGTGGTCCATACCGCATCCTCATTGACTCAGATAAATACAGTGATGCAGAGCTGGAGAACATCTATCTTGAACTAGGTGAAACTCGCCGCGTCACTTCTCAGCTTGAGCCTATCAACGTAGAGCGTATCGAAGTATCAGGCTACCGTATTTTGCAAAAAGCAGGCGGTTCAAGCAGCGTATTTGGCCAAGACACAATTGCTAACACTCCGAGCTTTAATAACGATATCAAAGACATTGCTCGTTTGAATCCGTTAGCAAGCATTAATGGTAGCGGCGAGCTAACCATTGCCGGTAGCAACCCAAGAAGTAACAGCTTAACCGTTGACGGCATCGGCCAAAATGACGATTTCGGCTTAAACTATGGCGGTTACCCCACTGAGCAGCCACCTGTTGCACTTGACGCTATTGAACAAGTGTCAGTAGATACCTCACCGTTTTCAGCGAAAAAAGGTAACTTTGGTGGTGGTGTTATCAATGCGGTGACTAAATCGGGAAGCAATGAGTTTGAATTCACCGGTTTCTATGAATTCACTAACCCAAGTCTTGCTGGAGAAGTAGAAAGTATTTCTCAGGTATACGCAGATGGAAGACCGGTACTCGACGAGGATGGTCGCCGCACCTTCGAAACAACCAAGACAGACCCTATTCAATCTGAAAAGCGTTTCGGGATCAGCACCGGTGGCGCCATCATCGAAGACGAATTATTCTTCTTTGTTAACTACAACAGCTGGGCCAGTGAACTGGAAATGGACTATGGTTTTGAAGGCTCAGGTGCAACGCACGAGTACGATACCTCAGAGCAAAACTTTAATGAGTTCCTTTCTGTACTAGACAGCACCTACGGTCTGAGCGATGAGCTTGGTGGTGACCCGGAAGATACCAACGACAGCTTACTGGTAAAACTAAGCTGGAACGTGGCTGAAGATCACCGCGCTGATTTCACCTACCAATGGCAAGATGACGCCGACGAGCGAAACTACGGTACCGGTGGCGACACAGTAATGTTGGCTTCGAGCCGTTATACCTACGAAACCAAGTTTAACAACTTTGCTGCTAAGCTATACTCAGATTGGTCAGGTAATCTCTCGACCGAAATTGGTATTGCCTATAAAGATGTCAGTAGCGACAGCCTCACCAACTCAAGCATTGGTAGCGTTAAGGTAGAAGAATACTATCGCGGCCCAGCCTATCAGTTCGGCACCGATGAATATCGTCATAAAAACCAATCGGAAACAGAAAACCTCACCCTGACCTTTGATGGTACTTACTTCTGGGGTGACCACGAAATCAATTTTGGTGCTCAGTACGAGTCACTGCGCCTGTACAACCTATTTGCAGCAGGTTCATTAGGTGTGTGGGAATTTGATAGCCTAGAAGGTTTCCAAAACCGCGAAGTGGGTAACTACAACGGTAACTACGACTTCGATTATAGCAATGCCTACACTAATAACGCCGATGACACGGCTTATGACGCACGTCGAAATCAGTTTGCTGTGTATGTTGAAGACAAATTCTACCCAACTGATGAGTTGGAACTTACTGTTGGTCTTCGTTATGAGCGCTTATCATCAGATGATAAACCCACGCTAAACGAAAACTTCCTAGCCACTTATGGGTACTCAAACCAAGAGAACCTTGATGGTTTAGATATTATTCTGCCGCGCGTTGGCTTTAAATACTACGCGTCCGAGAACCTCACCATCAATGGTGGCGTAGGTCGCTTCCAAGGCGGTATTCCAAACGTTTGGTATAACAATCCATACCAAAATGACGGTCTAACTTATGTAGCAGCCACGTCGCAAGCGATTGCGGATTACTATTCACAAGACGGTGTTGAAGCGGATATCACCCGAGTACCTGAAGCAATCCAAGCTTCTATGACTCAAGGCGCAGGAAGCACTAACTACACCGACCCTAACTTTGAATTACCGTCTTCAATTCGTGCTCAACTTGGCTTTGAATATGAGTTTGATTCAGAGCTACTAGGTGATGGCTTTAGCTGGACCGGTGAAGCGGTTTATCACAAAAAAGAAAACGAAGCAGTATGGCACAATACCGCTTTGGTTCCAGTGGGTGAATCAGCTGACGGTCGGGTGATTTACGAGAGCCGTTATGATGGTGAGCGTGAAGAAAACTACGACATCATGATGACCAATGCTGACGAAAACGGTCGCTCAGTGATCCTAGCCACGGCACTTGCCAAAGAGTGGGACAACGGTCTGTATGCGTCTGTGAGCTATGCGCACCAAGATATTACTGAAGTAGCGCCTGGTTCATCATCACGCGCGATCAGTAATTATAAGCATGCGCTAGTCGAGAGCCGCAATATTGATACTGTGGGCCGTGGTCACTATGAAGTAGAACACAGCTTTAAAATTAACCTTCGCTACAAGACCGAGTTCTTTGAAGGCTATGAATCACAGTTCAACATGTTCTTCGAGCGTCGTTCGGGTCGTCCTTACAGCCACTCAATGGGCTTCTACAATGATTACGACTTCGGCGATATCGGCAGTGAGTTCCAAAGCCACTCAGCCTACCTAGCCTATATTCCATCTGGCGCTGATGACGCAGCGGTCAACTGGGATGAGTCACAGGTGACGTGGAATGAGCTAGAAACCTTGCTAAACCAAGCTGGCATTTCTGAGCGTGGTGAGATCATCGGCCGTAACACCGGCACACAACCTTGGGTAACCACCATGGATGTAAGCTTCAAGCAAGAGATCCCTGGGTTTGCCGAAGGCCACAAAGGCCAGCTTTACGTGATGGTTGAAAACTTCGCGAACTTACTTAATGATGATTGGGGCGTAGAAAAGCGCCTAAGCTATTCAGACCAAGCAGTCTATGACTTTGGTGGCTTAGATGACGAAGGTCGCATCATCATTGACCGTCGCCACAATGGCTTCGACACTCGTAACTACAACTCTATTTCAAAGAGTTCGTCGGGTTGGCAAGCTAAGATTGGTGTACGCTACACTTTCTAATTAGTTAGAAAATCGCAACCTCAAGCCCACCTCCTCGGTGGGCTTTTTTATACCTAGACTTCCCCCTTCCCTAGGGTTATTCGTGATCATTATACCCCTGACACTCTGGTGTGCTTTTATGCAACCGCCTCACCCGACGATATATACATCCCGCTGCTAGTTAATACTCCAACTTACAGTTTATAAACAAAGTTCAATCTAAAGCGGACAAATGGCCTTTAATTTGCTGAAAAAGAGTGACTAAGCTGGCTATGATGGGTACAATTCACCCACTTTCAACAGCCACTAAGCCAAGCGCATTAGAGTGTGTCGATATACTGGCATCTATGAGTCGATGAACTAGGCTTAGCTGTTAATATATTTAAAGCAAGTAACAATAAGAGTCACGCCGTTGAGCAAGGTAAGGGCTTATTTTTGCAATAAAATGTGCAATTTTAGCTTTTCGCAATACCACGGTAACAATAATAGTTTTTAATATCTTACGATAATTAATGACCGTCTAACTAATGACACTTAAACACGGGAAAACAACATGAAAATGCAACTTAGGAAATCGGCACTGTCGATGGCCATTGCCGCTACTGTGGGCATGTCTTCAGGTGCTTTTGCTAACGAAACCGCATCCTCAGTCAAAGGTCAAATCACTGGACCAAACGGCAACCCGGCTGCAGGCACTGAAGTGACCATTATTCACTTGCCGACAGGCTCTGCAAAAACCGCTGTAGTCAATGATGCTGGCTACTTTAGCGCTAAAGGCTTGCGCGTTGGCGGCCCTTACAATGTACTGATCGACTCAGATAAATTTGAAGACCAAGTCGTTGAAAATGTTTATCTATCACTGGGTAAAGAATACCCAGTAACAGTGCAACTTCAAGCGAAAGGCGATATCGAGCAAATCGTAGTCACCGGCCGTCCTATTAGTTCATTTTCAGGTGGCACCGGCCCGGCCGCGACCTTTACTCAAGCAGATTTAGAATCAGCACCAGCCATTAACCGTGATATTAAAGATATTGTCCGTGCCGACCCACGTATTTATGTGGACGATAGCCGCGATGCGATTCACTGTGGTGGCGCTAACCCGCGCTTTAACAGCCTAACCCTTGATGGCGTTCGTATGAACGACAACTTTGGTTTGAATTCAAATGGTTACCCAACGGTGCGCCAGCCGTTCTCATTTGATGCGCTAGAGCAAGTCGCCGTTGAAATGGCCCCGTTTGACGTTCAGTACGGCAGTTTTACCTCTTGTAACATCAACGCAGTTACTAAATCTGGTACCAATGAGTTGCACGGTGGCGTATTCTTTGACTACACCAATGACTCGATGAAAGGCGACAGCATCGACGAAATCGATGGCGACATCGATAACGGCAACTACACTGAAAAACGCTACGGCTTTAATGTGGGCATGCCACTGATTGAAGATAAGCTATTCTTGTTCACCTCTTACGAGAAGTTGGAAGGGGTAAAACAGTTCGATTACGGCCCTATCGACAATGGTAATATCAGCCAATCAGATATCGACCGCATTCGCCAAATCACCAGCGATGTTTATAACTACGATATCGGCGGAACGCCAGGCAGCATGCCTATCGAAGATGAAAAGCTGTTGGTAAAACTAGACTGGAACATTAACGAAGATCACCGCGCCAGTGTAGTGTATAACTACAACGATGGTTTTGATCTTTCACAGTCTGATGCTGACAACGACGAATTGGCATTTTCTAGTCACTTCTACGAGCGTGGCGCAGAGTTCTACTCTATCGTCGGTTCACTTTACTCAGACTGGTCGGCCAACTTCTCAACTGAAGTACGTATCGGCAAGTCAGACCTAGATGCTCGCCAAGAGTCACTTGATGCGGCCAGCGGTTTCGGTGAATTCCAAATCAGCTACGGCCCCAATGACGACACTGTATACATCGGCCCGGATGATTCACGTCAGTCAAACGACCTTAACTGGGATAACCTGACTGCGAAAATCTCAGGTACTTACTACCTTGACCAGCACACCATTACTGCCGGTTATGAGTATGAAGATTTGAACGTGTTCAACCTTTTCGTACAGCACACCGAAGGTGAGTTCCGCTTCGACTCAATCGAAGATTATGAGCAAGGTATCGCTGATCGCGTTTATTATTATAACGCAGCAGGCAGCAACAATCCGAACGACTTAGCGGCAGAATTCTCATACCAAGTGCATACTCTATACGTTCAAGACGAGTATAGTTTCACTAATATCGATGCGACCTTGTTGTTTGGTTTACGCTATGACAAATACCAAAGCGACGACTATCCAAACTTCAATGCGCAATTTGAAAATCGCTATGGCTTCTCTAACCAGCAAAACCTAGATGGCGTCGACTTGTTGCAACCGCGTGTTGGCTTTAACTGGTTCGTAGACGATGCCCTTGAGATTCGCGCTGGTTTCGGTCTTTACTCAGGTGGTAATCCGAACGTATGGGCGTCAAGCGCTTACCAAAACGACGGTGTAACACAAATTCAATTGCGTGCGGATGACGTCGATCTGTTCAATACTGCAATGACCAATGGTGATACTCCGGGTTACGGCGTGCCACAGTCACTGTTTGATGAAATCGCGGCAACCACTCCAGGTGCGGGTGACTCAGCAACTCACTCTATCGACCCAGACTTTGAAATCCCGTCAGAGTGGAAGTACTCAGTCGGTGCTACGTACACCTTCGAAAATGACTATGTTGTTAACTTAGATGTATTGCACACGCAAAAACAAGATTCAGCGTACCTACAAGACATCGCTTTACGTGATAGCGGCGAGACAACCTTTGACGGTCGTCCTATCTTCGAAAGCATCGAAGGTCGCGATCAAGAGTACATGCTCACCAATGTGGACGGCGATGATGGCGAATCAACCATTATCTCGGCAGCACTAAGCAAGTCATACGATAATGGCATCGACTTCACTGTGGCCTATGCATTTACTGATTCAGAAGATGTAAACCCAATGAATAGCTCAGTGGCGGCATCGAACTACAGTAACTTCGCAACCACTAATCCGGGTATGCCAGGACCGGCCACTTCGGATTACGAAGTACCGCACCGCTTTACGTTGCGCCTTGGCTACACCCAAGAGTTCTTCGATGGTTACGAAACTCGCTTCAACCTACTTGGTCAAGCAAGCGAAGGCTTACCTTACAGCTACGTGTTTGATACCGCAGACAGCCAGTTCGGCGATTTCAACAACTACGGCTATGGTTCACGCCAATTACTGTACGTACCGTTGGAAAACGATCCAAACGTTGTTTATGACATGAGTGCCGAAGACCTCGCTGCGTTCAATGCATTCATCGAAGAAGAAGGCTTGAAGCGTGGCTCAGTGACCGATCGTAACTCTGAAAATGCCGAGTGGTATGTGAAGTTTGATTTGAAAGTAACGCAACAGCTGCCTGGCTTCGCAGAAGGCCACAAAGGTGAAGTGTTCTTTGTCATCGACAACCTAACTAACCTGTTGAACGACGACTGGGGCACTTACAAAAAAGGCTCATTCGTAGGCAACCGTATGGTTGATATGAATATCGACAGCAACGGCCGTTATGTTTATACCGGCTTTAACGATGGCAACCAAGACACGTCTGTACAACGCGACGCGTCACTGTGGGAAATGCGCATCGGTGTTCGCTATACGTTCTAATTGCTAGTAAACACGATAATTGGAGGCCCACCTAAGGTGGGCCTTTTTTTATGCCTGACGACTGGCGCTCGCCTCTGCAGCGCGGTTTAATTTCTGCAAACAACCTTTCAGCAAGGCCTGTTCCTGTGCGCTTAGCTCGGTTATTAAGCTCTGTTGCCACTGCAAAGCCCTCGCCTCTAACTCATCCATCAATGACTCGCCCAAAGGCGTTAAACGCACTTGTTTGGCGCGCCTATCCTCCGCACAAGGCTGCACCTCAACCCATAATTGTGCGTGCAAACCATTAATTGCCCGCGATGCCGTTGATTTGTCTAATAGCGCATAGTCGCATAGTTGCCGTGACGTTAGGCCTGATTTTTGTTGTCTCAAATGACACATAATGCGCCATTGGGGAGTTGATAATGAATCTTGATAAACAGAGGCAAAAGCAGCGCTGACTTTGGCCCCAGACAAGGTGAGTAGATAGGGGATGAAGTTATTTAAATCAAATGACATCGACTTTACACGTAAAATTTATGTTACACCCGCCCTGTGCGTGATGTTTGAAATTACTCTCACATGAGAGTATGTTGACTAACAATACAACAGGAGCCTACTAATGAGCAAACACACACTGCAATACATGACCGGCTTTGGCAATGAATTTGACACCGAAGCCCTTGCCGATGCCTTGCCAATTGGTCAATTCAGCCCACAGAAGGTCAACTATGGCCTTTACGCTGAACAATTCTCGACAACCGCGTTTACTGCACCGCGCGCCGACAATCGTCGCTCTTGGCTATATCGTATTCGCCCATCGGTGGTTCAAGGAGATTATCAACCCCTGGACAATGGCTTACTGCGCAGTGCCCCCATCACCGAAGTGCCGACTCCACCGACTATGCTGCGTTGGGATCCAATCGATATTCCCGTTGAGCATACTGACTTTATAGATGGTTTGGTGACCATGGCAGCTAACGGTAGCGTCAATGGTCAAGCCGGGATTGGTATTCACGTCTATGTGGCCAATACCTCGATGCATGAGCGTTACTTTTATAACGCCGATGGCGAAATGTTGTTTGTGCCGCAACAAGGCGGCCTGCGGTTGCGTACAGAATGCGGTATCATCGAAATTGTCCCTGGAGAAATCGCGGTGATCCCTCGTGGCATGAAGTTCCTTGTCGAATTAATCGATGGCCCCGTGCGCGGCTATATCTGCGAAAACTACGGCCACCCCTATATTCTTCCCGAGCGCGGACCAGTGGGTGCCAATGGCTATGCCAATGACCGCGACTTCCAATACCCTGTCGCCGCATTTGAAGACAAAGAAGGTGACTTTGAATTGGTGGCCAAATTTAGCGGCCAACTGTATCGAGCAGATATCACCCATTCACCGCTGGATGTGGTGGCTTGGACCGGTAACAGCGCGCCATACAAATATGACCTGTCACGTTTTAATGTCATGAACACGGTCAGTTTCGATCACCCAGATCCATCCATTTTCACGGTATTGACCTCTCCTTCGGGCACCCCAGGAGTGGCCAATGTTGACTTCGTTATTTTCCCTGAGCGATGGATGGTCGCCGAGCACACCTTCAGACCACCTTATTACCACCGCAATGTCATGAGTGAATTTATGGGTCTGATTAAAGGCACCTATGACGCGAAAGAAGCGGGCTTTGTGCCAGGTGGCTCGAGCCTACACAATTGCATGTCACCGCACGGCCCAGAAGCCGAAGTGTTCGACAAGGCAAGCCAGGGCGAGCTTGAGCCGGTACGCTATGAAAACACCTTAGCCTTTATGTTCGAATCCCGCTATATCATTGCTCCCACAGAGTACGCGTTAACTGGCAAAGAGCGCCAAAGCAACTATCTTGATTGCTGGAAAGGGATAAAAAAACACTTTAATGGAGAGAAATAATGAAGCTATACAGTTATTTTCGCTCATCAGCGGCGTATCGCGTGCGCATTGCACTAAATTTAAAGGAGCTGGAGCATGACATTGTACCGGTCAATTTGCTCAAATCCGAGCAGCGTGGTGAGCCCTATCTCAGCAAAAATCCACAAGGCTTGCTACCTGCCATTGAAACCGAGCAAGGCGTACTTAGTCAATCACTGGCTATTTTAGAGTGGTTGGACGAAATAGCCCCGCAGGCGCCGCTGGTTAGTGGTGATGCCTGGGAAAAAGCACAAATTCGCGCGCTGGCGTATGCCATTGCCGTCGATATTCACCCCATCAACAATCTGCGTGTGCTAAAGTATTTAACAGCAGAGCTCAATGTCAGTGATGAGCAGAAAACCAAATGGTATCAAGACTGGATAGTGACCGGCTTTGACAGCCTTGAAAATCAGCTCGGCGAGGGTCCATTTTGCTTTGGCAGCGCGCCAACGCTTGCGGACATTTGCCTGGTTCCTCAAGTGTTTAACGCCCTGCGCTTTAAAGTTGATATGGACCGTTACCCCAAAATTATGGCTGTCTATGAGCACTGTAATACGCTCAAAGCCTTTGTTGATGCGGCGCCGCAGCAACAGGTGGATGCCACCTAAACACGCAAAGCAACAGGTATCATAATTGTGTCTGTTGCTTGACATAACGATTACACCTCGGAGAAACCGATATGCGCACAGCGCTTGTGGTATTGATAACACTGATGTTCGCCCCGCAAGGGGTTGCCGATACCAAGAAAACCAAAACACATGTTTGGGTCGATGCGCAGCACACATCGGTGTGTTGGTATGAAGAGCGTCGTTACAGTGAAGGAGCGGTAATTGACATGTTTGGGGCGCCGAAAATCTGTGCCCGTAAACACCCAAACCAAGATAACGGCGCGCTTATCTGGCGAGCTGTAGATAAACAGGGCCACCCAGTTTATCCCGAGCAACAAGGCAAAATCCGCGTGCACTAACTGACGCTATAAGGTGATTGAGCCCAATGACCTGGGCCCAATCACTTTGTGCTTTTAAGATGACTCTTCGTTGCGCTGCGGAGCCATTACACGCAATGATGAGGGCTGAATCTCAATGACCAACTCATCTGCCTGACGAGTTTCACCATCTATTACGTAATCAATCGGTTCATTGGCTGTAACACGCACCTTGCGGGCATTGGTATGGTGCGCATTCACGTCAAGCTGAGTTTGAGTCACACTGTTAAACGCTAGCTCAGCAATACTAAGTACGTTAACACTGGAGTCTTTGGCCGGTTCGAGCCAATTGACATCTAATAAACCATCGTCATGCTCAGGTTGTCCTCGTCCTTGCGCTAGCAAAGTGAAAATAGGCGCTGCATTGGCAATAATCATACTGTTTGTATGCACGGACTGAGGTGCCATATCATCCAATGTTAATTCGTAATCTTTGGCCTTATGCTCGCCAAGTGCTTGCCAGAAGCCTTGCAAATAGGCGAATTGGCCGCTGCTATTCTTGGCGTCGCGATGAGCGCTCTCAATCATTTTTTGCTCAAACCCTAGGCCGATGAGTAACAACGTTAACTCATCATTACAGCGCGCTGTGTCTATGGCCTGAACATCTCCACTGATCAACACATCAAGGGCCTTATCAACCCCAAAGGCTTTAGACTCAATCCCCATAATCACATGCGCTAAGGCGTTGGCCGTGCCCATGGGAATAATACCCAAGACGATATCGCTATTACAGATCACTGAGGCGACTTCGGTGACCGTGCCATCGCCGCCGCAAGCAATTATCATATCAGGATGATCGGCCAATGCTTGCTCGGCTAGCATCGCCGCATTAACCTCCTCTGTGGTGGTTTTCACCGACATATCAAAATAGCCGTTGAGGCGTGACATGATCTCGTGCTTTTTTTCACCCCATAACTTACGTCCAGAGACTGGATTGGCAATTAAGCATACTTTATTGCGTACTTCGAGTTCACCACTGCTATGCATTTTCTTCAGGGCCTTGCGCTGGAAGCGGTTGAGGTTGGCCGTCTCACGGGTCTCCTGAATTCGCGACAACACTTCGTCTAAGTCCGCTTCAGGCTCTTTAGCCAGCAAGTAAGCAGCCATCACTAACACCGAGCGCCCGCGTCCAAGGGCACAGTGTACAACCACATTGCGGTTGCGTTTGCGGTGGTGATGAATCCAGTTGATGGCTTGGCGCAGTTGCGCACGGTTTGGTGCCGCATGATCCAACACAGGGATATTTAAATAACTGATGTTTTCACCGATGAGCGACCAGTCCAAGCCATCAAACTCGCAGGTAGCGTCTAGTATGGCAGTGACATTTTCATGCTTAAGGGTTTCCACATCGGAAGGAAACAGTCGGCAGGCGAGAAACA
This sequence comes from Pseudoalteromonas sp. CnMc7-15, assembly GCF_022347925.1. Taxonomy (NCBI): domain Bacteria; kingdom Pseudomonadati; phylum Pseudomonadota; class Gammaproteobacteria; order Alteromonadales; family Pseudoalteromonadaceae; genus Pseudoalteromonas; species Pseudoalteromonas sp. CnMc7-15. The sequence continues at coordinate 376,848 of NZ_JAKRFT010000002.1, forward strand.
AGCCTGGCTCAACTTCTTGAATAGGCGGCACTTTATCTGTGCGCCGTTGCCAAGAGTTATATAGTTGCGCACCCAATAAGAAAGGAATAAATGCCCAACGAATATACCAAGGAATACTGCCATCTTGACGCTTTCTAAAAATGCGCCCTAAATTGGCGATATAGGCCAAGGAAACCAGTAGTAACGACAGTGCGCTCCAGTAGAAAAAAATTGCGAAATAGGGAATTTTAATAACTACGGCAATGGCACAAAGCGCCACGGCCATCAATAAGTAAGCAACAGCAGCGTACATCAACCACTCCTTGTATAGTGTTATAGTAAAACCATATCACGATCACCAGTAAGCGCAAGCGCTAAAAGCCCCCTCTTTAAAAATCGATGTGTACCGCTTTAATACAACGAAGTTATTGATGTCGTTGCTAATTATCAGCCCAATTAATTGTTAAAATAGTGTTATATGCTAGTCTGGCATAGAGTCTATGCATCCAATTAGACTTACTAATCGTTAAGGGGATAACGTCGTGCAAAAAGAACATCATTTAGCTTGGTTGACAGCGGTGGCGCAAGGTGATCAACGCGCTTTTGAACACCTCTACAAAGACACCAGCGGCCTCATCAACGCTATTTGTCGTAAAATGTTGAATAGCCCAGCCTTAGCTGATGAAGCGCTGCAAGAGGCCTATGTGCGTATCTGGCACAATGCCAGCGATTATCAAACAGATAAGGGAGAAGTGCTCAGTTGGATGGTGAGCATCGCGCGATACCGCTGCTTAGACATGCTGCGTTATCAAAAGGTCCGCCAAGAGGAAGAATATGAAGAAACTTATGGCAGTGAGCAACCCATCATGGCTGAAGAAAACTCACAATTGGCGCACTGTATCGAGGCGCTTGCTCCAGAGCAACGTCATGCGATTCATTTAGCTTATTTTCGTGGCTTTAGCCATGGCGAAGTCGTTTCCCATTTGGGCGACCCACTTGGCACAGTTAAAAGCTGGATCCGTCGAGGGTTATCGCAATTAAAGAGGTGCTTAGGAATATGAACTATGACAACCACAACCTCATTGATCATTTAGCTGCCGAGTACGTGCTCGGAACGCTAAAGGGTCCCGCACGTAAACGCTTTGCGCGTTTATTGATGACCTCAGAGTATGCGCGCCATGCAACAAATCAGTGGGAGCAGCACCTCAATGCACTGGGTACGCAGTTGCCCCACGATGCGCCCAACCCACAGGTATGGCAAAAGATTCAAGCTCGTATCAACAACACACAGAATGTCACCGCAATCGGCCACGGCAAATCAGTGACTAAAACATCAACGCCTTGGTTCTGGCCAACAATCAGCGCTGCCAGCCTTGCGGCCTGTGTATTGCTCACAATACTGGTGATGTTGCCTTCAGAGCCGGTGGACCAGCGCTTTGTCAGTGATCAGTTTGCGCTTGTAAAAGATCAGCAGCAACAGCCGCTTTGGCTTATTGATGCTACCGACAACGCACTGCTGGTTAAAGCAAATGAGCAGTTAAAAGCGAGACAAGATAAAGACTACGAGCTGTGGATGATAGTAAAAACACAAGAAGCGCCAATTTCCTTAGGCTTGTTACCCAAATCAGGGCAGGCATCGCTCCCTATCCCCAAAGACTTCGCCGATGGCAATATCAACCTACTCGCTGTCAGCTTAGAGCCACTTGGAGGCTCTCCCACTGGCACGCCCACCGAAGTGCTATATACGGCTGAGTTAGTCGATATTTAATGAAAACCATGTTTTTAGGGCCCGCACGGGCCCTTTTTAAAGCACCTAATCAATTGAAAATATAAAGTTTTAAAAAAAGTTTTAGCTTTTTTAATTTTTTTGCATCCAAAGTCCTTTTTGCCCCGTTACGGCTATGAACTCAGCAAAAAGGAGAATCCCATGCGGACTCATGCTAAACACTTATCACTTTCTATCGTCGCCGGTGCTCTCGGTATTCTTAGTGCCCTTCCCGCTCATGCCTCAAGTCATCGAGAAGCGCCTAATATCGCGCGAATGCCTACGGTCGATTCCACCGACTTTTATGCCTTCAATAGTTACGAGGCGCAACGGGGTGGCTATGTAACCGTTATTGCTAACTACATTCCGCTACAAGACCCCTATGGTGGTCCCAATTACTTCGCTATGCACCCAGATGCCAAATACGCCATTCACATCGACAATGATGGCGACGCCATCGAGGATTTAACCTATGTCTTCGATTTTAGTTCGGCACTCGCCGGTGGCGATGGCATTGCACTCAATGTGGGTCCTGAGGGCAATACGAAAAGTATCGCCGTCCCGCTAAAAAACGTGGGGCCAATCAGCGCCAGCGATCAAAGCGCAGCTAACTTCTCTGAAAGCTATACCCTAAGTGTCGTGCAAGGCCCAATGGCCTCAGGTACAAGCACCCCCGTGACTAACCCAATGACCAGCACAGAAAATTTTGCCAAGCCATTGGATTATATCGGTAATAAAACGTTTACCAGCCCTGCTGCCTATCAGCAATACAGTGACCAATTTGTCTATGAAGTGGCTCTACCTAATTGTGGCTCACCGGCAAAAGTGTTTGTTGGTCAACGCAAAGACCCCTTTGTCGTCAACCTTGGCAAAACCTTTGATTTGGTCAACTATGTGCCCGTAGAAGGCGATAGTGCACCGGGTGCCAATGACGGTGAAGGATTCCCAGGTGGTATTACTCAGGACACCGCTAATGACGACTTAGCAACCAAAAACGTGACCGCTTTAGCGCTCGAGTTACCTAAAGAGTGTGTTACCGGTGAAGGCAACGGCACCATTGGTGCATGGACTACAGCGTGGATGCCACAAGCGCGTATTCTTAATCCGCGAGCAAATTTTGCCAAGCCTGCAGTCAATGGCGGAGCATTAGTGCAGGTTTCACGTCTTGGTAACCCTCTGGTGAATGAGCTGGTCATTGGCCTAAAAGATAAAGACACCTTCTCCAGTGCTCATCCAAAAGATGATGGTCAATTTGCTGACTATGTGACCCACCCTAGCTTACCAGAGCTACTCAATATTCTTTTCAAAGATGCAGTCAACCAAACACTGGGCACTAATATTGAAACCTTGGCGCCAACTAACTTTCCGCGTATCGATTTGGTTACTGCCTTCCTAACCGGGTTTGAGGGCGTCAACCAGTTAGCAACCGTGACACCTTCTGAAATGTTACGCCTAAACACTGCGATTACAGCCACACCACAAGAGCAGCAGTCTACCTTTGGTGTTGTTGGCGATGATTTAGCGGGTTTCCCCAATGGCCGTCGCCCTGGTGATGATGTTGTCGATATCGCCTTACGCGTAGTGATGGGCCGTTTATGTTACCCCATCCCCGTTGCCGGTAACGACACTGATTTAGGACTTTGCAGCTCTGACGATGCAAGCGTTGGTAATGTCCCGTTCACCGATGGCGCGCCCATTAGTGCACAGGACACCAACGCACAATTTCCTTATTTAGCGACCCCGTTACCGGGTTCGCAGTAATAAGAGGTGATCATCATGCGTAACTTAATCCAATTAGCAGTTGCTACCACCCTAGCGCTGACTCTCAGTGGTTGTGGCAGCGATAACGATGGCACAGACAAAAAGCAGCCAATGCCAAGCAATAGCGCGCCCAGTGTTGCGGATGCAAGCTTTACGACGCAAGCTGACACCGAGTTGAACGGACAACTGCAAGCGTCCGATGCTGATGGTGATACCTTAACTTTCACCTTAGATATGGCGCCGACCAATGGCACTGTCACCGTCAACGCTGATGGCAGTTTCAGCTATCAACCAATGCTTGAGTACACCGGCAGCGATAGCTTTAGTTTTACTGTCGACGATGGCAAGAACATAGCCGTTGCAGCGACAGCGCAAATAACTGTCGACGCTTTACAGGTCAGCTTTTCAAGCTACAGCCGAGCGGCATTTACCGCTGCCAGTGACGCCATGCCGGCCCGTGTAAATGGCCGCATATTTAGCAACGATGTCGACACCACCGAGTTCTATCAAGACTTAGTCGACGCTAGCAATTAGGCAATACGGACCTGCCTTGTTAAACCTAGGCCATGGAAGGCCTTTTTTAAGGAGCTGTTATGAAACTCGCCACCCTTAGCTTTTTATTCGCAGCGACAGTGTCGGTGCCCTGTACTGCCCATTTGGAACATATACACGAACCTCAGAGTCAGGAAACACGCCTGAACGACCTTAGTTTCGATGAGTTAGTGGAGCATATAGCTGACAATAAGTTTGTGACCCCACAGCCATTTACCCATAAAGCACTGAGTAAAGAGTTAGCTAAGCACACAAGCGATGACCGACCTATCAGTCATTTTTGGCGCGCCAGCATGTTGCAACGCGCCCATCATTTTCAGCCGGCTTTAAGTACACTTGAGCATTACCTAACATTACGACCTAGCGATGCGAATGCGCTACTATTAAAAGCGAATATTGAAACCGTACTTGGCTCTTTTGATAAGGCGCTTGCGACCTGTTTATCACTGGCCGCTAAGCACAGTGTTGATTTGGCCATGGTGTGCACCCTTGATGTAAAAATGCAAAGTGAACCGCTGCAGCCAATTATTACTCGCCTTGCTCACTCGCCGCTGCGCGAGGGCAACTCTGAACTAGCTTATTTTACGCAAGAGCTCTTTGCCACCGCGCTGTATTTTGATGGCCAATACCTGGCAGCAAAACAAGCACTTTACCCCATGATGGGCGCAAAACTTAGTTCCAGCACTTGGCTACTTTTTGCCGATACACTCATGGCGCTGGGTCAAGCACAGCAGTTCGTTGAGCAGTTTTCTCGCCTTAATTTGAACATCGACGACATTCCCGATGCCTTAATTGTGCGCCTAGCACATGCGGCTCCAAAACAGTGGCTCGCACGTGCGCAACAACGCATGGCTCACCGACTAGCGGATGATGCCAATAACTATGCCGATGCTCTGGCCTATTATTTCTACCATGTCGTCGACGATCCCATCACTGCGCTGCACTGGGCCAAGCAGCAAACCCATATCAGTGCATTGAAGGTCGACACAATGTTCTATGAGCAAATTCAAAGCGAGCTGCGTGCGCAAACCATTAATTAAGCTTGAAGCGCCCGCTACTGGTTTGCAGCTCATAAGCTAGACGTTGGAGTTCTTCGCTGGCCGCTTTAACCTGCTCAGCAGTAGCGACATTATCGTTGGCGGCATCATTAATGCGCGTCATACTTTTAGAGATATCTTGAGCGGTGTAGCTCTGCTCATTGGCGGCCGTGGCGATCACTTCAACATGGCCTGCCACTGTTTTCAACTGCTCTAGCGTTTGCTGCAGTGCTTGTGTGCTTTTGATAGATTTATCTGCTGTATCACTGGCGTATTGACTGCTTCGAGCCATCGACTCGCGAGCGTGCTTAGCATCCTTTTGTAGCATGCCAATCATCGACTCTATGTCTTTCGTAGAGCTCTGCGTTTTCTGTGCCAGTTGCCTCACTTCATCGGCTACCACGGCAAATCCACGACCCTGATCGCCAGCCCGCGCCGCTTCAATTGCGGCATTTAATGCCAACAAATTTGTTTGCTCAGCAATAGAGTTAATCACATCGAGCACCGACCCGATTTCTTGGCTACGTTCACTCAGGCTATTAATAGTATTCTCACCACGACCAATTTCTTCACATAACTGTTGCAGGGCACCCGAGGTTTGATTAATAGAATCATTAGTCTGTTGCGATGTGCCTTCTAAACCATGCGTTAAATCAGCAACGTTACGAGCACTTTTTGCCACTTCATCAATGGTGGCCGACATCTCTTGCATGGCTGTGGAAATACTAATGATATTTTCCATTTGTGTGCGATTATTCTCCAGCTCTTGCTCGGTACTGGCCGATGTTTGCTCAACTGTAGAGCCCAAGGTATCAACGGTATCGCTGAGCTGACCGACCAACTGCCGCAGATTGGAATTCATCGCTCGCATGGAGTTGTATACATTTTTGCCCTCGCCTCGTGCGCTTAGTTCGCAGCTTAAATCACCATGGGAGATACGCTCACTGATGTCTTGCATTTCCTCAGGCTCGCCGCCAAGAGGGGTGATGATCATTCTTACCACCCACCATGTTGCCAGTAATATTGCCGCAATAACCAAGACCAGCAATACAGTCATACTGGATATCAGCTTATCAACGCTACTGAATACCTCTTGTTGATCGATTTCTACCACCATCGCCCAACGCGTGTCGCCAATATCAAGGGGCTCATAAGAGCTCAAAACCGGATTACCGTTATAATCGATGATCACTTCGGTGTTACTGCGACCAGCCAAGGCTTCAGTGACCGCTTTGGTTTTAATCCCATTATCAGCAATAGTGCCGGCAAAGCTGGCTTTAACTGAGCGTCCCTGAGCATCTAAGAACGAGTCTGAACGCATACGATAATCTTGACCAACTAAATAGCTCTCACCACTGCGTCCCATTCCCTCGCGCGTGTTCATGACCTCGTTGATAGCGTCAATGGATAACTGCAACGCAAGCACCGCCTGAACTTCACCACCAGCAACAACGGGCGCGCCGACAAACGCAGCGGGGGCCCCGCCGCTGGGTGCATAAGGCTGAAAATCGCTGAATGTGTATTCGCCAGTTTCCATCACTTGATGATACAGTTGGGCAAGCCCCGAGTCACTGTAAGGGCCACTGACGAGATTGCTTTGATAATCCGCCTCTTTAGTGACCGAATAGCTCACCACCCCTATGTCATCAATAAGAAATAAATCGTAGTAGCCTCGGCGCTCAATGTAATCAGCAAAGCGGCTCTGGTTTTGGTGCGCACTTCTAACCCAGTCCGACTCACTCATGCGTGCTGACCAATCGTTGGCTGCACTGAGGGTATCCACTTCAATGCGCTCGAAGTACTGTTTAATTTGTAATTTTTTGATAGTTTCGATGGAGCGTAATTGGTTGTAGGCCTGCTCGCGCAGAGCCTCACTGCTGATGTAGCCACTGATCAGGGTGATAACCAGAGCTGGGATCAGTCCCACCAATAAAAAGGCGATAAGTAATCTAAATTTCAAAGGCATAACCGTTCTCCCTCACGCTGCAACTCCCTCAGTATAGTTAAAATAGGGACTGTGGCTAATTACAACTAGGAAAAAACGCTTACACAGCATTACCGCGATATGATTTATTGTCATACCTGCTATTGTTGCTACCAAAAGTATCAAAGATAAGCTGATGACAAAGTAGGTACGAGTAATGGCACCCCGAGCCCGGTGCCATTATAGTTTATAGTGCGAGATTACTGGGCTTTAGAGAAGGTTATAAGCAAGTTCTCAACGGCGCAGGCATTGTTACTTATAGCGGTGTTAACCATGCGAGTCTGCTCGTCTGCATTTAGAGTAAAGTGCCAATACTGGCCATCGGCAAATTGCTGCGCTAGGGCTTTTTTTGTGTTGGTCATACACATTGCCTGAGTCAGGCTGCGAAGCTTAGCATCGTACATAATGTCGTTGAACCGAATATCCGGTAACGCTTGATTGGCAAGCTGAGGGCTACTGACTTGCTCGGTATTCTCAGCCAGCTGCCAGTGCCCATCGTTTAGTTTTAAGCGCACACCCGCAGGGTAAAAGCTGTAGCGAAAGGCATTTTCTGCCGTGGGAGTTATCTTTACCACACCTGCAGCACCGAGCACTGCAGCGCCGCTGCCTGAGGCCGATGACAGCGTGACCAGTGCCGTGGTCTCATCCACACCATAGCCATGATGTTGACCAATGTGTTGCACTAATGTGTGCAAACGTACACTACGATTACGCTCACTAAAATGGGTATCCAATACCCCGTAGGTAAAGCTTCCTAATCCCCCTTCTTGCTCATACGTCACGCCACCACGTTGCTGCACTCGCGCTGAAGGAGCTGAATGGGGTTTAGCACCCGCATTGAGAGCGCCTATCGAATCACCGCTGGTGATCATAGCCACCGCGCCGTGCTCATTACTGCCGCCACTTTGTACCGCCGTCCCAGCACTAGTGCCAACAATAACAGGGCGCGCCTTTAGTGCGGCTGTCCAAGGATAGGGGGCGCCATCGTCTGCAAAAAGTATCTTGCGCGTTAAGCTCTGATCGCCGCCATTAAACATCACCGCTGTCGCACTTTGGATTTTTTCCACTAAGCTAGCAACCCCGGATTCGCACAGTGCATGCTCTTGGGCGATGCGCTCTGGGTAGATTCGTGAGCGCGCAAAACTGAGCGCTTTCGCGCGCAGAGCAGGTAAGGCCTCGCAGCGATTCTCGGTAATGGCCTGCGCCAACGCTGGCGTCAATGCCAACCACTGCGTTTCGACCCCATCAAATTGCAGTAGTTGCTCATAAAAGTCAGCGGACTCATAAGGGTCTCTGCTTGATGCGGTGATCGCCAATATCTTTGCAGGTTGCTTCTGTTGTTGCGCTGCCACCAGCGTGGCTTTTTCAATGAAGGCGACAATATCTTTGGCCGCCTGCGAACGAGTGCGAGTTTTATCTACATGCTCTACCAAACGCCGGCGTTTATCTCCTTGATAGACTTCGAGGTTATCGAGGATGAAGTAATAGAGCTCATCGGTGATTAACGCCACTTGCTCATCCACCGCATGCCATTTGTCGAGTAGCGCTTGCCGACTCATTTTTTGCTCACTGGTGATGGCTTTTAGCGCCTCGATGATGCGCGCCTTTTGCGGTTGGTATTGCTCTGGCCAGTGCTTGTCTAGCCTGTCGATAGCTTGTGCATCGAGCTGATAAAGGTTACTACGCTTGCCCTGCAAATTCGTTTTATCAAGGCAATGCTTAGCACCTAGCGACGAACAAGTGTGCAAAGCGCCGCCAATCAATATGTGCGTCTGGGCATGCGCAAGTGGTAGCACGAATAAAAAAATGAAAAACAAGATAGGGTAAAAGAGACGATTATGAGTCGAAAATGCGCGAATAGCGCCTAAATCCTTAATCATGGTCATAAGTTTCCAAGGCTGATTTAAATGTAAAACAATTGTTGCTTTAGCAATAATTGGGTGTTATAACGAAAAGGACTCAAAAATCGAGTACAAGCTAACCCGTTTAGTTTGCGTTGTCAAAAACCTATGAGGAATGCGAGAAAATGTTGAAAAAAGCCCCAGTGCTTGCTGCATATTTCTACTCGCCCCATTACCTGTCGGAGTGGTTTGACGAGTAGCCCACCCGTTGTCTTTACAACGCGGTGGTTAAGTACGTCTTAGCCATCTCACCCTAACTCTATCTACCAATAATAAAATTCTGTGCATGAAAACGCGCACTCACTGAGCGTGTGCATGACGCGCACAGCAACATCGACAGGTGAAATATGTTTCGCAAGTTATCTTTAGCTGCGGCCGTGACTGCGGCTGTATGCCCTTCGCTATCGGCGGCTGAAAAGCCCCTAGCCCCTGCTGAGCAAAATATTGAGCGCATCGACGTCACCGGCTCCCGCTTAAAAGGCGTGGATTTGGAAGGCGCACAACCGCTGACTGTGTTAGACCAAGATGATATCGCTCGCTCCGGTGCCGATAGCATCCACGACCTACTGAAAGACATTTCCCAGCTGCGTGGGGGGACTGGCACGTTTTCCACATCTCAAAGTGGCGGTACCTCTAACTCCACGCCTGCTGGGCAATCAGCAGCGAGCCTGCGCGGGATGGGCCCGTCCTCAACATTGACACTGGTTAATGGCCGACGCATTGCGCCGAGCTCATTTGCAGCGGGCACGGAAAACTTTGTTGACGTTAACGCAATTCCGCTCGCGGCCATTGAACGTATTGAAATTCTTGCCACCGGTGCCTCGGCCATTTACGGCGCAGACGCTGTTGCCGGCGTTATCAACTACATCCTTAAAGATGATTTTGAAGGGTTTGAAGTCAATGCCTCATACGGCGACAGCTTGGCACAAAGTGATGAAAGTAAAACGCAAATTAATTTGCTTTGGGGCACGCAACTTGGCAAAGGCAACCTCAGTGTATTCGCCGATTATTATCACCGTAATGCCTTTAAAGCGACAGATCGCGACTACACCAAAGACCCCCTCCTAGTCAGTGGCTATTCTTATTTACCCAAGCTCGAGAACACGCCGAACATTTATTATTACTCACAGCGAGATGGCTTAGAACTCCCTGCCCCTGGGTGTAAAACCGAGTTGGTAGAGACCGAACATGGCGAGCAAATATGTGCTTACTACGGCAATGAGGACGACTATCTTGATAGCCCATTTGAGAGCCTCGCCACCGGATTTACCTTTACGCAAGCCGTTGGCGATCTTAATTGGAAAACAGATTTTTTCTACAGCCATACGCAATCAACAGCCTACTCTTCGCCAGCGCCTATCAATCAAATTGATGACAGCGAAGGCCCTTATGCCCTTGAGCAAAGCCTGTTTATTTTTGACCATGCAGATGGCTCAAACCCGCTTTTAGAGCAGCTCTATATCGATCCCTTTGACACCGTAAATAATCGCCAAGTTTATGGTTTTGCCTTTGATGCCCGTTTTAGCGACCCGCGTACCGTCGAAGTAGAGTCGGATAACATGCGCTTGGTGAGTGAACTTGAAGGCAGCCTCGGTGAGTGGTTTTGGCAAAGTGGTATCACCTTATCGCGTTCAAAGTCAGAGCAAGTTGCCATTGCTGGCGTCTATAACCGCTTCAAGTTTCACGCTGCTTTAACCGGTGAGCTGTGCAGTGACGGACAAATTGCAAGCTACGATGGCACTACCTTAAACTGCGCAGATGACGCTACATTACGCCAATTTTATAACCCGTTTTTGCTCGGCGATAGCACCAATGATGCGACTTTGGCGTTAACACAACAGCAACCCTCTCGCTCAGGAAAAAGCTCGGTTTATGCTTGGGATGCCAATATTAACGGTGAATTACTGCTGCTTGATGCGGGCGCAGTGAATGCAGCTTTTGGTGTTGAAGTTCGCCGCGAAGAGCTTGAAGACATCCCCTCTTTAGACTCACAAGCTCAGGCGCAAAATGACTATTTAGTGGATGTATTCGGTTTTGGCTCTAGCCTGGCCGAGGCCGACCGCACTCAGTGGGGAGCCTATGCAGAGTTCAATATTCCACTAAGCACCGAGCTTGAGCTGCAAGCCGCCGGGCGTTACGATCATTTCGATGATTTCGGCAGTACCTTTAACCCCAAGTTTGGTTTCACCTACCGCCCCACCGACACTATGGTGCTGCGAGGTTCGTGGTCGACCTCCTTCCGCGCTCCGTCATTGACTCAGGCCGGCGTAAAGCTGCGCACGACCACCTCAACCTTTGATTGTGGCGCTAACCAAGCGGTAGCCGATTTATATTGTATGGGCGATGGCACCGAAGTAACAGTCAATTCACTTGAACTTGGCAACCCGGCATTAAAAGCGGAAGAGTCGCAGGCATTAAGCTTAGGTTTTGCATGGAGCCCAAGTGCCCAAACCAACCTCACCATTGATTACTGGCAGTTCAATCACGAAAAAGTCATCGATACCAATATGACGGCGGTACTCGACAGAGCACTAAGCGATGCAGCCCTACGTCATTGCAGCCTGGTACCACAAGGGCAGCAAGGCATTGCCTACGATCAACAGCTGTGTGAGGTTACTGACGAACAAGGGCTCAACATTGAGCAACAAGGCGCTGATCTCTCAGAGATTCTTGACAATTATATTGCCGCTTTTGACCCCCGTGACAGTGAGTTATACCTGCCTTTATCTCGCGATCATGTGATCCCCTTAGAAAATACCGGCAGCCAAGATTTACAAGGCGTGGATATCAAATTTGACCATCGCTTTGCACTCGCCCAAGGTGATTTAACGCTGCGTTTTGACGCCACTCATTATCTCGAATACGAACGTAACCGCCCAGGCTCCGATGCCATTGAATCTTTAGTGGGTAGTTATCGTTACCCCGAGAATGTGGGCCGCGTCAGCTTAGCTTGGGATAGCGACAATTATTATATCGTTATAGGGGCCAACTATACTGACAGCTACAGCGACGATATCGATGGCCTGAGGGGTCGTGAAATTGACGAGTTGGAGGCGCTTGGCGCGCTCGATGCGCAAGGTGAACGAGAGGTCGACTCATGGTTAGTATGGGATCTCTCTGCTGGCTATGAGCTGAGCAACACACTCACCCTGCGCGTTAATATCGACAACCTCACAGATGAAGAGCCGCCCACAGCATATGGCTCCGCCCGAGGTTTTGATGCAATAAATCATAACGCCCTTGGCGCTACCTATCGTGTGGGCATGACCTACCGCTTTTAATGGTCAGCGCCCAAAAATCAATAAGGGGCCGTGCGCCCCTTTGTCCTTTTATAAGTGAAGACTCATGACTAATCACACGCGTTTTTCTTTGCCCAGTGCCAGCGTTATTTTGATGTCGGTGGCCTTACTTGCCTATGCCAGTACCTGGTTTGTGCAACCTGGCTGGTTTGCTATGGACGCTCAGCAAACTACGGTCAGCTTGGCGCAATTCCAACAACAACAAACGCAGCTGCAATTGCCGTTATTTGCCAGTAACGGCGAAGTCGGCTTTGTGAATGTACTATTCGAAGGGCTCGTTGCTGGCGATAAATTTGGCGCTACCATTGGCGTCATGGCATTTATTCTTATTACCGGCGGAGCGTTTTCGGTTCTGATGCACACCGGCGCTATAAACCGCGCTGTTTTAGCACTGATCGGCCGCACTCAAAAGCTACAATGGTTATTTATTCCTGTGCTGTTTACATTGTTTTCTCTTGGCGGTGCCATATTTGGCATGGGTGAAGAGGCAATCGCCTTTTGCGTCGTGCTGCTGCCAATTATGAAGCAGCTGGGCTACAACGCTCAAACCACAGTGTTAGTGACCTATGTGGCAACACAAATCGGGTTTGCGAGCTCATGGATGAACCCATTTAGTATCGCCATTGCTCAGTCCATTGCTGAACTCGGCGTGTTCTCCGGTGCCCCCTTGCGGATGTTCGCTTGGGGGTGTTTTACACTGCTGGGCATGACCTACACCTATCGCTATGCAAAACACAGTCGCGCATTACCCGCTGAACCTGCGCCGAGCGCAAGTTATGCGCCTCTTTGTCGAGCTGATAAAACACTATTATTGCTGTTTGCCGGTGTCATTGCCTGGGTGATTTGGGGAGTGACCTTGCACCAGTATTACATTCCGCAACTTGCTGGCCAATTTTTTACTTTGGCGGTGTTAAGCGCCATTGTTGCCAAGTTCATGTATCGCACCTCGTTTTCGCGCAGTGCAGAGATGTTTACGCAAGGAGCACAAGAGCTGCTACCGGCCGCGTTATTGGTCGCCTTAGCCAAAGGCATCGTGCTCTTACTCGGTGGCAATGAGCTCAGTGAGCCTTCGGTGTTAAACACACTTTTGTATTACAGCGCCACCCTATTACACGGCATGCCCGAAGCGCTGGCAGCATGGAGTATGTTGGTGTTTCAAAGCTTATTTAACTTTTTTGTCTCCTCAGGTTCGGGGCAAGCTGCGATCACCATGCCGATTATGGCGCCTTTGGGCGACTTGCTTAACGTTGGTCGGCAAACCGTGGTACTCGCCTTCCAGCTCGGTGACGGCCTGACCAATATCATTATCCCCACCTCAGCAAGCCTGATTGGTTGTTTGGGCGTGGTGAAGTTAGAGTGGGGCCAATGGTTTTTATTTATTTGGCGCCTGCAGCTTGCGCTATTTGCCCTCGCCAGCGCCTTTGTTATCGGCGCTCAATTTATGCAATACAGTTAAGTCATTATGATCACACTTATTAACAACGTTACTACTTACGACCCCGACCCTATGGGGCAACAAACTATCGCCCTGGGCGGTGAGCATATTCTCGGTATACACCCTGATCTCACGTTCACCAGCTCCCTGCAGCAAACGGTAATAGATGGCAGCACGCTGATTGCCGTGCCCGGCTTTGTTGATTCATTAGTGCATATTTGTGGCGGTGGCGGTGAAGACGGTTTTGCCAGTCGCACGCCGGAAATGATGCTCAGTGATGCGATAACCGCCGGGATCACCACAGTTGTTGGCGCCCTTGGTACTGATTCAATCGGCCGCACACACAGTAACTTGCTGGCTAAGGCTAAAGGACTCAAAGAAGAAGGGCTCAATGCCTTTTGCTACACCGGTGCGTATCATCTGCCAGCGCCCTCGCTCACTGGCAGTATTGAAAAAGACATTATGTTCATTGATGAAGTCATCGGTGTCGGTGAAGTCGCTATTAGCGATCATCGCGGCTCTCAACTGGATGCGAAGCAGCTTAGTGAGCTGGCAGCACATGCTCGGGTTGCAGGTATGCTAAGTAATAAGCGCGGCACGATTAGTATTCATGTCGGCCCCAGTGACAGTCATTTAGCGCTCCTGCATGAGGTGGCTGCCCACTATGATGTGCCATTAAACCGCTTCTACCCCACCCATATGAATCGCAACCAGCAACTGCTTGACGCCGGTATCGCCTTTGCCAATGCCGGTGGCTGGATAGATTTCACCACCAGCACCACCGACTATGATCTAGCCCATGGCGAAGTCAGTGCGGCGCGCGCTTTGGCACAATGCTTAGCCAAGGGTGTTGAAAAAACCCGTTTAACGATGAGTTCTGATGGCCACGCTAGCTTGCCAGTGTTTGATGAGAACAACCATTTGGTGGGTCTTGAGGTCGGGCATGAGCGCTCGTTATTACTGGCATTTATTGAAGCAGTCAAAGAGCATAAGGTGGCGTTTGCCGATGCGTTAAGAGCGATAACCAGCAACCCTGCAAACGCACTGGGTATACAAAAAGGTACGCTGGCAGCGGGGGCGTGTGCTGATTTAGTGTTACTTGATAGCACTTCACTGTTGCCACGGTGGGTGTTCGTGCGCGGTCAATGCATGATGGCCGATGGTGAGCTGATACGCAAAGGCCGTTTTGAATAGCCAAAGAAGCGCTTATCAACAATGAAAAAAGCGCCGAAAGGCGCTTTTTTTGGTTACTAGTAGAAGTGAAGCCTTACTTGTTCATTGCTTGAAGCAAGAACGCTGAGATTTTAGCCCCTTCGCGCAAGGTCGTCTCTGAGCTGCTTTTGCCTTCCAATGAACTGTCGGTGAAAGGAGCGATTTCCATCATGTCGGCACCCGTTATTGGAAACTCATCAGCCAGTGCGCCAAGAATAGTGAGTGCTTGTTGTGGGTTTAAGCCGTCGTCTTCGGGTGTGCCGGTGGCCGAGGCAAACTCAGCGTCCAAAGCGTCAATATCAAAGCTTACATACAGCTCGTCAACACCATCATTGCGCAGTTGCTGAAGTACTTCGGCAATAACGGCTTCACAACCACGCTCATTGATTTCGTGGGCCCAGTGTTGCTTCACACCAAAGGTAGACTCCCAATGCTCTTTCGGCTTACCGCTTGAGCGAATACCAAACTGGATTAAATGCGCAGGGCTCGGCAAAAATTCTAGAATATGCGTACACCAAGAGCCAAAGCATAAGTCAATACCCAAACGCTCCACGAGCAAATCGGTGTGCGCATCAAAATGGATGATAGCCACTTTCTTGCCCTGCTCGCGCTTGGCTTTAAGATACGCTTTTGTCAGTGGGTAACTGATTGAGTGGTCCCCACCGATACCGAAAATGCCTTTTTCAGGGAAGTTTGCATAAAAATCAGTGCATACATCTTCGGTGATGGATAGCGGGCTAACATGGTAGTCGCTCTGCTCGTTTGCGTACAAGGCTTTTTGACAGTTGCTGATAGTGCCTTCGTTGAGGTACTTATCATGCAATAAGTGTGGGATCACACGAACATCACCGATATCGAACGCTTTCGCTTGTGGTTGCTGTTCAATTAATGTACTACGAAGGAATAACGGGCCCCAGTTCGCACCACGTAAAATACCGCCACCACAGTCAGAGCTGATCCCCAGCATAACTGCTTTGTGCTCGCTAGTGGGTAAATCTTGAAGGGATGATTTCCACAGTGGTTCAATGTTTTCAGTTTGACCGTAGAGCTTGTGATGCAGGGCCGCTTTACGCTCTTTGGCGGTGTTAACAGTAAATACACCGTTACCTGGCGGGCACAAGCAGTGCTCAACTTTTTCTTGAAAATCTTGCCACTTAGCAGTCATGCTCTCTCCTCAATAGTTATGCAATTGTATGGTGCTTACAGAAAAATCGTGTTGCTGTACGTTGTTATCTTATTCTGTGTAATTTGTACCTCGACACCAAGCCACCTTCAAAACATAACATTATGTTTTTTAAAGGCTTATTTAGCATCCATATACACCTTAGCACCCAAGGTAAACGATTAATATACAAGCTGAGTGAAGAAGTCAAACTGACTTGGAGGGACCGCAAACAAAGGCGTGACTGGCTATGCATAAAAGCTGCATAAGCCAGCCAGAAAGTTACTCGTAGCTACGCGGACGCTTGGTTTTAATAATAGCGATATAGCCGTGCCAACTGGCGTAACTGAGCAGTGGCATAATGACTATAAAGCCCGCAGTACCGGTGATAAAGCCAAGCAAAACCAAAGAGACAATACAGGCGCACCACACCACCATTGCGCCCACATTGTTTCGCACTGCATTCATTGAGCTCACCACCGCAGTCATAATATCAACGCGACGTTCCATCATAATTTGCGGAGTAAAAGCAGAGATGGCGAATACACTTACCAGCAGCACGCCGCCAATAATAGAACCTAAGGTTAGAAACGCGCTCAGCTCTTCTAGTGTAGGGTTAACGGTATTGGGGTAAAGCGCATGCACCAAAGCGGCCAAGCGCATCCACACTATCATGACGACCATTAAGAGTACGGCAAAGCCCCACTCCCCTGCGGGATTACGAAACATAGATTTGAGGCTATGGCGAAATGTTGGGGTGTGCCCTTTTTCCAGCTCCCACGCCACATCGTAGAGGCCGGCCGCAAAGGCTGGTCCAACGAGGGCAAAGGCGACAGCAGCAGGCAAAATGACCAAATGCGACTGGCTAGAATAAACAAAAAACAACAGCGCAGCGGGAATAGCGGTAAACACTAAACCATAGACAAGGCTCAACAGCGGTGCCCGAGCCATATCTTTAAACGCTAACGCTAACCAATGTAAAGGAGCAATGACGCTCACTTTGTTACACTCAAAGCAACGAGCAAATTCACTGCGGCTCGAAGCACTAGAAGAAAGCCCCATAATTTATCTCCTATGATACATTCAATTAACATCTAGTTGAGATCTACTCAGTTCGCAAGCGAGAGGATCACTTGTATCGGACATTTGTCCTTATTGGCATGGACCGCAACACCGCAGCATGGCACCTTTAAAGGCACTATTATGCGTAAGATAAATCAGAGGCTTACATGAAAAAAATGTTTCACCTTGGCATCACTAAAGAAGACATTGCAGGGGCAACCTTGGCTATTATCCCCGGCGCTCCTGAGCGTGCAGGCGTTATTGCAGAGCAGCTTGAGCAATCGCGCTGTCTTGCCAAGCATCGCGAATTTCACGTTTATTTAGGTCAGTTAGCGGGTCAATCTGTGGTGGTGTGCTCAACCGGTATTGGTGGACCTTCTACATCCATCGCCGTTGAGGAACTCGCGCAGCTAGGCGTAGATACCTTTTTACGAGTGGGGACCACAGGAGCCATTCAGCCGCACATTGCCGTGGGAGATTTATTGATCACCCAAGCCTCTGTGCGTTTAGATGGGGCGTCGCACCACTTTGCGCCAGCCAACTACCCCGCAGTGGCCAACTTTGAAGCCACCGCCGCCTTGGTGAAAGCATGTCAGGATAGCAATATCACTCATCACGTTGGCATTACCGCATCCAGTGATACCTTTTACCCTGGGCAAGAGCGTTATGACACCCACAGTGGTTATGTTCCCACCCACCTTCAAGGGTCCATGAAGCAGTGGCAAGCGCTTAACGTGATGAATTATGAAATGGAGTCTGCCACCTTACTGACCATGTGTAGCGCACTAGGGCTGCGCTCAGCGTGCATCGCCGGAGTATTAGTCAATCGCTGTGAAAACGAGATACCCGACGTAGATATCTCGGCTGTTGAACAAAATGCGATAGATCAGGTTATTGCCGGAGCACAGCTGCTGCTTAGCAATTCATAATTAAATTGCGCGTGCGGAGCAAGTTGAGCTAACACTGTTTTGCTTGCTCCAAGGTGTGATTTGCCCGCTTGCTGCTCCAATAAAGTCACCGCTGTAATAGCACTAAAATCGATTTCTTGATTGGCCAACACGATTTGGCTCAGCGCTGCTTGCATGGGTGAAAAACTAGGATTAAACGCGGCATTCTCCATATAACGGCCAAAATAACTCGCGCCGGCATATTCAATGGCTACCGCCGCTTTACCACCACTGTAAGGGGCATAGCTTTGCGCAAAATGGTGGTGTAATGAGCGGCTCTCATCATGATGGCTAGCAGCATTGCCCAGCAAGGGCTGCTCTACCCCCAAATCAACTGGACCAAAGGCTTGAGGCAACAATTCGTTCAAGGTCGTTGACTTATCACCTATGGTTATAGCGATGTTCTTCGCACCTTTGAACTCATTGATAAATTGGCGGCAATGCCCGCAAGGTGCGGCGCTGATATAGATGTGCTCAATCTCTGTCGCGCCGTGTAGCCAGGCATTATGTAATGCGCACTGCTCTGCATGGGTGGATACCTCTAACCCCAAACCTGCTAGCTCAACATTTACACCGACCGCATAAAACACGCCACCTTGGCTATTTTTTGCTTTAACAAGAGCGGCGACATGAAATGACGAAATGGGTGCCACCGCCCATGTTTGGGTTTGCGCTAGCAGCCAATCGATGGTGTCTTTAAAAGAAGACCCCAGCTCCTGCTGAAGTTCTTTGAATTGCTGCTCAGAGGCGATACCGCCTTGGCGTTTTAGTTCTGCGAGTAACCCTGTAACCTGCATGTTCAGGCCTGTTGTTATTTTTTGGGCTTGGGATACTAACCTAGCACGAAAGTGGGCGCAACCAATTACGTGCCTGCTCCTGGCAATCAAAGTTTCTCACCCTGACCCCAAGCTCTCGTACTTTTTGCGTCACCAGTTCATGCATAAAACCCTGATAACTAACCACCCGAGCGATAATCAACTGGCCGAGCAATGGCGCTAGCTTATTGCACACATCAATGAACTCATCCTTAGCATAAGCATGTTCAAATTCGCGTACATCAATTAACACCGCTTTCGCATTGTAACTATTGGCGAATTCAATAATGGCGTTGGCGTTATTTAACACATCAATTGATTGCGCTTTACCGCGCATGGTTGCGCAGACAATATTTTCTTCAGCGCAATAACTTAAACTCGCAACAACAGAGTTGGCCATGTCGTTCTCTCTAATAAATACAGATACAACAAAGGCACAAGTTCGTTTGCACTAGGAGGGCAAAAGTGGAAGCGGCTCAGCCATCATAGCCAATGTATTGACCTTAGACCTGGAGCTTTGCGTGGAAACTCTTTCGAGCACCGTGCCTTTATTCTGAGCAGGCCATAATACGTAAATTAGAGCTTTTATTCAACTAAACTGAATAATCACCACTCTACGCTGTGATTCGCTTTGACCCCGTTATTATCGCTAACACCGAAATTCGTTTTACTGTCTGCAGACGCCTCAACTTTTCCTCACAGAGACCTATCATCCATACAACCAATTAGATCCAGGCTTAATAAAATGATGAATAGACGTTTCATGCTTTCCTAGGTAGGTGATGCTTCACTATGGAGTACATTAAGCTTGGCTATAATTGCGAAGAATGAGCGTCAGCTAAGCATTAAGACGCCAATTCCATAAACAGCTTGTTTTATACCGTTTACTTACCAGCCCTTATTTTGGGTAACTGAGTTTGCAAAATGACAAAAGCAGGAATTAGTGGCAAAAACGCTAACCACGATAATTCAGAAACAACCCAAAACCAAATGAACCATGACTCTGCAGCAATTAGCAAAAGCAATTTTATGATACGCCTAAAAAGCATAAGGCCGCCCATAGCTGCTAACGGTAAACCAAAACCTAGCGAGCCGACTAAAACTATAGCTGGGTGAATAGACTCAAATTCGGTATTTCGTATAAATGAAAAATAAAATTCGTAGCCATTGCTGAATAGCAAAGGGCTCAATAGACAAAGCATCCAAACAATGTTCCAGCTAGTATTACGCTGAAGCTTAGAGTGGATTTTATTTTTTTCTTGAAGCTTGCTCAATGCATCCATTTCACTCAGACTACCCCTAGGTATATAACGCTGCATTAAGGTGTGAGCAACGCTACCACAACACTTAGCCATACCACCGTAAACACGAAACCCAACGATGGAATGAAAAATGCCAAGCGTTGGGAATCACTCTTAAATGCTTTGTTATACAATTATTTTTCGATCGTATTTTTTAGATACTGGACTTCACACTCAGCTAAGTGAAGTAGATGTCCTAAGGACACAATTCTTGATGCGGCAGCTCCATGCCCCCAGTTGACGTCTTCTCCAAGTCTAATTTTTTCGTAAAGTTTATGAGATAAATGACGCCAAACTTCACTTAACTTAGAGTATATTTGCACTTCTACACGCAGCCCATCGGTGTATTTGACGTCAAGATGGTAGGCGAAGTATCCATTATCCATCTTTGCTTCTTGCTGTGTTTCAATCGACGCTATATCAGCGTAATCACTCTCATCTATGCGTAGTTCAGCGACAAGGTCTTTCCAAAGACCAATCGATGACGCTAAGTTCTCTGCATAAGAAAATGTAGAAGTTACAATAGATGTTCGAACCAAATCGCCCAGACTTTGCTTTATATTCTGACTCGTAATGCAGTCTTCAAGTTTCACTCCTTTGTTCTTTCGCCACAGTTTATCAATGATTGATTCTTTTGTTTTGAATAGGGAGTCGTAGTTTTGTAGCAACCGATCTTGAAGTTGGATTTGTGTTTCACAGTCAGAGACATCTTCTCGCTTCATTTTACTAGCTAACAGATGAAATGAGTGAATACGAGAAAGTAAGTCAGCTAACTTACCCAACCTGTCTTTATTGTTATCTTTTAACTCTGAAAGCAACAAATCTAGTTCATCATTTAATGACTTTCCTGGCTCTACATTCCGGTCATGCCATTGAATATAAGAAGCCATACTGTACTCTTGAGGATAGTTATCCATAGAAACCCCTCTCAAGATAAAACATTGCTGCTACTCTTTTGGCTAGAGACTTGACCTCAATGCTGCAATAACTCATTTCGAACGCTTCAGCAACGCTAACGGCAAGACTACGATATGCATCGTCGTCACTGTCAAGGTAATATGATAAACCAGAAAAGACCATTATTTCTTGAGCATTCCAGCGATTAAGACCTAGCTCCTTTAAACTCCATTCAAATTGAAGTTGTTTAGAGCTTAAAGCGTCAGCAAGATAACGAAGGTCACCTTGATAATTAACGAAGATTTCATCCCAAATTGCATTAGCAATACGATAGGCTTCAAGAACCCGCGCATCTCCATGCTTTAACAAATAAAAAGTTGCACTCATACTTTCCTCTATAATTGTATAACGCCCTAATAATGGGCTAAAAATAGTTTGCTAAAATTTGAGGAACGAAAACAGCAAACTGTTTTTAGTCCTTATTTATTAGCTTGTTAGGTACACTTTGCACCCAGTTACGTTTTATAAACTTTACCCCAGTTATTACTACTAAAGCTATGATGCCGCCGTAGTAAAATGACTGGGAAGGTATCTGATATAGGACATCTAAAAGTTGCCCACCAAACCTGATGTGCTCCGCACTACCTATGTATGCAAAAAGCGTGAAAACAGGGATATAGTGATATTTACTTTTAGGGCCTGCGAAGTATGAAACTAAGACAAACATACATCCAGCGAATATCTCCGGCCATTGGCTACACACGTAAGAATTATTATCAGGGAAACAGGCATCAAAAGCAGGACTAGGAAACCAAAAAATAACGAAAATAGCTAAAGCGAGAGCTAGAATACTTTTTCCAATATGTAAGAATATGCCTGAACTATCCATGTCTACCTAACGCCCCAATAAGGGGCTGATAATGCTTGGCTAAACTGTGTAGCGAAGTGGAACTGAGCCAAGCTTTAGCAGTCCCGCACTTAATTGGTTTGTTATATGCCGATTTTTTTGTGGCCATATATTCTTATGCCACGCTCAGTTTGCTCAAGTTCAAACTCTCCAGTTGACTTAAGTATTGAAACAACTCGATCTACGTCCTGTTCAAAATTCATATGAGGTATATTTTCATAACAGGGATCTACACCAACCCTTGGAATTTCGACCCATTCAATTCTTCGGTAAGCAAGTGGAGCGCCTGCTAACCCACAATCACCGATAAACCTATCCATTAAATCACTTTCGTCGACGAAGCAGCTGCGCAATTCAAAATCTAAATCGACATACTTCCAGAACGCTTGTTTCAAGGGTACAACACTAAGAACAGTAAATACCTTTCGCCATTTTGTATTGGACATAAACGAAGCATCAAACTTACATTTGATTAATTTTTTAAGTGCTTCTTCCATTCTAGCGGGCATGACATTCCTTAGGCATATAACGCCCTGTTAATGGGCAAAATTATGTTGGCTAAAATGTGAAGCGAAGCGGAACCGAGCCAACATGATTTTGTCCACTTTAAACAGTTTGTTAGGGTTACATCGCAATTAGTGCATCAACTACTTCTTTTGTGGGCTTACCAGGGCTAAAGTAAGCCCAAATGTGTTTTTGCTTTCCTTCAAGGTCTAGTTGGCTCCACCAATCTGCACTCTCTACTTGCTCTCTAAACATTTCTACTAAGGGGGACTCAGGGTTTACAACGAGACACTTTTCCCAGTTTTCTGCAGCCACTAAATCACCTTCATTTTTTTCCGCATCAATGAGTTTGGCTGCAACCTGTTCGGCGACATTTGCAATAAAGGGACTAAACAAGGCCTCTGGCAGGTCAGGATCATCGCTTCGTTTAACCGCACAGATTAATTTGTGAATCGCCAGTAATTCCCATTTGTCATTTACTTCAAGTTGAATCATAAATTTCCTGTAACCCTAACGCCAGTGGTAATGGGCGCCAACGGAGCGCAGCGTAGTTGGCGTCCAGTTGACCACATTGTTAGATTTCAACAGTCGTGCTTGCCCGTATCAAGCTCGGCCATTCCGAGCATATCTGCAGGACGCTTTTTTTCGAACGTAGGAGCAGAAAATGCAGCAGCGAGTGCTTGCT
The DNA here is from genome assembly GCF_022347925.1 of Pseudoalteromonas sp. CnMc7-15. Lineage (NCBI taxonomy): Bacteria > Pseudomonadati > Pseudomonadota > Gammaproteobacteria > Alteromonadales > Pseudoalteromonadaceae > Pseudoalteromonas > Pseudoalteromonas sp. CnMc7-15. The sequence continues at coordinate 400,053 of NZ_JAKRFT010000002.1, forward strand.
CCGCATAATTCACAAGCTCGATTAGTACAGTATATGCCTCAGAGAGCACGACTCTATGTTTACCAGCATTCATAGTTATCCATCCCGAGTCGTTGACGAAGTCAACACGGCCGGCTGGCATTGCCAGCTGATCTGATACTGTCGCTGGCATCACCCCAGGTCGGATAAAGCAAGTTTTAACTACAAGTGGTGTGTGACTAACTGAAGTCACCCAGCTAAGCGATCCGAGAACTGAGGACTTTAAAGACACTATCTGATCTATTTTTTGTGCGATATGGGCGGAAACATTCCTCAGTTGCCGAATTCCCTCAAGCTTTTCCTGCACTCTAGCCGGTGAATACTGAGCAGGCATCGATTTTGTGCCAGGCTGCATTTTCCAAAGGCTTCTGAACCTATCCGTCGCGTCGATAAATGCCCAAGCGTCCAAATACAGGTATGTAAATTCCCTAGGCGTTTCATTTCTGCTGTATGAAAGCACATGCTCGGTGAGCCCTGAACACAATCGTCGGTACGCCAAATCTGCTATTTGCGCGGCGTGCCTCAAACCATCGATATACAGCGCCTGCCTTGCATCTAGGGCTTGTGGAATATTTAGAAACGGTGAATCGTTGGAGAACATCATCTTTGAAATCTAACAGCTTATTAGCGTGCATTTCGGGTTAAGCCAAAATGCAAACAACAAAAAGTTAGTCGCACACTTTATATTTATAAGTAATTTCATAAAGTTACCAGAGTGGATTGGTAATGTCTAAGCAGTATTGGTTTGTTAAAAACGAGCATTGAGATATCCGAGCCTAAAATGGCACGATATATAAATATCGAACTTCAACACTTTGATAGGGTTAACTTTAGTTTCTACTTATTCGAGCCAAAAACTGGTGTATATAACGAGCCTTATTTTACACTCTTGGCCTATTTCCGCTCTGATGAGCAACCGCGTTATTTACACAAGGCAAGTAGCCTCTTTGATGATCGCTCATCGCATTTTATTGGGTGTGAATGATGGCCACTTACCACAATGGCGAGGTTCAGATGCGAGGCGGCTGATACACCGCCTCACACCTAATTAACCGGTATTGCGCATACCCGCTGCGATCCCAGCCATGGTGACCATTAAGGCTTTATCTAATGCCTGCGAGCTATTAGTGCGGGCTCGTTTCAATAGCTCTACCTGCAGGACATTAAGCGGATCTGTGTAGGGGTTGCGCAATGCAATAGACTCACGCACCCAAGGCTGATGCCCTAATAAAGTGTGCTCTGGGCTTAATTCTTTGATCAGTGCCACTGATTGCGCTAACTCTTGACGTAAACGTTCGCCAAAGTGCTGTAACTGCGGCGCCACTAAGTGCTGATCATAATGCGCACTAAGCCAACTATCCGCCTTACAGAATACCATTTCCAACATTTCTAATCGGGTGCGAAAGAACGGCCACTGCTGACTCATCAGTTGCAATGTATGTTCACCGTATTCACTAATTGCCGCTCCTAAACCTTGATAAGCCCCCAACCAAGCAGGCAGCATCAGACGGTTTTGCGACCAAGCAAAGATCCATGGAATGGCCCTTAAGCTTTCCACCCCACCATTAGGGTTGCGCTTAGAAGGCCGCGATCCCAATGGCAACTTACCCAACTCTTGCTCTGGTGTGGCACTGCGAAAGTAAGGTACAAATTCAGGGTTCTCGCGCACAGTCGCACGATAATGCTGGCACGATGCGTCGCTAATTTTGGCCATAACGTCACGCCACTTAGGCTCAGGCTCTGGAGGTGGCAGCAGGTTCCCCTCGAGTACTGCGCTGGCATATAAATGCAGACTTTGCTTTGCGACACTCGCCAGTCCGAACTTGAAGCGGATCATCTCACCTTGCTCAGTCACGCGCAGGCCATTTTTCAAACTCCCTGGCGGTTGCGAGCGCAACGCTTGCGCAGCTGGGGCTCCTCCCCTACCAACAGTACCGCCGCGCCCGTGAAACAGCACGAGTTCAACGCCCTGCTCCTCACTAAGCTGCACCAAGGACTCCATAGCGCTATATTGTGCCCAGCCTGCGGCCATCATCCCTGCATCTTTGGCTGAATCTGAATAGCCAATCATCACATACTGATGAGTGCCTAGATGTTGGCGATACACATCATCGCTATATAAAGCCTGCATCACTTCAGGCGCACGGTTGAGGTCATCCAGAGTTTCAAACAAAGGTGCAACCGGCATGTTAAACTGACAGCCTGCTTCTTGAAGTAATAACTTAACCGCCAGCACATCTGATGCCTGACGAGCCATGGAAATAATGTAAATGCCAAAGTTTTCGGCGCGATTTTGGGCGATCACTTTAAAGGTGTCGAGAACCTCTAGGCTTTGTTCGCTTGGTTGCCAATTGCGAGGTAATAACGGCCGCTTGCTGGCCAACTCTGCTTTGAGAAACTCTTGTTTGCCTTGCTCATCCCACTGGCAGTAATCACCTAGGCCTAGGTACTCGGTCAGCTCACCAAGCACCTGTGCGTGTCTATCGCTGTCTTGGCGGATATCCAATTGCGAGAGCTGCAAATCAAAACACCGACAGCGGATCAGCGTATCGCGCAGCTGCCCCTGGGCGATGATGGCCATATTATTGGCATTTAACGAGCGCTCACAGGCCTTTAACACATCCGTTATCTGGGTGATATCCGTGATGATGTTTTCGCCGCGTGACGACTGCCCGGTTATTTTGGCCTCGAGATACTCGTGAGTGAGTGTCAGCTTTTCACGTAGTTGCTTTAATACGGCACGATAGGGTTCATGGGCTCCTTCAGCCTGTTTAGCTAAAGCATCATCGCAGGCGAACATCGATAATTCACTGATCAGCAGGTTGATGTCTTTAATATACAAGTCCAATGCCATCCACCGGCCATGGTCGAGTACGCTCTGTGTCACACTCGACGTTACAAAAGGGTTGCCATCGCGGTCGCCGCCCATCCATGAGGTAAAACGCACCGGCTTAGCATCACTTGCTAAACCAACACCCAACTCTTGAGTCAGTGTGTCATCGAGCTCACGCACATATTCTGGCACCGCTTGCCACAGGCTATTTTCAATGACCGCGTAACCCCACTTCGCCTCATCCAAAGGCGTTGGCCGTTGTTGACGAATTTCATCGGTATGCCACGCCTGAGCTATTAGTTGGCGCATGCGCGCGTGGAGTTTTTGTTGTTCCTGCGGCAGCAAGTCGCCCAGCTCTAACAGGTTTAAGCAATCACTTAATTGCACATGTTTGTTAATCAGTGTGCGTCGTGTCACTTCCGTTGGGTGCGCAGTTAATACCAAGTTGATATCTAGTCGTGCGATTGCCTCTTTGATGGTGTGCTCTTGCACATGGCTTTGCTTGAGGCGCAGCAAAGTCTGCTTTAATGGGTCAAGTTCGCAAAAACCCTGGTTACCCGAGCGCGACACAGTATGGTACTGCTCAGCAACGTTAGCGAGGTTGAGGAATTGGTTGAACGCGCGCACAACAAGCAGTAACTCATCGTCGCTTAGGGATTGTAACTCGCTGATCAGCGCCTCACGCGCCTGCTCATCGCCACCGCGAGAAGTTTTTGCCAACTGACGAATTGATTCAACTTTGGCCAAAGCCGAATCACCCAATGCCTGGGCAATGGTTTGTCCTAGCATCTGCCCTAATAAACCCACATTACTGCGTAGTGCTGCGTATTGATCACTCATATCCTCACTCCTGTGTCTTTATTTTTATCTTTTGTAGCATGGAAGTGCCTCGCTTTGAAAGGCTAAGAAAAGGAGAAAAACTAATTTGATAATAATTCCTATTTGCACTTGACACATTAAGCTATGCTAGTAATAATCATTATCAACAAGACGAAACGGAGTCTTTTGCTTTCTCTTGGTCTTGTTCATACGCACTCAATGCGATGAAAACTTTACTTGCTACATTGCTCATATCGGTGACGGTAGATATGACCCCAAAAACCCAAGCCTTGCTTGGGTTTTTTTATGGCTAAGCTTTGGACCCATACCAATAAACAGGCTAGAATCATAAAGATACGAGCCATACGCGGAGAACACAGATGTTGCGATACACACTATGCGCACTGACACTGAGCAGTGCACTTGCACTCGCGCCCGCAGCACATGCGGGGTTAGAAGAAGGCATTGCTGCGGCCAATGTGGGAGATTTTGAAACCGCCCTCAGCGAGTTTCAATATTTAGCAGACATGGGCTATGCCCCTGGAATCTATCAACTGGCACAAATGTACGAAAGCGGCCACGGTGTAGCGAAGAATCAACGTAAGGCTGCTCAGCTATATCAGCAGGCCGTGGATAAAGACTATGCAGACGCGATGTTTTCCTTGGCGGTCATGTACCAAGAAGGCCGAGGAGTAAAGCTAGACTTGCAACGAGCGGTCAGTTTATTCAAAGGGGCTGCCGAAAAAGGGCTGGCTGCTGCGCAATTTAACCTTGGCGTTATGTACACCAATGGCGAAGGCGTTATTAAAGATTACCAAAGCGCAATCGATTGGTATCGTAAAGCGGCAGCGCAAAATTATACCTTGGCTCAGTTTAACCTTGCGCTAATGTACTACGAAGGCCTAGGTGTAGCTAAAAGTATCGAAAAGTCTTATATCTGGAACACCATCGCGGAATACAATGGCAATGACGATGCCAGTACCAGCCGCAAACTCGACGAGAAAAAATTGCAGCCTGAAGAAATTGAACGGGCAAAGCAAAAGGCCGACGACATCTATGAAAAGATCCTCGCCGGCCGTTATGCAGGAGAAGGTCGTCGCCTATAAGTAAGCTGAGAGTGACTTGTTAATCGAGTCACTTCGCTCTATTAGCTTCTGCGCTGTACGATACATGCGCTTTTGCATTAATGCATGCGCTTTCGACAAATATGCAGAAGCGAGCGATTTCTTCAGTTTTACCATGGGCTGAAAATCTTCTGGCACTTTTTCTGCCAACGTGTTCACTTCTTCTTCCAGAGCAATTAGCTCTTTATGGTCATCCATATTAGTAATAGATACTTCCCAAGCATCAAACTGATCTTGGTAATACGCCGTGGCAGCCTCGTAAGGATACGGTGTATCCGGGTTACTCTCACGTTTATTGAAGTACTGTGCTAGCACCGTCATGGCTTCGCGTTTCGCTTCACCTTGTTGCAATAATTGCGCAATCTGCTGATTTTGCGCAAATACGGCCTCACCGACTTCGGCTAAGGTATCTAAAGTCGCAACGTCGTCTGCTTCAACGGCTGCTTGGTATTGCTCAAGGTATAAAGTGACCCCAGCTTCCATCGGTTGATAATCAAATTCAGGGGCAATGAAGGCTAGATCTTCAGAAAGCTTAACCAAAGAGTTGTCACCGCCCTCGGTTAGACGTCCTTGACTCAATAACAAGTCAATTTTTTCAACCACACCATCGAGCACCGATTGCTGCTCTGTTCGCGTATCTTGAATAAGTTCAGCCAACGCTAGTGAGTCAGGGAAACGAGGTTTGGCTTGATCGTACACGTTAATAATTGCAGTGAAGTTCTTGTATTCTTGCTCTTTATTCTGGCCTGCTAACTTCGCTTGTTGCTCCAACTGTGCCAGTAACTGGGGCTGGTTTTTAACCACCAAGCCTTGTTTTAGTACTTGGTACTGTGGCGGAATTTCACCTAATTTACTGAATAGGTTACTTGGCCCCCATCCCATCCACTGGTTAAGTTGCTCATTTTTGGCAACAGCATTGTCGTATTTAGCTTGCAACAAAGCGTAATCACTTTGCGCTTGGGTATGATAAGTAAACCCTAACCCTGCAACTACAGCCACAGTTGCCACCGCAGCCACTGCCGGCATGTGGTTAACTGTCAATAATTTCGACTTGAGTTCGCTAAAGCTCTTAAACCCTGGCTGCGAAATTGATAATGCTTTTTTCAGCGCGCCCCAACGTAGCATCGGCATCGACGCTGGCTTTTTCAGAGTATAAGTCGCTGGCACCTCATTGGCGGCAACCCGGTCATAAGGGTGGTTACTCGAGATAAGTTCATAGGCGATACACGCGAACGAAAAAATATCATCTTGCGGTGTCGGCTCTTGGCCATCTAATTGCGATGCGCTGGCGTAAGCTGGAGTGTACCCGGCAACACCATCTTCTGCCTGAGCGCCTTGATAAGCGTAAATATCATCGCCGCGATGGGCGCGAGCAACACCAAAATCTAGAATTTTTACGTCACCTTGGCTGGTGACCATAACATTGGAAGGCTTCAGGTCGGTGTGCACAACACCGTGGGCGTGCGCATAAATTAGCGCATCAATCATTTGCGTGAGAATGGGTTTGGCGTTGGCAAATTTCATGCCCGTTGGCCGTGAACGCTTGATAATTTGCTCAAGTGTCTCGCCCTCAATCCACTCCATAACGATGTAGTGAATCCCGGCCACGCTTGCACAATCATAAACGCGGACAATATTTGGATGCGATAATTGCTGACAGCGCTGGGCTTCTTTTTTCAACAGCGCCAATGCTTGCTCTGATTCTGCAAACTGAGATTGTAACACTTTAATAACGACGTGATGTTCGCCATCACTGGTTGAGAGGTGTAGGTCTTTGGCGCGGTAGATATCACTCATACCACCTTGGCCGACAAGTTCCTCCAGCAGATACCGTGCACCTAATTTCAAACCCTGAAGGTTGGCACTTTGAGCATTCTTTTGTGGGGCGTTACCTGAGTTTGCGATACCAGCGATTTGCGTTTTATCTTGCTCGCTTGCATTTTGCGGCTTGTCATCCATATTGGCTGTCCTTTAATGCGTTCATCCATTCACTGAGCGTTAATATATTAGATTATTAAATAAAAGGCTATAACAGATTGCGGTTTAAATGACCTTTTATACGGTTCAATAGTATAACCATCAGTATAATTGCAAAAACCACCACAATCTCTTAAGACCACTACAATGGTTACTTGAACTTATGCCACACCGGAGTAAATGTAGCGCTATTAGATACCGTCACTTTTATTGACAAAATCTAACTTAATATTTATCCTCGTGAGCTATTAACGTCGTCTTATGGAATAGAGTAAAGCAAATGGAAGCGACCTTTAACGTTATCAGCTACCACCGCCTATCCCCTGAAATAGAAACATCAAAGACTACCCAAGATAGCTTGGTATTTGGTCGTTCACAGGAGTGCGACTGGCACTTGCCAGATCCTGAGAAAATAATTTCCAGCACCCATGGCCGTATTGAGCGCTCTGGGTCGAACTTCGTTGTTCATGATTTATCAACAAACGGCCTATTTGTTAACCACAGTGTGACTCCTGTAGGCAAAGGCAATCAACAAGCATTGCAAGACGGTGATGTGCTCAGTATTGGCGATTATGAAATCGAATTTAAACTGGCGCAAAGCGCCGTCGCCGCACAAAACGCACCAGTAGCTCAACCATCGCAGCCGAGTATACCTGCGCAGCAAGCTGCACCTGCTTCGAGCACGAATAACGATGATTTGTTTGCAACGCAGATGCAATCCGCAAACGAACTTGACCAATCTTTCCAGATGCCCGGTCTAGAAACACCAGCGAGCGCCCCAGCAACCGGCTCTCAATCCGCAGCCGAAACCATTCCCGAAGACTGGGGGTTGGACTTAGCATTCGGCCAACCTGAGAGCGCGTCCCCTGCAAGTCAGCCTGCGCCTCAGCCAGAGCCACAACCAGCTCCTGCTCCTACGCCGGCACCAACAGCGCAAACGCAACATAGCATCGCTCCGACCCCAGAGCCAAAGGCGCCACAGCAAGCTGCACCACAAGCTTCGGCTACGCCGCAGCCAGCTCCAGCAGCTGCAGGGCAAGGTGAATTGGCAGCTGCTTTTTTGCAAGGTTTGCAAGTTGACGCGCAGCTTGCGAATGAATTAAACAACGCACAAACGTGGCAACAGATGGGGGAGAGTTTACGACTTCTATTGTTGGGCTTAGTTGAATCACTTAGACAACGCTCCTCGGTGAAACAACAACTGCGCTTGAATCACACTATGTTCCAAGCACAACAAAATAATCCACTGAAGTTTTCAGCAACTTTAGAAGATGTAATCCAGAACTTATACACCCGAAATAGCGCCAGCTTTTTAAATGCTGAGCAAGCTATTGCCGAGGCGTTTAAAGACACTCGCGACCACGATACGGCAATGATGGCCGGGACCGTGGGGGCCATTGAAGGATTACTCGATACACTTTCACCAGATCGCCTGAAAAGCCAAGCAAACGAACAAGGCGGTCTGAAAAAGGTTTTACCCTATCAATTAGAAGCGAAAAGCTGGCGTTTATTTAGCGCTATGCACCAAGACATGGAAAGTGAAATTGAGCGCAAAGGCAGTGGCGCGCTCGCTGATGATTTTGTTAAAGCTTACGATAGTAAATTAAAAACGCTTTAGATTAGTTATCCTAGAGGAAACAACATGAACAACAAATTATTGTCCGTATTGGTCGTAATTTTTACCTTAGCACTGAGTGCGTGTACTGCGGTGAATAAGATAGTACCGCCCTCCACCGACGTCACCTTTAATGTCGCGGCTGATATCAACCCAGATATTAATCAACGTCCTTCACCTGTTGTGGTTAAAATCTTTGAGCTGAGTTCACGGACAGTATTTGATAATCAAGATTTCTTCACCCTTTATGAAGATCCTGAGTCGGTGTTGGGCCCTGATCTGTTAAAAAAGGACGAGTTAGAGCTGCAACCTGGAAGCAAACTTGAGTACCCGATGTCGCTAGATAGAAATACGCGCTATGTCGGCTTTGTTGTAGCCTATCGCGATATTGACCAAGCTCGTTGGCGTGCAGTGTTAGCGGCCGATCCAACTGGCTATGATGATGTAACTGTTAATGTTGAGGAAATTGCTGTTTACGCCAAAGACTAAACAGCACTAAGAGGGAATTTACATGAGCGACCACAGCGCAATCGCATGGACCGAGGGGATGTTCTTACGTCCCCAACATTTTCAGCAAGCTGAGCGCAGCATTCGTCGTGCGATCAACCACAGCAGCCAGCATGTCCACCACTACCCGTGGGGGACTGTGTCGTTGGAAATAGACCAATCCTTGCTACCTTTAGGGCAAGTTCGTTTAAGCAAACTGACCGCCACCCTAGCTGATGGCACCGCCGTTGATATGCCTACGATCGACCCGCTACCACAAGCACTGTCGTTAACCAGCGAAGTACGGGACGAAGTTATCTATTTGGCGATTGCCAGTGATAAAACCAATGGCACAAATATCAGCGCTGATGGTGACGGTATGATCACCCGATACCGTTTTGCTGACCACACCTGTGCCGATGTAAGCTTAGGCAGCGATGCTCAGGAATCAGTGCAAATTGCCGCACTGCACAGCCAACTTAAACGCCATAACGATGACCGAGCTGGTTATATTTGTTTGCCTATCGCACGGGTAATCGAAGTATCCGACGAGGGCAACATTAAACTTGATAGCAAGTTTATTGCTCCTACCTTGAATGCCAAAGCGGTTGCGCCATTAACCAGCGTGGTACGCGAAATTCATGGCATGATTAAGCAGCGTGCGGAAGCGCTTTCTGCGCGGTTAACTCAAGGGCAAGCAGGTTCCACTTCGGTGGCTGACTTTATGATGCTGCAAGTGCTAAACAAGTACCAACCGGTGTTTAGTAACTTTGAAAATATGGATATGTTACATCCATTTATGCTTTATAACCGGGTGATTGAATTAGTCGGTGAGCTCAGTACCTTCAGTACCCGTGATAAACGAGTTCCCGAGCTGCCCCATTACAACCACAGTGAGCTGACTGCTGTGTTTGGCAATTTAATGGTATTAATCAACCAAACGCTGAGCCAAGTACTTGAACAAACTGCACTGGAAATACCCCTTGAGAAAAGCAAGTTTGGTATTTATTTTGGCGCAATTAATGATAAGTCATTGCTTGATAATGCTCACTTTATACTGGCTGTAAAAGCGAACCTACCTAACGAAGAAGTGCGTCAGCGCCTACCCGCACAGACGAAAATAGGTAGCGTCGAGACAATCCGCGACTTAGTGAATAACCAAATCCCAGGAATTACTCTTGCGACCTTGCCTGTCGCACCTAGGCAGGTGCCCTACCATGCTGGCTACCATTACTTCCAGCTGGAAAAAGGTAATGAGCACTGGCTTAAGTTAAGCAGTAGTGGTGGTATTGCACTGCATATTTCTGGCAACTACCCCGAACTACAAGTGGCACTTTGGGCCGTTAAGGGATAACTAACCAACAGGATACAATCATCATGGACAAGACGATTTTAAAGCCCCGTCCAGGAAGAAGAGGACTGGCACAAAATAATGGCGAGCCAGCTCCTGCAGGTGCTGGTGCTTCTGGCGCAGCGGCTAGTGCAGACACCTCTAGCGGGGATAAAACTGTAGTCAATGTGAACCAGTCAAAGCCTGTTGCTCGAGTGCAAGGGAACGCACCTATTTTTCAGTCCAAGCTAGTCGATTACGGTGCTGATATTTTTTCGCTGACAGTGGCAATCAATCGCATGAGTCATTGCGATGATGTCGATAAGCTTAAACAACAAAGCATTGATGCTGTTAAGAATTTTGAACAGTCTTTGCGTAACGAGCACCTCGATAGCCAGCTTATTGAGTCTGCACGATATTGCGTATGCGCGCTGTTGGATGAGACCGTGCTCAATACGCCGTGGGGCAGCGAAAGTGTGTGGGTGAATGAAAGTCTCCTATCCATCTTTCATAAAGAAACCTTTGGTGGTGAGTACTTCTTCACTTTACTTGATGAGGCACTGCGCCAGTCGAGTCATAATATCGACCTACTCGAACTACAATATTATTGTTTGAATCTTGGGTTCCAAGGCAAGTATCGTGTCAGTGCACAGGGACAATCTGCGGTCGATGATTACCGTGATAAGTTGTATCGCGAGATAAGCCTGATCCGTGGCACTGGTTCAAGCCAATTATCGATTAATTGGCGCAAACGCATTGCTAACGGCCTAGAGCTACGCCAGCAATTTCCACTCTGGGTTATATTAACCTTATTTGCTGCCCTCGCCCTGGTGGTTTACACCCTTTTTTCGTACCAACTGAATCGTTACTCCGATAATGTTTTCACAGAGCTTGATGCCTTAGTTCCCTATCAATTAGGCGAACAAACCACTGGTGATAGCATGGAAGCCAGTGTGCTGAACCAGTTGTTGCAGACAGAAATTCAACGTGGCGTGCTCAGTGTTACGTCACAATCTGACCGTGTACGTATTCGTATATCCAGTGAGTCGCTGTTTGATTCCGGCAGTAATATTGTTCGTGCTGATATGAAGCCGATTATTGCTAAAATTGCCCGTGCCCTTGAAGGCACACAAGGTAAAGTGCTGATCACCGGCCATACCGACAACACGCCGATTTCAACGCCTGAATATCCCTCTAATTGGCACTTATCATTGGCGCGAGCAACGCAAGTTGCCAACGCAATGGCGCAAAATGCGTCGTTAAGTGGCCGCTTATGGCCAGAGGGGCGTGGCGAAGCGGAACCAGTTGAAAGTAATGATACCGCCGCACAGCGAGCCAAAAACCGCCGTATTGAAATTGATCTGCTGTTTTAAATTTCAAGGAAGAGATTATGTCTATCAAAGAAAAAGCGAGGCTGCTCTCGTACAAACTTAAATCTCGAGTTGTAGTAACAACTTTGGGCTTTTTAGCGCTTGCCTTATTGATATGGTTTGGCGGCCCACTCATTGCCATCGCCGGTGCCGTTCCTTTGGCTTCAGCAGCATGGCGGTTAGTGTTAATTTTATCCATTGTCGTCGTGTGGTTGCTAGTGACTTGGTCGAAACGAGTCAAACAGAACAAACGCAATGAACAAATGGCCAATGAGCTCATTGATGGAGATGCCGACGCCAACAGTGATGTGAACGAGGAAATCGACACACTGAAAAAGCGTATGAGTGATGCCATTGATACGCTGAAAACCGCAAAGCTATACAAAAACCAAAATGTATACCAGCTGCCTTGGTATATTATGATTGGTCCACCGGGTTCAGGTAAAACCACTGCTATTAACAACTCAGGCCTTGATTACCCACTGCGTGAATCCATGGGTATCGACATGATCCAAGGGGTTGGCGGTACTCGCAACTGTGATTGGTGGTTCACCAATAAAGCCGTGCTCATTGATACCGCTGGACGCTATACCACACAAGATAGTCATGCCCGACATGATGCTCGTGCATGGCAAGGTTTTTTAGGGTTATTGCGTAAAAACAGACCATTACGCCCCATCAACGGCGTAGTTATTTCCATGGGCATTAGCGAATTAATGCACCAGACTAAGACCGAACGAAATCTTCACGCCCGCGCCATTAAACAGCGTTTGCAGGAACTGCAAAACCAGCTTGGTATGTCGTTCCCTGTATACGTTATTTTGTCAAAAGCTGATTTGATTGCTGGCTTTAATGAATACTTTGAGTATTTAACTGAAGAAGAAGCAGAACAAGTTCTAGGTGTCACTTTTGAATTGAATACGGCGGATAATGAACAAGCACCGGTGAATCACTTTAACCGGGAATTCCATGCGCTTATTTCTAACCTTGCAGCCAAGCTCAACCAACGCTTGATGCATGAGCGCGACCCGAAACGTCGTGGCATTATTTTTGAGTTTCCTCGTCAATTGCGTGTACTGCAAGGCATCGCCGACACCTTCCTAAAGGAAATTTTTACCCCTAACGCCTACGAGCAGCTGCCTATTTTACGGGGCGTTTACCTAACCAGTGCGACACAAGAAGGTGTACCGGAAGATTTATTGGCCCACAAGAAAGGTTACAGTGCTAACACAGGCGGTGAAAGTAGCCGTGCCTTCTTCATTAAGCGACTATTAGAGGAAGTGGTCTTTCCGGAGCAAAACTTAGCCTCAACTAACCGCCACCACGATAAACAGAACAAGTGGATGCGTATTGGTGCAATATCCACCGCTGCTTGTGCCACTTTAGCGCTGAGTATTAGCTGGTATCTTAGCTACTCTTGGAACAAAGAACTCATCAAGTCAACGCAAGGCGCTATTGATGAGTACCAGCTGCTCACGGCTGGCGGGCTAAACGGACAAACCGATTTACTCACTCTCACAAAAGCGCTAAACCGCCTGCGTGATCTGCCTGCAGGATATAGCGACCATATTCCGCTTGCAGACCCATCAGCCGTAGGCTATGACAAAGGCAGCGATCTGAAACAACCATCGGTTGAAGCCTATAAACGGGCACTATTCGCACACCTCGCGCCTTATATGGGCGAAGCGATGACCACAGAGATGAGTGAGCACAAAGAACACTTAGGGTATCTGTATGAGACCTTACGCGCTTATCTTATGCTGTATATGCCAGAACGCTTTAAGGCCGAGGATATTCAGGCTTGGTTCGCCGCGTACATTGAACGCGAGATGCCAGGTGATGCATATATTGCCGACCGACAAGCTCTTAACTCTCATATCGCAACGCTCTTAGCTGAAGGCTTTGAAGGTGTCGACCAAGACCTTGCTGCGGTTAAAAATGCCCGTGTAGAGCTGACTAAACTCCCCTTGGTTGATCGCGCCTACCAACGCTTAAAGACCGACTTTATCGACTCTAGCGTGGCCGACTTCAAACTCAGTGATGTGATCAGCTACAACAGTATGTATGCGTTTAGCTTTAAAAGTGGTCGCGACATAAATACAGGGATTCCGGGGCTCTATACCCACAGTGGTTTCCATGGCATTTTTAACATTGAGAAAAAGAAACTATTGAGCAACTTACTGCATGATAGTTGGGTGTATGGTGATAATCTCAGTGAAGTCGGTGACGATGCCAAAGCACGTATAGAGAAAGACTTAGAGTATCGTTATTTCCGCGACTATATCTACTACTGGGAAGAGTTTTTAGATGACTTAACGCTGCGCCCTTACAGCACCACAGAAGAAGGTGTGCGCGTTACAGAAATACTTTCTGGTCCAGAAGCACCCATTAAGAATATTCTTGCTGCCGTGCAAAAAAATGTCGCGCTCACCAAGATGCCGGTGTCAAAAAACCAAAAAGCAGCTGCGGCTGTAGCGGCTAATGCCGCCGATGTGGCAATGCAAAGCAAGACATCGCGATTAAAGCGCTTACTGCCCAATGAAATGCCAGATATCGAGATGCAACTCCCTGGGGCTGAAGTGGAACAAGCCTTTACAAAAATCCTCGAGGTTGACCCGGATTCGCTAGAAGATATCCAAACCAACTTGCGTAGCCTTAATCGCTATCTTGATAAGCTCGCCAATGGCGATCAGCAAAAGCTAAGCTTTAAAACTAAGGTCGCCAGTAATACCGACCCGAAATTTATTGCGACATTGCGCTCACAAAGCCGCTCTCTGCCCTACCCGTTTGATAACTGGCTAGAAGGCATGACTCACAATGCCGATCGCATTACCAAGGCAAGCGCTAATCAGCACTTAAATGAGATTTGGCGCTCGCAAGTGGTTCGTGAGTACCGAGTTGCCATTGCCGATCGCTATCCGTTTAACCCTATTTCTTCGCAAGAAGTACGGATGCGTGATTTCAGCCGCTTCTTCGGCCCAGATGGTACATTGGATAAATTCTTCAAGCGCTACCTCGCGGCTAATGTTGATACCAGTACCTCTCCGTGGCGCTTTGAGCGTGATATCGGTGTTAGTCAACGCAGCCTAGCGATGTTTGAGCAGGCCTCGAAAATTCGCCAAGCATTTTTCAGCGGAGGCAGTGATAAGCCCAGCCTACAGTTCGGGTTGAAACCTATCTCACTGGACAAAAAGGTCAGTAACTTCCGTTTAGAAATAGACGGGCAAGCGCTTAACTATCGTCATGGGCCGCTGCGTGTAGTCAATATGACCTGGCCAGGGGACAGTGCAGAAAGTGAAACACGCATCGTGTTTACGCCACCAGAGGGCGGGCGCTCAACGAATACCACCTACTCGGGTGAATGGTCACTGTTCAGAATGCTTGACGATATGAGCCAGAAACGTCCAGAAACTAAGGATGATCATCAGTTACATATCGCTTTAAGCGGTAACGAAGCTAAAGTGCAACTGCTACCTAGTAGCACCATTCACCCATTTTGGAGTGCCAACATAGAGAGTTTCAGATGTCCGACCAAGCTGTAAATATGGGCTATTGCGGAAAGGTCCCCTCCCGTGGGGACTTTATTGCGCATCAACTTGAGCGTAGTTTTCAGGTACCTTGGAACGAGTGGTTACAATCAGTGGTGGCGGTAAGTAAAGAGCAGCTTGGTGATATGTGGACTGAGCGTTACCTCACCTCCCCAGTGTGGCACTTTGCCTTATCAAGTGGTGCCTGTGGCGCTAATGCCATGTGTGGCTCGTTTATTCCCAGTGTTGATGCGGTTGGGCGTCACTTCCCGTTTACCGTCGCTGCCATTACCAATAGTAAGCCGCTGGATTGTTACAACAATGACTTTGCAACGCAAGAGTACGAAGATGCGGTGCTCAATGTGCTAGAGGATTCGGTTGATTTGCCCAGTTGGTTTAAATCAGTTAATGAGCAATATCAGCAACCTAAAGCAGACATTGAAGAGCTTTTGCTGACGCGCTCTGGCGATCCTAGCAAAGAGTCGTTAAGCGTCATGCTGGCTCCCAGTGCGGACGCTAACACCTTATTACACAATTTACTGAGCTCACGGTATGCGAACTATTGTCTATGGTGGACACATGGTTCCTGCTTGGTTGAGCCTTGCTTGCTGGTTACGCCCGGATTACCGGCGATAAGCCAATTTTCCGCCATGCTTGATGGACGATGGCAGCACTGGGATTGGAACCATAGTCAAAAATTAGACAGGGAAACTGCATGAGTATTACCAGTTACGCGCAGAGCCACCGTGGTGTAGTGCGAGAGATAAATGAGGATGCGTTAGTTGAGCTTCCACAGCACAATGTTTGGGTCGTCGCCGACGGTATGGGCGGCCACGCCGCTGGCGATTATGCCAGTCAGCTGGTTGTTGATGTGTTAAAGCGCCACCTCGATAGTGTGGGTAGTGGCAACGTCAATTGTAACGTCATCATCGCGGCATTAGAGGATGCCAATACTCAGTTGTACCAGCACAGCCAAGAAAATATGGACGGTAAAACCATGGGCTCGACAGCGGTGGTGCTATTTCTTCACGAACAAAGCTATTACTTCGTATGGGTGGGCGATAGTCGCGGCTACCTATTGCGTCGCGACCGACTCGAGCAGCAAACACGTGACCACAGCCAAGTGAATGAGCTAGTCGATGAAGGTGTTATTACCGAAGAACAGGCTGCCGTCCACCCACTGTCGAATGTTATTACTCGCGCTGTAGGTGTAGCCCCCGAAGTACAGCCAGAGGTTATGCAAGGCAAGTTACAAGATAAAGATGTATTCTTACTCTGTAGTGACGGGCTCACTGGAGAAGTCTCTGATCTCGAAATAGAGAGTTCATTATCCCCACTGAATATTATTGATGCCGGCATGGCACTTATGCACTCTGCGCTGGTGCGAGGAGCGAAAGATAATGTCACCTGCATTTTAGTGAAAAATAATGAAAATCATGTACAAGAGACGAATCAGTGCGATCAGGGTGACAAAACCGTACCGCTCTTCTAATATTTAACTATTGCCAAAAGATAAATAATCACATTTATACTATATAACCTTGTTTTAGGCACACTTATTATTTATCATGCATAAGACGCAACTAAGTTAAGCAATCAAGGGATTTTGAGCGTATATGTCAGGGACCGATCTTTTCGATTTATCACCACTTGTTAACGCTATCAGCGACGAGCAGCCGACCGGGGTAGACCCGCGTGAGGATGTATCGCCAACGTCAACGTACTACACGTTAAAAGACTTACGTAACACGCTGCGCGCGAATGAGCGCAATGCCCTCATTGACGATGAAAGTATTATCGCTGTTGCGCGAGATTGGCGACCCTTACTTGAACAAATCCCCGACGTCCTTTCACAACAGTGTAAGGACTTAGAGCTAGTCGCTTGGTACATAGAAGGGCTTTGTCGCTTACATGGTTTTGCCGGTTTAAGTCATGGCTTTGAACTTGCCGCACAGCTGATCGAATTATATTGGGATACCCTCTACCCCACCCCTGATGAAGATGACATTGAAGAGCGTGTAGCACCGATTGTCGGTCTCAATGGTATTGACAGTGAAGGCGCACTCATCATCCCATTGAAGAGCATCGCCATGACCGAAGGAGTATCTCAAGGTCCATTCTCGTTATGGGAATATGAGCGTGCTGTTGATTTAGAGCGTCTAGATGAAGAAAAGCGAGAGCGCCGAGTTGAAGAAGGTGCGGTATCGCTAGAGCAAATCACGACCGCCGTCAAAGAAACTCCAACCGAGTACTTTGTTGCTCTTGATAAAGAGATTGATGACTGTTTACAGGCTTTCACGCACCTAAGTGAGGCCATGGACGAGAAAGTAGGTTCGCCCCAACCTACCAGCTACATCACTAAGACTCTCGAACAATGTAGAGCTGCTATCAAGCACCTGGCTGGAGATCGTATCGAAGCCGCAAATGCTGTCGATGAACCGGCTGATGATGAGCAAGCAAGCGATGGCGACGCAGCCGATAGCGAAGAACAGAGCACTTCTAGCGGCAGCAAAGACGTTATTCAGGCGAGCATTAACTCACGCCAAGACGCCATAAAACAGCTGCAAAAAATATCCGATTTTTTTCGTAAGACAGAGCCTCATTCGCCCATGTCTTACACCATAGAGCAAGTAATCCGCTGGAGTGAATTAACACTGCCGGAACTACTTAACGAACTGATATCTGACAATGATGCACGCACAGGTTACTTCAAGTTGTCAGGCATCAAAGTCGAAGATAGCGAAACCTAGAATAATCTGAAAGGAGTTCTCGATGAGTATCCATGATAAGTTGAAAAGAGTAAGGAAGCCTCGCGTCCACATTACCTATGATGTCGAAACTGAAGGTGCAGTGGTCAAAAAAGAGCTCCCTTTTGTTGTTGGTGTTGTCGGTGATTTTTCCGGCCACAATAAAGAGGCACTAAAGCCATTAAAAGATCGCCGTTTTATCCAAATTGACCGCGACAACTTTAATGATGTGTTGAAGCGCATGAGCCCAACGTTGAGTCTTAAAGTTGATAACACTTTGGCCGATGATGGCTCCGAAATTGGTGTTGATCTAGAGTTTAAATCGCTGTCTGACTTTGAACCCGCAGCCATTGTGAACCAAGTTGACCCGCTGCGTAACCTTATGGACACACGTAACAAGTTACGTGACTTAATGACCAAGGTTGACCGCTCAGAGGAATTAGAAAACATCCTAGAAGACGTGCTGAGCAACACTCAAAACTTGGACAAACTTGCCAAAGAGTTAGACGTTGAGGAGAAAGAATAATGAGCACGGACGTTCAAGAACAACAACAGGAAGGCGTGGAAGAGCAAAGCTTTTCACTGCTAGAGCAGGCAATTGGCGCTACCAAGCAAACTGAAAGCTCACGCGCTCAGGAGCTTATCAAAACCTTAACTGAAGAAGCGCTAAAAGGCACAGTACAGTGGAATAAAAACCTGACTGTCACCTTTAATGAAGCAATTAAAGTCATTGATGAAGCGATTTCTAAGCAGTTGTCGGCCATTATGCACAATGATGAGTTTCAAAAGCTTGAAGGCTCTTGGCGTGGTTTGCACCACTTAGTGAGCAACTCAGAGACCAATGCCACACTCAAAATTCGTGTCATGAGCTTGAAGAAGAAAGAGCTGCATAAAGATCTCTCTAAAGCTGTTGAATTTGACCAGTCGCAAACCTTCAAGAAAATTTACGAGTCTGAATTTGGTACCCCAGGTGGTGAGCCCTATGGTGCTATCGTAGGTGACTACGAGTTTACTAACCACCCAGAAGACATCGAAACTTTAAGCTTGATGTCAAACGTCTCTGCTGCTGGCTTCTGTCCATTTATTTCAGCGTCATCACCTTCACTGTTTGGTTTTGACTCATGGACAGAATTAAGCAAACCGCGCGACCTTGAAAAAGTATTTGAATCGCTAGAATACACCAAGTGGCGCTCATTCCGTGACAGTGATGACTCACGTTTTGTGACGCTTACCATGCCACGTGTGCTAGCGCGTCTACCTTATGGCGAATCGACTAAACCAGTTGAAGAGTTTGGCTACGAAGAATTTGACGTCGATCCATCGACTTCTCGCTCTGGTAATACTGAGCATGATAATTATTGCTGGACCAATGCTGCGTATGCAATGGCAACAAATATGACTCAGGCCTTCTCAAAATACGGCTTCTGTACAGCTATTCGCGGTGCTGAAGGTGGCGGTAAAGTTGAAGGCCTTCCTACACATATTTTCACCAGCGATGACGGCGACCCAGATCTCAAGTGCCCGACAGAAATTGGCATTACTGACCGTCGTGAAGCTGAGTTAAGTAAACTAGGCTTCTTACCACTGTGTCACTATAAGAACACTGACTACGCTGTGTTCTTTGGCGGCCAAACTTGTCAAAAACCAAAGATATATGACAACCCGGATGCCACAGCGAATGCTGCAATTTCTGCTCGTCTACCTTATATGATGGCAACCTCACGTTTTGCCCATTACCTCAAAGTCATGGCGCGCGACAAAATTGGTAGCTTCATGGAAGCAGAAGATGTGGAAATGTGGTTAAACCGTTGGATCCTCAACTATGTCAATGCTTCAGAAGGGGGCGGTCAGGAAATTCGTGCTCGTTACCCACTTGCTGATGCAAAAGTCAGTGTTAAGGAAGTTCCTGGGGCGCCAGGTTCTTATAATGCTGTGGCATGGCTCAAGCCATGGCTACAAATGGAAGAGTTAACCACCTCTTTACGTTTGGTAGCAAAAATTCCAGAGGTGGGCTAAGCCCTCCTCTATACAAACTCAGTATTTTTGCAAAGGATGATGTGAATGAGTGCTGGTGAGTTTTCATTTGTTAGTCAGGATGTGTTCGAGCAGCAGCAGGAATCTGCTTCTCGACGCCTGCCAAATGATGTCTTTATGGAGCGCTTCGTGCGCCAAAAAGATCCGACTCATGCTTTGCTTTTATGGCTTGAGAATGCGCCTAACGCTCCGCTTCAACGCAATAATGAAAAAGTAGTTGCCTACTTAAGTCGCACTATCGCACTGATTGATGAGCTGTTACAAAAGCAGCTCAATATCATCCTTCACCATCCCAAATTTCAAGCGCTTGAGTCCAGTTGGCGTAATATCAAATACCTCACAGAAGAGGCCGAGCAATACGACAAGGATGGTAAGGTCAAAATCAAACTACTTAATTGCAGTTGGCAAACTTTGACCAAAGATGTCAGCAAAGCCATTGATTTCGATCAAAGCGACTTCTTTAAACAAATTTACTCCAACGAGTATGATAATCCAGGCGGTGAACCTTTTGGTGTCATCATCGGAGATTATCGTATTTCTCATAAGCCACGACCCGGCGTCGCTGGCAACGACATCGATACCCTGCAAGAGATAGTGCGCACGTGCGCAGCTGCTTTCTCGCCTTTCATTACCTCTGCAGAAGCGAATATGTTTGGTGTCGATAACTTTTCCGAGCTCGGTTTTCACGTTGACTTAAGCTCTCAGTTCGAGCAAATCGAATATATCAAGTGGCGTAAATTGCGTGATATGAATGATTCTCGATTTTTAGGAATTGCCGTACCCCGTGTATTGATGCGCGCTCCCTATGTTGAGGATGGTCAGCGTAGTGAGGGGTTCAAATTTCGTGAGGTGGTTAATAACCCTGATGAGGATAATCTCTGGGGTAATGCCGCTTATCCGTTTGCAGCAACACTTATTCGTGCATTTTGTAGCTCTGGTTGGTTCGGACAAATTCGCGGAATGCAGCCTGGTCAAATAAACCAAGGAGTAGTAACAAACTTGGCGCAGAGCCCGTTTGAAACTGACTTGTACCAAAAACAGCCGAAGCCTCCCGTTGATTTATTGATCACTGACCGAGCCGAAAAAGCACTCTCTGATAGCGGTTTTATCCCTCTCTCGCCACTGAATAAAAGTGGTAATTTGGTGTTTTTCAGTAACTCTTCCGTTCAACAACCTGCAAACTACGATGGTATTGCTGCACGTATTAACGCCAAGCTGTCCTCGATGATGCAATATATTTTATGTGTTTCGCGCTTTGCTCACTACATCAAGGTGATGGGCCGTGACCGAATTGGTTCTTATGCAACTCCACAAGCTTGTGAGCGAGACCTGCAGTCGTGGATAAATAATTACACCACCGCATCAGACTCTGCGTCTGATGAAGTGCGCTCCCGTTACCCGCTTTCGAGCGCCCGGGTCAATGTTAAGGAACACCAGGCCAAACCTGGACATTATTACTCAGTGATGCAGCTTCAGCCCCACTTTCAGCTAGACCAGATGGTGTCTAGCATCAAGTTAGTGACCGAGCTCTCACCCACTCACTACGAATAAGGCAAATAGACAGGATTACTATGAAGGAAATATTCGATTACATTCAACAAGGCAAGCTACTTGAAGCGATCAGCTACTGTGAGCAACAGTTGAAAGATGATCCCGTGAACTTTGATATACGCAGCCAATTCATAGAGTTGCTTTGCCTTAACAATGAGCTTGAGCGCGCTGATAAACAGCTTGACTACATGGTTCAGAAAAACCCTGATTTTGCTGTTGGCGCTATGAACTTGCGTCAATTAGTACGTGCTGAGCAAGCGCGTCAAGACTTCTATCAAGGCAAAGCTGCACCAAAACTATTTCATGATAACGATGACCTAGATGCTATTTTCTTGGAGCTACGTATCGCCTTAAACGAAGGCGATAGTGATACTGCACAGCGCCTAGCCAAACAGCTCGAAGAGCAGCGTGCCAACCCTACCCTAGCGATCAATGACGCTCCTTGTACTGATTTTAGAGATCTTGATGATAGCCTGAATAACTACATCGAACTGCTCGGCACCAATGGCGAGTTTTACCTCGCTCGCAGTGAAGAAATTCTCAGCATCGAGTTTAAACAACCCGAGTCACTGGTTGAGCATCTTTGGTTACGCGTAGAAATTGATATTAAAGATGGCCCAAGCGGAGAAGCTCATATTCCTGCTATCTACGGTGGTGATAACAATGAAATCGAGCGTTTGGGACAAGCGACAGAATGGCAACAGTTAGGTGACGAGCTGTACATAGGTCGCGGTCTGAAAATGTGGTTTGTTGATGGTGAAGCCGTGGCTATTAATCAAATCACCACGGTGGCTCAACAATCTGAGCAAGCGGCCTAAAGGAATAAACGATGCGCGTTCGCAGTGACCATCAGCTACAAGCTTCTATTTTAGACAGACTCATCGATGATGAGCCTGATAATCAGCTGAGCACTAGCCGTGGAATGGCAATTAATCTAAAGACTCTGCGCGCTAGTGTGCGCCGAGACTTAGAGGCGTTGCTGAACGCGCGGATCCATTGGCATACGTGGCCAAGACAGTATGAAGAGCTTGCCACCTCAGTGTTGACCTACGGCTTGCCTGATTTTTCAAACATGCCTGTTAGCAGCACCGAAGGCCGGGAGCTACTGTGCCAAAAAGTGCGCGACACGATTTTACGCTTCGAACCTCGCTTTATTGAGGTCGAAGTGAGCTGCCTAGAAGATGACTTGCCGCTGGATAGAATCATGCGTTTGCGCATCAATGCGCTGCTTTGGGCAGAGCCAGAACCAGAGCTCATTAGTTTTGACTCAGAAGTGGAACCGATTAATTTGGGAATGACAGTCCAAGAGACCAGCTTATGAATGACGAATTACTAAAGTATTATAATCGTGAACTGGCCTATATTCGTCATATGGGGGCCGACTTTGCCGACAAATATCCAAAGATTGCCGGGCGTTTAAAGCTTTCTGAAGAACAGATTGAAGACCCCCATGTATCGCGCTTGGTTGAGTCTTTTGCATTTATGACTGCACAGATCAGGCAAAAACTAGACGACAGCTTCCCAGAATTAACTGACGCCTTGATGGGTCAACTCTACCCTGATTATCAAGCGCCTATCCCGTCAATGTCTGTCATTAAGATGACTACTGAGAACCTTTCAACAACCGGGGTGGTGCTACCGCGCGACAGTGATGTTGAGTCTGATGTTGAGGGCATGAAAACCTGTCACTTTCGCACCTGCTACGACAGTTATTTATGGCCGGTCGAAGTTAATAACGCACAGTTTAACAACGCCCCCTTTAGTGCTCCGCGCCCAATTTGGTCTACCACTGCCAAGTCTGTAGTAAAAATTGAACTACAGGGTGAATACAAAGAGGTCGGCCTTAAAGAAACCGAATTAAACAAGCTACGATTTTATATTAATGGTCAGTGGCACCATAGTTTGAGCATTTATGAATTACTCTTTAAAAGTGCTATTGGCTTTGCCATTGAGGCTGAGGGTCATGAAGCTAAATTCTTCTCAACGCGTCACCTGCAAGAGGTCGGTTTTAGCGATCAACACGCCACCATTCCCTACAGCGACAAATCAGCGACCGGCTATCGCCTGTTGGCAGAGAACTTTATTTTCCCTGAGAAGTTTCTATTCTTCGACTTAGAGGATATCAACCAGTTTCTACCTGAAGATAAAGCAAACTGTAATCTGTACATCTACTTCGATGAAAGCTCTCAAGAGCTTGAGAAACAACTCGGTAAGCAACATTTTCAACTCGGCTGCACGCCTATTGTTAACCTGTTTGAACAGGAACTAGAGCCTGTTCGCGTCTCACTCAGCCAGTACGAGTACAAACTGGTACCGCGCTATATGGACGCGGATATCTCAGAAGTGATTCAAGTTGGTGAAGTCAACGCCTACGACCACAAAGATAACAGTTATCAGGTAACGCCTTTTTATGGGCAAACTCACCCGGCTTATCGCGATCAAGATCGACTTTTTTGGCATATCCGCCGAGAGTCTGCATATTGGGCTGGCGGATTTACCGAGCAAGGCACCGATACCTTTTTCAGCTTGGTTGATAGAGAGTTTGAACATTTTGAGCCAGACAGCGAACATGAAAGTTGGTTAGTTACGATAAAAGCACTGTGTAGTAACCGCAACTTACCGGCCAATTTGCCTTTCGGCGGTGATGAACCGCAGATGCTCGTACCAGAGCGTGCGGATATTATTAAGAAAGTCCGTTGTTTAGTTGCTCCCACGCATGCAGTTCGCCCTGAGCTTAGCGATGCTACACGGTGGCAGTTAGTGTCCCACTTGTCTTTGGACTATTTCTCTGGCCCTGATGCGCTTCGCAAGTTAAAAGAAACGTTACGCCTGTATGATTTTAAGAATGCACCTGAATCGAAAGCGCTTATCGACAATATCCATGGTGTTAATATTGAGATGACCTCGGCGCGGCTTGTGCAAGGTGGGCGTACGTGTTTTGCCAGTGGCAGCGCTATTACGTTGACCTTTGCAAAGGATGACTTCTCCGGCAGCGGAATGTTCTTTTTTGCTTCGGTGTTAGATCATTTCTTCGCGCAATTTGCCGCCATTAATAGTTTTACTCAGTTGCGGATACGTTTTAAGGATCAAGACAGTATTTATCATAGCTGGCCTCCTCGCTCGGGTAAGGTACCGCTGTTATGAGTATCGATAGCTTATATAAAACCCCCGGCCAATTTGACTTCTATCAAGCGGTGTTTATGTTGCAAAACCGTGCTGGAAGTCGTGGTCAGAAAGTAGGAGCTGATGCCTTACCTAACCAAGAGTTAGTGCGGTTCAAGTCTGTACAGCACTTAGGCTTTCCCGGCTCCCCTGTTGCTAAAGTCAAACCAGTCGCTTGCGAACAAGGCGGACAATATCATCAAGTAGATGTGACCTTTATGGGGCTCACAGGCCCAAGCGGAGCGCTGCCCCAACACTACAGTGAACTGGTGCTTTCTCGTATTAAGCAAAAAGACACCACAATGGTGGACTTTTACGACATGTTTAATCATCGCTTAGTGTCTTTGTATTACCGCGCCTGGGAGAAATATCGCCAAGCAATCAATTACTCCACGCATAGTGAGCATTTTGACCCATTTACTCGCGTATTAGGTCACCTCAGTGGCGGCAATGCACCTTACCGTTTGCATATGGCGGGTTTATTTAGCCGCCGAGTGCGCAGCGCGGTACAGCTAGAGCGTTTGCTCACTCACTATTTAGAACTTGATGTCGACGTAAAACAATTTGTCGGTACCTGGCGACCATTAGCGTCATCAGAGCAGACACGCCTAGGGACAAGAGAAAACCCCGAAGGGCAATTTGCTCGCCTTGGCTCTGAGGCTGCGGCCGGTAAATCCGTATGGGATGTAAATAGCGCTATTGATATTACCTTCCATTGTAAAGATAAAGCCAAAGCACGCGCGCTGTTACCACAAGGCCCGTTAAATGGGTTGCTCAAAGATATGCTCCATAGCTATTTAGGCTATGCGGTCAAAGCTAACATTAATGTAAAAACGCAATTAAAAAACCTACCTGTTATGAGGTTGGGACAACAGTCTTCAGCCTTGGGCCATGGGGGCGTAACCCTCGCTCGGGAACGGGTACTATCGCGTGATGTTTGTATTCAATTACGCGGACAATAAGGAAAAGGAAAACACCTATGTCATCTATGACCCTCAATAAACTCGTAGAGAAGCTCTCGCCAGAATGTCGAGGCTCCTTAGAAGCAGCGGCTGCGCTATGCCATAGTCGCAGCCACTTTACTGTGGAGCTTGAGCACTGGTTGCATGCCATGCTGGATAAAAAACTCGATGATGTGCGTATCATATTGGCGAGTTTCAGTATTAATGCTGACAGATTAATGGCCGAGCTAAACCAAGCTTTGGAAAGCTTTAAAACCGGTAATGAGTCTGCACCCAGCTTATCACCACATGTGATCTCTTTATTGCGTCAAACCTGGCTTAACACCAGTATCGAGTTTAACGATACGCAAATACGCAGCGCTTATTTACTTTACACGCTGGTAAAAGACGACACGCTTGGCTCTTTAACAATGCGTCATGCACCGCAACTGGAAAAAATTGACCCTTCTCAATTACTGCATGCGTGGCCCGAATTGGCCGGTCAATCAAATGAAAGTAATCAGCTCGCTGCATCTACATCAAATTCTGACAAACCGGCAACGCAAGCTTCGGGTAAGACGCCAAGCTTAGATCAATTCACCATTGATCTTACTGCGCAAGCAAAGTCTGGCAAGATTGACCCTATTCTAGGGCGTGATGACGAAATTCGACAAATGATCGATATCCTGACACGTCGCCGTCAAAATAACCCTATTCTGACTGGTGAGGCAGGTGTGGGTAAAACTGCTGTTGTGGAAGGGCTTGCGCTTCGCATCGCCGAACAAGATGTGCCAGAAGCAATTAAGAATGTGCGTATTCATACGCTGGATCTCGCGCTCCTTCAAGCTGGCGCAGGAATGAAAGGTGAGTTCGAAAACCGCTTAAAGTCACTAATTAGTGAAGTGAAAAACTCGGCGCAGCCCATCATTTTATTTATTGATGAAGCCCACACTATGATCGGCAGTGGCGGTCAGGCAGGTCAAAATGATGCCGCCAACTTGCTGAAGCCCGCATTAGCGCGCGGAGAGTTGCGCACGATTGCGGCAACGACATGGGCCGAGTATAAGAAATTCTTTGAAAAAGACGCCGCTCTAACTCGACGCTTCCAAGTCGTCAAAGTCGATGAGCCTGAGCCAAGCAAAGCCATCGCCATGTTGCGCGGACTTGTACCCGTCATGGAAAGCCACCATAGCGTCTTCATATCAGAACAGGCACTGGAAAGTGCAGTGAATCTATCGCACCGCTATGTAAGTGGCCGCCAACTCCCCGATAAAGCCGTTGGTTTGCTAGACACAGCCTGTGCTCGCGTTGCTATGAGCCAAGCTGCTACGCCTGGCCCGGTGGAAAACTTAAACCGCAAAGTGCAGCGCCTTGATGATCAAATGGCCATGTTGACGCGCGAAGCGAATGCGGGCTTAGACCATAGCGCTAAAATTTCCGAATTAGAACAACAAAAGACGGATATCGAAGCGCAGTTAGCCCCGCTCAAAGAGCAATGGCAGCAAGAGCAACAAGCTATAGCCCGTGTTGGAGAAATTCTCAGTGAACTACAGCAAGAACAAGCGGATAAAGAGACGCTCGTTGCTGAGCTCAATGATATTAAGGCCAACCTGAGTGAATATGAGCAAAATATGGTTCACTGGCAGGTCGATGAAGCTCTCATTGCCCAAGTTATTGCTGATTGGACAGGTATTCCTGTCGGTAAAATGCATGAAGATGAGATCAATGCGGTACTTAACTTAGCCGACAGCATGAAAGAACGTGTGGTCGGCCAAGATCATGCGCTTGACCTTATTGCTAAAACCGTTCAAACATCACGCGCGCAACTTGCTGATGAGAACCGCCCCAATGGTATTTTCATGCTTACCGGCCCAAGCGGGGTAGGTAAAACAGAGACAGCGCTTACACTAGCAAGTGAAGTATATGGCTCAGAAGAAAACGTCACCGTTATTAATATGTCTGAGTTCAAAGAAGAGCATAAAGTGTCATTGCTATTAGGCTCACCGCCGGGCTACGTTGGCTATGGCGAAGGCGGTATTTTGACCGAGGCGGTGCGTCGCCAGCCATACAGTGTGGTACTACTTGATGAGATGGAAAAAGCACACCCTGGAGTTCAGGATATTTTCTATCAAGTGTTTGATAAAGGGATGATCAAAGACGGTGAAGGCCGTGACATCGATTTTAAAAATACCATTATCATCATGACATCAAACGTCGGCACTGACACCACCATGAACTTGTTCGACGATCCGGAAACAGCCCCATCTATCAAAGGACTGCAAAAGGCGCTACGTGATGATTTACTAGAAGCGTTTAAGCCAGCTTTCTTAGGAAGAATTAACATTGTTCCTTATGTACCTCTGACTGATGAAATGCTCATCGACATTGCCAAAATTCAGCTCGCGAAAGTCGAAAAACGCGTCGCCAAAAACTATGGCGCAGAGTTTAGCTTCGAAAAAGAACTTACAGATTATATCGTACAACGCTGTCATGAGCCTGGTTCAGGTGCTAGGAACATTCATAATATTCTACAAAATGAAATATTGCCGAAACTGAGTGAAGAGTTACTCAACAGCATGACCAGTAAAAAGGACATTAATTCAGTATCATTGACTATCGAAGGTGATGAGTTAGTGATTGAGGTGGCTTAACCCACCTCAAATCGAATTGCAAAAATCAGAATAATATAATTTCTTATTAATTATATTCTTGTGTTAGATATCGCAATTAAATATAATTTACTCAGCGCATATAAAGATGCACTAGAGAAGGAATTATTTTTTGCTGACAAAGGGATTTATCAGTACCCACCCTTTACTTGCAGTTCAAAAGATAATGAAGTCGAAGCTATAAATTTCCGGTTCGCCGGGAAGTACCCTATCCATTTATGGATGTTAGTAAAATGCAAAAAGGAGCATAAGAAATGCAAGCAAATACTTATCTAAAGTATGGTTCAATTGTAGGTGAAACTACTGCTGAGGATTTCAAAGACAAGATCACTGTTTTGTCTATGGATTGGAATATTAGCCGTGAAATTTCAGCTCACACTGGTACCGCAATGGACCGTGAAGCAAGCGCGACCCGCCTAGGTGATGTAACTATCACTAAACTTCAAGATAAAGCGTCTCCGGACCTTTTCAAAGAAGCAACGATTGGTAAAGGTGTTCCAGCCACTTTCCACATCACTAAACAAGGCGACAAAGTAGAAGAAATCATGAAAATCGACCTGACCGATGCCATGATCTCTAGCTACAGCGTGTCTGTACAAAACGATCGTCCTATCGAAACAATCACCATCAGCTACACAGAAATGATGATGACTGTTAAGCCTACAGACGACAAAAACAGTGTTACTGCGCCGCTTGTATACGGCTACAGCGGTGTTAAAGGTCAACAAATGTAATTTATTTGTTGCCCCACTCAGCTTCGGCGCTCACGCGTCGGAGCTTACTGTATTTTGGATAACAATTGAGGCATGGAATGCAAAAAGCGACACAAGACAAAAATGTAATTAAAATCACCACAGCGGCTGGCAAGGATGCGTTTTATCTCACTAGCTTTAATGCTGCGGAGAGTATGTCCGAGCTGTTTGTTATCTCTGCTAATATGTTTACCATTGGCTCGCAAGTAAGCCATGATGCCGTAGTAGGTAAAGCGGCTGTTATTGAGTTACGCAATGCTAAAGGCGGCGGTGCGGCTCGCCACTTTCATGGTATCGTAAGTCAAATGGTGTCCTTAGGCACACGCACAGCTGATAAAGATGAGCAAAAAAATTACATCGATTATCAGGTTACTATTGTGCCTGTTGCTGCGACAATGCAACATCGCCAAAATTATCGAATCTATCAGCAAAAGAAGGTTACGGAAATTGCCGCTGATTTATTTGGTCAACATGGCGTTGCTTTTAGCGATAAAACTAAAAAGAGTTATCCAAAGTACGAGTACTGTGTTCAATATCAAGAGAATGACTTGGAATTTATCCAACGCTTATTCCAGCAAGAAGGTATTTACTTCTATTTTGAGCACTCACAAGGCAATCACACTTTAGTTTTTGCCGATGATGAAACCGTCTATGCTGATGTAGCAGACTCACCCGTAGCCCACTCCTCGGGCCATCTTAGTGAATCTCATATCAGCGCTTGGCAAGGTGGTCTCTCTCTGGCTCCGGGTAGTTATAAACGTTTAGGTTATGACTTTGAAAAACCGAGCAAATACCCAGACGGTGAGCAGAAAAAGCCTGAGCTGCCGACACAAAGCAGCGGCGAGGTATTCGAGTACACCGGCGAGGCAGAGTGCAACAAACGCGCCTCGGATCTCGCTTCAATTCAACTGCAAGCATTACAAAAAGACATGAACCTCAGTAGCGGTAAAAGTGACTGTCGCTCGTTTGTGCTCGGTGGTATCTTTGCGTTTAAAAAGCATGAAGACCCCCGCCTAGAGGGTAAGAAGTTTGTAGTTACAAAATTACGTACCTCTGCCAATGTTCCTAACCAATCGGGTGCTGGCCAAAGTGAAGGCTTAGTCTACTCAAACAGCTTTAGCTGCGTACCTAAAGATACTGTTTATCGCCCTACCCGCAGTTACCAAAAGCCCTTAGTTCAAGGTATACAAACTGCACTCGTAACCGGTGATCCAGGTGATGAAATCCATATCGATAAGTATGGCCGTGTAAAGGTGCAATTTGATTGGGACCGCGAGGGTAAAAAAGACTCCAAGAGCTCATGTTGGATCCGTGTAGCTCAAAACTGGGCGGGTAAAAAGTGGGGCGCGTTTTTCTTCCCTCGCGTTGGACAAGAAGTCTTAGTTGAATTTATTAATGGCGATCCTGATCAACCCATTATCAGTGGTGCGCTCTACAACGCCGACTTGATGCCTCCTTATGCATTGCCTGCGGATAAAACCCAAAGTGGTATTAAATCAAGGTCCACCAAAGAAGGTGGCGCCGATAACTTTAATGAAATACGCTTTGAAGATAAAAAAGGCAGTGAGCTTCTCTACTTACAAGCAGAGAAAGACCATCACTTACATGTTAAAAACGATCAGAAAGACACCATACTCAATGACCGCTTAAGTGATATAACCAACAACGACACGATCAAAGTCGGCAAAGATCGCAGTACAGATATAGGTAAAAACGACACCCTGAAAGTAGGTGACGCACTTAATATTGAAGCTGGTAAAGAGATTAATATTAAAACTGGCGGCGCGTCTATCACCATGAAAAGCGATGGCAGCATTGATATTAAAGGCACCAATATCAAGATCAATGGCAGTCAAATTGCCCTTAAAGCTGGCGTGATTAAGTTGAATTAATATGAACGCTTACCTTAGCAGCCACAACCAAGAAGCCTTGTTTTCACAAGGTATCGTGGTGTACTGCTGTTTTGGCGAGCCTCACTTAATATGTCGTCCAGAACATATCCCTGATGATCCCATGCTGGGGCCAGCAATGGCCGAGTTCAGTGCGGGGGTGGTGTTTGCAGAGCAGTTCCTTCAAGACTTGGACCCGTGGCGAAATAATCACCTTATCATTAGTGCGCTTTACGACTATTTAAACTTAACCTTACTAAATGGCGGCTCAAAGCCCTTGCATGTACAGTTGTGCGATGTGGCGCAAGCGATGACAGACGGCCGACTAGTTGTTTATCCACTAGAAGATATTGCCCAGCATCCAAGCGTTGTAAAACGTCAGCTGCAAAAATCTGACAAGACTCGTTCACAGCAATCCAGCGCTGAGCAACCAAAACGTAGTAGTGGTGCAGATTTGGCCAGTCCTCAAGGTAAAAGCACGCCTTCTAGCTCCAAAGCTGCAGTTCCAGCCTCAAGCTCGGCCGGTGTAATAGACAGGCCTTCGACAAACACCCCATTACCCCAAGTGGCAGAGGCCCCTGAACAGTTTGATGCTGTCGCAGCTAGGCAACAACGTTATCAGCAAAGAAAGACTCTAATTGCCGATACCCGCTCGCTACCTGGAGCAGAGCCTGCAGCGCAGCGTCTTGACTTTAATAATGACAATGTCGTTCGTGCTGAGGCCGCTCAGTATGTTTATCGCGTTGATGAATACAACCGAGGGCATATAGACACGCTGCCAGAACCGCCTGTGGGTTTAAAACACCTTAACGCAGAAAATACACCAGAATTAGCGGACGCGGTATTTACTGATAATGATTCGGGCTTCGGAGCCGCGTTATTTGAATCTGATATTACTGGTGAAAAAATGTTAACGTTCCGAGGAACGAACAACGGTGTAACCGGTGCAGCAGATTGGAAAACCAACTTTATGCAAGGCAGTGGTATGGAAACGACCCAGTACAACCAAGCGATGGAACTTGCACGAAGAGCTGAGCAATTATATCAGGATGATGTCATTATGGTCGGTCACTCTCTCGGTGGCGGACTGGCAACATCCGGTGTGGCTGTATCGGGAAATAAAGGCTATACCTTTAACTCCTCAGGCTTACACCCGAAAACGTCGGCACGTGAACAAGGGTTGCCTTTAGAAGAAGTATCAAAACTGATTGTTTCTCAAGCGGTTGATGGTGATGTTCTCACCATGGCGCAGAGCTTACCAGTAAAAGGCATACTCACTGGCGCTGCGGGATATCTGGGAGGCCCTGTCGCGGGCCTTGCTACAGCTGCGGCAATTGCCGGTTTAGACCTAATCCCTAAAGCGTCTGGTGATATGCGCAGTCTGCCAAGCCTTCAAGGTGGCACACCCATAGACCGCCACGGTATGGACCAAGTAGTTGAGGGAATTGAGTCGCAGAAGCAAGAAGATATAAACACCCTCAATACCATTAAAGACAATTACTTAGGCTAGGTGAACATGAAGCTTCTTTTTATTGCTGTGCCTTTGGCACTGATACTGATAGCCTGCATGGCATTGCCTACTCAAGGAAAAAATATGAAAGCTGAACAATTTTTTGAGCCCTCCCATGTAAAGTTGCTCAACGCCATTAAAGCGGGTGACAAGCAAGCCGCGCAAGCTATCATTGATAATGGCGTTGCACTGAATGTACGCGGCGAGCACGGTATTACGCCACTATTTTGGCTCGCCATGGAGACGGACAAAGAATCGTTACAGCTTGCGCTAGAACTCGGCGCGAATCCCGACTACCCGGCCCTAGTTAAAAAAGACCGGAACGAGCCAAAGAAAGAACAGCTTCTTGCAGCTTTAGCGGGCAGCGACAAAACAGATATGATGCAGGCTTTACTAGAGCATAATGCCTCTCCTAACGGCGTTGATGCCCATAAAAAGCCAGCTATTTTCAATGCTATTGCCAACGATAAAGACGACCAAATAGAGTTACTGCTAAAGCATGATGTTGATCTTAATGCCACAGATGCGATGAACACCAACGCCGCCAACTATGCGGCGCTCATGCTAAAGTACAAATACGCTTTACTATTTATTTCCAAAGGCGCCGACTTCTCTACCCCTTCGACCACCGGCGGCACGGTTGCCAACAGTATAGAAAAAGACTTGCGTAAAAAATTGGTTCGCCCTGGCACTGATAACTATGAGTATGTAATGGAAATCAAAGAACTGCTGATGGAAAAAGGCGTTTCTTTTCCTCCCCCCTCACCGAAAGAAGTTAGAGCGGCTAATTAAGGCTTTGTGTAGCTAAAAGGCCGCAACTGAATCACTGCCCGCTCTACTTTATTTGCTACCGGAAAGGAGTGATAAATCAATAAGCCTATTAACCTTGTCACACTCATTGGCTCAGACTTCGCGTAAGACTGACATTGACGTTCTCCAACTTTAACGTGGCACGCACATGGCTGTATGCAGTGCTACTTATATTTATGGCCATGCCCACACTAGCGCAAGGTATGAAAGCTGAACAATTTTTTGAGCCCTCCCATGTAACATTGCTCAACGCCATTAAAGCGGGTGACAAGCAAGCCGCGCAAGCTATCATTGATACTGGCGTTGCACTGGATGTACACGGTGAGCATGGTATTACGCCACTATTTTGGCTCGCTATGGAAACGAATAAAAAATCATTAAGGCTTGCGCTAGACCTTGGTGCTGATCCTGACTTTCCAGCTTATGTAACCCTAGACCGAAATGGACCGACTGAAGAGCAACTATTGTCGGCTTTAGCCGGTAGCGACAAAACCGAAATGATGCAGGTTCTGCTTGAATATAATGCCTCCCCCAATGCAGTAGATGCAAGCTTAGAGCCGGCTTTATTCAATGCGGTTGCTAATGACAAAGATGAGCAAGTAAATTTGTTATTAGCTTATGGGGTTGATCTTAATGCCACAGACGCGATGAACAATAACGCCGCCAATTATTCGGCGCTCATGCTAAAGTATAAATATACTTTACTATTTATTACCCAAGGTGGCGACTTTTCTGCGCCTTCAGCCACAGGCGGAACTGTAGCTAATAGTATAGAGCGAGATCTGCGAAAGAAATTACTTCGGCCCGGAACCAGTAATTACGATTATGCGATGAAAGTGAAAGAACTAATGATAGAAAAAGGCGTTTCTTTTCCTCCGCCCTCACCGAAAGAGGTAAGAAATAATAACTAAAGACTTTTTATGAGCAATAAAAGTTCACTTCAATTGGTTAAGCAACACTGCAAAAAATGAGACCGATTTTTTAATTTTAAATAACTAAGGCCATTTTCTCATCTAGTTTTAACAAAACTCACCAAAAAGCAACTGCACATAAAATAAAACCATTAAAATCCCATATTAATCAACAATGCGGATATATTAAAAGCTACAAATAGAGAGATAAAAATAATATACTCTGAGTACATCCTAGATTCGGAAAAGTTATAGACTTAAGTTTAGGTTTTAAATAATACAATTAAGCCATGTCATAGAATGACATCAATCGTAAACAAGGAGAAAAAAATGTCCCAAACGATCGCACTTTCAGATTTAATAAGTGGCTTGGACGCAACTGAGTTCGCACCTGAAATACCATTTGAGCTAGGTGGTGATTGCCCCTTGGAAAAGGTGTCAGCTTTTCGTCTTACAGATCCATGCGAACATTGGCTATACATAACAACTGGTCTCGCACAATTTGGTCAAGAGCTCACTTTACGCATTAAATCTTCCGAAGAAGCGGCACCTGAATGGCCTTTCGAGCTGCTTAAAGCTGTAGCACGTCGTATTTTCGGTCGCGAGGAGCCTATTGAAGCAAATAGTTTCTTACCATTGGGTAGCCCAATTGTTCGTGAAGCAGATTGCTTTTTAACGACATTATTTTTTACTCAAGACTGCGAATTAAAGGGCATGGATAGCATTGACTTTTTGCAGGTTTGTGCCATCACTCATGACGAAGAAATGGCTGCCCGTGGTTGGAAATTAGATAAGTTTGCACAGTTACTAACCCTGCAGGTTCCAAAGAATATTATTGATCTTAAGCGTTTCTCTTTATTAAAGAACGAGAATATAAAGGCGGCATTTCAACGCGGCCGTGATAAAGACGGTTCAGATACACAATTAGTTCCCTGCGGTCAGATTATGTTTCAAGTAACTGACGCAACCACTGCTTATATCCAAATTGATGCGCTCGCAGCTGAATACCTAGAATCTGTGCTGCCTGGACGTTTACCCCACGGTCAAGATTTAATCATAATCAGTGAAGAACATAACATAAAATTAATCCCTAGCGACACAGCCATGGTTAAAGGTGTCGATGATTGCTGGGCAGAAATATACCTCACTCCGAGCATGTACCAACAAATGATGGAGCAACTTAAACTTCGGGTTCAGGCGTTCTTCTTTGATGAATTTGAGAACATACGTTTTAGCATTAATGACTACCGCATCAAAGACACAGAAGGCAGAACTGTCGGTGTGAAACAGTGGCGTTAGGATTTGCTTTATAGGGGCTACCACAGCCCCTATTCTATATTTTGAGTAAGAAATTATCATAGTAAGCCCACTATAAGAGATCTGTCTAAACTTTAAATCCTGAGCTGTTATTCTCGATGACTCCCCCAGCTCCCTTTCTTATGTGTTAACCTTAGCAACCAAAACCATTATATAGGGACATAAGCTATGGGCATTGATATTAAATATTTACAACGAATCGTTGATGAGGTGCTAAAAGCGTCAGCACTAAAAGACATTACTTGGTCAACCTTAGCTTTGGTTCTTACTCGAGAAGATAAGGGGTTTGCAAACGCTGGCTTCTACTACCAAGACGATGGTTCAGCCACGCCATTTTACGTCAACTCCAATGAGCATTTGGTTCTCTCAGATATGGTGCAGGATATGCAGCAGGAAATTACTCGCCAAGGCCCCTTGCAAATTCAGCAATTATTGGTACAAATTCAACAAAAAAGCGGCTTTTTCAAAGCAGACTTCGAATTTAAAAACCATCAGCGCTGGGACTTTAATACCACGGAGCTTGAGCCATTGCAGGCCTTGTTGAAGCCTGACTTTTCAGAATAATCGAGCTGGGCATTCAATATACTTGTCGACGCACTATTAATCGGCGATAATATAGCCTTTCAGCGATTAAAAGGATGTGATCATGGGAAAACCCGCTTCCACTTTGACTCATATGCATGTATGCCCCAAGACTAATCCCGGCCCAGTTCCCCATGTCGGTGGCCCTATAATCATGGGCTCAGGCAATGTATTGATTGGTGGCCTGCCAGCGGCCAGAAAAGGCGATAAACTTATTTGCGTAGGTCCGCCGGATACCATTAATTCAGGCTCAGGTTCTGTAAAAATCAATGGTAAACCCGCCGCACGTATGGGCGATGGGACCGCTCACGGCGGGAAAATAGTAGTTGGTAATCCAACTGTATTGATTGGTGGCTAGGCTAAAGGATTGCACTCACGCATGGAAGCTTTGAATACCGCTCAACGTTTGCAAGAACTGGTGTGCTTACAATCACATCCTTTGGCTAATCGTGCCAGCTTTTTAAGCGCAGTTAATCGCTTCACCGTCGAATTGCGGCAGGCCAGCGCGGGTTTGCGAGATTTTTCTGATCCTCATTGCCCTTTTTCACTGAGTATAGCCAGCAAAACGCTGCTCGATGCAGCTTTTATAGTTAGCGATGAAACCAACTTCGAGCAACGAGTGCTTTTTTGCCAGCTATTGATCAGGCTACAACGATTAAGTCTGAAATCTGCACTGAATCAATTGTTACTTAGCGAATCACCAGAGCATCATGCCATCGCTTTAGAGCTGGCTTGGCGAGAGGGGGTGTTAACACATATTCCCGAGTCGGTGTTGCAGCAAATCGACACGACAGACTACAGCGACTATCGCGCGTTGCTCACGGGGCAAACCTTAAGTTGGCAAGCAAACGATAAACAAGACATATTGACTGCTTGCGAAGAAATACTGGCCCGTTATTCGCTCACGCACCCTTTAGCCCAACTATTTTTCTTGACCTGTTCCAATGATGATATTCAGCGTATTGCCAATACCTGGTCAAAAAGCCACAGCCCACAAGACATTGCACACCTATTCATGCTCGCGGGGCTGACAAAGCAGCTTCCTTTGATTTACCAATTACTGTGTGAGGAGCCCAATAACGAGCTTATCAACACCTTCATGAACTGTTACGGCGAGCATGTAGAAACGCTATTTACGCAAGAGCAACTGACCGAAGCTTGGCTTGCTCCCGATACCTTGGGCGACTTTCAAGAGCAACTATCAACACAGTGGCCAACCTTTTGCGAGCAGGTCGATTTTGGCAATCGACTACTGGCAGGGAAAGACATCTACACGCACCCGCTTAAAGACTATCAGTTCGATGCTATTACGCCTTACTTGGTGGCGCAGCTGTTTAATTTAATGCACAAAAAAGAGAGCCATATAGTTCATCCACTCTCCTTGGGGGTCACATGGCAATAACACTCACAGAGTTCGATATCGCCCTTCCAGGGCTCGAAAGTACCGAAGCTGCACTTCTTCTTAGCGAGCCAATGCCTGTAAGCGAGCAGTCGCAACAGAGCGAGGCAATGCCCTGGCCTATTTCTCTTATTGCGCCACTGAATCAGTTTTTAGCCCGCTTTGAGTTTGACCTCGAGGAGCCTATTTTTTGGCTGCTGCCTAACCTCGCTTATGATGAGCAACGTCTAAATACGCTTATTTCAGCCTTAAACGAAGTGGCTCCCAATGGCCGGGTACAACCAGGCCACTCCCACCCGGTAAACGAGTTTTTCGCGCACGGTGAATCGGCACTGCACTGCGCGCTCATTAAAGCGATGCAGCTTGCTAAAAATGTCACATTCATTGCCTTAGATGAGCAATTTTTACATCTAAATGAAGGTATCACACACAATAACGGCGCCGCATTCGCATTAGCACGAGTAAAATTTGGTGAAACAGGGCTGCACGTGCCCTTTTGTCACGGTGAACCTTGTTTCGATATCGAACAACACAATCCCTTCCCTACTTTACTCAGCCAAGCGGTAAAAGAAGTGCCCGCCCCAATAGAGCACATTGTAGCCCCCGCCTTAGGGGAAGAGCCTTGGCCTAGTGCCTGGCTTGAGGGGTATTTACAACTAAACGGTAAAGTGGTTGAGCAACCAAAGGTGACTCAAAGTGAATACGTTCATGGTCAGCTCGGCGCAGTGTTTGGCCTTTATTCATTTATTGGTATCTATAATGACTACAATTCGAGCATGCATCGTGATATTATTTTACACCTTGGCAGCACGCCCAAACTCTACCAAGCAGCTTCTGTGTATCAATGGATTGATTAAGGAATAACGTAAGAATATGGATATTCGTTCAATTGCCTTTCGCTCAAAACGCGGCTCAGTGTTAATTACCCTAGCCAATGATAAAGCCCCTGGTGGCTACGATCCGGTGGCGATAGACACCCCAGATGCGGCAGGCGCCCAAGTCAATCTATTGGCCGAAGATCTGGTCGGCGATATTCATAAACGAATTCAATGTGTGCATATGCTGCGCGCTGCGGGCGTGCATTCGGTTAACACCGCCACCGCGCGGGAAGTCGCCCATGGCCTAAGCTCGGCGTTAGCATCAGGCTCCTTACTTTGTTATAACCAAAAACCTAAACGCAGCATTCAAGTTAGCGACAATACCAACTCGGCCAGTGCCAGTGGCGGTGCCAAAGCGCAAAAAGATAAAAAGTCCCAACCCAGCGTGGTCAAAAAAGGCGGTCAATCCGAGGGCAACCCTAACAAAGCCCAAGTCAATGACACGGCCACTGAGCAAAGTGTAGATGAACAAGAGTGCCGCTCTGATCCTATCTCCATGCTCAGCGGTGAAGAAATTCTTCCGTTGGTCGATTTTACCCTTAACGCCCCCATGCCTTTAAAGTGGCAACGCCTATACCGCTCCAGCAAAAGCGATACCAATGTGGGCTTGGGCTTTGGCTGGCGCCATCATTTTGCTCTCAGCATTTTTGAGCGCTACGAAGCGCCACCGAAAGTTGGCCCGAAAACACCCGGGCGCTATTGGCTAGAACTCGTTGATGAACAAGGCCGCATACACGAGTTTGAGAAAGTAAAACCAGGGCAAACCAGTTATCAGCTTAGCTCACAACTTGCTTTACACTACCAAAACGATGGCAAGCAAACCTTAGTACGCCCTGATGACAGCCATTATACGTTTTTTGCTGGTTCCAAGGCCTGGTTACTCGAGAAAATCACCGATGCCAAGGGGCAAACACTCAGCTTTTTCTACGATGCCAACGAACGCCTAAGCCGCGTTGCTATTAATGATAAGCGCGGTGTAGTACTGCAATATAACGGCGATGATTTATTAACTAAGGTTGCCGCTTATCACATGGATGACAAAGACAAACGTCACATCCATGAGCCGCTGCTTGCTTGTTATCAATACAATGACGCGAAACAACTGGTGGCAGTGACCGATAGCCAGGGCAATATTGAGCGTTACAGCTACCGTGGCGATAATGTTATTAGCAAGCGTACCCGCGCCAGTGGCTTTAGCCACCACTTTGAGTGGCAAGGTGCAGGCGTTGATGCAAAATGTATTCGCCAGTACGGTGATAACAACACCTACGAGTACAGCTTTGAATACCCACGAGAGGGAGTGAGCAAAAGTACCGATAGTCGCGGTAATACCGAAACCTTTGTTCACAACAGCGACGGTAAGCTGATTGAATACACCGACGCGCGGGGCCATAGCTGGCGATACCGCTATGATGCCTTTGGCAATCGTACTCACACCCAGCATCCAGATGGCAGTGAAGAGCGCAGCGAATACAATGATCATGGTCAAAAAGTGGCCCAGTACGATGCTCAAGGCAATAAAACCACCTTTGCTTACAACCAACTGGGACAGCATGTACTGACTCGCTATGCCGATGGCGGTGAACTCAAGCGCGCGTTTACTGCAATGGGTCTGCTGCAATCGCAAACTCTGCCCGATGGCCGCACCAGCCATTATCAATACAATGACAATAATCAATTGACCACAGTGGTGCATGGCGATGGCCGCAGTGAACAGTTTAGCTGGAGTGGCCAAGGCGAGCTCTTAGCGCATCAACAA
This sequence comes from Pseudoalteromonas sp. CnMc7-15, assembly GCF_022347925.1. Lineage (NCBI taxonomy): Bacteria > Pseudomonadati > Pseudomonadota > Gammaproteobacteria > Alteromonadales > Pseudoalteromonadaceae > Pseudoalteromonas > Pseudoalteromonas sp. CnMc7-15. Next base: position 440,063 of record NZ_JAKRFT010000002.1, read on the forward strand.
GGCGATGTCCTAACGCGCTTTAGTTACGACGAACTAGGCCGTGTTAATGCAACTCTAACCAACACCGGTCTATTAACCCAATTCGAGCGCAATGCCGCCGGCCAACTGAGCGCCAAAGTCATGCGCCAAGAAGGCGATGAGCACGCGGCGATTCGTATTGAGTACCATTACGATGCTGCTGGTCGCTTAACGGCGACCACCAATGGCAATGGCGAGCAAACTAGCGCTGATTACGCTGGATTAGCGCAGCCCGAACAAGTGCGTTTTGCCGATGGCAGCCACTTGCGCTACCGCTATGATAAAGAGCGCAACTTGATCGGTATTACCCGCAGTGATGGTGCAGAATACCGCATTGATTACGACGCTAATGAAAACCCAATTCGCACCACGGGCTTTGACGGTCGCGTGCAGCGCTTTGAGTTTGATGCTCATAACCGTGTGGTCGCACTCAACGATGCCGACGAGCGCTTTATTAAATTAAAACGAAACGCGCTTGGTCAAGTCATAGAGCAACAGGCTGCTCACCCCAATGCCAAAGACAGCACCCTGTGTAACCTGTCCAACTATTTTAGTTATGACAGTCAAGGACGCCTTCAGCGCGCCCATAACGGTGCCACCACTCTGACACAAGGGTTCGATCAAGCCGGTAAACTACTGGTAGCGACCCAGGGCCAACATACCCTTAACTACAGTTATGATGCCTTTGGCCGACGCAGCGCCTTAACTTTAGCCGACGGCCAAATTCTTAATTATCATTATGACGCCCAAGGCCAACTGGCGCGCATCGATCTCAATGGGCACACCCATGTTGAGCTCAGCCATCGACATGGTCAACTCAGTGAAATTCACTACGCCAATAACATCACCACCAAACAACAGTTTGATTGTTTTGGCCGTCTTTGCGAGCAGGAGTTATCGCATCCAGAAAATGCGCTCTATGCCAAACAAAGTTACCAATACGATGGCAACAATCAACTTATAGCCAGTCAGCGCGAGAGCTCAAACAGCGAACTAAGTAGCGATAAGCAATATCAGTACAACGCCATCAATCAGCTTATTGAGGTCAACGGCGACCAATCGGCGCGCTACCACTGGGACAGCTTTGGTAACCCGGAGCAAGCGACCGCATCGGATGAACCAGCACTGCGTCCAGTTGATAAAGAGCACACTTCCCCTGCCCTTAATAACAGCGGCGAGGATGTCTTTACGGGCACAGCCTGTATTGATGACCGCCTATACCACCTTGGCCAGGACGAGTTTGACTATGATGCCTGTGGTAACCAAGTGCATGTGCTTGGCAAAGGGCAGCGCCAACGCTTGGAATACAACGCCTTAAACCAGCTCGCAAGCTTTTATCATAACGATCAGCTGACTCGTTATGAATATGACCCACTCGGTCGACGCTGCGCAAAACTGACCGAGCAAGGGCGCATTGACTATATTTGGGATGGTAACCAACTGCTTGGCGAGTGCCAAAACGGCCAGTATACCTGGTATGTATCACTGCCAGGAGAATATCAGCCATTGCTGCTAATCAACGACAGTGGTGTGTACTATTACCATTTAGACCAACTCGATACTCCGCAGTTTGTGACCAACGCCCACGCCGAAGTGGTGTGGCAAAATAATACCGATGCCTTTGGTTACAGTGAACAAATCGAGCTCAGCCCAGAGCATATTACCCAGCCCCTGCGTTTTCAGGGCCAGTACTTTGATGAAGAAAGCGGCTTGCACTACAATCGCTACCGCTACTACAGCCCCAAACAGCAGCGCTTTATTAACCAAGATCCAATTGGCTTGGTCGGCGGTATCAACCACTACCAATATGCGCCCAACCCCATCAACTGGGTAGACCCACTGGGATTGAGTTGTAAGGAAAAATATATAGTACTTGGTGAAGGGCAACATGCAGTTGAAATTTATGCTGACTTAATGAGGAGTAAGTTCCCTGACCTTGAATTTAGAACGATTGGAAATGATTGGAAGTCTATAGTAAGGAAGTCTGGTGCTAGTCGAGAAAGTTTTGGTTCTAAGGAGTGGGAGAAAAAAGCTGTCAATGGAAATATACAATGGATTAAGGATATGCATGAAGAGGGCTATGTATTTATAGATATTGGTAATGACTCCTTACCTAATCGTAGCTCTTTTTATATTGCTGAGAAAGAAACACTTAGAGAGGTTGATGCTAAAGTACTTAAAGGGAGCAAACGAAATATAACCCTTGCAAGAAGTAAAGCTAAACCAAGTCAACGACCTCCATCAAAGTTATAGTAGGAATGATAATGGAAAACAACTGCATTTTATTACCTGTTAGTGATTTAGAAAAGGCTGATTATTATTATGAAAAAATTTTAGGCTTCAAAATTTTAGAGGACTATTACAAGACCCCGGAAGGTTTTGGGGATAGTCCTTTGTTTTTACTGGCTCAAAACTTTAAAGGTGAAAATGTCCTGCAAAACGATAGACCTAAGTTGTTTCGTTTACATTACACCGGAGACATCTTGCAATTATGCAAGTTATACACAGAAAAAAATGTCGATATCTTGACATTTTCTGAGTATCCAGGTGGATATTATATGTTAATACAAGATCCATTTAACAATAAGTTTGAAATATTAGCTGACTTTTTGAAAAAGGAACAAACAATAGATCCATCAAAATGGTCATTTTTTAATAGAATTTGAACTTTTAAGCGACTCCACTATGGCGAAAAATTCAACATCAATACTAAAAAACACATAACATTATAATTAAAAATGAATATTAATTTACAAAACCATTTTTATAAAATACCCCTTAAAATCACTCACAGAATTCGGTTGATAATTGCATCACTCATGATTAAAGGGTTGTAGACGTTCAATTGTCTGTTGGTGGTATTTGACCTTTCCCCTGAATTAGTACCATTCATTCGATGAGATAATTCATATTAAGTCGAATTAGATACTGGTTTAGCTCCCTCTTATATAAGGGTTAAAAAGCCATACAAGAGATAAATATAGAGATTTCTCAATGAGCTTAGATTCAAAGGCTATTACAATTAGAGAGGACATATCTGATATGTTAAAAAAAGAAAAATAAAAAACATATCAAGAGTGAAAAATGACCTCGCTATGAAGAAAAGAAAGCAAAAGAATCCAACTATTGAAGACAGTGAGATGTTTACCTACATAGGTGATGATATCGTAGTAACTCTCGAAGACGACAAGGAAATTGTTTTCAAAACAAATACTTTAAAATACAATGTGTCAGTATCTTTAAAACATGAGGAACCTTATCACTCAGATTTTACTAAAGATAGCTACATAAGCTATAAAGACGAAAAATATTCAAATCCAAATAAATGGGAAAAATTAATAGATGATAAAGTAAAGAATATTACTGTTTTCTTAGATAGCCATAAAAAGCATAGAACAATGCATCCAGACAGCAACGAAGTCGCTATTCTCTTTGAGACAGAAAATTCTAATTTTATAATATCAATTGGTTCAAAAGGACTTAAGTACTCAACGGCGATGTCTATATTCCAGCTGGAAGATGCAGATAGTGGATTCTTTGAAGGGAGGAAAAAAGAAAATATAAGTCCAGACTCGACTATAAAGAACACAATAAAACCAATTATAACCTCCCATAGAGAGTAGCAAAATAAATAAACCGATTAGATCTATTCAGGTCCATATTTCAGTAAGAAGAGTTACGTAAAACGGAGCTCTATCACGGTTAAAGCACAATTTTAGAAGAATAATTAGGAAGCATTAGCTGCGCTATTAAAATTAAATTCATACTGAATTTTTTACCCCTATAAAGAAAAGAAATCTGCAATAGTGAATCTTAGCAAATTTTCAGCTGAAATTTCCTTTATCTTGGGGCAGAAATTAACAACAGAAGCTATAAAATACCCTGATATTGTAGAGAGCAAGGGGCAGCATCTATCCGCTGATTTTATTGATGAGAGCTGCTTCGAATAATGTTACTACTCTCAACCCGCTAAATCTCCAATACCGAAGAGTGGTGAATGGATAAAAAAGACAAGATTCTATATTTGCTGAAAGAAGAAGTCATTTACCTATTTATATCATTGGCTTTTGGTATAATGACATGCACCAATCATGGCCTCCCGAAGTCATTAGAGATGTTTTTATATACCTACTTATTTTTCCAGCTCATCATATTAATATCTAACTGGGGATTGATATTCAAAAATAAGAATAAGCTATAGAGAATAAATCGAAATTTTTTAATTTAACTTGTACATAGTTATGTTTCGGGATTCGGCTATAGAATCGATGGTCACAAAACTGGGGAGTGTTAGCTGTTTGTTATTCGCAGCTTCAAGCTATGCCGCTGCAAGTCATGTACAAGTTATCTTTGATTGCCGCGCTGACAATCCAACCCCAATTTATGTCGTTGCGAGCAAGGTAGATGACACCTATGCACTCACCCAATTTGAGCATCCACAATTAAAGCTCGATATTGGATCTACCGCTGATAGCGTCAATAAGTCGAGTTATCACCGTGCGTTGGTTTCGGAGCACAGTATGCGTTTTAGTTACGATGAAAATAAGGTTGTTATTAGCGACTATCATAGTGAAGAGCTTGGAACGCTAACCCAAGAGTACTCGGTGACATTCACCCAAGGTGATAACAAGCAATACTGGCTTTGCAATGACAAAAGTGAAAGCACACTTCCAGCGATTGAGGATTTCGACTAAAAAATGACTAAAAGACCACAGAAAGTGCCAACCTAAATTCACTTCAGGAAGACATAAGTAAGTGATAACTATATAAGGAAATAGCATGAATAAAATAAACGAGGATGTAAATTACAGAAAGATGGCGGGTAACTCTCGGTTATTTATTATCTCAGAGTCCAGTCATCATCCCGCAGCATATAAATACGAAGCTATTCGCGCTCTAAAGGAGCTCAAAAAAGCTGGCTTCACTCACTTTGCTATGGAAATGTTGCCTCTTTCCTTGAGGGAAAAGGTCAACACATATCAGCAAACCGGTAAAGGACTTGAAACACTAAAGCATCATTTTGATCAGAACTGGAGTTGGACCAGTGGTGCCGCTACAGGCTATTTAGAATTAGTTAAAGCAGCTTCCTCACTTGGGTTAAAAGTAGTCCCTTTGGATATGCCTATTGAATTAATGGATATAATTGAGAATAAATGTAATTGGAATCAAGTCGAAAGCGAAGGGTGCCGCGATTCCCATACGCACAGAAACTATCTATGGGCAGAAATAATAAATGAAACTCTATCTAAGTCTCCGCAATACAAGGTAGTTGCTTACATGCACAGGTACCATGCCTTCAAAGCTGGTGTAAAACATTTAGGTATGGATTCAATTATGCGAGCCTCTGGAGTGAATAGGATTAGAGTTGTTGATTATGTCGGGGGCTTAGCTTGCTTTAGCAAAAGCTATTGTGAAGGACAATCGGATGAAGAAGGCTCACTTTCACAACAATACTTTTACAAAAAAGGCAGTGCTATTGATTCTCGTTTACCAACCTTCACCGTTCATTTGCCTGAGAGGAAGGTATCACAAGAAGGAGCCCTATCATGGTAAGGGCATTAGCGATGTTCCTAGCATTATTACCCAGCACTCTAATCGCAGCGGGCCCTCGCTGGGATCACTCTATTAAGATTGACGACCCCAAGCTTACCGTGAAAGAAGCTGCGCAGCAGTGCCACAAAAGTTTGATAAATGCACCAGAACTCTTAGAAGCATGGTGTGAAAAAGCCTATGAGATGGGTTACTGGTCTGCTCTGGTACCTATAAGTTTGCATACAGGTGACGGTACTAGGCTGGTAGCAGAGGCCAGTGAAAGACTAAAAAATAAAGAGCCAAAAGCATACACAGTGTTGGCTTGGCTCTATGGCTCAGGGCAGTTTGTAGAGGAAGATATTGAACGCGCAATATCTTTAAATAAAGAGCTGCTAAATCTTGCTCATGCCGGAGTTACACCAGCAATAAGAACCTCTGCTCATAAAGAGTTAGCCGATTTATATCAGCTACAGGAAAATTGGCCTGCGGTAATCAAACACGCTAGCTACGTCAAAAAGCACAGCCGCTTTAAGTTTGATATTGATGCTGCTCAAAGACAAATAGCCAAAGCGAAAAAACATACCCAACCAAGCACTCAATGACAATGTAATTTATCGCAGTACTTGCTCATACTTAGGTAGTATCCTCGCTTGATTTTTGTAAACAAGAGTCAAGCGAATCACTCCATATTTATTCATAACCGAACAGTATGTTGGAGGCTCAAAGATTTAAGTGGGCGGGAAAAGCGTAAGATACAAGTTGTACACTTTATCGTTATCTATTGGTTACTAAGACAATAAGGCTTTCACATGGTAGTAAACGCTCCTTGGGTAACAGTACCCTTGCTCTTTATTTCGTGTTTAGCGCAAGCAAATTGGCAAGAACCTGACGAAAATGCTCCAACACTCACAGCCGACAAACTCATGAGACTATGCGATAAAAGCTTTTATTATCGTCCCGACAGGGTGCTTTTTTGGTGTGAAAAAGCAGCCGAGGCTGGATTTGCACAGGCACTGCTTAATATTGGTTACCACACCAAAGATGGTTCGCGTTACATTGAAGAGTTAAATAAACGCATTAAGGCAGGTGACTCCGTTGCCCTACTTTCACTCGCTTGGCTTTATAAAAGTGGTACGTTTGTGCGGCGCGACGAGAGTCGCTCCTTAGCTCTTTATAATGATTACCTAGAAGGTATTGATCCTTCACAGCCATGGTATGGGCAAACTCATCTGGATTTAGCCAAAATATATCAAAAACAAAACAATTGGCCTCTCACTCTAAAACACGCAAGTGTTGCGGCCAAGTATATAAACGATAGTAACAAACGAGAGTATGCAGCCTCTATTATTGAAGCAGCTAAAGCTAAAATACACAGTCAAAAAGATATCAACTAAGGCCTGTAGAATGTCACCTTCACTCGTTCTCTGTATTATTTTGTTCGCGTTATATACGCATATAGCTATGGCAGCGGGCCCTCGCTGGGATCACTCTATTAAGATTGACGACCCTGAGCTCACCGTCGAAGTGGCTGCGCAGCAGTGCCACAAAAGTTTGATAAATGCACCAGAGCTTTTAGAAGCATGGTGTGAAAAAGCCTATGAGATGGGTTACTGGTCAGCTTTGGTACCTATAAGTTTGCATACAGGTGACGGTACTAGGCTGGTAGCAGAGGCCAAAGAAAGGCTAAAAATTAAAGCGCCTGGCGCTTATACTACGTTAGCTTGGCTTTATGGGTCAGGCCAATTTGTGAAAAAGGATATCGCTAAAGCAATAGCACTTCGTGAGGAGTTACTGGTCTTAGATAAAAGTTTTACCCCTAATTAAATTGCTGCAAACCATATGAAGTTGGCAGATTTATATATACAAGATAGAAACTGGAAGAAAGTAGCTATCCACGCTAAACATGTTCTAAAGCATACCCAATCAAACTTTCAGAAAAAGTATGCTAAGAGAAAGCTGGAATCTGCTGAGCGGCATTTATCCTCAAACGAGCTCTAACTTTTTATGAAGCACTTTCCCCCTGCTAGTGTTGCGTGATAAACGCTTAGCTAGCAGGGTACACTTAGTTTAACAACTAAAATAATACGCATTTCATTATTTCAGGCGCTAAATTAAGCATTCGCAAAGAGATAACCTAGACACGACTTATCGCTGAGCGTTTATATAGTAGTCACCCAAATAGTAAATCTATAAGTCTGCTCTATCGTCATAAGTATATAGCTTGTATTTGCCCGTGCACTCAGAGCCAAACCTTCCATTACCTCACCCATTATTTGCGCTAGATCAAAGTCTTTGCTGAGCAAAGTTTTCAGCGGGTCTGGACCTGATATAGATCAAATTTTTACTGGCCGTATTTGCTAAAGTTTGACCAATACATATAAGAACTCCAAGGACAGACAATGGCGCACTCAGACTTTCATACCCCAGTTGAACCTATGCCGCAGGCTACCGTAACCCCTATTGGCCAAAGTAGTGGCGAGCCTTCCCTGAGTGAGCAACTGCACCTTTACAAGCAACTGTTACAAGAAAAAGAGCGGCAAATTAAGCAGCTAGAACAAGCTCATGCCCCTTTGGTTCAGCAGATAAACCAAGCGGAATCATTAAATAAAAAAGCCCTTGCGCATATGGATAAAATGGCAGAGCAGATGCAGCAAGTGCAAATGCAGGCCAAACGCGATGTGCAAATTGAAATGGCCGAGCTTGAACAGCAACTTGAGGAAGCGAGCACCAGTAAGCATGTAATGAAGCATCATTGCCGTGACTTACAAGAGCGCAACAAAGAATTACATGAATTACTTAAAGCGTCGAACAGCCAAGTTGATGAACTACAAAGTCGATTAGATAGCCAAAGTATTGATGTAAAAAACCTGCGTGAAGAAAAAGTAAAACTGAGCATGCAAGTTATTGAACAAAGCGAACAGCTTAAACGTTGCGAACGGCAATTAAACGAGGCACTGCACGGTTATTACTCGGGTGTAATGAATAAGAATAAAAAACTCAGTAAAAACTTACCAAGATAGCTAACACGCCCCCGATAAAGGCTCTTGCGGTCATTACCTACTTGATGGCTAAAAGAGCCTTTGCTATTTAAAGTACAGTTGCGCTACTGCGATGGTGTTGTTTACAATAGTGGCTTAAGGATAAGTTCACCCCCCGAACAAGGATATGTCATGCTAAACATTGAGCGCCCTACTACAATTTCTGAAATTGACGAGAAGATAAACACCAGCCGCAAAAAGTACCAAGACACCCTTAACTTCGTGCATGTGCAGCGCGATAACCTGATGTGGCTCGCTAATCACGCACTCACTTTAGCGCAGTACCTTTCATATGAGCAAAGCCCAGAGCACAACGCAGAGGCGAAACAAGCCATTGCTCACTGTGCGCAGGCCTATGCACTATTATTTAGCCTCGCGAACGACCCTGAACGTATTGTAGAGCTAGAATTTAATGGTGAACAGCACGACACCCAGTACAACGGCGTCGGCCTAGTTGACCAAGGCCGGATCAATGCACAGAATTGGCAAGAAGCCGTCTTTTGTGCGCTCACAGTACGCGACCACGATGCCCTTTCCTCACTGTTAGCGTTTGATTTGTCTCACTTAAGAGAGAGCCGTGCCGTGTGCCCGGAGGTTGAGCTTATGTTAGCCGAGCTGCTGCAAAAAGTGTTGCTGGGAGAAGAGGTCTCGCAACCAGAAATCATCGCTCTGAGCCAGCAAATTGCCGCCGACACTAACCCGCTAGTTCAACATTGCACCAATGCAAAATTAAGCCTGATTAATAATGCCTTGATCAGTAAAGCAACTGATCTAGATGAGACCTTCCTAGGTGCATTAAATCATTATTGGCAATACCAAGGTCAGCACCTTTACGCCGACCATGCCCACACTAACTTCTACATGCCTATTGAGCTTTTAGGCACAGCCTGTTTAGTGCAAGACCAAGGCCGCAGTGTAGATATTGATACCGATTTTATGCCACGTTTTTATATTGTTAGTTAGCGTATATTTTTTTGGATTTATCTCAACTGCGTTGACTATATCGCTGTGAGTAAGCTACAGTGCGCAGCTGTATCTAAAATTAAACCATTAACGAAGAGATCCCTGAAAGTTCGTACGAACCTACTAGGAAGTGAAGCCACAGTTAAGGAAAATCCATGAAAAAGCTATCTGTCCTTGCCCTGAGTTTAATGCTTGCAGCGTGTCAAAATACCCAAGCGCCAGCACCTGCTGAGCCACAGACTAATACCGAGCCAAAAGAGCAAGTTGTTGAGGTAGTCAAGCCTGAGATCACGCAGTTAACCGTGAATACCACCCCTTCGGATTCACGCGTAAGAATTATGAATATTCGTCCGAAATACCACGATGGGATAGAGCTGCAACCTGGTGAATATGAGGTTGAAGTGAGTAAACCCGGCTACGAAACCTTCCGCGAATGGGTCATGGTAGAGAATAACACCGTGATTGATATCGAAATTAAACAGCTATAAATACGCTTAGGAGGGGTAACCCTCCTATTTTTTTAAGTAAAGCCAAGTCACTATTTTTAATAACCAAGGCGAGCGATGTAACAACAACTTCGCACGCGGCCACCAATGGGGTGTTTTGAGAACCGAGCGCGCATGGGAAAAAGTATAAAACCCCTCAATACCATGATACTGGCCAAATCCCGATGCTCCTACCCCGCCAAAAGGTAAATCAGTTGCACTGACTTGCATGAGGGTGTCATTAACCGCCAACGTACCACTTTTTACTTGCTCACTCACTTTTTGCCAATGGGCCCGCTTGGTCGCGAACAAATACAATGCCAATGGTTTGGGCTGCGCTTTTAACGCTGCACAGGCGTCTTCAATATGCTCATAAGTTTGGATAGGCAATAACGGCCCAAAGATCTCTTCTTGGCAAACACGCATGCTATCATCGACATTTAAAAGCAGGGTTAACACATGTTGATCCCCCCCATTAATGAGCTCCAAAGCCTTGGCTCCTTTGCTGATTGCATCCTCTTTTAACGCCTTTAGGCGATTAGCCTGAGCCTGATTAATCACCTTCGTTGGGCGGTGGCCTAGCTGCGCCACCTCTGCTTTGATGCAAGTGATAAAAGAATCTAATTGTGAGGTATGTAAAAGGACAAAATCCGGAGCTACACATATCTGCCCAGCATTAGTCGATTTACCAAAGGCAATCTGGGTTGCCGCATGATTGACCTGCGCACAAGGCAACATCACCGCCGGCGACTTACCACCGAGCTCTAGAGTTAAAGGTGTGAGATTCTCAGCAGCGCTGCGCATTACCTTTTTGCCGATATGACCGGAGCCGGTAAACACAAGGTGATCCCAAGGCTTAGCGCTAAACGCGGCCCCTACTTGTGCATCTCCTTCAATGAAGGCCACATAGCGCTTCAACTCAGAGCTAAGCAATGTTTTTAATACTTGATTCACAGCAGGCGTATATTCGCTCAATTTCACCACCACTCGATTACCCGCTGCGAGGGCAAAAGCAAGGGGCGATAACGCCAAATTCACTGGATAATTCCAAGGCGATACAACGCCCACCACGCCTTTGGCCTCATAATGTACGTGTAATGACGAGGGAAAGTGCGCAAAACCACCCTGGCGCTTTTCCGGTTTAGCCCATTTAGCGAGGTTTTTACGGCAGTAGTCCAATGCCTCTATCGTAGGAAGAATGTCGCTCACCAAGGTGTCAAAGCGCTCGCGATAGCCAAAATCTTCGTTGGCTGCTGCAATCAATGGCTCTTGTGCATCAAGTAGTGCATGCTTCAGCGCTAATAGCGCCTGCTTGCGTTGTACAAGACTCATTATTGGCTCTTGTTCATGGGCTTGTTTAAACTGCGAAAACACCTTATCAAGCACACACAACTGCTCGCTCACTAGAATATCCCTGCTCTTTAAAACTGATAAGTATAGGTTAGACTGGACTGACGTCCGTACCCGGGTACGCGGCCATCAAACACGCGCGCATCGAAGGTATCGTAATCTTTATCGGTAAGGTTTTCTACTTTTAAGCTCAGCCGTGTATGTTCATCCATCTGCCAATGCAGCGCTGCGCCGAGCAACACATACGCATCTTGATAAAAGCGCTTATCGTTAGCACCGAATACTTCAACACTATCGCGCCACAGGGCATTCGCGCTAAGTATCAATGTCTCAAGCTGCATATTCACCGCCACACTCGCAAAGCGCTTAAAGCTTGGACTAATGGGATCATCAAATAGCTGGGTATAATTGATTCGCACATCACTATATTGGCCTAGCTGCGATTGAGCACTCATCTCAATACCCTGCATAGTGGTGCTGAATACATTCGCAAAGGTAAAAGCTTGCTGCTGCTCGTTGACCATCACCAAATCAATAAAATCCTCTAGGGCATTATCAAACAATACCACTTCGCTTTTCCACTGTGTGCCTTGGGCTAACCACACCAGCTCGGTTGTTTTGATCACTTCAGAGGATAAATTGGCATTACCTGAGGTGATATCATCGTTAGAGTAAAGCTCATTGGTGACCGGAGTACGAAACGACTCGCCGTATTGCGCTTTTAAAACATGGCGAGTGTCGCCGCTGGGCAGCTCGTAAATAAGCGAGGCTCGTGGTGACCAACGTGCATCAATACCATTGACATGATCATAGCGTGCCCCGAAAAAGGCAGTGAGCCCAAAATCTGGAAGCTGTTGTTTCACTTGCACATAGCCTGCTTGGGCATCAAAGCGATGCTCTAAATCACTGAACTCACGATAGCGACTCAGTACTCGCGAAGGGTTTTCATAATACTCACTATTGAGCTCAATAAAGCCTGATTGGTCATTGAAATAGCTGGTCACAACGCCGGCTTGAGTTTGTTCGTCTCGGCGCAGCTCAACACCTGCAAATAACATACTGTTGGCATGAAGCTGATGCTGATAATCGCTGACAAACTTAAGCTCAGAGCTTTGCCAGTTAGGACCAACAAAATACGGCATGTTTTCAGGTAGATTAAGGCCCTCTACTAAGCCTTGCGCTTCAATATGATGCTCGGCATAACTCAACTGGGAGGACAAATCGTGGTCGCCTTGCAACCACTGATAGGCAACACTGGCGGCGTAATTATCACTGCGATGACGATTCTGAGGGCTGTACCCGCCTAAATTCAAGAATTCATTCAGCTCAGTACGCTGATAGCGCGCATTGATGGTTAAGCGCTCGGTACTAAACTGGGTATTGGCAAAAACAGAATACAGTGGGTCACGAACATTATCGGCAACGTCGTAATCTTGACCATTGGTTTTTTCCACCGCGATATTAGCAGAGAACCGCCCTAGTGACGTCGCTTGATACAACTGCCCTGTTAATTGCTGGCGAGCATTCTCACCTATGCCAACACTCAAGGCATTGTTATCGTCACTTAGGATAATATTCATCACCCCTAAAAACGCATTGCTGCCATACAATGCAGAGCCAGGACCGCGAATAAACTCTACTCTTTCAATTAACTGCGCCGGAATATAAGGTGTGTACACTGAGGCCTTACCGAAGGAAACTTCATTTAAGCGCTCACCGTTAATCATCACTAGAATATTGCCACTGTCCAAATGCACACCGCGCGCATGCTCTTTTGGCACGGCCCCGACCCAGTCGCCCCGAGTCAGCTGCATGCCGGGCACATAATTCATTAATTGATAAGCGTTGTGGACACCCAACTGGGCAATTTGTTGGCGGGTAAATAAGGTCACCGAAGAAGGGGCCAGAGATTGGCTTTCTGCACTTTTTGATGCGATATCTACTTGAACATCAAGTAGTTGTTCAAAGCTTAGAGAAAAGAGCTCATCGCTGCTCGCTTGTTCAGCCAAGGCTGGAAAGACAAACGAGCCTACGAGCGTATAATAGAAACAAAAACGGAACATCGCACATACGGTGTAAATCACTCATAAATTAAATAATTACACCATATTTACATAAAAACAAATGTAGTTTCACGCCAAGGTGTGTTTATGAGGCGGAATGCGCCGCTGAAAGCTTACTGGCTTTACGCGCTTTAATGTATTTATAGATACCAATGAGTGACGCCGCTATCCAGAAAATTTCGATAACGAAGCTGGCCAAGTTAAAGTTATAACAAAGGCTTATTAACAATAAAATGGCGCCTGATAGGTTCATTAGGTTGTAACCTAAGCCAGTTGCAGGCAGCTTATTCAACTGCAACAAAAAAAATGCACCTACCACTAAAAAGGTGCCCGACATGCCAATAACATCGAACAAAATATCCATTGTTTACTCCAGATGAAAACCAAACCGGGTGAGCTTAACAGTGGCCATTCATACACTTTAAGGACAAATGCCCGTATCTCTTGCAGGCTTATTTCATAAATACTTTTTGGCCGATCATTTTCAATGCGGGGGTGCCCCTGATCATCGTCTCTCGTGCGAAAACCTGCTGACATTGCGGACAGGTGGCGAGCTGCTCAGTGAAGTCCTCAGTTATGCGCTCGATAAAACATTTAATAAGCGCGCCCTTGCCGCCTTTGCGGTATTTGTAGAGTTTAGTGCGGCACTGCGAACAATGAATATTCACGGTGCGAACGGGGCCCTTTTTGTTCGGTTTAGCCATGCTCCCTCCCTTAAGACAACACAGCCTAGTCTACCATTGTCAGGCGCGATGCTCTAATGCCATAAGCCCAGAATAAGCCCCATCAAGGTAAACTGCACAGTATGGTATCCGGCATTAACTAAAAACAGCTTTAGAGGTCGCTGCTCGAAAATATAGCTAATCCCAAAGGACGTAGCCACCCACCCTAAACCCGCAGCAAAGCCTGCACCTACCGCAAACCCGAGCTCGGGCCGAGGGCCTAAAAATAACGCAAAGATAAAAGCAGCCAAAAGAGAGAGTATAAAGGCGATGGTAAAGACCTTTCCCATTGCCGCATTTTGCAAATCTATGTCCGTTAACCCGCACCCATCTAACCAAGCATTTTTAAACATCAGTGGTGAATACCACACGCCACCTAAGATAAACGTGGCAAGGGCTGCGATTAGCACCGCGATAAAATTAAAATCTGCAAAATTCATAGCGTGGCTCACAAATAATACACCCTACTAAGCGTAGCTTGCGAACACCGTACCAGCAAAATTCGTGCGTTGATCACTGGAGTGCGACATATTGCCGCACTGTGGCGGTTTGTTATTGCACCTCGTCCCTAAGCAATTGAAAATTCAGACATGCTTTTCAATTCTCAGTGGATATTATGAAGATAAAATCAGCCCTTGGCGCAACCATCACCGCACTTTTCGCAGTCAATAGTCAAGCCATGGAAGTGATCACCGTGCACTCGCAACACCATGATACAGGTGCCCGTTTAATGCAAATACCGGCACAAAAGTTTGCAACCGACACGGCCGATTGGCTCGATGGTGTTGTTGGTGCGGGTGTAAACAAAAATGGCCCGATAACAGGGTTAGCGCAATACCGAGGTATGTTTGCCCAGCGCATTAATGTTGCCAGCAATGGCCTCAACTTTAGTGGTGCAGGCCCCAACTCAATGGATACACCGCTCAGTTACACCCCCGCCATCATCATTGCGAACATGGACATCTATCGTGGTATTGCCCCGGTCAGTGCCGGTATCGACACGCTTGGCGGGGCCATTGACGTAAACATGCGCCGCGCTGAGCTCGATAGCCCATTGACTGTAAATGGCCGCATCGATGCGCAAGATAATGGCTCAGGATTCAATGCTAGCCTCGCTGGGGGCGCTGGCAATAGCCAATTTGCTTGGCTTGCTTACGCAGATACGCGTAACAGTGATGAACAAGACGCCAAGGAACGTGCAATTCCGAACAGTGATTACCAGCGTCACCAGTATGGTGTGCTTACCACTTCGGCCCTAAATCAAGGGCGCCTCTTCGCTAATATTCATCGTACCGATACCAAACAAAGCGGCACAGCCGCGCTGCCTATGGATATTGATTACATCGACACCACACGATTTGAGCTATCGGGTGAACACGAAATCAGTGACACAACGCTATTATGGGGTGTGGGCTTTCAAGATGGCGAGCATGGTATGGATAACTACCAACAGCGCGCCCTCAGTACCGCGCAAAAAGCACGTTATACCTTGGCTTTAGGGCGCAGTACCAGCCTCTTTGCCCACATACAAACAGGGGCTTGGTTATGGGGCTATGATGGCAGTATCAACCGTCATGATGCGGACATCACTAATCCAAACAATGACGCGTTTTTCGTGGAAAACTTTAATAATGTTGCTGATGACCGCCATAGCCTATTCACCGAGTACACTTTTAGCCATCGTAAGCTCAACACAACAGTAGGCGCACGGTTGAAATACAATGTTGCCGATGCCGATAAGGTAAGCTCCACCATGGCCATGATGATGCCAGCGGTTGCAACCTTACAAACTCGTTTTAATGATGCAGACAAAAGCGTCAGTGATACCACCTTCGATGTGGTCATCAATAATCGCTATACGTTGAATTCACACTCAGACCTCAGTTACGGTGTCGCTATCAAAGAGCGGGCTGCAAGCTATCAAGCGCGTTATTTATGGCTTCCCATGCAAGCAACCGGGGGCCTTGCGGATGGTAAAACCTATGTCGGTAATATCAACCTTAAACCTGAAACGGCGTACCAAGCGAATGTGGGTTGGTCATACACCAGTGAGCGGCTCTCGATAAAGCCTCAGCTATTTTATCAACGAATTGATAATTACATCCAAGGCACCCCCAGTGAAGACAGTGTGGTGAATATGGTGGCGATGATGATGTCTGGGCAAGGCGCGCTTCGCTTTAGTAATATTGATGCTCACCTTTACGGGGCTGATATGAGCGCCGAGTATCAACTCTCTCGGCAGTGGCAAGTTAATGCTCAGCTTAGTTATGTGCGCGGTAAACGCAGCGATGAGGTGAACGACAATCTCTATCGTATCAGCCCACTTAACGGCCAATTGAGTGCCCATTACTATGCCAATGATTACCAAGTGGCTGCGCGTTGGCGCTTCGCCCAGTCGCAAACGCATGTGTCGCACTATAACAACGAGCTGAGCTCACCCGGCTATGGTGTCGTTGATGTGAGTGTAGATTATGATATCAACAGCCATTGGCAGTTCAATGCAGCGGTTAACAACCTGTTTGATCATAGCTATGCGCCACATCTCAACGGCATAAACCGTGTTGATGGCCGGGAGTTAGATAAAGGACAGCGTTTGCAGGCACTGGGCCGTACTCTCCATCTAGGCGTTAGTTTCTCTTTGTGATAGCTACCAAAGGCCACGTTGTTATTGGCCTTTTTTCTTTTCTAAAGCCTCCTCAGCAAGATTAATTTGCCACCGGTTTTTTCTGCAACTTACGTTGCAAGGTCCGTCGGTGCATGTTGAGTTGGCGCGCTGTTTGCGAAATGTTGCCATTGTTGCGCGTCAACACCGCTTGAATATGCTCCCACTCCAAACGCTCAGGAGACATGACCTCATCGTCGTGCGAAACGTGTGAATGCACAATATCATCCTCCAAAGTTGCCAGTAAAAGTGCCATAGACACCGGCTTAGCGAGGTAATCATCAGCGCCGAGCTTCACTGCTTTAACAGCAGTGGCAATACTGGCAAATCCAGTTAGCAATATGATTCGTGCACTCGGCAGCAAAGCGCGCAGCGGTGCAAGCAGTTGCAGTCCAGACTCATTATTTAAATTCATATCCAAAATAATGTGACTGGGGCGCAACTGTCGTGCTTGGAACAGGGCACTTTGCACACAATCAGCATGAGCCTGCGCTTGGGTGTGCGCTTCTAGGCGCCGCATGAGTGTTCGCGCAAAGGCCAGGTCATCTTCAATCAGTAACAGCTTCATAGCGCCTCTTAGGAATAGTGATATCAATGCATGCACCGTGTTCATTGTTGGCCAATGCCAAAGTGCCACCAATGCGCTCTATCGTGGCGTTGGTTAGCCACAGCGCCACACCAAAACCATCACTGCTCGCTATCACTGCGCTGCCCAAGGAGGCCTGCATCTCAGCGCTAAACCCTCGGCCTTGGTCCTCAATTCGCCAATGAAGAGCAGAGTCAGAGTCGCGGATGGTAATCGTGATACGCTCTGCCCCAACCTCTTCGTTTGCCCGCACTGCATTGGCCAATACGTTAATCACAGCGGCGCTCAACAATGGGTCACTAATAATTTCAATATGTTCACCTTGATGTGGTAGCTGGCAATGCAGTTGCTGAGACGGATAATTCAGCGTGAAGGCTTGGCGGATCTCATCAACGAGCTGTAATAGCGGCTGGTAATGTGGCGCTCTTTCATGAGCATCACGCAGCTGCTGCGCCCGAGCACGAAACAAATCCAACTGCCGCTGACACTGCGTCAAAGGCACCGCCATATCATCAACCACAGGCTGTAACGTCGGACTGTCGGCGCTTAGCTCCCTTGCTTCATCATGCAACAGCGCCAAATTTGCAAGCGGTGTGGCTAATTGGTGGGTCGCTTGCGCTGCAGCGCTGCCCAAGGACACAAGCTGCTCAGCGCGAAGCTGCTCTTCTCGGCTTTGGGCAATAGCGCGCTGTTGTTTTGCCAAAGTGCGAGATAATGCGCTAACCAGAGTGGCGACCACAACTGCACTGAGTACGAAGTTTATCCACATGGCGATAAAATGGTGGCGCATTTGCATGCCATGCTCACCTTGATGATGCAATGGCATCATAATCACTAAGGCCGAGTAAGCAGCAATTGCAATCACGGTTAATAACACCGTTAAACGCCCAGGTAAGGTCACAGCAGCAATCATAACCGGCAAAAGCAGCAACGACACAAAGGCATTGGTCGCCCCGCCACTGTGCATAAGCAGCAAGGTTAAGAACAGGATATCAGCTAATAATTGCCACACTACGGTGGCGGCGCCCACCGGTGCGCGACTGTGGATGCGTCGTCGTAGCACCACCACACTCAGCAGCTGAAATAGCGACTCCACGGCGATGATGCTCAACAGCGGCAAAAGTGCTAACGCAAAATCAAGTACATAGTAAGCAATGAGCACCGCCAGTAACTGCAGTGCAATGGCGACACTGCGTAGCAATAACACACGGCGAATACTGGATTGTAATAGCAGGTCCAAAATAACAGCGCTAAGAGGGGATGAATAACGAAAGTCTATCGCTATTCTGGCGTTGAGAAAAGCACAGAGTGGGTGACTACGGCGACGTTACCGGATTAACTGGAAGGCCTCACAAGGCGTGCCTTGGTGGTAAACTAAACGCCAATCTTGGTTGCTATTTAGACACCATATCGACATCCTTACAGAGTAGTGCCATTGCCCTCCTTTGATGCGTCTGAGCGCACCTCGGTAAGAGAGCTGGGCGACATCAGCGCACAGCATGCGCCCTTCAAAATCTTGGTTGTGAAAGGTGGGTTTACGTCCCTTGGCTTGCTCTTTTGGTAGCCGAGCCAGCACATTGTCCTTATCAAAGCGCCGGCCGTCGGCCGACACCTCGATAAAACGTTCATCAAGCAACTCATTTAATCGCGAGGCATTGCTGCGCACCTCCTCACTCATTAAAGTTCTTTCTAACTCAATTAGTTGCGCCAACGTTTGCGCTTTAATCTTGCTCATGATGTTTGATGACTTTCCCTTCTTTCATGACAAAGGTCACTGCGCTTAGTTGCGAAATATCCTTTAATGGCGACTGCGCAACAGCAATTACATCAGCGTAGTATCCGTTTTGTAATTTGCCAACTTCCTTGCTCATATTCAATAGCTTAGGTGCTTGCTCTAAACTAGTCGCCAACGCTTCACGGGGCGACATACCATACTCGACTAACAATGCAAATTCGCGGGCGTTATCTCCATGGCGGGATACCCCTGAGTCGGTACCAAACGCGATATTCACGCCTTCATCTAAAGCCCGTTGGAATGATGCTTTCACCACCGGGGCGACCTGCGTTATTTTGTCTACAATAGCCTGAGGAACCTTATCATTGTGCTTCACTTCCTCACTCACAGAGATCCCTGCTAACAATGTCGGCACTAAGTAAGCGCCCGTACTTTTAAACAGCGCCACCGTTTCGTCATTAGCATAAGAGCCATGTTCGATAGAATCGACTCCGCTGCGAAGTGCAGCTGCAACCCCCTGGGCGCTGTGTGCGTGAGCTGTCACAGGGCGACCAAGGTTATGAGCGGTATCAACAATCGCCTTCATTTCCTCATCGGTCAGTTGCTGATTGAGCCCCGCTTGAGTGTTACTCAATACCCCGCCAGTGGCCGTGATTTTGATAACTTGCGCCCCGGCTTTAACAATCTCGCGCACCGCCCGTGTGCAATCATCGGCGCCATTGCACAAGCCCATGCGTGGAGCAAACGCATCAAGCACCTCTTGTCTATACCTATGTAAATCACCGTGGCCACCTGTTGGAGTCACCGCCTCACCTGCAGCAATAATACGTGGCCCCTGTATTACGCCATTTTCTACTGCTCGTTGCAGCGGAAAAATCACCTCGTTATAACTGCCCAAATCACGCACGGTAGTGAACCCCGCGTTGAGGGTATTGCCAAGAAATTGCGTAGCACGTAACGCCTGATCGGCCTCGACCTCCTTCAACCACCTTTCAGGGTCAGCCTGGGGATCACGTTCAAAACTAATATGCACGTGCAAATCTATCAGCCCCGGCATTACAAATTGCTCTTTAAGGTCAATAATATGCGCGTCGGCCAAGCCTAACGTCTGAGCATTAACATAGCCTTCATGAATGCCCTGGACACGTCCGTCTACTACTTCGAGGGTTTGCCGCTCGAGAACATCGGCATTGGCCGCTGGGAGTATTTTACCGGCATAAATCAATGTACTTTGCGCCCAAGCGCTTGCGCTTGATAACGCCAATAGTAAGCTTGCACATGTGATGAGTTTCATTGTTTTTCCTTGGTTATTATTTTCTTTTACCTGAACATACTTTGCCGGTGCAAACCAGTATAACTCGACCAAAACGCTGCATTTTGGTATAAAGTTGCCATAGCAAAGAGATCGGGCCAGCTGAATAAACAAACGTCCGACGCAGCAACCTTAGGAATTTTTATGCACTATGCAGAGATCACTGGCTGGGGCAAATGTATCCCACCAGCACGCATTACTAACGATGACATTGCCACCGTGGTTGATACCTCAGATGAGTGGATCAGCTCTCGCACCGGTATTAAAGCTCGCCATATTAGCCACGTAAGCACTGCCGAGCTTGCAACCGTGGCCGCTCAACGCGCGTTAGATTGTGCTGGCGTTGACGCCGAGCAGCTTGACCTCGTGCTGGTTGCCACTTGCACACCGAGTACCATGGTCGCCAACACAGCCTCGGAAGTACAACAACGCCTAGGCGCCAAAGGGGCCGCTACCTGTGACAGTAACGCCGCCTGCTCTGGTTTTTTATATGCGCTGCAAATGGCCACGGCTCAAATCCAGGCAGGCATGATTAAAACCGCTGTTGTAGTCGCCGCCGAGCGCATGCTGTGGTATGTCAATTGGGCCCTGCGTGACAGTGCGGTGTTATTTGGTGATGGCGCCGGTGCGGTGGTACTGCAAGCCAGTGAGCAACCATTAGGGTTACTCGCGAGCAAAAGTGGCTGTGACAGCAGCGACCGTTCCATTTTGCATATTAGTAACTTTGGCACCAACGTGAATAAATACCAGACCATTGGCGGGTCTGATTTAAACTTTGTTGGCCCGGAAATCTTCAAACGTGCCGTCAAAGGCATGAGTGTAGCCTGCGACGATGTGTTGAGTCAGGCACAACTTAGCCTCGATGACATCGATGTATTAGTACCACACCAAGCGAACTTACGAATTATCCAGTCAATTCAACAGCGCTTAAAAGTAGACGATGACAAAGTGATGGTTAATATCGATGAATACGGCAATACCTCCGCAGCAACCATTGCCATTGCCTTGTGTGAGGCTGTAGAAAGAGGGATGGTCAAACCCGGCGCGAATATAATGTCAGCCGCCTTCGGCGCAGGCCTGACATGGGCAGCCAGTTACATAAAGTGGGGTGAGCGTGTAACTCCAGTGCGTGACAGTCAAGCGGCTTTACCTGAGTGCTCGCAAACTGGGTTAGAGCTCATTGCCGAGGCGGTAACGGCCTGCCAACAAGGGTAACGCGACTATGGGCTGCAATGGCGGCCCAATTACTTTAAAACTTTCATAAATACCGCTATGGTTACCTTGAGCGTAAGCTATATAGGAACAGTGTTATGGCTAAAGACGGTTTGAAAGTAGATATAGAGCGCCACCAGCAGCGCGTCTATATCGCCTTAGTACTGACCGGTACGTTGAATCATGAGCATTATCAACTACTGACGCCATTATTCGCTTCGGCCTTGGCTGATATTGACGAGCCCATTGTCGATGTTTTCATCGACGCCAGTCAGCTAGACGGTTTTACAACACGAGCTATGTGGGATGACTTCAAGTTAGGGGTTATTCATCGTAAGCAATTTAAACGCATAGCCTTGTACGGCCATAAACGGTGGCAAAGCTTCGCGGCAAGTGTTGCAAATTGGTTTGTTAGTGGCGAAGTTAAATATTTCGACGACCCCCGCGCGGCAATCGCCTGGTTTTCTGAACATTAAAAAAGGCCGCTTACGCAGCCTTTAGTGTAACTTTTTTTGCTTAGCTACCAAAGCGCTGTTGCAACATAGTGTATGCAGCACGAATACCAAAGGCCTCACCACCAACCGGGCGGCCTGGTAGTGCGCGCACATTCCACGCCATAACATCAAAGTGCACCCAAGGTGTTTCTTTAGCAACAAACTCTTGCAGGTAAAGCGCTGCGGTAATGGCGCCGCCAAATGGCCCTTGTGAGCAGTTGCTCATATCCGCCACGTCGCTTTTCAACAAGTTTTTATACTGAGCAAACAGTGGCATACGCCATACTGGGTCTTGGCTTTGATAGCCAGCCTCTGTCAACGCCTGAGCGATGCCATCATCGCTACTGAAAAAACCGGGTAACTCGGTGCCAAGAGCAATTCGCATAGCGCCGGTGAGGGTGGCGAAATCCATAATAAGATCGGGGTTATCTTGCTGCGCTTCATCAAGCGCATCGCACAACACTAAGCGACCCTCGGCATCGGTATTGTCAATTTCAACGGTAATGCCTTTACGAGTTTTAACCACATCACCTGGGCGAAACGCATTACGTGATACCGCATTTTCGACTGCAGGAATTAACACCCGTAGCTGCACGTTTAACCCAGCTGCCATAATCATATTAGCAAGGCCCAATACATGCGCTGCACCGCCCATGTCTTTTTTCATTAAACGCATGCCCGCCGCAGGCTTTAAATCTAAACCGCCGGAGTCAAAGCATACGCCCTTGCCTACTAAAGTGATTTTAGGCGCTTTTTTATCGCCCCAGCGCAAATCAAGCAATCGCGGCTTGTTTTCGCTCGCACGACCGACCAAATGAATGGTCGGATAGTTTTGCTCTAATAGCTCATCACCGATCCACTGTGAGAATTGGCCATCGTAACGCTCAGCTAAGTCGCTCATGACTTCACTTAAGTGTTGAGGCATCATATCCGCCGCAGGCGTATTAACAAGATCGCGTACTAAGTTTGTCGACTCAACACTGGCTACCAGCTCATTGAACAACGCCTTATCGGTTATGAGTAAACGCGCTTTCGGTGCATTCGTTTGTTTATAACCGGTGAATTGATAGCCACCGAGCGCAAAACCCAGGGCAATATCACGTTCGTTAGCGCAGTCAGTCAGTTGATAATCGCCCTCTGGCAACTTGTTCACACTGTCTCCAGCGGCCCACACACTTTGCTCATTATCGCTGACTAAGACTGCCAGTTTAGGTTCGCCATTGTCGGTATTTGGCACAACACATAGACCTTGACCTCCACCGAGTGAACGCAATACCCAAGTTCGGGTAAAGTCGTCCTGTTGCTCAGACCATGTCTCTAAGTTGTTTTGATTGATAACATAAAAAGGGATTGGCGCGTTATCCTTACGCGGCGTATTTACCAAAAGATTCATTGCAGACTCATCGTTGGTTGCTGATAATATTCAGCATATCAAGTTCGCCTTATAATTGGTATAGGATGAGTAATGGCGTCTTCACTTTCCAGCCGACGGTTGTTTTTTGCTCTGGGTTTAAGCAATGAGGCAAAGTCTTCACTCGCGCACTGGTTACAACACCATGTCATTGCCGATAAAGCCTTTACGCAACCACGAAACTGGCACTTAACCCTGTTATTTCTTGGCAGTACCTCTTTGAATACAGAGGCTGCGCTGATTAAAGAAGTGAGAGCCCTGCAGCTTAGGAAGTTTAACTTAAAGGTGGCTGACATCGATTGGTGGCCCAGTAATGGCATTTTTCACCTTCGCCCCATCTCACCACCTGATGCGTTATTCACACTGCACAATGACCTCAAAGAGATAGCACAAAAACATCATATTGAAGATCCGCACCGGCGCTATCGCCCCCACATCACCCTAGCAAGAAACTGCAAAGCGATGCCCACAGTTGCTCAACCGATGCCAGCTTTTGATATGCAAGTGCATAGTTTTACATTGTTTGAGTCGACCCGTGATGAGCAAGGCTTGGTCTATCGCCCGATTGAACATTTTACGCTGTATTAGCGTGCTTTTAAGCAAATACATTGAGACTCTGAGGATGGCACACTATGCTAAAGGTAACCGGTTCCCTACATCGCATTACCAGTCAGAACCACGACTTTGAATTATCTATTTTCAAGGATCCATCATGACGCGATTTATTTACTTTCTTTTACTTTTTTCTTTCGTTGCCCACGCAGAAAATGTGCATGTCGGCGATTTTGGCGCCACAGCCGATGATCAACAAGATGACAGCGTAGCGATACAAAGCGCCCTCGACTCACTGGCCAAAGGTGACACGCTTATCTTTGCTGAGGGCACGTACGATGTGTGCACCACCTTAGTGTTGCAACACAGTGAGCAAATCACTTTGCGCTCTTTTACACAGAGTAAATTAAAAAAGTGTGCAAACTTTTCTGGAGAATACTTGCTTTACGTTAAACCAGCGCAAGACTTCACCCTGAGCTCGTTACATTTTCAAGGGCTCCATAACGGTCACCAAGTTAGCACCTGGGGCAAACAAGGTGTGTATATCGCCTCGGCTACAAATGTAAAAATTATCGGCAATGAGTTTAGCAGCTTTGGTGATGCCGCTTTGCGCGTGACCTCTGGGCCTGAAGCCGATTATTTCACCACCAATACCCGTGAAGTCATGATCGCCAGCAACCGCTTTAGTCAGTGTCGGCAAGTGACAACAACACAAGCACAGACAAACTCTTACGTGGGAGGGGTGAATGATATTGTGGTGTTGGACAATGAATTTGAGAGTTGTACCCTTAAGCTTTCAACTCGTGCGCCAGCACAAACTGCGAATGTGTTGTTCAATACCTTTAAGGATATTAACAAGACCGCATTTGAGGTGAGCTACTACTCAGATTTGTGGGTCGCTCATAATCGCTTTATGAACATTGATGGGTTTGTTATGAACTTATACCCGAACTCTCAAGCTCCCCGACAAATCCCGTGGGATAACATTATGTTTGAGAAAAACTTTATTCATAACACTCGATTTGGTCTGCGCCTAAATAGTCTTGGCAGAGAGCAACTGCGCCCTGTGTACGCGTTGACCGTGCGCGATAACCGTTTTGAGCAAGTCCACTTCGCCGAGGAAACCAACTGGCGTGATATTGTGCGAACCTACAGCTACTCTG
Source organism: Pseudoalteromonas sp. CnMc7-15 (assembly GCF_022347925.1). Taxonomy (NCBI): domain Bacteria; kingdom Pseudomonadati; phylum Pseudomonadota; class Gammaproteobacteria; order Alteromonadales; family Pseudoalteromonadaceae; genus Pseudoalteromonas; species Pseudoalteromonas sp. CnMc7-15. The sequence goes on from NZ_JAKRFT010000002.1 coordinate 465,361, forward strand.
ATCACGCTTCTTTCGATGGAGTACATATTTCTGGAAACGAATATGAACTCGCCCCGGACAGCGATTTCCTCTACATTGATCCCCTTAGTCGCAATGTGTATATCGACAACAACACTGCCCTCCCCAGTCAACCGGGCAGTTAGCTGAGCCCGGGCTAGTTGGGCACTCCAGTGTCTAAACTAGTCCTTAGGAGGGGAACTGTCATCGCAGCGGGATGAATTCTTAGCTGGTGGTTTAGGGTGACTGAACGAGCTAGGTAACACCTCAACCCCTACCAGCTTGGCAATTTTAACAACAAGGGGGATGGTAATAGGAGCAAATGGCAGTATTGCAAACACGCCTAAACCCAGCCCCTTTAAAATATCTACAAACTGTTCATTCGCCACTTTGAGTTCATGCTTAGTGGCGTTACCACGCGTGTAGCGTCGGTAAATATCCAGCATCTCTTTTGTTTCTTGGCGTTCTTGCGCCAAGGCCCACTTCACCGTCACCATCGCGCGACGTAATTTCAATTTTTGTCGCCGCCGAGAAATAAGCAGCACGCGGATTGGAGCGCGATGGAATAAACGATAGATGCGCATAAGGTCTTCACTAAGTAGTTACTAAATGATTGTCACACAGATAACTTCTAGACGCTAGCACCATGCAATTTCTCCCACTTAGGTCTAATATTTTGTAACAAAAGTTATTGTTGTGTTGAATCTATTGTAAACAACATGTATAGATACCTTATACACAATGACAACAAAGAATCATAAATCTGTATACTAACTGGGGGATACAATATGAAGTTGAAATACAGAACTCTGCAAGCAGCCGTTCGCTGCGCACTTCTTTCCACATCAACGGTAGCGCTGCTACACACCGGTAATGCACTTGCTGAAGACGAGAGCAACGCTGAAAAAACGAAAAATATTGAAAAAATTGCCGTCGTAGGGTCACGTGCTGCGCCACGCTCTATCGGCAGTTCTCCTGTTCCGGTTGATATTATCGGCGGTGAAGAGCTCAGTAAGGTGGGTAATTCCGATATGTTAGAAGTGCTTAAAGGCACTGTTCCATCATTTAATGTACATAGTAACCCTATCAGTGACGCAGCAACGCTTGTGCGCCCTGCTAACTTGCGAGGTCTCCCCTCAGATAGCACACTCGTCTTACTCAATGGTAAACGCCGCCATCGCGCCTCGGTCATCGCATTTTTAGGCGGTGGTATTAACGATGGTGCACAAGGCCCTGATATTTCAGTGATCCCAAGCATCGCGCTGAAACAAGTAGAGGTATTGCGCGATGGTGCTGCGGCGCAGTACGGGTCGGATGCAATTGCTGGGGTAATGAACTTCGTGCTGAAAGATGCCAGCGAAGGGGGTACGTTTGAAGTACGCCATGGGCAGTACTACGAAGGCGACGGTGATAGCACCCAAATTGCGGGTAACATTGGTTTACCGTTCACTGATAACGGCTTCGCTAACTTAAGCTTCCAATATAAAAATGCTGATGCGACAAGTCGCAGTACTCAGCGCGCTGACGCGATTGCGTTAACAGCGGCGGGCGTTCCGGATATTGACGACCCTGCACAAATTTGGGGTACCCCAGAGATTGAAGACGACATTTCCATTTTTGGTAATGTTGGCTTAGAGCTAACCAATGATGATGAGTTCTACATGTTCGGTAACTATTCTGAGCGTGATGTTCGTGGTGGCTTCTATTATCGTAACCCGCATACACGCCCAGGTGTGTACTCCAACGATGGCGGTGAAACGCTGCTGGTGGGTGATTTAACTGGCGATATGAGCGGCAACTGCCCAACCAATATCCAAATCGACGATAACGTACTGGACAACCCAGAGTACATTAATGGCGTTGCTAATAACCCTGATTGCTTTGCCTTTAATGAAATTCTTCCTGGTGGCTTTACGCCAAACTTCGGCGGTAATATCGTTGACACCTCATTCACGGCAGGTGTGAAAGGTGAGTTTAGCGATGGCTGGCTCAAAGGTTGGCTCTATGATGCCAGTGGCTCAGTGGGCTATAACGCCTCACGCTACTTCCTCTATGACACCGTAAATGCCTCTTTAGGTCCGCAAACACCACGCGATTTCTCACCAGGTAAATACGAGCAGCTAGAGAAAACATTTAACTTCGATATCACCCGAACCTTTGATTGGGGCTTGTATTACGATGCCAACGTTGCCGGTGGTATTGAGTGGCGTGAAGAAACCTTCACCGTGATCGCTGGCGATGAAGATTCTTTTGAAATCGGCCCGCTGACAGAGCAAGGCTTCAGTATTGGTTCTAACGGCTTCCCTGGCTTTAAGCCTTCACAAGCCGGTGAATTCACACGCCGCAACTATGCAGCCTATATTGATATCGAAACACCATTCACTGAGAACTTTTTAATGGGCTGGGCGCTGCGCTATGAAGACTACGACAGCTTTGGTTCAACAACTAACTACAAAGTAACGGGTCATTACACTATTAATGACATGTTCTCATTGCGTGGTTCATTAAGCACTGGTTTCCGTGCGCCTACTGTTGGGCAAGCGAACGTTAGTAACGTGCAAACGAACCTAAGCAGTGGCGTGTTGGTTGATTCGGCGCTATTACCACCAACTAACCCGATTGCGGTTCAACTCGGTGGTGAAGAACTACAACCGGAAGAGTCTGATAGCTATACCTTCGGTGCGGTTTACCAAAACGGTGATTTCTATCTAACCATGGATTACTACAACATCGATGTAGAAGACCGTATCAGCCAATCAGAAAAAATCGTGCTTAGCGATGAAGATAAAGACATCTTAAAACAAGCAGGTGTGCCGAATGTCGACCAGCTTGCACAAGTCAGTTTCTTCACCAATGACTTCGACACCACCACTGAGGGTGTTGATATCGTAGCCAACTACAGCACTGATTTACTCGATGGTTTCTCAACCTTTAGCTTGGCGTACAACTGGAATGAAACTGAAGTGACCAGCTTCAGTGATATTACCGGCGACTTTAAAGTACAACGCCTAGAGGAAGACCTACCTAATCATCGTGGTACAGCAACTTGGTCACAACAATGGGATTCATTCTCTGGCTTTGTGCGCGTGAATTACTTCGGTGAGTACCAAGGTGTTCATGTTGACTTCGACCAAACAGCAAAAATGGCCGATGCCGCAGTAACGGTTGATGCAGAGGTGACTTACTACCCCACCGAAGCCATCGGTCTATCTGTGGGCGCACAAAACATCTTCGACCAAGAGGCAGAGCCTTTAGATTTCGAGGACCGTACAGGTATTCCTAATAACAATTGGGGTGGCTTGTACTATGAAACCTCGCCGTTTGGTTTCAATGGTGGCTATTACTACGTAAAAGCGACTTATAGCTTCTAATAGAAGCACATTAACCACATCACAGGCGGGCGTAATGCCCGCCTTTTTTATGCTTGCGTCGACACAGGCCGCACGGTATGTTGAATTAAAAAGCTTTACCGAATCACTATGACTATTTTAGAGCGCGCTAATCAGCTGCTAAGTGAAAACAAACTGAAGGAAGCCGAGTTTCATTTTAAATCGGCGCTTGAAGCCGACCCGAATCAAGGCGAAGCACTGTTTGGTTTGGGTCGCATTGCTATCCGCTTAGAGAAGTACCCTCAGGCAGTCTATTTGCTACAAAAAGCCTGCCAAAGGCTTCCTAAAGTACTCGACCCTTTATTTGCGCTTGCCGATGCATTTGACGGCCTAGAGAAACGTAGTGATGCTTATGAAGTACTGCACTACTGCACCAAAATTGCTCCTCATAACGGCGAGTCCTTTTATCGCTTAGCCCTGCACCACCTTACCTATGGCTATATCAAAAAAGCTAAGCAGGCTCTGCTCAATGGCTTGGGCTGCCCCGATCACCCAGTCACCCCATACATATACTATGAGTTAAGCCAACTGAAAGGTAATAATGTCACTTCTAAACAGATTGCTCATATGCACACTCTGCTTAGCGCAAGCCGCAGCACGCAAGCCAAAGTGGTGCTGCATTACAGCTTGGCAAAAAGCTATCATAACAGTGGTGACAAAACTCAGGCCTTTGCTCACTATCGTTTAGCCAATGAAATGCAATATACCTTGTGTACGCCTTTAGGCGAGGGCTTCGAGCAGTACATCAACACGCTCATAGCGCAGTTTTCAACAACCTTCATTGCTGAGCAACAAGACACCTTAAAGGCCAGCTTTATTCCAGTGTTTATTGTTGGCATGCCACGGACGGGTTCCACCCTGTTAGAGCAAATGTTGTGTCAGCACCCAAGCATAGCAAGCCTGGGTGAAAACGACGTTATTAGCGCCAAACTGATGGCTTATTTGAGCGCGGTCAATGAAGCTCCTTTCCCACAATGCATGGCCAATACGAACACCGATATTCGTAACCGACTGCGGCAGATGTACGTTGATGAACTGACCAAGCATCAACTCGCTCACCGTGTCGTGATCAATAAACTTCCCGCTAACTTTCAAGCTCTCGGAGCTATTCAAGCACTGATGCCGAATGCCGTGTTTATCGATTTGAGACGTAATTTCCAGCCCATGGCTTGGTCTGTATTTTGTCATTACTTTGGCGCCAATGAGCCCTTTTTCTGCCATATGGACACCTTAGCTCGTTACTACGAAGGCTATGATAACTTGATGCAACACTGGCGAGACACATTGGGTGAGAATCTGATCACGATACATTACGAACAATTAGTGCAAGAACCTGAACAGTCGCTACGTAAAATATTCAGTAAATTGGAGTTAAGTTACACACAACAATGCTTGCGCTATTTTGAATCACATCACGCGGTGACGACCTTGAGTCGCCATCAAGTGCGTGAACCCGTCTATAAAGATGCGAACAAAGCTTACAAAGAATATGAGCAAGCCTTTAGCGAATGCTTTAGCCGTAGCGTGAAAACCAGGCCAGTACATCCTGAAACTGATCCCGCTGCGCTTGGGGATGAGTAAGCATGTCAATATGACCATAGTCATGGTGATGGCCATGACTGCGCCCGTACAACTTAAATTCTTGGATGCCACAACCTGACTCTTGCATAAACTTCTTTATATCTATGGGTTGTGCCAGCGCTTTATCCTTCACCCCTGCGATGTGCAACGTTGGCGGTAACGCCAAGCGTTTAATGGCATGGCCATAATCAAAACCATCGTCGCTATCAATCCAAGGCCTAACCTTTGCCCACTGCATACTTTGATAGTGTGATTTAACGGTTTCGTCATCACTGCCCCACTTCAGTTTACGCGCAGGCAAATAGCCATATTTCTTCGCTTTTTTTGGCGCCAACCAATACCACACCAAATTACCTTTAAGGAATTTACTAGGGTGACGGTTATACAATGAGCGCTTGGATCCAAAATATGCACAGGCGCTGACTTTCTTTATGTACTCAGGAAAGCGAGCAAAGACACTGTTGAATAACACGCCGCCCCAAGAGTGAGCAACCCAAAAACGAGGAAATTCACCGGCATGCTCCGTTATTTTGCTCAAAAACGCTGGAATTTCATGACATATGGCCTCGGTTTGCCCATAACTGGCCCCAGGGCCTATTGATGGCTTACTTTCGCCACGACCACATAAGTCGGCGACATAACATCGATATCCATGTTTAGCTAAAAAAGGCGCTAATCCTTTATTCGAATGCGTATAAAAAATCTTGCCATTTTCAACAGCACCATGCATAAAAAAGATGGCTGGACCTGTAGCGTTATCTTGCGCAATATAACGTAAATGAAGGGTTTGCTGCTCACTGTAATCAATATATACCGACTGTTGAATAATATCGCTCATACTTGATACTGCTTATTCTTTTTTACTCATCGTACCAGCATCAAATGTTATCAACAAGTAACATAATTCAGTCACTATTTAGCCACAACAGCTATGCTCGCATGATGAATAGGCCAGAGGTGTAAAGAAAAGCAATGAAAGTTGCATTAAGCTTCGCTAGCCTTGTTGCGGGTTTAGCCTAGCATGCTCAAGTTCAACCACCGGAGCAGGTGAAACAAGAAAAAGTTTATCATCAACACAAGCACCCGCAAGCGGTGCACGAACGAGAACGGTTAGAAAGTCGATTGCCAACGATGCTGGTGAACTCTACTTTAGGTTCAAGCGTCGAAAGTAAAAATAAAATACCTGTATCCGGTCGATTTCAAGGGTGCAGATTAATTGCGTTCGGTGGTAGCTGCTATGGACAACTGTGGAGTTGAAATGATCGCTTTCCCTTTCCCCCTAGACTATCGCAATTATATCACAACCGCTATCGAGGTGGAGCGTTATCAGATCCGCAAACTGAAGACGGTTAGGGGTTATTCCCAAATGAGAGCAGCTTACTTAAAATAATACATTGTCTATTTATAATAAATAAACAATGTCAATCCAGAATCGGAGTACAGCACTGTTTCTACTGACGATTCACTGCAGCAGTGTCCAAGGTAGGCAACCAGAGTTCTGAACGCTCTAACGGACACTTATCGCTTGGAAACCGAAGATTGCCCGTTAGAGACTGAGCTAAAAGCTCGCATACTTTACAATATTAGGCTAATGATAATTATTTTCTGACAAATAAATTTTATTGTTGATACTGATAAGAATATCTAAATCCCCATCTTGATCTATATCTGTTAGTAAACTGCTTCGAACTTCGGTATCTAATGTCGACAGCTTTATAACTGCTGTGATAACGGGACGTTTAAGAAGCTCATTATATTCGTAATGAGTTAACAACCCTTCGTTAATGTTAATATCGAAAAAGTACGGTGATTGAGTACCGTAAAGATCTATGAAATGAGATATGCGCTCAAAGTCGTTTGCTTCAGCAATACCGTCTTCTTTAACTTCATACCAACGGGCTTTGGTATCTAACACTCGCGAGGAAGAGTTGGTCTGGATAGGGCTAGATAAATCCACGACCAGTTCTTGAGATTCATCATTGTCCACATCTAGTAACCTGAAGTTACTATAACTCCCAAGTTGATTATCCAACTCTTTGGGTGATGCATAACTATTGTCCGCTAATTGTTTCCGCCAGCTTAAAGTTCCGCATACGAAATAATCATAACGGTCATACTCTGGACATATCTCCGCTCCACTAATTTGAACAATATCTGTATTAGAGTCTGAATCGATATCAAATAAAACTTTTTCTACCTCTGTACTGCTGGCGTCGGTGTTAAGCCTGACCCAACTACTATCATACAAATCGTCGGGCTCATAAGAGTTTTTGAGTTCATTATATAAGCTCCATATACCAGTAGTTTTTAAGTCGGCATATCCGTCATCATTAATATCTTTCACGTCCATCAGAGTCGTACTCTCAGGATAACCTTCGCAACCTAAATCGGCTATCACTTCAGGCCCCATAAAACCACCTTGATAGCCGTAGTTTACAATAATAACGCTTTTCCACTCATCTGGCATACAGTAACCCTTTGCCGAGTCATAGTCTTTGTAATCACTCAAAGCGTCGACCAAGCCATCATTATTGACGTCATAGAATAAACTAAAGTTAATGACAGTAGAGAAATCAAAATCGACATTTTCAATCAGCATACCGTTATGATATTTTAAAGATCTAAGATTATAACTATCATCATAGTAAATTAAACTAGAGAAGTCGTCAGATAAATCAACTATTTTATGGTCGGCCTCATAAATCAACTCAGGCTCTGATAAAAAATTAACAACAGGAGAACTTTCAACTTTTATAACTTTAGAAGTAGAGTTACCATCTTCGTCTTCTATAGTTAAATTTAAATTAGTAGAAACAGTTTCACTAAATGCTTTAGGAAAATTAAACTCAGCCTTATTATTATCAATTAACTTTATGTTAAATTCTTCTTGATAGTCAGTAGTTAAACTAATATCTGCAATGGGCTCCCCGTCGACGTCCCAAGTGAGCATCGTAAAAGCACCGCTTTTACCATTAATCTCTTCAGTGACAGTAACTACTGGTTTTCGTGATATGGGTTGAACTTCGACAACTAAATCGGCACTCGCAACCGCCCCCTCACCGTCGGTAACCAAAACTTCAAAAGCAAGCTTTTGCACCCCTTGAAGCAAGGAAAGTGAAGGTGCTTTGAAGCTGGCATTTTCTTGATTAGGATTAGTTAATGTCACCGGTAACCCAGACTTCTGCTTCCATAAATAGCTTTCAATTGATTCGTCATCTCTCGCAATCACAGACAGAAAAACCGTGCTTCTTTCATTCACTAACGGCTGATAACTAACGGTAATTACTGGTGGATTGTTTGTTGGCTCCTCTTTATCATTTGACCCGCCACATCCACTGATAAGAAAGACAATCAATAAAGATAAAAAACTATAAAATTTCATATTGTTGCACACTTTTCATTAATATATTATTGAATTAAGAACCGGGCTAAAAATGCAGGGGCGAGCAAATAGCCACCTCTCATTCTCGGTTCTAACAGTTAATTATTTCATGAGTTATAAAAAATTTGATATAAAATGGGTTTTAATCCTTTCCTAACAACAGCTTTGCTTTAGACCGAGCAATAATCACATGGTCTTTGCGCTCGTTTTTACACTATGGTAACTTGGTATTGTAAAGGAGGGGCTAGCACATCTTTAAAGTAATCTATGGTCAGCTCCTTGCTACTATCCAATGGTACCTTCCACGTAACTTGCTTATGTCTCTCTTTATTGTCTATTTGACACAGCGTACCATCATCAATATTCATCCTCAGTCCGCCTTTAACGACACAATTTAAATTACACTAGTAAAGAACAGGATTATTATTGAAATTATCTATAGAATAGTCGAACGACACGCTCACCGAGCCAGGCGTTTTGATCTCTCGAATCACATTACTAATAGTGGCTTCACTTTGCGGTAATGAAGAATAAGGTGAAGCGCAACCGGCTAATAAAGTAAACGGTATAAAAAATTGATTCGTTTGTACATATTACTTAGTCCCTTAAGAATAGACACTCCTACTCTAACCAAAATGATTGATATCCACAACACCTCCCAACCTTTGTCATTTCGCTCTTCTAATCGGTAGTTTACTGAAAAGGAAAGGGGCTACTCCTATCCAATAATAGTTATTAATAGACTTACCACTATTTTGATTTTTTTCGTCTATATGGAAGCTGTAACTAGAGGAAACAAGCGCAACAAAAGTATCGGTCAAATACTTATATCCCAACATACTTCTTTAATATGCTCTGTGGGTGGTGAAAATCAACTAATAATCCAAGGTGGGTCGCATAAAGTAAGCTTTACAAGGTAAATAGCGCTCAGCAGCGTCCCATATTAACTCACTATCTTTGCAATAAACTAACTTCATAAAATGTACCTTTTCCTTATCGATAAAGTCATCACGAAAATAGACCACAACCAGGTTAAAATCCATTTGGGCTTTATCTACTTTGATATATACGTTTAGGTAGGACCAGATAGGACGTTTTTCCTTGAAGTTTGAGTGACACAGCTCATGCCAACGTGAATCTAAACATAATTTACACTATAGATTAACCCGATACCGAATTTAACGCTTTGGTGTTGCTGTAACCATCACACACATAAAAGCTGAACCACTATCTCCTTAGCAGAAAAGCTTCCAACATCGTCCGTCACAAAGCACTATAGCAACAGAGTGATTTTCTCTATAATGGTGCTTTTAGCCGAATAGAGTTTGCCCTTGCATCCGAAGAACCGTCACGCCAACGGCTATGATTTCGACGCCTTGTGTCGAAGCTTACCTAGCTTAGAGAACCACATTATTACTCGGCGCGATGGCCAGCCAAGTATCGATTTCAGCGATCCGAACGCGTTAAAAACACTTAACCAAGCACTGCTCAAGCACTATTATCACATTGATATATGGGATTTACCCAGCGGCTTTTTATGCCCCCCGGTTCCCGGGCGAGCTGATTATGTGCACCACTTACACGACCTACTTGCCAACGACAGCGGCTTAGATGTCGCGCATCATAAAGTAAGAGTATTGGATGTGGGGACCGGCGCATCGCTCATTTACCCTATTTTAGGTCATAAACTATTTAACTGGCAGTTTGTTGCCAGTGATATCGACCCCCAGTCTGTCAAGCTCGCTAAGCAGTTAGCACAACTCAATCAATTACCTATCAAGGTACAACAACAAAAACGTCCAAGTAGTTATTTTAACGGCATAGTTAAAGCCCAAGATACCTTAGTCGCCACCCTGTGTAATCCGCCTTTTCACGACAGCGAACAAAGCGCGCAGGCTGGGAGTGAGCGTAAATGGCGTAACCTTAAAGGCCAAGCAAAGGGGGCACACCTCAACTTTGGCGGTCGTGCCAATGAGCTATGGTGCCATGGTGGCGAACTTGGCTTTGTGCGCGATATGATTTTAGAAAGCAGCCATTATGCCGAGCAGGTACTGTGGTTTAGCTCATTGATTTCAAAAAAAGACAACCTCAGGGCCCTCAAAAACATATTGCGTAAGGCTGGGGCCATCAATATTGAGGTGGTGAATATGGCCCAAGGGCAAAAAGTCAGCCGCTTTCTTGCTTGGAGCTTTATGCCACAGAGTGAACGTCAAGCACGCTTAGAGCAATTGCTTTGCTGAGTGGTACTCGGGTCATTGAGCGCTTGCTTATAATGTTTACGACACACGGAAACATAGCGCTCGTTACCACCAATTTGCACTTGGTCGCCACTGGCAACCACCGCTCCTTCGCTGTCATAGCGCAGTACGTGGTTGGCTTTGCGGCCGCAGTGGCATACGGTTTTCAGCTCCACCAGCTTATCGGCCCAGGCTAATAAATATTGTGAACCGACAAAGAGTTCACCAAGGAAGTCACTGCGTAGACCATAGCATAAAACGGGGATGCGCAACTGATCGACAACCTCGGTCAACTGCCACACTTGCTGCTTTGACAAAAATTGGCTTTCATCCACCAACACACAGTTTACCGGCTGGATTTGATGCTGCTGTTGGATAAGTGCAAACACATCAGACTCACCGTCAAAGACATAGGCATCGGCCTGCAAGCCAATTCGCGAGGCAACCTTACCAACACCTGATCGGTCGTCTATCGCGGCAGTCATAATCATAGGGCGCATACCGCGCTCACGATAGTTAAAAGCCGATTGCAGTAAGGTTGTAGACTTTCCAGCATTCATCGCCGAGTAGTAGAAATAGAGTTGAGCCATAGTGATTGTTATCCATTTTTTTCGCGCGCCAAGCTTACACTAAGGCTCTATGAAAGTCATATCTCCTCTCAGAGAGCTTTAAACAACAAATACTAATTGCGAATTTGTAGATAGCGTCGGTAAATAGCAGTGGTATCCAAGCCTTTTAGCGCATCCCATATACGTTCCACTCTGTGCGGATAGGCCTGGTAAAATTTTGGGGCGAAGATAAGATAGCCATAGTGCACATCAAAAGGCGGATAAAGTGGGCTCACCCCTTGGATATCGGCGGGCTCAACATATAGGTTCTGATTACCAACTTGGCAAAAATCCATCACTGCGTGTACACGCCTGTTAGCCAGTAGCCGGTATGCGTCTTGCTGCGAAAAAACAAAATGCACAAAAACTGGCTGATCGTTTAAGCGCTGGGCAATAGCGTAACCATGCGGCAAGGCAATCGCCACACCTTGCTGTTGCAAATAGTGTCTTCTTGGCCAGAACTCATGAAATTCACGATTGCCAATAAAACAACTTCCCACTTTACTCAGTGCACGATCTGTATCAACGTCATCATTAATCATAGGATAACGCAGCCGAGAGAGTCGTTGCTTTCGATAGCTGCCTATTAATGCTTGCGCTTCGCCCTTTTCAACCATATCTAAACAGCGCTTCCAAGGTCTGCGAATAAATGCAAAACGCACGTTCTCTAGACGTGACTGCAATTGTTGGATCACTTCTATGTTAGCACCGGGATTGTGGGTAGGCACCTCTCGGGTTTGTCCCATGTAAAACGGCACCACCTCTTTGTCCTCATAACAAAGGGTTATTCGCAGATTGCTGTTAGCTGCCAATGCTACGCGGCAACAAACAACTGTTATAACCACCATGAAAAGGAAGAACCGGACCATTTAAGACCACTTAGCTGGATTAATTGTGTTTTAGTTTAGTCGTCGTAATGGGCCTGTTCAAACGCTAGCAACCATTGTTTTTTGTCCACTCCACCGGCATAGCCAGTCAAGGTGCCGTTGCTGCCGATAACACGATGGCAAGGCACGATAATACTGATAGGGTTTTTGCCATTCGCCGCGCCCACGGCGCGCACTGCGTTAGGGTTATTTAATAACTTGGCAATATCACCATAGCTGCACGTAGTTGCATAACCTATCGTCATCAATGCATTCCACACCTGATTTTGAAAATCAGTGCCGGCGACATCAATAGTCACATCAAATGTTTGCCGAGTACCATCAAAGTACTGCTGTAGCTGATAGAGTGCCTGATTTAGCAGGTCGTTGTTACAACTAAGGCCACTTTGGGCACGGCCCATATCAAATCCGACATAACACAGGCCATGATCGGTGGCTTGGATTAACAAGGCGCCTATCGGCGTCTCTAGCGTTGTTTGGTACATAGTCATAATTGTTGCCATAGCTGAAAGGTTAAATAAGAACGAAACGGCGCACAGGCTTCGGGGTCTAGGCTCGGCAGATGTTGCAGCGCTTTTTTGACCCCCAAGTCCCCCCCTAAATAGATATCAGGGTCGCTCAGACCACGCATTTTCGCATAGTTTACAGTCCAAGGGCCGATACCTTTTATGGTTAACCAAGCGTCTACATCGTCAATGCCATGGCTGCTCACATGCCGGGCTAAATCAATAAGCGCCTGTTTACGCCTTACGGGCATTTTAAAAAAGCTAAGCTCACTTTGCGCCACTTGGTGAGCACTTGGAAAATAGCGCCCTTCATCACCGAGCGATGCCACCAAGGTTTTGCTTAACTGTCTTGCAGCACTAACGCTGACTTGTTGCCCTAACACCGCCCTGATGCCCGCTTCAAACGGCTCCCAAATGCCTGGCAGCCTGAGCCCTTGTTTAAGCGGCAGAGACTCCCCGAAAGCACGATGTAGTTGCTGATTTATCACCTCGGTATCAGCATCCAAATCTAAAACACGGCGAATGTTCGCCACTACAGCCTGTAAATGAGACCAATCCGTGAGGGTAATATCAACCCAAAAGCCTTGTTTGGCCCGGTCAAAAACAGCATTAAACTGGCCTTTACAGGATGCATACTCAAAGGTGCGACCATAGCTGTTGGCGTCAACCCACTCTACAGGGTCGACCGCCCGCTTTGCTAAAAACTGTTGCATAGAAGGCCAGTCATAAGGCGGGCGAAAACTTAAAAACAAATTAATATGCTGCTGCGTAGGCGACTTTCGGCTACGAATATCACTCGGAGTGAGCTTTAGAAGCTGTTTAAATGCATCATTGAAGCGCCGAATACTGTTAAAGCCTGAAGCGAATGCAATGTCAGTAATTTTTAGCTGTGTTTGCTGCAATAGCTGTTTGGCAAACTGGCACTGGACAAACTGGGCGTATTGGCCAGGTGCGATACCATAATGTCGTTTGAATAATTGACTTATATAACTTTGCGACACCCCTAGGCGCGCCGCCAGCGCGGGTAACCCTCCCTCACGCCATTGCCCTTGATCAATTAACTTTTTGCCACGCAGTGCGGTTGTTTGCGCGCCCAGCCAAGGATAACTGCCTGGACTGGCATCGGGGCGACAGCGCAAACAGGGTCGAAAGCCGGCTAAGGCTGCCTGATGTGCATGCTGATAATACTGCACGTTATGCTCTTTTGCCGCAGGGGCTGGGCAAATAGGCCGACAATAAATGCCGGTACTACGCACTGCAACGTAAAAGAGCCCATCAAAGCGCTTGTCACGGCTCATCCGGGCTGTTTGGCAGATATCTGGGGGATACATGCTCTACACTCACTTTACTTTAAGTCTTGTGATCAGCTTATCGTAAAATGCGCGAATACCTAGCCAGATTTTACACTCAATATAAAATTAACTTAGCGCCCTGTTGCTTGATGAAAAAGCGCCTCCACCGCTGGCCAATCTATGACCTCATAAAAGGCTTCAATATATTCTGGTCGGCGGTTTTGGTACTGTAAGTAGTATGCATGCTCCCATACGTCCAAACCTAGAATAGGCGTTAATCCATCCATTAGTGGGCTATCTTGATTGGCACTGTTGACCACTTGAAGTCGATGGCTACTATCAACCACCAGCCATGCCCAACCACTTCCAAACTGCGTTAATGCCGCCTGCGTAAACTGCTTCTTAAATGCCTCCCAGCTCCCTAAGTCACTTTTGATAGCCTTAGCTAACGCACCTTGTGGCTCAGTGCCACCTGAGGGGCTCATCACCTGCCAAAACAAGCTGTGATTGGCATGCCCACCGACGTGATCACGGACCGCAGGTCTCAGTGCCTCATCTATCTTAGCGATGTTACGCAACAACCAATGTGCCCCTTTGCCCTCATATTCGCTGTCTTTCAAGGCGTCATTGGCCTTATTGATGTAGGTTTGGTGATGTAAAGTATGATGAATTTCCATGGTACGGCCATCAATATGAGGCTCTAGGTCATCATAGCCGTAAGCTAATTCTGAAAGTTGAAATGCCATCGTCACTCCTTATTTAGTGAAAAGTGGGGTGTGTAACACTGTGCTGATTAAGCGCGTGTTGTAGTTGCTTATGAGTTTCAGGGTTGGGGCCATAGAGCTTGGCGAAGTGCATCAGTTGCGCATAGGTTTTATCACTATGGATAGCGCCAATGTGCATGACACTTGGATCAGAGTGCTGACGCAACGCCAGCATATTGGCATGCACTTGAGTAAGCGTGTGTGCAGCGCCACTTAGGTTACCAAGGCGAATGTAAGTATCTGCGAGGTTATGGGCGGCCACTACCATAGCAGGGCTACATTGCGCCAATGCTTGGCAACGCACACCCTCATCTTTTAACGTTAAAAATTGCGCCATCAAGCGATAGCTAAGTTGGTAAGCAACAGTGTATTTATCTCTGGCGAGGCGCCACTGCTTAGCGTTGAATGCGTGATTACCGGCTTGAATATCGACTTGCCAAGGGGTGAGTGCGGATTGCACCCACGGCAAGTCAGTTAATGGAGATTGGCTCATACTGATTTACATTCACGTCACTGTGGGTCATATCACTACCTTAAACACAGACAAACGTTAATGCAAATCATTTTTATTTATAAAGTTGATTTCCTAACCTCATTGCGCAAACTGGTGCAGCTGCTCACCATCTAAGCGATAGATAATCCACTCACCTTGTGCTTGCGCGCCGATACTCTCATAGAAGTCAATCGCTGGCTTGTTCCAATCGAGCACCACCCACTCAAAACGGCCACAGTCTTTTTCAATCGCGCGACGGGCAAGAAATTGCATCAATGCCTTGCCTGCACCTCGACCTCGCTTATCTTCGCTAACATATAAGTCCTCAAGGTACAGGCCATTGCGGCCCAACCAAGTGGAGTAATTGAAAAAGTACACTGCAAAGCCGATTGGCTCAGCATCAGGCGCCTCACTATCAAAGCAAATCACACTATGGGCGGTCGCTCCTTCACCGAACAATGTGCGCTCAATGTCCTGCTCCGTGGCAGTGACCGCGTCCGGCTCTTTCTCATAAATAGCGAGTTGATTGATAAAATGATAGATAAGCGGCACATCATTGATCACCGCATCGCGGATAAACACTTGACTCATAAAGGTTCCTTGGACTGTGAATACCCTTCCATCATACAAGTGCGAGTCCACCTTGCAAGTTATACACGTGCTCAAAACCTAAGGCTTTTAAGTTACTGATAGCCTGTCCAGAGCGATTCCCTGTACGGCAGATCAAAACATAGTGTTTACTTTTGTCCAGCTGTTGCGTCAGCAATGCATTCGCGAGCCGACTAAGTGGGATATTAATAAGCTGTTCTGGCGCTAACGTAAATAGGCTGCGAATATCCGTTGCTCCGTGTTCATAGGGTTCACGTACATCAAGTACTACAGTACTGTCGCTGTGCTCATGCAGTAACTGCTGCAACTGCTGTGCGCTCAGCTGTGCCCCACTTGCCTTGACGGGGGCTAGGCTAAAGCCACATAAGGCGCCGCTTTGCTCACCTTGGCGCTGATCTAATTGATCTTTACGCAAAGCAAACTGCTCATGGTCTACCTCCCCTTGTAATAAGGCTGCCAACAGCTCACTGGCTTGGCACTGTGCCTGCCAGGTCATGGCAAAGCACTGTTCGTAATCGTGCGCTGGGCAAATAACCGTGTTTTGTTCAAGTAGTTGACTGAGTAATGTCAGCGACTGCGCCATCTGCTCGCAATTGGCATCGTCGAATTGAGTACTGCCCAGGCCACCCCAAACAAGCAAATCGCCACAGAAACAGGCTTCAATATGCTCGTTTTGAGAAAGTAAATAACTGACACTGTCACTGCTGTGCCCTGGCGTGGTAACACGGCTTAATTGATGTGAACCAAGAGCAATAGCCTCACCATGAGACCACCCAAGCTCGCCACTTGCATCGACTTCTAAGCGCTGCGCCAACAGCGAGCGAGCGGAGTCTTTATCTTGATGTCGGTGAGTTTCTAGTACTGCTTTGACCCGCAGTTGCTGCTGCTTTACTAACCGAGTCAGGCGAGGCACCAATTCAACAATGGGGTCGACTATCACTGCGTCATTATTGTCAGCGACAAATAGCCAACAACAACTGCCTTGATGGCGCAATTGTGTGAGCCCCAATGCACAGACCTCTTGCTCTGGCTGATGAGCATCAGAGACAATGAGACAATGATTCCTAAGCACTGGTTTTAACGCACAAATACGCTCACAGGCCAAAGCGATATCCGCAGCGCTGGCAGCTGGACCAAAGGACATGCGAATGGCATTTTCGCTTTGCCAGTCGCTAACACCCATGGCATCAAGTACGAAACTGCGCGATGCGCCGGAGCTACAGGCTGAGCCGCCACTAACGCGGATCCCCGCAGCATCGAACAAATCCATCACCTCTTTTGAGGTCAAGCTATTCACGCAAAAGTTCAGTGTCGTCGGCACCGTTGATGCTAAAGGCGCATTAAAGGTGATATCACCAAAGGTTTGCTCTAAGGCACTAATAAGTTGGTCGCGGTATTGATGCAAGGTGCACACAGGTTTGAACAGCGCTTGCTTAGAATCTAGCAGTAGTTCAAATAGTTCATACAAACCGGCGATACCGGGTAGGTTCTCTGTTCCTGAGCGCATACCACTTTCTTGACCCCCTCCGGCGATAAATGGGGTATAGGGGCTACTTTCGCGAATATACAAAAAGCCTATTCCCTTAGGTGCGTAGAGTTTATGCCCAGAAAAAGGGGCATAATCAATTGTGGTATCACTTAAGGCCAACGCCTGTTTACCAAGAGCTTGAACGCAGTCGACCATCCAAGACACTTGCGGATTATGCGCTCGGATCACTTTCTCGAGTGCACCTAGGTCTTGATATACGCCGGTTTCATTATTCACCGCCATGGTACATATCATTAATGCTTGGCCCACGTGCTCTGCAATAAATTGGCTATCTAGCAAGCCATCTTTATCCACCGGAATCGCCAAGACTTTTGCCCCAAGCCCTAATACTTCGTTCCAGTGTTTCAGGGTATTTGGCACGGCCTTGTGCTCAGTCGCCCCATAAAGCAATACACTGTGCTCGGTGGCTTTATGACGGTTTGCCAGCAGCGTGGAGACCACTGCCGTTTGAATTCCCTCGGTCGCACCTGAGGTGAAAAGAATATCGCCACTTTGCGCACCTATCACCTGGCGTGCCTTATTGCGCGTTTGCTCCAATAAATATTTCGCTTGCACGCCGGTTATATGAGAGCTTGAAGGATTTCCAAAACACACTTGCATGGTATGTGACACCACATCGGCAATACACGGCAGCACCGGGGTGGTGGCATTGGCATCAAGATAAACCAGATCTTGGCTAGGCTGGGTGAAGAAACGCTGCGACATAAGACACTATATTACTATTAGCTATAACTTATAACCATTGTACACATAAGCACTCAACGCAGTAAGACTAATTTGTTCGAATAAACTGAGGTTTTATGAGTTTATCGTATAACTCATGCGGCAACAGGGGGAGCTTGTAAAGAGTAAAAGGAGATTGCTGCATAGAAGCAGCAATCTATCGATATTTTTAATCGTTGTTCATTTCCTCGACTAACGCTTTGGGCATGCTTTGATGGGGTTCATCAGCACTGCTAGACCACGCATTAATAAGCGCACGTACCAGTGACGCCAGTGGGATTGCGAAAAAGACCCCCCAAAAACCCCATAGGCCACCAAAAAACAGCACCGCGACGATAATAAAGACCGGATTCAAGTCCACTGCTTCTGAAAAGAGTAAGGGCACCAACACGTTACCATCAAGTGCTTGAATAATGCCGTAGGCCACGAGCACTGACCAAAACTCGCTACCGAGTCCAAACTGAAACAACGCAACGGCAGCCACAGGAATAGTCACCAACGCCGCACCAATAAAGGGAATAAGAACTGAAAAGCCCACTAACACACCCAGCAGCGCCGCGTACCGCAGGTCGAAAATGGTAAACACCACAAACGACACACCACCAACAATCACAATCTCAAACACTTTACCTCGGATATAGTTCATAATTTGCTGGTTCATTTCTATCCACACCTGATGGATTAAACGGCGTTGTTTGGGCAGCAGCGAACTCATGCTTTGGACCAGCTGCGCCTTATCCTTGAGCATGAAAAATATCAGTAGTGGCACTAATATCAAATAAATCAGCCATGCGGCCACATCTTTAAGTGAGGTTAAAGAAAATGACACCAAGGTTTGCCCAAGCTCCACCGCTTTAGACTCAACACTGCTGACCACCGAACGGACCTGTTCGGGCGAAATTAGAGTTGGGTAGTCTATGGGCAAGTGCAACAAATAATGTTTTCCTTGCTCAAGCATGGTTGGCGCCTCTTGTACTAGATTACTGGTTTGTTGCCACAACACGGGCCCAATCCCAAATAAGCTGCCAATAACTAACGAGCAAAATAAGGCCATCACCACCACCGTGGCCAAGAGTCGTGATAGACCCAAGCGCTGCAAGCGGGCCACTGGCCAGTCTAAAAGGTACGCCACCACCACTGCGACCAACGCAGGCATCAACAAGTTACCGAAGAAGTAGAGAATGGCAAACGCTGCAACGAGCAACAGCAGTAGGGTGACAGAGTGAGGGTCAGAAAACTTTCTTTGATACCACGAACGTACGTATTCGAACACGAATTTAAATCTCCACTATGAGGCGGTAAAACGATGGTTGACGCTGCAACGCATAGCTCAGCCCTTGTTTTTTCAAGTACCGTTCAATATCGGTAAATTCTTGAGTGTTGGTATTCAACAATAATAATAAACGACGATGGTCACCCTGAGCACGCTTTAGCGCGAGCTTAAATTGCACAAACTGCTGCGGACACCGTAACGACCGTAAATCAACTTCCACCATTATATTCACATTACCTTGCTTGGCGCTTAACACTTGTTATCGATGCCAATATGTCGCTGAGATTAAGCGTAAAAAGAAATAGTTAGTAGATGATACCGATTCCTTAATCATACCGTAAAAAAGCTTAAAAGGTTTACGACATTCGTTTATGCTTAATACTATAAGGCGAAAATGAAGGAAGCGTGTCATGGCAACGTCGCATAACAAAGCTAGACTGCCTGCCAATCCGACCTTAAAGGAAATCAATTGGTATAAAAAACAGCTTAACTGGGGTGAACTGCCGCCTTTTTACCATATGGTGTCACAAAGCCTCAGTGAGTCTGAAAACCTGCTAGAGCACGGGTTTGATACGGCTATCAAGCGCTTACTCGATAAACGGAATTGGAACCTGAAGACACTCGGTGGGCAGGAAGATCATAATGGCATTATCCACTGCGATAACAAGCCGCGTATCGGTTTACATCAAAGCTTTACCGAGCGAGGCTTTGAGCTCAGTGCTTATGCTTATGCTGGCGACGAAAAAATTCGTCATTACGTACGTGATAATGCCAAAATGGAATTCGATGTGTGGGATCCGGCGACTATGGAGCATGTGATCCGCATCGGCCAGTTGCACAAATTCATCGCATTTTTCTTTGATAATGGTGATGAAGCCGATAAAGCTCTGATCATCCATGCCCATAAAGTCGTACATAACACGGTTGAATTGTTACGTCGCGAATTGAACGTTCAAGCCTACAACGGAGTCTCAATAAAAGAGTTCTACAAAATGTGCGAAAAGCACCACAACGCTGGCGGTAGTGAGTTCGCACTGGCTAGGTTGATGGAGCCAGATGATTATAACCACAAGGAATAATATGCCTTTTAAACGTATCTTGTTGTCCTGTGCTTTATTGAGCACAACGTTTATGCCAGTAAAGGCACAAAATACCTTTGAGTTGCCAGATTTAGGCACCTCGGCTTTGCAGGTGCTGCCCATTGAAAAAGAGCGGGCTATTGGCGATGTGATGATGATGCAAATTCGCGGTTCATCGCCGGTCATCGACGACCCCGTGCTTGATGAGTACCTGACTACGCTTGGCAATAAGCTTGTCTCCCACGCCGACGATGTGCGTTTTCCATTTTCTTTTTTCTGGATAAATAACAAAGATATTAACGCATTTGCTTTCTATGGCGGGCACGTTGGCGTTCATACCGGGCTAATCGCTCAAGCGGATAACGAGAGTCAATTGGCGTCTGTGCTCGGGCATGAAATTGCGCACGTGACTCAGCGCCACCTAGCAAGGCGTTTGCAGCAGCAAAAAGATAACTCTGGGGTTACTATTGCCGGGCTGATTGCCGGTATACTAGCGACCGTTGTTGCCCCCGATGCCGGCATGGCCATTATTTCCGGAACCCAGACACAAAGCGCACTGAGCCAACTAAGTCATAGCCGGGGGGCTGAGCAAGAGGCCGATCGAATCGGCATGCGCACTTTATACGAAGCTGGATTTGACCCTCATGCTTCTGGCGAGTTTTTAACAAAACTGGCCGCGCAAATTCGTTACCGCCAAAAGCCGCCAGTATTTATTCTTACCCACCCATTACCACAAAGCCGGATCAGTGATGTCCGCTTGCGTGCACAGCAATATGAAAAGCGTCAATATGGCCAAAGCTTAGAGTTCTACCTTGCGAAAAGTCGCATTCTAGCCCGCTACGGTTATGACTCACAACAAGCGCAAGAGCAGTTTAATAAACTACTGCGGGAGAACGCCTATGGCGACAAGTCAGCATTGCACTACGGACTGGCGCTGACCTTAATCGACCAGAAAAAATTCGACCAAGCATGGCAATACCTCGCGCCCTTGTTGGAACGCGCCCCGAGTAATCTTTTTTATTTGGATACGCTAACCGATTACTATGTTGGCAAGGGCGAGCCCGACAAAGCCCTTGAGCATTTGCGCCCATTTCATCAATTGCGGCCAAACAACCAAGTTATAACCTTAAACTACGCCCACGCTGCAATTGAAGCCGAGGACTATGCGCTGGCCACTGAACTGTTGCGTAGTTTTACCCTGGAAAAACCAGACCACTTTTTGGCTAAGCAGCTGCTTACCACTACCTATCGACGCCAAGACGACAAAGCAGCCTACCATGAGGCTAATGCGGATTTAATGGCTCAGGTGGGGGCGTATATGAAAGCCGCTGATGAAGTTCAAAAAGCCCTTAATCATATTGAACCGAATGAAGCGATTAAACATAAACGGCTGAAGGCATTGTTAGCGCAATACCGGCAAATGCAAAAAGAGCTCGCTCGTTTATAACGCATATGCCCACCTCGGTGGCGCAAATTGAAGCAACAAGGTGTGCGCCTCTATCAACGGGCGCACGTATCTTTTACACTATAGGTATAAATTTATCGGCCCCGCCTGCACTGCCAAGGCCAATATGGTTGTGGCCAGCTCACAGCAATCAAGGGCAAAACATCCGCAAGAGGAAGCTATGTCTATCGTTATTTATCACAATCCACGTTGTTCTAAATCACGCCAAACCTTGGCCCTAATCGAGGACAAAGGTGTAGAGCCAGAAGTCATCAAGTATTTAGACGATACCCCCAGCGTAGAGCAACTAAACACACTGGTACAACAATTAGGCTTTAGCTCTGCCCGCGAATTAATGCGTACCAAAGAAGACACGTACAAAGAGCTTGATTTAAAAAACCAGCATGACGAACAGGCGCTATTAAATGCCATGCATCACAATCCAAAGCTTATCGAACGTCCTATTGTTGTAAATGGCAATAAAGCCGTTCTTGGACGTCCTCCTGAAAATGTCTTGGAGCTGCTGTAAATGGCACCTATTTTAGTGCTGTACCATTCTCGAGGTGGCAGTGTTCGCGCATTGGCCGAGGAACTTGCCGACAGCATTGAAGCACAAGGCGTTGATACGCTGATACGCTGCGTCAGTGAGGATGGGTCGCACCCTCAAGTAGACTTAGTCGAGCTCAGCCAATGTTCTGCATTGGCTTTTGGCACTCCGACTCGCTTTGGCATGATGGCCTCGCAAGCAAAAGCGATGTGGGAGCAAACCAGCGAGATGTGGCTTAAAGGCGAACTCATTGATAAGCCAGCCTGTGTGTTTACTTCTTCAAGTAGCATGCACGGAGGTAATGAGGCGACCTTGCTTAACCTGGCCACGCCGCTCCTGCACCATGGCATGTTATTGGTGGGGGTGCCTTATGACGTCCCGGCATTGAGTAGCACCACCTCGGGGGGCGCGCCTTACGGGGCAAGCCATGTATCTGGGGCGCACAATAACGCTCAATTGAGCAACGATGAAAAACAGATATGCCAAGCTCTGGGCAAGCGCTTAGCAACGTTAACGAGAAAGCTTAATGACTGATATTGCAAAAAAACCGATCACTAAACGCTACCAACTTTTGGCGTTGACCGGCTACATTGGCCTGCTAATTCTAATGCCGCTGTGGATGTTTGTCTTGGTACCACGCACTGACTATTCACTGGCATTTACGTTTGGTTTGTATATTCTGCCGTTGTTACTGCCATTGAAAGGCATTATTCAAGACAAACCTTACACCTATGCTTGGGCCAACTTTGTGGTCATGATTTATTTTATTCATGGTTTTACCTTGTTGTGGGTCAGCCCCGACGAGCGCCTTTGGGTCATTCTTGAGTTAATACTCTCAAGCATGATGTTTGTAGGTTGTACTTACTATGCCCGACATCGCGGTCAAGAATTGGGACTAAAAGTAGGTAAGCTTAAAGATGACCTAGCCCAGGAGAAGGCGGCACAAGAATATCATCGCCAAAATCACCACAAAGATAGTTAGTAAGCTCGCAAACATGCCAGAGTACTGCGCTTCGGCATGTTTGCATAATAACGACCTAAAAGTGCCTCTAGCCCGCCAGCTGGCTTAAAAACGCCAAGGCAACGACCGATAACAGGCCTAATTGGGCCACCAAGGATAATACCGAACCCATGCGAATAACCCCTAAACCAAAGGGGTGTTTTAGCTGTGGATACAACGCACAGCGCTTTAAGCTGATAGCAAAAAATATCGCCACCATGGAAAACATCGTCAACGCGATGGTGAGCTCGCTTTTATGCTCAATGCTCTCATCAAAAAAGAAAAACAGCTGCAGCGGTAGCAACATCACCACCAAAGCGTGCAATACATGCACCTTGGCAACACGCATGTACTGCCCCTGTGGTGAAAGCTCTTTAATTCCAAATTCACGCTCCATCAGGCGCACCAGCTCTTTTCGGTTGCGCTCTACGGCGTAACGATAACAACTGAGCCCAGCGTTATTTTTAGCGTGAAAGTTAGCCCCGGCGCGCAACAACAACTTCAAACATGCGCTGTTATCGGCTGCCACAGCATAGTGCAAAGCAGTATTGCCCTGCTCATCTTTAGCATCCATCGAGGCATCGCCGAGGATGGCTTCAAGCACCGCTACAAAGCCTTTCTCAGCGGCCAGCATCAGTGCGCTTTGTCCTTGCTCGTTATATTCGCTGCCTTTCGCACCTTGCTCAACAAAGCGCATAGCCAAGCTTTGTTTAGCATGCTCACTTTGTAAATGTGCCAATAGCGCTTGCTCGAGCAGATGCTGCAAATTATCGTCGGTCGATAGATGCTGCAATAAGGTGAAGAAGTCTTTACCTTGCACCAATTCGGCTTTGGCGGCATCGAGCACGGTGTCTTTATCCGCTGCGCACTGTGGTAAAAACGCTGAGAACTTAGCTCGAAAGTCTACTTCCTGCCAGACCAGCATAATGTCCGCACTGGAGAGCAGCGCGCCGCGAGCTAGCAACTGCTCCAACAGCGAAAAATAGCGCTGTTCAAATAACAATTGCGCCAATGACATCGGCGACTCTAGCGCCAATTGGGCATTTACATCGGCATATTGGCTCAAACGTTCAAGCAAAAACTCGCTTATTTGCTCGTTGGTGTATTCATTATTTAGAAAATACTCTCGTGCGGCATTAATATATTGATGGGCCTGCTCATCAAAGTCACTGATATGCTGGAAAGTACACTCGTCAAATGGGTCTCTTGGCGCCAACCATACCAAGTAATAAATAGGCGGTAACACCGTGGTGCTGACATTATCTTCGATTTTAGTACTACACGCCGGCCACGCCTCAAGGGCGTCTAAAATAAATGCGCCGTTTTGCTCAATAAGCCCCTTGAGTAATAACGGATAGTGTTCAGGCCAAATTAGTACCTTTTCCATTGCTTGGGAAAACTCCACTAAATGTTTGTTAATGTTGCATGGCAACGGTGGTGTCAGTTATAAAGGGCACAGCCTTACCCTTCACTTAATACATGAGCGAACAGTGCAATGCAAACTTGGCAAGTTATTCTAATTATCGTCGCCGTTTTTGGCTTCGTCGGGAGCAATATAGCGCTGCTCAAATACTCCGCCAAACTGGATATGAAACGCCTAAATCAAGACCCTGTTGAGAAAGCCAGACAGCGCCTGAAAGAAAAGCAGCGCAGTGCCCAAGATGAGCACTGCGACAAAGACTAAGCCACTAGCCAGTTTGCCATTAGCGTGATCACCGGTAAGGTGATCAGCGTTCGCAATATAAAAATAATAAATAGCTCAACTATATTTACCGGTATTTTACTACCCAATAGTAAGGCCCCCACCTCTGACATGTAAATCAGCTGCGTGACACTCATGGCGGCTATGATAAAACGCGTCACTTCACTGTCAATATTCGATGCCGCTAGAATCGACGGTATAAACATATCAGCAAAGCCAACAACGATGGTTTCCGATGCTTTGACGGCCTCGGGGATCCCTAATAACTCAAGGTAAGGAATAAAAGGCTTACCTAGCCACGTAAAGACTGGGGTGTATTCAGAAATGATCAAAGCAAACGTACCCACCGCCATCACCACAGGCAACACGGCAAAAACCATGTCTAATGCGTTGTGCACACCTTCTTGTACCGTGCCCTTAACCCCTTTAGCATGGCGCGCCTTGTGCAAGGCCATATCCAAAGACTGACGCCAAAGGTTTTTCTGCGCCGAGTGCGACTCATCATCTTGATTTTGAGTACTGCCGTCCACGTAGGTGTTCTTTTTCAAGCTCAGTGGTGGAATACGTGGGAGAATGAGCGCGCATACCACACCAGCGACACATACCGTCAGGTAAAACGGCGCAAATAAGTGTTCTAATCGTACCTGCCCAATCACCACAAAACAGAAGGTAATCGACACTGCTGAGAACGTAGTGCCAATAATAGCGGCCTCACGCTGGGTGTAATGCTTGTCCTCGTATTGGCGCGCAGTCATCAAAATACCGACACTGCCATCCCCTAACCAGGATGCCGCGCAGTTTACCGCGCTGCGCCCTGGCACGCCAAAGAGCGGCTGCATAATTTTCGTAAACAGCGTGCCCACCAATTCTAATAACCCAAAATTAAGTAACAATGGCAACAAAAAACCAGCCAAGATAAACACCGTGAGCAATAGCGGCAGCAGCTCATTCATAACAAATGCGCCGGTGTTCTCGGAATGAATCGCCACTGGACCTAATTCAAAATAGGTCATCACAATAAACACCATGCCCAAAAGGCGTACCACCAACCACACGGGCGTCACAACAAACAGATGCCGGATTAAAGTGTTATCAAACAACGACCGAGGTTGCGCGGTACTCATAAGTAAAGAGAGCAACCCGGTTCCACAGATAATTATTAGCAATAAGGTACTGGCTATTGGCGCTAACCACACACGCAGCATATCAGCCAATATCGCCACAGTGATTTTTATCTCCCCTTCCCAAGGAATGGGCACCATAAACAAAAATACCCCTATCAAGGAGGGGATAATAAAGGTCAGCAAAGTGCTGGCCATTGAACGGGGTTGGCTTGTTGTCATAATCGTTACTTGTTCATTGTTATTATTAGCCCATTTACTGGGCTCTATACATGAAAAAAGGAAAAGAGCACAACACTCTTTTCCTTCATGGCCTGCTTATCAGGCGTTATATTTGAATTCCTCGGGTTCGCAGCGCTTGCACCAACGCTTGTTGCAAATCGTTCATGGTGCCGGGTTGCAACACTTCACCCTCTTTATCCATCCAGGTAATGCTGGTGCCACCCTCGCGCGTAGTGCTCATCAAAATTTGATACTGCCCATCTTCAAGCGGTAGCTGCATGGCTTCCTCGCCCCAGATAGAGTCCCAAACGCTGGCTTCTGGCTTGGTGTAATCTGCAATGATTCGCCCTGAATCTACATCCACCTCGACAATGGTGAATTGCAGCCGCTCCAAGAAACCTGCAAAGCGTTCAAACACGACATTGTAAGCTTGCTCTGTGACCAGTGCCGCATTGCCTTTATTGTCAAAACCCATATCCAGAGAAATGATCCCTTGGCGCTGGCGCAGCTCTACTTTCAATTGACGATAGCGATAATCAAACTCCGAAATGACCGCGTTGAGCGCGCGGGTTTCAAGACGCTGTTGTAATAGTGGCGTCAGGGGTACATCGTCTGAGCGATAGTCCACCATTTCTGCGCGCAAAGCGGCAGTGCGCTGATGGTCTTTCTCCTCGATGATGAACTTGTAACGCTGCTCAGCGACTATCTCGTCATCCCATAACCACCCTTCTTCAACTCGCACGATTGAAAACCAATCGGTTTCCACGGTGCCGATTAACTTATCCGCACTTACTGCTCGCGTGTTGTAGTCAGATAAAACGCCCTCAATTGCGTGCCAAATAAATTCATCAAGATCTTCGATGCCTTCGTTTTTGTCAAAATATACACGGGCCAGCTTTTCGTTTTCATCCAGCCAACTGCCCTCAGCAAGCGGCATTATTTGCATTGGCGGCTTTGTTGCTTTTGCTTGTTCGCTATTATCGTAACGGGCAACATCCATTTTATAGGTTGGGTCTTGGCGCGGTGCATCAAGCCCTTCAGGGGCCACCACCGGTTCATTGGTACGGTAATTACGTGGATGATGTGCTTCGCTGGTAAAAATACCGCATCCGCTTAAACTGACTAAGGCACTTAACATCAATGCTTTAGGGATCCAATACTGCACGTTGTCTATCTCCTATGCTCACCTTTTTTTATTCTACGGACTTTGAGTCGGTGAGACGTAATTGGTTCAGTGTCAGGTTAAAACTTGGTGCACTTACAACTGATCCATTGACCATTGCAAGCGGTATTAAGCAGAGTATCGACACTCGCCACCGCTCATCTAAATCAGCGGTATGGCAAAAATTTTCACTATGGTACTTTTACATTGCTGTAAAAACAAGAAAGACGCCGTGCAAATACGAATAAACTCGGTCACGGCTAAAAGTTGCGCGTAACACCGCTGGTTGTGCTAAACTGCGCGGCCATTTAAAGGTTTTCGTTTTCTCTTAGCAAGGGTCGAACAACATGGCTGAATTAGCCAAACAACAACTAGTGATCACCGCTATAGGTGAAGATCAACCCGGTGTAGTCAGCGCACTAACGCAATTAGTCAGTGACTGTAACTGTAATATCACCGATAGCCGAATCGCTATTTTAGGCAATGAGCTTACTTTCATTATGTTGCTGTGCGGCGACATGGCGGCCATCAGCCGCGTAGAGCATACCCTGCCAGCCACGGGCATGGAGCTGGGCTTATTAACAATGATGAAGCGCACTTCAAGTCATAATGCAGAGCAATATGGTGGCGGTTACAACCTCGAATATCACGGCGTTGATACCCCAGGTACGCTGAGCCAAGTAACAGGCTATTTTGCCGAATACGGTATTAGCATCTGTTCATTAAAATCAGACACCTTCGATAAAGAAGAGCAGGCATACATGCGCTGCGAGCTTGAATTTAACGTACCGCAAGAATTAGATATAGACGCGTTTAAAGTATCATTTGAGGCGTTATCGCAACGCCTTGAAATTGATTACATTTTCAGACGAATAAGATAAGGAATCACTATGAATACCTTACAAGCAGGCGATAAAGCCCCTCTTTTCAACCTTCAAGACCAAGACGGCAACCCTGTCAGCTTAGAAGCACTCCTAAAAGAGCATCAGGTGTTAGTTTATTTTTACCCTAAAGCGCTTACTCCTGGGTGTACTGTGCAGGCCGAGCAATTGCGCGATCACAAAGCGGCTCTTAGCGAGCACAATACGGTTGCAGTCGGGATCAGCCCCGATCCGGTCAAAAAGCTGAAAAACTTTGAAACTAAAAAAGAGCTAAACTTCCAGTTGCTTAGCGATGAAGACCACAAAGTTGCCGAGGATTTCGGGGTGTGGGGCTTGAAAAAATTTATGGGCAAAGAATACGACGGCATCCATCGTATCAGCTTCCTTATTGGCCAAGATGGCAATATCAAACACGTATTCAACAAGTTTAAAACTAAAGAACACCACCAAGTGGTGCTCGATTATTTGCAAGAGCATAACGCGTAACGCAAAAAGCCCACGGTATGTGGGCTTTTTCATAACCTCAGTATGCTGCAGCACTCAGCTCGTGAGGGAAGTTAATTAATACCAATGTATTTATGGACTTGTACTGATAAACGCCAGTTTTTCTGAATGCAGGTATCAATTGCCAGCTTGGTAGCTTTCGCTTTTTGGCTAATGGGCTGTAGGTACACAAGCTTAGGTGTCACACCTGTTTGCGCAAATAGAGCCTCAAGCTCATCCACGTGTTTTTGCATCGCTACTGGGTGCTTAATTTCATCGGCGCGTTGCATGGCGCTGGCCAGCACATCGTACCCACCACGCATATTAATTTTCGGCGACACTGTCACCCAAGTTTGCGCCGGAGCCTTTATGGCAAAGGTACCGCTAGTTTCTATTTGCGTGGAATACCCATGTTCATGCAATAGCTCACACAGCGGGTTTAAATCAAATAAGCAAGGTTCGCCGCCGGTGATCACCACATGTTTGGCAAGATAACCGCGCTGTTGAAATAACGCCAGTACGTCTTCGGCGCTGGCATGGGCCCAATGTTGAGAATCTGCTTTTTTCTCCACTGTTTGTTCAAGGCTTACAACGTAGCTATCACTTGCATCCCATGTCTGTTTGGTATCACACCACGCGCACCCTACAGGACACCCTTGCAAACGCACAAAAATAGACGGTGTACCAGTGTAACTGGCTTCCCCTTGGATGGTTTCAAAAATCTCATTAATTTGGTACAAAAAACTTACCTACTGCTCATACTTTACATTAGCGTGTGACATTTACAGCCCCGTATTCGGGAATAATTGTGATCCACTCTCAAACCCTGTAGTATACCGCGCCCGAATGCAAACCTCTATGATAAAAGGCTAGAAGGCACCATGGCAGAAAAAGTTGTAGTTATTTATTCCGGCGGCATGGACTCATTCACTGTGCTTAATAAGGCACGCATGCAGGGGCACGAAGTGTATGCACTTTCCTTTAACTATGGTCAGCGCCATGTTAAAGAGCTTGAGGTTGCAAAAGCAGTCTGTGAGCGCCTTGGGGTGGATCATAAAATCGTTGATATTTCTGCCATAAATCAATTGATTGGTGGCTCGTCACTGACCGACGACATCGATGTTCCCGAAGGCCATTATGAAGAAGAAAGCATGAAAAGCACGATAGTGCCGAACCGCAATATGATTTTGTTGTCGCTCGCTGTCGGTTATGCTGTCTCACTTAAGGCCAATAAAGTCTATTACGGCGCTCACTCGGGCGACCATGCCATTTATCCAGATTGTCGTCCTGAATTTGTGAAGAAAATGGATGACGTATGCCGTATTGCTAATTATGACGAAGTCGAAATTGTCTGCCCCTACTTAGATAGCAGTAAGATAGATATTCTCCGTGACGGCTTGGCCATGGACTTGGACTACAGTCAAACATGGACCTGCTACAACGGCCGTGAACAAGCCTGTGGCAAATGCGGTGCTTGCCAGGAGCGCTTAGAAGCGTTTGCGGAAAATAACGCAACGGATCCTCTCCCCTACGAGTCTTAACCCTGCTTGTTGACCACTGATGATTGTAAAATTGTCAGTGGTCATACTGAATTTTCCCGTTATACTGAACAGTAGATCAAATTAATAGGGAATTATTTCATGTACATAGCGCTGATGTTGGTGGTAGCCGCCCTTGTTATTGTCGCCACGGTAATGGTAGTGGATGTTCGTAATAAACAAAAAGCGCTGAACGCACGTGCTGGTCGCGAAAATGAGCAGCTCACAACCATGAGCAAGGAGCTTTCCCAACTCAAAGAACGTGTACAAGTATTAGAAAAAGTTGTGACGGATAAGGGATTTAGCGTCGAACAAGAAATAAATAACCTTTAATGCACCCAGTTGTGTGCTATTTGTGGCTGCCGCTACCATGAGCGTCAAGCGTTTATACCTTTATATCTTTGCGAGCCTAGCGTATTTTTGCGTGGCTGGCTTTGGTATTCACCTACTCACTTCGGCATATTATGAAAAACAAAAAGCAGAGAGTGAGCAACACCTGCGCGAGCAAACCGCACTTGTCCGCAACAAAATAGAAACCACCATTTTCAAAGATGTATTCGCCGCTGAAAGCTTGGCAACCGTGGTCGCTCTAAACCCTGAGCTGGCCATTGCTAATTGGCATACCATCGCCGCTAAAACCCTAGAACAATCGCAATTGGTACGCAATTTAGGGCTTGCTCCCAATGA
Organism: Pseudoalteromonas sp. CnMc7-15; assembly: GCF_022347925.1. Taxonomy (NCBI): domain Bacteria; kingdom Pseudomonadati; phylum Pseudomonadota; class Gammaproteobacteria; order Alteromonadales; family Pseudoalteromonadaceae; genus Pseudoalteromonas; species Pseudoalteromonas sp. CnMc7-15. Next base: position 496,517 of record NZ_JAKRFT010000002.1, read on the forward strand.
TACTATCAGCCACGTATTCCCATTAGAAGGAAATCAGCGCGCCATTGGTTTTAACTTCAAATCCAGCCCTGAGCAATACGCCACCGTGGTTAAAGCGCGACGAAGTAAAAAGGTAGTCATTGCAGGCCCTTTAGAGCTAGTGCAAGGCGGCCAAGCGATCATCGCACGATTCCCTCTTTTTGATGACTACCCCGTCAACGCCCATTATTGGGGCACCCTCAGTGTGGTTATGGATTTAGCCACACTGTATAAACAGGTCGGTATCAAAGATACTGAGCACTTGCATATCGCTTTGCGTGGAGTGAATGCATCGGGTGCCGAGGGCAAAGTATTTTATGGCGATGCTAGCATCTTCAGTAATCCTGACAGCACCGCCAGCATCCAACTTCCTAATGGCCGCTGGCAACTTGCGGCCCGCTATAGCATCCCCAGCAACCACGATGACAATGCCCAACTACTCGGCGCCATCAGTATCGCTGCTGCCATTATACTGTATTTCTCTATCGCGATACTGGTGCGGGCATACCACCTCACTAAAACAATGTCTTTGCAGGATGAGCTAACCAAGCTGGCAAATCGGCGATATATCATGCAACGCCTTAATACCTTGGTCAATGACCCACAGCAAGAAAAGAAGTTTGCCATCATCAGTATTGATTTAAATGAGTTTAAACAAGTAAACGATAACTTTGGTCATGCGGTGGGGGATGCGCTGCTAGTTCATGTTGCCCGAGAACTAGAAACTGCACTACGCGACGCCGATGTGGTTGCCCGCCTTGGCGGTGACGAGTTTTTAGTGCTTTTATATCGTATAAATGATCCGGATACGGTCGCACAAATTGTCGAAAAAGTGCGCCGCCATATAGAAAGCACTCCCCTCGCCCATGGCGATTTGTTTATCTACCCTTCACTAAGCTGCGGTTACAGTTGCCATACCGACCAAACACTGGATATTGAAGCTCTGCTAAACGAAGCAGATCAACGTATGTACAGCGACAAAGCGCAGCAAAAATAATCAGTGGTTGATGAGCTCAGCCAAAGCGGCATCCATTTTCGCTATAAAATCATATTTAAAAGGGTAGTTGCCGCGTTCGTCCCGCGCATAGCCGATATGGGCTGAGCGTGTCATTAACACATGCTGCACAGTCAAATTCTGCGCCTTTATAGCAAGTTCAGGGTGTCGCTGCACTATGAGTTCTAATTCATACTCGCTTGAACGGCGGTCATTCACGTAGCACTCAATTCGTTGCTTTAGTAGCTTAAACAAGTTTGAGCGTGTATTGGCATTGCGCCATACTCGCACATCGCCGCGCTGCTGGGCTGCACGCACTGCATGGTCGAAAATTAAGTACCCAGCGTTGACACCAATATTAACCGCTGGGCCCGTTTTGCCAGCTAATGCTGATGGTAAATCAGTATCGTTGTGGCACAGTGCGACCACTGTTTCTTGCTCAAGTGGCAGAGAATACGTATCGATAAAGGGACGCTTTTCAAGGTGTTTATAGGGCGGTAATATCGCAAACGCAGCGCCTTGCTCAAGTTGCTGCAGCGCCCGTTTCCAAGGCATTGGCTTTAATACCACCTCATAGTCAGTAAGGGATTTAGCAGCGCTTTGCACCAATACAACGTAATCGCCTTGCAAAGTGCCTTGGCGAACATAAGTGTAAGGCGGATAGCTTTGATCAACCAGTATTTCAACGCGTTGCGGCTGCGCAAAAACCGGCGCCACGCAGCACATAACAGCGCAGCCGAGAAGTGAAAAACACGCTTTTAAAATCAACGTGTGCCAACCGCTTTTGCAGGAATAATATCCTTAGTTTATAGTCTCCAACGAACTAATATGCAAGGAGCCGATGGCCACTAGCTATGAATAAGCTGCTGCTGTAGTTCGTGCACTTGGTCGCGTACTTTGGCCGCTTTTTCAAACTCCAAATCACGAGCAAATTCGTGCATTTGTGCTTCTAGGCGACTAATTTCTTTAGCTATTTCACTGGCATCCATTGTTGTGCCAGCCTTTTTCGATGCCGGTTTAAGGCGTGCCTGCGCCGCTTTGTTTTGTACCTCTTCGCCGGTATCCATGACATCGGTAATACGTTTTTTCAGCGCTTGCGGGGTGATCCCATGGGCTTCGTTATGAGCTATTTGTTTTTCTCTACGGCGGTTGGTTTCATCCATGGCTTGACGCATTGAACGAGTGATCACATCACCATATAAAATAGCACGGCCGTTAATATGACGGGCTGCACGGCCAATGGTCTGAATAAGCGAGCGCGCTGAACGTAAAAAGCCCTCTTTATCGGCATCCAAAATAGCGACCAATGACACTTCCGGCATGTCTAACCCCTCTCGCAGCAGGTTGATGCCAACGAGCACGTCAAATACCCCTGCCCGCAAATCGCGAATGATCTCCATGCGCTCTACGGTATCAATATCAGAGTGTAAATAGCGCACCTTCACATCATGATCGCTAAGATAATCAGTGAGGTCTTCCGCCATTCGTTTAGTTAGGGTGGTCACTAAAACCCGCTCGTTCACTTCGACACGTTTATATATTTCAGAGAGCAAATCGTCCACCTGGGTGGCCACGGGACGCACTTCTATTTGCGGGTCGACCAAGCCAGTAGGACGGATCACCTGTTCAGCAACTTCGCCTGCGGACTTGTCTAGCTCATAATCCCCTGGGGTGGCAGATACATAGATAGTCTGGGGCATAATGGCCTCAAACTCTTCAAACTTAAGCGGCCGGTTGTCCATTGCCGAGGGCAATCTAAAGCCATACTCGACAAGGTTTTCTTTGCGCGAGCGGTCGCCACGATACATAGCCCCCACTTGTGACACGGTAACGTGAGACTCATCGATGATCATCAAAGCATCATCCGGGAGATAGTCCAGTAAGGTTGGCGGTGGCTCGCCTGGCGCCCGACCCGACAAGTAACGGCTGTAGTTTTCAATGCCACTGCAATAGCCAAGCTCTTGCATCATTTCAATATCGTACTGGGTGCGTTGCGCAATTCGCTGCTCTTCAATCAGCCGGTTGTCATCAAGCAAGCGTTGGCGGCGGCTTTTCAATTCGGTTTTGATATTCTCAATAGCCGCTAATATTTTCTCACGGGGTGTAACATAGTGTGTTTTTGGGTAGATGGTGGCGCGCACAAGGTTTTTTTCCACATGGCCGGTGAGCGGATCAAATAAGCTTAAGCGCTCTATTTCATCATCAAACATCTCGACGCGTACGGCAATATCATCGGACTCAGCGGGGAAAATATCAATCACCTCGCCCCGCACGCGATAGGTGCCCCGGCTGAAATCCATATCATTACGGGTGTATTGCAACTCAGCTAAACGCCGCAGCATATCACGTTGGTCTATGGTATCTCCGACTTTCAATAGCAGCATCATTTTCATGTAGGAATCAGGATCGCCAAGACCGTAAATGGCGGAAACGGAAGCCACAATCACCACATCGCGCCGCTCTAATAAGGCTTTGGTGGCCGACAACCGCATTTGCTCAATATGCTCATTAATGGAGGCGTCTTTTTCGATAAAGGTGTCGCTTGCAACTACATAGGCTTCTGGCTGGTAGTAGTCGTAGTATGAGACGAAATATTCCACAGCATTATTGGGAAAGAACTCTTTCATTTCGCCATACAACTGCGCCGCCAGCGTTTTATTGTGCGCCATGATAATAGTCGGGCGATTAAGCTCTGCCATAATATTAGCCATGGTAAAGGTCTTGCCGGTTCCTGTCGCGCCGAGCAAAGTTTGGTGAGCCAGTCCCGCTTCTAACCCTTCGACCAACTGGGCAATGGCACTAGGTTGGTCGCCACTTGGCGAGTAACCTGATACCAATTCGAACATATCTTTCACTAACAAGACTCCTTATTGTTGGCTGTGGCGTTTAAGCTCGTGTGTGAACCATAAGTACGCAACGACGGCTGTAAACAGATTACCCATTGCCGCGCCAATAAATAAACCGGTTAAGTCGGCGATTAAACTGCCAACATAGGCAATCGGCACATAAAAGACAAACAACCGAATTACGCTCAAAACGAGTGCATTCATTGGCCTGTGCAAGGCATTGAACGAGGAGTTAGTTAAAATAATAACGCCTTGTAGGCCATACGATAGCGGCAAAATGTAAATAAATAAGCTGATCAGCTCCCGTACTTGGCTCTCACTAGCAAAAGCAAGCGCTATCCAATGACCCACAGCTAACAGTAATAAGTAGATGAGCAATTGCCAAATAAGGACAAACTGCAAGGTCTTTTGGTATGCCTCAAGCACCCGCTCTATTTTCCCGGCTCCAAAGTTTTGGCTGATAAACGGCGGTAGTGTCATTGACAACGCCAACACCACCAACGACGCTATCGACTCTATCCGGCTGCCGACACCGAACGCAGCCACCGCTGGTGCACCAAAGGTAGCGACGATAGCAGTCATAACGGCCATCGCTAGAGGCGTTAGCATATTCGCACCCGCCGCAGGAAAGCCTATTTTTAAAATCTTCCGTGTTGCCCCATAAAAACTCTGACTGCGGCACTGACTGCTCAGTAGTTTACGACGCACAATGAGAATATGCAGCACCAAAATAACGCCAACAACCCAAGAAATTGCACTGGCAATGGCCGCGCCTTGGACACCTAGTGCCGGAATTGGGCCCCAGCCGAAAATCAACACAGGATCAAGTATGGCATTGATAAGTCCAGAGCCGCCCATGATCAGGCTAGGCGTCTTAGTATCGCCATTCGCGCGCAAAATAGCATTGCCAATCATGGGCGTGACTAATAGCACACTGGCTAGAAACCAAATATGCATATATTGGTCGATGATGGGTAGCAACTGTGCTTGGGCCCCTAGAAGCTTAAACAACGGTTCGCTAAAGAGATAACCTGCTACCGATAGCAAGAGCACAAGTATCGCTGAAACAATGAGCGCAACCGTGCCATCAAAGCGAGCTTGAGCATGCTCACCCGCTCCCAATGCTTTAGCTATCACCGCTGAGGTCCCAATCCCTAGACCAATAGCGAGGCTAATAACAGTGAATGTCACAGGGAAGGTAAAGCTAATTGCCGCTAAAGGTTGTGTACCTAGCATACTAATAAAAAATGTATCAACTAGGTTAAACATCATTAGAAAGATCATGCCAAAAATCATCGGCACAGTCATTTTCGTTAAAGTCGGTACAATGGCAGCATGAAGAAGCTGAGAGGGTTGCGCATGATCAGAAGAATGAGTTTCGGCTGTAGCCATATCGACGCTTATTGCTGCTAATTCCAAATCCCCATTCTAAAGCATCAAAGCATCCCTCGCTACGCCTAAATGGTGCATAAAAAATGATCTTTTTCTAAATTTGGCTGACTTGTTTGTGCAAAAGCATGTAAAAAACAAATTATTTACAGCATGTATACATTTTGGGGATGAAATGACTTTTTTTTACACAGTAAGATGAATACATCGTCAATTCAGATTATAACAAACGCTCTTTAAGTAACGCTAAAGAATATAAGAGTAAACCATTGATTTTAAATAAAAATATTTTTTATCCTTTTCCTCTTGCATTCTTACTCGCTCTCTGTCGATACCGATAGCTACTGCCCTTGCCCTATTCATAAACAGACTTATCCACAGATTTCGTGGATAAGTTACGCCACCCCTTTAATTATAAGGGGTTAAGCTAATTTGCTCGTTTTTTACTGAGTTTACGTTCATCTTCGGGTTGTTTGCGCTATGAGTCATGAAAGTATAAGTTACTGACAGATGTAGCCGCGTCGCCAAATTGATAAACACCACGGGGTAAATTGATAAATCACGTCGTTATCATTCAAGGCCGCGCGGGGTAAATTGATAAATCTGACACAAAAAAAAAGCAGCTAAGCTGCTTTTTACTTGATACTAGTCTTAGCCAGCTTAAGAAGTGCAGAGATTGGCTCAGACAGATCCTCGCCTGTTTCATACTGCCTATCAATGAGCTCCTCAGCCCCTCTAATGAGCTCAATGAACTCACCGCTAGGGTTACTTGTAAATCCGCTTAACTGCGTTGTACGGCTCACTAGCTTACGATTTCGGACCATTTCAACGAGTTCCTTAGGTACTCCCTCTTTCCTAAGCAAAGTACACAACTCATTTAATGAGTCCTCCGTCATTTTTTGCAGATGTCTCTCAGGTACTCTTATCCTGTACTGGAGATCAGACACCCGAAAAGAAAAGAACACTAGAGCAGCAATAACCCCAAGCAAGCAAAGTACAATGAAAAAATCCATACATTTCCACCCTGAAACGAACGATACAAGACCAACACTATGGCCAAAAATAAAAGATTGGCATTAATGACTAAACTATAAATATCCCATAAAAGCCATGAATTCTCAGAGCTTACGTTTGGGAGCGCAGAACCGTTTAAAGCATGCATGTTTCTGTCTATAAACATTAGGCAGTTCATAAATGCATTAATGGCCATTGTCGCTAACACCACACTGACAGCTTTGGAAAAAAGCTCTCCTCTAAGCCAGTGAAAAAAGATCACAAATAATGCCTGCAGGATGGACAGAAGCGCCCAAACCAAATACCAGAAATAGACTTGGTTATCAGAACCTAAAACTGATAAAACATTCGCATGTAAGACATCCCCACAAGCTAAGCCGACTGCCATTACACCTGCACAAATCAGTACAGAGGTATCTCTAGGTTTACTAAAGTAAGCCCCAAAAGAAGCTACAACAAAAGCCAAAAGCTCAGCTTTGTTAAGCCAATAAGCAGTTGCTAAGTCGAGAGTAAACCACGACATTAGTTCTCTTTTTTCTTACCATCTGGATGACCACCACCACCATTCTGGAGAGACACCTGATCATCAAGTAGCTTTGAAAAATTCTGTGTCACATCTTCTTTAATGGGTTGCGGTTGGCTTTTTAAGTTTTCAATTTTAGCTAGCTCAATCTGAGCATTCGTATTATTAATTTTCATATAAACTCCTTTTAAACTGTGACTTGAAACTACATTAATGTTTTCATAATCGCAACAACTCTAGACTAACACGCTATTACACTTCGACTTCAAAATATTGTAGGTCTGGTGCTGGGCCGATTATCCTGCCATCTTCTAAGTATGCTTTACCACTTGCCACCGATGATCCAATTGCTGTGGTCTCGCTGCTGTCAGTGTGGCGCACAGTTGTGGTGTCATTAGCATGAACTTGTACTACTTCAACAACTGTACGTTGCTTATTGGCGAGTACAGACGTTAGCCTACTTAATGGGTTAGACATTCTTCAATAGCTCCGCTGATTGCTTTATAGAGAGTGCGCCGTTTTGGGCAATGATCACATCGATGCTGATTGCATTGCATGTTGCTTTATAAAGGTACTGCTCATACTGAATACCAATTAATTGTCCAGGCCTTAAAGGAGGAAGCCAAGCCGCAATGCGTGTCTTGATAGAGCTTTGGGCCTTGGTTCCACTGTTGGCCAACTCTGCACTACCGCGCTGACGCAAGGCCTGCACATCGGTCATCAGGGGCTCTGTTACATCAGGGGCGTATCTATCACCCAAGGTCTCACGACGCTTTACCCGCCCGCTCACACCATCTTGCTCGCCACGCACATGGATGGCGTTATATTCTGGAGCCACCACTTTATTGGTATTGTGCTCTAAGATGACAGCCTCATTTAGAATGACATCACACGTTGCGTCTGCGGTATCCCAAGGCATCACGGGCCACAGCGGCACCACACTGACTGTTTTGGTTGCATCATCACATAAAAGCATGCCGCCAATGCTGCGCGCGACATGGTTGAGTGCCTCGGCTGGTGTTTTGTTTAACACGTTAAATACACGCTCCGGCACAGGAAAGTCGATCATTTTATTGTCGAGTGTCCAACCATCACTGAGTAAGCCGCTCATGATCCCCGCAATGGTTTTGGTCGTCGCGTTTGAGTAGTTCCTTGGCGCTTGATATGGCGTTGCCAGCTCTGCAATACGGCTGCGCCCTGTGGCTGTGTAGTTGTAGTTATTGAACTTCAATTGGCTGCTATCAACTTCGACAACGACATAGAACTCATAGCCATTGACTTGAATGCGCAGCAGCTCACCGATCGCACGCTCAAAGTCTATTTTGGTCATAAAGCGCATATTGGCCGTTGCTGCAAACTGGCCACGACTGTGTTGGTATTTGAATGATGACAAAATGATGGGCAGTTCGTCGCTTACACGCACACAACTAAAGGTAGGCTGCATTAGGTAACTCCTTGCAAGGGGTGCTGTAATAGGCACCTTTAAATCGTTTGTTGGTACATCGTCCCAGCCTCGCTGGTCGCCACCAGGCAAGCCCCAGTAGCACACTTTGTGTGGCTCATCGAAACGCATCGAGATTGCGCCCGTATGCGTCTGGCTTTGCTCATCAAAGCGCAGCTTAACAGCCCCTGCGAATGGGTGCGCTACCCAGTAACAAATCCACTGCCACGGATACGGCCCCCAGTGCATCAGCACTGATTGGCCAACTTCATGAGGGCTTAGCCACCACTCCATCGTTGCATCGATGCCGGTGAGTGGGCCTGCTTTCCAACGCCATGTAAAGTCTGTGCCGGAGAGTGGTGATTTGGTTCGCCAGCGCATGTGCCATGCTGTTTGCTCGCTCGGTAGTAGTGAAGCGTAGCGCCAGGTAAAGTCTGTGCCGGTGAGCGGGTGTGAACTTGAAAACGCTAATTGATAATATTTGCCAATGGGCTCTCCATTGAGCCATGCGCATTGTATTTGTTGGCCCACAGCCTCGGTAGTCTGCCAAGCGTGTGTGAAGTCGCGCTGCTCGGCCGAGCTTGTCCACCGCTGCGTTGTTGCAGACTCAATCGCCAGACCATTGCGCCACGGCACATGCCACTCTTGGCCTGTTTCAACAAGTACCGGCTCAGGCGGGTCAACCGGCCCACCATCATCGCCGAAGCGCATAATAAGGGGGCTAGTTTTAACCTCATAGCCGGCAGAAAAACGCAGTTTAACGAACATTTAAGCACCTTGTTCGGGAAACGGATCGGCTGGGTTAAAAGTGGCCAAGTCCACAGTGGTTGCTTGGACTAAGTCGAAAATCTTGCCGCTGTATTGCGCATCGTCATCGAGCATGACCACCATCAATACAGGGTCAACCGTGTAGCTCAACGGCACGAAGCGGTCAACAATGCCGGTGCCAGTGCCGCAATGAAATAAAAGCCCGCCTGTGTTTCTGTCTAAGAACATTAGCCGCTCAGCTTCTTGTTGTGCATCAACGCGGACAAACCCCACTTGAATCACATTTTCAGGGATGGCGTTCTTGATTGAAACAACGTGCATTTACCATTGCTCCATGTTGATCCAAAGTCCGCTATTGCGGTTACTATTCCCCGCTGGCACTTGCATGTACTGCTGGTTATCAATCGCTTTGGTGAAAGGTTGATACCCTACATTCCTGTATCCCACTTGGCCTGATACAAAAAAGCCAGGGAGCAGCGCGCGGCAATATGGCGATACGACGTTATTCATCGTGGGGGCGTTGCTATAGGAACCCTCGGCTACCACATACAGAGGACAAAGAGTTGTGATTTCTGGCTCCGCTGAATAGAGTGAAGAATCACCATTGCCACAATAAATTCCGAAGATACTGCTGGTAGTCATTAACACTGTCGTTTCACCGCCATCTGCAGGGTATAGCTTCATTAAAACCCCTGGGGATGCATCAACCAATTTGTAATTTAAGGTGCCGCTCCAGCGCGTCTGCAGGTTATCTCTTTCACCCGTGAAGGCCGTGAAGCGGCCCGGATCATTCGGGATTAATGAATGGAGGTCGCCTGCGAAGAATGAGGGGGAATAAGTGGTTTGCTGATAGTTTTGGTTTGCTCTATAAGGCGTAAAAGCATACATATAAAATGCTGTTGCCGTGCCTATAATCACCCAGTTCTTAGCGGTATAGTCTGGATTGGTTGAACCTGCGTCTATCGCAAAATAGAAGCCTGGGCGCGAAAAGCTGCCTCGACTGGCAAAGTCCAAAGCGCTCTGTATCTTTAATGGATCACTTGGCGCATTGCTTGGAGCATCAAGCATCAACGTGCCGCCTGTTCCGCCGCTCGCTGTATCATTTTGAAAGGCGATAAAAAGCGGTGCTGTTGATTCCTCGGCTATTGTCCACCCCAAAGGCTGCTTAGTGCCATAGCCCTCGACCAGGCACTTTTTGAATATCTCAATATACTCGCTTGGGCGGCCATCAACGACTTGCGGTGCGCCCACGTCATCCCAACGGTAAACGGTTACTGGTTGCGTCATAGTGAGTCCCTATTGCCTCGTAGTGATAGAGTTGATTTATCGTATTCGATTGAGCTGTGCCCTGGGTTCACCGCGCGACTGACCATGATGGGCGGTGCTGCAGAAAGCGTTTCAAATAAGAATGCCTCACCAGGTAACAACCCAGCCCCGAATGCTTCTTTGCGAATGATGAAGTACGGCGCTTGCACAAAGGGGTTCATCACAATGCAATCATTGAGAATGTCGCCCGAGTAAACCACACCTAAGTGCTCACCGATTACGCGATAAGCGGTTTCGCTGTCAAATACCACCGCCCAGCGCTGATTGATGGCGCCAAGGTTGGTGGTTTCAATTGGATACTGCGTGGTATTGAGTGAGGCACTGCCAGGCGGTGAGCTCGCCCCAAAATCGTTTTGCCATGCGGCAATGGTGCGCTCATCCTTCGGAAGCGCCTGTAAATCACCGAGGACATAGGCACTGGAAATGCGTGAACCAGGCGGGTATGTGCGCGTAAGCGGCGTTAAAAAGCGCAACTCTTTATCATTGATATGGTCGACTGTCACAAGCTCAGATTGCACACTGGTTATTGTGAATGGGCCAGTAAATGAACTAATACCCGCATTGATTGTGACAAGGCCCGAAGTCTTGTCATAGCTAAAGTTCGCATCATCGGGTGTGTAAAGCCGCTGCCAGTCTTTATCGTAGAGCTCAACGTGTGCCGCCTCTGTGAGCACTTGCACGGTGTCACCTGGGGCGAGTGACGGGCGCTCAACTGCGTCATGGTGCTGAATACGCACGATATTGTTCACATGAAAAATTGATACGCGCCCGTTATTCGGGAGGCTGTTCGGGTCAATGTGCAGCCAGTCAGCGTTGATCACATGCTCTTCTAGCCAATCAATGTCGTACTCGAGGTGCGTGATATCGACACCAGAGGCCGCTGATAAGCTCACATCGCCATTGGCGTTGATGGTGCCGTTGATGTTCGCGTGTGTGATTTCCCCCGTGTCTGTAGCGCTGACGCTAAACTGAGAGCCGTTTGCGAGTGTGCACCGCAAGTAAAACGAGTTCATCACAAACGACTCTGTGCCCACGTTAAATGAAAACTCGCGCCGATAGCCCTGGTTCGTTGCGTTGCGCATAAAAATCACTGCGCCCAAATCATCCGCTTGTGTCCCAACAGTGTCGACATTGGCCGCTGGCGAGAGCTCGCCGGTTTCATAGTTACCCTGGGCAAACGGCGCACCATCACTATCGTAAAACACGCCAAAGCCATTATCAGTGTATACCGTTGTATCTCCGGCTTTTTTAATGCGCCAGGTTCCAGGCACAATCGCCTCATCAGCACTGAGTGTCATTGTGTTATCAAGCGCGTATTGATGATAGCGATAGTCATCGCTTGAGTAGTAATAGAAGTAAAACGAATTACCCGCGCCCAGAGCTACTTGTAGCGTTGCACTCGCGACGCCATCGTTGACTGAAAGCTGCTCCGCATCCTGACTGCTGTCTATCGGCTCCAACCGCTTCATGCCGCCAAAGCGGCCGTAATATTCAGCGCGATAATACGGTTTTAGCGTGAATAGATCGGGCACTTCAAAACTAAAGAATGCAATATCATTCGTTGTCGGCGCTTCAAAGATGATCTGACGTAAGAACTCGGTGCCGTTGGTGCTCGCACTGTGCCGATACACTATGTTTTTAATCTTCGGCACCACGCGCTGCGTTACTGGCAAAAGCGGGGTCTGCGTTTTTTCAACTAAAGCCGATTGGGCGGAAGCCTCAGCTGTGGTCAGCGCAACACCGTGATAGCGTGTATCAGGGGCCGCCAGCAGCTGGCGCATTTCGGCCATTTCGGTGGTGTCATTGAGTGCCGGTGCTTCTATCACAAGCGTACTGACCAGCTCATCATCTGGCTCATCTGATACAAAGATGTGTGCATCTTGAAAGCGCGCTTGGTCAGCGGTGGCAACGGCGGGGTAAAGCTTCACTAAGTCGAAAGAGCCGCGCGCATGGTCAACATCGGAAATCGAGCTAAATATATCGTTAAGCTTGCCGTTCACGACTTCCTCAGGGGTGCGATGGCCACCGGCGAAAGGCGCATTGCCTAGCAATTCAGGTTTGAATATTTTAAGTGCGTTACGCATTTAAACCTCGTTTAAACAGTAATAAAGTGCAGTGTCACGTTGGCGAACCAATCAGGATCTGCATCAGAGTAAAAAAAGTCGGGATCAGTCTGAATGACCACTGCATTGGGGTTGTGATAGAACTTGACGGTGTAACTCACGCCATTAATAACCAGTGGAAAAGCGCCCAATGTCGTGCGCGCCAGCTCCATAAGCGGCATGATGCGCCCTGCAGGCTCAGCGGTTTGACTTGATAAGGTGATGGGTCTACCGACGTCTATTGGTGTCGATTCAATATGAAACGCGCCATTGAGCCCACGTTCTTCTTGCTGAGCGACACCCGAAAAGCCAAAACGGTTTGTCCACACGAAGTTATCAAGCTGATAATTTAAAAACTCAATCATAGGGTTGCCTTTAATTTCTCTAGTTCTTCAACCAAGATTTCAGCTGCATGCTGGCGCATGAATGCCTCGACATTGACGCCTCCTGGCAACGCCAGCTCAATACGCTGCATCGCGTTACCATCGCCCCCAAGTGTTTTTGTGAGCGCTTTAAGAGAGCGCACCAGTTCATTGATTTGTGTGTCACTAAATGACTGTGATTCAGACGTACTGGAGCGTGTTTGTGGGCGTGATGGCGTCGTTGGTTGTGACTGCTGAGTCTGGCTTTGTTGCGCTGCGCGTGCATCACGCTCTGCCTGACGGGCTGCTTTCAGTGCATCCCGTCGTGCCCGTATCATGGCGTTGAGCTCTGATTTCTGAGCGCGACCAACGTAAGTAAGCTGTTGATTAAGGCGTTTGTATACCTCATTCAGCGCATTGTTTGAGCTGGCCTCGTTGATGTTGCGCACGAAGCGATCATATTCAGCTCGCACCATACGCTCATGGTTTTGTTTCTCTTTTTGGGCTCTTAGGTCAAAGGTGCTTACAGAGCGGCTGGCACCCGAGACATTCGGTGTTGCGTAAGAACTTGCGCCACCGGCGCTGCCACTGCTGCTCCCGTAGGAGCTATAAGCTGAGCTTGCTCTGCTGGCACTTTGTGCTACCTGGTCCAGTGCTCGGCGCTGCTCTGCCAGGCTTCGCGCATTTTCGGTATTGGCCCTGGACTGCTCACGCGTCGCCCGGGTGTTACGCTCTGTTGATTTCGTCGCTTCATCCTGGGCATGTTTATAATCCCCCAATAAGCCGTCCACCGTGCGCAGCATCTCGCCGAGGCGCTCTTTCTGATATGTGTACTCTTCTGCAGTGATTCTGCTGTGCTCATACCGCGCGTTCAGCTTAAGCACTTCGCTATTGAGTCGTTCCTTCTCTTTTTTTAACTCGCCGAGGGTCGATATCTCCAAGGCCTGAACATGATTCAAATCCTCCGTGAGGTGAGTTAGCCGCTCCTGTTGCTCGCCCAGCGCTTCAGTTGCTTTTTTCTTGTCTTCTGCAGAGGCGGTGGCGCTATCAATTACGCGCTGGTTCGTGGCCATCGCTTCATTCGTGGCAGCAATTTCACGCTGGTAGCGCTTAACTGCTTCACTGTTGGTGTCGACGACAGGCTTTAACTTATTCGCCTGAGCAATCAGCTTTTGTAACTCGGTGGTCAGCCCCAGTGCGGCGGCAGCTGCTTGGACGCTTGCGGGGACAGTTTGGTCTGTGGCACTGGCAGCGGCCACGGCTGCGTCAGCCCAGGCTAAGAAGGCATCGCGTTGCAAAGCGACGGGCTCATTGGATTGCTGGATAAGCTCAAAGGCACCTTGTGCGCGCTCTGCTGCCTCTGTGAGCGCTTGACCCGCCGTCATCCCAAGCTCTTTGTAAGCGGCCCCCACATCATTGGCCAGATACGCTTGGCGCTTTAGGCTTTCATTGTGCTCGGTAAATTTAGCCTCTAGCGCATCGAGCACAGCGAGCTGCGATTGATACTGCGCACCAGCTCCTTGGACGGCCGTGCGAGCTGATTGAATACTTTGAATGAAGCCATCCACACCATCACGCACACCGTCTAAGTTTTGCGCTTGTTGTTCCAGTGTTTGAATGACGTTTAGCGCTTGCGGCAGGGACAGAGCCAGCATCTCTTGGCGTTGGCGTTCCGCCTCGGCAGCTTCGCTAGCTGATGCAGCCAGCTTGGCTTGATGGTCGGCCATGTTGAGGTATGCGCCGGTGGCTTCATCCATGATGATAAGGCCACGCTCCAGAGCTTCCTCTAGCTGCTCTTGGTTGGTGATATTGAGTCGTGTTTGGTCGCTGATGTATTTAAATTCATCGGCCAGAATACGGGCCTGGATAGCAGCATCGCGTTGGCTTTGAGCCAGCTTGGCCTCGATGTTGAGTAAGTTGCCATACTCGCCACCTAAATCAATGAGCTCGCTAATGAGGACGGTGTACAGTCCCGCGCGACCAATGCCTGCCGCCATTTTATTAAACTTGCCTGCAGCCACTGTGGCCGCTTCGGTGGCGGCTGTTGTGGTAACAATCGCCGCACGATACTGAGCAAACGCGGTCATTGCTGCTGTCGCGCCCTGGATAACATTACTGAAATAGCTGCCCACTTTCAGTGCGAGCCACACTTTGGCCACTGTGGCTATTTCTTCACGGTACTCATACAGCGTTTCGCCGGTGGCTTTGATGGCCTCGCCAGTGGTTACGATGGTATCACTGATACTTTGCGCCCATTCCTGTAAGCGCCCATCAGCGGCCATTTCTGCAAACTGCTCATTAATGTCGGTGAGTTGGCCTTTGAGCCAGTCCATCGCCCCTGACTGAGCGATGAGGTTATAAAACTGCTCCACGTTGTCGCGAGCGTTGGATACTTGGCCACTGAACAACGCCATTTGTGCGGCAGCGCTGCCCGTGCTCGCTTGCCCCATCTCGTCAATTAGCGCAGCAATTGTCTCGCGGCCTAATTTGCCCGCGCTAGATAGCTTTTCTAGTTCTTTAGAATTCTTGCCTGTTACCTCTGCGAGCATATCCCAGACAGGGACACCGCGCTCAACCAGCTGCAGAATTTCCTCACCTTGCAACTTCTGCTTAGCCCAGGCTTGGCCAAGGGCCAGTGAAATTCCTTCCACTTCTTCGAATGAGCCGCCAAGTTTTAGGGCACTATCGGTGATGGCCTGCAATGTGCCATCCATTGGATCTAACCCGAAGGCTTTGAGGCGTACAAACGCTTTACTGACTTCACCCAGTTGCAGCGGGGTGTTCTTGGTGAACTCTTTTACCCATTCGGTGGCGGTTTCCCCGCCCTCGATGCTGCCCATAAGGGCCGACATCTGGACACCCAACTTTTCGAACTTATCACCGGTGCGAAATACATCACCTACAGCCTGGGCTACACGGTCTAAGCCAACATACGCCGTCGCTAATGCTGCAACTTGGCCCGCAACATTGCCGAGGCTAGCAGCATGCGCTTGTTGTGCAGCACTGCCTTCGCGCAAGTCACGTGTTAAATCATCAACAGCGCGGCCAGTGCGATCACATTGAGCAGCAAGTCGCTGTTTTTCACGCTGCAGCTCTTTAGTGTTTACCCCTGACTTACTAAGTTGCTTTTGCAAGCTGAGGTGTTTATCAGCATGACTCACCAGTTCCAGGCGTAGTTGCGCCAGATCTTTCTCTGCTGCATCCAAAGAACGGCCCAAGTCAACAAAGGGCTTGTCGGTGTCTTTGGCGTCGCGCTGTAATTTCTCAAGCGCTGTGGCAGCGGCATACACCGCAACTTCTTGCTCTTCGAGTTCGCGCTTGGATTGCTCAAAAGAGCGGATCAAATCTGATTGGTCGCCGAGTTGGTCAAGCTCATTAGCTAGTTTGGCTGCAGCGGGGTTTGCTTCGTCAGCGCTATTGGCAATGCCTCGCAACTCACCAATTAATTCAGTGAGGTTTTGTTTTCCCGTTGCCTCAGCAACAACACGAAGGGCTAGCTCTAACGTTTTATTTGCCATGTTTAAACTCGGTTTAAAAAGAGGAAAAAGGGGCGAGCGCCCCTGGAGGTTTGCCAGTAATTAAGAGTCTGTTAACTCATCCACGACGTAAGGCTCATTTTTGCCAGGAGGCAGCTTGGCCGTTCCTTCTAAAGCGCCACTGACATAATCACTGCCGCTTAGGTCCATCTCACTGGATGGCATCATCGATGCGTCGTAAATATCAAACTTCATGCGCTTGCCGTTAGTGAGGTTTTCACCTTCACCAAATAGACGTAGGCGTGTTTGCGATTTCGTGCCGCCGCGAATGCGTTTGCCGGAAACCGCGTTGTACTGCCCTGATACGGTAATTGAGCCACCGCCATTCACAGCACCACCCGGCAGCGCACGGATCAAGCCCAACGCATAGTTGAACTCGTAGTCTGTGCCCATCACCAACTCCGTGGCGGCTTGTGAAACAACTAACCCCTCAGAGGCAAAGTTGTTGTGACCAACCGCCACCCACGAGTTATTGGCCGGAAGCGTGACCGGCTTATCTGTGAGTGTCCCTGACGCCTCATTAATGGTTTGCACTTCACCCATTAAGGCCATTGCCACCAGTTCAGCAGGTTGGTCGTCAAACTCCCAACCGATTGCTGCAGGCTTGGCTATTTTAATGTCATCCAGTGCCTGGCCTTTGGAGGCCTTCTTATTTGATATACGCGGCTTAGATTCCGCTTCTGCTTTGATAGAGAGCTTGGTGGTGTTAATGGGACCAATGATTTGGCCCATAGACTGACCTTGCTCGTTGAGACGATCAACAAAGACGTTGGCCGCTAGATAGATACCATCACTCATGGTTTGGCTCCTTTAATTCTCATTTCAGTGGTAAAGGCCAACGGATAATAGCCGTGGCTTTTGTCGTACTTCGGTTTGATTGGGGTATTCACTCGCTTCCACGGGCCGACAGGGCCAGTGCGTTTGCCAGCGAGTGCGCGAATGGTGTTTGCAATTAATTTTCCTGACTGGGCACGCTCTCCCATACGGTCAACGACTATCACGAGCCAGGTCTGGCGGAACTTCATGTTATTTCCAGCCATCACTGTCTCGTCTATGTGGTCGCCGTAGTAGAGGTAAAACAGCGCCGGTGCACGGGTAATGTTGTCCAGTTCGGTGAGGTTATTGAGGTGCGCCACATTAAAAACACCTGGCACTGAGCTCAGCGTTGTCTCAATATGTGGGGCAGCGGCAAGGTAATCATCTGCAATCTCAAACATTACAGCCACCCTTTGGATTTTTCACGCGAGAAGACACTGCCGCTGGAGTGTATGATGGCCGTATCGCCGGTATCAGGCTTTGCACCCGTGCTGCTCGTGCCTAAAGACAAGACTCCTTTGCCGACATCACGCAAGAACTTCAGCGCATTCTCATAACGCTCTTTGACCACTTCGGGCGCATGGTCACTGCCGAGGCGGTAGCGGGCAATGTCGCAACAGTGACTCACTAGGATGGTTGGCACCGAGGCCAGAGGCAGGGAGTAACGCCCCGCTAAGTACCCATCAATCTCCGCACTGGCATCACTTAGGGCTTGCTCGAGCACACTGACATTCACTTCATCAGGGTTGGAGGCCTCGCGAGCTGTGAGAATGACCATATCGCGCTTATCAAAGCGCTCTAACATGTCAGCCACTGTTGCATACGCCATGGTTACGCCCCTCCGTTGGCAGCAGCAACAGCATCTACGATGATTTGCCACGCTTCATCACGTTGCGCTGCGCTCGGTTTCACCGTTTTAGGCTCATCACCGTCGTGCTCGCCTGGGGCTGTGAATGCGACCTGATCAACATTGGGCTTTTTATCAAACGCCTTCTCGACCATGATGGCCACAATGGGCTTGAGTGCATCGTCTACTGTGTCCAGCTCTACAAGCTCACCCAAATTTGGGAGGTCCACGTGTGATTTCGATACAGCGCTTTGGCTCGCTTTTTTATCTTGCACAGTGATGTGTGGATCTTGGCCAAGAGCTTCAATTTGCTCGTCGGTGAATGCTGAGGCATCGAAGGTGTTCTTACCAGGTGCAAACTTGAACCCGCAGCGTCGATAGACTTGATCTCGTGGGTTGATAACGACAAGGCCAGCAGGCCCATCACTCTGAGTTTCTTTTGACATTTCATATCCTGCCTTTTGAATTAGGTTAAAAGCGGAGCGAGCCCCGCTTTAAATGAATAATCGCGTCGCTACGGGAGCCAAGGAACCACCAACACCTGAACCGCTTGGTAGTTGGTATTAGAGGCACCATTTGCCTTTTGCTGAGCTTCAATTAGCGCTTTGGCTTTGCTGCGATTTGAGGGACCACAAACTAAGACATCAGGATCAATGCCCAGCGGGCGGCCTTTATCTGATGTAAGGCCCATCATCTTCTCGACACCCGTATTAAAGTTGCTTTCGTTTAGTTCTGCTTTTGAGGCATAGGCTTGCTGCCAAAAGCCATAACCGGCATTCACACGGGCATCAACGCCGTAGAGGTATTCATCCGCCATGAACACATGATCTGATGTGCCCGCATCGGTTTTGGCGCTGAGCTTATAGTCTTTGCGTTTTTGGAAGATAAGCGGCTTTAGAGGGCGGCGAGTATCAAGCAAGTACCAGGGGCTACCAGTGCCGTCTTGCATATTGGAGACAAGCTTTTCGTTGTCGCCTTCGCCGACAACATGCTCAGTATCAAAGTAGTTTTGACCGTCATAGCACAGCGAGGTGAAGCCTTTGGCGAGGCATTCATACACCAGTTCGTCAGGGTGAGTACTTGCCGCATAGCCCATGTCTTGGAACTTGGGCATTAAGATACCGAGCTGATCATCTTCGATGTACTCAGAGGCAATGCCCTCAGTGGCCTCGAACTTCTCATTTTTAATCGAGTAAGAGTGCATCGCCATTTTGTTGACCTGACGATCACCAATCCATTTGCGCAACCGGCTAAATTCGCCAAGCCATGCATATGTCTCTGTGGCAGTCGTAGAATTAACTTCTGTCGCGATGCGCGTATAAGTCGGCTTATAGGTCTCTCGACCTTGTTTAAAAGCCGTTTTAACAGCGGTGTAAACCGCACGTAAGGTGTTGGCCGTGATTTGCATAGTGTCTTTAAACTCCCAGTTCCACCCACACACCGTTGCTCGCCACCTCAATAATGGTGCCAGCAGTGGAGCGGGTATTCGTTGCAGAATCGATAGACACTGTGTCTACCGCGCTAAAAAAAGCTGTCTCGCCGACATTGGCCTCAGTGATGTCACCGGCATTGCGAAATAGATGCTCGCCAATTTCCACCGTTGCCTTAGCTGCTTTGTCTACGCCCTGACTGTTATCAACCGCCAAGCGAGTGATACCAGCACAGATACCCACAGCGCCGACGTTCACCAGTAAGCCTGCTGCGTTTAAGATGGCAGGCTCTTCTCCTTGAAGGCTGACAGAGGCAGCCAGTGGATAAGCACGGTGCAAGCCCGCACGTTTTGCGATAGAGGACATAACTGCCTACTCCTTATTTATTTTGCTTGAATGTTTCTTCATCGAAGCCACAGGACTTAAGCACGGCAATGTCTTCTGAGCTCAGCTCAGAGTCATTACCTTCTTGCTTATTTTTGTCCTGAGACCCAGGAACCTGGCTGTGCTGTGCAGTCAGAGCGGCCACAGGCTGGCGGGCATCGAGCTGGGCCTTCAGCGCAGCTATGCCTTTTTGTTTGCCAAAATCGGTGAAGTACTCAACCTCGGCGGCAAGGATGCGGCCCTCTTGTTTAGCCGCTTCAATCGCCTGATCAACCGTGAGGCCATTGTTCTCGCCCTTAAGTGCGACGAACTCCTGGTGCAACGAGTCATAGGTTTTGCGGGGCACGTATTCGCCTAAATCCACAGAGCCGGTGCCCTGAGCTTTCAGCGAGGCGACTTGCTCATTCGCGTCTGATAGCTGCTGGCCAAGCGTCTCTACAGAGTCGGCTTTATCTTTCATGGCTTTGCATGCGGCCATCGCGGTTTGGTATTGCTCAGCCGTTGGTGATTGGCCTTCCGGCACAGTCACACCCAGCAGCTCGAGCAATTGCAGAGCTTCGTTCATGGTTGTTTCCTCTTTTGGAGTGGAGTTGTTTTTCAACACAGCAACGGCCTTCATGCCATCAACAGCAGGCTCGTTGGTCAGTGCGAAATGGAGTAGCTTGGTTGGTCGGCCAGTCTGCTTGTTGTAGGCGAACACCGGTGAGATATAGCGGTACTCATCATTGCGAAGGTACTGAGCAGCTCGTGATGTCCACTTAACATTGAGGGCAAAAAGGCCTTCGCCTGGTACGTACTCGATACCAGAGGGGCTGAACCACCCAGCAGCTGGAGCAGGTTGGCCATTCTCATCGGCATGCAGCGTCTGGTGTTCATAATCAAAATGGAATTCGTTTTTTCGTAGGTTGAGCTGCGCAAGAATCGCCTCGTAAGCAATGCTGTCGAGTAGCCATGAACCGGTAGGCACATCATGAGGGCGGCCATCGTGAGCACGAAACTCACCATCGGGCATGACTTGTACACGCTCGCTCACACCGTCGTCATCAACATCGGCAACAAAGCGACAAGCAGCAAAGCCAACGTGGTCATCATCGCGCGCAGTGAGTGCGGCGATTGGATTCACTTCCGTGTGGGCGGTTCCTGGTTGTTTAGGGAGGCATTGCTGTTTGCGAGTGGACATAAAAATACTGGCACCAAGGGATTAACTTGATGCCAGTATTGTTTATTTTTTCTTTTGGTTGGTGGTGCGACGCTTCGGGAAAGTGAGAGCGTAATTGAAGTGTGCTCCCTGATTTAAAGTTTAGCTAACCACACTTAGATAATCCAACACCGTTTAAAACGTGTTTAAAAGCCTCTGTAATGCAATAACTCTAAGAAAGCTTACACAGATACTAATTTCTTTCTTTGTACTCTTAGAGTGGCTTACAATAAAGTTAATTGAATGAAAGAAACGAAGCTATAACGTTGAATATGTCGTCCTCATTCTCAGCGTTAATCCCAAAGTACTCACGAGCTGGAATAGCCGCAGGGCCAGGAGCCATATCACTGGTTCCGCCAAAGTTATGAATAGCTGCGTAAGGCTTGTTGCTGCCAATCTCTGCCCAGAATGCGCCACTGTCTGCCTCAATGCTTGCAGCGAGGCCGCCAGCACTGGCCTGAAGTATTTGCCCACCCACACGCTTGGGGTTTGCTTTTAGGTAGTTGTCACTCAACGCTTCCCAGCGCTCACCTGTGACAGGGCTTGCCTCATCAGCAAATGCATCCTCCGTTGCACCTTCCATAATTGCTGCGACTTCATTCATCGGCTCGCTGAGGTCATCAAAGCTGTTAGCAATACTAAGCAATGTATCGATACTCTCTGCGCCTAGAATGTCGATGGCTATCTTTGACATTTCATATCCTTAAACTAAATTTAAAAGGCAACACTAATCTGCATTTCCTACCCTAAATCATCGCTGCTAGTGTGCTTTCAGCAGCTTTGACTCCCAACCTAAACTGTACGATAATTACTCATGGCGGTAGTGTACCCCGATTGGTAAGGGGCAGTTGCGCATCGACTGTGATGTGAGTTCGATTCTCACCCTACCGCCACACATCATAAAGCCCACCTTTGATACCCGCTTCAATCGCGTCGATATCCACCTTGAACATATTAATCACTGCATCCAGCCCAGTCGCTTTATCGTTAAAGCGCACGACAACTTTAATAGCACTTTGCCCCTGGCGAACAACATACAGTAATTCGCCTTTAGCCGGTTCCCACAACACTTGAGTGTTGGGGTCGTTGATGTAGCGGGCTAAGTTAGCGTATTCGCTCAAGCTCAGTGAGCGTTGCGCTGCCTGGTGCTTTTCACTGTGGGCATGCGCCAATGCGCGTTCACTGACCACCACGGTGCGCGCAGCATCCACTCCTTTTGCGCGCAGCTGTTCGTTAACCTCATCGGGTAGAAAGCTCACAACGGTTTTATGGCGTGGTCTTGGCCCATTGGCTTTTAACTGTGCAGTGTCGTTATCAACTTTCGCTTTTTGGAATCGCTCAACCCTGGCAATACTGTCTTGCGCCCAAGACTCAAATGCTTCATGACGGGCCTGTGAGTTGTTCAGCGCTTGGACTACCTCCGCACGAAGAAGGGGATCGTCGACGCGGCCAATCTTATTGGCGATGGCGACATCGGTGCCAAAGCTGCTTTGCGCAGGTGAATAGGCCCAACCTAAATCCGGTGTCATGACATCACCGCCTGGGAGCTTCACGCGAGCATGAGGCACGGTTTTAACCTCACCAGACTCTTTGCTGATCAGCTCAGCATCAAACTCTTGAATGTAGCCGCTTCCGTCTTCGACCGTTAAGCCTCGTTCACGAACCTGAGCTTCGGTGAGCGCACGCACTCGACAACGACAGCCCCACCCATTGGGCGGATAGATGACAGACCATATTGGGTCGTCCCATCGGAATACTCGCCCACGTAAGCGGGCATGCTCAGGCCGTGTTACCCCGTCATCAATGGCCACATACTGCCAATAAGGGTGGGTTTTACTGCGCGCTAATAGCCGCCGATAGCGCCCAGCCATATAGGCCGTTTGCATGTTAACGCGGTAAATCGTATCTAAGCGCCGAGGGCTACCCAGTTGGATCTCATCGCCCTGGTCGTTCTTGGTTTTGCCCCACCAACCCAGCTTCTGTAGCGTGGGCGTCAGCTGCTCTTTAAATTGCTTGGCTGTAAGCCCATCACTGAGTGCCTGATCGAGCTGAGAGCGAATCGCACTTAAAACGTCCATGCTTGATGCCCGTGCAACAGTGAACGCCTTACTGTGGGCATGGGTAAGCATATCGTGCCATTCGTCCGTCACGGCGTAGCCCTTAGATTTAAAATAGGCCACCGCGTCTGCAGGGGGCTTATCAAACGCGATACTAAGTAAACTAGGCATCTATAGAGCCCCATAGCTCACTAACAAAGAATAACCGCGTGAGCATGTCTGTCAGTGCATCTTGATCCATCATTGGGTACTGCTCAGCCAATTGGATTGCAGCAAGCTCTTCACTTTGGTTTAACGAGTCAATCAGCGGCTGCAGCAGTTGCGTATACTCTGGTTGTACATTGCCGGAAGTGATTTCATCAATGGCCGCATTAAGCTGCTCTTGGCTAGCCCCATCTTTATGCTCAGTACGTAGCACTGCCAATGCCTGTGACTTAAGTGCGGCATTACCCACAGAGCCACTGGGAAGCGGCTCGCTTGGCAGCTCAAGCACGTCTTCACCTTCTTTAGCACGCGGAATACCCAAGCGGTCATGTACATAACTTTGTGGTACTTTCATGCCAAGCTGCACCAGTGAGCGAAGAGGGTAAGCTAAATCGCGCATGGCTTCGGTGGTTGAAGTATCAAACTCAAAGCGCGGTAATCGACGGTTGCCGCTGTAGCTTTTGCCATTGAGCGCGTACATCGGGTAGAGAATGTCGCGGTTAATGGTTTGCTCTAATTGGTGAATGTCACTGGCTGTAATGCTGCTAAAAGCATTCTCATGCACATTCCCCAGGGCATTGGTGCTGGTCTTACCGTCCGCCTGGCTGGTTAGCGTACCTCCTAAAATGGACTTAGATTGTGTCAGCTCGCACCAACGGATCATGGCTTCAAAGGGATCGGATTGACCATTGGCTGCACTTTGAAAGTCTATCTCCATGCCCTTAGGAATGATCCCCCCAGCGTTATGGCCAATGGACATCACAGCTCGCAGCAGGGTCATTTTCTCTTTTTGGGTGGCACCACTTGGATACTTGCCCAGGCGCACCGGCAGGCCATAAATCTCTAGGAACTCGGCTAAATCGCGCACCGAGTAATTCTTAAATAGGAAAGGCCAGCTCAGCACCGACACCAGGCCGGTGCGGTGAATATACCCCGATTTACTTTTATGGGTATGCATTGCCCAGCCAAAGGCCCTGGGCGCTTCCCCTAGGTGAGAGCCATCATTTAAGCGCAGCTCATTACGGTTCTCAGGGTGTGTTTTGAAGAGGTTCTGGTCGCGAAACTCGTAGCCGGTGACTATTTGCTGCTTCTCGATGTAGTCCCACTGCAGCTCGTTTGCTGAAAAGCCTTTTAAAATAGCATCCGTAAAGTCGAATAACAGATCATAAAACCACGTTGCATCCTCTATGATTTCAGCCAGCATTTCTGCATCGCGTTTCTCTGCCGCATCAGCATTGCGCGGTGGGCGAACATGCCAATCTAAGCCCACAATGGCGCGGCGGCGCTTACCAATTTCACACGCCACGTGGCCATCTTTGTCCTCGATGTCTTTGGCTAAGTCGGCCATGGCCGCCAAGTTACCTTGCTCGGCTTCGCGAAGAAGGCGCGCCAGTTTGGCAGGGTTGAGTCCTTGTGTTGGGTGCTCTGCAAACGCTTGCATGAGCGCCGCAACGCGACTGTTGTTTTCGCTTTGAGGTTCGTTTAAGTCATCTAACGAAAGCGGATCACCATTAATATCTACTAGCATAAGTTCCTCACCAACACCCAGCGCCCTGGTAAGCGCTTAGGTCTTCGTAGTCAATGTCGTCGTTGTCGTCTGGTTCGTCGTGTTTGGAAGGGAGGCCTGTGAACTCGATGGCGCTGCCATCCATTTCGACAGCGCGGATCAACATGGCGATAGACACGGCGCTATCACCGTGACGCTTTTGGCCATCACTGCCTGTACTTTTCCCCTTATCCACCAATGGGATGCCGTCTTTAAGTTTGATATGACCGAGGTCATCAAGCACATCCTGGTCTTTGGGCAGTGTGATGGTGTTCGTTTCAAAGTAGTCTTTTAGCTTAGGCATCCACTCGCGATACCAGGCTTGAGAGAGGTGAACGCAGTCCACAAGCTCGGTGCCAAATTTAAGCGCTGCTGCCTCAGCGAGATAACCGCCATTGCCCGTTGCATCGAAAGCCATGCCGCGCTTGCGCGGTAGTCTTGTGGCGATATACAACATGATTTGCTTTTGTTGCTCGTAAGTCACATTGCGCAGCTCAACCATAAAGGGCACGTTTACCGAGGTATCTTGGTTTACTTCACCAATACTGAATACAGTTAAGTCGCCTGAGCGGGCAAAGTCTTCACCAAATGCATGGCTTAGATCAGGATTTAACTGACTCAACAAACTATCCAGGGTTTGCTCGCACCACGTATTCACTTCTGCAACGCGCTGCTCTTCGGTCCAGCTTTCAAAACCATCCGGCGCAGTAAAACGCTCAACAACACACTCATCACTTTGTGCTCGTGAACGTAAACGGCGACTTAGATACTGGCCAGCGCCTTGGCTTGGTACACAATAAAGTTCTTCGTTGGCGGCTTCCTTGGTGGGGTAAAGCGCCACTTGGGCCTCAAGCCATTGCTGCTCTTGTTCCTTGCTCCACCGTTGCCCACTGACCAGACAAATGCGTTTGTATAGGCCGTGCTCAAGTGCTTTATCAATAGGGATATGATGAACGGAGTATTTTTTATCACCTCTTCTGGCTGCTGTTATCAGCGTATTAAACAGGTTATCTACGCCGTTATGGGTCGAGATAATACGTACTTTGCCGCCCCACATTGTCAATGCCATTGCGGCCTTGAGCACTTCGTCTAATCTATCGTGAAACGCTGCTTCATCAATGACCACGTTACCTTGGCGGCCACGTAAGTTGCGTGGGTTGGAACTCAACGCGACAATCTTTCGACCAGAGCTTGGGAACTTCACCTCAAAGGTGTTAATGCTCTTCTTAGTGCCGTCCTCGTCTTCGTCCTCAAAAATCCCTTCCTCAATCTCGCCCATCACCATGTTGAGCTTTTGCGCCCAAAAGGCACAGGCATCAATAAACTCTTTGGCCATTTCTTTATCTGAGCCAAGATAGTAGGTGTTTTGGGCATTGGTGGGAGCCACTGCACTCATCACATCATCAAGCGCTTCGGCAAAGGTGAGACCAGTACGCCGCGACTTCTCAGCAATTTTTACAACTGCGTCATCTTCAATCCAGTCGCGCTGGTACTTGAATAAGATGTCCGTGCCCAGGGCAAGTGCCAAGTTACCTGTAATTTTATTTAGTTGAGCGTCGGAGTTTAAGAGTGCGTCATCAGCCATGCTGTAGCCCTAGAATGTCGCGTTTAAAGAATGCCAGCATTTCCTCTTGAGATTGCGGCAAGTGTTCATTCTTGGCTTTGTGGTCTAGCTCTTCTGCAAGCTTCTCAGCGTACGCCTTTTCGATTTCTTGTTGGCGCTTGTGTGCAGCCATCGCGGTTGACTCAAGACGCTGAGCGGCAAGCATGGCATCTTTAATCATGCCAATATCCACATCGTTATCATCGTCGGGGTTGAGCAGCTGGTGCTGCATGGCTTTGAACAACTGAGAGCGGCCCATTTCCAAAATAAGCTTGGTTGTATCGCCGGTTGGCTTATCGCCTAGCTCAGCAGTCAGCGCTTTAGTCGATTCACGCAGCTCTCGTAGCTTCTGGCCAATGGCTTCTGTTTTCTGCGCATGGCGTGACAGACCGCTTCGGCTGATGGTGGCTTCCTCATCAAGGCCTGCTGCGAGTATGAGACTGTTCACCTCGTCCAATATATCGGCTTGTGAATAGCTCTTATCACGCAGCATGGCATCAAGCTTGCGCTTAATGTCCTCGGGGAGCTGGTCAATCTTGCTGGACTTGCCTCGGGAGACTTTATCCATATTACCCCCGTGGCCCTGGGCGTTTAATTCCTGGCACAACGCTGTGACCATTGGCAACATCAATCCCGGCATGGGTGATTTTGGCAATCCAAGTATTATCGCTGAGTCGCTCTACCGTGACGTAGCCGTTTTGCTCAAGCCAGTTCACTTGGGTTTTAAGTTGGTCTCGGCTGCAGCCAAGGGCATAGCGTTGCAGAATGTCAGCCAGCATGCTGATATTCGCGCCATAGTCTGCAGATTCCTTCAATGAGATCAGAATGCTGATCCGCTGGTGTTCGGCCTGAACATCTTGTAAAGCCATAGTTATGTTCCTGTTGGGTGGTTAAGGGCTGGTATGGTTTCCTCTATGGGCTCACCGCAGTTCTCGCATCGATACAAGGTGTAACCCATTTCGCCATTGTTAAAATCGTCGGTAGTGACAACCTGAAAGTCGTATACGTGATAAAACGGCTTTGCCTTATCCAGGCCTGTCAGTTGGGTAACGGCTGCACCGCACGTGCATGTGTGTTTAGTTATGGCCACTGCGCTTCTCTCTGAGTTCGTTTTCCATGAGTAAGTCTGTGACACGTTGGAGGTTCCCCAACTGGGGCGACAACGAATCAATCTTGCCGCCCACTTCAATCAGCCGCTTGTCTAGTTCGTGAATGTCCTCCGCGCTGGGCATATCTGCCACGGTGTTCTCAACAGCGCTGAGCCGCGTTTTCAGTCCGTTGATACTTTCCTCATGTGATTTTTTAGTCACAAAGGTGGAGCGCAGCCAGGCCAAGGCACCGGCTCCGACAATGAGAAACCCCAGCGCGAGAAACTGCTTCCACCATTCCAAAATAAAATCCATGCGCTTACCGTCTATAATGCTGTGCGTTGATTTCAAGCAGTTCCTGGCATCCTGTGCAGGTACTGCAGTTTGGGATAGCTGCACGGCGCGCAGCGGGGATTTCAATGCCGCACTCTTGGCAGTGCGCAAAGCCAGCGCCGCTCGCTTGCGACTTAGCTAACTGGTTACTAATCGCGATGTCTTCAAACAAAGCGCTGGCCTTTTGGGCGTCATCCATTAAGCTCATGCCAACCCCGAGATAACAATTTCAGGGCCCAAGTGGCCTCGTGTCAGTGTTAGGTTCTTAGCCTCAGAGAAGTCAGCGGGTGTGTACTCATTGGATGGTAGGCTTTCATTGAGAAGCCCCAAAGCTTGGTAGCTTTCAGCCGACAGCTCAGAGCAAAAGATGGAGCTTAAACATTCTTGGTTAGCGCCAAAGGGCCCATCGTAAGCGCTGCGCAGTAATTCAAGCTGGCGCTGTTCATACGGGCGGCCCGCTAATTCTTTACGCAGCTGAATTAAGGCCTCATGGTTGAGCTCGGCCTGGTCGACGCCCTCAAGCTGGCGAATGGCTATATTCCCTTGGTAGGTATTCACACGCTCACTTAGCGGCACCAATTGCACTCCACGCACCGGCTCACCTGTGGCCAAGTCTGACAAGTTGCTTAATGTGGTCGACTCCCACACGCAGACAAACTCATACTCAGGAATAACAATGACCACGCCAACATGGGACCACTGGCTATTGGTGGCTAGCTTTATACCAGCACTGATTGGCCCACGCCCTGAGAAAAGTACAATATCGCCAGTTTTAAGCTGGCCTCGGATAGATTGATAGCTACGCTCTTTCATCGTTTTATACCTTGTTTATGGAGATGGTGCGGGAGTGCTCTCCCAGTAACTTGCCGACACGGCCACGGGCTTGCTTGTAGTGACTCAGGTTGTCTACACGCAGGCGAATATCTATTTCACTGACAGAGAGCCAGCCCTCTTTAAACTTGCTTTGCATCGTTCCGTCATGGCTGTGCAGTGGAATATCGTTGGGATTAAAAGGGTGGCTGCTCATGCGCGCCTTTACTTCTTGTTCCAGTCGCTGAGTGCGACCACGGTCATAGGACCAGGCCCAGTTATCAGCCATGACTCACCCCCGAGAATGAGCGCTCTGTGACATGCTCAAGACGGTTATACCAGCCCTCTAGGTTTGGTTTTTGTGATGGGTCATTGGCGCAGATGCGCGCATACTTTCGGCCACGGCCAATGCTCAAACGGGCAATGACGGTAGAGCTAGGCAGAGTGATAAGCTCTCGTAAGGTGTTGGGGCCAATGATGCCATCGGCCTGGGTGCCGAGCTTTCGCTGCAGCATTTTGGCAGCGGAGGCAACACCGTGCTGAACAGCCGCATCAAGCATCATTAGATTAATGCCTGGCGCAAGTTCATCACCGTGGATAGGTCGCCAATAATGTAGGTGATAGAGCCGTATTGCTTGCTCTAGCGTTAAGCTTGCAATATCCGTGTTGGGGAAGGCTCGCTGGCTGATACCAAATTTAGTGAGCCCACCTCTGTCTGAGGCTATATCGTTGATGCCGCCATCGTCACGCAGACCGCCTTCAAGGTGCAGGATTTCAAGCATGCACAAAGAGAAAGCGCGTGAGTATGGCGTTAGCTCTTCGCGTAGTCTTTTAGGTGCTTGTATTATTGAATGCATATCGAAAAACCAAATTGCTTTTCGATATTGTGGTTATTTCACCTAGATAATTGGGAGTGCGGGGTTTCGGGAAGATTTAAGAAACGTCACACTAAGCCGCAAGGTTACTATCTTGACTTGAGAGATTCAGGACTAAATAGCCTCTCAATCTAGTAAGTAAATCCAATTAGTGTGTTGAGTTCGGGGAGCCGCCGGTCACTTGCTGTATTGTAGCTGGTTCCCCATAATTCGAGGGTTTACTAATTTATAACTCTTCCCGCGAAAAATCAGTGATGCTATCACCGAACTGACTAATGGCTTTTGCCTTCAACGGGTTTAGTAATAGACGTAGTTCGACTAGATCGTTGCCTACTTCAGCGACTTCATCTGGATCCTCTGAAGCTTCGCATACCTCAGCCATTTGTTTTTCTAGCATTAATAGGCCTTCAAGCACATATTTAAGTTCTGACTCTACAAGTTCAAGCTTCAACTGATTCATACAACTTTTCCTTCCTTCTTGAACACCCGAGATGCTTTTAAAGCCATTTCCTCAAGGAGTCCTTTAAACTTGTCTACGGGCATATTACTAGTGGGTGCAATACAGTAATGATGAGGCTTATCCTGAACCATTTTTAACCCGTGAGGTGGCTGGGTGTTCGGTGGAAACCTCCATACCCAACCCGTCATTGGCGCATTGTTGATTCCCGCCTTATCGAACACGCTGATTCCTTTCCCGTTCGCAATAATAACCTTAATTCCATTTACGATTGTAACATCGACATCGCGAGCCCTCACATTTGACAAACGAGGACTTGAGGCGTTTCCAAGACGGAAAAGTTCTTCAGGTAGTAAGTAAAATTCTTTTGGGTACATAGTGATCTCCGTATCTTTAATAAAAGCTAATGTCGTTACAAAAGCCAAACAGAGGACGTAGAGGTCCGTTAAGATTGACATATTTTATTGGGTAAGACGAACCGAAGGTTTGGCTTTCTGTAACATTTTTTAAATTTATTTGTCGTGGACTGCGTCCTTTGGAGCCGTCCAACCATACATCTCTTCTGTTAAAACGAAGCGAATATCCTCAAGCTTCATTGCTTTGACATCAGAAGGTAGCCAATTAAATTTGTGTATTAAATAATAATAGACAGCTTCAATACCTTGCAGCTCCTTATAACCTTCCCTTTTAGCAATTTCGTCACCATACACATCCAACATATAATCTAAATTGGATTGTGCCTGATGACAATTCCACGTTACCTCGTAATGCTCTTTAGTTCTCATACAACCTCCTAAATAGTTTTGTGTAAGTCTGAAGTACCCATAGACTATGTGCCTATATTTACTAACCTGTAAAAAATGGTTATTTTTCAGGCTAAATCTTTGGGGCAGTATAGTAGTTACCATTCTTGCTCCAAAATTCCAAGTCCCCTTTGTGATTAATAATGAAGTGTTCCCCTCTTTCTTCACCAGATTCGCTTTGTAGTTTTATCCCTCTATCTGATTGAGATCTATCGTAAGCTTCATCCGAAGAGGAGCCATCGCCAAAAGTACTTCGAATATAGGTTTTATCCTCTTGCTCGTATGCAGTCACTTTATACTCATAACCCCAATGAGCTATCCACACTCCCAGTACCTCTCCATCTACCAAAGGCGCATTTTCTATCTTTTTGTGATCAGATGCGCTCTCACCTATTATATTTATTTCAAGAGTTGGATTGTAGTGGGTCGTTGCCCAATAACTTTGGTTTTTATGACTGCCAGCAATCCGATACCCAATAAAAGTACGTTCAACATCCACATTTGAGAGGCCATAAATTCTTTCTGCTAACAATTCCAGGTTTTCTGCGTCTGTCCGTGAGTGCAACTCCACCTCAACAGTACGTTTTATGTTCCCATTAACTTCATCTTCAATAATTCTGTAGTTTGGTAAATCGGAGTCTTTGCCTGCATCAGAGCAGCCGAGAAGCGTAAAAAATACTGTAACTGCAACTAAAAACTTTATTTCTTTTGTCATAATTCATACCTTTGGCGTAGAAGATAAGATTAACAAGCAAACGCGATAATCTTCGCGCAACGGCACCGCATCATATGGCTAGATTAGCCGCTAGCGGCAATTAAAATCAAACGGTAAAATTAATGTTAGCTCAGTACAGTGCGGCAGGGAGAATTTAATAGCTCAACATATTAATGAGCCAAGATGAGCAATTGACTTAAAGGACACCAGAGTGATGTGCTGACCAAACACAAGTTAAAGCTATGTAAAGCTAATCGCATTAGTTGTCATGTAATGGTAGTAGATGGCAGGCTGATGAAGTAATGTCATAGGCAGAACAACACTTTGCTGGCGTTAAATGGCCGTACTAGCTAGAAAAGAAGAGTCTGCTTTTTGCTCATATGTACTAGCTCATAACCATGTATTCGGTTTTATTCAAGCCTGTTATTGTAATCTATATAAGCGGCATGACCGCCACGTCGCCATGAGCTCGAAACAAAAAGAGGTTGTTATTAATTACTACTTGTTAACTGTCGTCCCGTTTAAGGTAAGTTTGTAACTCTTGAATACCTTCCAATAGTTTTTCAGGCTGATGTATGAGCATCTGCTCCAAGGTGCTGCGGCCTAGTGTTGCTAAAGCTGGGAGCTTTTTTTCTATCAATCTACAGCCGTACTCGTCGATAAATTTTGTCTCATCTTGCATTACGTGGAGCTGCACTTGAATGGAAGCCTCCCCAGAGCACAGTGAACCAAGTAACACATAATTGTCTTTATGATCACCATCTAACAAATCCTTGATTAACTCTTCCACATGATTCGGTGCAGTCATTGCAACTTTAATAGCTTCACTCATTAGAATAAGCTCCTTTGACGGCGAGCATTTTCTGCTTTTCGTTGTTCTTGAATAATTTCTAAAACTCTTCGTTCCGTTAAGCTAAATTTCACGGCTAGACACTCCACATTGTTACCTTTAAATTCTGACCAAATCTGTATATCTCTTAGCGCGGCCTTTAATCGCTGATCGGTAGGTAGGTATATGTCACGCCCACCGAAATAGTGGCTGAGCGCAAACGTTAAACCTTCAGCTACTTTGTCTGCGTCAGCAATATTTTTCTTTTTAAGCTCTCGCTTCAAAAGAATCACTAAACTTTGTAAGGTACTCGGCCAACGCTTGCGTACATCGTTTAGTTCTTGGCCTTCGAGGTTAGCCAAGCATGCTTGCAGTTGATCTACTTCACTGCCAAACAAGTCACTTTGCTTTTCCTCAGAGAGATTGGTCTTTGACTGGCTCATGACTCTTCACCTTTAAAATGTGGTTTAAAGTTCTTGCTATAGCGTTTCATCTGCTCCTCAAACGCTTTCTTGTTCTGCTCGTTAGTTAGCTCAACCCCCTGAGTCTTTACTTCAATGCTATTGCTTCGCTGCTCTTGGGTCGGGGCCGTGCATTGCTCAAGTACACTACTGAGCACTTGCTTCAAGTAGTTGTGATTTGCGAGTGGTTTAACACCTTGGTTGTTTAATCGCTTATTCATAATGGACTGCACTGTTTGGTCCATTGCCATTGCGAGCGCTTGGTGGTTTTGTGTAAGCGCTAGCGCTTCTTGGGCTAACTTGACTGCGCGACTGTTACTAAGGTCTTGCTTCGCTGGACGGAACAACCCCAAATAATTCACCATAGCTCGCCCTGAGTGTTTGCCCATTCCGGCAACGATAGCCAGCAGTTCTTTACCTGCATCGTCCTGAACCATTTGATCTAATGTGATGTGGCTCTTACATATTGGGTAACGACTTAGCTTCATTAATGCTGTACTCATAGATTTCGCAAAGCTGTTCATATCCATATTCAGGCAGCATGCTCATTGGGATTTTGGTGGCGACTATCCGTTGCGTCGCTTCGTCAAAGGTTTGCACATACACATCAAGCTCATTCAGCATGAGATGTTGAATCATTTCTCGCATATGCCATCTTTTAAGCGCTTCAAGCACTGGGTACGCTTGTTTATACGTCAAGAACTGAGTATGAAAACTCACGTTTTCACCAATTTTGCGGCGGTTAAGCATGCGATTAACGAATGCATCCAGTGCGGTTTCTGATCCATCATTCACAAACCCTTGCTTATGCATGGTGATCCAAATGGCGCGAACCTTAGTTACTTCACCTAGCTGACTAACACTTGTTTTTGGACTAATACGTTTTTTATTACCGTTTGAATGGCTTTTAAACCCGCATTTTTTTAAATAATCCAAGGTCTCCGAAAGCTGTCTTGAATCCATTTCCTTGCATGACTTCTTACCTGTCACACTAAGCAAAACGGCCCTATAGGTTTCATCATCAAGTGCAAGCTGGTTTTTTGCTATATGGATCAGTTGAATTAATTTCGATTTACTCATAGCTCACTCTTTATTTCCCTTTTTCCAAAAACTGTGCCAGCCAGTTTTTGGAAAAAAGCCGCATCCTTGCGGTTTTTTAAGGTTTGCCCTAACGCCTACATGGAGCTATTTCTTTTCCGTTTATTTTCATTAATTCACTTTTCACCGTGAACGTTAAACCTTGAAACTCACAATCTAACGTTGCTGCTCCCTGACGCTTTGCTATAGCGTTGATCAAATCTATCGCCATAGTTTTCTCAGTTATTTTTATTATCTGAGTCATTCCCCGTATCTCCTATAACTTGGCTATATCTAGTGAAACAGGAACTTCTCGTTCCCCCTCTGTAGTGTAAAAGCGAATAAAGCGCCGTGAATCGACCACTTCAATAGCATCTGCAATAATTGCCATTGCTCGCTCCCACTTTCCTGATTCGTCGTTGATATTTAGGCGGCGAAGGCCGAGCACGCGTTGAACACTCACCCGCCCTTGCCTATTCGTCGCAAAGGTCTGTTCAATAACAGCTTTTAGGTTTTCGTTTGCCCCCTCACTCCACTCGTTAAGACAATCAGTTATAAATTCTTTAGCAATAAGTAGCTCTGGTCCAAGCTCGATGCTCTCTTGTACTTGAAGCACTACCTTGTGTTTGTGATCAAAACTTCTTAGGGTAACGTTACCTTTTTTCCCACCCAAGTGAGCTCCGTACTCTTGACGCAGTAAGTCTATAAATGAATCAAATTCAGCTATTTGTTTTTTCTTGAATTCCGCTAAAGCATCGCGTTGCTCAATCGCTAGTTCTACTGCCTTACATGCGAACTCATGACGAACGACGTCAGCCGGACGAATATTTTTAGTTGGCACCTTCGCACCTCTATGATCGATTAAATAATCAGTTTGCATTTGCTTCCCCTTCAATGAATAAAATGACTTGACCAAACAACTTGGCGCTTTTTATTAAGCGAGTAACGCCCGCCCGTTTCTCTGTTATAATCGGTAACTCTTTCGGAGCTTGACCACGTACCTCAATTACGTTTCGGGAGATACCCTTTCGCATGGCTAAAACTTCAAAACCTCTACGCTCTAACTCAGCAATAATTGGATGTATTTTCATTATTTATTGACTCCTAATTTAGAGTTTGGGCATCCCGAGCGACACGCCTTGTAAAGCTGTACCCTTATGTGGTTTGTCGCTGCAAACTTTCGCCCCTGGTGATCAAGACAAATGTTTATTGCTATGTCCCCTAAAATTGGGCAACAAACCGACTGAGCCATAAACGTACCTCGTACTTTTTGCTCAATTGTGTGCGTATTGGCCTTGTACTTCCCATTTACAACCTGACTAACAGTCGCCTTTGAAACTTTTAACTTTTGAGCAACCGCCATCAACCCTAGGGCTTGAACTTCATTTTGTAAGATTTCTAACCAGCTACTGTTGTTCATGTACTTCTCCTGCGACAACCTTTTCCATGACCGGACTAGACTGCTTCACTTGAGTTCCGAATGGTTGTAGCCGCTGCTGATTCTCATCGAAGACACCATTAGCTCTTGGAATAGGCCGAGTGGGCCCCGTGTCTCTTAGCAGTCGATAAATAGTATCTTCACCAGCCCTTGCTATCGCAGTGCCCGTCCTAGGAGCTTGTTTGGCAACCATTAAATAGCCAGCCTTTTTTAATAAAGAAATATATGACTGCGCAGAATTAACTGTTACCTCGGCCGTAGCAGCCACTTGGGCAACTTCAAAGTCTCTTAAAATTCGCATGGATTGCCACATCTTTTGCCTTCCCGAATTAGCTTGTACAGCTTTAGATTTCGTCTTATCAAACGGCTTAGCTTTAGGCTTAATGACTGTGAAAAAGTCTTCGTCATAATCCTTAGTCCGTCTGACAATTCTTTTCCCTTCTAAGCGCTTAGCAAACGCCTTCAAACTATCCATGTTGGTATGCTGTAAAGCCGCGTTAACCTGACTTAAGCGGAAGGTTTTTAATACCGTCATGGCTTCCCAGGCTTCTTGTAAGTGTTTACGGCTCACAGCAACTCCTTATGCTTTTTTCAGAAATAAGTCTTGGTTGCCCCATTGCATCAAGTCGATTTCTGTCAAGTCATTTGCTTTGGCCATTGCCTCTATCTTTGATAGCCCTGTTACGATGCGCCGAACCTCACCGTCAGTCTCTTCAAGCAAGTGCTGTAGAAGGTCTTCGTTAATTGATATTTCTGGCTCAACGACAGCTGTGACTAAAGTCTTGAGATCATCGAAAGTAGCAGGTTTGAACTCCAACCATTCTGAGATTCGGTTGTAAAACTGTTTGTGACGTTGAAGCTTGCGGCGCACAGACTCCATACCAATAAGGATTACAGGGCAACTGGTTAAGTCGTGAATATCGCGGACACTCTCAAGCGTGTTTTTGTCATTAAGCAAGTAATCAGATTCGTCTATGAATAGAGGACGACTTTCCAATGCCATGCGCTCAACAATGTAGTTCAGCATTAGTTCTTTACTGTGGTACTCGGGGCCAGATAGCTCTTTAACTACTTGACGGAGCAATTGAGCCAAACTCATGCCCGAAGTTGCGCGAATATAGATACCGTTACAACGGTTGACCACAAAGGCAGTAGCTGTGGTTTTGCCTAAGCCTGGATCACCATAAATAAGGCCAATTCCAGGCACTCCGTACGCTCGACCAGAGAGGCTTTCAACCATCATCTGAGTTTCAACTACGTTATTTACAATTGCGATTTGTGTTTTCATGACTTATATTCTCCTAGGTTTTATTTCAGGGATTGGCGATGTTGTGAAGTGCTCGCCATACCCCTCTCTTCTATCAATGAATCTAAACGCGATGACATCGCTCTATTTTGTTGCTCCCAGATACTGAGCCAGCCTTTCTCTTTTCCAGTTAAATCACGCTCCAAGCGCTGCTGTTTCAAATACATTGCTTTGTCGTTCGTGTTTTTGAAAATAGGAGCAGGATTTATCGCGGCAGCCTCTGCCTCTCGCTGTAATTCCGCGCGTTTTCTATCTATTTCATTAAGTCTTTCTTCGCCTAAAGCAGGACGCTCCGCTTCTAGGGCCAATAAGGCAGAGTCCATCATTGGACTCTTATGTTCTACTCGCCTCTTTGGCATCGCAGTAATAGCTTGATTCTGACGCTTGTGGTGCTCCAAAACCTCGTTAGCAATGTTCGAGACATTTATGCTTTTAGCTATCCTTTTCGCTTGCTTTATCTTTTCTGCCGTGACGGCTTTTTGATTGCGTTTGGCAAGCTCAGCAATTTCTTGCCTTGTTAAACCAGCAGATTCAATTTCAGGGTCCACAGCTATACAAACAAATTCTTTATTGAGCCGATTGAAAACATAAATACGACCAGCATTTTTTGGATCCCATTTACACAAGACTTCATCACCAATTACTGCACCAAGCTCTGGAGAAATATAGATGCCGCCGCTTACCTTTATTCCTTCTTTACCTACCGTGCGGAGCCCTCGGTTTGAAGGAACAGGTTGCAACATGACATCTAGTAGCCGTTCATCATTAATAACCCGAATTTGATCACGGCTGGCTGCTAAAATCTCATGAGGGGTTTTACCTCCCAAGTTTCCGTGAGGCCTGTGCATGTAAAGGTTGGCTATCCAGTCATCAATGAATTGTTGTAACTGTTCCGACGTTAGATTTACTTTCACTGGCTCATTCTTTTTCCCTGGGGCAGCTCTCTTTGCAAGCCGTTCTGCAAACGTTTTTCTTGCCTCAATATTCTGCCGTTCAGCGACGTTATGCCCTATGTAACCAGTAAGTAGTTCAGCTATTCCGTGACTAAAGGTTCTAAAAAACCGCTCAATATACGGTTTTTCTTCACCTGAAAATGGACGTGTTGTCTGGTGCTCAATCTCGAGAGCATCAAATACACTTTCTATTTGAATGGATGTGTAGTCAGCACCGTTATCAGTTCTTGCTACGTCAGGAATACCCCAGTCTAGAATTGCCTTTCTTATCACCAAACAAATTCCCTCTGAGTTAGAAGTTGGATGCACGACTACTGCAGGGCGTCTAGTGTAGACATCAATTATTCCTATTAGAGAATGCCTTCCATCCGTAAGCATCACATCTGCAGGTGTAGAGTCGAACTCCCATAATTGATTTATCTTTGTTACACTTTCATCCATTTTCCCCATTGCTGACATAAACTTGTTCTTCCATGCATCTGGGTTTGTGAGTTTTGTATACAGTGAAGCGTTTTCTTTTTTCCATTTAGTCAACCAATCACGAATAGTTGTTTCTGCAGGTATTCCTTTATTTGTTTCACTAAAACGGGATAAAAGCCCCTCTCTTATGTGTGTAGCCTTCACGTGTGGATAGTCGCAAACCATTGCTACACAAAAATCTTTTAGCTCTTGGTCAGATTCAATGATTGACTTCCCACTTCGTTTTACCTTCACCGCCAATGCCGCAACTCCTCTTGTATCCACGGCTTTTTGCCATCGAATGAGGGTGATTCTAGACACTGAAGGAACTAAGCTTTTAAGTGGCAGACAGCTTTCAATTAAACCCTGGTTATACAACTCACTAAATAAGTCAAAACCGGCAACTTTAGGCTGACCATTTTCTTCAATGAAACACAGCGCAGCTTTAAGTAATTCATACTTAGCTTGTGCTTTAGGTGGTATATCTTGAGCTGCGATTAGGCCCTTTAAGTTTTCTTGCTTATTTCTTACTATCTCAGCTTTATCAAGCTGCTCCAGCTTTTTCTTCATGGCGGAATAGGCTGTTCCACTTTCAAAGGCAGAGCTTTGATTCTCCCTAATTATGGCCTCCATTAATTGCACACTAACGTGTGCAGGTAAATTCTCTATGATGTACTCCCGAATTTTTCCCCCTCTCCCTCGGACTTCCTCATATGCCCAGTTTTCTTCTTTTGCCTGTTTTAAAATGCTTCTTTTGCTTACGAGTAAGTAAGCCGCTATCTGCAAAGCTGTTAAAGTCTTCATTTAGTGATTCCTTTCACTGCGGTTCTTGCTGGTTTTCCTCGATTAGGATTACCCTTGTCGTCGTATCTATCAGGCCAAATTTCAGAGGCTCTAACTCCGATCACATCAGCAATAATTCTTTCAGCTTGAGGATACGGTCTATGTAAAGCCGTCTGAATAGCGTTAGACGTATATCCCCGACTAAAAGACAATTGCCGACAAGACCAACCTTCATCCTCAAGGGCCTCTTTTATCTTTGATGTTGTCCAACCCAATTCATTTAAGGTCTTCATAACTACACTCAAAAGTATCAATCTGTATTCATGCATACAAAGATACACACATATTTGTGTGCATACAACACAAATAAACACCTTTGTGTGCAAAAAGAGGTTAAACCATTGAATTTTAGTAAGCTATTCTTAGCAGAAGTCGTTTTTTTTTGAGGTTCACAGTTCACACTTTCAAAGTGCGCCCTTCACACTTTTCGTTTGGGCATGCGCAAAATGTTTTGTTTTGTATGCACTAAATTGTGTGTTTAAATAAATATATTCTTCATTCTAAAGTTTCTTTATTCATGTCTGCTTTTAATCAGTACCTTAAAAGACTTCGCTTAAAAGGTGGGATAGACATTGGCACGGCCGCAGCAAAAACAGGTGTTCATCGAAACACGCAGACAAAATATGAAGACTCTAGAGATCCATCTATCGATTACCTAATTGAGTTCTCTCAACTGGTTAACGAGCCTTTTATTAAACTGATAACCAAGCGCGTAGAGCTTTCGACGGCCTCATCAGAAGCAGTCTCGAAGGCTCTGGAATCTATAAATAGAAAAGCTTGGACACAACAAATGATTATTGAAGAGACAGGTAGTAAATACTCAACTAACTCGCATGTGATCATTGGGGAGGAATCACACAAACTCATTCCCTTGGGCACGACAGCAACTGTGGATCCTAATGATAAAGAAATTAGCGAGGGGTGTTATTACGCATTCTTGAACCCTATGAGCAAGGCTCATTTTGCAGCGCAATTGCGATCAACTAAAACGCTCCTCAAAATTACTTTCTCAAACCCCAATCGCGATGACATGAGCTTTCAACTTGAAGGTGGGGAAACTGAGATTGGCTATATACTGAAAACCCTGGGTATAGTTGGTAAAATCGTAAAAACGGAGCTTGAGCTGTAGGTTATCTTTTTGCCCCGCGCTTATCATTTTTTCTCACCTTAATTTATCACCCTAACGCACTTAATCTTTACACAGTTAAATTTTAACCCACTAACCTCAAACGCCCATGTTCTCCCGCATTTTCCCACGATTTCCCATTCTTTCCCTGATTATCAATTAAATCTGTTAGTTACAACAGACTCGATTATTTCCCTTTGTCAGTGTAATTACTGATGAAATCGCTCTGCGACAGGCGCAACGCAGCCCCAAATAGAGGCTGTTTTGCGCGCTAAGCAGTCAATTTGAGTGAAAAAGCGCCGAACAGTCTACTTTTTTTATTTTTAGAGTTTTTATTGGTTGACACTTTAGGGCGCGGTCATTAATATTTCGCCCCGTTGAAAGGCAGGCGCTTCCCCCTTAGCTCAGTTGGTTAGAGCGACGGACTGTTAATCCGCAGGTCCCCCGTTCGAGTCGGGGAGGGGGAGCCAAATCTTTCAGCAATAAAGTAATTGTTCCCCCTTAGCTCAGTTGGTTAGAGCGACGGACTGTTAATCCGCAGGTCCCCCGTTCGAGTCGGGGAGGGGGAGCCACTACTTACCTTTGAAATTGTTCCCCCTTAGCTCAGTTGGTTAGAGCGACGGACTGTTAATCCGCAGGTCCCCCGTTCGAGTCGGGGAGGGGGAGCCAATTTTCACTCATCTCCTCTTTCTAGACAAACTCATCTTTGTAAACTACTCTTTGTACTGTGTTTTTTCTCAAGCCGTGCTATATTATTGCGCCATTAGTCAATGATTTATAACAACTCATTGCACCAAGGTTGTATGTAATAACGGTTAAATTACACTAGTAGAGATTAGGCCGCTGTGATAATTCGCCGTCTCACATGGCACGCTCGCGCATGTGAATGGACTCTTTGCCAAAGTTCAGTCGCGATTAGGATTTATCGTTTAGCTGGTTAAATAATAAGGATAAAGCTAAGTTGAAACGGTTCACCCTCTTACAATTTTCTTTATGGCTACTGGCATTGTGTGCCGGTATTATCGCTAATGTGATGGTTTTTCACTCTTACAGTGTGGAAAAGCAAGAACACATGCAAGTAAGCTTGCAGCGGTATTTAGATAGCCATCCGCAAATTACCGTCACCGATGCTCCCGCTATGGCAGAGCAATTGTTTGCCACCATGAACTTGAAAAATCTATGGCTGAGAGATGCCGAAGGTGAAGTATTGGCAAACAAAACACATCGCCAGAATAGCGCACTACTTTCACAAGTTGCTCAGTCTCAGTTCAACAGTGTCCGCAGCCAGTATGCAGTCAGCAGTAATGGTGAGCTGCGCATAGAGTTTATTGCCGATTTAGACGATGTAGCGAAAACATTTGAAGTTGGGTTACTTTATTTTGTATTAGTCATTTCCCTGCTCGCACTGTTGCCTATTGCTAGTTTAAAAACGGCGTTTGTGGGATACCGCCGGCATGTGGCTGATATGATTTCAGCGATAATCGACCAATTCGTCAGCAATGGCGTGGTGCCAGATACCAGCAGCCGTGCATTCTCTGACGATAGCCAAAAGCAACGATTAGCCAGTCAAATCTCCCCTGCCCTCAATCGCCTATCAACATACTTAGGCTCGCAACTCGACAATATTGCCAGCTCGGCAGTGGAAATAAAAAAAGAGGCCTATAAAGACGTAGTCACCGAACTGGGGAATCGCAACATGTTCGTGGAGTATTACGAACGTCACATTGAACACGTTCAGGGCGATTGTTTTGGCTGTATCGCCCTGGTACGAGGCACCGAATTGCAGCACATCAACCAGCGCAGCGGTTATCAGCAAGGCGATGAGTACATTCGCAGTATTGCTGAGATGCTCAGCGCCGTGGTCGGCAGTTATCGTGGCAGCAGCGTATTTCGTCTTAACAGCTCAGATTTTGCCGTGGTGTTACCTAATATTCCGCTAAAAGAAGCGGAGCGCTTTGCTAATAATGTTCAGTCTAAGCTAAACCAGTATCAGAAAATCCATGATCTAACCTCTGTCGCTTACACCGGCATTGTCTCCTACGAGCAAAATAAACCCCTTGGCGAGCTACTGGCGAATGTTGATGTGGCGATGAATATTGCCCAGAGCAAACAAAATAACGCTTGGCACATTCAACGCCAAGAGGATATGAGTGCTAGCAGCAATCAAGGGTCGCAAAATTGGCGCAAAATGATCAACGACTTACTCGATAAGCAAAGCGTGACCTTAGTGATCCAAGCCATTATGCCGCTAGGTAAAAGCAACAATGCCTACTCAGAGATTCAGGCGCGATTTCGCGATGAGGAAGAGCATATCTTACCGACCTCTTCGTTTATGGCGATGGCCGATCAGTTAGGAAAATCGGTTGAACTGGATCAGATGATCATCGAACATGCTTTTCGGGCGATGAAAAGTAAGAACCTCAATGCGCAGTATTTTGGGCTCAACGTGTCAGCCGCAAGCGCCCATGACGATAAATT
The DNA here is from genome assembly GCF_022347925.1 of Pseudoalteromonas sp. CnMc7-15. Taxonomy (NCBI): domain Bacteria; kingdom Pseudomonadati; phylum Pseudomonadota; class Gammaproteobacteria; order Alteromonadales; family Pseudoalteromonadaceae; genus Pseudoalteromonas; species Pseudoalteromonas sp. CnMc7-15. The sequence goes on from NZ_JAKRFT010000002.1 coordinate 538,972, forward strand.
TGTGATTTGGCTTGAGCGTCGACTGATGAAAGAAGGCGAATTGGCAGCTCGTCTCATCTTTGAGATTTCAGAGCTAGGACTGCAACAAAACATCGGCGCAAGCAAACGCTTTATTACCATGCTGCATCGCGCAGGCGCCCGTATTACCGTAGAGAAGTTTGGCGTAGGGCTAACGTCATTTAAGTTTTTCCGAGAGTTAAAACCAGACTTTATCAAAATGGATGCCAGCTACACGCGCGGCCTAGAAGACGATAAGAATAACCAGTACTTCATGCGATTAATGGTTGATTTAGCGCACCGTATTGGCGTTAAAGTATTCGCTGAAGGCGTTGAGAGCCAAGAAGAGAAGCATATTATCGAGCAGCTTTGTCTTGATGGTGCACAAGGCTACTACATTGAAAAACCTCGGGAGCTGTAACACAGCTCCTTTCCTACACTTACCCCAGCCTCTAAGAGCAGACATGCAACATCGCGTGTTAAAGCAAGTTTGCTCTGCCCGCTGTGCATAAGTTACCGCGACTAAATGCATATGGTCGGATGACGTCTTTTTCACCTTGTTATCATTAGTGATATTAATTATCATTCGCCCCTCCATTTTAGTACAACAAGGACAACACGTGCGCTTTCCCTTTTCTCTAATTATGCTTGCTCTCAGTGGCAACGTCATCGCCAAACAAAATAACAATGAAAACTTAGAACATATTATTGTGACTGGTAGCCGTGTCATAGAAAATATTGACGAAGTGCCAGCATCGGTGACGGTGATCACTCGAGAACAAATTGAGGCCCAGCTTAAGGTTAATCCAGAATTACAAAACCTTTTGCAAATGATGGTGCCAGGCATGGCGCCAAGCACAAATAGTTCAAGTAACACCGGGCAAACGTTGCGCGGCAGAGCGCCCTTAGTGATGATTGACGGTGTCCCTCAGTCCACGCCGCTGCGTAATGGCTCTTTGGGCATACGCACACTCGACCCAAGCGTTATTGAACGCATTGAAGTCATCAAAGGGGCCACCTCAGTATATGGCAATGGCGCTGCAGGCGGAGTGATCAATTACATTACCAAAAAACCGACAACGGCTGATGATTTTAGTGCAGAGCTTGATGTGTCAACACGATTCAGTGCCGTCAAAGCGGATGAAACCTTAGGTGCACGCATTGAGGGCTCGATCAGTGGCCGGGCAGACAAGTTTTCTTATTTAGCGACAATCAGCTATGAAGAAAATGGCGTACAGCGCGACGCCGAAGGCGATATTCTCGGTTTGCAATACGGACTCAGTGACGTACAAACACACAATTACTTCACCAAATTAGGTTACGACTTTGATGCAGATAAGGCCCTCGCCTTTACTTACAACTACTATAAGTCGCAGCAAAAAACAGATTTAGGCGATGTCTTTGGTAACGTCAATTCTGGCGATAAATCCTACGCCATTCATGTGCCGCCAGCACAGCAAAAGCAAGGCCGTCCTCAAGGCCCAAGTGGCAACACCAATGCCATGCTTAAGTACACCGATAACGCTATCTTCGCGCACACCGCACTGACTCTAGACTTATATGCGCAAGATATTGAAAACGTTTTCTTCTTCTCTCCAAATCTTGCCAACCCAGATGAGGGTTATGATGGCGGTCAGTCGATCATTGCCTCGCAGAAGCAGGGCCTGCGCGCCACGTTGAATACCTTGATAGATTTTGACAACACCGAAGCCACCTTTATCTATGGTATTGATGCGCTGCAAGACACCACATCTCAACCCTTAGTTGATGGCCGTGAGTGGGTCCCAGAAATGGACATGAGCAACCTTGCCGGCTTTTTTCAAAGTAAATGGGTGATGTTTGATGACTATGTTATCAAAGCCGGTGTACGCCATGAGGACATCGACCTCGAAGTTGATGATTACCGTACCCTTAAACTGTGCCGCAACGCCCAGCAATGCTCTGTGGCGTTCGAAGTGCGTGGTGACACCCTCAATTACACAGCCACCACCTACAATGTCGGGTTAAAATATAATGCGTATGAGCAATTTAGTCCGTTTTTTAGTTACTCTCAAGGTGCAGATATCTCGGATATTGGCCGCTTGCTGCGTAGCGCTACCGTGGATGATATTGCTCTGATCCGCACTGAAGCCGCACTTATCGACAATTACGAAGTGGGCTTTACGTCGGTACTTGATAGCCTGCGAATTGAAGCGTCTTTATATCGCAGCACCTCTGATTTGGGAACCACTAACCGTTTTGATGAAGCCACTGGCGTATACATGCCTGTACGTGCTCCACAGGAGATTTGGGGGTATGAAGCGCTAGTGGATTACCGCTTTCACCCTGCTTGGCGAGCCACTGCCACCTATTCTTATGTCGAAGGCAAAAACACGGCTGAAGATATTTATCTCGGAGGCAAACAAATTAGTCCACCCAAGGCGACTGTGAACCTACAATGGCAAGCTACAGATGATGCCGCGCTCACGTTATCAACCTTATACGTGGGAAGCCGCAAACGGTTTACCGCCAACGATGCTGGCGAGTATGTTGGCGATCAAGGGCCGATTGACGATTATTTTGTCATGAACCTCAGCGGTAACTGGCAATTCAATTCAAGCGCCAACGCCTATTTCGGCATCGAAAACCTTCTAAACCGCGATTACTACCCAGCAAGAGCGCAAGCTTACACCTATGGCGGCTACATTATAAAAGGTTTAGGCACCACAATCACCGCCGGTATCCATTACCAATTCTAGGGCGGCAATAAGCAATCCAGTTGTACAAACAGTGCAAAGCCGGTTTACCGGCTTTTTTATTCGGCTTGTCTCACTGCGGTTAAAAAAGAATCACTCACAAGCATTAATCGAAACTTGAATGCGAATACTTTTTAATTGTAACCCTATGATTTATATATAAAAATTTGATTTATTCATAAGATCGACTACACTAGGGCTACATCTTTCTAAGGAGATTATGGCAAATGCAAGGTAAACAACGAGTTATAGACGCATTCAATAAGCTGCTTGCAAACGAGCTGGCCGCAATTGACCAATATTTCATTCATTCGCGCATGTACGAAGACTGGGGTTTAAATAAACTTTATGAGCGTTTGGAGCACGAGCGCGACGAGGAGACGCAACACGCTGACTGGCTTATCAAGCGTATTTTATTTTTAGAAGGCGTGCCCGATTTAACTAAACGTCGAGCTCTGCTTGTTGGTGGCAACGTCAAAGAGATGATGGCCAACGACCTTAAACTTGAGCTTGAGGTTGTACAGTGTGTTAAAGAAACCATCAAAATTTGCGAAGAAGAACAAGACTATCAATCTCGCGAAGTACTTGAGAAGCTCTTGTTTGATACCGAAGAGGACCATGTTTATTGGCTTGAACAGCAGCTTGGTCTTATTGAGAAGATCGGTATTCAAAATTATCAACAATCGCAAATGGGTGAGTCTGAGGCTTAATTATGAAAGGTGATAAAGACGTCATTGCAGCCTTAAACCAAGTGCTCGCAAATGAGCTAGTAGGCATTAATCAATATTTTTTGCATGCGCGCATGTTTAAAGATTTTGGTTTTAGCAAACTAGATAAAGCAGATTACAAGGTGTCTATCCAGAAAATGAAAAATGCCGATAGACTTATCGAGCGCATTCTGTTTTTAGAGGGGCTTCCTAACCTACAGGATTTAGGGCGCCTGCGTATTGGTGAAAATGTTGAAGAGATGATAGCTGCCAACATGCATTTTGAGCTGGAGTCATTAAAGGACTTGCAGGCAGCGGTAAAGCTTGCCGAAGAGCGTTTAGATTACATCAGCCGTGAGGCGCTAGATGCAATTCAAAATGAGCAGGAAGAGCAAATAGATTGGCTGGAAACGCAGCAACACCTAATCAAGGCCACGGGCCTCGAAAACTATCTGCAATCGCAGATGTAATCCTTGCCGCGCCTGATCTTCATTAAAAAAAGCCGCAAAGTTGCGGCTTTTTTATGTAAGTGTGGCCAACATAGCTGTGCTATAGAACATCTTCTATCGGCAATAAAGACATAAGCCATACTTTAAAACGCAACCATGCACTGGTATCAGGCTCAGTGGTCAATCGTTGTTGATTCTTTCTGTCTTGCCACACAATATCGCCCTGCTCATCTAGGCTTAGTTGCCACGCATATTTAGGCATTTCCGTTGTGATCCATCGACTTAATAAGCGATTCATACGCTCGGAGTGAATCAACAGCCCTTGCTCTGTGTTTAAATTAAACGAGCGCGGATCTAAATTTAGCGAACCTACAAATATTTTGTCATCATCCATGGTCATGCTTTTGGCGTGCAAGCTGGCAGTGGAAGAGCCTCGAAACCCTTTACGTTTCGGTTGCTGCGCGGCTAAGTCCAGATTACGCTTAAGCTCCCATAGTTCGACGCCCATAGCCAACAGCTGCTGGCGATAATCGGCATACCCAGCATGCACAACCGGCACATCGGTGGCGGCAAGCGAGTTGGTGAGAACAGTCACAGCAACCCCCTGCTCACGCCATTTCTTAATGAGCTCTAATCCTTTATCTTTGGGAATGAAATAAGGGGAGATAATGTTCACACGCTGGCGAGGCTCTCCCATGGCTGCAAACAGCTTCGGTGCCATGTGCGTACTATTATTACGGCTATCGGTTAACAGCTTATTAGGGTCATCAACATATAACTGCGCTTCTGCCCAGTCCATAGACAGCTTACCGTTAACCAATGTTTGTACCAAAGTGGACTCTTTAAGCCTTTGAATATAGGGACTTTCGTTGTGAAATGCGGTGCTAACGTAACGACTTAGACGGCTTGATAACTGCGCCAAATCTTGGCTGTCAGCACTGCCAGACAATTCATTGATATCCTCAGCGAGTGGATGATTCCAATATAAGTCGAAAGCCATGGTTGCCTTATCAACGATTGGGCCGACACCCAGTACGTCAAAGTCAACAAATTGTGAGTTATGATCACCGGAAAAATAGGCGTTGCCAATGTTCCGCCCCCCAGTAATGAAGAGCTCGCTGTCAACGATAAAGCTCTTATTGTGCATACGCCGCGATACACGGGAATAATCAGTGATAAAACTTAAGAACCGCAATCGCCTGTGATTCAAAGGATTAAACAGTCTCACTTCAACGTTGTTATGCACCGCCAAAGCACTTAAATCTTGCTCTAAGTTCGCTTGAGATAGGTCATCAAGTAACAGGCGAACTCGCACGCCACGCTCGGCAGCACGCAATAAATAGGCACTCAACAGCTGTGAGGTTTCTTCGCGATGATACAAATAGTACTGTAAATCGACAGAGTATTGCGCTGTCTCTATCAGCGCAATACGTGCAGCGAAGGCATCTAGGCCATCAATCAAGGGATAAAACCCCGACAGTTCAGGGCTGGGCTGTTCGTCTATAACATTCGATATCAAAGCTGTTCCCTTCGCTGGCATGGAATAACTGGCATTATCTAAGTTGTGCACGTTATACGCTTTAGGGGCTACGCAACCGGCAACCACCACCACGGCAAAGACAAGTAATAAACGCGCGTTGATAAGGGCATCCATTGTGATTACCTAAGCAACGTAGTCTATTGTTACTATAACAAATTCAGGGGGATATAAAAGGAGGTAGGAGGATCACACGTCGCTATGGGGATTAAGCGACGTCGTCAGTCACATCAACAATATCAATCAGCTTTTGGTTAAGGATTTTTTTGGTGCAATTGCAGCATTTGCCACACTGCGAACCAACCTTTAGTTCTTTTGTAAGATCGCGCATTGAACGGGCTCCATCATCAATCGCCTGCTCAATTTTTTTGTCTGATACACCATGACATAAACAGATATACACGAATACAAACCACTCTCAATTGCGTTATTGGCTTTAGTTTAATCTAAACAAAAATAGTTATCAATAAAAAATTGTTGCTGTTTTATTGCGCTATCTACACTTTGCTAACAAGCAATTAGACATCTAATCATTGGTGCTGATAAAAAAATTTTGTCTCTCTATTCTCGAGCTCAATCCGCCACCAAAAAAGCACTTTGGTAGAGCTGTAACTCAATGTTTTAAATCAATATTTATCAATTAACCGACCAGTGAAAATTAGCCTCCTAGTCAACATAGATCTTTGCCTACGTTTGGATCTGAACAAACTCTGAAGCTTGATCATTTCAGCTCAAACTATTAATCTTTATTTTAATTGAACGGTCAATTAATAAAAATATGCCTAAAGTCGGAATGGAACCTGTGCGGCGTCAACAGTTAATCGACGCCACTTTAAACTCAGTTGCTGAGCTTGGCTTACATGCCACCACCATCAACAGCATTAGCAAACGTGCCGGATTATCTTCGGGCATCATTAGCCATTATTTTGGTGGTAAACAAGGTTTGATTGAAGCAACGGTGCGTTACTTATTAACCCAGCTGAAAATTAACCTGCTGGCGAAGACCACCGCTGACGACACGCTCAGTCCACGAGAGCGACTAAACTTAATCGTTGAGTCAAACTTTGCCCCCGTACAGCAACAGCATGACAGCACCCGAACTTGGCTGAGCTTTTGGGCGCAGTCACTGCACGACCCTGCCCTATTCCGACTGCAGCAGGTCAACAGTCGTCGCTTACGCAGTAATTTACAGGTGTCGTTTAATACCCTGATGCCACGCGACAAAGCCAAGCAGGCCGCCGAGTTGGCCGCAGGCATGATTGACGGATTATGGCTACGCTGTGTACTCGGCCGCGGCGAAGCCGATGACTTTCATCACGCTGAGCAGTTAAGTAAAAGTTATATCGATACCCTGATAGCGCAATTTGGAGAACAGTAAATGTCTTACCCTCGCTTACAAAATTTTATTGATGGTGCCCCCATGGCCAACGCCAGTGGCGATGTGTTTGAAGTCATTAACCCAGCAACTGACGAGGTCATCTATCAGGTCGAAGTGGCCGATGAGCATATCCAACAAGCCGCCATCGACAGCGCTAAAGCTGGTTTCGCGCAGTGGTCAGCGATGCAGCCTATCGAGCGTGCCCGCATTTTGCACAAAGCGGTGGCGTTGTTACGCGAGCGTAACGATGAGCTGGCAAAAATTGAAGTATTAGATACCGGTAAACCGTGGCAAGAAGCCGAGTGCGTCGATGTAGTCACTGGTGCCGACGCCATTGAGTACTTTGCCTCATTAGCGCCCACCGTAGTCGGCCAGCAGCAAGAGGTTGCCGGCGATTTTTATTATACCCGCAAAGAGGCGTTAGGGGTGTGTGCCGGTATCGGCGCATGGAACTACCCCCTGCAAATCGCGTGTTGGAAATCTGCACCCGCCTTGGCCGCAGGTAACGCCATGATTTTTAAGCCTTCGGAAGAAACCCCAAAAGGCGCCAGCATGTTAGCGGAGATTTTCATTGAAGCCGGCGTTCCAGCAGGCGTTTTCAATGTCGTCCATGGCGCCGCCGAGGTGGGTCAGTGGCTTACAACCCACCCAGAAATCGAGAAGGTCTCTTTCACCGGCGAAGTGGGCACAGGTAAAAAAGTAATGCAAAGCGCCGCCAGCAACTTAAAAGACGTCACCATGGAGCTCGGCGGCAAATCACCGCTATTGGTATTTGATGATGCCGATATTAGCGAAGCGGTCAGTGCCGCGATGCTTGGCAACTTCTACACCCAAGGTGAAGTGTGCACCAACTGTACTCGTGTGTTTGTGCAGCGTGGTGTTTATGAGCAGTTTATGAGTGAACTGCTCGAGCGCACACAAAAGAATATTATTGCCGGCGATCCGTTAGACCCTGAAGTGAACTTAGGCGCGCTGATCTCGAAAAAGCATCAACAGCTTGTGCTTGAGTACATTGACAAGGGTAAACAAGAAGGGGCTACCGTTGCCATCGGCGGTCATGCACTGACCCCAACAAGTGCGCCGCAAGGCTATTTTGTGGCCCCAACCGTGTTTACCGATTGCGATGACAACATGACTATTTGTCGCGAAGAAATCTTTGGTCCGGTTATGAGTGTCTTAGTGTTTGATGACGAGCAAGAAGTCATTGAGCGTGCCAATAACACGCCTATGGGCCTGGCCGCTGGCGTAATGAGCCAAGATCTACGCCGCGCCCACCGTGTGATCCACCAGCTTGAGGCTGGTATTTGTTGGATTAATGCTTATGGCGCCTCCCCGGCAGAAATGCCTGTCGGCGGCTATAAGCTATCGGGTATCGGCCGCGAGAATGGCTTAGAGGCTATCAACCAATACCTACAAACGAAATCGGTGTACGTGGGTATGAACCAACTTGAGAGCCCGTTTTAAGGAGGTGTCATCATGAACAGCGAATTTGATTATATTATCGTTGGCGCCGGTTCAGCGGGTTGTGTACTGGCAAACCGCCTGAGTGCCGATAGTAACAACCGGGTGTTGTTACTTGAGACCGGCGGTAGTGATAAAAGTATTTTTATTCAAATGCCTACGGCGCTGTCTATCCCTATGAATACCAGCAAATATGCTTGGCAATTCCACACTGAGGCAGAGCCGTATTTAGACAATCGCAAAATGCATTGTCCTCGCGGCAAAGTACTCGGTGGCTCATCGTCTATCAACGGCATGGTGTATGTACGCGGTCACGCCAAAGACTTTGACGAATGGCAACAACACGGTGCACAAGGCTGGAGCTATCAGGACTGCTTACCTTATTTCAAAAAGGCCGAGCAGTGGTACCTCGGCGGTGACAGCTATCGTGGTGGCGATGGTCCATTGGGCGTAAATAACGGCAACGACATGAAAAACCCGTTGTATAAAGCCTTTGTTGATGCCGGTCAGCAAGCAGGCTATGCCTTTAGCAAAGATTATAATGGTGCACAGCAAGAGGGCTTTGGCCCTATGCACATGACCGTAAAAGACGGCAAACGTTGTTCGGCGGCGCGTGCCTATCTGGATCCGGTCAAAGAGCGTAGCAATCTCACCATCGTCACTCATGCGAAGGCGCAAAAAGTGTTACTAGAGGGCAAACAAGCTCGTGGCATTCAGTATCGCGTTGGTGGCAAAGTTCATAAAGCCATGGCCAACAAAGAAGTGATTTTAAGTGCCGGGCCCATTGGCTCTCCACATTTGTTGCAGTTGTCTGGCATCGGTGACAAAGCCCATTTAGATAATGCCGGTATTCCCTGTACACACCATTTACCCGGTGTGGGCCAGAACCTGCAAGATCACTTGGAGTTTTATTTCCAATTTAAGTGTAAGCAACCTATTACCCTCAATGGCAAGCTTGGGCTGTTTTCAAAAGCCATGATCGGGGCTCGCTGGTTATTATTCAAAGATGGCTTAGGGGCAACTAACCACTTTGAATCATGTGGCTTTATTCGCTCTAAAGAAGGGGTTGAGTGGCCTGATCTACAGTATCACTTTTTACCTGCGGCGATTCGTTACGACGGCAAGAGTGCCTTTGCTGGCCATGGCTTCCAAGTCCATATTGGTCACAATAAGCCGAAAAGTCGTGGTCATGTGTTGGTTAAAAACAGCGACCCTGACTGTGCGCCAAAAATTCAATTTAATTACCTTCAACACCCGGACGATATCGAAGGCTTTCGTGCCTGCGTGCGCCTAACGCGCGAAATTATCAATCAAAATGCATTTGATGCATTCCGCGATGAGGAAATTCAACCGGGTACTGACGTGCAAACAGATGAGCAAATTGATGCCTTTGTGCGCCAAGCCGTTGAAAGTGCCTACCACCCTTCTTGCTCGTGCAAAATGGGTGAAGATGAAATGGCCGTGGTTGATAGTCAGGCAAAAGTACATGGTGTTGAGGGTCTGCGTGTGGTTGACTCCTCAATTTTCCCGACCATTCCTAATGGCAACTTAAATGCGCCCACCATTATGGTAGCGGAAAAGGCAGCCGACCATATCTTAGGAAAGACTCCGCTTGCGTCGCAACATGTTGAAGTGGTCAACGACCCGCAATGGCAGCAGCGACAGCGTAGCCAAACTCTGTAACTAATACGATTTCACAAGGCTTTCTTGGTGCAGCTCAATAGCTGCGCCCTGGGCGCCTTATATTTTAAAAACAACAAAATGGAGAAAATATGAACTATTTCTACTTATATTGGGAGGGTGATAATGACTTTATGGCTTAGTGCTGGCATTTTATTTACCCTACTCGCTATCGTCTTTATCTTGGCGAAATGGGGGAATGTGCAGTGCGTGGGTGTCACCCCAGTACGAACCTTCACCTTTATTGCTATCTTGTTCACCTCCGGCCTGGATGTGGGACTGATCATGTTCCCATTGACCGAGTTTGGCGGTTATGCAGACATAAACGCAAGCCCAGAATATGCATTCACTAACCCGCTCGCCATTGAGTTTGGTTTTTGGGGCTTTTTCATCTGGAGTTTTTACTTCCTCACCTGCTTTTATTTCTGCGTAATTGAGCCCAAAGTAAAGTTCTTTGAGATCCCTTGGGTGAAGTTTATTAATAACGTGGTGATTATTGGCACTTGTGCCTTTACCGCTTCATTATTGTTGGCCAACTTACCATGGTATTTGCCTAGCATCGGTGATGGCGAGAGCATCATTCCGTTATTTTACCTCATTGTCTTTGCCGCTATTGCCTTTTCTGTTTACTCCAGTACCGACATTAAATATGTACGTGTATTGAGTGTATCCACGACGTGGGTCTTTATTGGTCTTATCGCCTTTATGTGGGGCAGCGCCTTCTTATGGGGTGATAGCGCCATGGGTGAGTACGCTCAGTCAGTGGCCATGCTGGGAGGCTATTTTGGCAACATCCACGAATTTATCTTCCCTATCAATGATTACCACGCCTTCTACCTGTTTTGGTGGTTCGCATGGAGCATCATGATTGGCCAATTTACCGCCCGCTTTGTCGGTGGTCTTAAAACCTATCAGGTGCTAGCAGCGATGTTGATCTTCCCCTCTATTCCAATTGCGCTGTGGTTTGCGGTGTTATACCACTATCACGATGCAGGGCTAGATACGACGGGTATCCGTAACTTCGCCATGGTGTTTGTCGGCATTATCTTCGTGATCAACTCGTTGGACTCATTAATCCGTCTTTATAGTGACAACCTCAATCTGACGACTAAGCGTCTGGGTAAATGGCGTTACATGGGCTTCCATTTTCTAGCCTTAGCAGCGCTGACACTGTTGTTTACTTTTGACTTCTTACAAATCCAATGGGTCGGTGCCTTGGTAATTGGTCTATTCTTTAGTTGTTTAGGCTACATTTTGTACACCAAATTCAAAACCGTGAGCAACATCGATAGCTCACCAAAAGAAAACCGTCTTGATTATAAAAAAATAGAATCCGTACATTAGGAGCAATGATGAGAAAAACAATTTACTCTTTAAGCGCAATCTCGTTAATGATGGCCTCACAGGTCGCATTGGCTGATTGGTCAGCAACAATTACTGGTGCTAGCGACTACACCTTTAATGGTGTAAGCCAAACTGAAAACGACCCAGCGCTGCAAGGGAGCATTGATTACGCTGCCGATAACGGTTTCTACGCCGGCAGCTGGGCGTCAAACGTCGACTTTGGCGATGGCACTGACTTAGAGTGGGATTTCTACGTCGGCCAATTTCGCCAGTTGAACAACCAGCTGTCTGTGGATTATGGTATCGCTTATTACAGTTATCACGGCGCATCTAGCTCCAGTGACGGTAACTATTTTGAAGCCTACACCAAATTTGCCTATGACTCGCAACTGGGTACTACCGAGGCCAACTTCTGGTACACCTGGGATTACTTTGGCACCGATGCCGGCCATGTTATCTCCATGCTAGCTCATAACTATGCACTGGCAGAGGGTCATAACTTGCGCTTAAGCGTAGACGCGTCAAACTCGCTAGATGGCGATAAGTTCGCGTGGCAAGCGGATGGCAAATCCTACGTACATTACCGTCTCGCCTATCAAACCTCCTATTCAGGCTTTGATTTCGAGTTAGCGGCAGAAGATACCAACCTTGATAGCGAATACGCTGATGAGCGCTTGGTACTGTCAGTGAGCAAAACGTTCTCACTGTAAATCCCCACAATGGGCGCCGACCATGGCGCCTATTTTATTAACGCTAAAACCTCTTTAAATTGCGGATGCTCGCAACTGTGCATCCATCCGAATATAGCCGTTTCTGCAGAGCATACCTGCACGCCAGCTTGACGCAGTTGCAAAAGCGCCCATTGTTTGTTTTCTTGTTTTCGTGAACACACCGCATCGGCTATCACACTCACTGTGTAGCCCTTAGCCAATAGATCCATTGCCGTGAAGTAGACACAGACATGACTTTCCATACCACACAAATAGATGTGCTGGTGCGAGCCTAATGCTTGCTCAAAATCTTTATGCTGGGCGGCACTGAACGTTGTTTTGGTAATATAGTTGGCGTTCCCTATTTTAAGTTGTGCATCGGTTGGCCCAAGACCTTCAGGGTATTGCTCTGTCACCACACAATGAATATCAAGGCAGTGACTGGCGCTAAGTAGCAACTGCACCTGAGCACGTATATGGGTGTACTCGCTCATAGCGGGTGCTAACTTAGCTTGCATATCAACAACCACTAAGGTTGCATTTTGTGCATTATTGTTCATTAAACGCTCCACTTTGTTCCTTTTTGTTTTCCGAAATTCATCATAAGGTGTGGTTTTTTCAAAGTAAAATTATAAAGATATAGTGACGAACCAAGGTTCTATGCTAAATTTATGTATTATTGTTAACGATTAGTTGATGCCTAAATGCCCTGAGGGATTTAAGGCTAATATGTTGGTTTCAACTTCAATTGGGGTCAGCCATTGCGTCGTCTACATAGCGCATGTATTACTGTGCTTTTCATGCTTTTGCATTTATTTGCTACACCCTCACAGGCACACGTCAACGATGCTGGATACGGCTATCAGCTCCAACGTTTATCCACTGATGAGGGCTTGTCTCAGGGCGCGGTTAGTGCCATAGCCCAAGACGATTTCGGCTATATGTGGTTCGCCACAGGGCGTGGTTTAAATCGTTACGACGGCTATAAGGTAACGCTTTTTGAGAGCCAACACTCGGCGCTAAGTAGTGACTTTATTTTGACCATGCTTAAACTAGCAAATGGCAAATTACTCGTGTCGACGCAGTTCAGCGGCGTGTACTTGGTCGACCCGGCCACACTCACTTCCAAGCAAATCATTGCCAACACCCTTAGTGAACACAAGATAGACTATGTTAGCGTCTCTGCAATCGCTCAAGATCCCCTGAACCCTGAGCGTGTTTGGCTTGGCTTAAATCATCATATTTTCAGTCTCGATTTAACCGATAACTCACTCACCCATGCCTTTAGTATTGCCAATGAAACCCATATCATCCGCGCCTTGCTGCCACATCAAGATGGGCTTTATGTCGGTGCATCTAATGGCCTTTACCATTATCAACAAGGCCGAGTGAAGCAAATTAACTACCTACCCAAGAGCGAAGCGCCGAGCGGCGATCAGCAAAACGTGAAACTGTTGCGCTTTGACAGTGAATTCGGCCTGATGATCGGCACGGTAGAAGGCTTGTACAGCATGAGCCTCTCAAGCCCCAATACATTTAGAACATTATTGCCAAGCTACAACATATGGGGCTTCCAACGCTATGGGCTTTATGACTTTATCGCCACAGATGAGGGCTTAAAACAATTTAATCGGCAATCTTTGCGCGCACAAACACTGGTCCAATTTAGTAAATCGCGCTTTGCCGTCAGCGACAACAGCATCCAAGTACTCTTTCGCGATAAAGGTGGCATGATTTGGCTTAGCTCTCGATCCCAAGGAGTCTACTCATGGTCGCCGCTGTCTATGCGCTTTCGCCAACGAACGCTTCCTAGCGGCCAGTATAAACATGGGCACATCGCTTGGGGCATGCATGAGCAAGCCGACGGCACATTGTGGGTGGGCAGCGATAACGGCCTCAATCGCCTCAGTGCCAATGGTGAGAGTGAAGCATACCTGGTCAGTAAAGACGATAAACTCGCCATTGGCCAACAAACTATCTATCGTATTTTTCCAGCCACACATCAGCCAGACTCGCTATGGTTGGAATCAAGCTACGGCAGTGAGCTATTTAACATCAAAACCAGTACCCTCGCCCGACCGTTAGAAAAAGCAGATAGGCCTCAAAGCTTCGACCCCCAGAGTTACTATGGCGGGCTTGTGCAGTTACCTGACAATCGGGCGTTTTTTATCGCCCCCAGTGGCTTTTATATGTATGACCCCGAGGCCAACCGCATTACCGATGTGCCAGCACTAAATCGTGCGCTTTTGCCTGATTTAGCCACGCACTTTCTATCGCCGCTGCCTAATCATCCGAACGACCCACTGCTCAGCCATAGCGGTACGCTTTATCGCTATGACACCTCGCGCCAACAAGTTGAGGTGGTTTATGAATCGGCCAACACGAACCCGCAGCACTTTAATTATATTGATGGCTGGACGGTCGATCAGAATAATTCCTTGTGGTTGAGCATCGATAACGAGGGCTTAGTTGCTCTTGATATGGAAACACTTGAGGTTCGCGCCCGAATAGGCCTAGAACAAGGATTAAAAAATCTTGGCGTGTATACGCCGGTGGTGGATGATTTAGGTTACTTGTGGTTTGGCTCCAACAACGGCTTGTATCGATTAAATATAAATTCTGAACACGTGCGCTACTTCACCGTAGAAGATGGCCTATCCGCATCGGAGTTTAATGCCTTCGCGGTACTTAAGCGAGGCAACGGCGAGCTGGTATTTGGGACTGTAAAAGGGTTATTGGAAATAGATCCGACGGACTTCGTCTCTGGCAACACCCAGTATATTGCACCACCACCGCAAATCACCAATATTGATTTATTATCTCGTTCAATCGATTACTCCCCTATCAGTTATATTGACAAGCCGCTGCAGTTACAACACGACGACCTCGGGCTGACAATATCCTTTTCTAGTTTTAACTTTTTACACCGCAGCCAAGTGCGCTACCGCATTAGTTTATCGGGTGCCAGCGACTTTACTTATAACGATTACAAAGACAACACCTTACAGTTTGCAAAACTCAACCCCGGACGCCATGAACTAAGCATTCGTGCTTTCGACCCCGTCTCCGGCAAGTACTCACGTGAGGCGCGTCTTATTGTTAATGTGGCCTACGCGCCATGGCGTTCGCCGCTTGCAAAAACCATGTATGCCTTGCTCGCCATTGCGATTATTGGCGCTTGGCTGATGTACTTACGCGCACAACAACGCAAACTACGTGACGCCCACAGTGTAGCGGTCAACTCGCAACAGCAAACCAACCTAGCTCTGCAAAGCAGTAACAGCGGTGTGTGGCACTACTATGTATCTGAGCGCCAATTTGCGCAGCGGCGTCTGAGTGACGAGCTCGGTTATGCTAACAGTTTTTTGAGCTGCTCATTTGAGCAACATGCCGAACTTATTCATCCCCATGATGTGGAGCGCTATCGTACCCAGTGGAAGCGCTTTTTAAAGCAAGGAGAGCAAGGCACTTGGGAGTGTACCTATCGCATTGCTCACAGCAGTGGTGAATGGCTGTGGTATCACGAAGTTGGACGCATTACCGAATGCGACTTACAGGGGCATGCGCGAGTAGTATCAGGCATCTATACCAATATCACCGACGCGAAAGCCTCAGCGCAGCAAGCCACAGTATTAGGTGAAGCCATCAGCCAGATCAGCGATTGGTTACTGATTTTAGATGAGCATATGCAGCCGTTCTCCGCCAATCATAGTTTCCTGCAAGCCTTTGCCAGCAAACAAGCGCCACAACTTAATATTCAGCCATTTGTGCGTGCTCTGGGTAAACACAAATATAAGAAGTACATGAGTATCATTGGCCGCTTAAAAGCGGGGCAGAACTGGCGTTGTGAAGAGCAGATCCGCACCAAGCATAACCGCCACCATCCGGTGCAGATAAGCGTCACTGCGGTGTGCCGTGATAATAACGACAACCGTGATGAGGTAAGCTACTACGTCATCGTGATCACCGATTTGACCGAGCAAAAGCGTGCTGAAGACGAGTTACGCTACTTGGCCAATTACGACCCTTTAACCGGGTTACCGAATCGCACTATGATGCGCTCAAAAATATCCCAAGCAATTGACTATGCGAAAGAAAATGCTTCCCTTTTGGCCCTATTATTTATTGATTTGGACAAATTTAAGCCGGTAAATGATTCGTTTGGCCATGCCGTAGGTGACCAAGTGCTGTGCTGCATTTGTGAGCGCATCAGCGAACAGTTAGACGACAATGCGCTGCTCGCGCGTCAAAGTGGCGATGAGTTCTTGTTACTGATAGAACATGTCCATTCACCACAGATGCTCAGTGAGTTTGCTGAGCACTTAGCCAAGGTGTTAGAGCAACCCATAAAAATTGGCAATATTACTATCAATATCTCTGTCAGTGTGGGAATTGCGTTGTCTCCTTTCGATGCGGATAACGCCGAAGATCTTATTCGTAATGCCGATATGGCGATGATCCATGCCAAGAATGCGGGCCGCAATGGCTATAAGTTCTTCACCGAACAAATGAACAACCGCATTACCCATAAGTTAATGCTAGAAAATGCGTTACAAGATGCCTATCGCGATGAGGTGTTACTCAACCACTACCAGCCCATTGTGCATGACTTCCAAAAGCGCATCGTAGGTGTGGAGCTCCTTCTGCGCTGGCCACATGAAGGCACTTTTATCTCTCCGGGAGAATTTATCCCCATCGCCGAGGAAATAGGCTTAATTGATGCCATTACCGAGCAAGCACTACACAGAGCCCTGCGCGATTTAAAGCCTTGGTTTGAGAGCTCTGATGATTTCTATTTATCTTTGAACCTGTCGCCTATTCATATCTTAAAGTCGAATTTAAGCGACCGCCTACAAGATATTTTGGCTCTTCACCATGTTAGCCCCACCCAGCTTCGCTTGGAGATCACCGAAAACACCCTACTAGAGGATAAAACCAAAGCGGCAGAGCAACTTAACCGCTTGCACAGCGCCGGATTCAAACTTTTCCTTGATGACTTTGGCACTGGTTTCTCATCACTGACCTATTTGAGTCAATTCCCCATTGATGTCATTAAGATAGACCAAAGCTTTGTACGGCAAATTGGGGTAAATCCAACTAATGAATCCATTATTCGCACCATTCACAACTTGGCGCGCAGCCTTGGCCTATACTGTATCGCCGAGGGGGTGGAGACCAGAGAGCAAATCTTTTTCCTCAATAAGTTAGGGTGTCACCATTTACAAGGGTTCTTCTTTGCTCGACCAGTGGACGCACAAACACTGCTATCGAGTGAGTTTATCGATGGCGTAATTGATAAAACCAAGAGTTTGTAGTGCTTGAGTGTCGTCGATGCTTTGAGTTTACGCCTAGTTAGTGGGAAATATTTAACACAGCGCGAAGACTGCGGTGCAACTCATGCGCTTGCAGTGGCTTGGAAACGAAGGCATTCATCCCCGCCGCCAAACAACGGTTTTTGTCCTCTTCATAGGCGTTGGCAGTAATCGCAATAACGGGCATGACCCCATATTTATGCGGCTCTTTACGAATATGTTGGGTACATTGATACCCATCCATGTGCGGCATTTGGCAATCCATGAGCACCACATCATAGCGATGCTGCTGGAGCATATCCAAAGCTTGCACCCCATCTTGAGCGATGGCCACCTCACAGCCCAAAGGTTCAAGCATCTTGGCAAGGACTAATTGATTTACAGCGTTATCCTCAACCACCAGGACGTGTCGCTCAGTTAAATCAGGCGCCGAAAGTTCGCTATGTTGGTTAACCTCGATGTCCTCACAGGCTGGCGCTTTGATGGTAAAACTAAAGCAGCTGCCTTCTCCTTCAGCGCTGGAAACGCAGATATCGCCGCCCATTTTTTGTACCAAGGAGCGACAGATTGCCAGCCCCAGACCAGTGCCTCCGTACCGCCGAGCTGTTGACACATCAGCCTGAGTAAATTCCGTAAAGATACGTGCTTGCTGCTCTTCGCTCATGCCGATGCCAGTATCTCGCACCGTCACTTGAAGCTCATCATCGCGGTATTGCACGCTAAGGACAATCTCTCCTCGCTCGGTGAATTTTTTCGCGTTGCTTAATAAGTTGGTGATCACTTGGTTGAGTCTGAGCTCATCAACACGAATACTAGAGGGCACATTCGCGGCTATATCGCACGCAAAGCACACCTCTTTGTTGTCGTTGGCGCTATTAAATACCTGCTCTACGTGAGTGAAAAATGCTCGGGTAGCCAATGGCTGTGCGTTCAATTCCAAGGCATTGGCTTCAATTTTACTAAAATCCAGTATGTCGTTAAGAATTTGCAGTAAGTTTTGTGCACTTGCACCCAAGGTGGCTAAATACTGGCGTTGCTGGGCGCTCAGTTGCGAGTCTTGCAGCAAAATGTCGGTGATCCCAAGCACACCGTTCATGGGTGTACGCAGCTCATGGCTCATGTTAGCTAAAAACTGTGACTTTGCTCGGCTGGCCTGGTTCGCCCTATGCACCGCAGTCTTAAGCTCTGCAGTTTGCTCTTGTACTTTACGCTCCAACTCTTGGTTAAAGCGCGTTAGTTGTTTGTTCAAATCGCGGTTGCGGTCATCGGATTGTGCTAACTGCTCAAAACTCTGCTGGAGTTGCACCACCAGCGAATCAAACTGTTCGTGTAGTTGCTGAACTTCCTGCCACTCGTGTTGGCTAAGCGGCGTCTTATTTGGCAGCATCGGGTAGCGCTGCATTACTTGGGTCAAAAAATTAAGTGGCGCCACCAATCTTTGGCTTAGCTGGCGAATGAAAATCCCTGCCAGCAGCAAGAGTACCAGCGTGAGCAGCAACACGTACAACCAGGTTGAAGCGACCACAGAGTTTACATGGAGGCGGTTCATCATAGCGATGACCGTCCAACCTGTTTGGGAGCTATTAAGTGACCGGCTGTAATACAGCTCATTGTTAGCAGAGCGGTATAAAGCGCTTGAATCACCGTTAAACTCCGCTAAAGCAGGTTGCTCGAGGTGGCTTAGAACTTTGAAAGTATTTACACTGCTATACACCACGTGATTGTTGGCATCCATTACCAGCAACTCCCCTTGTTGCTCAAACAAGAAGGGCCGAAAGCGACGAAAGGACTCTAATCGCAGCGAACCTTCAATCACGCCTGCAAACTGTTGTTTTTCGTATATCGGTGCAGAGATACCAACAATGGGGTTGTCACCTAAGCCACGACCGCGAAAAACACTGGAAATATAGCCGTTAGGGTGGCTATGCGCTTGCGTGAAGTAATCGCGGTCTGTCACATCTCGCTGCTGTGCGGAGAGCCCATCGAGAAGCGACTTAGGCCATCCCAAATACGCCACCCCTTGCTGATTGATCAGCACCGTAGAAATAAAGCCAGGGTACATTTGCCCTAAATGACTAAGCTGCCAACGCTCATCAACGCCTTGCGCCAAGGTATCGCGCGCCGAAACGATGGCATTTTGGTGCTGTTCTAGGTAGCTATCTATTTGTTGCGATACCCTATCTGCATGGGCGCGTAATTGTGTATTGACCTCATACTCTATACGTTCATAGTGGTCGTTAACCAAAATCACGGTCGTCAACAGCACCACCAATAGAATCAATACGCTGACCACGTAGCTGAGGATATGTTTGAGCGAGTTTTGCCGATAGTGCCAAACTATAAAGGGTAAAAAGTAGCTTAATAGGTCAACTACAGCTAATGAAATAATGGCGTTAAGTAAATACTTGAAAATAGCAGTGGTAAGCGATAACCACGGCAACTCGACCATCCAATGACCAAAAACCACCAGCAGCGGCAAGCCAACTAGCAACCAAAAGACCCCACCCCATGGCAATAACGGACGCCTTAAGCGGCGACAACAAAACCAATGCAGCCATATCAACTCGAGCAAAAATGCGATACTGGGCCAAGCATGTTGCCAGCGATAAAAGATAAAAGCAGAGGCAATAGCCAAGGTAATAACGCTGTAGCGTAAGCCCAAGGCAACGAGGCTCAGCAACACAAAAATTTGCCCGAATAAAAACTCGGAGCTGTCCAAAAACCATACAGGTATTAGGTGCGTCAACCCGCCAATCAGGCCGAGTAAGCAAGCCACCATGAACTTGTTGCTGCTTTGAAGTCCGGTGCGAATTGTGCTCATTTGTAGGAAAGCTTAAAAACTTATAGGAACTGCATAGTCTTAGTGTTGTACACAGTGATGCGCTTGTCCATCTTCGGAGTGCGGATGAGCCTCTATTTGCAGTACGCTGTGCTCAACATTAAAGCGTTGTTTTAACATCTGTTCGGCATTGTTTCGACAGACTGCATCATGAGCCGCGACAGTACATTGATGTTTCAACACGATATGCGCGCCAACGGCGAGCTGCTTGTCAATTCGAGATACGGTCAAATTGTGCACACTGTGTACGTGAGCGAGTTTAGTCATCGCCTTTTCAATAGCTTGTGCACTGGGCAAACGCCCTTCTTGATTCTGCAATCGCTTTATACACTGTACAATAAGGCGCAAACCGGTGAATAACACGAACACGGCTATCACCATGCTAAAAAGCACATCCAATTGCTGCCACCCAGTGAGCGCGATAGTGACACCGGCCACTAAGGTACTGACGGTGGAGAGCAAATCAAAGAACGTATGGAGAAACACCGCGTACACATTAATGCTGTCTTTGCGGCCCTTGTATAACACCCATGCGGCGCATCCGTGAAAGACAAAGCCAATACTTGATACCCACGCCATAATGGTGGTGTTAACGTCTTTGTGATGCCCCTCATGCATTTCAAAATACCGCTCAGAGCCAAGAAACAAAATGGTTAAGCTAATTCCCAAATACAGGCTGCCATTAATAAGCCCGCCCACTAATTCGGCTTTTTTATAGCCTTCATTAAAGTTGCGTGCCAAATGAATAGCGATAGAGGACGCCAAAATAGCGATAAATAACGTGCTGTTGTGCACAAATAAATGACCGGCATCGGCGAACACCGCTAGAGAGTTTGCGTGATAAGCCCCTATTAGCTGGATGACCATAAAGCTACAGGTTATAGCGAGCGCAATAAGTAAGCGTTTGCGAGAAGCCTGGTGTGTGGTGATGTCGGTCATGCGCGCCGGATGATACTCGGGAATGATATATAGTCGCAATTGTACTTGTTTTGCGACTATATTACACCCGTTTTCATCACCACCCGTTGTGAATGCACAAGAACTGCTCATAAAAGAGTGATAGGCGCCACTGCACGCTTTGGAACCAGTCACCGCTCTAATTTGCCAGTCATATCGATAACTAAATTTCCCTAAAAATCATCCATATGTAACTTTTTTGTTAAATAAACATTGAAACTATGCTTTTTTTAGCTAATCTCAAAGTCGCGTGGCGACACAACAGGACTGAAGGATTGCTCTTGTGTGTAACCAAAACGCAAAAACACATTTATATAAGGAAATATAATTATGAAACTAGTGAAATCACTCTCTACTGTGGCCTGTGTTATCGGCCTATCTCTTGCTTCAACTTCCTCTGTATTAGCTGCGTCTTCGACCTCGGTAGTCGGTACTTGGCGCAACCATGTCAATTGGAATTGTAATACTGCGGGCTCAACGCCGATTACCGCTGCGTTATTTACAATTAATGCCGATGGCACATGGAGCTACCCATACGGAGGCGGTAACTGGTGGCAAGAGGAGGGATTGGTGATCATCTCTTTCGATAGCTACCCGACTTTGCAGTACGTGGGTAATGTGACTAAAGATGCCGTTGTTGGCATTCAAGGCTACTCCGACAATCCAGGTTCTCGCGGCTGCTTCTATTTGTTGCGTGAACAAGCGGGTAAAGCCAGCGACGTTAAACACTACGTCGATGGTAAGGATGCGGTTACCAATCGTTGATCACTTTTATGGCGGTGCCCTATACACCGCCTTTTGCCCTTATTGCCCATTGCTGCGCAAATAAAATTCATGCTAAGTTGCTGAGGTAGTAATTAAAAGCGTATGCAGGGTTTTACCTATCTCCAATTCATCTCTAAGCCATGCCCTTGTTGTTGAAGGGGGCGCGATGCGTGGTATTTTTGCCACCGGCGTACTCGATACGTGGCTACAACAGCACTACCAGCCCTTTGATATGTATTTTGGAGTGTCCGCTGGTGCAACCAATATCGCTGCTTATTTGTGCCAACAACACCAGCGCAACTATAAGGTGATCACGGATTACTCGTGCCGCCCCGAATTTATTAATTACCTACGTTTTGCACGCGGCGGGCACCTGTTTGATTTGGATTGGCTATGGCAACAGACCATTGCTGATATCCGCTTAGATTTAGCGACATTTGCGAAGCAAGTCGCACCATTTTATGTGGTGGCCACCAACATCGCCAACGGTCAAGCCGAATATTTAAAAGCCAACGCCGATAATTTAGAAGCGATTTTAAAAGCCTCTTGTGCGTTGCCTTTGGCCTATCGCGATTACCCGCAAATTGGCGATAAGCAATATACCGATGGGGGTCTGAGCGATTCCATCCCCGTGCAACAGGCTTACTTAGAAGGAGCGAAACGCATTACCGTGATTTTGTCCCAGCCGTTGGGCTATCGCAAAAAACCGAGTCGCTCACACTGGGTAACACGACGCCTACTGCGCGACACCCCGGCACTGATCAGTGCCTCGAGCCGCCGAGCAGAGGGATATAACCAAAGCTTAGAATTTATTCATTCACCGCCGCCGGATTGTCATATCGAGGTCATTGCCCCGGAACCAGAGTTTGCTGTGGGCAGAACCACACGCAATGCGGCCAAATTACGCCACGGCTACACTCTAGGCTGTCAGCAAGGGCTAAACTATTTGCAGCGGCTAAGCATCACTTAGCGAGTACGTATTTAGACCACAAAAGCTTTCACTTGCTGTTGCAGGCTATCAGCGAGCTGCGCCAATTCTTTACTGGCATCGGCGTTTTGCTGTGAGCTTTGCGATACGCTGGTAATGCTGTCGTTAAATTCATTAATATTTTGGCTTATCTCCGCAGCCACTGTCGTTTGCTCTTCGGTGGCTGTAGATACTTGTAAATTCATGTCGGCAATGTCAGCGACCGCTTCACGAATACGGTTAATGGCGGTTGCCGATTCTTGGCTGTGATGCTCACTTTCTTTGGCGCTGTCATCGGCACTCTGCATCGCTGCCACCGCCTGGCCAGCCATATCCTGCAGCTTGGCGATCATGGTATTGATGTTTTCTGTGGCCTGTTGAGTATTGTGTGCCAGTGTACGCACTTCATCAGCAACCACCGCAAAGCCACGCCCTGAATCTCCGGCGCGGGCAGCTTCAATGGCAGCATTTAGCGCTAGCAAGTTGGTCTGCTCAGCCACCCCTTGAATCATGAGCACCACTTGATTGATCTCATTTGACTGGGCATTCAGCTCACCAATCAACTGAGCGTTTTGCGCAACAATACGAGATAAGGTGCGAATAGCCTCAAGGTTATCATCGATGGTTTGACTGCCCTGCTCTGCCAAGCCATCAGCAGATGCAGCATGCTGCGAGGTATTTTGCGCGTTTTGAGCCACTTCTTGAATCGCTGCACTCATTTGCGTTATGGCGGTGGCTATCATCGCACTTTGTTGCTCTTGCTGGGTTGCAGTCGAGGCCACCTGCGCACTGATCGCTTGCATTTGCTCTGACGCCGATGACAACGTCAGTGTCGCACCCGTGACGTCAGTAACCAAAGTGTGGATTCGGCTAAGCATATGGTTGAAGTGCTCAGCTGTGGTGGCTATTTCGTCTTTCCCGGTGACTTTGGCACGCAGGGTCAAATCGGCTTGCTCGGCAATGGTTTGAATGGTGCCCTGCAAGTGGCTCAAAGGCCCATGAATAGAGCGGTAGATAAACCAAGCCAATAAGGCCATAAAGGCAATGGTCAAGATGATAAAAACTAACAACAAGGTGGTGACGTGGGAAACTTGCTCATCGGCACTGTCGCGAAACCGCTGCGCTTCTGATAGCTGCAAATCGATAAGTGCCGCGTAGCTGCCACTGAGTGGGTCAAAAACACTGTAAAGGTCGGCTACAAACTGCGATTGGTCCATCGCTTTAAAGGTGCCATTTTCTATGGCCCGCATGTACGCATCAATTTTCTCAACCACCGGTGCGAGGTACTCATCCACGTCTTCGGTTAAGCGCTGCTCTTCGGTTGTGAGTTTGGTTTGTAAATAGTCCTGCCAATGCTGCTGCGCGGTGGCTTTCGCCTGTTCAATCAAAGATATAACTTGCGATTTGTCGATAACGCCAGCGCGATACTTATGCAATAAATCGACAATGTTGACCGCGTAATTATCTGACACCACTTTAATTTGCTTTAATGGCACCACCCTATCTTTATAAATACTGTCAACGCCCTCGCCAATGGTATTAAGTTGAGACATACTCAGCGCCGCTGAAATAATAAGTAATACAATTGGAATTATGGACAAAATAATCAGTCGCATCTTCACAGACATGGTATTGAGCATGGGACACCCTCGTAATTTAAACTAAGATTTTTGTGCCTATCCATGCACTTCATGCAACAGCAGTTGCTACTTAATTATTTTCGAAGATAAGCAAATGCGCCAATCCAGTTTAAAAAATTACTGTTCTCACCCCGAGATAATATGTAAAAAACGAGTGTGATTAGCGATTCGCGCTAACCCATATGTGATCAATACGATGGACGACAGTTGGTCTTTTAATGACCACGAACCCAACCAATACTTAACAAGTAACGATTGCCTGAGGTGACCTTAGTAACTGCATGCTCACTGATATCGGGGCGAAATAACTTGATTCGTTTAGAGCTATAAATAGGCGATTTACAAACAAACTGACCGCCACAGCGTGCTTGTTTGAGGATAATATTAAGCCGATAATGCCTGCCTGCGGTTACTTTGTCAGTGTGCGTGGGCACCTCACAGCCTTGTGGGAACTTGAGCAAGTAAACATCGAATTTTAGCGGCCACCATGCCCTTGCCAGCAACATTTTCTCATAACCGCTTTTCTGGCGGCCTTTTTGCCATCTAAAAAGTGTATTGAACATGCGCATAATCACCTTAGGAACTCACTTTCTTTTGCAATACTCAGTTATTAACTTATTTCAATACGGTCGCCATGGCGCGCAGGGGTAGAGGCGACAAAAGTGCAAATCAACCAAACTTGGCTGCCAGCCTTGGGCCAGGTGTTAAGCTTTGTTGAGCATCGCACAGGACTGACCCACTAAATAGCCATGTACTAGTTGCTTAATTTTATCTTGCAACCATCTTGGGCCATGATCCGAAAGATCATTATGGCGAGCGTCAGGTATTTGCACTATGCAGATATCGCTTTGCACTGTTTTTGTTGGTAACACTCCTTCATCGGCAGCAAAGTCGCTTGCCCGAATTGAGAATATGTTGATATCGGTATTTCTAGGTAAAGGAACGCGGCGGTGGTCCAATGTAATTATTGATTTAATATAAGGCTTTTTTTCATTTCCTAGCCACGAAGAAATATCGCCACCATTGGAATGCCCAATTAAAAGCAGCTCATTAAACGCATAGTTCGAATAGCGAGACTGAAACTGACTCTTAAGAAACGCCAATGTCTTGGCACCCCTGACCCAATTCTCGCGTCGAGTCTCGTATAAATTCCCTGTTACCGACAGTGGCGGATCTTGAGGGAGCTCGTGAGCGACAGAAACCACCATATAGCCTAACTCACGAAGCTGCTCCTCTAAAAAAGAATACTGGGTGTGAGCAACACCGTACCCCGCGCTGAGAAATGCGACAGCACACTTGCTCTCGATGGTGCAGTCCTGCTCATTAATTGGATAAGATATTTTAACAGGAATGCCTCTATCCCTAGCTTCATCATAGATAATCTCTGCTTGCACCAGGGGGATACAAAAAATAGGGATAAGTAGCCATATATACAGGTACTTCATTTTCTCTCCTTAAGGCCTCGCAACCTACTCAATGGGCAAAGTTACTCATGGTATTTTCTTATTACCGCAATTTTGCCGTCTTCAATTTCCAATACTTCCATCATGACTTGGCTATATTCTATCGGTTGATTATTTTCAGGGTGGGTGCCCTTAGCGTAGTTTTTATATCTTATAGCAACTGCTGAGTGGTTAAATGTAAATACATCCAATAGCTCTGCATTGTATTCGCTGTGGGCGCCAAGATAAAAAGTCATCCCTTTTCTCATTGCCTCTTTGCCATTTGGTAAGCGCGAATCATCTGTCACCCAAGGTAAGTGCGAATGCCCAACATCCTCTGTAAGTAAATTAAGATGAGTCTCCAGCTCTTTTTTCGTTGCTCCTGGGCTTTGCGTGGCAACCATGGTATCGAAATACTTTTGAGCAAGTTCATTTAGATCAATTTTTCTCTCTTTGGCGGATAACGATGCTGAAACCAAAATTGATACTGCAAAGAATAGGTATTTTTTCATTGAAAACTCCGTTTTCGGTTAATTCATATAACATGTTTATAAAGACCCAGTCGCGTTCCTCGAAGCCAGTAATGCGATTGAATTCAAGCGACTCATTGGCAAATTTGTCCAAAGCGAGCACTGAATGCCACCATAGGTTTGGGTAATGTGACGAGTTACACCATTGTACGATTACAGTAAGTGGCCATTTCAAAGTCACTGATGTTCATGGCGATATTCGGAACATTCGGAAATAAAGTTACCAGCTTTGATACCATTTGCTGCGATAGCATCGCCTTTTGCTCAGTCGTCCTGCCTTGCATGATGGAGGCGAAAACATGAATGAAGGGCTCTCGCTTATTACCTACAGAGTATTTTTCGAAAGAATTTATTCTGACTTTGATATCACGTTCATCAAACAAATTGGTAGCACAAGCTTGCAAAAAAAGTTGTTCAATAATAAAGGCTTCATCATGGGAGACGAAGATGTCCTGTGAGCAATCCATTACAAAATGTGGCATTAATCCTCCGCCGACGGTCTGACTAACAGGTATTGTCCCTGCTTTACACGCTAGCATACCTTGTAAAATTGAAATTCGCTAATGAAGGTAAAGCAATGAAAAATAAACTGAAAAATGACAGCTAACAACACCGGTAGCGCAGTATAAGTGGGCGGCATTCAAATAAAACCACTTAATCGGTAGAGGGACATGCACAATCAGCTTTACCGCTTGCAGTGGCAGCTGCTTTCAATTTCACAGCACAGGAAAAAAGCCGCTCATTGAGCGGCTTGGGGACTACACATCTGGAGATTTCAGGGTGTGTGCAGTATCTACTTTAAGCGGCATCACTTTGCGCTTGGTCATCGCTGTGACGAATTAAGTAATCAAAGGCGCCAAGACTGGCACTGGCTCCTGCGCCCATGGCAATAATGATTTGCTTAAAAGGCGTGGTGGTCGCGTCCCCAGCGGCAAAGACCCCAGGCAGGTTAGTCGCGCCTTTATCATCAATCGTTATTTCACCAAAAGAGCTTAAATCCAGACCACTGTCTTTCAGCCACTCGGTATTAGGCACTAAGCCGATTTGTACGAATACGCCGGCCAAGGCTACATGCTGCGATTGTTGTGTTTCGCGGTCAGTGTAATTAAGACCGGTCACCTTATTGCCATCGCCAACAATTTCGGTGGTCGCTGCATTGGTAATGATGGTGACATTAGTAAGGCTCTGCGCCTTTTTAACCAGCACGTCGTCAGCACGTAAGGTATCGGCAAATTCAAGTACTGTTACATGCTCAACAATGTTGGCTAAATCGATCGCTGCTTCAATGCCTGAATTACCGCCACCAATCACCGCTACCGACTTACCTTTAAAGAGCGGACCATCACAGTGGGGGCAATAAGCAACCCCGTGGCCTCGGTATTCACGCTCACCTGGCACATTCATTTCCCGCCAGCGTGCCCCCGTGGCAAGAATCAGGGATTTACTTTGCAGTGTGGCACCATTATCCAAGGTGATGGCGCGGTTATCGCTGTCTAAACGCGCGGCGCGCTGATTATCGATGACATCGACATTGTATTCTTTAACATGCTCTTCTAGCTGAGCTACCAGTTTCGGGCCCTCTGTGGCTTTGACCGAGATAAAGTTTTCAATGGCCATGGTATCGGCTACTTGGCCGCCAAAGCGCTCAGCGACAATACCGGTGCGTAACCCTTTTCGCGCCGCATAGATAGCAGCCGATGCACCCGCAGGACCACCGCCGACTACCAATACGTCATAGGGGTCTTTTTCATTCAATAGTTCAGCTTGGCGCGCCGCAGCTCCCTCATCGACTTTGTTAAGAATGTCATTGAGGCTGATAGCGCCTTGGCTAAATAGCTCGCCATTCAAGTACACCGTAGGCACCGCCATGATGTTGCGCTGCTCGACTTCCTCTTGGAACAAGGCTCCGTCTATCATGGTCACACTCACCTGAGGGTTCAAAGCCGCCATGGTATTGAGCGCTTGCACGACGGCTGGGCAGGTTTGGCAGCTCAGGGAGATATAAATTTCAAAATTAAGGGTTTTATCTAAGGCCTGGATTTGCGTGCGTTGCGCCTCATCGGCCTTGGTTGCCACCCCACCGCTGTGCAGTACTGCGAGCACTAATGAAGTAAACTCATGACCCATCGGGACCCCAGCGAATGTAATCGAGGTGCCTTGCTCGCCGAGTACTTGCATCGCAGGGCGTCGCGCTGCTTGGTGATCTTGTCGTATACTAATGCGCGGGCTCAACTCGGCCAAATCGTTGGCCAAGGTGTCTAATTCTTTGCTTTTGTTGCTTTCA
Source organism: Pseudoalteromonas sp. CnMc7-15 (assembly GCF_022347925.1). Taxonomy (NCBI): domain Bacteria; kingdom Pseudomonadati; phylum Pseudomonadota; class Gammaproteobacteria; order Alteromonadales; family Pseudoalteromonadaceae; genus Pseudoalteromonas; species Pseudoalteromonas sp. CnMc7-15. The sequence continues at coordinate 567,706 of NZ_JAKRFT010000002.1, forward strand.
TCGAGGGCTAGAACCAGCTCTATATTGCCCGTCAATGCACTAAAATGGCTTGATAATTGATTCTTAATGGTACTGTCTAACATGGTTAGCCTCTTCAAGCGTTAGAAAAATAAGGCGGTGTTGCCACCGCCCGAGTGTTGCGATTTAGGCGTTATTAGATTTTGCCGACAAGGTCGAGCGAAGGTGCAAGCGTTTCTTCACCTGGCTGCCAAGAGGCAGGGCATACTTCACCGTCGTGAGTAGCGATGTACTGCGCCGCTTGTACTTTACGTACTAACTCTTTAGCGCTGCGGCCAATGCCTAGGTCGTGCGTTTCAACCACTTTAATTTCGCCTTCAGGGTTGATAACGAAAGTACCGCGTAGCGCTAGACCATCTTCTTCAATCATCACACCGAAGTTGCGCGTGATTTTGCCAGTTGGGTCGCCAATCATTGGGAACTCAATTTTATTAATGGTTTCAGAAGAATCGTGCCACGCTTTGTGGGTGAAGTGGGTGTCCGTAGACACTGAATAAACTTCAACACCCATTTCTTGCAATTGAGCGTAGTAGTCAGCCAAGTCACCTAGCTCCGTAGGACATACGAAAGTAAAGTCCGCTGGGTAGAAAAACACGATTGACCATTTGCCTAATAGGTCTTGCTCGCTCAGCTCAACGAAGTCACCTTGGTGATAAGCCGTTGCGTTAAAAGGTTGGATTTTGGTGTTGATCAATGAGTTGCTCATAAATTACCTCATGTTGTCTGTCATCAGTTTTAAATAATTAGCGGCGTGTGCCGCTGCGTTGATGAATAAGATAGAGGTTGTGCTTTAACAAATAAAACAGATTGATTCGATTACAACCATCGATAAATATGATTGACGCTTAAACTTACTGCGATTTCTCAGACCGTTAATGGCTTTTTCGCCTGAACTCATTGAACTCTTTAACCTGCGCCACGTACAATTAGGAAAAGCATCCGCGCTGAGGTCTACTTTGTCTATTGCCCGTTATATCAATCATATCCAATTAGGTTACTTAGGATTACTGCCGTTTTTAGCCTTGGTTGGATGGAGCATGCTCAGTGGTCGCACTGAGTACGCTGGCACTATGTTCATTTATTATGGCATCGCGATTATGAGCTTCCTTGCCGGTCAGTTATGGCGCCCCGGTGAGCAAAGCTATGGGCGCGCTATTGCTGCCGTTATTCCCACCATCCCGCTGCCGCTGTTGGCGCTGGGCAATGAGCTGTTTACATTGGCGTGGTTAAGTGCCAGTTTTTGGTTGGTGCTGGCCATTGAAGTAAAACAGCCGCAATGGGCAGAGCACCACAAGGACTATCGCAAGATGCGCTTTGTGCTTACCTCAGTGGTATTTGTGTGTCACTTGCTGATGATTGCCGCCATGCTCGACAGACCTTAGACAGCTTCACAGCAATACAGTACACTGCGCGCTCTGATTTTTCGGTGAGATGGCCATGATTGACGATTTACGCAGTGCCCTTGAGCAGTTGGGCGAACAGTTCAGCGAAAAAAACGCCGCATTCAAGGTAAAGGTGGTGCCGTTTTTTTGCTCGGTACGCATTAAAAAAGACCATAAGCACGAAGGCACCCTGCACTTTTATGCTAACCAATTTATAGATGCGTGGTTGGTGTGTTTGTTTATTTTATTCGGGGCATTAATTTATCAGCCTGAGCTTGGTCTTACCCACGGCCCTATCCACTTTGCCATTGCCGCTTTTGTGGCCCTGCGTTTAATTATCCGCCAGGTGGCCATTGAATCACTGAAAGCTCGGCTCTATTTGTTGCAACCCCGCTCCAATGCCCCGCAGAGTCACGAGTAACGATGTACTTAAGTGCTCAGTGGCGTATTTTAACGGTCGGCGACGGCGATTTAACCTTTACCCGGGCGCTTAAACGACGCTTTGCAGACGCCCATATCGTCGGCTCTGTGTATGACTCAGAAGCGGTACTGCGAGAGAAGTACTCCCATCACGGCATTGATGAGTTACGCCAAGCCCAGGTACCGCTGTATTTCAGCTTTGATGTGACCAACCAGGCCTGCTGGCAACGCCTTAGCACGGGCTTTGATGTCATCATTTTTCAGTTTCCATTGCTCAGCCAACTAGGCTCTAAAAGCGCCTTTGCCGCAGCGCAGCAACAAGGTGGCCTCAACACCTTGAATCGCGCCCTGTTACACCAATTTTTACGCTATGGTAGCGCCTATGGCCTAGCTAAACACGGCGCCGGGCTTTGCTATATCACCTCAAAAGACGTCAAGCCTTACAGTCATTGGGGTCTTGACCACGCCCTGTGTACTGGTCTTGATATACAGTATGTCGGTGAGCAGCCCTTTAATATTGATGATTTCCCCGGTTACCGTATCCGCAACGTGGACCGCAATAAACATGTCAAAGACACCAAAGGAGTCACCTACAGCTACGCGCTGAACCCCAAAAACCTTGACTTTCCCTATCACCGCCCGCGTTATTTAGATGATGCCAACTATTGCCCACTGTGCCATGCTGGCCCTTTTTGCAATGAAAAAGACCAGGCTCAACACTTCGAGAGTCGCCAACACCAGCTTATGCTGGGTTATCAGCAACACTGGCAAAATTGGCTTGCGCACGCTTACAAAGGTTATTCATGACTTGATGCTGCTGTTGCAGTTTCGCCACTTCATGACATAACAAGGTTTTGCGCATTCGCAGTTGGGCTCGTTCCCACAATAGCCAGGCACCATCCCGTTGCACTAATGCTCGTTGCAGTTGAATACGCAGTGCTTGGCGCTGCTCAGCATTGAGTTCAGCGTAATATAAAAGGTAAAACTCAACACTGGTGATATTAACCTCTTTTATAAAGGGCCCATATTGTTGCGCCTGTTTTAAATACTGCCACACCGAATCGTTGATTCCATCCAGAGAATAGCTCACTTTTGCCAACTCCAGCCAAGTATACGGCCAGCTCGGTCGCAAGCTCAGTGAGTGCAACAATTGTTCTTTGGCTGTTCTCAGTTCAACGCCATCAGCATAGCCATGCGCAAAGCCATACAATGATAGCTGCGCCTGAATCGTGTGGTATTGTGCATGGTTAGGAACGAGCTCAGCAGCGCGTTGCAGACGCATGTGGGCGCGCATGTAATGGGTCGAGCCGACGGCTGGCTCCAACTCATCTTGTTGCAGCTGCAAGTGCGACAGCAACGTTTTACCTTGTAAATAGGCTAGATTGCCCTGCAAGGCAGCAATGGAGCCCGCTGCCAAGCCAATACTGATCAGCATAAGCACGGTGGCTGCCAAGTGCCGAGGAGTTAACCGAGCTAAAATAGACCTTGGCATAGACGCCATGGGTTCTCCTTGGTGTAGCGTTGGGCCAGCTCCTTGCCGACCAGTTGCTCAGAGCGCTCACGGGCCTGCGCTAGGCGAAAAGGTCGACGTTCGCAACTGTGGGCATCACTGGCTATCAGGTCAACGTCACCCTGCTCTAGCCAATGCACTGCGAGTTTTTCACTGTCATCACCAAAATCCCCTAGCAAACTCCCTGCCGTCACTTGAATTAAGCACCCCAAGCGCTTAAATCGTGCCAGCAAATGTGGCTTCGCCTTAATTTCTCTATTGCGTTCAGGGTGCGGCAGCACCACTGTTAAGCCTTGGCGATTTAACCAAGTGATCAGCTTGTCGGCACCGAGAGGTACATGCGAGTGCGGCAATTCTAAGAGTATTGCCCGCTCTGGGCCTTGACCATGAAACAGCGCAATGAGGTCCCTGGCGAGGGCTGCCATAATTTGCGAGTCTATGCGCACTTCACTGGCAAAAGCAACGTGAATATCGAGCTGTTGCTCACGTATAGCTTGCTGCAACCGCGCAAAACTTTGCGCGACTACGGGTTGGGTGTTGTCAAAGCGACCAAAGTGCAGATGCGGTGTGACAACCACATGGGAGATCCCTTGCGCCTTAGCTTGTTCGAGCATGGCGATACTGTGTTGCCACTGCTGCGGTCCATCATCTATCCCGGCCAACACATGGTTGTGAATATCAATCATAGCAAGCCTTACGTTGGTGCATTTGCTTGGGTATATCCATGGCTATCGTAGTAGCCATAATGGGCATTATGACCCTGCTTTTGTTTGCCATTAACTTGGTTTAGCAGCACCCCACAAACGTTTGCTTTAGCATCAATTAAGCGGTGTAGCCCGGCCTTCACTAACCCCTGACGTGTCGATCCTGATTTAACGACATAGATCACTGAATCACTGTGCTGGGAAACAACAAGCGCGTCACTCACCGCCTCTAAAGGTGCCGTATCAAGCACGATATAATCGTATTGCTGGCGCAAGTGTGCCAACAGGGCCTTAAAGTTTTCGCTACTGAGTAGCTCTAACGGGTTAGATGGGATTTGCCCTGCACACAACACGTGAATATTCGACTGTTCATCAACGTGAATACACTCCTCAAGCTGCTGAGTGTTCGCAAGGACATTCGCCAGACCTGGCTGGTAAGCCGGAAGAGAGAAGCGCCCAGCCAATGAAGGGCGACGCATATCAGCATCAATTAATAATACTTTTTCCATTTGCCCGAGCGAGAAAGCGAGGTTGATGGATGTGGTTGATTTCCCTTCACCCGGCACCGATGAAGTCACTTCAATCACTTGATTGTCACGGTCCATCTGACTGAGTACCAGCGACGTTCTAAAGGTGCGCACCGCCTCCGCAAAAGCCAACTTACCTTTATCAAAGAAGGTGTGCGTTGGCAGCGGCTTACGTTTTGATGAGGGTAAACTCGGCAACACCCCTAGCAGTCGCTGACCGAGCTTATTTTCTACTTCTTCAGCGTTGTTCAGCGTGTCGTTTAGCGCGTCGGTTAGAAACGCCAGCACGATACCGAAACCTAAGGTCGCAACGAACGCCAATACGACGATTAACTTACGGTTTGGCTTCGCTGGGTTCGTCGGCTGGTAGGCATAATCGGTAAACCGAGCGATTGGCGAATTGAAATCACTGGTGACTTCGGTCTCTTTGGAGCGCGATAAAAAGGTATCATAGATATTGCGGTTGGTTTCCACTTCGCGTTTGAGCTGATGATACTCAGTTTCTTTACGCGTTAGCATTTGAAAACGCTGACGCAATTGCTCCACATCTTGCTGCAACGCTGACACCGTACTATTGGCGGTGCGCATCTCTTTTTCTAAGCCCATCACCAAAGAGCGAATTTGTGCCGATAAGTTTTCCTGCACAGTAGCAAGCTCCGCTCGCGCGGCAATCATTTTAGGATGTTTAGGGCCATATACTTGTCGTAATTCACTGACTTTGCGCTGCGCGGTCACAACCTCGCGCTTCACGTCTTGAATCACTTTGTGAGTGGTGATTTCGTTGATCGATTCCAACCTGGCAATGTCATCACGACCATACTCATCCACCACGCGCATAATCGCGTTGAGCTCGCTTTGGTTACGCTTCGCTTCCACCAATTGTTGCGCGGTTTGCTCTAATTCACGACGCACTAACCCTACAACGCCCTCAATATCAACTAAATCCTCACGCTCTCGGTAGCTTTGCAGCTTCTGTTCGGACTTATCCAAGCGCTCTCGCAGGATACTTAGGCGGTCGTTTAACCACCCCGAAGCCTGTTTAGCAATGCCCATTTTCGCTTGCATCGCATGAGTAATATACGCTTCACCAACGGCATTGGCGACATCAGCAGCCAGCGCCGGATCGCTTGACTCATAGGCGATAACCACCAACTGGGTTTTACGGATCGGATGAATACTCAGCCGCCGCGAAAACGCGGTGATAATTTTCTGCATTCGTTTTTCGTAAGCTTGCTGCGCATCGGCGGTGCTTGGCAATGTCTGTGGCTTTTGTGGAATATATTGCTTCACCCATTGCTTAATATCATTCATAACCCAACTGAGCATACTAGGCTTGGGTTGAAAATCTCGATGCTCAAGCAGGTTCAATTGCTCTATCACATCTCTGGCAATGGCTCTGGAGCGCAGAATCTCATATTGGGTTTGATAGTACTCTTTTTTTGAGGCATCTAAACCATAGACCTCTTCAAAACTGACCGCTTTACGCTGCTGCGCCTCAATAAGTAAGGTGGCGCTAGCACGGTATGAAGGAGTCAATTGCAGCGCCCACACCATAGCTAGGGTGGTAACTAAAATCGCCAAGAGCGCAATGCGCCACTTAAACTTGTTAATGACTTTTAAGTAATAGCCCAGAGTCACAACCTCAGCGGCGCCTGTATTGCGTGTTGCTGTTTTCATTCTCTACCCTGAAATTAGAAGAACCGTTGCTCTATTTTTATAGTGTCACCGGCGGCGACCTGAGATTGCAAAGACGCTTTACTGCGCTTTGCCTGTTGCTGCTGTTCACTGAGCAAAAAGATTTTGTCTGTGGAGGCTCGCTCAGTGAGGCCACCGGCCAAGGCGATAGCTTGATCCACCGTCAGTCCTGGTTGATAGGGGTAGGCACCAGGCTCTTCAACTTCGCCATGAATATAGAAAGGTCGGTAGCTGACCACTTGGGCGTAGACATTGGGCTCAACAAGGTAGTCGCCTTTCAAGCCACTGTAGATCAGCTGCTCCACTTCTTTTACTGTGAGTCCTGTCAAGGTAAGCTCACCCAAAAAGGGGTAGCTGACTACGCCACTTTTGCCTAATAAAGCATCTATATTAAGATCCGGCTGACCAAACACTCTAATTTGCACTTGATCGCCCGGCCCGAGCTTATAATCGCTGTTGGCAACCGCCCATTGACTACATAGTGCCAGCAGCACTGCAGCTAGCCACCGCATTAACGACTCCCCATCAACGCAAACTGTACAGTCAAACCAATGCGATTGCGGTCAAAGGCTAAATCGTCGCGAGTAGAGTTGTCATTGCGCAGTTCGTAATAACTTGATAGCACCACGCTTGGGCTCAATGCGTAATCCATCGCCAAAGTAAGTCCGCGTAGCGAGTCTTGACGGCTTACACCGACGAACTCATCATCGGTGTACGAATACGCCACCTTAGTTTGCAGGTTTTCACGCCATTGGTGCACCCACTGCGCCTCGTAGAACGTCTCACGAACATAATCGCCTTCAACTAAAGGGTCGCGCGCACTGCGTGAAGTGGTAAATCGGAAGTGGCTATAAGTCAGCGGCTGCCACTTAATCTTGGCCTGCCAACTGACCCCAGAAAAGTTCTCACGAGCAGCATTAGCAAAATCCTTTTTCTGATAACCGACTTTGATCTCACCTTCAGTTAGCGCCGTTGCTTCCCAGCTGTACCCAGCATAAGCCTGATAATCATCGGAATCGCGAGTGACACCATTGATGTCAACAATATCGTAGCGATAGTTGTTTTGATGTACGGAGACGAACACATCTGAGCGTGATTGTGAATTAAAGTAAAGTGTGGCGCCGAAATTTGCTTTGTCGTAGTCACGATACTGCGTAATGGTCTCAAAACGCGTGTAGTTTTTGTTGTAATAGCCCGCATCAAACTTAACACGGTACATCGCTGTTTGTGCGCCAAACTCATAGTCGGCGTGGTAATTTTGCTGCTCGTAAGTAAGCGGCTCAGCAAAGGCATTAGGTTGTCCTTCAGACAGACCTTCACCACGGCGCTCAACATTCCAATCGGCGTCAACACGCACATTGAAGCGATGACGTCGTGACGGTTCAAAGTGAGACAAGTAACCAATATGACCATCGGTATAATTGTCTGCACTACTTTGAATATAGGCCGCTGAACTTAACCGTGTAGTAAGCTGATGACGGTTAATGCCGTCATCATACGCCATCTCGAGCTCTGGCGTGGCAGTGTAAATCATACTGCTTTGTTCATTGTCGGGCGTACTGAAAATATTATCATCGTACATCGCGCCAACACTGAGCTTGGGCGTTAATTCAAGGCCATTTTGGGTGATATAGCTGCCTGGCTTTGGCATCGCTGCATGGGCTGTTGTCGCACTCAATAACGCTGCTGCCAGCATCGACTTTCTCATTATCCACTCCCTGATATTAATACGCATTTTTTCCAACGAAGCCTTTGAAAATAGTCATAAATATAATTTTTATATCAAACCACAAAGACCAACTTTTAATGTATTGGAGATCGAACTCCACCCGCTTTTCCATTTTCTCTAAGGTGTCTGTCTCACCGCGCCAGCCATTAATTTGTGCCCAACCAGTGATCCCTGGTTTAACCTTGTGGCGGATCATATAAAACTCGACTTTCTTACGATATTCCTCGTTATGTGCCACAGCATGCGGACGAGGGCCGACAATGGACATATCGCCGAATAAAACATTAAAAAACTGCGGTAATTCGTCCAAACTGGTGCGCCTCAAAAACCCACCGATGGGGGTAATGCGTGCGTCGTTTTTCGTCGCTTGACGCACCACAGCATCGTTTTCCATTACTTTCATTGAACGGAACTTCCAAACCCGAATACGCTCGCCGCCGAGGCCATATCGGTCTTGTACAAACAATACCGGCCCTGCAGAGGTTAATTTAATTGCAATTGCTATAGCGATAAGCAGTGGTGAGATGAGCAATAGGATTAACGCTGCGACGACGATATCTTCCGAGCGTTTGATAAATTCTCGCGCACCTAAATAAGGCGACTCAAACACGCTTAGGGTATCAAACCCACCGACGTGGTCGATGCGCGCATGAATCAAGTTCGAGAGTAAAAAGTCAGGGACAAAGTGGACGTCAACAGTGGTATCCCCAAGTTGCCGCAAGATATCGGCAATACGCTTGTCGGCTTTCATCGGCAGAGCAATGAACAGAACGTCGACTTCACCGCGACGAGCAGCGTTGACGGCCTCACAAATTGCTCCTTGAACATGGAAATGCAACTGCTCGAATACTCTATCTGGTTGGCGGTCTTCAAAAAAGCCCACAAAATCAAAGCCCAGCTCATCATGCTGACTTATTTCCCTAAATAAATTGGCCCCTGACTCGGTCGCGCCAATAATAGCGACTCGTTTTAAGCTAAAACCAAGCTTTCGTTTATTTACTTTATATAAACGAATAAACAACCGCCAACTAAACAGAAATATAAATGAACTAAGAAACCAAATAAACAAAGTTAAACGTGACAAATTTTCACTAAACTTAAAACCAAAAGCGAAGATGAATAATGCACCACTTGCAATAACTAAAGAGAGCCAAGACCAACTCACCATATGCTGAAACTTACCTGCTCGCCAACTGCGATAGACGTTAAAAACTTCCGCTGTGTAGAGGTAACAAATCATCAAGATAAGAAATGCTACCAGGTAATGCTGATTCAGCTCAACGCCACGTATAGCAGCGGCTATAAAGAGCCCGGCAGTGATCGAAAACAAATCCATCAAGCGGTAGAAAACACCGCTGGAGGTTGGGTTATTTTTAAATGTTTTATCGCTGGTCATGGGTGCTCCAAGCTTAAATTCAGCCATCCTAGTAACAGGTGAAATTATAATCCACAATCCCACCAAGTAAAATAGATTTAACTAACCTGTCTATAATAAACATTTAACCATGAACAACGGGTTAACTATAAGCGCTGTCATCTATTTGTCATGCGCTCTTTCATTAACAAATAAGCGAAGCGGCTATTGGTAAGAAGGTAGCGCTTCCACATTCTTCCGGGTTCTTGCAAAACGCGATATAGCCATTCCAACCCCGCATTTTGCATCCACTTTGGCGCCCGCTTTACCTTACCGGCAACAACGTCAAAAGTGCCGCCAACGCCCATAACAAAGTTGACCCCGAGCTGGTCTTGCCAGCGGTTGATAAAGTTCTCTTTTTTCGGCGAGGTGATGGCCACAAAAAGTAGCTGTGCACCGGATGCCTTGATTTTCTCAACCACTGCCTGCTCATCATCCCAAAAATAGCCATGGTGATATCCCGCTATGTTTAATTGCGGATTTTGCTTTTGCACCACCTCAGCTGTACGAGCCACCACTTCGGGTTTCGCGCCAAGTAAAAACACACTGAATTGTTGCTCGGCGCTCATTGCCAGTAGCTCATGGAACAGGTCAACGCCAGCGACGCGCTCTGGTATGTCATGACCACAGGCTCTTGCTCCCCACACCACACCCATGCCATCGATATTAATGATGTCGCAAGCTTTGACTGAGTCAGCGAGTTCAGCATCACGTTGCATATTGACTAATTTGGCGACATTAACCACCACGTGCTGAAGAAAGTGCCCGCCCTTAATATGATCGCGGATCACCGTTACCGTCTCCGTCATTGTGGCGCTATCCATAGGGGCATTTAAAAATTGAATTCTTTTCATGATTTCTCCTTAATATCCGGCAATATAGCGACTGTATCGCTTGCCGATAAGCCGTTGGCCAATAGTGAGCGCACCGCACGCAAGCGCAAGACACAGCGCCATTGCGACCACGGAGCTAAGTACATAGCTAATGTGTGCCAAGGGTTTGGTAAGTAGATACAACTCGTAGGTAAACAAGCCGTGAATAAAGAAGATGCCAAAGCTCATCATCGCCAATTGTGACAGCGGCTTGAGTAAACTGGGGTGTCGTTGCAACCACTGCTCTACGCGCAAATTGCTTAATAACAATAACAACACGCAACTGAGCATCGCTTTTTGCACAAACAGCCAATCAACAGCATACAACCCTAAGCGTGGATGGTGGGCATTGCCAAACTGCTGTAAGTGCAGGCTTTGATAGAGCCATACGCCAATAGCAGCCACAGCTAAGCTGACTATCAATGCTCTCGATACTGGTCGACAGCGCTGCAGCTTTTCACAGCTCAAACCCAGTAAAAAAGCAGGCAAAAAGTAGAGTAAATTATGTGCGAGATGGGTCAGCTCTTGCGGACGCCCAATACGCATGGAGAGGTAGCATAAGGGGATTAACACTAGGGCCTGCAACCACAGCGACTGAGCATGATACAGTTTGAGCATTGGCGTAAGCGAGAACATCACCATAATAAAAGGCACATACCAAAGCGGGAATAACGCTCCCCCTAAGCCCACCTCTATAAGCTGATAATCTTGGCAGTACAAACTTAAGGTGCATTTAGAATACGCTTTGGTAAGCGCCAATAAAGAGATGCACACAAAAGGTGGAATCAACAGCGCCTCTTTCTTGCGCATAAAATCAGTCCAGCGCTGCTTCGGCCAGCTGATATGCGCCGCTAAAAAAGCGGACAAAGCGACAAAGAATACCGATGAGTTAGCGACCAAATTTTTATATAGATAGTCAACGGCAGTTTTGTCGTCGCCCATCAATGAGGTGTGCTGCGCGACGACCAAAATAATCGCCAGTGAGCGCATTGCGTCAATCCCAGCAAGCCTCACGCGGCCTCCTGCTCAACGCGGGTACGCTGCTGCACAAGCGCCAATTCACTAAAGCTGTAATACACCCAGGCCTGGGTCCAACGCATATAATTGACTTTATTGGTGTAGCGTTTGCCTTTTTGATACACAAAACGGCCACTGCGCTGCTCGTAGAGCAAATCCACGCTGCGGGCCAGTATTTTATCCGCCAATGCCAGTTGCTCGGCATTGGGGTTCACCTTTAGCAAAGTTAATAGCGCCTGGCAGACGCTGTGCATATCCAGTGGGTAGGGATTATCGTGATAGTACTTCGCCGTGCCTTGGCTATCAAACAAGTGCTCAGTATAAAACTGCAGACCACGTTCTATCGCCGCGTCAAACTCTGTCGTTTGCAATTGCGAACGCACAATATCCAGCGCCTCGAGGTTATACCCGGTGTGAAAGCCGTCAATGAACTGATGATGATGACGTGTTCCATAGACCCACGCACCCTGCTCATTTTGTGCTTGTACTGATTGTCGCGCAACCTGCAAGGCTAAGTCGCCGTATAAGCTGTCATCATAGTACGCAGCGAAGGTGGCCACCCAAGCCGCAGCCCACAAACTGGCATTGTGTACGAATGCCGACTCACCTGGAATATAGGCAAAATAGCATTGCTCTCGCCCCTGTTCGTCCGTGGTCTGCGTATATAAATGGTTTACCATAAAGTGGGCGCTTTGCATTGCACACTGTGTATACTTATCTTGCTTCGTCACTTGCCCAAAAGCATGTAAGGCTTTGGCAACATACAGGGTGGTGATCACATTGGGCTTGCCTTTGGGCACATAAAACGCCCGGGCATTCCAGTCAAAGTGATACCCCCAGCAAGGCGCTCCCCACTGCTGCTCATCGCATTTCTGCGTCAGTAACCAGTCCGCTAAACGTTGTGCTTCATGCACGTACTTTTGCTCACCACTGCGCTGATAATCATTCACCAAGCCTAAGATAAATAATGCCACGCCTTTGGGGTTGCGTTTCTTGGGCACCAAGCATAAGGGCCTGAAGTTGATGGGCGAGCGTTTGAACAGCTGCGTCCATGCCAGCCCAAATACGCCCTTGCGCAATATAGGAGCAACAGAAAACAGTCGACTGTTCAGGCCATCAAAAGGGTCATAGCCGGCATAATCATCCGCTTGCGCTAAATTTAAGGTTTGCTGAGCCAGTGTATTAGCAGTCTTAGTGTTCATCGTGTAGCTCCCGGTACAGGGCGTCTAACTGCGGGATCACCGCCTGCTTGGAAAAGTTGTCTTCAAAGCGTTGTTTCGCATTAGCGGCTAATCGCGCGTTAAGGCCACGATCGCCAATGGCATTGATGAGCAACTGGGCCAACGCTTTAACGTCACCGGCAGGACACATCAAACCGCTATGTTGATGTTGCAAGGCGTCAGGTATGCCTCCGGCATTGGAGGCGACCACGACTTTTTGCGCAGACATGGCCTCGAGCACACCCATAGGGAAGCCTTCGTTGTAGCTAGGCAGGCAATAAATATCCGCTCGAGCAAGATAGTCGAGCTTTTGCTCACCACTGATCCACCCTAAAAAGCTAACATCCTGCTCTAACCCTAATTCAGCAACCTGAGCTTTAAAGATGGCCATATCACCATCGCCACCGAGTGCTAAGCGTGCGTTAGGACACTGTTTTTTTACCTCAGCAAATGCCGTAATTAAATCTCCAACCCCTTTGCGCTGGCCTAGACGGCCCAAAAATAGAATCAATCCAGGCTCGGTGCGCTCAGTCCCTAATTGCAAAGAGTCCACGGCGTTGTATATCACTTGCACTTTACTGGGGTCATTAACTAAGCTCTCAACCCAGCTTTGCCACTGTGTGGAGAGCACAATCACCTTATCTGCGAGCTCGTAGGTATGACGAATATGGGCTTGTTTTTGGGCGTCACATTCGTTTTCGAAGAATTCACGAAATTCGGCGCCATGCAAATGCAATACAACCTTCACTCGAAAGCGTTTTAGCAATCTAATAAGCAGCGATTTGCGTTGATAACTGCCCCGCGATGCCATATGAATATGCGCCACCGCCACACGGGAGCTCAATAGAGTCCACGCTGTTTGGATATAGGCGAAGAGAAAAGTAAACAGCCGTTTTAGGCCCAACTTTGACGTGTCACGCTGATGGGTGGCGATATGCTTTACATGCCAGCGGGAGAAAAACCCCGAAGATTCCAACGTATGCAAGACCGTAGCTATACCGCCTTGGCCGCCTCGCGCGGTGGCTAACGTAATGTTTTTGTACTGTTTCATCCTCATTCCTCAATGCTACAAAGCGCTTGGCGTACCTTGCCCGATGCGGTTTTTTCTAGTTGCGATACCGGTGTTACTTTCACCTGCATGCTTTGACCCAAGCGCTCCTTGGTATTGCTTATTAATTGCTGGCGCTGGTGCTCATCAAAGCGCCTATCATCTATTTGCACTCTAACCTCGAGCGCGCCTGGGCGGTGTTGCACAAACTGACACCCCAGTAAGCCGTCAACCCCTTTGGGAATATGGTTAAGCACGTAAACCTTCTGCCCTTGTTCAGCCACCAAGTAATCCCCTTGGCGGCCCTCAATGGCGCTGATAACAGGATAATGACGACCACAGGGACAGCTTTGTTCATCGCTAAGCTGGACAAAATCGCCCGTGCGATAGCGAATGAGTGGAAATAAAGAGTTGTTAAGGTTGCTACCGATCAGTTCATAACGATTACCATCGATATGGTGCAGCTCAACTTCAGCGTAATCGTTGAGAAGGTGATAGTTACCATGCTCACAATTGGCTATCGCTGCAACACGCTCAAATAGACCATACCAATCAAATACTTTGCACTTAAAGCGTGACTCAATCAGGGCTCTGTCTTCGGCGCTTAAAGATTCTGATGAAGTGATGACTGACTTTAATGGCGCGGGGTAGTAGGTATCACAACTTTGTAAATATTTTGCCAAGCTGACAATCGACGACGGGTAGGCTTGGATAACATCGACACCAAACTCGACCATGGCGTCGATGTAGCTCGCCATATTAGCTGTGGTTAAATGAAAGGAAGACAGCATGATCATATCTTCGAACCACGAATAACGCCAAAACGGCGCCTTTCGTTGCTCACTTGGGACGATCATATCTCCACGAAGCCACGCTCGCTTATCTCCTTTTTGATACCCCGCCCACTGTCGGTGGCGATTAGTAAAAGCTCGCTCACGCATGACCGATTCTTTCGATTGGTAAATCACTAAAGGACTGCCTGTGGTACCACTGGTTGCCCCTTTGATCTTGACCCCTTGATGTTCAGAGTCTAGAAAATCACGGTGCTGAGCTTTGACAGTGGCTTTATCAATCACACTGTATTGCCCTAAATCAGTGCCTTTATCGCGATAAAAAGGGACTCGGCGAGCCGCGTGTGTAAGCATCTTTTTAAGCCGCGCTTGGCGATAGGCATCGCATTTGTGCGCATCGTATTGCAACTGTTCAAGCTGCGCTGTTAGCGAGCGAGTGTGTCGGTTATCCCGCAGCTTCTGACGCAAACCACCATAGACCGAGGCCAACACATTTTGCAGCCAAATCGGACTGCGCTTGTACATACGAGAGGTATACATTTACACCGTCCCCCGCGCATCTGAGAGAGTGATAAATTGACCTTGACGCTGTGCTCGTTTAAGCGTGTATGCAAAAGGAGAAAACCATGAATAGTCTTTGGCATGTCCAATAAGTACGGTGGTAGACAAGCACTTTTGCTGCGCCAAAGCTAAAAATCGCTGTACTTGTGCTCGGCTACTTAGACACACATCGAAGTTACTGTTTGTCAATTTGTGTGGCTGCAAAGGGGCAGCCGGCTTAACGCTACGCTGATAACCAATGCGCTTTAATTTTTTATTAACTAACCGCGTGTATAGACGCGCCAGAGAGATTTTTCCTGGTAACGAGCTGCGCAGCGTAAGCAACGGGTACTCGATGACTTGTGTAGGTTCATCACTGCCGTGCATAGGATGAGGTAAGAATGAATCACAGTCGGTATAGTCGTATTGACACAAGGCCTTATTGGCATAAAAGCCCGGGCACAAAGATGATTCTGTATCAAAGCCTGCTGCGCTTAGTGCTTTCACACTCTGCGAATTAAAGCCGATATTGTAGCCACCGGCACGAAAGGCATGACAACGATATTCGCTGTTGAGGGGCTGAATTAATGCTTCCAGAAAGGCTTTACCGGCGAGCAATAAATCAAGCTGACCTGGGGTGCCATCAGCACTGGTGCGATAAGGCAAGGCAGAAAATCGCCACCAGTCAAAGTTGAGCTGCCATTGTCCTTGACGGTACTGTGCTTGATACCATTGAGGGTGCAGGTGTAATTGTAAGTCGTGACCTAGAGACACCATACGCTCGAGCTGGGCTTTAATATGCTTGGCATCGTCGATAAAAACAGGGTTGCCGCTGTCGGCCTCTTTAAAAATCGCTTCGAGCTCAAGATATTCGATGAAAAAAGTAGCGCGTATTCCCAAACGTTGCATGGTTTTGAGCATTTTGTCTGTAGGCGTGACCAAGTGCTTAAGCACATCGCCCTTGCCACTGCCAAACAACTCATAATCAAACGTCAAAATGTACTTCATTGGCTCTTCTTCCTTGAGATGTTTTGCGCGAATAGCTGCTGGCATTGCGGCAACAGTTTAGAGTTGTCGATAGCATAACAAGGCGAAACTAAACGCTGACTTAAGGTAACCAATTGGGGACAATGCAAATCAAAAAATGTGCTCGACTCCATCAGCGGCTCGCGAATGTCATGCACAAAAGTGGTTACGCTATGTTGTTTGCCTTCATTAATCACCGTGGCTGCAAAGGGCTTGTCACCATAGAGATACCCCATGTCTTGCTCGTACAGGTCTTCAGCGCAGTGCACCATCGAACAATTACGTACTCCCAAACCGATGGACTTGGAGTGCTCCAATTGTGCCAGCAAATAATAAGGGCTATGTGCATCATAAGGCGTCTGGCTGCGCTGGTGTTGAGCGGTAATTAGTCGGCTGTGCTGGCCCCAAGCGACAACGGCTTTGATAGGGTGGATGCTGATGTGACTGTGCTCATCATCAGCTAGAGTTTGCGCCAATACCCCGGTGCCACAGCGCACATGTGCGCTATCAAAAATACGCCCGGCCTTTAGCCAATCTTGCGACAACCCTGGCGGGTAAAATGGCATGGCCAAGGTCCCTGTAGGGCCGACAATTTGCTTTAGTAGCTCGAGCAATTGCTGGGGAGTAAAATCAGCATGCAAAAACCCAAAACCACAGTGCACTAACAATGCATCCCCTTGCGCTATGTGCAAATCGTCAAGCAACACCGCTCGCATCTGCGCCAGCGTGGTTTTAGGTTGCGCGTTTAAAGCCTGACGTTGGCGACGGTACTTTATTTGCCGTAAATGGGCATAAATAGACGATGACTTAAGTCGCGCAAGCATGTGGAGCTCCTTGGGCCCGAATGGATTGTTGGGCTTTTTGTTGAAGTTTTAAAGCACAGAACAAGGCACAGTAAAGTAGTAACAATACCGGTGTTTTTGTTGTTAATGAGTTATTGGTTACCCCCACAACCATAAACACGCCAATCGCGGTACGGCTGACTAAGTTCCCGTGATAAAAGAAATAACCTAGGGGCAAGAAAGCGGCGATAAAAAGCGGCACAGCCCCAATCAAGCCAAAATTAAAAATCCATCCTACGAGGTAGTTTTCAATAACCGAGATATCAATATAAAACTCGATAGCCGCCATCAAACTCGCTGAGGCGCCGAACACCCACTCTTTTGGGCTCAACTGCTCAAGCAGATAAAACACATCTAAACGCGCTGTAGCACTGTGATCGATATACATTTTCGAAGCGATACGTTCGGTGATCCCCGACTCAATAAGCACCACAATAAAAGCAATAAAGGCGAAATAGCCGAGCATCATAAGTACCGCTAGGTACCGCCTGTCAACGGCCACACCACGGGTTAAAAATCGCCACAATGCGGGCACGGCACACACTAAGGCGCCAAGGCAAAAGAGTGCTAACGCTGCCCGCCCACCAAAAGCAAACAGCGCCAAGATCACGAGCCCGATATAAGCAAAAGCCGGGAGTCGAGTGTAGGAGCAGAGCAACAAGGCTAAAGCCACGGTGATCAGGGCATTGTTCAGGGGGTGCGTCATCAATGCGGTTGAGCGAAAAAAAGCAAAGGAGTCAAACTCAACGCTTACTATACGAGTATTTAATACGTACTCCCCCACGGCAAGTAAGGAATTAAACAGCAACAAGTAAGCAAGTAGCACCAAAATACGCTGCAACTGCGAGTGTGATAATTGCGCTAGTAGTACTAACAACAACAATGGCGCTAAAAAGGTATTAACCATATAGGCCATGCCTGACGTGCCTTGTGTGGCTAGGCCATAGACGATAACAGCGCTTAGAGCGATAAATGACCACCACCAAATAGACGCTAACTGACCTAATTCAGCAACACTTGCTGCCATGCCTCTGCTCAACACCAATAACCCAAATAACGCCAGTAAAATGTATGCATAAAGGTGTATTTTAACCACCGGCGAGCCGCCTTCTGATACATAGGCGATACCGAGGTTTTCAAGCAGGTAGCCACCGAGTACCACTGCACTGAATAAGGCTAATTGTAGGTATTTTGCTAATTTAATCTCAGACACTGCGCCGCCTCCAGTTGAGGCTTTGGCTACGTATAGCGAAAGTATTGAGTAACCAGTGCATCAGCACATAGGTCGTGATCCCTGCCAGTACACCAATAACAAGCTGCTGCCAAGGCGCAAGTGATACAAGGGTGCTCAACAATGTATAAAGCACTGTGCCCATCACCGTTGTCGCCAGTAGCGTTTTATAAAGCTGTGCTGGCCAGGTAAAGTGGTAACGGTAATAACGCCCAGTTATCAACGACAGCAAGGCTGCAACACACATAGCAATAAGCAACGCCAATGCTGCACCTAACGCACCTAGCTTGGGTACCCATGTAAATGCTAAAGCGAGCTGCAAGGCAAAGCCTACAGCAGTGATAAGCGGTAGCCATTGAGTGCGCAACCTAAACTGTAAGCCATGGTCTAAATAGTGGCCGCGTAGATTCAAAATAAAGGTGGCGGCGGCAATAGCATAAAATACGCGTAAATCTAGCTGCTGATAGCGCTCACCTAAAAACACAGTGATCAGTGGCTGTGCCAGTAAACACAGCCCGGTAAGCGCCGGTATCGCTAACGCACACAAATACCCACCATAGCGGCTATGAGCCTGACGCAATTGCTGCGGTTTGTCAGTGAGTTTGGTCAGCTCTGGATACAACGGCAAAGCCACGACCATAAACACCAGTGCCATTAAGCCCACTAACAGGTTGGCTATGCCAGCGTAGAGCCCCGCTTGCTCTAACGAGGTAAGCTGAGCAATGACGATACGGTCACTGCGTGTTGCCAATACTCCGAGGGCACCGGTAAACATAAAAGGCAAACCATAGTGCAGAAACTCTCGGCGCAGCTCCGGTGTGCCCTTATGTCCTTGAGGATTTCTACGCAAAGTAAATAACAAGGCGATGGCGTTACTCGCTACCAAAGCAATTAAGGCGCTATTCAGGGCACCATCAAGCCACAGGCAACCTAAGGTAAGCACCACGGATAACACCGCTTGGGTCAAGGCCGCATAACGATAACGATTAACTTGCTCACACACTCGAGCGCGCTCAAGGTAGTAGGTGTATGTTCCTTTGGCAACGAACAGCAGAGCAACCCAAAGCATATTGCTCCATGAAAACAGCGAAAACACCCACAAGCATAAAGCTACAACCAGTACCGCTACCGCTGCAAATAACCATAACAACGAGCTACTGAGACACAAAAGTTGTTCACGCTCTGGACTTTGTGCACTGGGGTAAAAGCGTAGCAGTGCAGTGTTAATCCACTGCGCAAACATAGAGCGTGTGCTTTCCATGATCACCAGCAGTACTGCCAAAAGACCGTATTCGCTTACCGCGAGAAACCGAGTTTGTATGGCTATGAGCGCAAACACACTCAATGCTGAAAATATCTGTACTGGGGCGTAGCTGAGTAACTTATTAAACACCCGCTAGCTCCTTGTACAACTGCTGATACTGGGCATTGACTCGTTGCGCCGAAAAAGCGTCGGCAATGAGCTGAGGCTCAGCACTGCCCCGTCCCTCGAGCACCTGAGTAACCTTTTGCACCGCAGCGTCGATATCATTGCTATCGATAAAGGCGCCCCCCGCACTGATGAATAACTGTGGCTGCTCAGCCAATACACCCACGCGCGTAGAGACCACGTTAAGGCCAGCAGCGATCATTTCCAAAGGGGCCAAGCCAAAAGTTTCCTCTTGTGAACAAAACAAGCCCACATGTGCTTTGCCATAATGCTGCGCCACTTCAGACATTGATAAGGCACCGGTAAATTGCACGTTAGTCGAGATCCCAAGTCGCTCGATTTGAGCGTCTAACTCTGCTTTATAGTCATGATCACGTACCGGGCCGATAATGCACAAATTCACCACACGGCTTTGATTTAGCTTCGCCACAATATCAATAGCGACATGAATGCCTTTTTTCCGGTGGATCATTGCACAGGTCACTAAGGTGGGGGTGTTAAACTTCTCTATTGACGCTGTATTTACTACAAAAAAAGTGGGATTAATGGGATTTGCTACGACCTCTGCATTTATTCCCGTTTGCTGGGCAATACACAGTCGTAGCTGCTCGCCTACACAGGTAACTTTATTCGCCCTATGGCGTGACAAGCTCGGCAGAATACGCTCATAGAGCAAGTCATTGAGCATGGACACTGACTTACGCCCTAACTTTCCGAACGAATGCACTGTCACCATTTTCGCAATGTGCTTGGGCACGCCAAGCAACAGCGACCAATAATGACTGTGCACCACATCCGCACGGTGCGCCCGGAAAAACTTGCGCACTTGCCAGCACTGATAAATCACTCCAGGCACTGGCACACCCGCGATCTTGCCCTTGCTAGGAACAAAGGTCACATGCACTTGTTCGCTTAGGCGATAACGCGTGAAATACTCTGCTGAAGACTGACCAACTTTCAACGCGAGCACTTCGTACTGACACCCGGGCGTTGGCGTCGCTATGAGTGCTTGTAGTAACTGCTGGCACACACTATCGACGCCCCCAGCGTTATCGCTGCCCCATTCAATGGTGCTTAACGGTGCAACAATCATTACTTGGGTCATGAATTAACCTGCACTGGATTTGCAATATAGGTTGCCTCACCATGTTCGCGCACCACTTTAGCTGGGTTTCCGACAACGGTGGCATGAGCAGGTACATCCTTGATCACCACAGCTCCCGCTCCTACTTGAGCACCATCGCCAATGTGTACGTGTTCAACCACACTGGTGTGTGGTCCAATGTATACATTGTCACCAATATGCGCTGCGCGACCATGGTTTGAACCAATAACGGTATAAGGGCTTAAATTACAGTTAGCGCCAATTTTGGCGCTGGCATTAACAATAATGCCGGTGCCGTGACCTAAGTACAGTCCAGGCCCGACCTGCACTTCCTTGGGTAACTGAATCTGATACCGTACTGACAAATGTTTATGCATCAACCGCGCAAAGCCGCGCACCAGTGCGCTGCGAGCACGGCACAAGCGAAACCAAAACACATAGTTGAACGAGGGGTTCACTAATAAATGCTTGATCAGTAACCCCCTAGAAACCCGCCCGGTTTGCCGATATAAATCGGCCTTAATGAGCTGCTTAGGTGTCATCACGCCAACACACCTCGGGTATCAATCACCACTTTACGGGCAAACTCGGTTTTGTCGGCATTTTTAAATTGCTTATGATCAACCAGTACAACGACGATATTTGCAAGCTCTAGCGCCAGCTCCAAGGAGGTCAGTTCAACCCCTTGGGCACCAAGGTGACTAGGAAGCTCATCGATGTTCGGTTCAACAGCCAATACGGCACCGATTTGTTGTTGCGCTAAGTCACTGACAATGTCTAAAGCGGGGCTTTCACGTAAATCGTCTATATCAGCCTTAAATGACAGACCAAGGCAAGCAATAACCGGGCGCTTAAACTCATCCGCCGCTTGCTTTATTTGCTCAACCACATAGCTTGGCTTGCCGTCATTGACCAAGCGCGCTTGTTTAATCAGCTTTGCCTGCTCGGGAGCACTGCTAACAATAAACCAAGGGTCGACTGCGATACAGTGACCCCCCACCCCTGGACCGGGATTAAGGATATTGACGCGGGGGTGGCGATTGGCCAAGCGAATGAGTTCCCACACGTTGATTTTTAGCTTGTCACAGATCAACGATAATTCGTTGGCAAAGGCGATATTCACATCGCGGAAAGAGTTTTCGGTTAACTTAGCCATTTCTGCGGTGCGTGCATTAGTGATAATACACTCGCCGCGAACAAAGTTTTCATACAGCTCTACCGCACGTTTTGAGCACGCTTGCGACATACCACCAATGACGCGGTCATTGGAAACTAGCTCCTGTAGTACATAGCCAGGTAGTACACGCTCTGGACAATGGGCGATTTTAATATCTGCGTTGTCACCCACTTGCTGTGGAAAGCTCAAATCTGGACGCGCTTCGCTTAACCAAGCAGCGAGTTGTTCGGTGGCCCCAACCGGGGAGGTCGATTCAAGAACCACTAGATTGCCTTTTTCCAACACTGGCGCAATGGCTTTGGCCGCACTTTGGATATAACTTAAATCGGCCTCCACTGGTCCACTGTCATTGTCTTTAAAGGGAGTGGGCACCGCGACCATAAACGCATCCGCTCGCTGAGCTTCGGTCGTCGCACGCAGATTACCGGTGGCAACCACACCGCGTACCACAATGTCTAAATCAGGCTCAACGATGTGGATTTTTCCTTCATTAATGGTATCCACTGCTTGCTGATTTACATCAACGCCAATGACATTAATGCCACGCGAGGCAACAACGGCGGCGGTAGGCAGGC
The DNA here is from genome assembly GCF_022347925.1 of Pseudoalteromonas sp. CnMc7-15. NCBI lineage: Bacteria > Pseudomonadati > Pseudomonadota > Gammaproteobacteria > Alteromonadales > Pseudoalteromonadaceae > Pseudoalteromonas > Pseudoalteromonas sp. CnMc7-15. The sequence continues at coordinate 589,978 of NZ_JAKRFT010000002.1, forward strand.
CAATATAGCCCAAACCGATAACTGAAACTGTTTCAAAATTCATAGTAACTATCCTTATTGGGCATGAAAGTGAGCGCCGATGGCATCGGCAATACGTTGACTGGCTTGACCATCACCGTAGGGGTTATGAGCACGGCTCATGCGCTGGTAGGCCTGCTCATCAGTCATTAAACGTTCAACGGCAGTGAAAATGGTTTGCTCATCAGTGCCTACCAGCTCGACTGTGCCCGCCGCCACCGCTTCTGGGCGTTCGGTGGTATCACGCATAACTAATACAGGTTTCCCAAGGCTTGGCGCTTCTTCTTGCACGCCGCCAGAGTCAGTTACAATAAGGTGCGCACGATTCATTAAATAAACAAAGGGAAGGTAATCCAATGGCTCAATAAGTGAGATATTTTCCAAGCCTTGGAGCAGACGATTAACCGGCTCACGCACTTGCGGATTCATGTGCATAGGATAAACAATCCGGCTTTGTGGAAAGCGCTTAGCAATACGCGCCAATGCCTGACAAATACGCTCGAAGCCGCCACCGAAACTTTCTCGGCGATGCCCGGTCACTAAAATCACTTTCTCGTCTGCGGCCAAAGCCAATTGCTGCTGCAACTGTTCGCTAAGACTTGGCTCGGTATTGACCTTATCGACAACATCCAGCAACGCATCAATCACCGTATTACCGGTTACGTGCACGTTGCTCGGGTCAATATTTTCCTTCAGCAAGTTGTTCTTTGAAGTGTCTGTTGGCGCAAAGTGCAGCTGTGTCAATGCGCCTGTAAGCTTACGGTTCGCCTCCTCAGGCCACGGCGAATATAAATTCCCGGTGCGCAGCCCTGCCTCTACATGACCAACGGGAATTTGCTGATAGAACGCCGCCAAACTCGCCGCAAAGGTGGTGGCGGTATCACCATGCACTAAGACGATATCGGGTTTAAATTCATCAAGCACAGGAGCTAAGCCCTGCAAAATGCGACATGTCACATCATTGAGTGACTGCCCTTTTTGCATAATGTCGAGATCATAGTCGGCTTTAATGGCAAAAAGGGCCATAACTTGATCGAGCATTTCTCGGTGTTGTGCCGTGATACACACTCGCGCTTCAAAGCGAGAGTCATTCGCCAAGGTTTTCACTACCGGCGCCATTTTGATTGCCTCAGGACGTGTACCAAATACACTCAGTACCTTAGTGGCCATATAAATCCTCTAATTTTTTAATTCGCTTAACAGGTGTTATGCCGATGCGCTGGCACTGTGCTTGGCTTGCTCGATAGCTAACATGCTTTCCAGTGCAGCTTGAAATTCGCTGCCAAACTGTTGGCTGCGCATGGCATAGTGCACATTGGCAATCATGTATCCGAGTTTAGAGCCACAGTCATGAGAGCGACCCTTCAAATGGAATGCCTCCACGGTTTGAAGTTGGCGAAGCTGATGTAGGGCATCGGTTAATTGGATTTCGCCACCGGCTCCTGGGGGCGTGTGTTCGAGCAGTTCCCACGTTTGCGCACTGAGCACATAACGGCCGGTTATCGCCAAACGGCTTGGCGCTTGTTGCTGTGAGGGTTTCTCTACCATGTCACGAATAACAGCGCTGTCACCCGCGTGAATAGTCTTACCGTCAATGTCAACGATGCCATATTTGTCAACATCAGTGGCCGCTACAGGCTCAACCATGATTTGCGAATGCTCACTGTGCTCATAACGTGCAATCATCTGCGCAAGGTTTTCGCTGCGCAAATTACACGCAAACTCATCAATAATCACATCAGGCAGTAACACCGCGAACGGGTTTTCACCAACGATCGGACGCGCTGCTAATACCGCATGGCCTAATCCTAGCGGCTTGGCTTGGCGTACTGAAATGATAGTGACATCGTCTGGCACAATGCTGCGCACCTCTTCGAGCAAGCTACGTTTGACTCGTTTTTCCAACGTCGCTTCGAGCTCAAAGCTGGTATCAAAGTGATTCTCTACCGAGTTTTTTGAGGAATGAGTCACCAGCACAATTTCCTTGATCCCCGCCTCAACGGCTTCACGGACCACATGCTGGATAAGGGGTTTGTCCACTAATGGGAGCATCTCTTTAGGGATGGCTTTGGTCGCTGGGAGCATACGTGTTCCGAGACCAGCGACCGGTAATACCGCCTTTTGCACTTTCATATATATTTCCTTTGAAAACGGTGTGAGTGGCAAAACACTCAGTGAGCCCACTCCGTCCTTGGCACTGCACATCTAGTCGATAAGTACTAAACATTGTACTTGTTAACAAATAGATTTCAATAACTAGCACCAAAGAATTAGATTAAGTTTTTATTTCGCGTGTACCTGTTGTACATTTAAGTGATATCATTCTGGGAATGAACGCAAACTTATAAGGGACTGCAAAATTGTAACCGGAATCAAAACAGCAGTAAGATTTGCTGTCGCAGTCGCCTTAAGTTGCACGGCTGCATTGACCTACGGACAATTGTTGCAGCCGCAGCAGCTCGTTGAGTACGTGCAAAATAAAGGGAACATTAGCGCATCAAGGCGGGCCCAACACTGGCTAGAGATGCTTGTTATGCAGCAACATGCAGATGCATGGCGCCAGCTGCAGAGCGTCAACCAGTTCTTTAATGACGTGGTGGCCTACCAAAGTGACGAAACGCTGTGGCATCAAAGTGACTATTGGGCCACACCGGCTCAACTGCTGATCCAAGGTGCCGGTGATTGCGAAGATTACGCCATCGCCAAGTTTTTTACCTTGGTTAGTTTAGGCATCCCCGATGAGCAGCTACGCTTAATGTATGTGCGCCATTTAACGCTTGATCAACCACATATGGTAGTGCTGTATTTTGATGGTCAAGATGATGAGCCTTACGTACTTGATAATTTTGATAATCGTATTGTCAAAGCCAGTGAACGCGAAGATTTAAAACCGATTTATAGTTTCAATGGCCAAGGATTATGGTTGGCTAAAGCGCAAAACCTCAGTGGCCAAGCCACTGGCAGTCGAGTGTCTGCTTGGGAGGAGTTGATTAAGCAGATCGAACAGGAATCAGCGAACAAGGAGTGAAAAGTCAATGAACAAACCAAGGATGAGTTTACAAACTCAAGTCTACGCCCTCATCGTGTTACTGGGAATAATCACTTTTGCAGTGAAGTTAAAGCTTAGTAGCGAACAAACCCAAGCCTTTTATCAGCAACAAATGGCGACTCACGCTCGTGATACCGCGACCAGTTTAGGTCTGGCTATTTCACCCTATTTAAATGAGCGCGACATGATGGTGGCACGCACCATGGTTCAAGCTATTTTTGACTCTGGTTACTATGCTCAGATAGAGCTTAAAGATGATCAAAATAAGTCGCTTGTTAACCTCAATCACAACCCCGAAATACACGGGGTGCCATCATGGTTTATGCGCCTATTTCAGCTCACAGCACCGACCTACACCAAGGAGCTCAATAGTGGTTGGAAAGTGGGAGGTTTTTTAAGTGTTACCACGCATCCAGGCGCTGCATACATCGAGCTTTGGCAGCAGGTGAAACAAGCGGCAATCAGCTCAGCAATGATTTTAGTGATTGCTCTAAGTCTTGCTTATTTCGTGCTGCGCTCGGTATTCAGGCCACTGCGCAAAGTAGAACAGCAGGCACAACGCATTGGCCAAAAACAGTTTGTTCAAAACAACGCGAGTCCGAAATCTCGAGAGCTGTTCTCAGTCACAAAAGCGATGAATGACATGGTGACAAGTATTCAGCGTACCTTTGATGCGTTAACCAAACAAAGCGATGCCTACTACCGCCAAGCATATCGTGATGAGTTAACTGGGTTGGGGAATCGTCGCGCCTTTGATAACCAACTTAGCGCAGTGACTGAACAGCTGCAAGATGAGCATACCCACAGCGTGGCAATGGTCACCTTGCCTAGCCTGCAATTAATTAATGAACATCATGACTACCGTCAAGGTGACGCCTACGTGCTCGCGGTGTTGGAAGTCATCAAACGCTACCTCGCCCACCTAGGTGACTACCACATCTATCGCATTAGCGGTGGTACATTCACTATTCATATGCCCTACCCTTGCGACTTTGTTGCTGAAACATTATCGCGCTTGCACCACAGCCTTCAAAAAGAGCAACACCATCGTTATGAGAAGGGCTTTGCACATCTGAGTATCGCCTCCGTTAACAGCTGCAGTACCGTGGGCAGTATACTTAGTGAACTGGATACCGCAATTTCAACAGCAAGCCCTGACAAGCCGGCAATGTGTCAAACACACAATTTAGTGCAATCGCAAAGCCAGTGGCGAGAGACCATTGTGAGAATTATCGAGCAAGGTAATTTTAGTTACTCATTTCAACCCGTTCGCAAACAACAACAGCAGCAAGCTCATTATTTTGAGACCTTTGTGCGCATTAGCGACCAAGGGAAGTCTATTGATAACCAACAACTATTCGCCATGGCTGAGCGCCTCGGCTTGGCGTGTGAGTTAGAGAAAAAGCTATTCCAAGCTTTTATTAACTTTCGTAATACTCATACGGAGTTAGCCCTTGCAGTAAACCTAAGTAAAGAGGCGTTTTACAATGAAGACTTTATTACTTGGGTGTGTCGTCAGGCACATCATTACGGGTGCTTACGCCACAACACGGTGTTAGAAATAGGTGAAGCCACCCTATTGGCCGACATCGCCATGGCCAAGAATGTGTTGGCGCGACTGAAAGCATTCAATATTAAAGTGTGTATAGAGCACTTTGGTTCCAGCCTTACCTCATTTAGGTATCTGCGTGACCTCAATATAGATTACGTGAAGGTGGATGCGGCCTATACCAAGGACTTACAGCAGAACGATGATGCACTTGCTTTGTTACGCTCCATTGTCACCACTTGCACAGGAATTGGAATAAAAACAATTGCCTGTCATATCGAAAACGCAGTGAGCTTTGACAAAGCTATGCAGCTGCAGTTTGACGGTCTACAAGGAAACTACATAAAGCCGCCGATGCAATTAGAAGAAGGCCCCGAACAGGCTATCTTCAACTTTCAAACACGAACATTATAGCGATAAAGGAGTAGATCATGAAAAAGACCGGTTTAGTGCTGTGCATAGGGATGATATGCGCCATGATGATAGGCAATGCGCACGCTGTCGAAGCGACCGCTAAAAGCGATGCGATTATTACTGAGGCTATCGACCAAGGGCAGCCACTCAGTGAACAAATTACCGCACTTATGAGCCGCTACCCAGCATTAAATGCGGCTTTGGTTAATTCTGCTATCACTGCTGTTGGGGCTGATACCAGCGCAGCCAATGAGCTATTTTCCCGAGCCCTAGTCCACGTGGGCGTGACCTCAGATGAGGCCATGAATATCGTTGCAGCGGCGCTCAGTGCTGGCATGAACCCTGATAATGTGACCGCGTTAGCTATTGCCAACAATATGGATGCAACCTTAGTGTCACAAGCAACTGCAGCAGGGCCGGCAACTGCCCCAAACTTCGCACCATCCCCCATCGTCGGTCTCGGTGGTTCAGGCGGGGATGGCGGAATTTCTGAGTCGAACCAATAAGCGTTGATTCTTCAGTGTTAAGCCTGTCTCTGAAGACATCCGAAAGCTCGGATAATCGCCTTAGAGCGCATGGTTCACGTGCTATCTTTGCGCTGCTACTCATCATCTTATTTATAGCCCCCTTTGTATTAGGGGGCTTTCGTCTTTGGGCCAGTGCATTATTGTGCCTAGCTATCGCTGTAGTCAGCGCTTTGCATTGTGCTTATGCTGTGACAACTCAACAACCGCTATGGAATATAAATAAGACGCACCGCTGGCTTATCATCCCCATGCTAAGTTGTGTGTTTGTAGTGGCTATGCAGGATGTACTAAAGCTGAGCGCCAGCCCCGGTGCGACCAGGCATGCTTTGCTGGTCACGGTAGCACTGACCCTCTACGCCGTTTTGCTGCTTACTTACTGCACTAGCTATCAACGATTGCGGGCACTGGTCGTGTTATTGGTGATAACTGGGTTGGTGCAGGCAAGTTATGCCTGTATTTTGGTGTTAAGCCCTGACTTACCTAGCCTAGTCTTACAGTGGCAGCGCAACGATAAAGCCTTCGGTAGTTTCACCTACCAGAACTTTTTAGCTAATTACCTTGGTTTGGTTTTAAGTTTAGGCGTTGGGCTCATCATAGCTCAGCTAAGCACCGGGCAAAATCCTCTCAGCTTTAAACGTCTGATCCAAGTATGGTTAAGCCCCAAACTAATGATTCGCTTAGCATTAATGGTTATGGTCATCGCACTTATCCTGACCCGTTCACGCATGGGCAATGCTGCTTTTTTCATTGCCTTGGCCTTAGCCTGTTTATTAGCCCTGTTTTTTTACCGCAAGCCCTCAAAGCAATTTAAATGGTTAATTTTTAGTTTTTTCGTGCTTGATTTCATTCTTATTGGCGCACTGTTCGGGGTTTCCCAAGTGAAGGAACGTTTGAGTAACACCGCTTTGCTTTTCGAAAGCCGTGATGAAGTGCTTCGTGACGCATGGACACTGCTGTTCGAACACCCTTTTTTAGGTCATGGTGCGGGGAGTTTCTACACTGTATTTCCAAGTGTCCAGCAAGGACCCTACTCAGGCTATTACGATAACGCCCACAATGACTATCTGCAGTTTTTAATTGAGCTTGGTTGGCCTGCTAGTATTGCCTTGGCAGTGGCGATTGGTGGTTGCTTATGGGTCTCGGTACAAGTAATGAAAAAGCGCAGAACGCGGCTTTATCAGGGGCTCGCATTCGGAGCAATCGCCGCCATTATATTTATGTTATTGCACGCAAGTGTAGATTATTCTCTGCAAGCAATGGCCAATGCGATCACTTTTATTACCGTGTTATGTATTGGGCTATTATGCAAAACCTTATCACCGCCCGTGCTTGCCCGTAATTAGCGTTTATACACTTGCTTACATTTGAATGTTGGCGAGGCATTAAAAGTTATGTCACTGTAAAGAAGTCATCTTGGGCCTGTACTTGCGTGAGTCGCTGGCCCCAAGGTAAATACCAGTGACAATACATAACAATAATGAGGTTTAACGTGACAGGAAGACACTTGCCAATTAAAAGTGCCATCGCCGCACTGCTTTTGCTAAGCAAACCAGTATGGGCTGACGCTTTTAGTGAACACCATCTTGATGTTGACTTTAACATTACTCAGGCCCCTATTAGCGCCGATATTTCGCCTCATCCGGGTAAAGAGATAATCGCTATCGGCCGTAGCAGCGCCAAAGCACAGCAAGTGGCCGTTCTGGCGTTGGTTGACGGGACACTAACCCAGGTGGACCGCTTTGCCATTGGTGAGCAGTATTTTGCCTATGACATTGGCAACGACCCGCAGGGCAAACAGACCCTGTATTTCCTCGCCAAAGACCATGTTGGTCGTTATCAGTATCCACAAGGCCCTTCAGAGCCAAGGTTATTGTCCTATCTCGAAGTCAGCTCCATATTCCAAATTCAACGCAGTAACTTTATGCGCCGCATGCCATTTATATTTGATTTTAATGGCGATGAAAGTGCTGATGTGATGCTGCCTAACTTTAATGAGCTACAGGTGTGGTTTAGCCAGCAAGGTAAAGCGCACAAACTCTCCAAATTGGCTATTACCGGCCAAAACGTATTAACTCGCGATGGCTTAAGTGTGACTCCGGCACAAACCTTTACCTTAGATATTAATAACGATGAGCGCATGGATATTGTTCATCTCACCCCCGGGCAGCTGCACATTTACACTGCTGCCAAGCGCCATTTTGGCCATCAAACAGTGGCCATTCGCGAGGATATTCACGCCATCGACTGGTGGGATCAACTCGATGATGATGGCCGCTCTTTGGACCAAAGCGATCTCAACTACCGTAAGTTGGAGCGCTTTGAAGACGTTAACGGCGATGCGATAGTGGATATGGTGGTGCGCTATACCCAAAGCTCCGGTGTGCTAGATAGAAAGAACGACTACGAGATATTTTATGGCAAAAACACCGCTGATGGCGAGCTTCGTTATGGTGCGCAGGCCGATACCACAGTGCGTGCAGAAGGAACGCTCACTGGCCTTGAGCTGCAAGACATTGATGGTGACGGTCGCAAAGAAGTGATGGTATCCAGTTTTGAGTTAGGGGTCTCGCAGGTAGTCTCTGCGCTGCTAGCAAGTAGCATTGACCAAGACGTGCTGCTCTATCGCCAAAATGCGCAAGGACACTACCCGGAACAGCCGAGCATGGACTATGAAACCGAAATGGGCTTTAGTATCAGCAAAGGCCGCGCCAGCGAACCCTTGGTGAAACTCGCCGATATTAGTGGCGATGGCATTCTTGATTTACTACTTTCTGAGGACAGTGATGAGCTTATTTATCGCTTAGGTAACAAAGACGGCGGCTTCTCCCGCAAAAGCAGTCAAGATATAGCCTTGCCACAATCCGCAGCACAGATTAGCCATGCCGATATCAATGGCGATAACAAAGCCGACCTTATCGCCTATTATGGCAAACTCGATAGTGCCAAGCTGCACAAGCGCTTAACCCTGTTGGTCGCTAAATAACTGGCTACGTAATCACAGGCAGCGCGTTATTTATGGCCGCGCTGCCTGAGAAAACCATTAAAAGTTAAGCACCATCGGCGCTATCACCAGAGTTGCCAGCGTGATCAGCACAATAGCAATAATATTCAAAGCAAAGCCTGCACGGATCATATCGGTAATTTTTATCTCTCCCGAGCCAAATACAATCGCGTTCGGTGGCGTGGCCACCGGCATCATAAAGGCGCAACTGGCGGCAATCGCAGCGGGCACCACCCAGACTAAGGGTGTACCAGTAATCGACTCTGCCACCGGCCCAAGTAAAGGCAAAAACCCGGCGGCAGTCGCCGTATTGCTGGTGATCTCGGTTAGGAAAGTAATTAACGCGGCCACCACGAGAACGCTTATCACCAACGGCATAGCACTGGCCCCACTAAGCAGATTAGCGATGTAATCAGCCAGGCCTGAACTTTTTATCTGCGCCGCTAAGGTCAAGCCGCCACCAAATAGCAACAAAATCCCCCAAGGCACGTTTGCCGCATTTTGCCAGTCTAAAACCCGCTCTTGAGAGTGCTTTTCTGCCGGTAACATAAACAGTAGTAACGCCGCAGCAATAGCAATACCGGTATCTGATATCGCCAGCCCGGTGACATCACCGAGCACTGGGCGCAACACCCAACTCACCGCTGCTAAGGCAAACACTGCGAGGACACTTTTCTCGGCCCGAGACATCGCTCCTAACTGCGCTAGTTGATTGCGAAACATGCCTTTGGTCTCTACTTGGCTGGCAGTTTTATCAACTTTATACATCACTTTCGTTAACCACAGCCAGGTTAACGTCAGCATCACTAAAGACAAAGGGACGCCTATCATCATCCAGGTAGCAAAGCCGATTTCAATATTGTAACTGTCGGCTAGATACGCAGCCATCAAGGCATTCGGTGGCGTGCCTATCAAGGTACCAATACCCCCAATGCTAGCGCCATAGGCAATACTCAATAGCAGCGCCTTGGCAAAATTATCACATTGGCTGCCATTATCCTTTAACAAATGGACCACCGATAAAGCTATCGGTAGCATCATCACGGCTGTTGCGGTGTTTGACATCCACATTGATAAAAATGCGGTCACCGCCATCATCGCCATGATTTGCAAGCTTGGTTTGCTGCCCGCCAGCAATAAGGTAGTCAAAGCAATGCGTTTATGCAGCCCCCAACGCTCCATGGCAATTGACAGTAAAAAGCCGCCTAAAAAGAGGTAAATAAGAGGATGGGCGTAAGGAGCTGCAACCGCCTTAATCGGTGCAATCCCAGCCAAAGGCACAATCACCAAAGGCAGCAACGAGGTGGCCGGAATAGGCACCACTTCGCTGACCCACCAAGATGCCAACCAAATTGTTAAGCCGGTAGTGCGCCAGGCAGCCACAGACATCCCCGCTGGTGGGTCGAGCAAACAGGTCAACAACATGACGCATGGCCCGAAGGCCAACAACAGTTGACCCCGAAGTTGAGTAAATTTCGAATCTGACATGCTAAGACCTCTTAGAATTTATATTTTAGTCCAATTGCAGTACTGGTATCGGAGACTTGGTTGAGCTCAAGTTTAGTCGCTAAAAAGTAAAAAGATGTTTGCTTATCAACTACGTAGTCAACACCCGCTGAAAGCTGCTCGCTATCGCTGTCGTGACGAAGCTGGCTGGTATCACGCGCATATTGCAATTTGGGTTGCCATGCGTCACTTGCATAATAGCGCAAACTCACAAGCACACTATTACCGTCTTTATCACCGGCTAAATTTTCACTGCGCTGCACCAGCACCCCACCTTGCAGTCGTTGCCATTGATACACCGCATTGACGCGCAACGCTTGAATATCAGCTAGGGCATCGGTGTAGCTTAGGGCTAAATAGTAAGGGGTCTGCTTTAGGGCGCGATCGCCATAACTCAATAAGGCGGCGACGCCGTTCTTTTCGGTTTTAGCGTCATCTTTCGGCGCAAAAGTCAGCGCCCATTGCCATTGCCCCCACTTTGGCGAGGTATAGGTAATGCTATCGGCAATACGGTCTTGACCGCCTATTGTTTGCGCTATATCACTTTGGGTCTCATTGAATTGGTCAATTTTGCCCTCACTGTACTTAAAGCGGCTGTCATTACGGCCAAATAGCACCGTGCCATAAGCTGATTGCACTCCTAAGTAGGTGTTGCGCGCACTGAATGGCTCGCTGGTGTCGTCGCTTTCAAAGCCTTTCACCTGCACTTCGTATTTATATACCACTTGGGCTTGCGCACTGATATCGTGCTTGCCTTTTACGCCAATGCGCGAGAATGGCGCATCAATATGGGTGCCCTTATCGGTGTAACGCATCAACCCTTTATCGGTGTGCTCAAGTTGCACCTGTGCTTTACCATAAATGCTGTAGTCGCCGGCCGCAGCGCCATGTGCAGCCACCCCAAGCATCACGCATGAATATAATGTTATTGGTCTTATCATAGTGTTGTCCTATTGTTGTCTGCAACACTACACTCAAGAACCTGACCAATTTTAATAACCTAATATAAACAATGAGTTATCATAACTTAAAGCATGTATAAGGCGTGACATGTGTGGATTCCCGCACATTCTTTTACTTATTTATCACCAATTCCACCCATTAATTAGGTTCGGTATAACTTGCTCGGGTGAGCTGGTACTTGGCCATTTTGTCATACAGCGTTTTACGTGGGATTTGCAACAGTGCCATGGTCTGTTTGATACTGCCTTGGCTTTGGGCTAATGCATCTTCAATGAGTGACTGCTCATAGTAAGCGACTTTTTGCGCCAAACTCAGTACTTCTTGCTGCGATTCAAGCGCTTGTATTGAGTGAGTGGCTAATTGCTCGCCAAGCAATACCGTACGCTCAGCATGGTTGCGCAGCTCACGTACATTGCCCGGCCAATCATATTGCATCAGTTGCGCACGCAGGGGCTCTGTTAACGCCATACTGGGTTTATGAAAACGCGTGGCGGCGATAGATAAGAAGTGCTGATACAAAAGGGGGATATCGGCTTTTCTTTGCCGTAGTGCCGGGATCGGCACTTTTAAAAGATTGAGGCGAAAGAACAAGTCGGCGCGAAACTGTCCAATATCCACTAGGGTTTGCAAATCGACCTTGGTTGCCGCAATCACTCGCATATCAAGATCAATGCTCTGGTTCGAGCCGACGGGGGTGACTTGGCGCTCTTCGAGCACACGCAGTAATTTAACTTGTAAGCTTGCTGACATCGCTTCGATTTCATCGAGAAAAACCGTACCGCCATTGGCGTAAGCGAACTTGCCTTCGCGTGCCTGATTAGCCCCAGTATACGCACCACTGGCTGCACCGAAGAGCTCACTTTCAATCAACTCTTCTGGAATTGCACCACAGTTGATTGCCACAAAGTGGCCTTGGTTGCGATCGCCATGTTCGTGTAAATAACGCGCGACGAGCTCCTTCCCGGTGCCGGTTTCACCTTCGATTAATACATCTGCGGGGGTGTCTCTAATCGCATCAAGTAACTGCATCATCTGCTGTATTTGTGGGGTTTCCCCCAAAATACGCACCCCAGGAGCACAATGATGCTCTATTTGCCGTTTTAATTGGCGATTCTCTAGCACTAGTTTGCGTTTATCCAAAGCCCGTGCCAGACAATCTAATAGCTGTTCATTGACCGGTTTTTCAAATAAATCATAGGCCCCTTGCTGCATCGCCTTTACTGCGGTACTCACATCGGCATAGCCAGTTAAAAACACCACCGGCAACTCAGAGTCAAACTGCTGAACCTGCTGCAAAAACGCCAAACCATCCAGTTTAGGCATATTAATATCGCTAAGCACCACACCGGCAAAGCTACGGTTAAGCTTATGCAAGGCTTTATTGGCATCGTCAAAACACACGACCTGATAGCCCTCAAGCTCTAACAATTGCTTTAAGGAGTCACGGATACTCGGTTCATCGTCAATAACGTAGATAGTCTGTGCATTGCTCATATTTGTGGCTCTTGTTGATGCAAACTAATTAAAAATTCAGCGCCGCCATCAGGGTGATTATGAGCGCTAAGCGTGCCTTGAAAGGACTCGATAATTTGCTTAGAAATGGATAACCCCAGCCCTAGGCCATGCTCGGATTTAGTGGTGTAAAATGGCTCAAAAATGCTGCTTAGCGCATGATGCTCTATCCCCGAGCCGGTGTCGATAATGGATAAATACACATTCTCGTCGTCACTATCAGCTTCAATACGCAACCGCTTCACCGCCTGTTTTTCCATGGCTTGGCAGGCATTAGCAAAAAGGTTCACCAGCACCTGCTCAAATTGATACGGGTCAACCCACACCGTCACATTGGGCGGGTGGTAGCATACCTCAACACCGTATTCTTTGAGTTGCGGCCCTGCAACCAACAAAGCGTTATCTATGGTTTGCGCCAATGACGTTGCTTGCATTTTATGCTCACGCTTTTGACTAAAAGATTTTAGTTGCGCCGCAATGGCATGAACGCGATTAACTAATTGCTCGATTAGCTGTAAGTTGCTGAGCGCTTTATCATATTGACCACGAGCAATAAGCCGTTTACTGGCGGCAATATACGCACTCATGGCACTGAGCGGCTGATTAATTTCATGGTTAACGCTGGCACTAAGTTGACCGATGGTGGCGAGTTTAGCGGTGCGTACTAGGGCATCTTGGGCTTGCTCCAACTCCTGACTTCGCTGCTTCACCTGCTCGGCAAGGGAGCGCTCGCTGTAAAGCAGTTGCCGATACCCCGCTACCTTCACCAATAAATACTCAACCAAGGCAATCAAGACCAATAAACACATGAGGGTGACACCAAGGCGCGCCACCAAGGTTTCATTAAGGTAATTGCGAGGCACGAGGGTCAATAGTTGATAAGGTGCACGCGCCAAAGCGGTGTCATCAATCACAAAGGTGCGCTTGCGCTTTGCAATGTAAACCTGCGCTTGACCTTGCCACTGCCAAGGCGCCAGTGCGATGGTGCGCTCAAGGAATTGCTGCGACTGCTTTAGTTGCTGGTGCTGCGGCGTCGTCATTGGCGACAACGAGGTTAATCGCCACGGTTCAGCGTTCGACATCAACACCACGTGATTCTCATCAACCAATGCAAATAGCGTATCTTGCACGCTATCGAGTGCCGCTTTATCGGCCTCAAACTGGCTGGCATTCACTTTAACAACGATGACGCCGGCCACCTCACCTGCGACTATGACAGCTTGAGAAAAGTAAAAACCGCGCTTGCGAGAGCGCTGCCCTAGGGCAAAATCAATGGCGCTATGGTGGCGCATAGCATCTCGAAAGTAGCCGCGAAAAGCAAAGTTATTGCCTTTGTAGCTGTAGGGTAAATGCCAATTACTGGTCGCAACCACAGTGCCTGATGTGTTGAGTAAATACACATCAGAGGCGCCACTGGCCAGTTGCATATCGTGCAGATAGCGGTCGGTATCTTGACTGGCTGCGCGCTTTATATCCAAGGCTTGGTGCACTGCTTTACTGCGACTCAAGGAATCGACAATACGTTGATAGCGGCTAAACTGCCTATCGATATAGTCACTGAGGTGCGCCCCTTGCACCCTTGCTTGCTGGTGCGCACGTTGCGCCTGCTGCTGCACGGTCACCTGCACGGTCAACACCATAGCGACCACCAGCACTACGCTATAAACAAGAAGCTTAATGACCAGCTTATTTGACACGTATTATTCACTTATTGATGGTGATATTCGCCCTCAGTGTACCAGTGTGACGACCACGATGGTAGCGGTGCAACAACAAGCGATGGGCGAGTTTAGCGCGCATTCGAGCAATAAAAAGGCCGCTAATGCGGCCAACAGGAGACACAGCGATGACGCTGAAAAGGCTATTTTTGTAGCACTAGAGCAATGGACTCTGGCGCCACGAAAGCATAGCTGGCATCTGCACTGACATCCCCACTGACACGGTTAAGGATATTATCCCAGCGCATCACCAAGCCATTGGACTTTTCTGCGAGGTATAAATCGCGCCCACTGAACATAATGTCTACTGGGTTTCCTAACATCGAATTAGGCCCGCTAATAGCAATATCAATGTTGGTTAGCCCAGAGGCCATGGCCGCGCTATTGAGCACATAAATTTTACCGTCGGTAGCATCGGCGGCGCTGCCCACATCTGTCACGATTAAGGCATCGCTCAGCGGGTCGTAGTCAATGCCATGAATATTGGTGGGCGCCGCCACAGCCATACCTGACATTGCCGGGACAATGAGTCGGTCTTCGCCGGCCAGGGTGCTCATTCCACCATACATCTTAGCGCTGACTTCATCGAACACGGCGATGGTGCCATTGGTTAAGGCCACAAAAGCGCGGTCGCTTTGGGCATCATAATCAACATCCCAAGGGCGTGCATCGTTGGCTGGCAGCAAGGTCATCAGCGGCGCCACATTGCCCGACGCACAGCGCGAAAAAACTTTGATACCGCGATTACTAGTCGAGAATTCGGCAACAAACATGAGCCCTTGCTTGGATGCGATATCGATCCCTTTCGGTGAGGTTAACGTGGTGTTGGTGCCACTTACCATACGATCCTGACTCAAGGTGAACATGCCGTTATCACGGGTGTTGGCAATACGGTTTGCGATGATAACACCGCCAGAGCTGCCATCACTGCTATCGAAAGTGGCGTAACCGTTACTCTCAATATCAAAGGTCACGCTTTCAATGGTCGCTTGCGTATCAAAGCCCATGCTCATAGCCGACAGCGGCGCATTTAGTTGCGCTATCATTCCGGTTGTCGGCCCAGCAGTTCCCGGATTAGATGACACCGCAACGCCACGCACTGTGGCTGGCCTATCAATATCTGAAGCATCAAGATGCGTGGTGTGTTGTTTGCGAGCAAGAGACTCGGGTTTGCTGGTCATGGTCACAAAATCAGGAGCGATATCACCGCTGGCACCATTGAAAATATTGGTGTACACCAAAATCGCATCGTTCGACTTCTCGGCCACTCGCAAGGTAGCGCCCTCTAGGAGAATATCAACCGGATTACCTAGGCGGGTGCTTGGGCCCGCTATCATACGGCTTACAGGGGTATTGCCATCAGCCATTGCCGCACCTTCAATGACAAACAGCGCGCCATCATCGGGACTCTGCGCACTGCCAACATCAGATAACACTAAACGGTTTTGGCTGCCATCGAAGGCGATGCCATGTAAATTTACGCCAATGGCGTCGCCGTTACTGTCGCTTGGAACAATCGTACGAGCTGGGGTGGCTGTCATGCCTGAAGCAATGTAATTGTCGTACACCGCGACAGTGCCATTGGTGAGTGCAGCGTAGAGGCGGTCATTAATATCGTCATAGGCGAGATCCCAAGGAGCGGCATCGGTGGCGGTTACGGCAATTGGTGCGTTATCACCACTTGCCATCGCACCAAAGGCGCTGATTTGCATAGCGCCAAAGTCAGCAACCAATAAAATCCCGTGTGCGCTGGCGAGCGTCATCCCCTTGGGGTTTACCAAGGTGCTATTGGGGCCAGATATTGCGCGATCCCAAGTGCTAGAGAAGCCATTGTTTTGCGCCCATAGCGATGTTGCGCACAGTGTTTTAATACTGCCAGTATCGGCATCCCCGGCTTGAATAAGCTGATCTTGATGGCCGTATACCAGCCCTTGATTGTTGGTAGTTTCTAGCGTGTATAACAGTTCACCGTATTCATTAGTGACATCAACGGTGCCGGCATTATCGCTGCCATTATTTGCACGTAAGAAGGTGCCTGCTGACAAGGCCGGACGGCCGTCTTCTCCGTCGTTACCATCACTACCTGGCGCGCCATCGGCTCCTGGCGCACCATCACTGCCATCATCACCGCTACAGCCAGCAATGAGTCCGGCGCAGGCCAAGGCGATGATACTCAGCTTTATCGCATTGGAGTGGGTAGAAGGTGTGAGCTGCTGCGATGCAGCAGAAGTATGTTGATTACGCATATCCATTCCTCGCAAGTTGTTAAACCGTGTTATAACGTGTCTTCGCTATACTGCTTCACGTCCTAGCCCTGACGTCGCTATCTTTAGTTACATCAGGGGCGTAACGGCTTAACCTCGCAATTGGATGCAAAATTATTCAAATTATCAGTGAAAAAATTATAACCATCTGATTTAAAAAGGGGTAATGATACCCCTTTTTCAGTAACTAAAACGCCTTAAGCGTCTTTGAGTACCAGTTGTACCTCAATATTATCTCGGGTCGCATTTGAGTAAGGGCAGACTTGGTGGGCTTTTTCAATCAATTGTTGCGCTTCATCTGTAGCCATATCTGGCAGATGGATCTCCAATTTGGCCTTGATGCCAAAACCGCCTTCAATCGGCCCTATTGAGACCTGCGCGTCAATGGCGGTGCCCTCAGGTAAAGAGGTATTTCCCTCGTTGGCAACGTGGCGCATAGCGCCGATAAAACACGCTGAATACCCTGCTGCAAATAACTGCTCCGGATTGGTCCCCTGGCCATCATCGCCGCCTAACCCTTTAGGCGTGGACAGGGTCACGTCCAAACGACCATCGTCTGATTGAGCATGGCCTTCGCGGCCACCTTCGGTATGTACTTTCGCGGTGTAAGCAACCTCATTAAGTGTCTTCATACTGTGCTCCTCTTTAGCAGTTGATGCTAAGTGTGATAAGCGAATTACCAAGTTTTCCTTGGGCCTAAAATGGGTGTTGCGACGCGAGCGATGGTTTTCAAGACCAATGACAATAAAAATGCGACCAGCAACCATTGGCCATGTTTACCCCACCAGCTCCCTTAGCTACACTAGCGCCACCTCATCAAACACGGATGATTGCTATGTTTTCTCCCCAATACCGTGTGCTACTCAGCGCTGTTTTTTGTGTTTTATTGGCCATGGTCACGATTCAATCGGGCGCTTCAATTGCCAAACAGCTATTTCCCCTAGTAGGCCCTGAGGGGACCACAGCCTTGCGCTTAGGCTTCTCAGCCTTGGTACTGTGTCTGGTTTTTCGTCCCTGGAAAGCGCTTCCCCAGGGCACCGAGTGGCGCAGTATTATCACCTATGGCTTGTGCTTAGGCGGTATGAACATCACCTTTTATTATGCTATCGAGCGTATCCCCTTAGGGATCGGTGTGGCGCTGGAATTCACTGGGCCTTTGTGCGTTGCATTGCTGAGCTCAAAACGTAAACGTGATTTAGTGTGGGTGGCATTGGCCATCGCAGGTATTGTGTTGCTGCTACCGGAGATAGATGCGCAAACGGGCCTCGACCCCGTCGGTGTTATTCTCGCATTAGCGGCCGGTGGTTTCTGGGCAGGCTACATCCTCTTTGGTAAGCGCACCGGAGGGCAAAGCTCCGGTGGACGCACTGTTGCTTTAGGCATGAGTGTAGCAGCCCTGGTATTAGTCCCCTATGGCGCAGCATTTCAAGGCATGGACTTACTGAGTTGGCAGGTGATCCCGCTCGGCCTATTGGTCGGTGTGATGTCCAGCGCCTTACCTTATACGCTGGAAATGATTGCTCTTAGAAATATGCCAGCCCAAGGCTTTAGCGTGATGATGAGTATGGAACCGGCCATTGCCGCTTTGGCCGGATTCATGATCTTGGGCGAATTGCTGACGCCATTACAATGGCTGGCCGTAGCCTTAGTGATCACCGCGTCCATTGGCTCATCATTGCAACCTAATAAAGCATAGCCAGGTATATTTCACTAGCCTTGAAAATAAAAGGTTAATCGATTTAAGCAAATTTGATCGTTTCTCATATGGCTTTCGTAATCGCCCTAGTTGGACACGCAGTAAACGTCCCTCTGTGAGCAATCAATTTACAGGAAGCCATTATGAGATACCTACTGTTACTGAGTAGTCTACTATTTGTGAGTGCCTGTAGTGATGACGATGACGACAACGTTACTACACCGCCTCCCCCTCCTCCCGCACCAGAATTTTCTGCCACACAAACTTATGAGCTAACGCTCAGCGCCAAGCAAGAAGTACCGATGAACGATTCTATGCAAAGCGCTGCTGCCACCGTTGAGCTTGATGAGAACCTGATGCAGTTTCGAGCCTCTCTCGATGTCAGTGATGTCGAAGGCTTTAGTGCTGCCCACATTCATGATGGAGATATCGGCGAAAATGGCGATGTCGCCTTCACCTTTAGCGCTGCCAGTGAAGGCATGTTAGAGGTGGCCATCACCGATCTAAGTGAAGACTTAGTATCGGACTTAATGGACGGCGACTGGTACATTAATGTCCACACCGACGCCTACCCAGACGGAGAACTTCGCGCCCAGATTGTGCCTGATACCACCTCCATTATCACCTTTAAGCTAAGCGGCGAGCAGCAAGTTCCCGCTAACGACAGCGCCGGTCTTGGTTATGGCTATGCTGCCTTTGACAGCACCAATAATGAGTTAGCGCTGCGCGCTGTAACCATGGGCGTGGACGATGCCACCGCCGCACATATTCATACCGGACGCATAGGTAGCAATGGTGAGGTGTTAGTGGTACTCGAACAAGATGATGAGGTCATGACCGATTGGGTTGCACCTGAGGGCACGCAAATCGACGCCGATACACTCTCTGTTCTGCTCTCTGGCGGCCATTATGTTAATGTTCATACCCCTGATTTTCCCGATGGTGAAATTCGCGGGCAAATTCTGACAGATAACTTTGTTGTCGCAACTTTCCCACTAACCGGTGCTCAAGAAGTTCCAGCGGTTGACACTATGGCATCTGGTGACGGTTATGCCCTAGTCAACACCGACGACTATAGCGTTGAGCTGAAGGTCAACACCACCGGCGTTGATGATGCCAGCGCGGCGCATATCCATACCGGCCGTGTAGGCACCAATGGTGAAGTGTTGGTCGCCCTTGAGCAATCTCTTGACGATGCCGGTACGTGGATGGCCCCTGAAGGCACACAAATCGATGCTGATATTTTTGCTGTGCTGGCCTCTGGCGGTCACTACGTCAATGTGCATACCCCAGCCAATGCCGGCGGCGAATTACGCGGACAAATACTGACCAGTAATTTTGCCTTGGCCACTTTTGCCCTCTCCGGCGCGCAAGAAGTGCCAGCTGTTAGTACGACCGCCACGGGTAGTGGTTACGCCTTGGTGAATACCAGCGATTACAGCACCGAAGTACGGGTTGTCACCGAAGGCGTCGATGATGCCACCGCCGCCCATATTCACACCGGTCGTGTAGGTACCAATGGCGAGGTCTTTGTTGCCTTGGAGCAGTCGATGGAGGATGCCGGGGTGTGGATGACCCCAGAGGGCACGCAAATTGATGCCGATATATTCGCGGTGCTGGCCTCAGGTGGTCACTATGTCAACGTGCATACGCCAGCAAACACCGGCGGCGAGTTACGCGGACAAATACTGACCAGTAATTATGCGCTGGCCACCTTCGCGCTAAGTGGTGCCCAAGAAGTGCCTGCGGTATCCACTTCCGCCTCAGGCAGTGGTTACGCCCTGGTGAATACCAGCGACTACAGCACTGAAGTACGGGTTGTCACCGAAGGCGTCGATGATGCCACAGCTGCACACATTCATACCGGCCGTATTGGTACCAACGGCGAGGTGTTTGTTACGCTCGAGCAATCCATGGATGATGCTGGGGTGTGGATGACCCCAGAGGGCACACAAATTGATGCCGATATTTTCGCAGTGCTGGCTTCAGGCGGTCATTATGTCAATGTGCATACACCGGCCAATACCGGGGGTGAGCTGCGCGGACAAATTCTTACTGACAACTATGTACTTGTCGCCTTTCCTTTGAGTGGCGATCAGCAAGTACCCATGGTGACCACAGACGCTTTTGGTGATGGCTATGCCCTAGTTAACACCAACGACTATGGCGTCGAGCTGCAAGTGCTTACCAGCGGTGTCAGTGATGCCACTATGGCGCACATTCACACCGGTAACCTGGGTGAGAATGGCCCGGTCTTAGTCGCCCTAGAGCAAGACATGGAGAACGCCAACCGTTGGATGGCACCAGCGGAGACGGCCATTACCGCAGAAATTT
Organism: Pseudoalteromonas sp. CnMc7-15; assembly: GCF_022347925.1. NCBI lineage: Bacteria > Pseudomonadati > Pseudomonadota > Gammaproteobacteria > Alteromonadales > Pseudoalteromonadaceae > Pseudoalteromonas > Pseudoalteromonas sp. CnMc7-15. The sequence continues at coordinate 610,529 of NZ_JAKRFT010000002.1, forward strand.
TTGCCATTTTAGCCAGTGGTGGCCATTACGTGAATATCCATACGCCTGCCTTTCCAGACGGAGAAATACGCGGACAGATTCAATAAAGCTTACATATTAAGGCCAGCAAAGCTGGCCTTTTTTATTTCCTCGCCGTGCTAATTCATTCTTTATCTACCTGCTGGCGCTGCTTAGTGGTTAATTCATCGGCTACGGTTGCCCCACGTTCTCCTCTTGAGCGAGGCTCGCCTATGGTGCTATCTGTCAAGGTTTGTTGCTCAATACTGGCGTTAATCGCTGCGCCCAGAATGACAATATAGGCGCTGATATAGAGCCACATCAACATGATCACCACACCAGCCAGTGAGCCATAGGTTTCACTGTAAGAGGCGAACCGTGAGACGTAAAAAGAAAAGCCAATCGAGGCGACAACCCACATGCAGGTGGCAATGAGCGCACCGCAAGAGAGCCATCGCCACTTAGCCGCTCGACGATGCGGCGCGTAGCGATAAATAATACTCAGTGACAATAAAAAGATGGCAGCCAACAGCGCCCACGTGATTAATTTTATAGTCCAGTCTATGTTGCGCTCGAAGCCCACATAATTGAGTATTACCGGTAATATACCAATGGTGGCAAGGGCCACCACCGCAATAATGATGGCGCCAAAAGCAAAAACAAAGCGCGTTAATAGGGCAATAAATAAATTGCGCTTTTTACTCTCGTGATAACTAATATTGCACGCAGTGATCATCGCTTGCGCGCCTTTGGAGCTACTCCAAATGGTCAACACGAAACCGACAATGGCACTGATGCTTAGGTTTGCTTGAGATTGCGCATTCAGCTCTTGTACTTGGCTCATGACCAAGTCTTGGCTCGCCGGTGCAAGTAAGCTCAGTACTCTATCAAGTTGTTCAACCATATCTGCTGCTGAGAAGAAATAGCCATACAGTGATAATAATGCCGCAAGAGCTGGAAAAATCGCCAACAAGCCATAAAATGCTACCCCCGCAGCGACGAGGGATAAGTTGTCTTGGCCTAAATTATGGACCAGCCGTTTGCTTATATCCCACCACCCCCGTAGTGGAACATCACTGGGCTTTTGAGCCTGATAACCTCGCTTTTTCAACATATTACTCCGTTATCTTGGCGGCACAGCCGCACCGTCTTCGTACTTTGTTAACTAGCAATAACAGCGCCAACATAGTGGCACTGGATTTGCTCGCGTATACCCCTATTCGTTCATTTGTGGGCTAAAAACACCATGAGTATTGACCTCACCACTGTGATTTTAAAGGCTGCTGAGCGCATTGCACCGCCAATGCCTGAGCCCTCTTGGCAAGCATTGAGTGAACAGTTTAGGCAGTTTTTACACAACGCTTGGCAAATGTTACCTAATCTCAGCCTTGGCCTCGCAGTCATGATCCTATGCTGCCTGCTCGCTCGCCCTGTGGCCTACCTGTTGATCAAACCTTTGCATCGGTTCAGCCAAAGCCGTTTAGTTCAGGTGGTCATGCGCCGTTTTATCAGTATTCTCATTATGCTGCTGGGTGTTTATGTGTTTCTTCGTCTGGCCGCACTGACTGAATTTGCTGTCGCAGTAATGAGTGGTACCGGCCTTATCGGACTCATTCTCGGGTTCGCCTTTAAGGACATTGCCGAGAATTTCATCTCTAGTATGCTGCTAAGCATACAGCGACCTTTTAAAATAGATGACGTAATCGAGGTGGACGGCCGTTTAGGCGTAGTGCGTAAGGTGACCGCTCGCGCGACCACTTTGGTTGACTTTGATGGCAACCATATTCAGATCCCCAACGCCACCGTGTACAAAAATGTGATCAAAAACTTCACAGCCAACCCCAAGATGCGGGGTCACTTTATTATCGGCGTTGGTTACGACAATAACTTAAGGCAGGCTCAACAGCTTGCTTTACAGTGTATTAGCAGTAAAACCATGGTATTGAGCGACCCACCACCACAAGTGTTAATTGATAATCTCGGTGCATCCACCGCTAACCTGCAGGTTTATTTCTGGGTTGATAGCGAACGCTTCAGTGTGCTCAAAGTGGCCTCGCACCTGATGCGCGAGGTGGTCGATACCTTTACCGAACAGGAGATCAGCATGCCTGACGATGCTCGAGAGCGCATTATTGTTAACCAACCTGACGCCTCAGCCGATGCTACGCATGCACAGCCACAGCAGGCAAAACCGAGTACTGGCGCCAGCAGCCATAATCAAGCGGTGGATGACATCAGTAGCGACGCCGAAGATATCCGTGAACAGGCGCAAAAATCCCGAGAGCCTGAACAAGGCAACAACATCATCTAGCTGAGCTCGGCTATCAGCGCATCAAGTTGCAGTGCCATGGCATTAACTTCTTCTCGCTGACACTGCAGAGATTGACTTAGGGTGTCTCGCCACTGCTTAGCGCTGCTTTGCAGCGCCAAACCCGCCTCAGTAAGCGCTATTTGCAATTGCCTTTCATCATCATCACTGCGCACTCGAGATAGCAGCTCCTGCTTTTGCATCCGTTTTAACAGCGGCGTCAATGTGCCTGAGTCAAGGTGCAGCTCTGCGCCAAGTGATTTAAGACTCATGGGCAATTGTTGCTGTTCATGGCGCTGCCAAAGCACCAAAAGCACTAGATATTGAGGATAAGTCAGGCCCAGCTCATTCAACATAGGTTGATAGCCCCGCACAACTAGCCGAGAGGCAGTGTAGAGCTTAAAACAAAGTTGATTTTGCAAATATAAGGTGCTGTTATCTGTCATTTAGGGTGCTAATAGTTGTTCAATATCGGCGCGTATAGCTTCGGGTTTTGTCGTCGGTGCGTAACGTTTCACTACCTGCCCTTGCTGGTCAACTAAGAACTTAGTGAAGTTCCACTTTATGGCCTTAGAGCCTAGCACGCCCGGCGCTTGTTGCTTTAAATAGGAAAACAAAGGGTGGGCATCGGCACCATTAACATCCACCTTAGTCATTACCGGAAACGACACGCCGTAATTAAGTTCACAAAACTCACTTATCTGCGCATCATCACCGGGCTCTTGAGCGCCAAACTGGTTACATGGAAAAGCGAGCACCACCAACCCCTTATTTTCAAAGTCTTGATAAAGCGCGTTCAACCCATGGTATTGCGGTGTAAAGCCGCACTTACTTGCAGTATTGGCGATCAGTAAGACTTTGCCTCGATATTGCTCAAGTGACACTTGCTCGCCACGGTTATTGACTGCGTTAAACTGATAAATAGACATAAAAACCTCGCAACTATATTGTGCGCAATATAATTGATCGCAATCTAAATGCTTTCAAGTTTTATTTATTGTATACAATATACATCAAGTGTATGGTCTAGTTAAACAATAAAAACTGATTCAGTATGAAGATAATAACGCTCATCCTTTTACTAATACTCATCACTGGGTGTGCATCACTCCCTCGTGATGAACCCGCTCTTGCCCCCGCAATCGATGGCTGGTCGAGTACGCCAAGGTTGGCCGAGGCAAAGCAAGCCGTTATCTTTTTGCACAGCCAAGCGAACCAGACACACCCACAGTGGCAGCAGATTAATGCGGTGCTTTATTTCTTACGCTCATACAGCTATCTCGGCGAACCCGATAAACTCAGCGAGCGCCTGCGAACTAAGCTCGCCAACTCTTTACAACGCTTGGCCAACAAGGCCAAAGAGGCGGATAGCGCCGAGTATGATCGCTTTATGGAGCATTATGCGGTGAGCATCTATCGCTTGCTTGATACCCCCGCATTGCACCCTAAGGCATCCTCTTGGATTAGCACGCTCACTGACTTTATTGCCATGCAGCCTGATACTACAACCATTCACGCTGACTATGCGCTATGGGAAAGTTATCGGGCACTGGCCTTTTTGGCTTTCAGCGCGCGCACCGAAGCGCCGCTGCAACACACTCTTGTCCGCTCGCCCTCAACCTTGACGGTGCTTAGTGATGCCCTTTCCCGCTCGCAATGGCAACAACAGCATGCACTTTGGGTATTGGGCTATTGGCATCAATTGTTACCTCTGCCACAACAACACGCGCTTGATGCCGCGATTTGGCGAGCAGTGCAACAAAGTACTGACGATGAAAACGAGCAACAGCGATTATTTTCGACCGTATATTTGGTCAACAGTTTTCGTGGTTTGAGCTACTGTAAAGAGGGCTTCCAAGCGCGCTGTGCGAGCCCCAATATTGATGATGTACTACCTATTAACCACCGGTGCAGTGAACGCTTGTTTATCCGCGCCACTTCCCTTAGCAGTGAGCAACTGCAATACAGCTGCCGCCGCTTAATCACCCAAGAACAAGATTTTCATAAACTATTCGCCAGCGACTATACGCCCGTGGCCAACGATCACAACCATGCCCTACGGGTGGTCATATTCGACAATTACAGCGACTACAATCGTTATGGTCAGCTACTGTTTGATATTCAAACTAACAATGGCGGTATGTACATAGAAGGGACGCCCAGCGATCCGCAAAACCAAGCAACGTTTTACTCATTCCGTGCGTTTTGGCTGGCCGATACTAATCGGGTGTGGAACCTCAATCATGAATATGTGCACTACCTTGATGGCCGTTATAATAAATATGGCGGTTTTGGCCACTTTGCCGAGCACCTAGTGTGGTGGAGCGAGGGCCTTGCAGAACTCATCGCCAAAGCTCAGCACAACCCTCGTGCAATCGAAGTCATAAAAGACACCGATGCCAACGAAAGACCAAGCTTACAGGCTATTTTTGCCACTGATTACAACGATAGCAGCGAGCAAATCTATCAATGGTCATACTTAGCCATGCGTTATTTACAGCAACATGATATTGATGCGCTGCGCTCACTGCAGCGCCACCTTAGGGGTGATTTTTATAAAGGCTATAAGCACACACTCGCACGTATCGCTAAGCAGCATCAAACGCAATTTGCGCGCTTTATCAATGCGATTGCAGCTACTGAGCCCAAGCAGCAACAGGATGAGACAAAAAACCGGCTATACCGATACCTTTATCGTGACTACCTAATGCCCTCACACCTAGGCTATGACGCGCATCACCGTCACTTGTTGTAATGTAAAGCCCCTTTACGCACGGTGCTAAGATAAGGTGTGAGCACCGTGATTGCCCCTCGCTTCTTTACCGTAGTAAAGCTATAACTTAATGTTTTATGGTCAGTTTTGTGAAAACATCTATACTGCTATGGGTAAGCAAGGGTGCGCGCCCTGTATCTGCACAACAATATCTTCTTGGAGGCGAAGTGACGTTCACACATAGGTTATATCGGCTTTATCATTTCGGTCTTCGCCTCGCAGCGGCGCTTTTGCCCATCCGCACGCCGCATGTTTATGCCGGGCAGCAAGCGTTGTCGCAATGGCTTTGTGAGGTTAAAAAGCAAAACCTGCGCACCTTGTTAGTGGTCAGCGACCCGGGCATCGTTGCTTTGAATTTGCAGCAGCCTATAATTGCGGCATTACATCAGCAAGGGGTTAATACGGTGCTCTACAGCGATGTTGAGGCCAATCCCGGGATACCTTGCATTGAGCAAGGGGTAAGTTGCTATCAGCAACACCTTTGCCAAGGTATTATCGCCATTGGCGGTGGCTCGGTGATGGACTGCGGCAAACTGATCGCCGCACGCATTGCTCGACCGAGTAAATCCCTGCAGCAAATGCAGGGGTTATTTAAGGTGTTGCGCCCCTTGGTGCCACTTTATGCAGTGCCAACCACAGCGGGTACTGGCTCGGAAGTCACGGTCGCCGCCGTAGTCAGCGACCATCAGCGACAAATAAAGTTCGCCATCAATGACTTATGTTTAGTACCAAAAGGGGTACTCTTGCTGCCTGAACTAACTCTTGGCTTGAGCCCACAGCTCAGTGCGACCACCGCCATAGACGCCCTCACTCACGCGATAGAGTCCTATATTGGCATTAATGCAACGCGCTTTAGTAAAGCAAAAAGCGTGGCTGCCACTAAACTGATCCTCACTCATTTACCCCTGGTTTACCAACAGCCCAACCACATCGATGCGCGCATGCACATGTTATGGGCGGCCTTTTATGCTGGCCAAGCCTTTACCCGCACCTCGGTGGGTTATGTGCATGCTATTGCCCATCAATTGGGAGCGCTGTACGGCATTGGCCACGGCCTAGCCAACGCCCTGCTGTTAGCGCCAGTGCTCAATGCCTATGGACAGCGCATCGATGCTCAGCTCACGGCGCTGGCACAACAAACTTTGGCAGCAAATAGCGATGCTCAAGATATGCGCGCGGCGATTGCCACCTTGCTACATGACTGCGCTATCCCTAATACAATTGCGCAACTGCGCCAAGAAGACATCGCCACAATAGCTAAACGAGCGATTGCTGAAGCCCATCCTGACTACCCGGTGCCCTGTTTTTTTAACCAGCACGACATCGAAACAATACTGTATTCGCTACTGCCACAACAGCAGCACTCCAAGCAAACAAGCGAGCAACAGTCGTTGGCAGGCCAGTACCGCTGAGCGTGAATGCATAACAACGTCCCCGCGCTTGCTAATATAAAGCCAGCGCGGCGGTGCCGCATGGCTATAAAGCATATATGAATTGACTCGGCCGCCGTATCGGTAGGTCAACAAATAAGGCCTGAGGCTCATCAGCTCCATAGGCATAGCCCGTAGGCTACGCCCCCGGGTGATTGTCAGTACTTCACAGCACTGCACTTTGACTTTAGCGGTCGCTGAGTTGCTGGTACACATAATTCGCCGCAATGAGGTCACTGAGCGCAGTCCCCACGGATTTAAATAAGGTGATGTCATTATCACCCTGGCGCGCCGGGCCATTGATGCTGGCTAAATCACTGAGTTGCCCTTGTATTTGCTCGGGTGAGAATACCCCCTCACTGATGGGGATTAATAGCTCCCCGGCTTCATTGAGCACGTTATCGCGGCTATCCACGTACACGCGACTGCGTTTTATCGTTTCGCTATCGCACTCACGAGCATCGCGATGATGATTGCCTATTAGGTCGATATGAGTCCCTGGTGTTAGCCATTGACCACGAAACAGCGGCGCGTGACTGCCGGTCGCACAGCAGATGGTATCGGCACTGGCAATAAGCGCTTCACTGGCTGAAGTATGCTCAAACTGACAATGAGCAAACTCTTGGCGCAGTTGCGCGAGGATGGCTTCGGCTTTGGCGGTGTTGCGGGCAACCAGACTGACTTGTTGATAATCTCGCACGCTCAGGTGCGCGCGGATCATAAACGGAGCGAGCTTGCCCGAACCAAATACCACCAGCTTTTTCGCCTGCTGCACAGCCAAATAACTGGCCGCTAATGCCGACACCGCTGAGGTGCGCCACAAGGTGATTTCGGTGCCATCCACCAGCGCTCGCGGCTCGCCATGCTGGCGCGAAAATAACATCACCTTGGAATACAAACTGGATTTACCATGGTGCTCATTATCTGGGAAATAAGTAAAAGCTTTAACCCCGATGACTTGATCATTCCATGCCGGCAGCACCGCGAACGCATCATGGTTATCGCTATCGGGGCTGAGCGGGTAGACATTGCGTCTGGGCATAGTGGCTTGACCAGCAAAGCCTTGTTGTAGCGCTTTTAACAATGGCGCATAGGCCATCACTTGCTGTACTTGCTGTTGATTAATAATCTTCATGTTCACTCCTTAGCGCGAATTGTTGAGGGGCCTGAGTCAGGCGCTGATAGCCCGTCTCGGTAACGACAATGTCTTCTTCTAAACGCACACCACCGTAGTTGGGAATGTAAATGCCGGGCTCAATGGTGATGACGTTGCCACTTTCTAGTTGATAGGGGGCATTGGCTTTAATAAAGGGCAACTCATGAAGGGTTAGGCCAACACCGTGCCCCAACCCTTCGCCGGCATAACGATGATACGGGCTCGAGGCCAACACTTGCTGAGCAGCGTGGTTTAACTCATGGCAACAAGTGCCTGCGCAGACCTGTTGCAGCGCTGCTTGTTGTGCCTTGGCTACGGTGTCAAACAAGGCTTGCTGCTCGCTAGTGGGCTCGCCCCACACATAGGTGCGGGTCATATCTGAGCGATAGCCGCTGCGCACAGCGCCAAAATCAATCAATATTAAATCGCCCTCGCATAAGCGCTTTGCTCCCGGTTCACCATGGGGTAAGGCCGTACGCTCAGCGAACAGTAAAATAGTGTCAAAAGACACCCCTTGCGAGCCACGTCGTTGCATTTGATAATCAAGCTCTATTGCCAATTCTCGCTCAGTTATGCCGCTTTCAAGCAAAGTGAGCGTATCGGCTAAGGCCGCATCGGCAATCTCAGCAGCGCCACGGATACAGGCAACCTCTTGGCTATCTTTAACACGGCGTAACCTCTCGACCACCTGTACTGTGGCAACACAGGTATTAGCGCGCAAATGCTCGGCGATATGCTGCCATTGACCAACACTAAAATGCTCTGCTTCAAAGCCCAAAACGCTGTGCTTGGCGCACACCCGAGCCAAACATTGCCCAAGGCTTTCGCGGTCGCGATCGCGCTGGATAACCTCCATCCCTGAGGTTTCCTCTAGCGCACGCAGGTAGTAACGGTAATCGGTGATCAGTAACGCGTGCTCGGCGCTGACAACCAAGGTGGCCCCATGCCCACTAAACCCGCTGAGATAAGCAATGTTTTCACCGCTGTGAATGATCAATACCTGTACTTGATGACTCTCAAGCTGTGCTCTTAAGCGCGCCATACGGCGCTGAAAATCAAATGTTACCGCCATAACTCCTCGCTCTGGTTCCTCTATAGTGATTGCCGCTAAGGCGCACATATCGCACCTTAGTCGTTAACGAAAAATGCCGAGCACCTAAGGTGCTCGGCGGGGTTGCGTAATAACGCAGTTCAGGGAATTAAAAACGAATACGCGCCACCAATGAGGCGTAACGCGCCGCTGGACGCCAGGTTGTCATGCCATAATCTGGGTTCAGCTCGAGCCCGTTGGCACCATATTGCGTGCGCTCTTCGTTAATGGCGATGGCGGTATCATCGTTCAGCACGTTATACACGGTGCCCTTAAGCATCAGCTCTTGACCAAATAGCTCGCCGTAGTAGCTTAACGACATATCTATTTGTGTACTCCAGGGCAAGTTGCCTTTGCTGCCACGCGGTGCTGGCTCACCGTTTTCATCATAATGCGAGGCATGATCGTAGTAGCGGCTGATACACGCATCCCAGGGGTTGCCTGGGGCACAACTATCAACGCCCTCGGGGTGCACACTGAAATAGCTTTTCGGGCGACCTGAGATGCCACGGGCAACCAGGCCAAAGGTTAAATTGTCGGTAATATCATACGTTCCCGAGAGCTTAATTGCGTGACGGTGGTCATTCGGTAGGTTGCCATAACCATGGTCCATTAAATCGCCGTAGTCATAAGAAGTTGTCCAACCGGGGTCGGCTTGATCGTTGTCGGTTTTTACCAAGCCTTCGGTGTTGCCCCAGCTGTGCGACCAGGTGTAAGAAGCGTCAATGCGCAGCTGCTCGGTGATGGCGCCATCCAAAGTGAACTCAAAAGCCAGGTATTTGCGCTCAGCCTTTGGCAATGCCAGCTCTTGGGCACTTAAGGTCACTTCATCAACTTGTCCATCCCCGTCGAAGTCATAGCTCATTTGTACACTCTCGCCGGGGTTATTAAGCACATAATAGGAGCCTTGACCGACATTATCGGCAATGCCTAATTCAGCCAGCTTTTTCGCCAGCACCGGCCCTACGTCTGTGTCCTCGACACTGCGCCCAAGCTTGCGATAAATGGCACGTGCTCCAAAGGTCATGTCGCTGAACACTTCTTGTTGGTAGCCAACAGTCCACTCATCGGAATACATAGGTTTAAGATTACTGGATGCAATCAGCCCCGGCTCAGTGATCCCGCGTTGACGCCAGCGTCTGTCGCGTAGCATCGCGCCCCGACTAGGAGAGCCATCCGCAAGTAAGATAGGCTCGCCCGAGCCATTGAGCTCGTCGAGCTCAAAGTATTCAAACCATTCCACCGATGCCGAACCTTGGGTAATGTTCATATTCGCCGACACGGGCTGAAAATAACGCCCATACGTGGCATAGACCTTGGCACTGCCATCGCCCCATAAGTCATATATGGCTTGCAGGCGCGGCGCTATCTGGTTGTCGATATCAACATAGGCGCGCCCGTCACTGACGGTGTTTTCAAATTGGCTATAGCGCAAGCCTAAATTCAGTACCAGCTGCTCGCTGACCTGCCATGAGTCGTTAATGTAAAACGCCAACGCACTGGTATCGGAATCAACGGCCCGGGTGCGTACTCGTCGCTCAATGTAATCTTCACCAGCGGCGGCACCGGAAATATCATTGTCTGCAGCGGTGGCAATGGTCCACCAGCCCATGGCATCACCTTCGCCATTTTGTCCGGAGAAGTAATCCACCTCGACCTTGGTGTAATCAACGCCAAACTGCAGCGCATGGGCGGCTAAGTCCCAGTTAAAATCTAGCCGCAGTTGGTCTCGGGTATATTCCTCTGCCGAGACATTGGCATTGGTGTGCTCGGAAAGCGTAATAAACCCATCGCGTTCGTCCCAAACTCCCGGGTTAATTGAAGCAACTACATTTTCAACATTCTCGGTAACGCGCCCGGCTACCGCCGACACAGAAAAATAATCACTGAGGTAGCCATTGTACGACAGGCTATACATGTTGCCGCCGTCCTCACCGGGTGCCGTCACTCCCTGCTGGTCGCCAATGCGGTCTTGCTGCCAGTTGTAGCCGTAGGTGTCCGTTTCCCATTCGCGCTTGTTGTTCATCGCCGAAAAACCAACGGCGTGGTCTTCGTTAATAAACCAATCCAATTTGCTGAACCAGCGGTCTTCATCGCGGGAGAAATCACTAAAGGTTGTTTGCCCTGCGCCCTCTGAGCTTTCGCGGCGCGGATTAAACAAAGCATAGGCAAATAAGGTGTCCTCAATCAGAGCGCCACTGGCCCATACTTGCAGCTCACTGAAGTCGTAGGCACTGCGCTGGGTATTGGTGCTGATGGTGCCATTACTTTGATAAATTGAGTCATGCTGGGAGCGCAGGCTATCCCCCTCCCAGCGCACCTCGGCGCCAGCGCTAAAGTCATTGTCACCGGATTTAGACACTGCATTGACAATACCCCCCATTGCGCCGCCAAATTCAGGGTTGATCCCTCCGGTTTTGACCTGGGTTTGCGAAATAGCCTCCCAAGGCAGGCGAATAGAGCCGAGCCCAGTGCGAATGCTGGTTACATTCAAACCATTAAAGTAATAGCCATTTTCCGCAGAGGATGCGCCGCCAAAGCTAGAAGCGCCATTAAAACTGCTGCCACCAGCGGCGGCGGTGCCCGGTGCCAGTAAAGCGATACTTTCAAACCCACTTTGCACGGGCATCACCTTGATTTCCTCATCAGAGAAAGTTAACCCAGAAGTCGATGAACCTAAATCGACACGACGAATCGCAGCACCGGTAACAGCAATGCGCTCCATGGGCTGCGCACCGGCCTGTAGCATTTGCGCATCTAAGATGATGGATTGACCAATGCTTACTTTCACGCCTTGCTCAATGACGTTTTGATAGCCCTCTTTGCTTATGGTGACGTTGTAAGTGCCCACCGGCACGTTCCGTAGAATGTATTCGCCATCGGCGTCGGTGCGGACTTCATAAGTTAACCCCTTGCTGATATGCACTAAAGTGATGGTGGCGCGGGTAATATCTTCACCGGCGCTGCTGACTATGGTGCCTTTAACGATACTGCTGCCATCCACCGCCATTGCAGGCGTGGCGCTGGCTACTGCAAGGGCCAAGGTACTAACTTGAAAAAGACGATTTAACGATGCCTGCATACCCTTGCGGGAGCGGCGCTTTGATGCTGTTGCCATGGTTTTATCCTGTTTGATGTTGTTGTTTTATTGCTCAAGGCGAACACACCATAGCGCTTTTACATATTGTATACAATATTAAATATACATAAAATACTTATATACTTAGTCAATTCTCTTATGAGTGAGAGATCATCGCGGCTATAGCAGCGGCTAGGACTGTTAGGGGATCACCGCAACCTGCTCAAATAGCTGAGCGAGGGCATCGGGCATAAATTTGCGCTGTGCGGTGATGGCGTAAAAATGCTCGTAAGCATCTGGCAGACTTTGATACTGACACAATATGCCTTGCTCTATTTCATCTTTTACCACCACCGGTGGTAGCACCGCCAGCGCACCGCTGTCCCGTGCCAATAGCCGAAGCATCGCCATATCATTTGCTTGTGCTTTAATATCAGGTTTGTACTGCCATCGCGCGCACAAGGCGTTAAAAGAGTCACGAATTTCTGAGTTTTCGCTCGGCACCACCCACTGCACCTGCTCGTACCCCAAGGGAAAATCACTGTCTATTTTAGTGCTTGGCGGCCCAACTATCGCCAAGGCTTGGCGGGATAGCAACCGGCTCTGCCAGAGATCGTCTTGATGATTTGGGCTGATGGCGCGATTGGTTAGCACCACATCCAGTTCATGATCAATCAAGCCATTGAGCAATCCCTCCATGCGCCGCGCAGTCAAAGAAAAGCTCACATCTTGATGATTCAGTAGTGGGGTAATAAAGCCCTCGATAAAGTTCCGCGATAAGGTATTAAGCACACCAATCGACAAATGCTGTTTCTCTTGCTGTACTCCTTTTAATAAAAACGACGAAAGCTCCTCACCTTTATTAAATATATCATCGGCATAGGCCAATACCCGCTTACCCATATCGGTTAACACAAGGTTGCGACCTTGGCGAGCGAACAACTTAATTGCCATTGATTGTTCGAGCTGCTTAATTTGTACCGATAACGCTGATTGCGATACATGCAACTCCTGCGCTGCTTGGGTTAGGTTTCCCAAACGAGCGACACGCCAGAAGTAATACAGGTGATGATAGTTGAGTCGATTCATTATACTTATATAAAATAGAACGGTTCGTTAAATTATATATATTTTTTTTACTTTTGCATCTTTGCCATACTAGCTGCACTCAACCAAGGAGCCATCGATGAGTGACATGTTAATTTCTGTTTTACTGGCCTTTATTCCTGTGAGCTTAGCGCTAAGTTCTTGGTATATAGGGACGCAGAAGCGTGCCAACAATGGCAAAGGAGCGTTTCGCCTTATCTCCCTACTTGGCTTTATATTCGCCGCCACAGCGGTGCTTTACAGCCAATTTGATGCCACTCCCCTTAGCGTATTAACACTGTCCCCTGCGCGCTTAATCGTCCTTGGCCTAATCCTTTTCATGAGTTTGATATTAATAAAGTTTTGCCGCAACTACATGGCCGGCGAGCAGCGAATCAACTTATTTTGGCGACGCTTAATCGCTACCTTAAGTGCGGTCTCCTTAGTGGTAATTAGTAACCACCTTGTGCTGTTTTGGCTGGGCTGGGTGGCCATTAGCCTCGCCCTCCACAGATTGCTGATGTTCTATCCTGACAGACCGCGTGCGGTGATGGCTGCCCATAAAAAGTTTATTGTGGCACGCTGCGCAGAAACCTCGCTGTTAGTGGCCTTTGCTCTGCTTTATTGGCATCACGATAGCTTGTTAATCAATGAAATTACCGCTTCTTATGTTAACAACACGGTGCCATTGACACTCATCGAACACTGCGCCGGGTTTTTTATTGCCCTAGCGGCCTTGATTAAGTGTGCACAGCTACCCATTCACGGTTGGCTGATGCAAGTAGTTGAGGCTCCTACCCCGGTTAGTGCGCTTTTGCATGCTGGGGTTATCAACCTAGGCGGCTTTTTGTTAATCATCTTCGCGCCCCTATTTATGCAAGCCACCGTGGGACAATGGTTAGTACTTATCGTTGCCGGACTCACCACAGTGATCAGCGCCCTTGTGATGACCACTCGGGTAAGCGTAAAGGTACGCTTGGCGTGGTCCACCAGTGCACAAATGGGGTTAATGCTGGTTGAATGCGCATTAGGGCTGTTTGAGCTCGCCCTGCTGCACCTTGTGACCCACTCAGCCTACAAAGCACACGCATTTTTAAATTCAGGCAGCGCCGTGCAAGAAGATATCGCTCGGCGGCTGTCACCAGGGCGCTCACCCAATGGCAAAGACTGGCTTGCCAGTGGCGTGTTCTCCTGCATTGCCGTAGCTTTGGTATACGATTTTAGCGGTTACTACGGCGCCATCAGTGTATGGGCGCTGGTTGCCCTCGCCTTGAGTGTGCTTATTGCTACTCGTCGTGGACTTATCACCAACGGCCACTTTGTCACCATGGCGCTGTTAGCTCTGGCTCTGGCCAGCTGTTATGCTGCCCTTAAATCGCTGTTTGCAGTTGCTGTGCCCGCAAGTAACTGGCGAGAGGCCCCCTTGAGTGCTGCCGACCTGTGGACCTTATTACTGATTGTCAGCCTGATGTGTTGCAGTTATGTTTTACGCTATCAAAACCATAAACCTAGAGTGCAAGCACTCTCAGCTATCTTGTTCGCAGGTTTGTACTTAGATGAATGGCTGACTCGACTCACTCTGAGAATATGGCCTACGCGCTTGCCCACCCGGCAAAATGCTAAAACTGCCTCACACTCGTCCGCCAGTTCAGCTAAGGAGAACTTTTAATGAGCGCTCAGCAACCCTCGCCTTCACCGCTATTTAGCTTGAGCAGCACGCAGCAACAGGCTATTACTCAAGCATGCCAATACATAGCGCCGAACTGGCCGTTAGATCAGATGATAGCGGTTAATCCGTTTTGGGAAATGCGCGGCCTTGCCATTGAAGATGTGGCTGCCCGGCTGGCAACCTTGGCCAATGTCGACTTGCTCATGCCTCGTGCGTATTATCGCCAGCGCTGGGCCGATGGCGACATCACCGATGCGCATTTGGCCATGGCCAACAGTCAACTAGGCTATGACTTCACCCCCGAGCAACTACACAGTGCTTTGGAAATCGCGCTGCCACAACAGCATTGGCACAATATCGCCGATTTACTAGACGCCCACCGCCCGGCCCACAAAATGGCGTGGCGGGATGAAATAATCCATCAGATCAGTCAGTTCTGCGCTGCTCATTACCAAAAGTTAAGGCCGATGCTGTACCGTGACGATGTCTCGTCAATGCCAGACTTATACCAACACTGGCTCAGTGTTATTCGTGCTGACAAAGGCATCAGTATCGTCATGGATGAAGCTGGTTTGCATGAATATTTTCAGCAACTACCGGAAACGGCTGATGAGCTGTTATCGCAAAGCCTGCGCTTATTAGAGCTGGATGATAATATGCTTGAGCCCTATGCTCATGCGTTATTGCTCGATATGAACGGTTGGGCCTCATGGGTGGCCTACATTCGCTGGCAAGGCCGGCTCTATCAACAACCGCAAGACGACATGCTGCAACTGCTGGCGATCCGCATGGCTTGGGATGTGGTCATTTGGCGCTATTTAAAAGCGCAACACACCAGCACATTCGCGGTGTTACATGAGCAATGGCAATGTGAAAAACAGCACCTTCCTGAGCGAACACAAGCGTTTAAAGCAGCGCAAAAACCTTTGTGGGTGTGGGCCAAAGCGTTAGAGGTCAATTATCAGCAAAACTTGCATGCCACACTCAAAGCAGCAGAGCCTGCTCCCCCTAGCGAAAGTGCGCTACAGGCTGTGTTTTGTATTGATGTGCGCTCAGAAGTGATGCGCCGTGCCTTAGAGGCACAAAGTGAGCATATTCATACTTTTGGTTTTGCAGGCTTTTTTGGCTTACCGCTGGAATATCAACCAGCGGACAGCGCGCTCAAACGCCCGCAACTTCCGGGACTGCTTAAACCTGTTATCAAAGTAAGTGAAGCGCAGGCGCCTAAAGGTGCAAAACGCAAACGCCACTTCAGTGCCCATTGGCAAGGCTGGTCAAAGGCGGCGCCGTCGTCATTTTCGATGGTGGAATCCGCAGGCTGGATGTACGCCCTGAAAATGCTGAAAAACTCATTTAAACGTGCCAAACAAGCCGCACACAATGAGCACATTGAGTGGCAACTGCATAAGGACGACCATAACCTAAGCTTGGCGCAGCAAGCTGAGTTCGCCTACGGCGTACTCAAAGCCATGGGCATACAGCGGTATGCACCCAAGGTGTTGTTAGTGGGTCACGGCAGCCACACCACCAATAACCTCCACGCTGCCGGCCTTGAGTGCGGTGCCTGTGGCGGACAAAGCGGCGAGGTGAATGTGCGTGTGCTAGCGCAATTATTGAATGACGAAAAAGTACGTGAACAGGTGGCAAGCAAAGGGATCACGATTCCTAGCGTCACCGAGTTTGTTGCCGCGCTGCATAACACCACCACCGACCATATTCAGATTTTTGATAGCGAATTGGACAAGCAAAGCCGTCAGTGGCTCGATAACGCCACGAACACAGCTCAGCGCGAACGGCTGATCAATATTGCCCCTGAGCTTAAAGAGCAAAGCGATAAAGACATCGACAAAGCCTATTTAAACCGCGCTGGCGACTGGTCGCAAGTGCGCCCAGAATGGGGGCTGGCTAATAATGCCGCCTTTATCGTCGCACCGCGTAGCTGGACACGCAATGCAAACCTGCAAGGGCGTAGCTTTTTGCACGACTACCACTGGCAACATGATGAAGCCTTTCGCACTTTAGAGCTTATTATGACCGCGCCAATGATAGTAACAAATTGGATCAACAGCCAATATACCGCATCGGTCACCGATAACTACAAATACGGCAGTGGCAATAAGGTATTGCACAATGCAGTAGGCGGTAACATAGGGATCTTTGAGGGTAACGGCGGCGACTTACGTATTGGCCTGGCGATGCAATCTATCCACAATGGCGAACGCTGGATGCACGAACCACTGCGTTTGAGCGTGTACATCGCCGCGCCACGAACGCCTATTGAGTCTATTTATGCGCGCCACGAAAGCGTTAAAAGCCTGGTTGATAACCGTTGGCTCAACTTAATGCGCTGGGACGACGACGGCCAGATTGAACGCTTTTGTGGCGGCGCGTGGCAAACATGCTAAGCATACACGCTGTTGTGCCATGAGAGCATAACAGCCAAAAGCAATAACAGCTGCGCTACTTGGCTTTTAGAGTCGCTCAGTGGTGATGCGCACCAGCATGTAAATTTGGAATAAGTGAAGTTGTCCACTAAGGTCAAAATGAGGCTCGTTATGCAGAACAGCTTTTGGCCCGAATAAGTAGAAAATCAGGCTAAAGCACTGAAAATATTAAAGTTACTATTTTACATACCGTGCCATTGTTAGGCTCGGATATCTCAATGCTCGTTTCCCACCACCCTATTCTATTTAGACATTGCCAATCCACTCTGGTAACTTTATGAATTCATGGAAAAATATTAAGTGTGCAACTAATTTTGTAACCCTAGCCAGTTGAGCAGAAGAGCACGGAATAACTCTGGAGTTATTAAGCTGGGCAAGCCGACAAAGACCTCATACATAGGACGGTTCAACCGGACTTACCGAGGTTTAACGGGAAACTGGATAACCAAATATAACGAAAAACGACCTTACACCATGGTAGTATTTAGCGAAGAATGAACTCTAATTACGGATGCAACTAATTAGAGGAGGTATACAACTCACAAAGTGTTTACATATCAGTGCGCTACCGAAAGTTCTAGCCCGCTGAGCACCACTAAATTAATAGTGGTGCAGATGTCATTAGAATTAGAGCTTTAATTTCTCTAAAATCTACCGCAAGTGTCGATCCAACTTATAGTTGATGTCCAGCACTGTTGGTTCCCCTCTTCATCATTTGAGCATATGTTTGTTTCTGCTTTGTATAAGCAAAATGAGTCTTGTGGCCACCCTGAACCACCGACAAATGGGTCTTGTTCAGTGCCTGTTCCTGTTCCTGGACCTTCATAGTTAGTAACATCCTCGGCTGAGTCCCGGATAAACTCGTCCCAACACTCAGACATTTTAGACGTATCTAATCTGAACTCTCCATTGTCAGGTTGAAACAAATCATTTACAGAAATACCATCAATTTTTGACAGCCTTTTATTTAGACTAAAATCAGCAAAGATTTGAACAGAATCGCCGTTGACTATTGAGGTTTTTACGCTCATATCAAATGTTAAATAATTTGCAAAATCATAAAATTTAGAAGCTGAATAGTTTTCTTCTAAGTATTTTAAAGAAACATTGATCCCTGCGCCTGATCTGCTTATCGAAACGCCACCTCCGCCAACTATGGCTTGATGTTTTATTTCTTCCCAAGTTTGTCCTGAAGCAAATTCGTTGAGACTAGCTGCTAACTCCATCTTAACTTCCCTCTTTTGAGCATTACCTCTGAAAAAATTAGTTGGGTGTTCAAGGCATGAAGAGCTTGTAGCTTCACTAAAAACTTTATCGAAGCTGCTAGATTCGTTGTATTGGAAAATATTTTCCGACAGTTTGAATGAGCTAGATTGATTAAGTCCTAACATCACAGATTCAAAGTCGTTTTGAAATTTGAAATAGTCGTATGCTGCTAGCCTTTCTGTGGGAGTAATTAACCCCGAGACTACGCTCACTGTGGGCCTGTCATAGGAATCAATAGCAGTATTTACGATAAATTTATAAATACTTTCATCATTCTGTGACAAAACTATGATCTCTTTCCTAACAGGCTCGCAATAAGTTGCTGGCGATCCATTTTCATATATACTGCAGTTGTTTCTGGGAGCTTCTAAAGTTGCTATTTGTTTAGCCTCCTCAAAATAGCAGCTTTTACAACCATATGCTTCTGTTAATGCAGCCAAAGACTGTGAGCTTATAAATAAAGAACTCGCCACGATTAAAGTTACGCTCAATGATTTCCATATCCTCATTAAATACACCTTATATATATTCAAAAATCAGAAGTTAAAACATTTCACAAAAAAAACAAAAATGCAACAACAAAAAATGTAATACATAAAACTTAACGAATTAACACTAATCTACTCGTTATCGTTCAGTATTGATACTGTGAATTTTCATCCAGCAAGCTTTTTAAAAAGCATAAAATACTATTGACTTTACTCCTTCGTCGCTTATTCTGGCCAATCAAATTTTTTATTATTAACAGGACGTTAGTGCCATAAGGACTTAGCAATGAGAAAAACAGTTACATTATCAATTTTTAGCTTTTTTTTGATATCATGTGTCTCAACGACTCCCCCTACTTCTCCTAAAGAGCAAATTCAGTATATTGATTTGACCTCAGACGATAAAAAGGAATTAGTTAATGAGTATTGGGTAGTAGAAAAAAGACAAGACCCCAAATACCCAGTTGATGCTGCTAAGGAAGGTCTATCTGGCTGCGTAGAGCTTGTTGTAGGCATCAAGGAAAACGGGAAAGCGGGAGGTTATAAAGTCAAAAAGTCATACCCTGAAGGGGTATTTGACAAGCATGCAGCAGCAGCATTAAATAATTGGCAGTGGTCAGCTTCAGATAAAAATACTGATAAAGCGCCAGTACTAACTACAATCAAGTTGGACTTTATGGTTAGTAATTCTAAAAATAAAGCTGAAGCAGAGAAGCAATGTGGATTCCCGCATAAGCAATAACCCTAACCATCTTCTAGGATAAAATACAGTTGGCTTAGCTTCTTCGTGGCTTATATAAGCCAACTATATTTTCATTATTAACAGGACGTTATTTTTCAGGAGAATATGCACGATGTAAGCTCCTTTTGGCAGAAGAGTATTAAGCTTGTGGAGAGTATTGGCTTACGATTCGCGCACTTGGGGAGCCGAAAAATGGCTTTACCGAATAGTTATTGCTACGCTCGGCTTTTATCGCCCTACTCACCTCACCCCTTATGACTCAGTGCTCGCAAGTATCTAAAATATCATCCGCTTTACAGTGCCTGTGCTCAGAAGTTCTTTGTGTAATGCAACAATTGAAAAATACGGTCTCTAACTATACTTGCCCGATAATCACCACGAGAAATCGCTGCAGAGCTACCAAAGCTTTTACGGTTCCAAGTATTCTTAATAAACTCAAATTCCGCATCACGGTACTTTACCCAGTTCAACTGCGCAGCTATCAACTCTGAACGTCTATTATCTGGCAATTTAGACGTCAGTTCTTGCGCAGCTTTCTCAAGCTCTTTATTCAAAAAGTTCAGGTAATGGTTATAGGCAACAAGATAGTCACTTGTACTATTTTTAGGGTCTTCAATCGCTAACAAATAGCTAGCCTCGCGTTTTACAAATTCTCCAATTAAGTCTGGTGCATCCGGATTATCGATTGCATGTGCCTTTACAACCCCCATAAACAGCCAAAATGCCAGAACAAATTTATAAACTATTCCTTTTTTGGTTTTTATCACTTTGCATAAACTCCTTTACTGTAGCTTTACCATTGTGCCTATCTTGTGCTTCTCAAGCCACGGTTAACTTCCCTTGATATTGATACTCGGCTTTTAAAGCAATCTCTACTTTTTATAAAGCTTTCTTATAAAAAACATTTATATTCAGCCTGTTAGGCATTGCTTTATCACCTTTAATCACAACTTTGTCACTCAATTTCTCGTCTTTATCACTTTTATTTGCGCTCATTCGCGCATCATCCAATGGTGTTTTACAACGAGAAAAAAAGATGAAAGATGCTCTAACCATTCAACGCTACTTTGTTAAGTTACTCATGTTATTTATTTGCTTACTAGGCACGCCAGTACAGGCAAAGTGGCAACAATTCACCCACACCGATACGCCCATTCCCAACTTAAAAAATAAACCCAAAATCGATGGCAAATTCGCTGCGGGTGAGTGGCGAGATGCAAAACGCATAGAGGACTTTGTCGTTTTTCGCCCAAATATAGGCGAGCGCCCCGATTATCCGGTACAAGCTTATATCAGCTACGATAGCGAGTTCTTTTACGTAGCGGCGAAGATCAGCCAGCCTGAGCAAACTCTCACCGACAGGGTGCTCACTCAAGGTGAGTACATGTGGCATGAAGATTACTTCGGTTTGGTGTTAGATACCAACTTCGATAAATCTGATGCCTACCTTTTTCATGTCACCCCCTCCGGTGTAAAAGAAGACGGCCTAGTCGATGGCACCCGCTATATTGGCGAGTGGAAGACCCTTTGGTATGCCAAAACCAGCATTGAGGCACAAAGTTGGTATGTGGAAATTGCTATTCCCATGCAGTCCATCTCATTTGAAAAAGATACCGAAAACTGGGGGCTACAGCTTCGCCATAGGGTTGCGAGCCCGAACACTCAGGTGTACTGGAACCTCAATAACCCCAGCAATTATGCCTGGCATACCAATCAATTGGCGCCCATTAGCGGTTTAACGGGCTTAGAGCAAGGGCTTGGAATTGAAGCAAAGCCGAGCTTGGCCTATAAACGTAACCAAAGTGAGAGCGACTTAGCGCCATCGTTGGACCTACTCTATAAACTGACTCCAAGTCTCTCGGGAATGTTAACCCTCAACACCGACTTTTCCGGCACAGAAGTGGACGAAGTGCCGCTTAATACCACGCGCTTTAGCCAGTATTTTACTGAAAAGCGCGATTTTTTCTTGCAGGATAGTCAGATCTTTCGCTTTGGCGGTATGGATGATAACTACGCGAACGGCATGGCGTTTTACTCCCGGCGTATCGGACAAGGTAAAGACTCGAACTTACTGGATATCAATTGGGGGACCAAGCTCACAGGGCAAATCGGCGACACTCGTTTAGGGATATTAAGCGTCAATCAAGATAGCGATACTTCGCGAGCACAACAAACGCAACTAAGTGTGGCGCGATTAACTCATCAAGTTGCCCCTGCGCATCAGCTAGGCGCCATTTTAACTCATGGTAGCCCAGATGATTCGGGGGATAGAACCCTAGTAGGTGCCGATTACCGCTACCAAAGTACGCTGTTTAATGACTATCCTCTAGTTGCCCATGCCTTCTACCAGCAAGCGGAGCTGGCAGATAAAGTGCAGCCTAACGATGCTGATAAAGCATCATATGGCGCCTCGCTGAGGCTGCTAAACGACGCTTTTTATTTACGCGGGCGCTTTCAATATATAGGTAAAGACTTTAACCCTGCTTTGGGGTTTGTGAATCGCAGAGATTTACGCTACTACGAGAGCGTGAGTCATTATCGGATACGGCCGAAATCGGGTTGGTTAGCTCAGCATATTAATTATTATCAGTTCACTGGTTTTTATTATCTAAGGGAGAACACTGAGGGGCATCGCCAAGGGCAAAGCGTATTTATAAGGCCGCTTCAGGTTGAAACCAAAGGTGATAACTTCTTTTTCCTCAGTCACAACCGCTATCAAAAAATACTCGAGCGACCATTTAACTTTACCGATAAATTGACCTTCACAGCCGGAGAGTATAACTACAGCCACAATGAGCTCTATTTTAGAACAGCGAACAGTAAACCTTTTTACGTCACCGCCAGACTCGCAAAAGGGATGTTTTACGATGCCGACTTTGAACGACTCAGCACCACCCTTAATTACCGCCCGAATAGGCATTTATATTTGGAACTGAGCCGCGATATGTACTACTACGATACCGACACCGCCGCTGATAAGCTCTTCAACACTCAATTACGCGTGAATATCGCCTTTAATACTGAATGGTCGTGGAATAATCTGCTGCAGCATAACACCCAAGCTGACAGTTTTTCGGTATTCAGTCGAGTGCGTTATGAGCCATCGCCAGACGCCGTGTACTTGCTTAGCCTCAACCGGGGCTACGATTTGCAGCAGGGCTGGCACCAACGGGAGCAAGTGTTTGACGAAACAGCTATAAAAATGGCCTACACCTACAGATGGTAGCGCCACGAAGCTAACAGCTCCCTCCCCCTTTTTAAGCCATAACCTGTTATTGCGCGTGTGTTGTATACAGATCACTGCTAAACGCACGCGTACCACCATAGACAATGTGCCCATTTTCAACATCAAAGCCATAGTAAGCATTAAGCGGTTGCTGAGTTAACAGCTGCAAAGAGGTTGGATTTATCTTGTAGGAGGAAAGCTGCGCCTCTTTATAGTTATTTAAATACAACACCCCGTTATCAATAATGGCATTCGCATAGCTTGCCACTTCTCCTATCGGCTCAGCCTCGGGTAGCCGGCCATCAAGAATCTCGGAAAAGGAAAAACGATACAACTCATTGCTTTGATTTATGAGGTAAGCAAATTGTGGCTCGCTGTTATCGACGAGAATGCGTACCCAAGGAGCGTCTAGTTCAGCCAATAACTGCATCTGTCGGTTATAAATCCTCACTCGGCGCTGGTGCTGATTCTTCACCGTTAAAGAAAACAACGTCGGGTTAAGCCAAGACAGTGCAAAGCCATAGCCATCTATGTGTGCTCGTTTGGCTATACCGTGCTCTACAATATCCACCAGCCAGAGCTGACGATTATCATGATTAACTACGGCCAGCTTATCGTCTGGTGAAACCGCCAGCTCATTTAATACCATATGCTCGGACATAGGCACTATTTGCTGTGCTCTTTGTCCTGGGGCCTGAAAATAAATATGGTCGCTGCCAGCACGATTGGAAACGAAGTAAATACCGGGTTGAGTATGAGCGAATGCCGGCAATCGCTCATTGCCATTACTGTTGTCCAGCTCAAATCCAGGGTTTTGCCAGCGAATATCTATGTTTTTATCGTAGGTTGAGTAGATGTAATCTTTCTCATTGGGGTGGCGCGCCAGCGCGCAACATAGTCTATCGCCTAAACTGGCGATTACCTGAGACTCACCGCTTTGAATATTCAGCATTTGTAGTTGTGCGGGTTTTGATGCGGAAACATAAATAAGCTGATGCTGCGCATGGCCCCAAATAGCTTGATTCAACTGCTGCGCGACATCAATCAAAGGCTCTGCCGCCCCAGTAGCAAGATCAACCTGGTAAAGTCGACTTTGCCCTTCACTATTATTGGCAACCAATAACAAATTTTTGGCTCCGGGCTTTAAATCAAGATCAACTAAATGCCATTGCTCAGGCAACTCAACAGCCACCGGCTCAAGGCCTTGGTTCAGATTAATTCGATAGAGCCTATTTCTATGCTCATGGTTGCGGGCATGACCAAGCAGCCAAACCGACTCGGTTTGTGTATCAAAAGTGTATCGGTGCGATATTAAGCTCTCGCAATCAAGTATTTGTGCACTTGGTGCAGTCAGTGCTGCACTTTCACGACTAAACGGCACCTTGAACCAGCCGCATTGGTCTTGGTAGTAGCCTTTAACAATCAGTGCGTTGGCGGTTTGAGCAATAAGGGAGTCAAAATAGTAATCTTTACTTTCAATAACCGCACCAACATCGTCATTATTGTTGTCCAAGCGCTTATGCCATAACTCATTACCATTGGCATAGGTATTATTGATAAAGGTTACAGTGTTCCCTTTTGGCGCCACCACTAGGCTTCTTTTAGCCCCATCAACGCGGGTTAGTACGGTATTTTCACCGTAATTTAGGCCGCCGTTCTCGCCATTTTGCCAAAATAACAACAATACAACCACCGCACAAATTAGTACGGGCAACGCAGCTTTAACGGCAAGGTTGCGGCTTTTGGGCTGGGTGTTGGTGTTAATTTCATCCACATGCACGTTTGTGTTGAGGCTATCTTGAGTGTGTACAGTGGCAATAAAGCGGTAGCCCTGCTTTGGCACAGTTTGAATATAACGCGGCGATTTAGGGTCATCGGCCAATGTTTTTCGCAAGCTGGCAACAAGCTTATTAATAGCGTTGTCGGTGACTATCACCCCCTGCCAGATGGCTTGTTGCAATTCGTCTCGGCTAATAATTCTATTTGGGTTGGCAAGAAAAAACCGCAACAGCGCAACCATTCTTGGGTCTAAGGAAACGGAATATTCTTGGTTCTTTAATTCATGGGTGCTGGTATCAAACCGATACTCGCCAAAGAAAATACATTCCATTGATGGCTCGAATTGTTCTTTTTATTGCTCCCTAGTCTATAAGGAAGGCGGTTCAATGCAAGCTTAGGTTGTAACAAAATCGTCGGTGTAATCACGCGCTTAGGTTTCAGTACTGAGAATCACGCTTTGGCCTGAAATAAGCGTGGTTGCAGGCTTTAATCAGCATTGCGGCGAGACTCTTGCTCATGGCAGTAGGGAGTTATATTGGTTCTTTAAAGTAATTAAGCCCTAGCTTATTGCGATTCTTGGGTTGGTAAGTAGATAATTGGACAGGCATAAGAGTAATTAAAATTTTAATCTGCTTTCGGTAATAATGAGCGAAAGTCTATAAATCCATTTAACTATTCTATTTTTTCATACACTGGGGTAAATCACCAATGGAGATAGGTAGCCCAGCAATACAATTAAACTTTCCCTTTGCGGAGTCGAACGCAAAGGAGAGCCCATCATCTACCCATTCAAAGTCTTCAAACCAACTCCCCCCTGACCTATCGTGATTGATATTTACAACCTCGTTGCTTGGTACGCTAACTGAGCACACCTTATTGCTACTTGTTAAACCAGCGTGGAGGCCGCCTTCATAGTTTTCAATGATAAAACAGGGTTCGTACTCTGAGTTAAAACTAATTACCCTAAAAGTTCCCTTTCCTTGCACCCAATGAGTTGAAACAAAGTTAATACTTTTTGGGATAACGCCTGACTCTTCAGCACACAATGAAAACGAAAAAGGAATAATTAACAATAAAAATCTCACACCACCTCCACTTAAAAAAGCACCTTTAAATATGCATTAAACTAAATTTAAAATAACCGCCCTTAACAACCAAATCCATCTTAAACCTTACCAACATTCATATTTATCGATGGTTTTAAGCATTGTTTGCCTTATACATTAATATATTGGAAACTATGAAAAAGACATGTGTTGCGCGAACGGGATCCAGCCATTAGGCTGCCGCTGCCCCCAATTACAAGGAAGGTATCAATGTTAGAACAGATAACCCAATGGATAGAGCATACCAACAATGAGTTTACACCGCAGAGGCAGAGTTGTTATCAGTTAATGGATAACTTTGCTGATTTTTATCCTACGGCCTTTCTACATAACGCCTATTTTGTTGTCGTTGATACACTTCCTAAGCCCGACTTCCCAGAGCTTCGCCAACTTGGCCTTGGCACTTTTATCGATATGGATGCCGCTGGTATCACTTATAACAACACCTATTACTTGCAGCCTCATGTGGCAACAAACCTCCGTGTTCACTTTCATGAGTTAGTGCATGTTGCCCAATGGCAGCACCTTGGTATGGCGCAATTTATTGCCCGCTATATGCAGGAAATTCAAAGTGTCGGGTATATGGATACGCCATTAGAAAAAATGGCCTACGCCTTAGATAATCACTTTAGCCTAGATGGTGCCCCTTTCGATGTGCCGCGTTATGTAGCGCAGCATTTGCAGTGCGACAACGCAGAGCACACATCGGTAAGTGAAACGCTAGCTTTTTAATAGCACCTCAAAGCTCGTAAATACAATGGGCATAGAGGGAGTAAACACCTTATCACTGCCTGCGAGTACCCGCTGGTAGTAGTCTTGGTGTTCGCGGCGCCAATACGCCAACGAACCATCACCTTCGCCTTCTAAAGCAGCGTGAGCCTCAGTTACGGCGGAAAAGCTAAGCACCTCCACCGCACATATGCGGATCACGCACTGTGCGTGCCCCTGCCAATTGGTGACAATATGAATATCTCCAACTTGCGGTAGCGGCTCTGCGGCAGCTTCTAACTCCCACAAACTCGGAGCTGTGGCTTGTTTTCTTCCTTGTAATACCCACCGCGCGCAGGCATTGGCGTCGTGTTCATTATCGCAGAAATGCCAAACACCTTGCAGCCGAGCCTGCGCTCGGGGCTCACCCACAAGCGTATCCAGGTAGCGCAGCCATAGTTCTGTGACCGATGAGTGGGCGTGCTCAGCAACTTCAGTATTCGCTCTTTCGCTCATCACAGCTCACTAGGTTAGCGTGCCCACAACCCGCACCTCTGTAAGAATGGAATTGGCAATAAAACATTGGCTATGGGCCTTTTCATGTAGGGCATCTAGCTGCTGCTGTGAAGGTGTCGTGTGGTCGGCAAATTTAACCTCTGGAAACAGGGTTATTTCCGTCATTGCCAATTTACCGGCTTGGTTTTTTGCTATCACGCCTTGGGCATGATCATGATAAGCACTGATCTCCAACCCTGCTTTGCTCGCTAAGGCTAAAAACCACAGCATATGGCAGCTGGATACCGAAGCAACGAAGGCCTCTTCGGGGTCCACGTATTCACTGACCGAGTAGGGTATGGGCACCACTTGCGGTGACGACGAGGCCATAACCTCAATTCCGCCATCAAATTGCCAACGATGGCCTCGGCTATACGTGTTATCTAAAAAGCTCTCACCCTGAGGGAGAGACCATATCACCTTAGCTGTGTATTTTGACATGACTGCCCCTATTACTAATTATGTTCGCCAGTACGTTTAATAACTCGTGTTTTCGCTAACATATCATGCAAGCCTTGGTTCTTTTTTGAAATAAACAGGGGCAGTAGTAGCACTATATTAAACGAAACTAACATACAAAAGAGTATCGACCTCAAAAACAACTGCCATATCGAGGCCTTTTTCTCGCTAAGCTCGTCAACAATAACCAGCTTAAATATGCGCTTACCAAGGTTAATGTTGAGCGCCCAATAGACAAAAAAGCCAACTGGTACACAAACAAACATCACCAGTTCGACAGCCGGCGGCTCTTTTATAGTGTTGGTAAACAACAAGAGCTCGAGCAGGCCAACAAGGGCTGCTACTACGAACGCTGCATCAATAAAAAATGCCGGTATTCTCAGTGCGGCGGTTTTATTGTCTTTCATTATCACTTTCCTTAGTGTGTCATTATTATTTTGTCCGTACCCGCTTTATCAGGGTTTGTATATGCTCCACTACCCACTGCGGCTGCTCATGGTGTATAAAGTGGTAACTTTTATCGGTCAGTATCGCCTCTCCTTGTGGGAAGGCTTGGGCCCACTGGCTATGCAGGTCGCCCCACATAGCTCGGCCTTGATCAGTAAATAAAAGCAGTGAAGGCTCTTCATAGGTTTTCACCGAAGCAATAACGGTTACTGGAATATCGGGTATGTCTGGGTAGTCTGGCAATGGCCGCTTGGACCAAAAATCTAAATACTGATTAGACATGCCATTTTTCATATCATCGCGCTTAACTTGCGCGATTTGCCGCTCAGCGGTGGCCAAGTCAATTTGCCGCATAATATCAACGTCATGCTCGGAGGCCGGGTCAATAAGCATCAGTGCCGCTATTTTATCGGGGTAACGCGCAGCGAAGGTGCGCGCGATGTACGCACCATAGGAGTGCGCGATATAAACCACCGGCTCAGTGATAGCTAATGCTTGCAGCAAAGCCAGCGCTTCTTGAGCATACTGCTCTGAGCTATAGTGTTTTTTTACCGCACTGGAGCCGCCATTACCGACGCGAGAGTAGCGGATCACTCGGGCATGCTCGGCTAACGCGTAAAAGATAGGTTGCCAATCATCCAACCCGGCAGAGCCGCCAGCTTCAAGTAGCAAGGTAACATCGCCGCTCCCTGCGATTTCATATTCAACGTCATATGCGCCAATTTTCACTGTGGGGTAGTCGCGCGAACCGGCATAAAGTTGAGCGCTGGTGCAAATAAGTAGTAAGCCCAGCAAGCAGTGAGTGAATCGTTTCATTGTTTCTTCCTTGAGCAGATGGCTTGTTAATCCTGCGCTTCCATGGTTAATAACAGCTCTTTAATATCGTCTTTAGCGCCGCTGATGTGGCGATATAAAAACGCACAGGCATCGTCTACGCGTTGCTCGCGGCACAGTTTAAGTAACTCACGATGCTCTTCCGGTGCAGTATCTAACCCCCCGGCAAGAAGAATATGCATGCGCACGTAACGCTCTGAATTTTTGCTAAATTGCTCAACTAATTCACGGGTTTGCGGGCGCTGCGCACGGCTATATAATTTGGCGTGAAATGCGCTGTTAAGGTGCCCAGTTGCGGCTTGCGTATCCCCTGCTGCCATCGCCGCTTCTAAATCTTGCAATAGCACCTCGGCTTCGCTGAAATCAGCATCGGTGAGCTTAGTTAAAGAATGACGCAGTAGCTCGGCTTCTAACAGTGCCCGTAAGTCAAAAATTTCATCCACCTGAGATGCACTCACCTCGGTTACCGTTGCTCCTTTATGGGCCTCAAAGTTCACTAACCCTTCAGATTCAAGCTGCAGTAGAGCCTCTCGCACGGGAATACGGCTAACATTGAGCTCTTGTGCCAACGCCGCTTGGCGCAGTGGCGCACCTGATTTTAGCTCGCCAAGTAAGATTTTTTCGCGAATTGCTTCAGCAACTAGTTGGGTACGGGTTTTATGCTCAATTGCCATATAAGAGTGTTGGTAGGTGGTCCATGGAATACAGTATACCACCCTGTATTTATCTTGCGAGTGCTATCTATGTACCTGTTTTACAATTAGAAAAATGCGGACAACAGAGGGAGTGTTGGCCGCATTGGGGGGACACTTAAAACGAAAACGTTATCGGCTCAGCGCTGCACACACAGTGGCCGCAAGAACCGCCGCATCGCCTCTAAACCGACCGAGGTCGAGCGCACATCGGTGGCAGCCGGGTATGGGCCGCCATGATTCATTGATTGGCACACCTCTACACCGGTAGGCATTTGCCCATAAATCAACCGCCCTACCTTATAACTTAAGCGTTCAATAAGCGGCTGATGCTGGGTTTGTTCACCATAGATTGAAGCGGTTAGCTGCCCTTTTAAGGCATCAATAACGCGCAATAGCTGCTGCTCATCATCGTAACGAACAATAAGGGCTGCCGGTCCGAACACCTCTTGATGCAGCATCGGCGTATTGATAAAATCCTCAGCGCTGCAAGTAAACACCTGTACTTGCGCGTGGAATGGCGCACTTTTATGCCCTTGTGCCAACACTTGTACACCGTTGCATTGGGCTAACGCTTTGGTATCACGCTCATAGGCGTCAATAATACTTGGGCTAAGCAGGGTATCCGATGGCGCATCGCCTATGTGCTCGCGTACTGCCGCAATAAGCTCATCGCTGCCGTGTGTTGGCACTAACCATAGCCCTGGGCTGGTACAGAACTGGCCATGACCCATCAGCAATGAAGCACACAGCTGTTGCCCTAAAGTACGCGCACTTGCCAGCGCCTGGGGTAAAATAATCTGTGGATTGATAGCGCCAAGCTCACCATAGAAAGGGATCACCTCTTCACGGCTATGTATGGTACTCATTAACGCCTTGGCCACGGTTAAAGAGCCAGTGAAACCCACCGCCTTAATTTGCTTAGCACTGACGAGTTGGTGAGCAATGCTATGATCGGTACCCTGTAACATGGCAAAGGTTCCCTCAGGCATCTGACAGCGGCTTATTGCTTTAGCAATGGCTCGGGTCATCAACTCGCTGGTTCCCGGGTGTGCTGGGTGACTTTTGACTATCACCGGGCAGCCGGCGGCTAACGCCGCTGCGGTGTCTCCCCCGAGAGTTGAAAATGCATAAGGAAAGTTAGAGGCGCCAAAAACCGCCACTGGCCCCAGGGGTAAAAAACGCAAGGTGGTGTCAGGCTTAGGCAACGGGGTGCGATTTGGCTCGCCAGCATCGTGATAGTGCAAGTGCAAAGGCGCCAGATTGTCGGCTAAGGCATCAGCAAATGCGCGTAGTTGATTCATCGTCCGCCCACGCTCACCTTGTAACCGGGCCAAGGGCAAATTGGTTTCTAGATGAGTGGTATTGAGTAACTCATCGCCGAGCGCTTCAATTTCATCGGCAATAGCGTGCAAAAACTCACTGCGCTGCTGATACGAGGTGCTCCGATAGGCGATAAAAGCGCGCTCAGCGCTCGCGCAGGCACTCTCTACATCCTGCAAAGAGGCATTGTAAAAGGGTGTGGCCATGTCCTCATTGCGCGCCGGGCAAAAGGCATGAAATACCTGCTGTTGCTCACTTTGCCACTGGCCAGCGATAAAGCTAAGGCCACTCAGGCCTGCTGCATAGTTCTCCATCTTGGTCTCCTTATAACACTTGAAAGCCGAAGCCGTAGGGGTCGTCGTCATCAACCACAATGCAGTTGTGACCGGTGACGCGAGCCCAGCCCTCGATACTAGGAATAATGGCGGTGCGCCCTGCGATTTCGGTCACCGCCTCGATGCAGCCAATAAATTGGCTGCCGATGTAGCTTTCATGAACAAAGGCTTGCCCGATAGGCAAGCGCCCCTGCGCATATAACTGTGCCATGCGCGCGCTGGTCCCGGTGCCACAGGGCGAACGATCGATGGCCTTGTCGCCATAAAACACTGCATTAGCGGCATCGGAGCTGGTGTGTTTGGGCTGTCCGGTCCACAGCACGTGAGATGCCCCGCGCATGGTGGGGTCTTGCGGGTGGATGCACTCGACTTGGGCGTTGACAATATCGCGGATCAACGGGCTGTAGCGCAGTAAAAACGAAGCATTGCAATGCTCTATACCAGCAAAATTGGCTTGCGGCTCAACAATGATGTAAAAGTTGCCACCAAAACTAATATCTACGCTTAGCGCCCCCAGCTCAGGCACCTCAATAGTAAGTTGTTCAAAGGCCAAAAAGGCAGGCACGTTGTATAGCTTGATTGCTTCGACCTTGTCGCCACTACGACGCACATGAGCATCTACGCGCCCGGCCGGCGTATCTAAGCGCACCCGATGTGGGTCTTGCGGTGTCAGCAGGCCATTTTCCAATGCAAATGTCAGGGCGCCTATGGTGCCGTGGCCGCACATAGGTAAGCAGCCCGAAGTTTCAATAAATAAAATCCCGGCATCGCCATCTGCTGTGGTCGGCGGATACAAAAAGGCCCCTGACATCATGTCATGCCCGCGCGGCTCGAACATCAGCGCTTGACGGATCCAGTCGTAATGCTGCAAAAAGTGTTGTCGTTTCGCACTCATACTCTGGCCGCGCAGCGGTGGGTGGGCGCTTGTTACCAAGCGCACCGGGTTACCACAGGTATGGCCGTCAATACAGAAAAAGGTCCCCCGGTTCATAGGCTAGTCCAGGTTGTACTTGCTTAAGTCGATACGATTGGCAATGGCCGTGTTATAAAGGCGCTCCACTTCAGCTTTTTGCTCTGTGGTTAGTGGCAAGCGCGGTGCGCGCGTGCGCTCACTGCCTCGTCCAGCCAGTTGCTCAGCGTATTTAATGCATTGCACTAAGGTGGGGATGGTGTCTAAACGCAGCAGTGGCAAGAACCACTGCCAAAGCTCCCGCGCCTCCTCATAACGCCCCTGTTGAGCCAATTGGTAAATGGCCACAGACTCACGAGGAAAGACATTGGTAAGCCCCGATATCCACCCGGTGGCGCCGAGCATTAAGGACTCAAGAGCAATGTCATCAACACCACCAAACACCACAAAACGCTCACCAAACGCACTAAGCAACTCGGTGATACGGCGTGTATCTTCGGTCGCCTCTTTCACCGAAACGATGTTTGGCTCAAGCGCTAAGGTGTGCATGCCGGCAATAGACACATCGACGCCATAGGTCACCGGGTTGTTGTAAATCATAATAGGTAACTGGGTCGACCTAGCAATGCGCTGATAGTGATCAATGGCCTCGCGCTCAGTGCTGCGGTACACCATGCCCGGCAATACCATTAACCCATCCACTCCTGCAGCTTGCGCATCGGCGACAAATTCAATAGCAAATTGCGTGGTTGTTTCAGCCACCCCGGTTAATAGCGGCACACGTGTACCAACCACCTCTTTTGCCATTGCCAACACTTGGCGCTTTTCTTCACTGCGCAGCGAGCAGTTCTCACCGACGGTGCCAAGCACAATAATGCCATGCACCCCCTCATTAATAAGGTTATCAATCATCGCTGCGGTGGCTTTAAAGTTGATGCTGTCGTCATCATGAAATTGCGTGGTGACTGCCGGATAAACACCCTGCCAATTTACGTTCATATTAGTTCCTCTGTTGTCGTTATGCTTGCCATCATAGATATATTGTATACAATATTCAACATACAAAATTAACAAAGCCAGCTAAACGAGCGCACTCATAAACGTAATAGCATGAGTTATAAGCAGTTTAATTTTATAAAAAGAAATATCTAAGAGGTGAAAACGAGGAATGCAAAGTCAGGCTCAACATCATGCTGCTAACAACCGCGTTGCGGTGCTCGGTGCCGGCGTTATTGGCTTGAGCTGTGCATATCAATTGCACCGCCAAGGCTATCAAGTCACCTTGTATGACCCTGAGCCGCCGGGCAGCCAATGCTCTTTTGGCAATGCCGGCCACTTTGCCACCGAACAAGTGTTCCCCATGGCCTGCTCTTCATTACTCCCTAAGCTGCCTAAAATGCTGATCAGCCAGCGCTCTGCCCTGCGTATTGCGCCCACATACCTACCCCAGCTACTACCATGGCTTGCTCGCTTTGGGGCCAATATGATGCCGCATCGTTATCGTCGCCACACTGAAGTCTTGAGCACCTTAAACAGCCATGCCCTTGGCGCGTGGCAGCGCTTACTCGCAAATGATTACCACCAGTACGTACAACACCAAGGTTCGCTGTTAACCTTCGAGAGCACGACAACAAATAAAATTAAAGCCGTGGCTGCGCAGTACTCGCACCAAGGCGTGGACGTTTCGATACTCAAGCGCGCTCAGGTAAAAGAGCTAGAGCCTGCTTTAACTGCCCATATCGACGGCGCGCTTTATTTTGAAGCCGTGGGTCACAGCACCGACCCTGGCGCATTAAGCCAATACTTATTCAGCCAGTTTTGTGCTTTAGGCGGGCACTACCGCGCCGAGAAAGTCACTTCCTTGACCTGTGCGCATTCACATTGTCGGGTGAGTAGCGCACACAGCCGCGAGCTTTATCGCAAAGCGGTTGTTTGTACCGGCGCATGGAGTAAAGTACTGTGTCAGCAATTAGGCTATGCCCTGCCGCTGGAGGCGGAGCGCGGCTATCATTATCAGTTATCCGAACACCTCGGGCTCAAACGCCCGGTGGCCAGCTTTGAGCGACAGTTTATTATGACGCCCATGAGTGCAGGCCTGCGACTGGCCGGCACGGTTGAATTTGCCGGTTTGCAAGCGCCTGCAAATATGGCGCGCGCTCACGCTCTATTGGCTCATGCGCGGGAGTTGCTGCCGCAACTAGGCACTGAGTTTGACGAGCAGGCCTGTTGGCAAGGGGCGCGACCCTCTTTGCCAGATTCATTACCGGTCATTGGCGCAGCCCCCAGGCATCCAAGTCTATTGCTGGCGCTGGGCCATCAACATTTGGGGTTAACCCAAGCAGCCATCACCAGTGAGTTGATTGCTGCACTCATTAATCAACAACCCACCGCGATGAATATCGATGCCTTGAGCATCGCGCGGTTTCAAGGTAACAGGAGCAAAGCGTTATGAAAGGCATTGGCTATCAAAACCAACAACAAGCCTTAGCACAATTGAGCGATATGACCGGCGATATCAGCGCCATTGAAGAGCACGAATATCGCCAACGCATCGCCAAAGCCCAGGCTTTTATGCAGGAAAATGGCATTGATGCCCTTTATTTAAATGCTGGTACCAACATGACCTATTTCACGGGACTAAAGTGGTATGCCAGTGAGCGCTTGGTGGGCGCGTTACTGCCTGCCCAAGGCGAGCTGGCCTTCGTGGCGCCTTTTTTTGAAATAGGCTCGTTGCGAGATTACCAGGTGATTGATGCCGATATTCATGGTTGGCAAGAAGAGCAAAACCCTTATGCATTAATTGCCGAGGTGCTAAAAGGCATGGGTTGTGGCGACGATGCGGTGCTGGGCATTGACGAAAGCGCGCAATTTTTCATCGCCGACGGTATCACTAAAGCGGCGCCACAATTAACGCTGGTCAATGCTGACGAAGTCACAGCCCATTGTCGCATGCACAAATCCACTCACGAGCTTGCCCTTATTCAGCGGGCAATGGACATGACCTTAGAAGTGCACAAAGCCACGGCGTCGATGTTACATGAGGGGATCACCACAACTGAGGTCGAGGCATTTATTAATGCAGCGCATAAAAAAGTCGGTGCCAGCGGCAACTACTTTTGCATAGTGCTCTTTGGCCAAGCCACCAGCTTCCCCCACGGAGTGAAAGACCCACAAACACTGAAACAAGGGGATATGGTGCTAATTGATACCGGTTGCCAATTACACGGTTATCTCAGCGATATCACTCGCACCTATGTGTTTGGTGAAGCAAGCGCTCGACAACAACAGTTTTGGCAGTATGAGAAAAACGCCCAGTTAAAAGCGTTTGCTGCCGCCCAAGTAGGCAACACCTGTGGCGATGTAGATAAAGCCGCGCGCGATTATCTCAGCGCCCAAAGTCTGGGGCCAGACTACCAATTACCTGGTTGCCCCCACCGTACAGGGCACGGCATTGGTTTAGATATCCACGAATGGCCTTATTTAGTCAAAGACAACCCTCAGGTGTTAGCAGAACATATGTGTTTTTCTAATGAGCCAATGCTGGTGGTTCCCGGCGACTTTGGTATCCGTTTGGAAGATCACTTTTACACCACGGCTGAGGGGCCAAAGTGGTTTACTGAGCCGGCACACAGCATTGATAACCCATTTGGGTTGTAACAAAGAGGTCGCAGCCGATGTCAAATTGAACTCAGCTGCGACCATAACCCCCTCAATCATTGTGGCTTTTGTTCGACAATAATCGCCACTACGGGGTGGGCACTGAGGTTTGTGACGCGATGGCGCCAAGACGGATGCCACATGACCTCACCATCGGCTACAGTGACCTCTTGCATCCCCTGCTCGGTTTCAATAGCAAGAGTTCCGCCACGCTGAAAATAAACCGTTTCACTGTGATGGCTGTGCCACTTATCTCGTTCATTGGCGGCCAGCGTCATTTTCAAGGTCAATACTTGGTCATTCTCAAACAGCACTTGATACTGCGCTGGCGCAGCGTTCTGCGCTGGTATCGCCGCCTTAGCTACTCCTTGCAGGCTTGCCAACAGTGTCATCATGGCAATAACTAACTGAGTATTCATTTAGCCCACCTCTTTACGCATGCCCCGAATGGGGTAGTAATTGTTAACATCACGTATCCATTTGAGGCCACTAACCAAGGTATTGAGCTCGGGGCGTACAAAGGGGTTGTTAGAAATATCCACTACGTGCAAGCGCTGCTGAGCGTTGACCACAAAGAGTCCGGGCTCAGCAAAGGGGTGATCTGTTTCCTCTGGCGAGCGAGGATCCGAGACATACAACCCCAAAGCCCGCATCTGAGCAAGGCTTAAGTTATAGGCAATGGGGAAAGTCACAGTCAACTCCTCAAGGTGCTTTTCAAGTTGTTCTTTGCTATCAGCAGAGACAGCAATAACATCAACCCCCAGACTATGTAGTTGCTCAGTCACGGCCGATAACTGGGTAAGATACTTGCTACACATGGGACAATGTCGGCCCCGATAAACCACCAGCAACTGCCAGTCATAAGGTGATCGGGTATGCCCTAATTGCACTTCAGCGCCCGCCAACGTCGGCACTTTAATAACTGGAAACTCGCTGCCAGCGTGTAACTTTTGCGTATATTCGTTCATGGCGAGCTCCTTAAAAATGTGCTTCTAGGTGATCTTGAAAGCGCGCAAAATCGGCCTCAGGCTGAGCATTTTTCATCACGTCAAAAGCGCTAAATGTCGGCATTGGCGTCATATCAAAGAACTTAAAGTTCATATGCATGGGCATTAATAAATCGTCGATGCTATGACCGTCAAAAAACTCTTCAGGGTCATTAAAGGCTTGTTGCGGCGCATTGGCCGTCACCGACAACATATAACGAGTACCGCCTAAGGTACCGCCACGGCCGTAGTTTTTTTGCGGTGCATCGGCGCTGCGTCCATCGCCATTACACAGTGCTCCGCCCATACCAGCGGTATACACTTCATCCATATACTTTTTGAATGACCAGGGGACCCCCATCCAATTCAAGGGCATTTGCACTAACACGATATCGGCCCATTGGTGCTGTGCCAGCGCAGCTTCCACATCAAACCCCTCTGAGGGTTTGCTTATTTGGATGTTGTAACCTTTGTTTGCTAAAAGTGTTTGTGCTTTATCAACAAAGCTTTGGTTGAGATTTCCCGGCGAAAACGGGTAGTGATGGTGTGCATTAATGATCAGTACGTTACTCATATGCAAGTCTCCTAAGTGAATGTTTAACTTTAAAACCACGTGGTTTATAATAGTGACCTACAAACCAAAAACAATTAGTATACTTTTAGTAACCTAATAAAAAGACGAGGGTCTATCATGCAAAGTTCTGTAAAAACAGATAGTAAGGGCAGAAAAAAAGTGTTGAACGCGTGCACCGAGCCTTGCGCTATTGAAAAAGGGATGCGCCTTATCGGCGGAAAGTGGACAGGTTCAGTGATCTATCACTTAAAAGATGAGCCAGTGCGTTTTAATGACTTAGTACGCATGCTAGGCGGAGCCAGTAAAAAGATGATTGATCAGCGCCTTAAAGAGTTAGAAGCCAACAACATGGTTATACGCAAAGTGATCAGCACGCGTCCTGTGGCAGTAACTTATGAGCTTAGCGAGTTTGGCAAGTCAGCCTTGGGTATACTTGAAGAACTCAGGCAGTGGTCGGAGTCGAATAACCTGCCAAGCTAAACGTTATCGTCTTGCTTTTTCAGCCAAGCTCTCGCCTCATTAATATCGGTAAAAAAGGCCACTTTTTGGGTCGCTAATGCGGGCGTGCGCTGCATCAAAATATGCCTATTCATGGTGCTTTGAATGACAAAGGCTTTGGCTATCAGTGCTTGCGAGTTCAACCAGTCATTATAATTATCGAGGGTTTGATAAGCTTCTGGTGTGCCTCCTTCGAACTCCGTGTTATCAATTAACATTGAGAACTTCGCACCGTCAAAACCCGCAACAAGCGCTTTTACTTTACGTGCATATTCTTGTACGCCGAGCGCGTTAAAGCTGCCAATAAAGCGCGCCTCTATTACCCCATCCTGGGCGCTAACTTGCGATGTACCATGGGACAAACTTGTCATTATTATATTATTTGCCAATGAAACCTGAGCAATTATTAACACTCTTTTCATAGATAAACAATGACTCAGATCACTGCTCCAACCATTGCCTTCGATAACCACTGACCTTTGTAGCCTGTACAGGCGAGCGGCACTACTTCAGGGTATATAAATATAGATTGAACCTTTAAGCTCAGTGATAAGGCTACTTGTGTTATTGCTGCTTTACCGAGCTATGAAAGCAAATAAGTGCGACTGCCGTGAGCGCAGCTATCCCGGCGAACAGCCCCCACATTAGTTCTGGACGCCCGAGCACTAAGGTAAGCTGCGAGTAACTCCACCCAGATAAAAACCCGGCAAACAAAAAGCCCAGAGCCATGGAAACAAAGTAGTAACCCATGTAGAGCGCCGCTTGCTGCTTTGGGGCAATGCTGGCTACGTATTCTTGGCTTTTTGGTGAAGTGAGCATCTCTGCCAAGGCGATAAGCAAAATAACGCAAACCACAGCCCAACCACTGGCATGCATATCCATCGTTATGAGGTAGCAAAACGCGGTGGCCATCACCACTAATCCTGCGCTTAATACATAAAATGTTTTAAAGCGCTGACACAGTGCGCTTACCGCGATTTGCAGCAACACGATGGCGGCAAAATCTAAATTAATAAGGTACTCTGGATTGACTTGCCGATACGCCGAAAGCGCATCGACCATGGCCGTAAGTTGCACCGTACTCAGTTGCGCTTGTTGCTGAGCCAACAGTGACAAACGCTCCACCAGCACCGCCAGCTCTGCGTTGGGAACATTGACTTTGTAA
Source organism: Pseudoalteromonas sp. CnMc7-15 (assembly GCF_022347925.1). Classification (NCBI taxonomy): domain Bacteria; kingdom Pseudomonadati; phylum Pseudomonadota; class Gammaproteobacteria; order Alteromonadales; family Pseudoalteromonadaceae; genus Pseudoalteromonas; species Pseudoalteromonas sp. CnMc7-15. The sequence goes on from NZ_JAKRFT010000002.1 coordinate 649,311, forward strand.
TGCACCCACTGCAACCGTAACGCCTCTAAATCGATGTTGCTTGGGCCTTGTTGCAGCTGCAAAAACAATGCATTAACGGCTTGTGCTAAGGCATCTTGGTCGACATGGGCAAAAAAGTTCACCGCCGAATCACCAAATACTGCCAGTAGCGCCAGCACATCGCCGGTATCAACGTAGTCGCGAATATACAAAGGCAAGGTATAAAAAAGCTGGTTATAGACGGTCCAAAATCCCGTCAGAATCAACAAGTACAAGGCAAAACGCGGGTTACTAATACGGATAGGTTGTCGCCACCAAGTCTTGGCGCTCATTGTTGCAACGGGTAGCCTATCCCAGAGCAAATTGGCCCCAACCCACAGAGCAATCAAGAGAAATGCACTGCCATAGCTGAGCCATTGTACACCGGCGCTCATCAGCACGATTACACTCAGGGCAATAAGCAGAGCAAACCGGGCATTGCCCAGGACCTGCTGCGCCTGCTTCAATATCAAACTGAGTGAGGCGTGTTGTTGACGCAAAGCAGGCGGATCACGGTAAAACAACAACACCGGAATAAAGTTCAGTACTATCCATGCTGCCGACATAAGAAAAACCGCATCCCAGCTAATCGCTCGCATGGCTCCAGCAACCATAGGGCCTATAAAACCGCCAATATTAACCATGGTATAAAAAACGCCAAAGCCCACGCCCCGGTTATGATCATTGGTGCTGTGGGAAATGGTACCAACCACCACAGGCTTAAAACAGGCCGCCCCCAATGCCACCAACGACAGCGCAGCAAAAAACGGCCAAAAGCTACGCGCCTCCCCTAACAGGTAGTACCCTGGTGCCATCAGCATAAATGACACGATAAACATCTTGCGATAGCCCACTCGATCGCCCAAGGCCCCTGTTAACACCGGCAATAAATACAAAAAGAAGGGAATAATGCCTTGAATAGCACCGCGTTGACTATCGCTAAAACCGACTCCTCCATGACTTTGTGGTGTAGTCATATACACCGATGAAACCGCGAAAAAGCCATACCAAGCGAGGCGTTCAAATACCTCCATTAAGTTAGCAATGTAGAATCGAGCACCGAAGCGCCAGTGTTTGGTTGCGGGTTGTTGAGCTTGCTGCGAAGTGGTCATAATGATGTCTTTTTATTATTGTATACAATATACATATCATACTTGTAGTGTGCTTCTCAACCACAACCAGCGCCCCTGACCAGCGAAGCAAATATCCAGCGACTAACACCCTGTCTTACTGACGCTTACAGGCATAAAAAAAACCGAGATAAACTCGGGCTTTTAGCATGGTTTCAGTTATTCGCTAGGGGTATTGAGCAGATACTTATCAAGCCACTGCTCTTGCTCCCATAAAACATGAAGCAGACTCTTACGGGCTCGGTAGCCGTGGGCCTCGTAAGGCAGCATTACCAAACGTGCATCCTTACCTAGGCCCTTCATCGCCGCATACATGCGTTCACTTTGCATTGGGAAGGTACCGCTGTTGGGATCTTCCTTGCCGTGGATCATCAACATCGGTTCGTTAATCTTATCGACATGGAAAAATGGCGACATGTTGGCGTACACGTCTTGCCCTTCCCAGAAGTTACGCTCTTCACCTTGGAAGCCGAATGGCGTTAAGGTGCGGTTATAAGCGCCACTGCGGGCAATTCCTGTTTTGAACAAGTCGCTATGGGCAAGCAAGTTAGCCACCATAAAGGCGCCATAAGAGTGCCCAGCGATAGCGATGTTGTCTTTATCGGCGACGCCTTTTTTTACCAGTACATCCACCGCTGCTTGGGCGCTGGCTACTAACTGTTTACGGAAGGTGTCGTTAGGCTCTTTGCCATCCACGCCGACAATGGGCATTTTCGGGTCATCAAACACGGCAATACCTTTAGCGAGATATGGCATTGGGCCCCAATAGCCGATATAGGTAAATTCATAGGGCGACTCCCGCACCTGAGAGGCCACGTCTTTATCTTTATACTCGAGTGGATAGGCCCACATCAGTACCGGAATGCTGCCCTGTGAAGGGTCATAACCTGGAGGTAGATACAGAGTACCCGAGAGCTCAACACCGTCATCGCGCTGATAACGCAGTTGCTCTTTTTGCACCCCTTTAAATGCCGGGTACGGGTGCGGGAACTCGGTCAGCTGAGTTAACGCATTATTGTCTAAATCACGAATAAATAAATTAGGCTGCTCGGTTTTTGACTCACGCACGGTGATAAAACGGCGCCCTTCATCATCAAGCATCCCCACCACGCGCTCATAATAAGGCGCTTCACTTTGCCACAACCGCTGGGTGCTGTTGGTTTTTACATCATAGCGGTCTAGAAACGGAATATTGCCCTTTTCTGAAGCGCCATTACCGCGTAAAAACACATAGCGGTCGCCGATGACTTTCATTACTCGAGCGCCGAGGTCGTTGGTGGTGTAAATCGGATTACCGGGATCTTTGTAGGCGTCGTTGTAACTGCGCTCTGAGAAGAGCACCGGTGAGCTGGATGCATCGTCAGGTTGAATAACCCAAGTACGTAACATGCGATCGCTAAAGCGCCATTCACTGAGAGTGGCCACCGTATCGTTACCCCAAGTAATACCAGCGAAACGACGCTCTACTTTGGCAAATAGCTTAGGCTTACGCTTAAACGGTGCACTCAAGCTATAAACGTAATCATGGTGCGGCACATCGGTTTTCATATCGCCGCCATCTTGAGCCTCAGCCCAGATCACCGTTGCCCCTTTATCAGCACGCCATTCAAAGTCACGAGGGCCGGTGCGCACACTGTCAAAGCCCTGGGGAATATTATCCGCCAGTGGCTGTTGCGCCAGCTGTTTACGCTCATAGCCACTCATGCCCCAGACAGACCAAGTCGCGGCGAAGCGATAATACGGCACCTGATAAGAAAACGGCTCATTCAATGCGCCAATCAGGAGATTGGTGCTATCGGGTGAAACACTAAAGCGACGAAATAACGCGGGTTTACCTACTTTTGTCGCCTTGCCATCGAGGCTAACGCGATACAGCTGCCCTTGCCCGTAAAACTTGAATAACGCTTCGTCATGAGGGCTGGTGAGCAAGTTTTGATAGGTACGGGCCGGTGCTTTTTCCCCTGTGGTTTGCTGGATCACCGGCACCACGGTACTGGCATCATCTTCAGGGGCTTGTTTATCGGCATTGATAGCATGGTTGATAACCACCCCGCTGGCATCGGGTAGCCACTGATAAGGCTTAGCTGCCACCACTGAGTTCAGGGCTAAATCTGAAAGCTGCTGCAGTGCCTGGTTTTCAATATCATAAAACCACAATGTGGCGCTATCTGGAGTTTCCCACACAAAACTAAGGTAGCGACTATCACTGGACCATTGCGGTGAGCGCATAATCCCCTCACCTAAACCGTCGACTTCAATGCTCTTGCTGCCATCCACTGCCTTAAAGCTTAACGCCGTGTATTTATTACGTACGCGAGAGCGAGAGAAGTTCTTTGGATTTAGTTTAATACCAGCGAGCTTGAGCTCCGGTTTAGCCAATGCTTGCAAGCTTTCAACTCGACGACGCTCAAGTAAGGCCACATATTGGCCATCAGGAGATAACATCGACCGGGGTGCAAGCTTCGCTTCTACGACTTGCGCCAGCTCTGGCGAGGGCATTTGATAGCCCGATTGTGCAGCTGCCTGTGAAGGGGCCGCATGAGTGTTGAGGCTTAGCGTACAAGCTAAGCCCAACACACTGGCAATAAAGCGTTTTTTCATTATTTTTCCTTTATTGTTATGGATTCCTGTTAATGTCTTAAAAGTATTCTAATGCCTAAGTGTTACTGAGCAACTTTTTGGGTCCAATGCCCGGTTACCAAGGTAATTGCTCTGCGCGATAGTTATAAAAACCGCCGCTTTGCGACATCTGCAACGAGTCGATGACTTGTTTTAGGCCACGGGCCGACTCACTGGCATCAATAAGCGCATGGGGTCCGCCCATTTGTGTACGCACCCAACCCGGGTGTAAGGACACCGTTTTAATGCCGTGTTCTCGCCAGTCGTTACTCAGGCTTTTCACCACTGAGTTCAACGCGGCTTTAGAGCTGCGGTAAATATAGCCACCGCCTTTAGTGTTCTCGGTGTGACTCCCGACTTTTGATGACAACGCAGCAAACACGCCGCTGTCGGCGCGCGCTAAATGCGGGAAAAAGGCTTGCGCAAGTTTAGCTGGTGCTAACACATTAATGTCCATGACCTGTTGCCAAGCAGCAAAGTCGAGATTAGCTAGGCTGTAGCCTTTAGGGCCATAGATGCCGGCGTTACTGATCAGCACATCAATCGCAAGGTCATGGTAGTGCTCTGCGAGCGCCGCGATTTGCTCATTATCGCCGATATCTAACGCCTCAATGCTGATGTTACTGTGCGCTTGCGCCAGTTGTTGTAAGGCCTGCGCCTGCTCTGGATGGCGGCAGGTAGCGATTATTTGCCACTGCTGCTGACAATACTCTTGTACTAGGGCTAAGCCAATGCCGCGATTGGCTCCGGTGATTAAAACCTGGGGCATAAATGTCTCCTTGCGCGTCTGTCATAAGTATAAGCCCAGCGTAACAAAGTCATCATCACAAGGCTGCTATTTAGGTCAATTTAAGCTAGTATGGCCCGTCATATTGCAGCTGTATTACGCCATGATAAAAAAGCATCCCAACGATAAAATCACCATATTTGATGTCGCCGAGCACGCAGGCGTATCAAAATCAACGGTCTCCTTAGTGCTCACCCACAGTGACAAGGTCAGTGATAAAAGTAAGGCAAAAGTCGAGCGCGCCATTGCCGAGTTGGGCTACGTATACAACCGCGATGCGGCGTCGTTGCGCTCAAGGCGTTCTCGTTTAGTGGCTTTGGTAATTAATGATTTAACCAATCCGTATTCGGCGCAGTTAGCGGTGGGCTTGGAGCAATATATTTATGATTTAGGGCTCGTTCCCATGTTGGTTAACACCGGCGAGAGTTTTGCTCGCCAGCAACAAGTGGTCAACACCCTAAAAGAGTACAATGTCGCCGCATTTATTATGTGCCCTGCGCCGGCAACGGATAAGCAATGGCAGAATGAGCTGATCCAAAGCGGCTTCCCAGTTATTAATATCATGCGCGAAATTAGCTTAAGCAGCGCGCCATGTATTTTGCCTGACAATCGCAAAGGCACATTTTTAGCCGCCGAACACCTCCTCAGCCAAGCGGTGCAGGAGCTAGCATTTATCGGCGGCAATAGTGATATTTCTGATTATCATGAGCGTCTCGCGGGGTTTGAACAAGCGCTCAGTGAGCACCCAAGTGCTGTACACAGCCACATCATTAACTCTGCGACGACACGCCAAGGCGGGCATCAAGCCTTTCAGAAACTGCGCCACCAAGCACCCTCGGTGCAAGCAGCGGTGTGCTTTTCCGATGTCATCGCCTACGGCTTTATTGAGGCCATGCGCGAGGTTGGCTTGATCCCAGGGAAAGACATTAAAGTGGTGGGCTTTGATGATTTGGATGATTCGGCGTTGATGACCCCAGCGCTGAGCTCAGTGCGCATTGACGCTGCAGAAATCGGGCGGCGCACCACGGCGGTATTAAAAGAAATCATGGCGGGTAATAAAGCCCCAGTACGCACCTTGATAGATGTTGAATTACAAGTACGGGAATCAAGCCTATGACCCAAGTGTTAGTGATTGGCTACGTGTGGCCAGAGCCGAATTCATCGGCGGCGGGCAGCCACATGATGTCGTTATTAAAGCTGTTTCGCAGCCAAGGGTGGCAGGTCGAGTTTGCCTCTCCTGCACAGCGCTCCGAACACATGCAAGATTTGACCGAATATGGTATCACCTGTCGCGATATCGCCCTTAATTGCAGTAGCTTTGATGCCTATATCAGCGAGTTACAGCCGGATATTGTTATGTTCGACCGGTTTATGATGGAAGAGCAATTTGGCTGGCGCGTGGATAAGTTTGCCCCCGAGGCACTGAAACTGCTCGATACCGAGGACTTGCAATGCCTGCGCGGCGCTCGCCATGAAGCGCACAAAGCGGGCCGTGAGTTTAGTCATAACGACCTACACAGTGATCTAGCCAAAAGAGAAATCGCCGCCATTTTGCGTTGCGATTTGAGCTTGATTATCTCCAGCTACGAAATGCAGCTGTTAGAGCAGGTATTCAAGGTTGATAACGCTTTAGTGCATCATTTGCCGTTTATGGTTGATACTGCCGCGCTGCATTCGCATTGGCCGAGTTTTGAGCAGCGCCAACACTTTATGACCATTGGTAATTTTCGCCACGCGCCAAATTGGGATGCGGTGCTGTATTTACAACAGATTTGGCCTCTTATTCGCAAACAGTTACCTAAGGCTGAGTTACATATCTACGGCTCATACCCACCGCCTAAGGCCACTGCATTACATAATCCGAAAACCGGCTTTATCATCAAGGGCTGGGCCGAAGATGCGCATCAGGCCATGAGCTCGGCACGGGTATGCCTTGCGCCGCTGCGCTTTGGTGCAGGCATCAAAGGTAAATTACTCGAAGCCATGATCACCCGTACGCCTTCGGTTACCACCGCCATTGGCGCTGAGGGCATGCATGGGGATTTGCCTTGGAATGGCGCCATTTGCAATGACGCGCAGCTGTTTGCCGATGCCGCAGTTAAGCTTTATCAACAACCCAGCGAATTTACTGCTGCACAACGTCATGGCGATGAGTTGCTGCAACGCTTTTATAACGGCGAAGCACTCGGTAAGCAACTGATCACGGCTCTTGAAGGGATACGCGCCGATTTAGCTGGCCATCGCCGCAATAACTTCACCGGGCAAATGCTCAAACACCACACCATGCGCAGCACCCAATATATGGCGCAGTGGATTGAAGCGAAAAATTCATTTAAACCTTGATAGAAATCAGTAGACAGTTAACCTTAGATCAATAAAATGCGCGAGCGCCTGCAATGCAAGGTGCTGTTTTATTTTAAAGATTTGAGGTCACTGCGTGGAAGACGCCCAATTTAAAGAAAAGCGTAAATTTATCGTTAAGCTCGGTAAAATGCTGCATAAGTATGGCACCCCAGCCTACCGCCTAGAAGCGCATTTGATGGAGGTGGCGACCTACTTGGAACTCAAATCCTCGTTTGTAATGTCGCCCACCTCGGTGACCTTTGTGATTTGGACAGAAGGCCATGAGAATGAATACACTCATGTTGCTCGCGTCGACCCCGGCGATCACGACCTTGGCTCCCTCGCCAATACCGATGAAGTGGTAAACTTGCTGCTTAATGGCGAGCTCAGCATTAGTGAGGCTGATCAGCGCCTTGACGACATAGCCGTGATGCCCGCGCCTTATAATAAACTCACCACCGCAGGTGCCTTTGCCATGACCGGCGGTGCCTTTGCTATGCTGATGGGCACAAGCTGGAACGATGTGCTGTGGTCAGCATTGCTGACCTTGGTGGTGTATCTGTTTGTGTTATGGTCCGGGCGCTCAAAGCGCGTGGCACACATGCTAGAGCCCTTAGTGGCGGTAATCTCGGCACTTATCGCCTGCGCCGTCAGTGTCTATTTCGACCCTTACATCAATATCCGCTTGGTGGTGCTCTCCAGCATTATTGTGTTTATTCCCGGTCTCGCCCTGGCGCTCGGGCTCGCCGAGTTGGCGGCACGGCATCTGGTATCGGGCACGGCACGGGTTATGGACTCTTTCATGCTGCTGTTTAAGCTGTATTTTGGTGCTTTTATCGGCATTGGCCTGGGCTTTGCGCTGTTTGGTCAGGCTGACTTTGTGGCCCCACAACCGCTGCCGAAATGGACCGCCTGGCTCGCAATTTTACTGTTATGCTTATCTTTGGTAGTTATTTTTCGCACCAAAACCAAACACGCACTGTGGTCTATAGCCTCAGGGTTTATTGCCTATGGTGCCAGCATTGGCTCCGCCGCCTACTTAGATTACACCCTCGGTACCTTTGTCGGCGCCCTAGCCGTAGGCATTTTTAGTAATCTGTTTAATCGCATTGCCAACGCCCCCGCTTCCATTGTGGCTATGCAAGGGCTAATCGTACTGGTGCCAGGATCAAAAACCTATATTGGCTTGAACTCCCTAATTGAAGGACAGGATTTCGTCTATGCCGATCACATCGGCCAACAAACCTTTTTGATTTTTATGTCGCTGGTCGCCGGACTTATCTTCGCTAATGTAGTCCTGCCACCGAAAAAGAGTCTGTAGCATCAGTGACTAAGTTAAAATAAAGCCCACCACTAACAACACAAGGAGTGTGAGGTGATAGTAAATATGGAAAGCTTAATAAACGTACTCTTTATAGTTTTTATGCCGCTGTTTTTATTAATGACGGCTCTATTCCACCGGGTCTCTGCCGCTCATATTAGCAAAGGCATGGAGTCTGAAGGAGTGCCGCCACCGAGCTGGGATAAAGGCGTGGGTGCTAGTGCTCCGTGCTATGCCATGGCCATTTTCTTTAAGCGCTGGCGTGGCCCAACATTTATGTTTGATGGTCGACTCGTTCCCAAATATGCTAGAACTGTAGATAAAGTGCTGGCATGTATCTATCTTTTTTCCACGTTGGGTTTAGGCACCGCGTTGATATTGGCTGCCTACTTCGACCCATACTAGTTATAGATACCTATGGCGACCATTACAAAGGGCTATAGAATTGCCGACACAGATTTAGGGGCCTTGAAAATCGAACTAATCCAAATAAAACTCTTTTTGCTCACCACTTCGTGACGCAGGATAATTTTCCTTTGCTATTTATATCAGCAATGTGAAATTACGCTTCCAAGAATTACCATTCATCTGTATTCAGGGTCTCTAAAAGAGAATTGAAATCAAAAACGGTGGTACCTATTTGCTTTTCTAATTCATCTCGAAAAGGTTTGCTTTGACTTTCATAGTGAGCCCTCACTTTTAAGAAGTTTGTAGATTCATATAAAAGCTCAGCGCTTGCTTTAGAATAATCTGAAACAGCCAGTCCTAGCTCGTTGCGCGTATAAGCTAATTGGCCAATAGCATACGCAAGCGACTCTCGAAGGCCATCTTCACAAAGGTTTTTATTTCGTATGTTTAAGTAGTAGAGTGCTTTTAAAAGATCTTCTCTGTTGACCTTAAACTTTTTAAATACGTTAGTTTCAAGTACCAAAGATGATGATTGAGCTTGCTGCTTGCACTTTGTAATCTTGGCAGATAAAAGTACAATTTTCGCTTTCACATCTTCGTCTAGCAATTTCAGTATTGCGTTATTATTGGCAAAGCTTTTCGTTGTCGCCACTAGTAAAAAAACGAGTAAAAGGGAGTAAATTTCACTCACCCTCATCTAAAACTCCTAATAAAATATGAGTGAATCAGGGTTATTGTGCACTTTTTAGTGCCCCCCTAAAATTCAGGATTTTCTCACTAAATCTTCTTATTAACTACGCCATCATTGACTTAGTATAAAGATTTCCATTTGCCTTACTGACTTGATATGCCGCCAGAAAACATTCTCAGTCAACATACCTTAGAACATACCGACTGTTGAAGAAGCTGACAATAGGCTTGCAGATTATACCCTTAGTGATAACTGACTTTTATTAACGCAATAAATTTTAACTCTTTGAATCGATAATTACTGTTCAATGACTCACTCTCTGTAAAATTATATTTAAAGTCGGTCTATCGTGATGGATATAAACAGTACGAAATGCAGGTTATGGAGAAAGCTACTGCATTTCTAGTAAGGCTAAATTTTCGATATTGGGTTTATTTATTTAGCAGAATTAAAGAAAGCTGCTAACTTAACAATACTCAATTAGTATCGGATAGATTTTAGGTTGGCTTGTTGATGAAACGCTTTACACTTATAACGATAGGATTCCTAGCGCTTTTAGGATGTGCCAAAAATTCAGGTGTAATCCCTTATGGTGAAAATACATTTATGGTCTCTAGGCAAGCAGCCACTGGTTTTTCGGGAATGGGCAACTTGAAATCAGAAGCTCTTGAGGAAGCCAGCGCACATTGCGCGAATTCGGGTAAGCAAGTGAAGGTTTTGAAAGAGGTAGATGCTGAACCACCCTATATTCTCGGTAATTATCCGCGAACAGAAATCCACTTTCAATGTATTTAGCTTTTGCTCACACAGTTGATGGCAACTATGTTGCCGCCAAAGTTTAACGAGCCAAGTCTGTGCTTGGCTCGTTCCTACCTGTACACCTCTGAGCGTTCAATCACTTCAATATCGTAGCCGTCGGGGTCTTTGATAAAGAAAAACTTAGCGACTAAGTCATCACCATTGTAAAAAGACTTAATTTCTTTGGGGTGATAGCCTGCGGCGATGGCTTTGCCGTGCAGCGACTCGAGGTGCTCTTCGGCAAAAGCGAGGTGGCCATAACCGTTACCCAAGTCATAATCGCTATCACTGTGATGATTCCAGGTCAGCTCTAGTTCAAAGCTGCTGTGTTCATTAGCTAAATAGATAAGTGAAAAATCAGCAAAATCGACCCTTCTTTTCACCTGCAATGCGAATACATCGTGGTAAAATTGAATCGAACGTTGCGCGTCTTTCACGCGGATCATGGAATGAATCATTTTGGCCATTATTTACCCCTGAGAAATCTATGTGTGAACTCTATGCATCAACTCCCCCTGAGCGCTACAGTGTTAAAAAGCGCTCTATTCGTATTCAAGGTGTAGTCACCAGCCTCGCTTTAGAAAATGAAATTTGGCATACCTTGGAGCGCATTGCTGCCCAAGAGCAGCTGCCCTTAGCGGAATTTATTTCCACCTTGTATCAGGAGGTGATTGAGCGTCATGGCAGCATAACCAACCTCGCCTCAATGCTAAGGGTCACGTGTTTAACGTACTTAGACCAGTGTAAACAAAGCTGAGTCGCTAAGGGTAGTAAAGGAATACTACATTAATAATAAAAAGCGGGTGAGCGCCTTATCGGGAGCCTCATGGGTAAAAGGCTACTCGCTCACCCCAAAGGGAAGGGATTAACTTTTCGCTGAGAGCTCTTGATTGACCTGGTCAATACCCACTTCGCTAATACGTGCAATGATCTCTTTTTGCTTCGCGTTGAGTAATGAGATGCCCTCAGCCACGAGGTCGTACACACGCCAGGTGCCAGATTTATCGCGGCGCAGCTTAAACACAATATCTATGGTTGGCTTACCGGGCTCAACAATTTCGGTTTTTACCGAGGCATAGCCATTGTCACCGTGGCCGTTAGGTTTAATAAAACGCACTTCTTGGCCTTTATAACTCATCAATGCATCGGCATACGTCACCGTTAAGTACGACTCCACCGCATCGATAAACGCCAGCGCCTGCCCCTTATTAATCTCGCGCACGTGTTTACCCAATAACTTAAACGACACAAACTTGGTATCAATGTGCGGTATTAACCGTGTTTTCACGACTTCTTTAAGTTTGGCTTTTTTGTCATCACCTTGAGCATCGACTGCGGCGATATCGACAAAGAGCTTATCGCCCACTTGCTTGAGCAGAGAAAACGGCGTATTGGTTTGCGCAGCATGAGCTGAGCCAAACGCAACAGCAAAAAAGAGTAATAAAAAATAACGATATGCTTTCATAGTGCATTCCAATGAGCTGTGAATGGTGAAATTCTAGCGCAGCGGCCTTCGCAAAGTAAGAAACAATAATGCACAGCATTGGTTCCAAAAATGCACATATCAATAACACCAGTAAAATCAGCTAATTAAGGTTTTTGTGCCATAAAGGCACAGTTGTTGTGCACGGGTGCGCATTGAAACTAAAGGGGTGGATATAGATATTACCGCTACTTTTTAGCAGCTAAACACAGACGTATGAAAGCAGTAATCATCCCATTAACCTTAGCGCTAAGTTCGCTCGTTATCACGCCTGCTCAGGCAGGGCCTCGCCATGGTGTTGCCAGTCACTACATTCAAGGTGAGGGTGATGTTAAAGGCATAAAATTGGCCTATCAGTACTACGTCAACGACTATTTACCCGAGCAATTCTCCCAGTTTGATGTGTACTTCGAGAGCAGCATCAATTTTTGGCGTTACGGCAAGGACAATCAACACGATCAAAATGTCGTGTTGGCACTATCACCGGTGTTTCAATACCCGATGACCACATTCAAAGGACGACCCTTGGTGCTGGAGTTTGGTATTGGTGTATCACTACTTGACGACACCCAGTTTGCTGGCAAAAACGTAAGCACTCACTACCAATTTGAAGACAGAGTTGGGGTGGTTTATAAAATGGAAAATGCCGATATTGGTGTGCGCTATATGCATTATTCGAATGCGGGGTTTAAAAGCCCGAATCCTGGCCTGGATTTTATCTCTGTTTCTTACACGCATTTCTTCTAACAGCAAAAAGGGCGCTAAGCGCCCTTTTATAAAACAATGTGCCACACCCGCATTAAGGCTGAATTTTGACCACTGGGCGCAATCGCGCACTGTGATTGTATAAGGTCGTCAGCGCATCTCGCACTGCCGCTTCGGTAAACGGGATCACTTCCAGATCCGGCGCAATAATCGCTCCCGATTGCACGTCTCCAATCAACTGTTGCCCCATAAAGCTAAGCTTTTGCTGTGCGCATAAGCTGTTCGCCAACCAAGCACCACCGAGCGACACCACAGAGATGTTCGGTGCGCGGCGGAATAACAGTTCTTGGGGAATACTAGGAAAGCCATTTAAACAGGCGATACGGCCACAAAAGCGCAAATGCTCTAAGTCACATAAGAATGAGTCACCACCACAGGTGTTAAGAATGGCATCAAAGCCGCCCGGACCCAGCTCATGTTTAATATTGCACTCCAGCCCTTCGCAATTGGCATCAAATACCACATCGGCCCCCAAGGCTTTCAGCCGCTCATGCTCCCCTGCTTCACTGTATACGAACACCATAGCTCCGCGCAGCTTGGCATACTGAATAGCAAAATGCGCCACTGCCCCGCAGCCAGAGTCAATCAACAGACTGTCTCCTTCTTCAAGCTGCAGCTTGTCGAGCGCCGCTAAGGCCGTCATACCGGCATTGGGCAAGGTTGCCGCAACCTCGCTCGGCACCTCAGCGGGGACTTCCGATACCGCATAGTTAGGAACGGTGGCATACTCTTTGAGCATGCCTTGCGAGCCAAGGCTGGCGTTAAACATCACCCGTGCGCCCTTGGCGGGAAACACGCCTGCGGGCGCGTTCAGTACCGTTCCCACCGCATCTAGGCCCAGCACATGAGGATATTGCCAATGGCAAAAGCCTTCTGCTGCCAGCTTGGCGTCGATGTGGTTTAACGCCACATATTCAATCGCCACTAACAACTCATTGTCATCAGCGACGGGAACGCTCTGCTTATTCATGCAAAGGGCAAATTGCGGCGACGGTTCATTGATCACCATCGTTGTCATTTGCTGTGCTGACTCTGCCATAACTCTGACTCACCTCTTAAATACTGTTCATGCGCAGAACCCCTAGATGATCGGCACCTTGTGTAGTGCGCGACTCCACCGTCCACTGAGCTCGGAATATACGCCAACCTGGGCATTGAGCCAAGTGTCACGCGTGATCAGGGTATCCTGCTGTGCTATTAAAACATCTTGACGGGCGTCCAACAACTCAAGGTATGGCAACTGCCCTTCCTCGTATGCAGCACGCGCTTGTGCATAAGCCTGTTGCGACGCTTGTAAGCGCGATTGCGCCAAGTTCAATGTTTGCTGTTGTTGGAAAACGGTTTGCAGCGAAAGTTCCGCACCGGCTATGACATTACTCAAGGTTTGCCGATAGCTGTGATACTGCGCCTGCGATAAGGCTTTTTGTTGCTGCAATTGTGCCAATAGCTCGGGGTAGCTGAACAGCGACCATTGCACTTGCGGCGTAACCTGCCACTGCCCCTGAGTCTGTTGAAAATGACTGCCACCTACGCCCAACACACCGGCAAACGCACTAAGGCTAACATCGGGGTACAACGCACGTTGAGCGCTGGTGCTCAACGCCGCCTGTTCGGTTAATTGGGCAACACTGCGGCGTACATCGGGGCGTTGCATAAGCGCTTGTTGTGGGTCTAACAAGGCGAGGTTGAGCGCCCACTGTTGATATTGCGCCTCGCTTAGCGCCGTTAGCTCCAACTGCTGCGCGCTGCTATCGAGAATCATCGCTAAGGTGGCACGCTCGGCCAGCATCAAGGCTTGTAGCTGTGGCAGGCGTTGTTTTAGCTGGAAGTACTGTGAGCGGGTGCGATTGAGTTCAAACTCGGTCGCTACGCCCTCTTCGACTTGCACCGCCAGTATATCCATACTTTGCGACAACGCCTCAAGTTGCCGCTCGGTCAGCTGCTGTTGTTGGGCAAACCCTTGCCAACGCATATAGCTGCGCACCGTGGTAACCACCAGCTCTTTACTGAGCTGTTGATGTGCCGCAAGTTGGGCATGGGTGCGGGCACTGGCAGCATCGGCAAGCGCGCGCAGACGCCCTGATAAATCCAGCTGCCAATTGAGCACACCGCGCGCACTGGCCTGTTCCTGCACGCCACTATATGTAGTTTGAACGTTCTTACCACGCTGCGCTTGAGCATTCAGGCCACCATTAGGCCAGTGGGCAAACTCACTGACATCCAAATTGGCCAACGCCGCCTTAATACGTGCGCTGGCGGCTTGTAAGTCTTGGTTGCGCACCAATACGCTATCCACCAGCTGGTTTAGTTCATCACTGTGCAGTTGCTGCCACCAACCGATTTCATCCGCACTGCGCTGCGCCATCAGTACCTGATTGCGCTCAAGGCGCTGCTGCGTTTGTTTGTCTGCCTGTTGCGCCTGAACAATAATACGCTCGCCGGGAGCAGCGCAGCCTGCTAAGGCTGCGATACTCAGGGCAATGACACTCATTTTAGTTGTGTTCATGATGCGCTCCTTTTTGTCCTAAGGTCACCACATAGTAAAATACCGGCGTAAATAGTAGCCCAAATACAGTCACGCCAATCATGCCAAAGAACACCGCATTCCCCATGGCATGGCGCATTTCTGCACCGGCCCCAGAGGCCAGTACTAAAGGCACAACCCCTGCTGTAAAGGCGATGGAGGTCATAAGAATCGGGCGTAAGCGCAAGCGACATGCTTCAATAATGGCCTGCCAATGACTGCGCCCTTGTTTGTGGCTATCGCGGGCAAACTCCACCATCAAAATGGCATTCTTAGAGGCCAACGCCACCAACACAATTAAGGCGATTTGCGTGAAGATATTATTGTCGCCACCAAGTAACCACACTCCCAGTAATGCCGAGAAAATCGTCATCGGTACAATCATGATAAT
Source organism: Pseudoalteromonas sp. CnMc7-15 (assembly GCF_022347925.1). Lineage (NCBI taxonomy): Bacteria > Pseudomonadati > Pseudomonadota > Gammaproteobacteria > Alteromonadales > Pseudoalteromonadaceae > Pseudoalteromonas > Pseudoalteromonas sp. CnMc7-15. The sequence continues at coordinate 664,589 of NZ_JAKRFT010000002.1, forward strand.
CGCCAACGGCAAGCGTAAACTTTCGTACTGCGCTGCCAACACCATAAATACCAACAGCACCACTAAGGGGAATACGTAGACCATGGTATTACCGGCAAGAATTTGCTGATAGGTGACTTCGGTCCACTCATAGGCGATGCCGTTAGGCAAGGTGTCGCTGAGCACCTGCTCGATGGCCAACTTCGCTTGATCTGAGCTGTAACCCGGCGCCGGACTGCCGTTTAGCTCGGCACTGGGGTAGCCGTTGTAGTGCATGACACGATCAGGGCCGGTGGTAGGCGTGACCTTTAATACCGAGCCTAGAGGCACCATGTCGCCACTGCGATTACGCACTTTAAGCTGGGCGATTTGCTCGCGTTGCTGGCGATAATCAGCATCGGCTTGGGCTGTCACCTGATAGGTGCGACCAAAGACATTAAAGTCATTCACATACAGTGAGCCCAAATACACTTGCAGCGCATCAAACACCTCATTAAGCGGGATCCCTTGCAGCAGCGCTTGCTCGCGGTCGATATCAATGTTCATTTGCGGAACTTGAATACGGAAGCTGGAGTATAAGCCTGTTAACTCCGGTTGCTGACGCGCCTCAGCAATGACTTTTTGTAGCGCGGAAAAGAGCGCCTCAAAGCCTTTATTTGCTCTGTCTTCAAGCTGTAATTTAAAGCCACCTGTGGTGCCAAGGCCTTGAATGGGCGGCGGTGGAAATACTGCAACATAGGCTTCATCAATAGCAGCAAAACGCTGGTTAAGCTGGGCTGCGATAGCGTGTGCCGACATGCTCGGATCGCTGCGCTTATCAAAGTCATCAAGGGGCGTGAACACAATGCCGCTGTTGGTGCTATTGGTAAACCCGTTCACCGATAACCCAGGGAAAGACACGGTATTAGCCACACCGGGAACTTGCAGCGCAATTTTCTCCATTTGCTGCACCACTTTGTGGGTACGCTCTAAACTGGCCGCGTCGGGCAATTGCGCCACCGCAACCAAGTATTGCTTATCTTGCGCCGGAATAAACCCACCCGGGACTTGTTGAAATAACCCCACGGTGGAGCCTACTAATACTACATACACGGCACCGACGACCACACTCATGCGCAATAGCTTTTTCACCAGTCGCTCATAGCCGTTGGCGCCTTTGTCAAAGAGTCGATTAAAAGGTTTAAATAGCCAGGTTCCAAATAACCGCTCCAATAGCTGTGTAAGCTTGTCAGGCTTGGCATCATGGGGCTTAAGCAATAAAGCAGACAACGCTGGCGATAAGGTTAAGGAGTTAAACGCCGAGATAAGCGTGGAGATAGTAATAGTTAACGCGAACTGCTTATAAAACTGACCCGATAGCCCGGTGATAAACGCCGTGGGAATAAATACCGCACATAACACCAAGGCAATGGCGATAATGGGCCCGGTGACCTCAGTCATGGCAATGCGCGTGGCCGCCAATGGGCTATGGCCATTTTCAATATTACGCTCGACATTTTCGACCACCACAATGGCATCATCAACAACAATGCCGATGGCCAGTACCAGCCCAAATAACGACAAGGTGTTAATCGACACGCCGAGCCACTGCATCACCGCAAAAGTACCAATGAGGGAGACCGGTACCGCAATAAGCGGAATAATGGATGCACGCCAGGTTTGCAGAAATAAGATCACCACCACCACAACCAGTAGAATCGCCTCAAGCAAGGTTTTGATCACCGCATCAATCGAGCCGCGCACAAACACGGTAGGGTCGTAGGCAATATCGTATTCTACGCCAGCAGGAAAGTCTTGTGACAGGCGCGCCATGGTTGCACGAACATTATCGGAAAGTTCAATGGCGTTCGAACCCGGACGTTGGAAAATCGGAATGGCTAACGCCGGTTGCCCGTCTAGCATCGCCCGCAGGGCGTAGTTGTCTTGCCCTAACTCGATACGAGCGACATCGGCTAAGCGGGTAATTGCGCCGTTGTCATCAACACGCACCACCACCTGCTCAAACTCGTCAACGCTGGATAACCGCCCTTTGACGTTTAGCAACACTTGAAACTGACTGCTCGTTGGTGAAGGCTGCGCGCCTAGGCTACCCGCTGCGACTTGCTGGTTTTGCTCACGCAGCGCCGCAACCACATCCATAGCTGTTAGCTGACGCTCGGCCAGCGCACTGGGGTTGAGCCACACGCGCATAGCGTATTTACCACCGCCAAACATCTGCACATCGCCAACACTGCTCAGGCGTGCCAACTCATCCTTGATATACAAATCGGCATAGTTCGACATGTACGAGGTATCGTGGGTCTTTTCAGGAGAATAGAGGTGAACAACCATAGCCAAATTCGGCGAGGACTTTTGGGCCACCACGCCTAAGCGCTGCACTTCTTGCGGCAATCGCGGCAAGGCGCTATTCACTCGGTTTTGGACCTGCACCTGAGCGCGATCCAGATCTGTTCCCAAGGCAAAGGTCACCGTCAGGGTGAGGCGGCCATCACTGGTGGCTTGAGAAGACATGTACAACATGTTCTCAAGGCCATTTATTTCCTGCTCTAACGGCGTGGCAACGGTTTCAGCGATCACCTTAGGGTTAGCGCCGGGGTAAGTGGCATTGACCACCACCGTAGGCGGCACTACCTCAGGGTATTCACTGACCGGTAGCTGGAATAGTGAAATAGCCCCGGTGATCACAAACACCAAAGACAACATGGCCGCAAAAATCGGCCGGTTTATAAAAAAGTGTGAAAAGTTCATACGCTCCCCTAACGCGCTGCGTTTAATGCATTATCAGCGCCCTGCGCCGGTGCCATAACAAAGCGCGTGTCGCTAAAGTTAAGCGGGATTTCGTTCACCGACACCGTCATACCAGGGCCGACACGCGCAGGACCATTGGCAACCACCAATTCACCCGGTTCAAGTCCTGATTGAATAGCGCGAAACTCACCATAACGCTCACCGAGCTGCACTCGGCGGTATTGCAAGGTGTTATCACCATCAACGGTCAGCACAAAACGGTTTTTCAAATCGGTGCCAATGGCACGCTCCGGAACAATGGCTGTTGGGCTGGCCCCTTGTGCCGCTAAATTAATGCGCGCAAAAGCACCGGGCTTTAACTGATGAGCGACAGCGTCAAATACCGCACGGATGCGCAAGGTCCCGGTTCTGGCATTAATTTCATTGTCGATAAAATCAATGCGCCCAGTGATTGCCTCGCCCTCTGCGCTTTTACGCAAGTTTTGTAGAATAACGCGCGCCTGAGATTGCGCATTAATACCGGCAAAATCTTGATACCAGGTGCGCTCGTCAACATTAAAGTAAGCGTAAACACGGTCGTTAGAGACAATACGCGTTAACACATCTTGGCCTGCGGTGATGTGGTTGCCGGCTGTGATTTCGGCGCGGGAGATAACGCCATTAATCGGCGAGCGTATGGTCGCAAACGCTAAATCGAGTTCGGCGGCTTGCAGCTCAGCTTTAAGGGCACTGCGCTCGGCTTGGCGCTGCTTTAAAATCGCGTCGCGTTGCCCTGCTTGTTCCGTGGACATGGCATTTTTCGTCAGTAGACGCTGCGCCCGCTGCGCCTCACGCTCGGCCTGTGCCAATGCTGCTGAGTTGCTGATCAATTGCGCTTTTAAACGGTCCACTTGGGCGGCAAAAGGACGTGGATCAATTTGAAATAACGGCTGACCTTTCTGTACCTGCTCACCCTCACTAAAAAAGGTTTGCGTAATTTGCCCAGACACCCGGCTTTTCAGCGCCACTTTGCTCGGCGCCTCCAACCGCGTAGTGAAACTGTGCCAACGCTGCGCGGGTTGCATTTGCACGCTGGCCACATCGATGGTCATCATTGGCCCCTGAGGGGTTGCTTGCTGGCTGGCTTGCTCCGAGCAGCCTGCTAGTATCAATGCAGCACTTAATAGTACCGCTGTTGTTTGCGCCAATCGCATAGTTTATCTCCTTGTTCGAAAGTACTGTCGATCCTAAGGAAAGCGATTGATGATAAAAATAGTGGTTTTATAAAAACATTAATGCCAGAATGGCACCAATAAATCATCGCACTGTCATGCAGGCCGCACTATGGATACCACAAGCCGTTTAATTATGCTGCTCGAAGTGGTTGAGCAAGGCTCTTTTTCTAAAGCCGCAGAGATGCGCAATATCGATCGCTCGGTGATCTCAAAGCAAATTAGTAAGCTCGAAGATGAGCTCGGTGTGCGATTGCTCAATAGAACCACTCGTTCATTTTCGCTTACGGCAGCGGGCGCAGAAATGGTGAAAAAAGCCAAAGAACTGCGCTTGCTGCTCAATGACACCGTGCAATTGGCGGAAAACTACCACCAGGAGCCACGCGGTTTGCTGCGTATCACCACCTCCACTATTTTGGGCCGACGCTACATACAGCCGGTGATCAATGATTTTCAAAAGCGCTTTCCGCAGGTGAGTATTGATATGCGTTTGGACGATCGCTTAGTGGATATGGTTTCTGAAGGCTTTGACTTGGCCTTTCGCGTAGGTGAGCCCCGCGATTCATCTTTGATTGCTCGAAAACTGGCTCGTAACCGCGTGTTATTGCTGGCTACTCCGCAGTTTGTCAATGCCTATGGCGAGCCGCAAAGTATGGAGGAGTTGGGTAAACTGCCCGCGGCCACTTATCACAGCGCGCACAAGCGCGTCGATACCATTAGCTACATCAATGATCAGGGTGAGCAGTGTGAACAAGGGATCAATGCGGTCTACAGCGCCAATGATGGCGAGGTATTGCTGGATAAAGTGCTCTCGCATACGGCCTACGTGTTAGCGCCTGCTTTTTTAATTAACGACGAGATTAAGAGCGGTAAATTAGTGCCGTTGCTGCCCCATATTACTTTACCCGATTACAGTGCCATGTACGCCTTGTACCCACACCGTGATTTACCGGTGCGAACACGGCTTTTCCTTGATGCTGTGCGCCATTACATTGGTGAAGGGGTGCCACGTTGGGAGCGTAATATTCCCGGCTTAGATAACTTGTATCAGGGCCGTTAACGCCCGTGTAATGCATCGGTAATTTGCGTAAAGCCAACTGGTTTACCGATAAAGCTGTCCATTCCCGCCTCCAAGCAACGCTTTTTATCGAGCTCAGAAATATTGGCTGTGAGCGCGATAATATGGGGCTGCTTTATATCTGCGTTGCCGCGAATTTGTGCCGTAGCGCCAAAGCCATCTAGCACTGGCATCACGCAGTCCATAAAGACCACGTCATACCCGTCCTGCGTGTTACCCACCAACTCCACCGCTTGCTCGCCATGCTCGGCAAAATCGGCATCTAATCCCAGTTTACCTAACAGCGCTTTCATCACTACGCGGTTCATCTGATTATCATCAACCACTAAGATGCGTAAATCAGGGTTGATCCCTTGGGTATCAGGCAGGCTTCGCAGCTGCGTGGCAATCGGCTCGCCCTTCGCAAGCTTGATAGTAAAGGCGAACTGACTGCCCTGGTCGGGCTCGCTCTCAACCTCAACATGGCCACCCATTAACCGGCACAGCTCATAGACAATCGACAAACCCAGACCAGTGCCGCCAAATTCACGAGCTATATGCGAACCACCTTGGGTGAAAGGCGTAAACAATGCCTTTCGTACTTGTTCATTCATGCCCACACCGGTATCTACAACCTGGGCCTGCAAGGTGTAACCTGTCTTACTTTCAGCAAGTTGGGCACTTAAGGTAATACTGCCTCGGTGGGTAAATTTAAGGGCATTACTGAGCAAATTGGTGAGGATTTGTTTGATTCTCATGCCATCGGCTTTTACCCAAGCCTCGTTACTGACATCGAATCGATGGTTCAGGGTAATGCCTTTTTGCGCGCACAAAGGTTGATAGACAGAGATCACATCGTTAAGTAATAGCCCGACATTCAGGTCTTGATGCTCTAAGTGCATCTGCCCTGCATCTATCTTCGAATAATCAAGTACATCATTGACCAAGCGCACTAAGGTATCAGCACCACTGAGCGCAAGCTCAACACGCTGTGAGATCACCTGTAAATCTTCCTCTCCCTGCATCGCTAGCAACATGCCGTTAATGCCATTGATGGGGGTTCGCAGTTCATGACTGATTTTTGCTAAAAAGGCACTGCGGGTACTTAATAGGTGCTCAGCTTGCTCACGTTGCTGCGCGAGGGCCTGGCGTGTGTTGACAATATCTGTGATATCTTGAATTGCACCATTTATACGCACGCATTGACCCTGTTCACACTCTGGTTTGCCCTTTATCGCCACCCATTTTTGTTGGCCATCTCGGGCAGTCAACGCAACTTCACAGCTCCAAGGTTGGTGCTCAGCAATTGCATGATTGATGTGCTGTTCAATTTTGTCCCGCTCAATTGGCACGTAGAATGATAGCGCTTCACTTAAGGTCGGTTGAAAATCATCTGCGACACCATGAATGACTTTGGTTTGTTTTGACCAATATAAGCTATCGCGCACTAAGTCGACTTCCCAGGCACCGATTAGCGCCAGCTCACTCATGGCTTTAAGGGATTGATGTTGCAGTCTAAGTGCTTGAATGTCTTGATACCTGGCTATCTCAATGCCTATCCACTGGCCGAGTAAGGTCACGTAATCGAGCTGCTCACGAGTGAACGCTTGATGGTGAATATTTGGCGAGGAAAAGTTGATGGTGCCATAGACTCGACCCGCCACCTCAATAGGTGCACCAATGTAACTTTCCAATTGGAAGTTGATGTAACAAGGGTGGGTTGCGATATCGCTATTTCCTGCGTGCTCAAACGCCAAAGCGGACTTGGCATGCAGTGTATGCGTGCAGTAGGTTTCACCGAGGTTAAAATGTGCTCCTACAGCCAATGAATCATCAGGGGTAATAACATGCTCAACAATGTAGTCTTTACCATCAATTCGGCTGACAATAGCGATATCCAGTGCAAATTCATCAAGGCCAAAGCGCATTAAACGATGCACTTTTTCAAAGAAGCTGAGCTGTTGATCTGAGGTGATCTGATGTAGTCGAGCCAGTGTGCTCACGCAAATCCTTAGCAGCATTAAGCGAAAAAATAGCGGAGTATCCCCGCTGGGTACTCACTCTAGTATCACCAATAACAGCCGAATTATCTACCTCAGTGTAAAAATTCAGCCTTTGTTCGCAGCTAGACATAGAAAAACGCTCAAACCACGAATAAGTAAACTTAATTTATTTACCGGACCCCAAAATAAGCTTCAACTAAAAACAATTAATAATCATAGAGATAAAAAATAAAACCCGGTAATTCATAACTTTTCATAGTGATTCAAGACTCAAAATGCGTACTCGACCTAGGTTGATGGCAGATAAATGATAACGCTGTCATTTGTCGTGTTTGTAGCAGTCAAATAATAACTAAATGCGCTCCTTCGGGCAGTGTGCCGCCACAGGCCGAGCACAAGGGAGCACAACAACACCAAGGGGAAAGTTTATGAGTCATCAACTCACACCCGTCGCTTGGGCCATTGGCCTTGCTTGCATTGCGGGGTCGTTTAGCAAACCGGTGCAAGCGCAACAGCCGCAGGCCACCAGCAGCGATATGGAAGTGATTCAAGTGCGTGGTATTCGTTCCAGCGTAGTGCGCTCGATGAATACCAAACGCTATGCCAATGCGGTCGTCGATGCCGTTACCGCAGAAGATATTGGCAAATTTCCGGACCAAAATGTTGCCGAGTCGCTGCAGCGTATTACTGGCGTATCCATCACTCGCAGTTACGGTGAGGGCGAGCGTGTCAGTATTCGCGGTACACCAGAAAGCCAAAACCGGACGTTGCTCAACGGCCAAGCGGTGGGCTCCGCCGATTGGTGGACCAACTCAGCACCCAGTCGTGGCTTTAATTACACCATGCTGCCCTCAGAGATTGTTTCTGGGCTGGAAGTGTATAAATCGCCAGAAGCAGACCTAGATGAAGGCTCTATTGGCGGCACCGTGATCGTGAAAACACGTAAACCATTGGACTTGCCCGCCCACAAGATTGCCGGCTCGGCATTAGCGCAATACAGCGAGGTATCCGGTGAGACCGATCCGCAGCTATCGGTAATGTACAACTATAAAAATGAGCAAGAGAATTTCGGTGCACTATTGTCGTTAATTCGCCAAGAGCGCAACCTTCGACGCGATGGTATCGAAGCTTGGAGTTGGATAGACAGAAACATTACCACCGCAGCGGGCGATACCTATAGCAATGTCTACAGCCCAGGAGGCGGCGGCTCAGCGATGTTCACCCAGGAACGCGTGCGCACGGGTTACACACTGGCATTGCAATATCGTCCCACCGATGAGCTCGACATCAGTTTCAACGCTTTAGATTTTACCTTAGATGCCGACAACACCAACCAAAACTTCCTTTGGTTACCCGGATACGGTGGCTCTAACTACCTTGATGCTGAGGTCATCGACCACCCCGTTGTTGGCGATATGCTGGTCGCTGGGACCTTAGGGTTATCTCCTGATGGCAATAATATCTTGGATGAAACTAAGGTGCGTAACTCGCAAATAGATACCCTTTCTTATGACTTAAAAGTGGTGCACCAAGGTGTACTTTGGAAAAGCAGTGTACACCTTGGTTATACCGAAGGCAGCGGCGGTAGCCAAGCTGACCGCAGTGTCGGCTGGGAGGGTAACTATCAGCATAGTTTCAATACCAGTCAGGTTGAGGATGTACGCACTGAATATGGCGCCGACCCAGCGGATGGTCGTAATTGGGACTTAGGTTTTTTACGCTATGACAGCAATGATGCCAAAGATGACGAAAGCTACATTCAATTCGATTTTGAACGCCCTATTGATGTAGCGGTATTTAGCGCTATTAAACTAGGTGTAAAGTATCGCGACCATACGCGCTTTAATACGAAACACACCACCGATGCGCGTACCGATCTGGGCTGGAACCTTGGCGACTATGCCAACACCATGCCCAGTGACTATCTTGACGGTTTAGGCAGTCCCGGTACGCTCACTAATTATGCCATTACTGACTCTGACAAAGTCCGTCGCGAGGGCGATGCCCTAGACTGGCAATACCGTGTCCTAAAAGCCAGTACTTTTGAGATAAGCGAGAAAATAACCGCAGGCTATGTCAAAGCCACGATTGATGTCGAAGGTATGCGCGGCAACTTGGGAGTACGCTTAGTTCAAACACAGCAAGACTCGGGCGCCTACGCAGGTGCTGAAGGCGCACAGGTGTGGACACAACAAGATAAAGACTATTTCGATATTCTCCCAAGTATCAACTTGGCTATCGACCTGAATGACGACTTGTTGATGCGCTTTAGTGCAGCGCGAGTGATGTCGCGCCCGGATTACGCAGATTTGAGCTCGGCCACCTCCTATAACAAGGAAACCCAGACCGGAACCGGAGGGAACCCTGATCTCGACCCTTATCGCGCTGATCAGTTTGATACTGGCTTAGAGTGGTACTTCAATGAAGCAGGGCTGCTCTCTGGCGTGTTCTTTTATAAAGACATTCAATCCTTTATTGATAGCACACCCAACTTAGAGGTACATGAAGGAGTTGAGATATTAATTAGCCGCCCCGTTAATGGTCGTGCTGGGCGCATTCAAGGCTTAGAACTTGGCTACCAGCAAGAGTTATATCAAGGTTTTGGCATCGGTGCCAACTACACCTATGTCGACGGTGAGGCGAAAAATGATGAGGGTGACGATGTCACCATTCCTGGTAACTCAAAACACACCATCAACCTCAGCGCATACTACGAGAGTGCACACTTTAGTGGCCGTATTTCATATAACTATCGCACCGGTTACGACACCGGCCGAGATTGGCCCGGTTACATCGATGATTATGGTCAAATTGATGCCAATCTGACCTACAACATTAACGATAACGTCGCGGTGGTGTTAGAAGCCATTAACCTCACCGATGAGCATACGTTTAGCTATCAGGAGGAGGATGTAAAACAAGCCCTGACTTCGGTCTATGCCGATGGCCGACGATTTACTGCCGGCGTACGCTTTAAATTTTAGCCCCTTCCCCTCAATATCAACTCTGCCACTTATCGTTGGTATTGAGGGTGTTAGCAGCCATGCGCGGCTAGCACAGGCCCGCCAAGGAGGCCGTCTCCACGACCATAGGCAACGGGCCTTTATCCCCTAGTGGGGAAGCTAATAGCTCTTTGGCAAGATGCCAATGATTATATGCTGTTAGCTTTTTTTTCACTTAGTTTGTACAATTGAGTCGTTTTAAATCGCCAGAAGAAGCGCTTTGTTGCTGATATTAAAAGGCTTTACTTATATTGCGCCGTACTAACCTCGCCTCAACGACCTTTGTTATATTGTTGGTATCGCTCAGTTATGCGCTGCCGGTACGTGGCGATCTTGCTAGTGCCACCAAAGCCTACCAAGCGCAACAATACACTGAGGCGTATCAGCAATTTAAAACCCTAGCGACGCTGGGTAATGTCGATGCACTCTATAATTTAGCAGTGATGAATTTACACGGCCAAGGCCGTGAGCAAAACCTTAACAAAGCCTTTAGTTACTTTGTGTTAGCCGGTGATTATGGCTTGTCTGCAGCCGATAACCATGCCCGCCTCATTGCGCAGCAATTAGAGCATAACCCCGAGCACAGCGAGATCTTCACGCAGTTGGCGCATCAATTCGATATTAGGGAGCATAACCGTCGCTTGGGGTTCGAAAACAGTGACCTTGGCAATACCTCCACGCTCAGTACGACCTATCAAGTACAACCTAACTACCCCAGCCATGCGATTGAAAAAGGCATAGAGGGCTGGGTTTGGGCCGAGTTCGATATTGACGCCAGTGGCGCGGTAAAAAATACCGTGGTTATTGATGCCTACCCACCCCATGTGTTTGAAGAAAGCGTCCTTGCGGCGCTAAAGCGCTGGCGTTATGTCCCGCCCGAAAGCCAAAATGCCCGTCGCGGACGTTCCTTGCTGTATCACTTCAATACTCATAAAGGTGAACGTTATCGACAAAGTTTCACTAGCCAACAACGCCTTTATGCAGAAGAGATCAGTGCGCTTGTCGAGGCGGCAGAGCAAGGACAAAGCGACATTCAGTACCGCATTGCCACTTGGCTCAGCTCTGAGCAGTACAATGTCAGTCAATTACTTAAAGCGCACTGGCCAGATAACAATGCCAACATCACCTTATTGCGCGCCAGCGCGCAAAATAACAACGCTAAAGCGCAGTACCGCTTAGCAAAAAAATTGCTTAACAACAGCGATCCACGCACTCGCCAGATTGGCCTAAATTGGCTCCGTGTGGCCGCCAACAATCAACTGAGCGCTGCGCAATGGACCATGAGCTTACACACCACCAACTCCGAGCGCCAAATGTGGCTCAAACGCAGCGCCAAGCAAGGTCATTTGCGCGCTCAGATTGACTTGGTGCAGCTACTACTTGAGGAGCCAAAAAGCGCTGAGCAAGACATAACTTTTTGGCTGAACCAAGCACAACAACAGGACAACACGCACCCTGACTTATTGTGGGCACAGGCCCTATTTAATAAGCATCGCGGCCAACCCTATCAGCAGCTTATGTCGCAAGCCCGACAACAAGCACAGTCACGAGGCTGGTCTGAGGCTGCATATCAAGATTAAAGGGTATTGATGACGATATCGTACTCAAAGTCAGTAACTTGGTTGTACACTAAACGCGAGCCATCGCTGGATGTCGCCAAAGACAACGATACATCGGCGCCGTAACCATAAAAACCAAGCTTGCCAATATACGTATTCTGCCTTGGATTGTGTGTGTAACGATACAAACTCAGCTGATGCCCTTGGCGAATCACATAATAAATGCCCCCTTTGAATATCGCCGGTCGATAGATACGCATTGAATCAGCAATCACATCGCTGGGGATAAAGGCGCTAATACGTGCTTGCCACACTGCTAAAGGCTCATTTTGCGGCGCTAGCTTATCGCTGCTAGGGGACGCCACCCGAGAGTCTAAATCATATTGCCATACCTTCCATGGCACGTTTTCATCATCGCGGATATGATACTGGATGTGCTTATCATTGGCGCTAAACTGCGCCATCTTCAGGCCATATTGGGGATCCACTATCTGTACCAGCGTGCGCGAGAACACATGCAGTAAATACAGGCTATTATCAACATTGTGTATCAATAAGTAGTCACCATCGTGGGAGTAACGCATAGATTTAATGCGGGTATTAGCAGGGAATGAAGCTAATAAGCTTGGTGAGCTTTGCTGCTGGCGCTTTTGCCAAATTTCAACGGGCAGGTTCCTAGGATCGCCTGCTTTGGCATATGAGGCGTAAGCCAGCTGCTCGCCATTGGCTGACAAAGTGGGGATCACATCAAGGCGCGTTGATGAACTTAGCTGGGCTGATTGAAGCGTCCCTGGAGAGCGCCACGTGGCGGCAAAAAGGTTGACTCCAAAACTCCCCTCATTATGCACCACTCGCGTGCCCGCTTCGCTATGACTTACACTCAAATCCTGACCTAACGCAGCGGTGTCGCCAAAGCTTTGCTTCCCACCATCTAAGGCAACCAGATGCAGCTTTTGCGCACCCACCCAAAGCCCATTTTCAGACCAGGTAAGACTTTGAATGGGGTGAGTGGAGGTAAACAACTGTTGCTGTGAGCCGCTATCGATATGTCGCACCCAAACCTGAAACTGATTTCGTTCGCTGACCACATACGCCAACTGATTATCCTGGCTTAACGCCGCCACTGTGCTAGGCAGCTGAGCAATAACCTGGCGCTGGGTTAAGTGCGCTCGGGCCTGCAATTGCAAGCGATACGTCACCAGAGCAATCTCACCTTGGTGCCATTCAAATAGCCATACCGTGTCGGTACTGGGCCAAAACACCGGGCTGCCTCCCACTCGTTGCTGACAGTGCCCTAAACTGATGTCTTTTGCTAGACGCCAAAGCTCAACGGGCTGCGATGTCGGTAAAAGACGTAAGTCACAGCCAAATGCATCAAGGCGCTCATACAGCAGCCAGTGACCGTCTTTGGAAAAGGCCAACGCCTGTTCACTATACCCTGAAGTGCGAATGCTGTGATGGGCATGGCTGTGGGTGTCGTAAATCATTAAATCAAAATGTCGGCGATTTTTAGCACGTTGCGAATAGGCTAGATAACGACCATGATGTGAAAGCGTTAAATGGGTCTCGCCACCGGGAGCTGAGGAAGCCCGGTATTGTTCACTAAAGAGCTGCACTGAAGAGCCTTTCGGCCACACCCACATCAGGATAACAAGGGCCAGTGTCAGTGCTGCTACCCCGAGCCAAGGCAACCGCTTATTAAACGCAGAACGCTGAATAGTTACAGGCGTAACCTCAGCAATAAGTTGATAGCCAATGCGCGGGACGGTTCTAATAAATCGAGGTTGCCCCTTATCATCGGCTAACTTTTTGCGCAGCTGGGTGACCAATTGGCTCAACGAGTTATCGCTCACCACCACATCGCCCCATACCGCATTGAGAATATGCTCGCGACTCACGGCCTCGCCCGGACGCTCGGCAAGTACCCGCAACAGCGCACATTGCTTTGCCTCCAAAGGATACCAACGACCTTGGCGACGCACGCGCATGGCCGCAAAGTCGACAAGGATATCGCCGATATAACATGATTGATTTGCCACAGCCGGGTTATTCAAAATGTTCGCAAGGTTAAAAAGTGGTTAATGATTGCCAAGCACGATATGATACCTCAACTTTGCGCTTTTATTAGTCGCTTAGCTTGATTTTACTGAGCATGGTGAGGTTGAAGATGCGTGCCCTAACACCCAGTCGTCGTTATTTATCTTTCGCTAGATTAACATTTTATTTCATCTTAAGCGTCCCTTTTTTGGCATATGCCGAGCAACAAACCCAGTCTTCGCGCACTAAGGTGAGCATCAAAGGCTTAGAAACCATTGAAATTCGGGGCTTTCGTGACAGCGCTGTCAAATCACTCAGTGAAAAACGTCATCACGATGGTGTCAGTGAAGTGATCAATGCAGAAGACATCGGCCAGTTTCCAGATAAAAATGTCGCCGAGGCCCTGCAACGATTAACCGGCATTTCCTTGTTTAGAGCGCAAGGAGAAGGTGAGCGTATCGGTGTGCGCGGCACCACCGCTGAACAAAACCGTACTTATTTAAACGGCCAATATCTAGCAAGTAGCGATTGGTGGATCTCCAGCCTACCTAGTCGCGGCTTCAACTTTACCCTGTTACCAAGCGAAATTGTCCACTCGGTGAGTGTATTAAAAACCCCACAAGCTAAGCATGATGAAGGCTCTTTAGGGGGGGCCATTAATATCACCACCCCCTCTCCCCTAGATAACTATGCGCCAAGGACCGTGCTCGCCGCGCAGCTGCAATATAACGATCTTAGCCGCGCCTTCGACCCTCAATTTACGCTCCATAGTGAATGGCAAAATCCCGCTCATACCTTGGGCGTCATCGTGAGTTATACCCATAATCAGCGCAGTGTGCGTCGCGATGGACTGGAGTCTTGGGGCTGGGATGACCGCCATTTCAGCCAGCAAGGCACACGCTTATACCCCTTGCTTGAAGAGCAAAACCCGGCTCAAAGCATCCAGCTTTGGTCACCCGGGGGCGGTGGCTCAGCCGTATTTCAGCAACAGCGGGAGCTAAATACCTTGATGATTGCCGCGCAGTACGTACCCAATCCGCGTTGGCGATTTGCTTTGACCTCCTTGTACTCGCATTTGGACGCCGATAACACCAATCAGAATTTCCTGTGGCAACCCAGTAATGTGTATGCTCGCGGTGGCCATCTCAGTGATTATCATATTATCGATAATGTGCTCGCCTACGGCGCATATACCCAAGTGCCTGCAGATAACCCCAGCTCGCAACCGTTTAACACCGCCATGGAAGCTATATGGAGAGATTCTGCCATCGCCACCACCAGTAATACCCTCACAGCCACCTGGCAGCGAGGGTTATGGCAAGCTCAATACCAACTCGGCATGAGTCGAGGCAGTGGTGGCACACGAGAAGACCACACCACACAGTTTTCGGCAAATACCGCATTTCGTGTCGACACTCGCCAGCGACAAAACATCATCGCTGAATATGAGGTAGCGGCCACCGATGCACAGCAGTGGTTACTCAGTGACATTCGCAATGACGCTCAGGATGCCGAAGATGAGCAGTGGTATACCCAAATTGATATCACTCGCGCGGTGGATCATAGCGTTATTAATAAAATAGAGCTGGGTATCAAAGCCCGCGACCACCAACGAAGCTTCACTCGTCGGCGCTCTATTGGCGGCGACTACACTGGTTTAGCCGGAGATTCAGGCTGGCGTCTAAGTCAATTTTCAGCGCCCTTCCCTGAGCACTATTTAC
Source organism: Pseudoalteromonas sp. CnMc7-15 (assembly GCF_022347925.1). Classification (NCBI taxonomy): domain Bacteria; kingdom Pseudomonadati; phylum Pseudomonadota; class Gammaproteobacteria; order Alteromonadales; family Pseudoalteromonadaceae; genus Pseudoalteromonas; species Pseudoalteromonas sp. CnMc7-15. The sequence continues at coordinate 679,906 of NZ_JAKRFT010000002.1, forward strand.
GCCATATTGGCAGCAGCGATACTTTGAAACGTTACGCCTATGCCGATACCCAAGCGCTGGCAAAGCAATATCGTAGTATTGACTTTCAGCAGTACGAAGAGCGGCCCAGCCGCTTTGAAATTAACGAGCGTTCATTGGCCGGTTATACCCAGCTTCATATAGGGGCTGACGCTTGGCAAGGGAACCTGGGGGTGCGCTTGGTGGCCACCGAGCAACAAGCCGAGGCCTATGCCGGCCCAGTCCACTCGGGCCGAACCCACTCAGTGGCAAACGCCAGTACTGTACAACTCGGGCAATGGCAACAAAGCCGACGCCGTTACTGGGATTTTTTACCTAGCTTAAACCTCAGTAGCCACTTAAGTGACAACTTACTGCTACGCCTCGGTGCGGCGCGAGTGATGTCTCGTCCGCAGTATCATCACCTTATGCCCTCAACCAACTACAACGTCACCCAAGCGCAAGGCCAAGGCGGCAATCCACAACTTGACCCTTATCGCGCCAATCAATTTGATGCCGCCTTAGAGTGGTATTTTAATGATATAGGTTTGCTCTCTGGCACCGTGTTTATAAAGGACATTGCTTCGTTTATTGAATTCGAGCGCCGACAGGAGGAGCATGAGGGCATTTTGATGACCATAGATAGGCCCACCAACGGTGCGGGCGGCACCATAACCGGTGCAGAACTCGCATTACAGCATGAGTTTTGGTACGGCTTTGGGGTGCTGGCCAATTACACTTATGTACAAGGCTCTCGTGAAGCTCACTCTGCGGGGACACTCAATGCCATCCCCGGGACGTCAAAGCATTCGGTGAATTTTTCTGTTTATTATCAACAGCCATTGTTTGATGTTCGCTTGGCTTACAACTACCGGACCCGCTATGCCACCGGCGTAGGCGAAACCTTCATGGATAACTATGGCCAACTTGACGCCAGCGTCCGCGTCAATCTAACCGAGCAATTACAACTGAACCTAGATGTGATCAATCTCAATAATGAAATCACCTACCTGTATGAGCGTAGTCACTTGGCGCCCACTGGCATTTACGAAAATGGTCGGCGTTTTTACACGGGCCTGCGCTACACATTTTAAAGGCAAAATGTAACTTTCTGTCAACTTGGGTAATAGTATGTAAAACACGGAATTATTAGCCGTTTAGTGCGTCTTAGAGATAACTAATAAAGAGAGTGCGCAATCGTACTCGCTAATGTTTTTAGCCATTGCATAGATAGTAAACCCAATCCCAACCTTAGGGGCTCCAGCATGGGGCCCTTTTATCGCAGCCAGTGTGACCTTGAGCGCAAACACTGGCTTTCACTTGTTGCTTTTGTACAATAGCCAAAGCTAATAACAAGTGAAGGACTAACATGAAACTACTGACAACAGCGTTAGCGCTGGCAACAGCCATGGGCACCAGCCTATCGGCCCAGGCCAGTGATACCATTACCGTTGAAGATATTCCGAAAATTAAAAGTGTGATCCAAACCGCTATCAGTCCAGATGGCGAGCAGGTTGCCTTTACGCGCTCTTTACCACGCGAGCTGTACGTTGATAAAAATGGCTACAACTACAGTGAACTCTACGTGGTTGATGACGAAGGCGTAGAGCGCCCTTTTATCACCGGCAAGGTAAATATTAAAAGCATTAGCTGGTCAGCAGACGGGCAAGACATCTATTTCCTCGCCAAACTTGGCGAAGACAAGCACACTGCGTTGTACCATATTCCGGTAGACGGTGGTCAAGCTCAGCAAGTGTTTGCCCTGAAAGGCCGCTCAATCTCCAGCTACGAACTTAGCCCAACAGGCAAGCAAGTCGCAATCCTGGCCATGCCAAGCAAAGATAAGTCGGAAAAAGAGCTAAAAAAATTAGGCTTTATGGCTGAGGTGTATGAGCAAGGGCTGAAAAACAAGCAACTGCATTTAATTGATCTAGCCAAAGCTGACAAACCGCTAGACCCTGAAGCGATTGACATTGATGGCTATGTTAGCGACATGAACTATGCTGACGATGGCAGCAAATTATTAGTCAAAACTCAGCCGACGGCATTGATTGATGATAAATATATGAAGTCGCAGTGGCACTTGTTTGATGTCCAAAGCAAGGCCGTTACGCTGTCGTTTAAAACGGAAGGGAAATTAGGCGATGCCGAACTTTCTCATGATGGTCGTTATGTAGCTATTTTAGGCGCCGAAGATAAACATGACCCCGCCACCGGCCGTTTATATTTAGCCGATACAAAAAGTGGCGAGATTAAAGAATGGTTACCTGACTTTATGGGCCACATTGCCGACATTGAATGGGCCAACACCGAAAACACCCTTAACTTTATTGCCGCTGTAAGCCCTGAAACCTTTGTTGGGCAAATTGAGGTAGGCGATGAGGACTATGACACCTTGATTGAGCAAGGCGAATTTATTGCCAGTCGTTTGAGCGTGTCTGACTCGGATAAAACTATCGCGCTACGCGCTAACACCGCCAAGCACCCGAACGAAGTATTTATGATCCGTGGTGATGAGGCAACGCGCCTAAGCGATTCAAACCCATGGCTCAACGATAAACGCTTTGCCAAACAGCAAGCGCTTAGCTTTGAAGCGCGCGATGGTGTAGAGATTGGCGGCGTCTTGGTATATCCATTGGATTATCAAGAAGGTCAGCGTTACCCACTGATCATGGCCGTGCATGGCGGTCCAGAAAGTCACGACAAGAACGGCTGGGTAACCAGTTATTCTGATCCGGGACAAATGGGCGCGGCGCGCGGGTATGCGGTCTTTTACCCGAACTATCGCGGCTCTACTGGTAAAGGCGTTGCATACTCTAAGCTGGGCCAAAATGACTACGCTGGTAAAGAGTTCGACGATCTTGTCGATATGAAGCAATACTTGGTAAAAATGGGCTTAGTCGATAGCGACCGTGTTGGTATTACCGGCGGCTCTTACGGTGGTTATGCATCAGCCTGGGGCGCCACTAAATTAACCGAGCATTTCGCAGCCAGTGTGATGTTCGTTGGCGTGACCAACCAGCTTTCTAAGTTCGGTACTACCGACATTTCCAACGAAATGTACTTAGTACATGCACGCTCTTACCCATGGGAAAAATGGCAGTGGTATTTGGAACGTAGCCCAATTTATTGGGCGGGTCAGTCTAAAACACCGCTATTGATTATGCATGGTAAAGACGATCCCCGTGTACACCCAGCGCAATCAATGGAGCTATATCGCTACATGAAGGTGCAAGGTAAAGACGTTCGTTTAGTGTACTACCCTGGTGAAGGTCATGGTAACCGCCGTGTCGCTGCCCAGTATGACTACAGCCTGCGATTAATGCGCTGGATGGATAATTACCTGATGGAAGGCAACAAAGACATGCCTGATTACAAAATTGACCACGCCAGTAAATTAAAAGCAGTTAAAGACGCCAACAAAGCAGACTAAGCTGTACTCCTTGAGAAGCCTGCATCACGCAGGCTTTTTCATCTTAACAATTAACGTTCTGTTGTATAACTTCCGCCCGCGTGCCTAAATGGCTGCTTGGTGTGGTGAATTTTCCATTTTTACTTGTAAAAGCTACATTGCCTCACTTCTTTAAAATAAAAAACATTTACTAATCATGAACTTGAAATGTGGCATTTGACTTGCTCTGTGTAGTTGGTAGCAAAGTAAAAAGGAGACACTATGACCATATTTGAAGCACTACGTCATGACCATGACACCCAACGTAAGCTCATTGATAAATTGATCGAGACCAGCGGTGACACCAAAACACGCCATGGCCTGTTGGAAAAACTCAAACATGAGCTGCAAGAGCATGCCAAATTTGAGGAGCGTTACTTCTATGACCCACTTATTTTTAAAGACCTAACTCAAGAAAAAGCGCGTCACAGCATTGCCGAACATCATGATATTGACGAATTGATCGAAGAGCTTGAAAGCACAGATATGAGTTCACCTGCTTGGCTGGCAACGGCGAAGAAGTTACACCACAAAGTGCACCATCACTTAGATGAAGAAGAACAAGAGGTGTTTCAATTAGCTGGGCGTGCCTTAAGTGATAAACAAAAACACGATTTGGCGCAAAAATACGATGCGAATATGCACTAAGCCGTAACAGTGATGACGCCGCTGCATCTAGAAAACTAGGTGCAGCCCTATCCAAGCTAGGCGATAAGCTCACTTACCCTTGCTATACATCCACCATTGAGAAATGATGGCTGGCGATGTTAAAACCCTCACGCAGATAGAATCGATGTGCAGCAAAGCGTTGAACGCCCGAGTCTAAGTGAATTTGCTCACAATTATTAGCCTGCGCATAAGTTTTAAACCAATCCAGTAAAAATTGACCTACACCACGCGAGCGATGCTTCGCATTGGTTACCAAGTCCTCAATATAGATATGTTTACCCCAAGCCAGTTTTTCACCAACACTGAACCCTGCCACAGCAAGTACTCCTTGTGAGGATTTCACATACACAAGCTGGTAATGATGTAGTTGTTGCTTGTCAATTTGCGCAGATAAAGCATCGAAAGAATACTGCGGGCGAAGCTGTAATAACACTTCCAGCACCGCTTTATAATCAGCATCCTTTTCAAGAAATTTAACTTCCATGATGTCTTCCTTATTTCAGCGAGATTTTAAGCTGTGCATAGACAGTTTTTGATAATAGCGACTATCGCCTATGTGCACCGAACACTTATTTGGAGACCGACTTTGTATACACATTAGCTGTTTATCAAACCGTACAATACCAAAGCGAGTCCTCCAGCGCTTTGCAGCGCGATGATAAGCCAATACAACACAGGAAAGCGAGCTTTGGATACGTCAAACCACACCCACCAATCGAGGAGCAATACGGTGTCAGTTTCCTCCTTGCGATAGTCCCAATAAGTAATCGCGAGCACGACCAGCCCCAGAAATACTAAAAAATACACGTCAAAATCCTTTAAGCCGACTAGAAACTCAATACCGAGCGCTCAGGTTAGGTTGCTTCATCCTAAAAAGCCCCACCTTCATGCCATTGATAGCAAATTTAGCCAAACGGTTCTAGCTTTAATAATTTAAACACGGTAGCGATGAATAAGATCCAGATTGCTACTTTATGGTTTTCGCATCGGGTGTGTTTCGCACAGTTTTACCGCTTTGGGCGCTGCTAGCTAAGCTTGCCTTCACTGAATATACTGATTACTCTAAACGCAGCGATTTTAACTAGGTGATTTAGCCTATGCAGCTTTGCATGTACATTATTGACGCCTTCACTCGTGAGCAGTTTGGCGGGAACTCTGCGGCGGTGGTGGTACTTGATTCACCATTACCCGATGCGCTCATGCAACAAATTGCCAGTGAAAACAACCTCTCGGAAACCGCATTTATCATTGCTAACCCAAGTGGTGATTATGCCATACGCTGGTTTTCACCGCTGATGGAAATTGACTTTTGCGGTCATGCAACTTTAGCCTCGGCTGTCGTGCTATTTGAATACTTTCAGTGTCATCAGACCATACGCTTTACCACTCAGCAGGTCGGTGATTTAACGGTGTGGCGCCACCATGATGGTTGTATTGAGATGCGCTTTCCCAACCTTGCTCCTAAAGCAGTAGAGACTCCTGCGGCGTTGTTGGCAGGTTTATCACGCTCTCCGAAGCAGGTGTTGGCCAACGCGCAGGCCTATTTTGCGATATATGACGATGAACACGACGTGATCTCATTGCAAAGTAACAGTGAGCAGTTAAAAACCTTGGCACCACGAGATGTGGTGGTGAGCGCCAAAGGCAGTGATTGCGACTTTGTCAGCCGCTATTTTTGGCCCGCTAACGGCGGTGATGAAGACCCTGTGACCGGCTCTATCCATGCTGGACTCACTCCCTATTGGGCAGAGCAACTAGGTAAAACCAAGTTTCACGCAAAGCAAAAATCCATCCGTGGCGGTGAGTTATTTTGTTCATTAGATGCAGAGCATGTTTTGGTCAGTGGCTACGCTGTGCTTTACGCGCAAAGCACCCTGCATATAGCCACGGCTGCAAGCTGACGGCGGCCAACAATCGCTTATTTGGTAAGTAATACCCTATGGTGTTAAGACGTATCAAAGTCGCGCGCTGGCGCGCAAACAAACATATACAGCGGCAACAGAGCCAGTGGCAGCCGCATAAAATGCGCCTATTAAAACGTTGCCAGACGATTTGGTTTAACCTTGGCAGCGCACAAAAGCTCTACCTGCTTGCCATTCTCTGCTTGGTGGTGCTGCAATCAGGCTGGCTGGCCACTGCCATCACTATTATTGCTTTAGTGGTAGAGTTTTGGCCTAAGTTTAACCAGCTGTGGCACTCACTGGCAGGTAAAGCTCTGATTTTAGTGTTCTATGCCACCATCGCAAACTTTGTGCTCGCCAGTGCCAGTGGCATTGTCAATGAAGTCACTGGAGTGTCGGCCAGCCACTTCAACTACACCCATAACTTTGCCACATTGTTGTATCTGCCCCCTTGGGCGCTGGGGATCACCTTATGTACCTTGTTGTTGTTACAGCTTTTTCTACCATTTTATATTGTCGCACTGCTGCTTATTAAACCCTTCGGCTCGCAACGCATTAAATTTATCAGCCAGAGCTATTCGCCACTAATGACCGCGTTGGTGCGGTTCTTTCTCGCCAGTGTGGTGATTGTTAATATCATTTCCTTCGTTGATGACAAACCTGCTGAGGCTGTGCTCGATGATATCACCGCCAGCTTTAGCGAGGGTAAAGCCTTAGTCGATGAGTCGCCTGCTCGTCAAGAGCAAGCGGTGCAGCAACTGAGCAAGAAAATCCAACAAGATTTGCCCACCCAACACTCGGACGCAAAACAACCCGACAACAGCACCGAAGTCCAGGTTGAGGGAGACACCGAGGCAGCAAAAAACATCCAGCAGTTTTTACACACTAAGGGCTATTTTGAGCGTAGCAAGCGCCTTATTGCCATGTTCGCATACAGCTACGAAGCCGATAGTTTCTCTCGCTGCGAAAAAGCGAACAGCGTCAAAGCGGTGGAGCTTAACGACTACGAAATCGTCGAAATTGCGCCGGATGATAGTATGCCTTATGGCTACCGCTTTCGCGTCAGAGCCTGTCAGTCACCTGGGATATCTCCGCCCTAGCAGAGATGAGTTGAAAACCTTAGGTTTTAGTCAGCACGGTTTATTACCGCAATGCTGGGTTATTGATGGCCATTGCGCTGGCTCAGCGCTTTATGGCCTACTTACTGAGGAGGTTTTAGTGTATGAGCACTCACCAGGATAAAGGTAAACGCGCTTTTGTCATTGCTGCGCTGTTAAGCTTTCTTGGAGCACTGGCGCATTTACTGACCATTTTCGCAGGAGCGCACTGGTATCGTACCATGGGAGCCGGTAAGGCGATGGCGGCCTCAGTGTCAGTGCTAAGCGATTACTGCTTGTAGGTAACGTGCAGGGGGATATCAATAAACCTCGCGAGGTCTTCTCCGTCGCGTTCCAAACGTTTTTTAAACCCTTTAGGAGCTAGGTTGAAACGATCGCCGTTAGTTAGTTGTAAAAAAAGCCGCGCATCATGACGGTCTAGCATCCGTTCATCTACAACAACCGCCTCGATATCACCAAATTGAATATGTTTCGTTTTTATTGGAAACAGCATCTTCGCGCGTATAGTCACGGCCTGTTTACGCTTATCAACCCACACCGCATAACTGCCAAACAACCCGATAAGGCCAAGTGTAGTGACCGATGCCCAGACAAACAGTGGCATATCACCACGGGCCACTGAGAACAAATTCGCCGCGCCAATTAAGGTAATAAATACACCGATAAACCGAGCAACGAAGATTTTACTGCCTTTGTTTAGCACCGCTAATTCATTAGAAATTTGCTTAAAAGACACGATGTAACTCCTTGGCAATAAGGCCGACCATTAGCAAAAAGAAAAACGGCCCGAAAATAAACTTAGCGAGCGCAGTTTTATCCCAAAAATACAGTTCTCGGCCAACGCGAGGGGGTGTATCAGTGGTCTGGTTTTGCACGGTTTCCGCTTGCACTTCACTTTTGTCAGTGCCGAAAGAAATCGTTTGCTCCGTAGCCGTAACACTCTCTTTCACGCTCAGTTGGCAGCCGAAATGCTGCGCAAGAAAGCTGGCCGCCGCTTGGGTGTCAGCAAGTGTCCCTAGCGTATATCTTTGCCCACATAGCGCAAATTGATAGTGCGTGACCATGCTAGGGATAGGTTGCACCACAATTTTAACGTTTGCCAAATGATCCATAGGCATGGGAGTGCCTGCTCTGCCCGCGAAACGTGACTCTATATATGCTTGACCTTTCGCTGCATCAAGCACCAAATACTGGCTCTTAAGCCAACAAAAAAGACAAGGGATCAATAAAATAGGTGCCACCACCGCATAAAACAGTGAATCATCAAAAACCGCGACCACGGCCGCTGATATTGAGAAAAACAGCAACAAAAAACGAAAGGTCACAATTACATGGTGCGTTTTTGTTTGCAGCGCGACACGTTCAGGTAAGAGATCCGCTTTAATATGATGACGCGCACCTTTGGATAGTTGGCTATACTGCATTTGCTTATTACTTCCTTGTTTACTCACTGTATTACTTTAAACGCTCTGCATCTTTGATTGAAGCCTTTTTATCATAAAAAGGCCTGCTTGATATCACTGTGGTTGGGTTGCTCTTTTAACGCATAGCTAGCAATCCAATCAGTGAACAGTGAGCATATGCGCAATCACCAGCACGTGAGTGGCAGCGAAAAGAGCGGTTCAGCTGTTATACCCCTTTGTTTTCGTTTACAATTAACATAATGTAAACACTCGGTCATGAATTAATAAGGATATCGCCCTATGGAAATGGCAGATTTAACATGGATACACTTTCTCGCCATCGTCGGTGCGGTGATTACCATGCTTTCAGGCATAGCGCTGACATTTTATCGCCTGCATGTACTCAATGCCGACTTTGGTCCTAACTCTATAAAAGCACTGGGAGTGATGGTGTTTTTACCGTCGCTGCTGATCCTTGCCGTGCTCACCGACTTCGGCAGTGAAACCTTAGCGGCATTACTCGGTACCGTGGCAGGTTATGTGTTATCGGGTTCAGAGTCCAAGCCCGAGCAAGGTCCTCACCAGTAAGTTCTAAAAATAGTAGCAGTGCCCTGTGCGCTGCTATCTCCTTTACCTCCAGTTACCTCGCCGATCACACTGACACAACGTGAATTTTTATCACTTTCTCCCGGACAAAGCGTCTCGCTTGGGCCCTTCCTCGCTTGCACCTGGCAGGTAGTCACCCCTTTAAATAGCCGGATTTACTTTAGAGCGGATGCATTATTCGAGTATGAATAATAGACATGTAATAAAAATGTAAGTTAAATTAATCCTTTTTTATTATTGCCAGTGATAACCATTATCATTACGATCCCGTTTCTAATCTTTGTACCTTAAATGGAGTTACGTCGTGAATCAATTAGCCCCTGTGCTTGATAGCCAATCAGCTAGCAATAGTCATAGTGACCCAAGTCACCCCTATATTTTTAACGAGAGTAACCTGCTGCATTACGAGATGGCTTCTATGCAAACCATGTCGTTAATCCATCAGGCCATACGCCGTGCTAAAAAGGTTCATTCAGGTGTTAACCACCAGCAGCTTAGCCAATTGGTTGCCGATATAGATTTAAGTCAGCCATTACATAGCGTGGATAAAGCACTGGATGAAATAAAAGCACTGTACTTAGATCATGCAGTCTACTTTCACCACCCTAAGTACGTGGCGCATTTGAATTGCCCGGTCGCCTACCCTGCGGTGATAGCCGAGCAATTGCTCAGTGCCATTAATTCTTCTTTAGATACCTGGGACCAAAGCGCTGGCGGTACCTTAATAGAGCAAAAGCTAATTGACTGGAGTGTGCAAAGAATAGGCTTTGATAGTCACGCTGATGGTATCTTCACCAGCGGCGGCAGTCAGTCCAACCTCATGGCATTATTACTGGCGCGAGACGATGCGGCCAAGCGTTTGCATGGCCATGTCATACGTGATCATGGCCTGCCAGCACAAGCCAAGCGCTACCGTATTTTCTGCTCAGAAGTAAGCCACTTTAGCATTCAAAAATCGGCAGCCCTATTGGGACTTGGGTATAACGCAGTGGTACCAGTGAGTGTTGATAAGCACTTTAAAATGGACTTAGATGCGCTCGATGCGGCCATGTGCCAAGCCCGAGCACAAGGTGACATTCCCATCGCCGTCATCGCCACGGCAGGGACCACCGATTTTGGCTCAATCGACCCCTTGGCGAGCATCGCTGAGCGCTGTCAAAAACAGCAGGTATGGATGCATGTCGATGCCGCTTATGGCTGTGGCCTGCTCGCCACCGATGATTACACCCATCTACTTAGCGGCATTGAGCATGCCGACTCGGTCACCCTAGATTACCATAAATCTTTCTTGCAACCGGTGAGCAGCAGCGCATTTATCGTCGCCGATAAACAGCAATTCCAACATTTAACCCATCACGCTGATTACTTAAACCCGTTCAGTGATTGTCCGCAAGCAGCACCTAATTTAGTGGATAAAAGCCTGCAAACCACTCGCCGTTTTGACGCTCTGAAGCTGTGGTTGACGCTACGCATTATGGGCAGTGAACAGGTTGGCCGCGTGTTTTCAAGTGTGATGGCTTTGGCGCGCAGTAGCTTTGTGACGTTAAAACAAGATCAGGAATTTGAACTCGTTCACGAGCCAGAATTAAGCACACTGGTGTTCCGTTTTATTGACCCCCAACTCGATGACGAGCAGCTCAATACACTGAATTATCAGATTAAAGACGAGTTATTCAAACAGGGTGAGTGTGCCATCGCACGCACCAAATTCAGGGGTATTAATTACCTCAAATTCACCCTACTCAACCCCAACACCGCCATTGAGGACATTAAGACCATTGCCGCCGAAATTAAAGCATGCGCCTACACCCTCAAAGCGCGCTTATTCGAAAAGGAGACAAACTATGAATAAGGTGTATGACTTCATCGCCATTGGCCTCGGCCCTTTTAACCTCAGCCTAGCCTGCTTAAGCGACCCAATTGAGCAGTTGGATGCCTTGTTTCTTGAGCAGCGCCAGTGCTTTGATTGGCACCCAGGGTTGATGCTCGACGGCGTCACCTTGCAAACTCCTTTTATGTCGGACTTGGTGACTTTGGCGGACCCCACCAGCCGCTTTAGCTTTCTAAATTATGCCAAGCAGCAGGGAAAATTATACCAATTCTATATTCGGGAAAGCTTTTTCTTACTGCGTGAACAATACAACCAATATTGCCAGTGGGCAGCGAGTGAGTTACCCAGCGTGTGTTTTGGCCACTGCGTTCGCCGTGTCGAATTTGATAATAGCCAAGATTGCTACCAGTTAACCGTTGATACGCCGGAGGGTGAAAAGCGCTTTTTTTGTCGCCACCTCGTGCTCGGCACCGGTCCTTCGCCGTACTATCCACCCGCTGTGCAGCCCGATGCAGCCAATGTCTGTCATGCCACTGAATATCTGTATCGTCGCGATGCCCTCAACCAAAGTAAGAGTATTACCGTGGTGGGCTCAGGGCAAAGTGCCGCAGAAATATTCTATGACTTATTATGTGATATAAAACAGCAAAACTACCACCTACAATGGGTCACCCGCGCTCCGCGCTTTTTCCCCTTGGAGTACACTAAATTAACCTTGGAGATGACCTCTCCTGAGTACGTCGATTACTTTTACCAATTAGAAGACGCCACTAAAGAGCAACTGCTTGCCAATCAGCGTAACCTCTACAAGGGCATAAACAGTGAGCTGATAAACCAAATTTACGACAAGCTTTATGAGCTTGATGTTCAAGGTATTCAGCGGGCGCGGTTATTTACTAACAGCGAACTCCTTAAACACCAAGGAGAGAGCCTGCAATTCAAACACTTAGAGCAGCAACGTAGCTTCACCTTGCACAGCGAGCAAACGGTCATGGCCACCGGCTTTAATTATCAGTTACCCGATTTTCTCAGCGGCCTAATGGATGAGCTCTGTTGGCGCGACGATGGTCGTTTCGCCGTTAATCGCAACTACAGTATCGATAAACGCCAACGCGTATTCGTACAAAATGCCGAGCTCCATAGCCATGGCTTTGTCACCCCAGATTTAGGGATGGCCTGTTATCGTAACAGCTGCATCCTTCGCGGCATTCTCAAGCGTGAGCCCTACAAGATTGAACAGCGTATCGCTTTTCAAGAGTTTGGCGTCCCAGCCAGTGTTCAGCAACCACAAAAGAGTCCAGTATGAAGCAACAAGCGCTGAAATCGACGCTTATACTGCTTACGGTGATCTCGGTGGTGTGCGACACCATGATTTTGCCGTTTTATCCGCAGTTTTTTGCCACTGAGTTCAACGTCAGCTCCAGCTTGCATGTAGGCAGCTACCTTGCCACTTGCTGTATCACCGTGATGTGCGCCTTCCCGCTCTGGGCTAAGGTGGCACGTCGCGTTCATGAACTGCACTTGTGGGTGGTGACCCAGATCATTGCCGGAGGATTAGGAGTGGCGTGTTATTTTGCCACCGATCTCCTCGCATTTTGGCTACTTTCGCAAACGATGTTGGTGTTTAAGGCTAGCTACTTACTTATCTACCCCTTTGTTCTCAGCCTTGAAGAGAAGGAAAAGCACCTAGGCATCGTCGGCCTGTTCAGTGTGTTGATGCATTTCGGTGGCATTGGCGGGGCGTTATTGGGTGGTCTGGTCTTACACAGCTTTGACCCTCGGGCGCTGTATCTCATTATGGCGGCTGGCGATGCTGTGCAAGTGCTGCTGTGTCTGTACTTAATTCATGTTTTAGCGGTCACTTGGCATCAACGAGCGCTTGGTGAAAGTACCACTGAGCGGGCACGCATCCCCCGGTTTGTGCTCGTCCTTGGGCTGGTATCCATGGGGGTCTACTTCAGTGCCTTTTTGGCACGTCCGTTTTTCACGCTCTTTTGGCAGCAACTAAGCGGGTTCAATAACGATATCCTCGCTGGCTTTATTTTTGCCATTCCGGCTTGGGTGGCACTGGCATGCTTGTACCGTAATCATCGTCGCCCGCGCTCACAAGCGCACCATGGCAAAGACATCGCCTGGGCTATGCTGCTTGCCAGCATCGGGCTACTACTGCATGGCGCACAGGCTTGGCCGGTGATGATCTTTGGCCGAGTGCTACTCGGTATCGGCTTATTTGTGGTCACGGTACGCCTTGAGGTGGTGCTTTTTGCCCTGAGCGAGCCTCGCTTTTATGGCAGCGACTTTGCCAAGGTGCACTTTATGCAAAACATAGGGCTGATCAGCGCCTCGTTTCTCGTCGGTTCGTTGGTAAGTGACGGCAATTACACACTGCCCTTTTTCGTTGCCAGTGCCGGTTTTGTGCTCACGCTGATGGTGTTTTATGGACTTTATATGCGCCCCGAAACACAGCAATTTAATCGTGTTTCGCAAACCAGCACACCCAGCCATTAATAAGGAAACAATCATGAATACTCACCGTCTAACTGCCGTCGACTTTGTTCGCGGGTTTAGTGTACTCATCATGGTCTGCGTACATACGCTGTGGATGTATGGTTCCAGTTATACCCAGGGGCAATCGTTACTGGGGGAGATTATCCATTTACTTGGCAAAGGCACCGCTGCGTTCCTTATTGCTATGGGGATTTCCTTATTGCTTTCTCGGCATCATAGTCCGCGAGCCTTGGCAAAACGGGGCGTAACTATACTCGCGCTGGGCTATGGTATGAATGCACTGAAGTTTGTGCTCCCTATCGCCCTTGGGGTATTACCTGAGAGCTTTATCAATGCGTATGGCTGGCAATCGCCGTTACAACTCCCGCACTACCTGTACTTGCTGGGCACCGGCGACATTCTGCAAATGGCTGGGCTCTCGCTACTGTTGTTAAGCCTTGTGGTGCACCCAAAGCGCAGCCCATGGCTTTATATTGCCTTAGCCTTGCTCGTTGCTTTTGTGACGCCGCTGATACGCGGCTGGCAAAGCGGTATGACTGGGCTGAATTACCTGAGTGATCTTTTTGTCGGCGCGCAGTTTAACGTCTACTTCCCGGTATTTCCATGGCTGGCGTGTGTGCTTTTTGGTCTTGCACTATCAGCGCGGCTACGCCAAGGCCGCCCTCTTGCGCGCAGCGCCCTACATCTTGGCTTGCCGTTGCTAATCGTCGGCGGCGCGCTTTGCCTATGGGATAAAGACACTCATTTTAATGACTTTTTCCATCTTGGCCCCGGTGGTGCCTTGTATTTAAGCGGACTGAATTTAGTCGCACTCGCGGCCATCGATAAGCTGTTGCGCTTAAGCCAAAACTGGCCTGTGCAACAACGGATTATGACGGTGTTGACCTACTGCTCCCGCCATGTAACCAGCTTATACATAGTGCAATGGGTACTGGTGTGTTGGGGCATGGCGTGGGTTGGCTTTAAAACCCTCTCGCCTTGGCAATGCGCCGCGATGATGCCGGTGATGTTACTGCTCACTTTCGCGATTCATCGTCTTTTATTTGTACGTCAGAGGCAGCCTGCCACCACGCAGCCCCACACTCATAAAGTTATTGACTGAACTACTTTATCAACCAGATTGAGAACGAATTATGACGAAAAATACTGTATACACGCACTCTCATCCACTGTTAGGCACGCTTACCTTTCGTGCTCTGGATCTTGAACACGACTTACCCCTGTTGGTGCAATGGTTGCATCATCCGCAAGCCCATTTTTGGGGCGCAACGCAGCAATCTGCCGAAGAAATTAATGACTTCTATCAAGCACTCAATAACGACCCAGCGCAGCATGCTTTTATCGTCGAAATCAACGATAAACCCAGCGCGCTTATCGAGGTATATCAACCGCAGTTACTAAACCTTGAGCAGCACTTAAATCTACAAAGCGGTGACTTGGGCATGCATTTGCTTTTGGCACCGGCGCACTTGCCCGTGCACGGCTTTAGTCTGGGGGTGATGACGTCGGTCTTACACTTTATGTTTACTGAGCTTGATTGCGAGCGCGTGGTGGTTGAGCCGGATGCCGGTAACCACAAAATTCATACCCTTAATTTAAAAGCGGGGTTCAGCCATCACAAGGTGATCCAGCTAGGTGATAAAACGGCGCTGCTAGGCACTTTAACGCGCGCGCATTTTAATTATCTCAAGCAGTTGCCTGAACGCTTTGATAGCTCAAGGCAAAGCCCAGAAAAACAGCGCATAACACCGAGCCTGAGTGGCCGACACTTGGATGATGAGTCATGGCAATACGCCAATCGTTTGCTGATCGCGAAAATGCTGAGCGAATTTTACCATGAGCGTATCTTTACCTACGACCAAGATGCCGAGGGCTACTTGCTCAGCACCCTCGGCGGACACAGTTATCATTTCCAAGCCCACGCCATGGCGCTCAACCATTTGCAGGTTGACCCGCACAGCATTACCAAAGTGCACCTTGGGCAACACCAAGCCCTAGACGCCATCGCCTTTGTGTTAGAGTGCAATGATAAATTAGGCATTGCCCAAACCATGCTGGGCACCTATTTGGAGGAGCTTGCCAGTACCCTCAGTGGCTTCGCATTTAAGTATCGCAATAACAGCCTCAGCAGTGCCCAACTAGCACAGGCTGATTTTCAGGTGATTGAAACGCAGATGACTCAAGGCCACCCCAGCTTTATCGCCAACAATGGCCGCATCGGCTTTAATGCTCAGGACTTTCACCAGTACACGCCAGAGGCGGCCAGCGCATTTAATATTGTTTGGCTTGCATGTCATAAACACCACACCACCTTTAAGAGCACCGCCGATTATAGCTATGAGGTTTTAATAGCGCAGGAGCTCGACATCGCCGAGCGACAACGCTTCGATGCTCAGCTAGGCGAGCAAGGGCTAAACCCTGACGACTATTACTTATTCCCCATGCACCCATGGCAGTGGTTTAATAAGCTGGTGCATGTTTACAGCTACCACGTAGCGCAAAAACAAATAGTATGCTTGGGCTACAGCCAAGATAAATACTTACCGCAGCAATCCATTCGCACCCTGTATAACATCACAAAACCGCATAAATGCTATGTGAAAACAGCCTTATCGATTCTCAATATGGGCTTTATGCGCGGCCTTTCCAGCGCGTATATGAAAGTAACCCCTGCCATCAACCAATGGTTATTTGATTTAGTTGCCGGTGACGATTACCTGCGCCAGTGCGGCTTTATACCGCTTCGAGAGGTGGCAACTCTGGGCTTTGACGAGCAGTATTACACCCACCCGGCGCTCGGTGATAACCCCTATAAAAAAATGATGGCGGCACTGTGGCGAGAAAATCCACGCCATTATATGGATGACGACGAAAGCTTAGCGACCATGGCCAGCTTACTGCATATTGACACCCAGGGTCAGAGCTTTATCGGCGCCAAGATTGCAGCGTCTGGGCTCTCGCCACAGCGCTGGTTAGCGCATTACCTGCAGGCCTATATGATGCCTCTGTTGCACTGCTTTTATCAATACAATTTGGTGTTTATGCCCCACGGCGAAAACCTGATTTTACGCTTTAAAGATCATATCCCCGTTGGGGTGTTCATTAAGGATATCGGTGAAGAGATTGCACTATTGAATAGTGACATGGCCATCGCCGACGAAATCAGCCGGATCAAGATTGAGGTACCTGAAGAGGTGGCGGTTCTGTCTATTCTTACCGATGTGTTTGACTGCTTCTTCCGTTATTTGGCGGCGATTATGGTCGATGCCAAGCTGGTGAGCGAAACAACATTTTGGTGCTGCGTGGCAAAGAGCATTCATGCATACCAACAGGCTCACCCCGAGCTGCAAGACAAGTTTGCCAAACATGATTTGTTTGCGCCGTCGTTCCCGCTGTCTTGCTTAAACCGCTTACAACTGCGCAATAACCAACAGATGGTGGATATCGCCGACCCCGCCAGCAGCATGCAATATGCCGGTGACTTGCGCAATCCGCTTGCCGATTATGCCGATGTCAGCGAACGAGCATAACAAAGCCATTGAGCAGCAATTACGCCAACAGTGCTCAGTGTTGGCGTTTGCCGAGCCGCGCCCGGGTGACATCTGGTTTGCGAATAACCACCTTGAGCGGCAGCCATGGCAGGCGTTGTTGACCCGGCTAAACGCTCGCGCCGAGAAGCTGAGCTCAGCGTATCTCAGCGTTAATAGCTTTTTGCAGCTTAGCTGGCAACCGCTTTACCTGAGTGTTGCCTGTGTCGAAGGGTTGCACTGCGTACCTCAATTAGACGTGATGCAACAGCAGCTGCACGCCAGTGGCAGTATTTATGGTCTCAGCGCAGTGACCTATCAATATGTTGATAAGTGCATAGATAAGCAAGTATTAAGAAAGCAGTGCCATACTCAGCTGTTAACACTAAGCCAAGGTTGGCAGCAGCACATCGCAAGGTATGCGGGGTTAAGCCCAGGATTAGCCCAACGACTGCTTAGTGACACGTTAACTTCGGCACTGTTACATGCTGGCGGGTACGGCAACGAAGCGCACCTGCACCAAGCGCATCAAGGTTGGCAACAGCTTTTTTATCCGCGCTTTCGGCAAACCATTCACGACTCACAGGGTCAATACCACAGCTCACGTATGACGTGTTGCCTGCACTATCAACTCAAGGCACAAGAGGCTTGTCAGAACTGCCCTATCAAGTGCAAAGCACAGCAAAGCGCATAAAAAAGCCCCTAGATAGGGGCTTTAGCAGGGTAGAATAATATTAGAAAGTAACGTTCACGTTAGCGAAGAAACGACGACCTACGACATCGTAAATTGCCTCATCACCGCCGCTTGCTTGAATGTAAGCCGGTGGTAACTTATCAGTTAGGTTACGTAGACCCAAATCAACGCGGGTGTTATCTGTTAGCTGATAACGCGCTGATAGATCATGTGTGATCATGCTGCCAACATAAGATGGTGAGATATCTTCCTCAATATCTCCCTCAGGTGACACATCGAAGCGAGCCGAACGGTCGGTGTAACGAGTTGTCCACGTCAGGTTCAAATCCTGCCAGCTATACTGGACAGTGAAGCGACCTTGCCATTGTGGATCACCTACTTCGCCGTCCTCTACGTCCACGGTATCAGGACGATTTTGGAATTCGAACTCTTCAAGTTCAAGTAAGTGGTTAACAAACAAGTTAAAGGTTAGCTCACCATCTACATCAAAAGCAGCAAGGTCGGTGCGGTAATCGAAGTCTGCCTCGATACCACTGGTTTTAATTGCTGCGGCATTTAAATAGCCCGAACGGATAAGTTCAATGTCGTTGGTTTCAGGGTTACGGTCAACCTGAGCACAGAAGTTACTATCTGGTGCGCCTGCTGCATCAACACAGTTTTCTGCCACCGTCTCTGCTGAGATAAATTGAATTGCATCTTCAATCTCGATGTCGTAGTAGTCGACCGTCATTGAGAAATTATCAGCAAAGCTTGGTGTCCAAACGATACCTGTGGTTAGAGACGTTGATTGCTCTGGTTTCAAATCAATGTTACCACCACTTAGAATATCAACACTCACTGCGTCCTGCGAGACAAAGCCATCAGGAATACCTAATGCAGCACAGTTCGCGGCACGATTCGGGTTATCGTTAATGTTCGCTGCATCACAAGGGTCTGAGATATTTTGGAAACCAGGAGAAACTGGGTCAAAGGCCTCGGTGATGTTTGGCGCACGTTCTGCTTCGCCATACGTACCGCGAATGCGAAGATCATCAATTGGTTGATACAGTAGACCTACTTTCCAAGAACCGCTTGAACCCGTGTGCGAGTAATCAGCTGAGCGATATGCTGCATCTAATGTCAGCTCTTTCGCGAAAGATAGACCCGAAAGAAGTGGTAAGCTTACTTCAATAAACCCTTCGGTAACATCATACTCACCGTATGCATCAGGTGTGGCAGCGGTGGTAAGGAAACCAGCCTTAGCAAATTCATCGGTAATTGTCTGCGATGTCTCCTCACGGTATTCGAAGCCAGTTGCGATACCGATTGGTCCACCTTGCAACTCGAAGAACTCTGCAGAGTCAAAAGAGATGTATCCACCAATCACTTCTTGGGTAATCTTGTCAGTACGTGTTACATCAGCACTCACCCAGTCTTTTGCAGCTTGCGACGCTTGGTTGAAGCCAAATGGGTTGTAAGGAGCACAAGCACCACCATTTACACTTGCAGGGTCGCTGTAGTCATCACCTTGCGCCGATGCCACTTGGCTACGACAGGCTGCTTCGCCAGTAGCCGGATCAATGACTGAATCAAGCGCGGCAACGAAGTTATCTGGAATAAGATCGTTTAAGGTATTACGCACATTGTCGGTGCGCCCGAATACATAGTAAGTGTCGTATGAGAAGTCAGTTTCACTTAAAGTGAATAGACCTTCGAAGCCACCAACAAAACGGAAAAGCTCTCGCTTATTCGACGCGCTACGGTTACCAAGCTCACCAAAGAATTTTGAAAAGCCAATTGTTTCATACCCTTGAGAAAGAAGATCTTGGCGTAAGGTTTCGTCTAAATAAGGGTTATCTTGAACATTTACAGACACGTTACCGAAGCGGAAAGAGGGCTGGAATTGCTGTTTGATATCAGAACGAACAAATTTAAAGTCACTGTAGAAGGCGTGATTATCAGTGAAATCAAAGCTAAATGACGAAGCTACGGTTGTTTTATCTAAATCAGGATAAACATTCTCATAATCTTGTGTCTTGAAGCAGTATTGACACCCATCAGGGAAGCTACCAAATGCACCGTTTGAAGAGTACACACGTTCAGGCATTTGTACCGGTACGCCATTCTCGTCGAAAGTCCAGTTAACATCTGCAGAAATAACACCATGCTCACTAATAAGCTCTGACATTACGTTAGGCACTGTTAAACGGTCAGGGATGCCGTCTGTCTCTCCGGTATCTTCTGGGTTAGCAACACTACCATAATGCTGGACTTGGCGAATATCATTTGCCATTACTTCAGCGATACGGTCCTTACCTGCGAAAAAGGTAACGTTACCACGGCCGTCAAACACTTCAGCACCACCAGTAACACTGAAAGAGTGGTTTTTAGTACCCACACCCTCAGTAGAGTTACCTACGGAACCATTAAATTCAAAGCCTTCATAATCGTCACGAAGGATGATGTTTACAACGCCAGAGACGGCGTCTGAACCATAAATCGCAGAGGCACCACCGGTGATCACTTCCACACGCTCGATCAGTGCTGAAGGGATAGTGTTAAGGTCCACCTGTGCACTACCTGGCGCACCTGCCACGTGGCGCTTGCCATTTACTAACACCAACGTCCGTGAAGCGCCCAAACGACGCAAGTCCGCAGACGTAACACCAGCAAATTCGTTACTATCATTGTTACCAATGAGCGTGTCTGTCGAACCAATTGCAGGTAGCTCTGCAAGTACACTACCTAAATCTGGCACACCTGCTTGAGCGATATCTTTAGCGCCAATCGTAACAATAGGTGCTGGTTGAGAAAGCTTAGGCTTAACAATTCGAGACCCCGTAACTTGGATTTTTTCTACTTCTTGTACGCGATCAGAATCTGCTGCAAATGATGCATTTGTGTGAGCGACTGCGCCAATGACTACGGCCGATTTGACCGCCAGCGCAAGCTTGCTAAATGAAGTCATAATTATTCCCTGTAAACTGATAGTTGTTTATTTTTCTAAGAATGAAACCCATATAAAGGACTGGGTTCAGGAACAATTAGTATCACAAAAAAAAACAATTGGAAGCCTAAAGAGACAAATTTTTAACTTAAATAACAATGAGTTGTAACAGCAAAGATGCAAACTAGTGTAATTTTTTTTAAATTTATGTTTAATTTTTTAACCTTTAAAATCATGCCATTGCCATTTAAGGGACATAAAGAAGGCGCAACTTATCGAAAACACTCCTAATAAATAGCTGCGGCGAAATTCTCACTGCTAAACACAGCACACACAAACAAAAAAACAGTTGCAAATAATGAAATAAAAAATCAAAGGGCAACATAAAATGCGCTATTAACAAAAAACTCTAATGCTGATTGTTAAAAAGGAGTGATTAAAATAGCGAGGTTCCCTAAACATTCTTCAAGGACTCCCAGCACAGCTTGCACCATGATTTTGGTCGAGGCTTTCACTGACCTATGAGCTCTTAGTCTTGAATGCTATTTAACAACATGCTCCAGCTCAATTTGCAGCTGTCTACTTGTGGCTTGGGCTCAGGTAATAACAAAATAGGGAAAACAAAAGAATAAAAATAGAAAGGAGACTTGTAAAAACCATTTAAATGTAAAAGATAAAAACTGACTCCACCTTTATCAAGCGTTAAATGAAAGGTGATGATAGAAAAAGGCTCCTAGATTGAAATCTAGGAGCCAAGTTTTTTATCAATCTACATTAGAACTTATAGTTAAAGCCCACAGTTAAAGTGCGACCGTCTAGATCGTAGAACTCACCATCATCATACAGTACAGGGTTACGAGGTGGAGTGCGATCGAATACATTTAACACACCACCACGCACTTCTAGATTGTCCAACACTTGATAACGCGCCGTTAGATCCCACTCTGTGTAAGAAGGTACATCGTTATAGTCGTTATCTTCTGATGTCCACTCTCTATCAAGCACCGTGGCGTGACGATAGTTTGCCGCAAGGGCAACAGTTAGATCTTCCCAGTAGTAGTTAGTCATGAAACGAGCTTTCCAGCGAGGACGATGATATTCGCCTTGGTAACTACGCTCATCTTCAGCTTTACCAGTGTTGTTTTGAGTACGCTCGTCCAAGTAGGTAGATACTAATCGGAAGTTAAACTGACCAAAGCTTGTATCTAAGCCATAGTTAATTTCAACATCGGTACCAGCGATAAAGCTCGTTGCCGCATTAACTGGCTTTTGATAGAAGTTATCGATTTCTAGGGTTTCTGGGTTACGCTCAATCAAATCGCAGTAAGGATTATCTAAGCTTTCAAACTCATAACAACCATTAACCACAGTAAGCGCTTCTGGTGATACGATCATTTCTTCGATATCGAATTCCCAGTAGTCCACTGTAATAGATAGATCTTCAACAAATTCAGGAGTATATATAAAGCCAATAGTCCAGTCGTTTGCTGTTTCGTTATCTAATTCGGTGTTACCTACGACAAAGCCTGGGTGGTTAGTTGACTTCCATAGGTTAGATGGAGCCCAACCCTCAGGGATCCCCGCTGCACGGCAGTTACGCTCAATGTTCTCGCGATATTCACCGGCGTTATCAATTTCACCTTGTTCACAAGGGTCGTCAAAAGATGCGAATGTCTGCGCGGCAGGTTGATAAAGCTCAGAAATACTCGGTGCGCGAACAGATTTTGAACGGTTAATACGAAAACGCAGTTCATCGTTCAGTACATAGTTAAAACCAACCTTCCACGCGTTATCAGTCCCTGTTGAAGAGTAATCCATGTAGCGGTAAGCCAATTCAAAATACACTTCATCAGCAAAGAATGTATCAACAACAACAGGAACCGAGAATTCGGCCGCAAGCTCTGTTACGTCAAACTCACCTTTAAGCGCATCTGATTGGTTGTTGAAAATAAGCCCCTCGCGCATTGCAGGATCAGGCAAAGTAGATGATTTTTCTTCGCGATACTCGGCTGAGAAAGCCGCAGCAAGTGGGCCAGCAGGAAGTTCAAACATGTAGCCAGAAACCGTACCCGCAATCACAGTTTGGTCAATTGAGGCTCTGCGTGTAGCATCGGTTCCAACATAATCTAACGCTTCTTGTGACGCTAAGCCTTTACCCCAAATATTCAATGGAGAACAGCCTGCTTTGGCACCGATCACTTCACCGTCTGCATCACGCTCAGCACACACAATATTGCCATCAATTTCTACTGCATCAATAGCGTCTCTAAAGCGTTGTTCGAATAGCTCACCATACCAAGTCGTGTCTGACTGAACATGGCCTTTGGTAATATATGCGTCATAGCTCCAATCGTCATTGATGATGCCTTCGAAGCTTAGCGCACCACGAATAAGGCTACGTTTTTGGTCGTACTGACGGTGACCGAACAAATCAGCTAGGTAGTAAGCATTGAACGTGTCCATACCTTGATCAGCAAAAAACTGCTTTGTTTGGTCATCGAAAAATGCATTATCTGTACTATTGCCACCTAGGTAGAAGAAAGCTGGCGATGACTCACCATATGCTGACGTATTTGAATATGTCATTTCAAACGCCATAGAGTGATCTTCAGCCAAATCGTAGTTTACATTGATCGACGCATTTAGACGTTCCAGTGGCGTACGAACATACTTGTGCTCTAAGAAGCTATAGCCATCACCTTCGCCAGTATAATATTGAGTATTACGGCTACCTGGTGTTGAGCTTGCAGGAAGAAAACCTTCCGCTGCGAACGGACGGATTGAGCCATCATCGCCAAAGGCGTAGTGGCCACCATCGTTAGCAAAGAAGTCACCATTCTTACTGTAGATAAATAATGATGTAGAACCTTCACGATCTAAAGTAGTACGCCCTGAAATGCCATCTTCGTTATCGACATTACCTGGGTGATCTAAGCTGATTACACCATTACGAATGAAAT
Source organism: Pseudoalteromonas sp. CnMc7-15 (assembly GCF_022347925.1). Lineage (NCBI taxonomy): Bacteria > Pseudomonadati > Pseudomonadota > Gammaproteobacteria > Alteromonadales > Pseudoalteromonadaceae > Pseudoalteromonas > Pseudoalteromonas sp. CnMc7-15. Next base: position 703,497 of record NZ_JAKRFT010000002.1, read on the forward strand.
CACGCTGGTCACCTCGTAATTGTTCGTTTTTGGTGTAAGTAATGTTAGCAATAAAGCTACTATTCTCACCTTCGTCACCGAAAGTAAGTGATGTGTAATATGATTCGCCGCCGTCTTGCGTAGGTTGAGAAGTAGAGGCGTCGATTTCCATTCCATCGAATGACTTTTTAGTAATAATGTTTACAACACCCGCGACTGCATCGGAACCATATACTGCAGAAGCACCACCTGTTGAAATCTCAACACGGGCTATCATAGAAGTTGCAATGTTGTTCAAATCAACTGCACTGCTGCCAGGCGCACCGGCAACAAAGCGTCGACCATTAACAAGTACCAATGTACGCTCAGTGCCTAAGCCGCGTAAGTCGGTATTGTTTAAGCCATTTGCAAACACACTGTTGTTAGTTGTTTCTGGGGACAGACCTACTGTTGAGTTAGGCATTTCAGATAAAAGGTCAGCGACATTGGTAATACCAGCGTCAACCAAATTATCACCGCTAATCACCGTAACCGGAGTTGGTGATAGCTCGCCAATACGTTTAATTTTTGAGCCTGTTACTTGAATACGTTCTACTTCTTGGTTTTGGCCGCCCTCTTCCGCTGCCCATGAAGCACCCGTGTGCGCTACTGCGCCTAAAACCACAGCCGATTTTACAGCAATGGCTAACTTGCTAAATGAAGTCATAGTTATCCCTATTAAAAATGAAGTTCGTTATTTTTATGTGACTATAACCCCTATAAAGGGCCTAGCCTGAAAACATTTTGTAACACAAAGGAATAAAAATAAAAGCTTTTCTAGACAAAAAATTTAACTTAATTAACAGCAGGTTACACTACCATCAATTTACTTTTGTTTTACTTTATTTAATTTTTTGTAAAGGAAATAATGATGAGAATACATCTTTAAAAATGATTGATTGCAAAAAATATGTACAGAAGCGAATTAAAACAAGAAAAATAAGGGGTAGAGACATCAAACCCAAAAGGTACAAGTTGCAAATTAAGAAATAATGAAGAAACGGATACTTATAGAATAAATTAACATCTACAGAGATTCGCTACAATTACCTTTAATTGCAAAAAAACACCCTATTGCTATTTTGGGCACAAAAAAAGCCCCTACGCAGGGGCTTTGTTAATTTTAACTTTACCTTAAAAGGTTACATTAACATTTGCGAAGAAGCGGCGACCTACTACATCGTAGATGGCTTCGTTACCACCACTTGCCTGGATATAAGCAGGAGGTAGTTTGTCAGTAAGGTTACGAAGACCCAAGTCTACGCGCATGTTATCTGTTAACTGGTATCGAGCAGATAGATCGTGAGTAACAATACTGCCTACGTATGCAGGAGAAATATCCTCTTCAATATCCCCTTCTGGTGATACATCAAAGCGCGCTGAACGGTCAGTGTAACGTGTCGTCCACGTAAGGTTCAGATCCTGCCAAGTGTACTGAACAGTGAAACGACCTTGCCATTCAGGGTCACCCACTTCACCATTTTCGACATTCACTTTATCAGGACGATTCTGGAACTCGAAATCTTCTAGTTCAATCAAGTGGTTAATGAACAGGTTAAAGGTAAGCTCACCGTCAATATCAAAGTCAGCTAAGTCAGTACGATAGTCAAAGTCGGCGTCAATACCACGTGTAGTGATAGCTGCCGCATTTAGATAACCAGAGCGAACTAGCTCAATGTCGAACGTTTCTGGATCTCGGTCTACTTGGCTACAGAACGCCTCATCAATACCGCCAGCCGCATCAACACAGTTGTCTGCGATACTTTGTGTTGCGATGAATGAAATCGCATCTTCAATCTCAATGTCATAGTAGTCTAAGGTCATTGAGAAGTTTTCAGCAAAGCTTGGGGTCCATACTAAACCACCAGTAAATGAAGTTGACTTCTCTGGTTTAAGGTCCGGATTACCACCACTTAGCGTATCCACACTCACGTTATCGTTAGCTTGGAAGTCAGCTGGAATACCCAGCGCAGCACAGTTTGCACGACGGTTCGGGTTATCATCAATGTTATCCGCATCACATGGATCGGATACGCGACCGAAGCCTGGAGATTGTGGATCGAACGCCTCTGCAATGTTCGGAGCACGCTCTGCTTCGCCGATAGTACCGCGAATACGTAAGTCATCGAAAGGTTGATACATTAGACCGACCTTCCACGAGCTGCTTGAGCCAGTGTGTGAGTAGTCTGCAGTACGATATGCCGCGTCTACTGTCAGTTCTTCAGCGAACGACATACCTGCAAGGATCGGGAAGCTCAATTCGATGAAACCTTCACTTACATCGTACTCACCGTATGAATCCGGTGTGGCCGCTGTGGTTAAGAATCCTGCTTTAGAGAACTCATCAGTAATGGTTTCTGATGTTTCTTCGCGGTATTCGAAACCGGTTGCAATGCCGATTGGGCCACCTTGTAGCTCGAATAGTTCTGCACTATCAAACGCAACGTAACCACCAACAACTTCTTGGGTAATTTTGTCAGTACGCGTTACATCAGCACTTACCCAATCTTTAGCCGCTTGTGACGCTTGGTTGAAACCAAATGGATTGTATGGCGCACAGTCACCACCATTCACACTTGCTGGATCAGTATAACCTTCACCTTGCGCAGAAGGCACTTGGCTACGACATGCCACTTCACCTGTAGCAGGATCAATTACCGCGTCCAGAGCAGCAACAAAATTATCAGGAATAAGATCGTTCAAGGTATTACGAACGTTGTCTGTGCGACCAAACACATAATAAGTGTCATAAGTGAAGTCTGTTTCACTTAACGTGAAGTACCCTTCAAAACCACCTACGAAGCGGAATAGCTCACGCTTGTTAGCAGCGCTACGGTTACCAAGCTCGCCAAAGAATTTCGAGAATGTTGCAACTTCAGTACCTTGAGAAAGCAAGTCTTGACGCAACGTTTCATCTAGGTACGGGTTATCTTGAACATTGATAGCCACGTTACCAAAACGGAATGAAGGCTGGAACTGTTGCTTGATATCTGAGCGAACAAATTTAAAGTCACTGTAGAAAGAGTGGTTATCACTCAAATCAAAGTTGAAAGTTGAGCCAACAGTTGTTTTGTCTAAATCAGGATAAACATTTTCATAATCTTGAGTCTTAAAGCAATACTGGCATCCATCAGGGAAACTACCAAAAGCAAAGCTATTGGTGAATTCGCGCTCAGGCATAAGCTCTGGCACACCATTATTATCAAATGTCCAAATTGAACCAGCGGCTCCAAATGGATTGATAACACCGTTCTCACTGATACGCTCTGACATTACATTAGGTACGGTTAGCTGATCTGGAATACCATCTTCTTCGCCAGTGTTCTCTGGGTTTTGAACCGTACCATAGTGATTAACTTGACGAATATCATTTGCCATTACTTCACGAATACGATCTTTACCTGCGAAGAAAGTAACGTTACCGCGGCCATCAAACACTTCTGCACCGCCAACGATGCTGTAAGAGTGGTTTTTAGTACCAACACCTTCTGTAGAATTACCTACAGAACCATTAAACTCGAAACCTTCGAAGTCATCACGAAGGATAACGTTTACAACACCAGAAACTGCGTCAGAACCATAGATAGCTGATGCGCCACCGGTGATAACCTCAACGCGTTCGATTAGCGCCGCAGGAATAGTATTTAAGTCCACCTGAGCACTACCAGGTGCACCGGCAACATGGCGTTTGCCATTTACCAAAGTTAGAGTACGAGCTGCACCTAGGCGACGTAAGTCAGCAGAGGTTACACCTGCTAGTGCGTTGCTGTCGTTGTTACCAATCAGAGTGTCTGTCGAACCTATCGCCGGAAGCTCTGCGAGAACACTACCTAGGTCAGGTACACCTGCTTGAGCGATGTCTTTTGCGCCGATAGTCACGATAGGGGCAGGTTGAGATAGTTTAGGTTTTACAATACGAGAACCTGTAACTTGAATTTTTTCGACTTCTTTGACTCGGTCAGACTCTTCCGCAGCAATCGCGGTGCCCGAAGCAACAGTGCCAAGCAACAAAGAATATTGAATAGCTTTGCTAATTGAAGATTTGTTGAACATTGTTAATTCCCTGAATTTATTGTTATAAAGCGAACCATGACAAGCACTATGTTTAAATCATGTAACTCACAACATACTTTTTACATATAATTCTCAACTTTTACAATAAAAAACAGCACTATTTTCGTGCACCACTAATAATTATGTAAATAAATCTTTACCTGGATTAATTTTTGTTCTGATTATGTCAATTTGTATGACTTATTACCTCATCTCGGGTAACTGCAACACATGCATTCACCTAGCGACGACTTAGTCGTCAATAAAAAACCCCAAACTAACTGAGTTCGGGGTTTTATCATTGCGTCAGTGCTTTGCACTGCGTGTTTATAGTTACTCGAAAGTCACTGTCACTTCATTCGAACAAATATCGCCTTCTTGACAGATTTGATAGGTGTAAGAAGTTTGGTCTGCGCGGCGTTCAAAGTCACGATAGCCACCGGTATTGGCAGTGCTTTCTAAGAACTCGCCATTACGGTACACATCCACTTGCTCAGCGCTGCTTCCCTGCCATGCCAGTTCAACGCGCATAAAGCCTAAGCGTGTTTTATTAGCACGTACCACTTCGAGTTGCACATCATCTGCGCTTAAAGTGACTTCTTGAGTTAAGGTATCACTGTTACCTTCACTGTCGGTCACAGTCAGGCTTACACTGTACGTGCCATAATCCGCGTAGGTATACATAGGGCTAGCATCAGAGCTGCTGGCACCGTCACCAAAGTCCCACATCCAGCTAACAATATCGCCGTTCACATCAGAACTTGCATCGGTAAACTGCACGCTTAGGTCATTAACGTCATAGCTAAAACCTGCCTGCGGCGGCTGCGCCGTTACTTCGCCAATGCCTGTAAGGTTAAGGGTCCAAGCGTTTAATGTCCCCGTGTCAGCACCTACATTATCAGACACCGTTAGCGTCCAATCACCGGTGGCCACTTCACCATTAAAGGCCTCTGAGTTGAAGGTTTCGTTAATGTCATCCGCACTACCGCCACTGCGATTATGGAGCGTAGCTACCGTGCCTGATGGCGAAGTAAGCGTGACAATCAAATCGCCAATCCAAGTGTGGCTGATATCTACCAAGGTATTGGTATCAAACACCGTGACGTCATCTGCAACAGTGATCACTGACGTGATACCTGTTGCGTCATTATCAGGAATGTCCACAGTAGTGGTGTTTTCATAGCTAAACTCAGTTAACCCCTGAGGTAATACGTATAGCTCAACTGACTTTTGCTGTGCTAAATCACCCGAGGTTGCATCAATGGTAAAGCTATACTCACCCCATTGAGTTTGCGCTGTTGTTGGTACGCTCAGCGTTACCACATCACCTGGCTGTGCAGTATTGCTCGACAAGCTTGCGCCATCAATGCCTGCAACGAGCGCAAGGTCGATTGTTCCTTGCCACTCGGCCACCGAACTAAAGCTCAGCTCATAAGTCGCAGTGTCACCGGCAACAATCTCTTGGTTACGGGGCGCAGCCGTCATTCTAAAGCCTGGCTCAGGGTCAGCATCAATCACCGCCTGGTTCACATTTAAACGTGTACCCGCAACGGTCATTCCATCTAAGTCAGCATTCGCATCGCCACTGCTCATTAGCAATTGCTTCACTTCTACTGCACTCAAGCTCGGATTCACCGACAGCACTAACGCTGCAGCGCCTGCAACATGAGGCGTGGCCATTGAGGTGCCAGAGTAGGACGCATAACCGCCCCCCGGCACAGTAGAGAGGATAGCGCTGCCTGGAGCACCCATATCAACACTTGTTAAACCCCATTGTGAGAACCCTGACATCGCATCGGTGTGCGTTGTACTGGCAATAGAAAGCACTGATTCATGCTCATAGCTCGATGGGTAGTGAGGGTTAACATCGTTATCAACCGCGTCATTACCTGCGGCGGCAACGAAAAGAATGTCGGCATTCTCGCTCGCCGTAATGGCATCCGCAAGCGCTTGGCTAAAGCCGCCGCCACCCCAACTGTTGTTGGTAACACGAATGTTGTGACCGTCATTTTTCAGGGCCACGAAATAATCGATACACTCAATCGCATCCGATGTTGAACCCGAGCCTGTAGCACTGAGGAACTTACAACCAGCGATGGATACTTCGTGATTTACACCGACAACACCCTCAGCATTATTACCGGATGCGCCGATGGTGCCAGAGACGTGCGAGCCATGACCTTGGTCATCCATAGGATCGCCGTCGCCGGTGATGGCATTAATACCGTGAACATCATCAATATAGCCGTTGCCATCGTTATCCACACCGTCACCAGCAACTTCACCTGGGTTCACCCACATGTTCATGGCAAGATCGGGGTGTGAGTAATCAACACCAGTATCGATAACACCGACAATTACATCTGCGGAGCCGGTGGTAATATCCCATGCTTCAACAGCATCAATATCTGCATCCTCTGTACCACCTGTTTGCCCAAGGTTATGAAGGCCCCATAACTCGTCAAAACGGCTGTCATCAGGCACGCCTAATGCTTTTACTTGGTAATCTGGCTCGGCATATTCCACACCAGGGTGCTTATTAAGAGCCGCCAAGGCTTGTTTGGCGCTGACGCCATCGAGTTTAAAATTGGCAAGACGACCACCAAGCACATGCTTGTAGCGATCATCAACTTCATCAGCATTCAAATCGCTGATTTTTGCTTTGACTAAAGACCGTGCTTGAGCACGCACTGCGGCAGAAGTGCCTTGTTTGAATACCACAAGGATGCTGTCGTCATTGTCAGTGGCAGCTGTATCTTTAATGTGAACGCCCGCGTGAGCGCTTAATGAAAGTACCGGAACGAGCGCTAAAGTCAGCGCAGATAGTTTGGTTTTCATAGATCTATTCCATAGAAGTTGTCTGTGTGGCCCGAAGGTACACAGAAGTAAGTATCTCTTCTCCAAAAGAGCACATACGCAGTCAATGTGTGGCAACCTCTTTGTTGTAGCGACTGTTTTAGGAACACGCAAAACAAAAATGAATAGAAAGTTAAAAACCACTCTTTTTTGTTAAATTTAATCCATAAAGATTGAGTCTCTCATGCTTTTTTTTGATCCCACTTCGAGCAATTTCAACTCATTTTTTCTCATGCTTTTTTGGTAGCAGCCGCTAATCTCCACCATGAAAATCTACAAAAACAAACACAAAACACTGATTTTAATAAACAAATAACCAACCATAAAAATTGCTAATTTATCTGCTTTCAAAGTGAACTTAGAGTGAATACCTCGGTAGGAAAATGAGTATTACTAATATTGATACCTTGCAGCACCAATCCATGCACTGTGCATGCAACTATCAGTGACCCAGGAGGGAATATGGCTCGTTGCAATTACTCAACAAAGCATTGGAAGCAAGTTTTTCCCATGCATGCGCGTAATTGCAACTTAGTGACGAGTGTTATTTCTCTCCCAACGCTTACCGAACTCTTAGGCTTCTCCGTATTCCAGCGCCCGGCTACTTATTTACCGCTAAGGCAAAGGAATGACGCCATACGCACCAGTGACCGTTGGCTTTTACTACTGCCAACACCTTTTAGGACAACAACGCTGCGCTCGTTCACACGCTTTTTTGATTAACCCAGCTCAGGTCGGCAACCCTGAGATGAGCCTTTTCATTTGTAACGTCGTCGCAGTAATAACAAACAACAAGGAGATAAGCGTGAAGCTTTCTAAATCTATTTTAACCTGCGCCATCGCGATGGCCCTATCAACAGGTGCTTACGCACAAAGCGAAGACAAACCTGGGTCAACATCTGCACTTGCTAACGTAGAGCGTGCAGCCGCCGTTGGTAATGAGCTCACAATTTCACAAACGTCTGTACAGGGTTTAGGTAACAGCGCCAGCTCTTTGCAACAAGGCGACGCCAACCTTACTGAGATCACCACGGTAGGTGATGGTAACCAAACAGATGCCATGCAAATAGGTAACGGCAATGTGGTGTTGGTGACCACACAAGGCGACAACAACCAGCAATCTTACAACCAAGATGGCGAAGCGAATGGCGCATTAAGCGAAGTGACTGGCAGTGACAACCAAATCGCGGTTGAGCAAAACGGCACTGGTTTCTTAGGCATCAACAATGAGGCCATCAACGTGATTGGCGGCGATGCAAACCAAATTAATGTTGTTCAGGGCGACGGCGGGCACTGGTTCTACAACCTGGATATGCAGGGCAATGCCAACGTGGTTAATGCACAGCAAGCTGGATTATGGAACGAAGCGCAATTTACGTCGGTTCAAGGTGACGCCAACGAACTGAGCGTAGAGCAGGATGGTTTTTGGAACCAACTATCCGTCACTTCTATTAATGGCAGCATGAACGAATTTGCCAGTGAACAGCTAGGCGATACCAACGTCATCAGCATTGGCGATATTTTCGGAGATGAGAACGAACTCGCTGTTGAGCAGGAAGGCGCGAATAACAGCACTGATATCGTCTCTATCGAGGGCAATGAAAATGCTCTGTCAATTGATCAAGAAGGCAGCGCGAATACTTTTGAGTCGGCTCTATTCTCTGGTGATGGAAACGAGCTAAACGTTATGCAAATGGGTGATAATAACGCAGCATCAGCTGAGGTATTAGGCGATGAGAACGATTTCAGCGCAACCCAAAATGGCAGTGGCAACGAAGTATATCTTGGCGTGCTAGGTAACAACAATGAGTTTGATGCCATGCAAATCGGCAACGATAACGCCACGCATGTTGTTAACTTCAACGGTAATGACAACGACGTAGCAGTTGCCCAATCTGGTGACATGAACACCGCTGTTATTGAATCATCTTACCCAGATCCAAGCATTGCCAGCAACGATAATGATATCGCTATTACTCAAAGTGGCATGGGCAATGAAGCTGTATTGACCATGGGCTCAGTGATGGAAAGCTCAAGCAACCAAGTCGACTTGGTACAAAGTGGTGAGCTCAATGCTATCGACCTCATGGTAGAAGGCAGTGGCCACAGCATTGATATCGCCCAAGAAGGCGGCATGAACATGGTTGCCGGCATGGGACAAGGTGCGTTCGCAGTCGCAGGTGAAGGTAATACTGTGTCTATCAGTCAACTTGGTGAGGGTAACTTGGTTGAAGGCTCGGTTATGGGCACTGGTAACACCGTTGCTGTCACTCAAGTCGGTGACTATAACTCTGCAACTGTTGTACAACAGTAAAGCTCTAATGGGAGGGGTAACCCTCCCTTTCAGCCGATGATGAAGTATTTTCTCAGCACCCTGATTGTGCTCCTTGCCCTGACTCACACGTCAAGCAAAGCACAAGAAGTGGAAATTGACGGCCTCGTACTCGATCGCAGTATTAGCCGCTTTGGCCACCAATTTTACTTTAATTTCTCACAGTTATGGCGCGATCTACCTGATACCAGCGGCACCAACGTGGTGATCAAAGAAACGGTGCTCCCTCGTGCTGGCACCCGCCTTGAAGTACTCATGAATAATGAATTGGTATACGTCACTTTTATGGGCCGACGTGGTGGGCCACTTAAAGAGCGCGTCGAAAGCGCGATGTTCGCGATTATGGACGCCATGGCGCGCGCCAGATTTAAACAACACTCCCCTGATCTAGCAGCAAGTGGATGGTAAAAATGAAAACAATAATTTATGCACTTTTGCTTTGTGCGTCACTGCCACTGATGGCCACTGAGCTTGTATACAAACCTATTAACCCATCATTTGGCGGAAACCCGTTAAATGCCAATATGTTGCTCTCTAAAGCACAAGCCCAAAATAAGCACCGGGCCCCTATCAGTGAAAAAACCTATGGTGAAAAGTTTCAAGAATCGTTGGAGCGTACTTACCTCAACCGCATGGTTCGTGAAATTACCGATATCGCCTTCGGTGACGATGTTGAAGACAGTATTTTTAACCAAGACTCCATCTTTATGAGTGGCGACTATCAAATCCAGATTATCACCAGCACCCCTGATAGTATCACCGTGCAAATAACCAATACCCTAGATGGCACTGTCACCGTAATCGAAGTACCGAGGTTTGGCTAATGAAACGTATATGTGCATTTTTACTATTGGCTTTGCTTAGCGGCTGTTCGGCTATCACCTCGACTGTGCCCCCAGATGAGCAAATTGCTGAGCAATTGGCGCTCACAGAAACCTTTGCCGAACTAAAAGCGCTACCTAATCCCAGAGGCGCAATTCCCGTCTCAGTTTATTCATTTCGCGACCAAACGGGGCAATATAAGCCGCAAGAAAACGTCAGCTCGTTTTCTACCGCCGTAACCCAAGGTGCGAACTCTATTCTGATGCAAGCGCTGCATGAAACCGACTGGTTTGTGCCCGTGGAGCGTGAAGGATTACAAAATTTGCTTACAGAGCGAAAAATCGTGCGAGCGGCGATGAGTGATAAGGGCGACAATGCCCCAGAGCTGCCGCCATTAACCACCGCCAAAATCATTCTTGAGGGCGGGATCATCAGTTACGACAGTAACGTAAAAACCGGAGGCTTAGGTGCAGAATATTTTGGCATTGGCGCCTCAGAGCTGTACCGTGAGGATGTTATCTCTATTTATATGCGTGCGGTCGATGTGCGCACCGGGCAGGTATTGCTGTCGGTTGCTACCAGCAAAAAAGTACTCTCACAAGAGATGCGTGCTGGCTTTTTCCGCTATGTGAGTTACAAGCGCTTGTTGGAAGCCGAAGCAGGCTTCAGTGATAACGAACCCATGCATATTTGTGTCACGCAAGCGATTGAAAAAGCACTGACGTTACTCATAAAAGACGGCATTAACAAAGGGGTATGGTCGGCGCGAACCAGTTGATCACCTCGGCACTGACACAATAAAGGCGCCTCGTTTGGCGCCTTTATTTTTGCTCAATGGTAACCTCGCGCTCAATAGCACGCTGAGCAGGTTATTGACGCTGTTCCATGACGCGAGATGCCACCGGAATATAGCGCTGTGCCCAATTGGCCAATTCAATACGATTACGCGAGTTGGTCTTACGAAAAGCACTGTATATATGCGTTTTCACTGTGTGATTACTGATGTTCAGAGCGCAGGCGATATCATCATTTTTAGCCCCCTTAGCCAACAATGAAATCACCGACTTTTCCCGTGCGGTTAGCACACTTAAGTCGATGTCGCTGTGGCGTTGCGCCGATAGCGCATCGGTGGCGGGGAGCTGTTGAATTAGATCGCCAAAGGCATTGGAGATAGCCTTGCGGCAAAACCATAGCTCGCCGCCGAGGACGCGGCGCACGCCTTTAAACATATGCTCAGGACTGTCATCGTTATAAAGCGCGCCTTTGAGATTCGCCAGCAGCGCTGTGCGTTCGTTGAGCGCGTGGCGCTGAGCATTAAACACCGCAACACTGTGCTGGCGCGCTAACTGAATGATCTCCTCGCTGAGCATTTCTTGGCAATCACAATACGCAGCATCCACTAAAAATAGTGCAATGTGTTCGCGCTCACCCACCTCAGGCAGGCGGGTATCGACCTTAACGGTTGTTGCGAGCGTTTCCAATACTTTGAGTAACAACAAGAAATCGTCGCTTTGAGTATTTGCATTATCTTTTGTTAAGACAAACAACTGCTTGTTATTCATTACTTCTTCCTCTGAAGCACCCAAACACTGGGGGGGAGCATTGAGTGTACCTATTTAAGCTTTACTATCAAGACTAACTCCGCACAAAATAAACATCTTGTTTACATAACAACAATAGAGCTAAGCCTCTAACAACGCCTTTATTGCATCATAAGAGTGCAAAAATGCACTCTGTGAACTAATAAATTTAATGGCATCTAGAGATAGTAACCACTCGCAGACATTCATTTTATATTCAGCTAATTTTGCGCTTGAACGAATAATTGCAAAATAATCACTAATTTATCTAATAAGGCCTGCTTGAGTGTTCAACAAGGCATACAACTTGCGCCACCACATTTGTCTTTTAGGGTATTGCACGGCCACAGATTCAGGGTCTGCAGCGCCAGCATGATAGTGAGTGACAAATTGCATCCCTAGGTAGGTGGCAGTATGGATGAAAGGGTCCACAAACGCTTGCGGCGCCCGCTCGGTATAACTAGTGGAGAGCAAGGATGCTTGCTTAGTGCGCAGTTGTCGTAACTGGCTACGCAATTGGGGCTGATCCATGTATTCCGTGAGTCTATCAAAAAACGCCTTCATCTGCGGTGTGGTGTTATACCAATAGACGGGCGATGCAAATACCCAATGGTCAAACTCCAGTAATCGCGTGATTAACGCGCGGAAATCATCGCTTTGTTCGCGAATATCATACCGATACGGATTAATCTGATAGGCGTCTAAATCAATGAATTGCGCACCTAGGTGTCGGGCGAGAGTGTCGGCAGCTTGGCGGGTGTTACCTTGGCTTCTAGCACTTGAAAAAATAATAACATGTTGGTTCATAATTGCTTTCCTGCATTTGTATGTTTAACCTAAGGCTAAAAGCTCAAGTTAAGTTTAGGTCAACAACAAAATGACATTGGAAGCAAATTTATCTGTCGGCACTGTCGCCAAACGTGCTGGGGTCGCCGTATCGGCGCTGCATTTTTACGAGAAAAAAGGACTTATTCGCAGTTGGCGAAACCAAGGAAATCAACGCCGCTACAAACGAGATGTACTAAGGCGCATTGCGGTTATCAAGGCCGCACAAAAAATGGGGATCACCCTAGAGGAGGTAAAAGAAACACTCAGTACCCTGCCCGAAAAACGCACCCCGAATAAAGAAGACTGGGCCAACATGTCACGCCAATGGCAGCGCCAACTCGATGAAAAAATTGCCTACATGCAACGAGTACGCGCCTATGTTGATGGCTGTATTGGATGCGGCTGCCTGTCAATGCAACGCTGTCCTATTTATAACCCTGAAGATAAGCTCGCCAATGTCGATGGTGGAGCCGTGTTATTGGATCACCCTGAGCTGGGAGACTAGCGCCAACAAGGCACAGGCTGTTTATTACAGAGCGCAGACAATCACTCAGTGAGCTATGAGTGGAGCCACTTTGGGCCGCCACAGATGTTAAATTTCTGTGGTTAAATGTATAAATTCACTTGTTTATTGCATAGAGTAACGCCTTACTCTTTCAAATTTGGATATGAACTGGTAGCGTACGCGCCTTTTTTTAACCTCGACAGGTGATATATGAAGTTAGGACCTGGACTACTGGTTGCCGCCGCCTTTATTGGCCCGGGCACCATTACCACCGCCAGCGTAGCCGGTGCAAACTTTGGCTTTGCATTGCTATGGGCCTTGGTGTTTTCAGTGCTGGCAACCATTTTATTGCAATCACTGGCCGCGCGTTTAGGCGTAGTCACCGGCCTAGATTTAGCCCAAGCACTGCGCGCGCACATTGAAACCCCTGTGTTTCGTTGGCTTGCCGCATTTTTGGTGATCAGTGCCATTGGCATTGGCAGTGCCGCCTATGAGGCAGGTAACCTCAGCGGTGCCAGTCTCGGTTTACAAGGGTTATTCCCCTCTGCCTCAGCGCAGCTGTGGACGCCCTTGATTGCTGTTATCAGCGCCGCACTGTTATACAGCGGCAAATATAAGCTGATAGAGGGCGCACTGATCTTTTTAGTGTTGCTGATGAGTTTAGTTTTTTTAGCGACTCTGGTCATCGCTAGACCCGATCTCAGTGCCATGTTTGCAGGTTTTAAGCCTAGCTTCCCTGAAGGATCACTGACCACCGTATTGGCGTTAATTGGCACCACTATCGTACCGTATAACTTATTTCTTCACTCTGGGGTGGTCGCACGGGCCAGCCAAGGTGAGCAGGATAAACAACAAGCCATTCGCAGTAGCAACTGGGATACCGGTTTATCAATTGGTCTTGGGGGGTTGATCACCTTAGCTATCGTGTCCACCGCAAGCGTAGCCTTTTTTGGTCAGGGCAATAGTCAGCTCAGTGCCGCCAACCTGGCCTCGCAATTAACGCCTTTACTGGGTGACAGTGCCCATTACTTTTTTGCACTCGGACTGTTCGCCGCTGGGTTAACCAGCGCCATAACGGCGCCTCTGGCGGGTGCCTACGCGGTGTGTGGCATGCTCGGGTTAAAAGGAGATACCAACAGCCCTCGCTTCAAGCAAGTGGCGTTGGTGATATTAGTGTTTGGTGCTGTTGTGGCCAGTCTTGGTTTAGACCCAGTGGCGGTGATTATTTTCGCGCAAGCCACCAATGCACTGTTATTACCCATTATCTGCATTTACCTGCTGTGGCTAATGAATCAAAATAAGGTCATGGGCAGATTTAAAAACTCACTGCTGATTAATGTGCTGGCGATGCCGCTGCTGATACTGATTATCACGTTGAGCGGATACAAACTACTTACGCTCATATAATGCCTATTAAGTGAGCGCAAGGCGCTTGCCTCTGTGCTCACTTTCCCCTACCATCTCGGCTCATTTTACCAAGGAGTCGGTTATGGCAACATCCCCACCACAGGACAAAAAAATCCCCAAAGTGCTGCAACAAGTCGACAACAAAGAACTACGCAGTACCGGTTTTTGGCTCAACCAAGTATTTTTGGTGCTATCCACCATTTTTGGTGTCTACCTCGCCGCACAAAGCGGTTTAGAGCAGGCAATTAAATTCGATACCTACTCTAAAATGGAAGATAACTACTATCTGCGCACGTCTCTGTACGATGAGTTGCTCGACAATCAACGTAAAATTCAAGCGTATGCCGAGATACTGGCTAAGAGCCCGCCTACATCTGAGCTTGAGTTCAATAAACCCACTTTAGATAAATATGTGTGGCACACCATGCAATACTCACCCACGACTTTGGAAACCCCAAGTGCCATTCTCTCCGCTGCGCGGCGTTTTTATAGTCAAAGTGAGTTTTATATTGAACGCGCGCTAAAGCGCAAGGTGTCAGCGCGTCACGCCAGTGAGAAGCTAGGCAAACTTGCAACCGACCTAGAGCAAAATACGCTCCCCTATTTAAAGCGCAGTGCCCAGGCACTGAAACAAGAATTAGCTGATAACGACGTACAAATTGGCAGTCTCAAGGAGTTAGAGCATGAATAAACGCTGTCCCCATTGTGTTGATGAATACTTAGAAGTGACCGAGTATCAAGGTGAAGAAATTGATGTGTGTTTAGAATGTGGTGGCCTTTGGTTTGAAAAAAATGAAGTCAATCGCATGTTGCGCGAGGTCAACGACGGTCCTGTGGGTGAGAAATATGAACACAATTTTGGTGAGCATTTAGGTATATCTGAGCGTGACTGCCCCGACTGCTCAACATTGATGGAGCGCTACCACTTATTAGAGCACTACCACAGCGAAATCGATGTATGCCGTCATTGCGATGGCAGCTGGATAGAAAAAGAGCAGTTAGAAAGTGTCGAAAATAGCCCACAGCTAAAAACGGCACTTGGCGAGCTCAACCAGAAGGTGTCATGGAAAACCTACTTATTTCAATTTCTAACGCAAATGCCAGTAGAGTACAACATCAAACCACATCGTACCCCGTGGGTAACTCGCGCTTTGGTGGCGTTGAACGTGTTGATATTTGCCGCTTACTTTTTTGTTCCCAGCCATTTTGAGTTTGTACTTGAATATTTCGCCATGCGCCCAGTGGATGTGCTCGCCGGGGAAGAGCCTTGGACCTTGCTCACCTGTGTGTTTTTACACGGCTCTATTATGCACCTAGTAGGCAATATGTACTTTTTATACATCATTGGCGATAACCTCGAAGATGCACTTGGCCACTGGCGCTTCTTAGGCTATTACCTGCTTTGCGGGGTGCTTGCCTCCGTTGCCAGCCTCATGCTCTCAAGTAATGGTGCAATCCCCAGTGTCGGTGCCAGTGGTGCCATTGCTGGTTTATTTGGCATGTATTTAATGTGGTTCCGCTACGCCAGCTTGACCTTTATGTTCATTATTTACCAGAAGAAGCTCTCTGCTATGTGGTTCTTCATTATTTGGCTGGGCATTAACTTATTCGGTTTATTTAGCCTGCCCGATGGTGTTGATTATGGCGCACATATTGGCGGCTTTATCGTCGGTCTACTCATTGGCTATGCGCTTAAAACCAAAGTAATGAGCGACAGACCTATGATTGCACTACTAAATAAGCCAGCCGCCCAGCTTAAACGCTAATACCGGGTTTCATCAGGTGAGTAGCGTGCATATATGCCATGCTGCTCACCATCACCTACCCCTTATTCATGATGGCGGCGCTCGATGGCCTCTAACTCGCTTTGCGGTTCGCTAGGCGCACTTGATTGCATGGGCGCAACTAAATCACACTCAGTAATAGTGTCGGACAGTTTCTTACACTCTTTATTGCTTTTACTCGACGTTGGCTTTTGCAATGCACCGAGGACCGCCGAGTCAATCGCCAAACCAAGTTTAGCGAAGCTAAAGCCGTCATTATCTGTTGGCGTGTAACTGGATTTACCCGGGTCGCCTTGGGTGCTGGCGGTATAGTGCTTTTCTGCGCGCTGCTGCATATTTGGCTGCGCATAGCCATCGACTAAGATGCCCACCACCGTACAACCATTTAAAATACTCAGCGCGGCCAGCGCGATAAATAATTTAAGCATGCTACGTATCCTTTCATGCCTTCGTGTGCTCGTTCCATCACTTTAACGGTAAACATTAACGCAAACTGTAAGAAAATGTACCTATTTATTTTTTGCACCTTGGCGGCGGTGGTTTACGCTTAAAGCTATGCACACATTATATGCTGTAAGCGCCATTGTACTGCTCATGATGCAGTTGTGGTCATCATCAAGCTGGGGCTCACCGGCGCCACTGCGGATCTGCTTTGAAAGGTGGTGGCCCTACAGCTATGTGGACGAATCGATGCAAGCAAAAGGCATTGAAGTGGATTTAATTCGCTATGCACTGTCACACTCAGGCACTGACGTCATCTTTACTGAGCTGCCCTACAAACGCTGTGTTGAAGCCGTTAGCCAAGGTAAGCTTGATTTCACCTTGCACGTGGATGAAACCGATGGCTTGGCAATGCTCGACCAGTCGTTCGTGAACTGGGAGCTGACGTTAGCGGTGGCCATCAATCGCCAAGAGAGTTTTTACGAGCAGGCTGTGCAGCGCTCCCCCATTATTCTCATTGCTGAGGAGTACCCATACCCTGATGAAGTCTATAGTGCACTAAAAGCACTCAATGCTGATATTGTTATTCGCTCCTACTACGAGTCAACAGACGCGCAAGCTAAATCATTTTTCGCAACGCTGAGCGATAGTCGCGTTGATGGTATTGTGGTGGATAGAACCTGGGCTGCAAAAATTATTCACGATTTCGATTTGCCCGTTGCACTTTTACACAACCTGCATATTGAGCCTCAATACATCGGCTACCATCCTAATAACGAAAAAAAGGCGTTGCGCTTGCAACACCTTTTGTCATCTATTCCTGAGAGCGTCAAAAAAGAGATTGAACGCCGCTATCAGCAACCCTAGGCTGGTTTTGTTAGCCTGTTATTGCACAGAAATATTCAAGGTTACACCGGAGTAATTGCTGTAAGCACGAAGACCTACATGCCAAGTGCCAGCTGCTGCGGCCTCTGAACACGACTCGTTATTGCCTGAACGATACGGGCGACAATCATAGCTAGAGGTCGTTGGCTGCGCGCCTTGACGAACATACAAATCGACATCACCGCTGCCACCGGAGGTACTTACATCAACCGTGCTCGCGCCCGCAGGCACATCAACAGTAAAGTATTGCCACTGACCTTGGCTGCCTGAGAGGTTTGACTCAGTGATCTCAATCGGTAAATCGCTGCCACTTTGCTCATAGCTTGCCACTAAGGTTGCGCCACTATAGGCGTTGTAACCATGCACCATAATTGAGTAAGTGCCTGCGCGCGTATCTGTACAGCTCTCGTTATTCCCATTTTCATAAGGGCGGCAATCATAGTTATTCTGCGATGCCGTTGCGCCGTATTTTACATACAAGTCTAAATCACCTGAGCCACCTGAGCTGGTAATGCTGATATTACTGGCACCGGCTGGTACTTCAAAAGTGTATAGCGTTTCACTGCCATTAGCACCGCTGATGCTAATAGGCTGACCATTTTCAAGCTCATTTGGAGGCGGTGGTGGCGTGCCGCCACTGCGGAAATTAGCAATCGTTGGACTGGTAATATTCAAAACACGTGTGTTGTCGCTGCGCGTGGTTGTGCCCATCGCCGTGCCGTTGTAGCTCTTGTTTGGATTTGACCAATAATTGATACGAGTACAACCACTGTTACAGTTATACGCCATCACCGTACGCCATTGCGAGCTTGGGTCTTGGTAGCCGTGACCATAGGCATAAGGCGAATTAGTGGGATCGTTTTCAGGATTGTGACGCGCCGCTTGAAGGTGACCAATTTCATGACCGAAAGAGTAATAGCCGGTAGCACAATCATAATCAACCATGGCAAAAGCACTGCTGGCGCTGGCACCAATGGCATCAGCTTGACCACAATAGCCATTTACATCGTTCACTAATACCACCACATCGGCACCATACTGGTCACGCAAACCGTGCACCTCATCCATGTAGCCGTCGTTGGTCCCGGCCAACCGGTTTAAATCGGTGCCTGAGCTACTCGCTTCGGTGTAGTTGACCTGTGCTTTATGGGCAAGACTGACGGTGGCTTTCACACCTGAATTTTGATAACCCTGATTGGTTTCATTGATAGCAAGGTCTATCAAGGCATCAATGTCGCCAGAGAGCTGAGCAGCCTTGGCAGTGTAAACCACCAGTAGGTCGATTTGCGTATCGGCAACGGCCTGCGGCTGCGCGAAAATACTAGGGCTATTATTGACGCTAACCTGCTTTGCGAGTGGGCCTTCTGGCATAACGTGTCCTGGTTGGTGCTCTGGTGGCATTTGCTCAGGCTTGAGTGTACGCAGTTGATGACCATGAGCGCCAACAGGCTTAAGCTTAAGCACGTCACCGTTGGTTTTAACCGTACCAGAGATGCCTTTTGCAGTTTGCACTAATGTGACCGAGTCACCATTGTCATTTTCACCTTGCCAAATAAGGTTACCGCTGGCGCTAAGGCTAGCGTTTTTGCGGGTAAAGTGTACCTGCGCACCATCAACAGGCAAAGACAAGGAGGCAATATTGCTGGTTAATTGGAACTGCGCGCCACTGAGCTGTGACATATTTGCTTGTGCAGCGTTAACGCTGTTAGCCACTTGCTGCGATGACACTTCAAACAGTGGACCTTGAGCAAATACAGCGGTACTGCTAAGCAGCGCGCTGGCGATAAGGGTGGGTTTAAACATGGGATATCCTAGTTGTTTCTTTTATGGGAAACAGCAAAATAAAACAACATCAATTTGTTTTCAATTATTTTACATTTAAACCACCAAAAATTTGTAAACGCTTGTAAATATGAGATATTAAAGAATCAAAAGCAACAAACAAAAAGAGCTAACTATTAACCCAAGGTTAATAATTGGCAAAAGTGATCTCTTTATTCTTTTTTCTTGAGCTTATCGAGGCTGTGTCTCAAGCTTAAATAAGGCCATGCTCCACCATTAAGGAATGACTATGAAACCTTTGTTTGCAGCGCTCGTGCTGCTATTACCGACTCTCGCGCTTGCGAAGAGCTCATTGTCACCTCAATTGAGTGTTTTCGAACCCTACTTAGGCACTTGGCAGGCACAGTTTCAACCCGCTCCCGCTCAAGAGCAGGTCACAGATGTAAGCCAATGGCAGCGTGCCCTCAATGGCACTGCTATTCGCACTTTACACAGCATCAATGACGGCGATTATGGTGGTGAATCACTGATTTTTTGGGACCAAAGTAGGCAAAAACTGGTGTTTTATTATTTCACTACCGCCTCTTTTTACACTCAAGGCTGGCTTGAAGTGGGCGATGACGGCAGCTTCACCGCTTATGAGGAAGTAACCGGCAGTGCTCAAGGGATCACCCAAGTAAAGTCCACGAGCCAATTCGTGGATGGCAAAATAGTAGTCAGTACACAATACTTACAAAACGAGCAATGGACATCACCGCAAATCCGCACCTACACTCGCTCAGATAAAGCGGTCGTTTTTAAGTAGATTTTCACAAAGAGGTATTCATGTTTCGTAAGCTGCTAAGAGCTTTGTTGCCATCGTTTGTGCCCGCTGAGGTTGACGCTAATTATGCGTTTTTTGATAAAACACCGGAAAATGAGCCCTTACCGATCGCCAATAAAGCCCCTGTTAACGACCAAGCAATACCTTACGAAAACGACTTAGAGGGCGCCTATCTCGATTACTTATTTGGCTGTGATGCTCGACCAATGCAGCAGAGCGACAGCCTCAGTCACTTCATTTACCATCAACTGAGTCTGTTAATGCATGAGCCTGAGCAGTTGCTGTCACATCTACCCGTTATGCCGGCCTCCATCAGTCAGGTGCTCAAAGAGCTGGATAACCCTGATTTCGACGTGCAGCGATTACTCGCTGTGGTAGAGCGGGAGCCTGCGATGGCAGCGGATCTTATCAAGCTAGCGAACAGCCCTCGTTACCGCCGCCGCGAACAAGAAATCACCGAGCTTAAAGCCGCTTTTATGAGTATGGGGGCCAATGGCCTGCTTGAGGGCGTGGTGCAATCTTATATTAAGCGCTTTACGCCGCGCCCGAGTATTTATTACCGCCAGTTTGGCGAAAAAATATGGCAGCACGCGTTGCAAACGGCTGACTTTGCCAAGTTAGCAGCTAGCGATAGCCAAACCGACCCTGGCGCCGCATATTTTACCGCACTGCTTTACAACCTCGGCACCATGATCATTTTTGAGCTTATGATAGAGGCCTTTAATGTTGTTGATCCCGACGTCACTCCTAGCAGCGCAGCCTTTAAACGCCTCATTAGAGAGTACAGTCACGATTTAACCTTAACCTTGGCAAATTATTGGCAGTTGCCGCAACTGATTGTAAAAGGGTTGCACCACAGTAGGTTGGAGCGCAGTCGGGCTCAACTGTCGCCTTTAGCGCAATTGTGTGAGCAAGCGGACATAGCCAGTAAACTGTGTTGCTTACAAAACCAGCAGCAGGCGAGGCAGCTCAGCGACCACCTCACCCACCCTGTACTTAAACAGCGAGTCGACACCCATTTATCGGGTGTTTGAACTGGACAATAAACACTTAGTTGGGCTGCGCTATCATAATCGATTTAACATTAACGAATTCACGCATACCAAAGCCGCCGTGCTCGCGACCATAACCGCTGTCTTTAACGCCGCCAAAAGGCAGGTTAGGCTGTGCTAACGAATAGCCGTTAATGTTGACCATACCGGTATCGAACTCGGTTTTTGCCAGCGCCACGGCTTTTTCTGTGTCCTCACTGAAAATACCTCCACCTAAGCCATAACGTGAGTCGTTAGCCAGTTGCATGGCATGCTCATCGTCATTGGCACGAATGAACGACGCCACCGGGCCAAATAACTCATCATCGTAGGCGGGCATGCCCGATTTAACGTCTTCCAATACGGTGACCGGGTAGAAGAACCCTTCCCCTTGGGGAACATCACCACCGAGAATACACTTTGCACCGGCTTCAATGGATTGCTGCACTTGCTGGTGCAATTGGTCGCGCAAGTCATCTCGCGCCATCGGCCCAAGATCGGTGCTGGACTCTTTTGGGTCGCCCATTTTCAGGTCTTTGGCCGCTTTAACAAAAGCATCGCGAAATTCATCGTACACCGCATCAGCGATAATAAAGCGTTTGGCGGCAACACAGGTTTCACCGTTATTGACCACACGGCCTTGAATACAACACGACACCGCATGCGCAATATCAGCATCGCTGAGCACCACAAATGCGTCGTTACTGCCAAGCTCTAGTACCGACTTTTTCGATACCGACGCGGCCTGCTCCGCCACTTTCTTACCGGTTTCGTCACTGCCCGTAAAGGTTACACCGCGTACTTTATCGTGCGCAATAAGTTTACTGGCGGTAGCGCCATCGATAAGCAGTGATTGATAACAGCCCTCAGGGAACCCTGCTTCAAGAAACAGCGCTTCAATTTTCTTCGACATACCAAACACATTGCTGGCATGCTTCAACACCGTGGTATTGCCCGCCATAATATTCGAGACGCTATAACGGATCACTTGATACAGTGGGAAATTCCAAGGCTGGATCCCTAAGATCACACCTATGGGCTGATAAGTCACCAAGGCGTGCCCATCTTCAAAGAAACGGTGTTCATCTTCTAATTCTTTGGCGCCATGCTTGGCGGTGTAGCGGCAAATTTGCGCGCACAACGCCACTTCTTGTTTACCTTGGTCGGTGACTTTACCCATTTCCTCGGTCATTAAGGTCACCAAAGCGCTCTCATTTTGTTCGATCAGGTCGGCGAGTTTGTTCAGTTTCTCAGCGCGCTCTGAAAAAGACGTTTTGCGCCATTGGCCAAACGCGTCATGGGCAGCATCGACTGCCTGCTCTGCTTGAAACTGTGATAATAAGGTGTACTCAGCTAATGGGTTACCATTACTTGGATTTACGGTTGTTACCGTCTTTGCCATAACCTTCTCCTTTAAATGTAATCGTCGAGCTTATGGGAGCAAAAACAGCACCAACTATTTAAACCTTTAAAAATCAACAAATTAATATGAGACAGTGAAAATAAGTGGCTTTGTACCAGCAAGCACTACACACACTCAGTGAAGATTTTTCAAAAGCGCGCTTGAGCAATGCTGAGCCTATCTTTTGTTGCACTAAAAATAGGGTCAGATAAAATAGCCGAAAAACAAAGGAGTGTAAGATGTTAAAAAAGTCTCTCAATATCGGCCTATTGGCTTTACTAGGCTCACCTTGGATGAGTGCCGCCGCACCCACACCTGATTTCGATGCCGCCTATGACGCCTTTGAGCAAGCACTGCACACTGGTGAGAATGTGCAGCAGCATGCACAAACCGCCTATGAGGTAGGCCTGAGCACCTTTGGTGAAACATCGCCAGCTGTTGCTAAGTTAGCCATTAACTACGCCAACGCGATGGCTCCTTCACCCACTAATGCGCAGCAACGCGCGACCCTTTATAAACAGGCGTTGACGATATTAGAGCAGCAGCCTAACCCAGACCCGTTAAGCCTTATCGACCCGTTAATGGGCATCGCCAAAAGCGCGGATAAGGCACACACCGTTGAAAAGGCCATCGAACGTGCGATAGATATTGCAAAGCAGCAACAAAAACCCAAATTGGTCGCCGATTTAAAAGTAGACGGTGCCGAAATTTACTTTCGCCGCTTGGACTTTGATAAAGGCCGTGCGGCGGTAGTCTACCTCAATGAAGCCGAAGCATACTATCAAGCGCATATCGCCGATGACACGGTAGAAATGATTAATGTCACCATGCTGTTAGGTGCGGTAGACAAAGCCCGAGGGCGTCGACATACAGCCATTGAACGTTTTAACAAAGTGGTCAATATTTTTGATGATAACTTTAGTTTTGACCACCCTGCTGAGCTGCAAGCTCATTCGCAGCTCGTCGCGCTGTATGAGCAAGAAGGTGAATCCGAGCAAGCCACTAAGCATTGTGTTGCCATCGCAAAGATGCGTCCGTGGGCGAAGAATCAAGAGCAAACCCCATTGTATCGCACTCCTCCGCGTTACCCCGCTATCGCCGTGCGCCAACGCCGCGAAGGCTGGGTACAAATGGAGTTCACTGTGAACGAGAGCGGCTTCGTTGAAGATGTCAATGTACTGGACTCCGACGGCAGTGCGGCATTTGAAAGAGCGGCGGTTAATGCCGTAAAAAAATGGCGATACGCACCAAAATTTGAAAATAATCAAGCAGTTAAAGCAAAAACCTCGGTCCAGCTTGATTTCAAAATAGGCTAATCACTCGGCCCTTGGAACATCAGGGCCTCCTACTTTTTACTTAATTTAGAAACAAATGTTAATTTGGTGTTTATTTTTTGTTTGTTCTCTTATAGGGTAATTCCACTGCCTTAATCAAAGGCAATATCGATGGCTTACAGGAGTATAAGCAGTTGTAGAGCCCGTGGAATGATTCAAATGGAGAGAACAATGAAAACACTTATTGCATCAGCCGCTCTACTGATTGGTGGACTATTTAGCGCCCAAGCAAGCGCCGACAGCATGGAATGTTATGTCGATACTCAGGCATACGACCAATTTACACCTAATCGTTGTTTCGCACTGGTTTATGGTGCGACAACAAGCACCGCCGTTTTTCGCGTGGTAGGGAACGGTTCACAAATCGACAGCGTTATTTGGTCTAATGCGGCCTCATCGTGCGGCACCTCGGGCACGTCGTGCTCTTTTGAAATTCGTGCTTTCCGCCCATATAAAGCCGAAGCAACCATTCTTTACAGTAACGGCTCGTGGAGCAAAGTTTCAGCTACGGCGTCATTTGAAGACGGCCGATAGTTAACAGCAACCGCTACGCGGTTGCTGGTACCTAGTTCATTGAATGGACACTTCGTGAATGTGCAAAAGCCGACTCGTTCGGCTTTTTTTTATGGTTCACACAGCAAAAAACGCAGTCAGTTGACACCCGCTGCGTTTATGATGATGTGCTTGAGGTTAGCTGTTTTTTAGCTGTTGCTCTATTAGGTAAGCAGCCACCTCATCCAGGCTTTGCTTTTTTAAGCGCTTAGCAATGTTTTTATCTTGATTATCGGTTGGCTCACCGGCTACAGGCTCGTATGCTCCTGCCTTTAATACCCCGGCACCGACGTCATATTCATCTCGCCAGGTGCACGCAAACGCTTTAGCATTAAGCGCTGTGGCAAGAGCGCCCATGGCTGCTAGCTGCTCATTAGGTTCAGGCATGTTTAAAAAATCATACTGAATTTGCAGGCCTTGAGATATTTTTTCGTACGGCATTGATAACTCTTCACACAATGCAAATAATGGCTGCTCGTGTTCTGGCACCTCGTCCTCAAAATCAGGGCGTGTTTCAAAGTCGATATAAAAACAAAACCGTGCTAAGTCCGCTTCATTAGCGAAGCTTGCAACAACCACTACGACATTTTCCATTAGTCAGCCCCCTCCTTGGCGGCTTTAATATAGGGGGCAAGTAAAGCATGCACTGAATCGGGCAAGTCTGCTTCATTGAATAAACGAGTAAACTCTTGCGCTGTTTCCACAACACATTTCGGATATTTGTCCGGACAATCAGTGAACTTATCAAGATAAGTAAACAGGCTCACTAAATTCCTCTTCATCAGTTTTGACTTAAATTCTGAATGCTTTATATATTTTAGCACACTAATACAATAAGAAAGGCGATACCTATAAATATAGTTTGGGTTTGGAGCAGCCATATATTTATCGAAAAATAACGTCAGCCTATTAATAGCTAGAGCAAATTCTTCACTGCATTCCTCACTAAGCCTCTCCAAATCTTCATGTTTTACACAAGACTTATACCAAGATTCCTCTGCTACCGAATGAGGTAATAATAGCTCGGCTAATAATTGCTCTTTACCTTGAAAAAAACTGGTTTCATTACCATCCGTGGCGCTTTTATGAGCTTCAAAATCATTATCGCAAAGTTCTAATACACGGTTAGCCCCAGTGTCATATTGCATAATGGAACCATCTTGATATTGGACGGTTGACCTAAAGTTATGCAATTCTCTAATAATAGATTCTTTATCTAATGATGGATATAGCCATATAGCAATCATACCCATATAGGATATTTTTCGTTTAATCCCTCCATCGTTATTCACCGTTCTCAGAGGTTCTTTATCTGGCCCGTAAAGGAAATACTCTTTTATTAACTTAATATCTTGCGGCGAATAAAAACCCATTTCCTTTAGTGACTTTTTCACTTCTTTCCACTGTGCTTTACGTGCTTTTAGCCATGTTTTATCGTCTGGGTACCAACTCATAATCTTCCTTGTTTTTTAACTATATTTTTGCGGAAATAACAATGGATCGAGCGTAAGTCATTGACCGAGCAAATATTGCTGGCTGAGAAGAGGTCATTCCATTGAGTGACAGCTCACTTGGCTGTCTTCCCTTTGCATGTTAATACGCGATAAACATATCGCAAAGAGCAATAAAAACAAAGTGCCTGCTCTTATCAAGCGGTGTAGAAAAAATCGCCATCACTTTCTATTAAGTCATAAAACTGTCATTTAACTGCGGCATAATTGTGCGCAAATTATCAATATTAAGCAGGATATGGCGCAGTATCGCTCCCCTCTCGCTGTGTTTGCATTGCGAAGCGAAGGGTTATTATCAGATTTCGAAACTTTGGCTGCCCGGCCAACCACTCTGGGCGGTGTGGGTGTGCCTGTGCAATTGCTGTGTCGATTGCCCAGCAGTGCGCAGCAAGGCGATGCGCTGCAGGCAAGTATCACCTTTGCACAGCAACGTGATGCCCAACTTTTGGCGCATCAGCCATTGCATTACAAAGATATCGACAGCGGTATGGTGGCATTAACCCTCTGCGCGCATAGCACGATGCAAAATGAGTGTGAGTACGAGCATGCACAGTTGCAACTTACGCTGCATGGCCTGCATAACACCGTAAAAGAAAGCGCGCAATACACCGTGCATATTCATCCGCAAGCGCAGTTAAGCTCGCCACAAATGGTGAATTGCACCGGCCTGCGCCAACGCCTCGGCCAGTATTGTCAACGCCTTTGGCGCAGCACGGCGTCAGTCGGGAAAGCTTAATTTACCCATAGAGATTTGCGGCATCCCCTCTATGGCCGCTGCTTTCGCTGGCTGACCGGCAAGGGTTTCATTGGCGAGTAAGGCAAACAACACCGCCTCTTTGGCGTCGGGGTTCATGCCCAGCTGTGTCAGGGAATCTAGCTGCACCTGTTCACCGCTGAAATAGGCAATGCGCGCCATTAGCAATGGGTTGTGCACACCGCCGCCACTGGCATAAACATGCAGTGGGCCGTGGGATTTCGCCAACCGTGCTAACTGCGTTCCTACTTGATAAGCCGCAAACTCACATAAGGTTGCCAGCACATCTTCATGAGCTAGGTGCGTTTCTCCGAGTGCAGCTTGGCACTGTGCTAAATAGGCAAGATTAAACACTTCCGGCCCCGTGGTTTTGGGCATGGCGGCGTGTAAAAAAGGGTGCTGCGAGAGCTTCGCCAAAAGAGGCTCATGCACCTGCCCCTGCCGCGCCAAGGTGCTATTTTCATCGAATTGTCGTGGCGCAAAGTAGCGCTGCACATAGGCATCGAGCATGGTATTGCCGGGGCCAAGATCAGCACATAGCGTATCGCTCAACTCCCCGGCCTTGGGCAGCAAGGTAATATTGGCAATGCCCCCTAAATTTAACAACACCCGATGCTCATCGGTGCTAGCAAAGTATAGGTAATCGCCATACGCGGCCAAAGGCGCACCTTCACCGCCTGCGGCGATATGCTTTTGGCGAAAATCACTGATAGTCAAAATGCCACTGGTGCAGGCAACATGGCAGCCATCGCCAATTTGTAAGGTGGCATTAGGGTAATCATCCAAACCATGCTGAGCTTTAGGGCAGTGATACACGGTTTGCCCGTGACTGGCAATGGCATCGACCTCATCCGCATTGACCTGCCACTGTGCTAAACACTGCTTGACCAACTGGCCATGCAAGCGTCCCACCCACGCATTTAATAAGGTGAGGTGTTGTAAATCGATATCGCGCTTGGCGAACACTTGACGCAGTCGTTGCGAATACTCCTTCGGGTAGGCACAGGTGGTGAAGTGCTCAACCTCAATTCGGGTATCACGACCCGCACCGCTGACCCGGCACAAGGCCACATCCAACCCATCCATTGATGTGCCACTCATCAGGCCGACAATCGTACGCTGCGGCTTGGCACTGAGCTCATATAGGGCATGAATGTGTGGATGCATAAGGGCTCCATGGAATAATTTATGAAAACAAAATAGCCTGTTTATTATCATCATTCAATCTTTACGCTGCGGATGACATTGCCGCGCGATAGGCGTAAGCTAGGAGTCGGAAATCCTCAAAAACAAGCAGTTAGCCCCTGGGTTAATGATACCCAAGTGCATTTAAGCGGTACTGGGCGTGCATTTGGGTATGCAATTTTTGAGGAATAAACCATGAACCAAGACTCTGTGGAGCGTATAATTGTTATTGGCGGTGGTGCTGGCGGACTCGAGCTGGCAACCGGTCTAGGAAAGTCTCTAGGCAAAAAAGGCCGCGCTGAAATTGTACTCATTGATAGAAATCGCACCCATATATGGAAGCCGCTGCTGCACGAAGTCGCGACGGGCTCTCTTGACGCCAGTTTAGATGGCGTGGTGTACTCCGCCCATGCCGCCAAGCACCATTTTCAATTCCAGCTTGGCACCTTCTGCGGCCTAGACCGCGATAGTAAACACATTACCTTAGCCCCACTTCGCGACGAACGCGGTAACGCTATTCTCCCCGAGCGTACTCTCAGCTACGACAAGCTGGTAATTGCCATTGGCAGTGTCAGTAACGATTTTAATACCCCTGGGGCGCAAGAGCATTGCTTCTTTTTAGACTCGGTCAAAGGAGCGGAGCACTTTCAACATACCTTATTGGACAGTTTTACCCGTTTGCAGCAAGGCGAAAGCGATAAAAGTGCGCTTAATGTGGCGATTATCGGCGCTGGCGCAACCGGTGTGGAACTCTCCGCCGAGCTTTACCATGTTACCAATTTGCTCAAAGCCTATGGCCTCAATAAAGTCTCCAAAGAACGTTTAAAAATTCATTTACTGGAAGCAAGCCCACGCATCTTACCGGCTCTGCCAGATAAAATCGCAATCAAAGCCAGCAAAGAGCTGCAAAAAATTGGCGTACAGTTGCACCTTGGACAAATGGTAAAAGGTATCGACGAACACGGTATTGATGTCGGCGATGAACGTTTGGATTGCGATATAAAGGTATGGGCCGCCGGTGTAAAAGCGCCCGATTTCTTACGCGACTTAAATACTTTTGAGCTTAATAATAACAACCAAATTTTGGTTAATCAGTACTTACAGGTGCGCGGCGATGACACGCTTTTTGTGATTGGCGATAGTTGCGCCTTTGAGCAGCCAGATGGCAGTTTTGTGCCGCCGCGAGCACAGTCTGCGCACCAAATGGCCAGCAACGTACTTGCTAATATTAAACGTCAATATAAAGGTCAGGCGCTGCGTCCTTTTCACTATAAAGACCATGGTTCACTGGTCAATTTAGCGCGCTTTAGCGCGGTCGGGAACCTCATGGGTAATTTAAATAGCAATGTGTTTATCGAAGGTAAACTGGCGAGATGGATGTACATGAGCTTGTATCGTATGCACCAACAAGCAGTGCATGGCACATTGAAAATGATGGCTTTATGGGTAAGCGAAAAAATAACGCGGGTGGTACGACCGAAGATGAAGCTACACTAAAGTATCACGTTGTTAGGGGTGCGCGGCGCCAAGCTGGTTTTGCAATAACGCCGTGATAGCCTGTTGCTGCGCTGTGATGGCTTGGTTGAGCTCGCGCATAAAGCCTGTGTTACTCAGCTGATGGCTAATCAGAAAATGAATGGGTTGTGCCGAGACTACCTTGGGGTGCAGCATCAGTTGCGCGCCGCCATACTCGCTCAATAAATGCTTGGCGACCTGCTCATCTTCTATGGTGACATCAGCACGGCCCGCTTTAAGCATTAAGTAACGCTTCACCGGCTCACTCACGGTTTGAATTTGCTGTTGATAACGGCTTTGTTGCACCAGCGTTTCCACTTCTTCACCATAATAAGCGCCTGGCGTGTACACCAGCGTTAGGCCACTTTGCAGCATAGCCTGTAAATCGGCCAAAGCAGATGCTTGCACCCGCTCGCTCACAACCAAACGCACGATTTCTTGCCGATAAGGTGCGCTAAATTGGCCGATGTCTTGGCGATAAGCGGCGAAACTCACCCCACTGAGCAAGTCAATTCGCCCTGCGCGCAGCTCGTTCATAGACCGCCCGGCACTGGGCAAACGCACGTAGTCAAAACAACGGCCCATACTTTCAAGTAATAAAGTGATGATGGCCATGTCTAAGCCGCTGATATGGTCATTCTCAATCGAAATATAAGGCGGCCACTCGCTGTTTACGCCAACTCGAATAGGGTTTGTGCACTGGCCAAACGCGGTGCTAGAGAAAAGTAAAATAATAAGCAGAAATTTGCCCACGCACATCTCTGTGGAAACAACCTTAAGTATCCTTGAGTATGGTGGCGAACATGAAAAAGGGCAACTTTCGTTGCCCTTGGTCTCTCAAGTAGGAATCTTATTTATAGCTGGTTCCACACAGCGGCAACACCAGGCTCTTCACCTTTTGTCCACCACTTAGCTTCAAAACGTGCGCCGTTATAAGACACAACATCACCGGTGTTGTAGATAGACGAGGCACTCCAAACTAGGTCGCCGTTACCGTCTGTGGGTGCTGATACTGGCTCCCAAGGACCACCCAAGTCAGGTTGGTCGCCTTGAGTCCACCATTTAGCACGGTACTCAACACCGCCATAGATCACGGTATCACCACCGGTATACACAGCTTGTGCATCCCAGGTGTCACCCGGTGTGGTGGCGCCTGAATCGGTCACCGTAACAACAAAGCTCTGGCTGCTGCTGGCTTGGCCATCACTGACTGTCACCGTGACGGTATAGCTAGTATCCGCATCCACAGGGTCCGCGCTCAGTGTCGCACTGGCACCGCTGCCAGAAAGCGTTAACCCGGCTGGTACGTCCCAGCTGTAGGTCAAAGCGTCATTGTCAGCATCGCTGGCAACCACGTTAACGGCTAGGCTTGCGCCCTCTTCCATACTGGCATCAGCGATAGCATCAACCACAGGTGCTGTGTTGCTGCCGCTGCCATCCGCTACAACATTAACACTAACCACTTTACTGACCGTGTCTTTGCCATCAGAAACCGAAACAGTCGCACTGTACTGCGTGTCTTGGCTTACTTGCGGCGCATTGATCACTAAGGTCGCTGAGTTTGCACCGCTCACGCTTAGCGCGCTATCAGCCTGCCAGCTAAAGCTGAGAGGGTCATTATCACCGTCAGTGGCTGAGGCAGTAACTGACACTGAGCCACCGCTTTGCACTGTGACACTGCTGTCTACACTGAGCACAGGGCGTTGGTTGGCCGGCGGTACATCACCTAAACCTTCATGCATAGCATTAAGAATATCGCCATTATCGGCATCAATTTCCCATGCGAACAAACCACCGAGGTTATGCTGTTGCACGTATTGACCTTTGGCCATTACTGTTTGCGGGGTGTCTAAAGTGATCAGCTTACCGCTGCTGCGGTTCCACACATAAGCCGCTTGAGCTTGCGCGTCATAACCCGCTTCAAAACCGTTAATACCTTGGAAGTTAGCACCGAGCATATTGGCTTTTACGCCTTTATAATCAATGACTCCATCTTCCCATACACCTTGTGCTGTGGTGCCTTTAAGCGGTCCATTACCAGATGCGGTCATCGGGTTGCCTGCAGTACTCGCGTTTTCAGGATACACGCCTTCCCAACCACGACCATACATAGCCACACCCGCCACTATTTTTTGCGAGGGCACGTTTTGCGCTAGCAACAGCTGAATGGCGTTATCCATGGTGTAAGCCGGGCCTTTATAAGGCTGGCCGTTTTCATCAGTGCCGGAGCCGTCACATTGACCCGGGCGGAAGTGTTCGCCACAATAAACGGCTGTTTGGTGTCCGGTCACATTGCTCCAAGCCCCATAGAAGTCATAGGTCATGGCAAAGATGTAATCCATGTACTGCGCTGCGGTAGCATAGTCAACATCTTCAATCTTGTCGTAACCAGCACCGATGGCTGAAGTCAGCTCATACTGGCGGCCTGTTTCCGCTTCCAGCTCATCGAGCATGACGCGTAACTCACGCATCAACGCAATGTAAGTAGCGCCATCGGTGGTTGGGTCGCCAAGGTTCGGGTTAGCACCATCGCCCCCTGGGAATTCCCAATCAATATCAACGCCGTCATAGAACTTCCACGTTTTAAGGAACTCTTTCATCGATGCCACAAAGGTATCGCGGTTGGCTTTATCGGTGAAATAGTAGAACGGATCAGAGAGTGTCCATCCCCCCACTGAAGGCACGATTTTCAGATCTGGATAACGCTGCTTCAGCGCCATTAACTGTGCATAAGTACCACGAATAGGGTCATCTGCACTGACACCCGGTAGGGCTTTTTGCACTGCCGCCCACGGATCGTGAATAACCACTTCAAAGTCTTGTGAACCCTGACAAGCGGTATCAAGCGCACGCTTTGGCCCGCCAGTCAGTGAGTCATTCGGGCCACAAATCGGAATAAAGCCGTATAAAATGTGGCTAAGGTTTTGTGCTGGCATGTTAGTGACATCATAGTCACGACCATAAATGCCCCACTCTACAAAGTAGGCCCCTGTAACCATGTCTTGCTTTAAGCCATAGTCTTTGTTGTTGGGATCATAATCCATAGGTAACGGTGCTAGGTGCGCGCCGTCGGTATCGGCAATGACGATGGGCTTGCCATCACTGCGCGCACACACGGTGCCTTCACACAATTCAACATACAAGGTATGACGGCCAGCCTTGTCATACGGGAAAGTGATCACGCCACTTTTAGTGCCCGCAGGCAGTGCGCCAGAGTTCACAACTTGGTCATCAAAATACACTTTATAGTTGTCACCGCCATCACCACTCCAGGCATTCCACTCGATGTTGATGTTGACTTGGTCTTGGCGACGTACCAAAGATTTATAGCCACCTGTGCCTTCTAAATCTACTTCAACAAAGGAGTACTCTTGTGGCTCCCAGTTTAAGCTCGGTGTCGAAGGCGCGGCAACGGCGACACCCGATGCCATGGCCAGCGTAATCGCTGCGGTTAATTGAGTTAATTTCATATCTTTCTCTTCTTGTTGTCTTATTAAAGGCTAAGCACGACGCATAGGTACTTGCCCGACTCGCGGCGATTTAGGCGCCTCCGTGTGTCCATCATCGCCATTTCTTTACTGCTTAAAGTGCTTGCCAAACGGAGGCCTGACCCGGGGTATCCCCTTGAGTCCACCACTTGGCTTGGTATTGTTGCCCTTGATAGAGCACCGTCGCGCCACTTTCATAAGCGCGCTGACTATCCCATTGTGCGCTGCCAGCATCTTTACTCAGCGTTTGCCATGCCGAGGATTGATCAGGTTGTTCACCTTGATTCCACCACTTCGCCTCATAGTCGCTGGCGTTGTAGCTCACCTTGTCGCCCGCTACATAAGTAGCACTGGCCTGCCACGCAGGGTAACTTGGGTCAGGGTTAGTGCTGGTATCGGTAACGGTGACAACAAAGCTTTGGCTGGTACTGAGCTCACCATCTGAGACAGTGACAGTAATGGTGTACGGGGTATCGATATCGACATTTGCGGCGGTGATCGTTAGGTTGGCACCCTCACTGCTCATAGTCAGTGGTGCTGGCACATCCCAGCTGTAGTTCAGGGTACTTTGCTCATCGTCAAAAGCATGCACATGAACGACACTGGATTGTCCTTCAGCCAAGGTAATGTCATCAGGCTTAACCACAGTGGGCGCACTATTGCCTGGTGCCTGTTGCACACTTAAGCTATAGCTGTAGTTGGCATTAGTGGTGTATACCTGATTTACCAGCGGGTCGCCGCTTTGGTAGACCACTTGACCTTGCTGGTCTTGCAAACCAATTTGCATATATTGGCTGTAGTCGAGATTAAGCATAGCCGCGAGGTCTTGCTGCCAGCTTGCTTGGTTATCGGCGCTGACGGCAAACATTTGGTTAACTAGCTCTTGACCGCTCTCGTCAAATAGCCGCACCCAAATAGAATCACCCACCGCCGGCGTTTGACCTTGTTGCAAGTAGTAACCAATGCTTTGCCATTGGCTGGGATCACTAGGCCCGCCATCACGCACTATGGTGATGTCACTACAGTTGTAAAACCCCTCTCCAGCTGCGTCATCACGCTGCCAGCGTGTGTACAAGATGGCATCACCTTGGCGCTCAGCGGGAATGGCGACATTCATTTCATAGTAGCGATGACCCTCAGCGTCCTTGATAAAGTCGATATTGCCCACTTCTTGCACCAGCTCTAGATCGCTCCAGGCAAGTGTTTGCGTGGCGCCATCAAACCCGGGTTTGCTTAGGTAAAACTTCCAAAAGCTGGGGTTATGTGGAGTGGTCGCACGAAAGCGCACCTTAATCTCGCCATTAGCATTGGGGGTCACGTCACTGCGTTGCCAATGTGCTGAAGGTAAATTCATACCGCGCTTGTTGGTGTCTCCAGCGGCGCACAAGGTGCCATCGGGAACGCTGGCCTCAACCGCTGCTTGGTTGTAGTAATCAGCGGTGTTAACGGCAAATTCATGTTCTTGAATAAACTGAAAGTGCCCTGATTCCAAATAGGCTGCGCGACACGCCAAGTTGGGAATGTTGGAGCCATCTTCTGGCCACCAATAACCGCCCTGAGCCTGACAAATAGCTTGGCGGGCCTTCGGGCTATCCATATAACCGTGAGCATAAGCTTGGCTGGCACTGAGCGCAGCACCAACGGCTAGCGCTGACACAGTCAGTGATAATAATTTCGCTTGTGGTGTTCTCATATCAATGTCCTCGTTGACAAAAGAGACCCGAGGCAGCCCTTGCAGGGAGGGCATGGGGCCGCCTCAAGTCTAAGATGGCGAGTTACAGGCTACAGACCTGATCCCAATCGGCGCTGCTACCCGGCTCAGCAGATGTCCACCACTTCGCCTTATAGACAGCATTACCGTTGACCATTAAGTCGCCACCCGCAGCATGGCTAGGGTTGCCGGCGTAGTCACTTTGTGGCCAGTTAGGATAAACGGGGATATCGGCAATCGCGGTGCCTTCACAAGTACCATCGCCGCTGCCATTGCCACCGCCAGTGTCGCCGCCTGTTCCAGGCTGGGCATCAGGAAGGTGCGGGTATTGCGATTTAAAGGCATAGGTTTTGCCATTTTTCTCGATAGTAAAGTTTGCAGGACCGGTAATAGGCATGTAATACATTACCTGCGCATTCACCGTGTCACCTGGAGCAAAGGCTTTCTCTTGTCCGCCCCATTCGTTGGTCAACGTGATTGAGAAACGGTGGAACTCATTCTCAAAACCACCGATATTGTTACCTGCTGCATTCGAGCCATTGACGTCGACCGCCATGCCCAGTTTCTCTTGTGCGTTCCAGTTAGACTTGAAAATGGCAGAGGTCGCCACTGGCACATCGAAAGAAATTTTGGCACCACTTAAATCAATGTTTGAGTTGTTAGTGAAAGCAAAGGTTGGAGCAATCGGGTAGTTGTCATCACCGACCGGGAAGTCCTTGGCTTCAAAGCTCACATCAACCGCTTCTGTTGGCACTACAAAATTAGTATTGCCTTGGTCAATGCTGTACGGCACGCCGCTTTGATTAAACTGATTATAAGCAAGGGTAGTGAGCGTTGAGCCCATGAAGTACTCGCCCTTGGCCTGGTCATAATCGTAGTCACCCGCCAATTCCCAGAACATAATGCCACCAATGCCTTGGTCGATAACGTATTGCACTTTAGTGGCCATTGATTCCTCGTCTTCCATAGACAAGAACACATTCTTATCGGCATTCCATAACCATGGCGCAACGGCCACGTTGTCATAATGACGCGTGTAGGTGCCAATCAGCTGATCATCTGGATCGGTTTGTGGCGTTAGGCCATAGGTTGCGCCATAGCTTGGGTAAATGCCGTTTTCTAAGTTCTTGGCATGCCAAAGAGGGTTAGAGCCTGCTGGCATTTCTTCGCCATTGGCATCTTTATCGTGCCAAAGGTTATCAATGCCAATGGCACCGTTACCGCATTTGTTTTGCTCGCCAACGCCCGTGCCTGCTGGACACTCGCTTTGGTTCGGCAGCGCCGCTTGGCCCCACAATCCATTGGTGCCACCTTGTACGTCTTTAAAACCACGGGTGTAATAAGGAATACCAATATTGATACGCCCTGCCGCTAGCGCGCCACGGAAATAGCGTACCGCCCAATCGGTGTTCAAATAGCCAATGCCTTCGAACTCCTTGGTGCTGTATACATTCCATTGCGCCAACTCCGAGTCTTCACCGGTGTCGTACAATGCCGCATTGTGCCCGACATGAGAGTTCCACGCGCCGTGCAAGTCGTAAGACATAATGTTGACGTAATCGAGGTATTTAGTGACCTGGAAGGTCTCCATACCCCGCAGTAGGTAGCCCGATGACGGTGAAGCAATCGTGAGCATATAGTGCTGACCATCTTGTTCACCCGCTTTATCAAGCTCTTCACGTAGCACCTTCATCAATTCTTTGTAAGATGCATTGAGACTAGCGCGCAAAGGGTTGGAGATAGCAAAGTCATCTGGGTGACCAGAGTCCTTCATTGACGATGGGTATTCGTAGTCAATATCCACACCATCGAAATCGTAGGTACGAATAAATTCAACCGCACTTTGTGCGAACGCGGCAATACCTGCGTGATTAATTGAGCCATCAGCATTGGTGGTCATGGTGTAGAAGCCACCGCTATTGACGCGATTGCCATTTTCGTCAAAATAGCCGCCAGTTTCAGCCCAGCCACCAACAGAGATCAGCGTCTTCACGTCTGGGTATTGTTTCTTGTACTTATTAAGTAGGTTGAAGTGACCTTTGTACGGCAGGCTTGGGTCCATTTCAGCGCCCGGTTCACCTGGCCATTCCATGTTGGTTGCTGGGTTGCCTGGGGCACTGGGGTTACCAATGGACAACTTATTGTTGGCATCAACGTGTGCGAAGGCATAGTTAATATGGGTAATTTTATCCCATGGAATATCGTCAACTAAATAACTAGGTTGCTCATTGGCGCCATTACGCCAACTGGTAAAGTAACCAATGATACGACGTGGGTGATCTGGGCCCATTAGCTCACGGCCGTCTTGATCATAAATAGTACAATACGGCGTGTTCACTCCCGGCGTTTGGTATAAACCTGCTGGGCGACAAGCGTCAACGCCAGTTCCTGGCTCAGACACATCTACCACATTGATCACTTGAGTGGCCGTCCCCGTGGCACCTTGATCGTCAGTCACATTGAGTACGAATTCAAATTGCCCCGTTGCTGGAGCCTGCCAAGTGTAAGCTTCACTGGCGTTTGCTGAACTCAGCACTTGGGTGCCATTCTCACTGAATGTCAGCGCGGTGACTTGGCCATCGCTGTCTGTGCCGCTGAGGGTAAAGTTCAAGCTATCTCCCACCATCACTTGCGTGGGCAGATTAGCAATTTGAATGCTTGCGCTTGGCGCTTCATTCACGGGGGTGCCGCCGCTTACGCTAACAGCATTAGCAAGAGCTGTAGATAGCGCGCCCTGATCGTCTGTAGCCACAGCGCTTATGGTCGCGTCGCCGGCTACAGCTTGCCACGTAGTGCTAAAGGGCGCGGTGGCATCAATCGCGATAGATTGATTATTAACGAAGAATTCTACCTGGCTAACTTGACCATCACTATCACTGGCTGACGCCTCGATGATAACGCTGTCATTTTCAGCAAATTGACTGCCTGCAGCGGGGCTCAACGAGGTGACCTCTGGCGCCTGGTTGACAGCGCTGTCACAAGCACCCAAAAGAGTCCAGTCTTGCCATTGTCCAGAATTCTCCACAGGATTCGTTTGCGTCCACCAGTTCGCCTCATAGGCACTGTTTTGGGCCTGGACTTGGCTTCCGCCAACGTAAGCGTCACCACTTTGCCACTGGGCTAAATTGCTGCAATCAACAGCAAAAGCACTGGCGCTGCT
This sequence comes from Pseudoalteromonas sp. CnMc7-15, assembly GCF_022347925.1. NCBI lineage: Bacteria > Pseudomonadati > Pseudomonadota > Gammaproteobacteria > Alteromonadales > Pseudoalteromonadaceae > Pseudoalteromonas > Pseudoalteromonas sp. CnMc7-15. Next base: position 741,256 of record NZ_JAKRFT010000002.1, read on the forward strand.
CATACCTAAGCTGGCAAAACACATCGCCAGGGCGCTGCGTTTAAAGCCGCTTTCGCGCATACTTTGTTTACTCATTTTGTTCTCCACGACGTAAGGTTTGTTGCGTTATTTTTATAACAATATATTTACAATGCTTTTAAAACTTATCACACCTATCCGGCTCTTCAAGCAATAGTCGACCACTTTTTAGACGTTTTAGTTCTAGAAGAACCGTTTGTTTATTCGAATAAATTGCTAAAAACTGGGGTAAGCATGCCATTTTATTCATTCAGTTTTTTGTAAGTTTGTACCTCAAAGCCGCATGGAGTCTAGCAATCACAAAATGAACAAAAGGTTAACCTTTGGTAAACAATTAGAGTTATATTGGGTACATATTTATTTCGTCTAGTTTATAACCAAAACAGTTTTTTAATAGCTTTGATGATAGAAAATGCAAAGAGTTATGCTATTTAGAAATATAACATTAACGTCAACGTTAATATCCCTGCACATGTTGGTGGTTTTTACTTGCCGTTCACAAGCACTGGGAAAAGGGTTGACGGGGGAGTTAAGAGTGACACGTGTGCAAGCAGGATCACCGCCATAAGCGTTACTCTGGCGGTGGTAGGCCTAGTCAGCGCGCTGACAGTTTAGGTATTAATCATGTGAGCGAGAGAAGCGCACCACCAGCTCACAGAGCTCATCTGATACAGTTGTTAAGCGAGTAATAGCTTGTTGCGCTTGATCCGAGCTTTGCTGACTATCATCAGCCAGGCCGGCAATACTGACCACTTGCTGGTTAATATCCTCAGCCACATGAGCCTGCTCTTCAACAGCCGCAGCCATTTGATTCGCCATGTCGTTAATGTTGGCCACCGCCTGAGCAATACCACTGAGTTTTTCGGTGCTTAGTTGCACTTCATCAAGGCCTTGTTGCGACTCTTTACGCCCTTGCTCAGCAATAGTGACCGCCTGCTCACTGCGGCTATTGAGCTCGCTAATGATCCCTTGGATCTCTCCGGTCGACTTTTGTGTGCGTTGTGCAAGCTGCCTTACCTCATCAGCTACCACCGCAAAGCCTCGGCCTTGCTCACCAGCACGTGCCGCTTCAATCGCCGCATTGAGTGCCAATAGGTTGGTTTGCTCAGCAATTTGTTCAATCATTTGCGCCGCTTGCGCAATCAAGGCTGACTGCTCTGAGACCCCTTGTACCGAGTCACCGATTTGTTGCACCGTGTGCCCTAAGGTTTCAATAGATTGACGAGTCTTATCTGCCACTGCGGCACCTTCTGAGGCCAAATCATTGGCCTCGCTGGCTTGCTCAGAGGTCAGCTGTACATTTTGTGATACTTCGCCAATGGTGGCCGTCATTTCGTTCATTGCCGTGGCGACTTGCTCGGTTTGCTGATGCTGAGCGTCTATTTTCTCTCTCGCATCGACCGACATGGAATAGCTGCTGCTGGCATCTGCAGCAACACGGTTCGCGGCATTATCGATACGCGTTAGGATGGTATTTAAATGCGCCCTGTCTGATTTCACCGCTACGCTTAAACGCCCCAAAGGGCCACCATGATCGCAGTAGCTTTGCACCGCAAGTGGGTCGCAGAAGCGATCGCCTATGAGTGTGTCTAAGCGTTTTTTCAAACGCACCCGGGAAAAGGTATTAAATCCGGCAAACACTAATACACTCACCAAGGCCACCGCCTCGGCGGCAACAGTATTGCCACTTAGGAAGATAATAAAAGCGACTGCGAGGGCAAGACCCAAGGCATAAAACTCAGTATTGTTAGGCAGTGTGAACGTGCTTTTGTTGTCTCTGATGCGCGCGTAAAGTGCCTCTGCGCGGACAACATCCTCACGTCGTGGGCTGGTGCGTACCGATTCATACCCTACCACTTTACCTTGTTCGGTAATCGGCGAGACATGGGCATCAACCCAGTAGTAGTCACCATTTTTACAGCGGTTTTTTACTAGCCCCATCCACGCTTTACCTTGCTTTAGGTAATCCCACATTGTTCTAAACGCCGCAGGTGGCATATCGGGATGGCGGACGATATTGTGAGGTTGGCCAACCAGTTCGTCGCGGCTAAAGCCACTGATATCGACAAACGCTTGGTTACAATCGAGGATAGTGCCGTTTAAATCAGTGACGGAAATGAGCTTTTGCTCAGGAGGAAAACGCTTTTCACTAGCGGTGATGGGTTGGTTATTTCTCATTAATGATTCCCTGTTACGACGCCCGTGCCGTGCCGCACGCATAAAACTCTATATTAACAAAAACTTATACTTTATAGATAGCATTTGCTTGGCAAAAAGATAACAGCTGCCATACTTACAATGTGAGTGTTGTAAGATGTTGTAATTTATTACATAGTTCAGTCTAGTTAAGCTTTGCTCGAAATTGCAAAGAATTCGCTGGGTACAGAGCTGTTGCCGGTCAATTTGCATTAACAATACATCTTATCGGTGAGTTGTTTACCTTTGTTCACCTTAGGTAAATTATTGCGTAGACGCATTACCCGGGGATGTGACATAATAGCGGCAAACTCACCCTAAAGAATTAGTTTTAGTAGCAGTCTGTAGCAAGCTATTAAAGGGCTAACCCAGCCGCACATCGTCACTTGGTTTAAGTTAATTGGCAGTATTACTATTGACTAAATGTAAATTTGTTTTCACTGTGGTTATTGCTCTGGTTGTCTCGGGTTTAATAGCGCAGCCTACAAGAGCAGTTGCATCCACCCACTACGAACAGTCAATCGCTTTTTATTACGGCGAAGTTGACTCAGTGCGCGAGCTTATAAGCTATCAGCGGGTTGTGGTGTCACCGGAGCAGCTGTCAAAACGCCAGTTACAGCAATTAAAAAATGCCAATACGCAAGTGTATGCATATCTCAGTGTAGGGGAATACCTAGGCGTAGATACCCGGCTTTTAGACGCCGCAAGCATGGGCCGTAACAGCGCCTGGCAAGCCGAAATTATGGATGCGGCATCCCCTGTGTGGCGTCAACATCTGCAACAGCAAACTGAGCGCTATCAACGCCAGGGATTCAGCGGTGTTTTTCTCGATACCTTAGATAGTTATCAACTTGCACTACCTCGCGAGCAACATGCCTCGCAACAACAAGCGCTTGTCTCGCTCATCGATAATATCGCCACATCACTGCCGGTGATGCTCAATCGCGGCTTTGAATTGGTCGACAAGCTGGCCCAGCCGCCGCAAGCGGTGGTCGCCGAATCACTGATGTATGGCTTCGATATAACCAAAAATGTCTATACTCGCCAAAGCGATAGCGATATCCAGTGGCTTCGCACCAAGCTTGAGCACATTGAGGGCTTGGGCATTGAGGCCATTGTGATTGACTACCTGCCAGCGGGTGTAGAAGCCAGAGTCGCGGCAGCAAAAGAAATCGCAGCTTTAGGCTTCACCCCCTATGTCAGCGACGGCTTATTACAGCAGTTTGGGGTTTCTTTGCACTACCCTGTTCGTCGGCGAGTGCTGGGGGTCTATGACTCGAGCGTAGTGCTTAAAAAGCAATCTGCTTGTCATAAATATTTAGCCACCTTAATCGAGTATCAAGGCTATGTTCCCCAATGCGTTGATATTCGTGATGGCCACCTTACGCAGCTTGATTTGAATCGGTTCGCCGGCGTCGCGTTTTGGCTCCCCCAAGCCAGTTATCAGCATTTAGATGCACAACAGCTGCTACTGCGCAGTATTTCTCAGCGGCCAACAGTCATTATCGGTGAGCTTCCCGATGATGAAGCCTTGCTAGCGCGTTTAGGGATACGTGAAAATGGCAGTTACATCGGCGCGCTTGAAAGTAGCGGAGCCAAGCTCACCTACCCCATGCCCCATGCTGCGCCCAAACAATTTCCTCGATATCAGTTAACTGATTCACGCACACCGGCGTTAGTGAGCATTAATGATAGCCAAGGCAATACGGGCGTGGGCGTAGCGCGTATGCCCTGGGGTGGGCTGTTTCTTGAACCTCTGACGGTCCAAGAGTTAATAGGCGATCGCAACCGTTGGCCACTAGAGCCATTTGCGCACCTAATGCCACTGTTTTCTCTTGCTGCTATTCCGGTGCCCGATGTCACCACAGAATCCGGGCTGCGCATCGTTACCGCGCACATCGATGGCGATGGTTTCCCCTCAGTCGCTTGGCTTCCTGGGCGCCCCTATGCTGGCGCATCAATACTCAATAATGTGCTGAAAAAATCGCCCCTCCCCCATACGGTTTCAGTGGTTGAAGCGGAAGTTGCTCCTCATGGCTTATACCCTGACATTGCCAATGAACTAGAGGAAATAGCGCGGCAAACCTTCGCGCTTGATAACGTTGAAATTGCCTCGCACACCTTTAGCCACCCTTTCTTTTGGGACGACCGTATTGATGCGAAAGAAAAGCTCTATGGTGATTCCTTACCGGTCCCCAATTACACCCTTGATTATGACCGTGAAGTGTTTGGCAGTGTGCGTTATATCAACGAGCATCTAGCCCCTAAGCATAAGCAAGTAGAGGTGTTCTTGTGGTCTGGCATGGCCGACCCAACCGCTGATGTCATTGCTAAAACCAGGCAACTCGATTTATACAACGTCAATGGCGGCAACACCTATGTACTCAACGATAACTACTCTATTGCCCAAGTATATCCACACCTAAACTGGTACAAAGACGGCATTCAAGTCTACGCTGCGGTGATGAACGAAAACCTCTACACAGAGCTGTGGACTGAAAACTACCGAGGCTTTGCCCGTGCTAGTGAAACCTTTGAATTACTCGGTACGCCACGACGCTTAAAGCCTGTGAGCATTTACTACCATATGTATTCCGGGGTTTACCCTGCTTCTTTAGGCGCATTAGATCACCTCTATGATTGGGTAGAGAAGCACGAATTAACACCACTGTACTTAAGCGAATACGCCCACCGTGCGCGCACGCTTTATGAAACTGGGGTGGCTCGCGCCATTGATGATGATAACTGGCATATTACCAGTACCGGCGTGAAATCGTTGCGTATCGCCAGCAATCAACTGCCAGATGGTGACAGTGAAGGCATCGCAGGGGTCACCCCAGGCCCGGATGGCAACTACATCACCTTAGTACAGCCACGCTCAACTTTATCGCTTAGCCAAGGCGATGCGGCGGCGTTTTCTAACCGTGCCTATTTAGCTAAAGCCAACGCGGTGATTGAACACTGGCAGTGGCAAGGAGAGAGGTTACGCTTTACAGTGCTCGCTCATCGTGATTTGCAACTAACGTTAACTAATGTCGCTTCATGCCAAGTAAACAAGCTCAGCGACCCCGCGCTTACGCTTTATAAAGCAGCTAATCAATGGACAATTCGCAGCACTCAGCGTGGACGCTACCATGTTGAGCTCCATTGCCCGGGGCAGGGTCAATAACGATGAACCCGCCAGCGCGTATTCACACCAAAGGCGACCCTCGCGGCGACAAGCGTATCGTGTTGATGAGTCGTCGTGCGCTGATCACCCTTGCAACGGTAACGTTGGCGCTGTTGTGGATACTGCAACCCAATCGCGCTCTGCTGATTGATATGCTTGAAGACGCGCAAGACCCCACAGTGGCCATCGCCTTCTTGAACGTGCTTAAAAGCAACCAAGTACCGAGTTTAAAACTGGATTTAACCCTCGCAAAGCAACACTTCAAGCTCGATCAATATCATCAAAGCTTGGCCCAGCTAACACCGCTAACTAAATTTGCCGACTCCGCTTTACTTACGCAAGCGCAAACGCTCTACGCCGACAGCCTACTGCGACTGATACAGCGCCAAGACCCAACGGCGCGCAGACAATTAATCGATTATTTAAACGCCCTAGTGCCAGAGCTCAACTCATCACAACGTCAACACTTTGCCAGCTATGCCTTGCAAATAGGCGAGCCTCGCCTTGCTTATCAGTTGTTAAGTCAGCAACAAGGTGAACATCAGGCTTTATTGTCTTTAGCGTTGCAGGCGGGGCTTAAAGAGCGGGCTATTTTTCACAGCCAAGCCTTGTACGAGCAACAACCCTCAGATGCGCACTTTGAGCAGTTACTTGGGTTATATAGCACCCAACAACACTGGCAACAAGGTGAGGCGCTTATTCGCCGTCATCAGCATCAGTGTGACAACACCTGTTTGCAGTTGAGTATTAACTTCTTGCGGGCCGCCAACAAGCCAACGTTAGCAGCCCAAATAAGTGCGAGTAAGGCCAAACAAAGTACTGATCCCGCTGATTGGCGCCAAGCCAGTGAACGCTTTGCTGAGGTGGGTGATATTGAACAAGCCGCAGTGTGGCTTGCTAAAGTTTTGAGTGTTGCACCTACTTTGGCAGATAAGCGCCAACTTCATGATTACTATCTTTGGCTGGGCGATACCGCCAGTGCGCTGGTACTTGCAAAGCAAATTATTGCCACGCAACCTGACAAAGCCCTTCTGTGGCAGGGTGTCAGTGAAGCTTTAGCAGAGAGTGACCTATTTGCTTTGAGCGACTTTTACTATCAGCTAGCACTCAAAGACGAGCTCGATGATAGCACCCTAAAACAATGGGTCGACTTCAGTGACAAAGCCCTAGGCGCACAAACGACCCTCACGCATTTGCAAACGCTGCATCAGCGCTTTCCAACTCGAGAGTTTTATTGGTTCCAACTCGCGCGTTTTTATAATTTTGTCGGCGCACCAAAGCAAGCCACGGCCTTGTGGGCAACTTTGCCGCTTGAGCCGACATACGATTACATCAACTTGAATTACTTTGCGCAAAGCTTTGTCGCGATTGGCGAGGTAGATAAGGCGCTGATGCTACTTTATCGATACAGCGATGAAGAAGCCTTAGATGTAGAGCAGCTTACCAACTTACAAGAGCTGGCGACCTATATCGCAAACAGGCCATTGCAACAGCGTTTTCAGCGTGCTCGTGTGTATCGAGGCGACACCAGTTTGGACCCCTACTTACTGATTGCCACCCACAATAAGCTAGACCAACAAAGCTTGGATACCTTGTGGCTTTATTATGCGCAAACAAAAAGCATTGTGGTGCTCAATCATCTCCTAGAATACGGCCTCAGCGAGCAAAATACAGCGCTGATAAACCGTGCCAGCGACGCCTTAACAGCCGATCACAGTGGCGACAAACGCTTATCCGTGCAGCTATTGCGCGTGCGTTTAGCCATGTATAAAAAACACCATACTCGCGCCAAAGAGCTGCTAAGTACATTACTCACCCAGTACCCGCGTAACCCGAACGTGCAACAAAGTGCATTTTGGCTGGCGATAGACAGTCAAGACACCCCATGGCTGCGTGAGCTGTACTGGTATTTAGCACCACACAACCAGCAGACTGCGTCTATGTATCAGGCTTTAGCTTATGCGGCGCAACAACTGGGCGAATATACTCATGCTGATAGCTGGTATCGCAAGTTAGATAACGCCGAGTTAAGCACCGCCGCTGATAAATTAGCCTGGGCTTCGCTGTTGCAAAATCAAGGTGCTTTAGCGCAGGCTCAACGCTTGCGCGTGCAAGTGCTGACACAATTAAGTGCTGAGCTTCGCGCCCTCCAGGACGGCGAAATCAGCTACGTATCATTGCTACGCACCTTAGTATCGCCCGCCTATGCCAGCGCACAGCTCAATTGGCATCTGCACCAAGGCAACGGTGGCGCCGATATCAATGCCTTGTTTAGCGACCCAACGCTTGGAGCCTTGCAAAAGATAGCCTTGTTAAAAGCCCATCAAGTCATCGCTTCCGAGCAGTTCAATGACAGCATTTTATTGTCTTTAGCGCTGGCACAGCACAACCACTCGCAAGCGCGTACTTTGGCTTACCAATCAACAACACTGACCGCCACTGAGCGGGCCACAGCACTCTCGCAATTAGGTGATAATTTTGCCGCATGGCAACTGGGCCAACAAGCCCTTAATAGTGGTGTCGCCAAACAAGATTTAGCACCATTGCAACGCTTTTTAGCAGCCCAACACGACCGCCATGCCCATGGCGTGCGTTTTGAACACAGCCTGCTTGACACGTGGCAGCTAAGCACAGAGCAGCTTAGCTATTATCGTCCTCTGGGCGATGGTCATATGGCGCTCTCTTATCAATATGATAGTGGCGACCCCGCCTCAACCCTAATCGATCATTACCAAGACCAGAGTGTGAATCTAGATTGGCGGATACGCGCTCGACCGCGTTGGCAAGACCTGCACTTTGGTATAGCCATTAGCGAGCGCGATACCAACACGGTATTTGGTCAGCACGCAAGCGCAACGTGGCAATCAGATAGACGTCTAAGCCACACCTTGAGTGTGCGTCACAGCATGCCCTCGCAGCAAAGTGAAAATCTCTACATGCTCGGCAATGAGGATAGGCTCGCCTATCAACTGAGTTGGCAGCCAACGCGCTACGAGCAAGTAAATATAAATATTTCGCGGGCGCTGTTTCATTCCGACTTTGGTGAGCCTATCGGTCAACAATGGCAAAGCAGCGTGCGTCTGAGTGAGCAATTCAACTTTACTCCGAGTTGGCAGGTGTATGCGCAGTATGACCACCAAGAAAACACCTTGGACGAGCGGCCATTACAGCGATTAACAGCACACTTGCAGCGCCCAGAGCCAGTTAGAGCTGTGGATTTTCTAACCCCTAAATACCGACGTTTAGCGTTGGGCCAATCGTTGCTGCGTGGTGAAGTCTCACAACCTGGGCGAAACACCCCAGGTATGCGCTATTGGCTTGATACGGCCGTGGGTTATAACTTTATTGAGCAACGCGTCGATTATTCGGCTAACGTTGGGCTGGGTGTGCAAGCATTTGGCAATGATGAATTTTTCATAAAGGGTGTGTGGCAAAGTGCCGACCAAAATGGCCGTGAGAGCTTAACACTCAACGTGGGATACTTTATCGACTTTTGATGTGAGGATAAAATGATGAAAACAATAATGGCATTGGCTTTGGCCTTCATACTCAGTGGTTGCGCAACGCACTATGCCGGTGAAAGCCCGACGCTCAGCGCCAATCAACAGGTTTATATTATGCCCTTGGCAAATCAGTCAAATATGCCCATGGCGCAGGCTCAGGCTGAGCAACTGCTGGCATCTGCACTTGCTGAGCAAGGGTTGAAGGTAACACTCTACCCCAAGCAACAAGTGGGTGATTTACAGGCGAGCCTTGAGCCTGCCCAGCGTAATCAAGAGGCGCAGCGGTGGCTAAGTGAACAACAGCCGGGCTATGTGGTATCTGGTTCAGTGCAAGAGTGGCAATATAAGTATGGCTTAGATGGTGAGCCGGCTGTAGGGCTGACACTGACCCTTGAAGATAGCAGTGGCAATGAGCTTTGGCGTGGTTCCACATCAAAAACAGGATGGGGCCGTGAGTCGCTCTCGCAGGTCGGTCTTGAGGCCATCGATACCCTGATTGATGAACTAGACTGGGATTAGTCGCGCTATGCCTCACAATAAACGTCGTGGCCTTAATGCCGTTATCAGGCGCCTGCTTTTTGGCAGTGACCACCAGCCTATCGCCTGGTTTGAACTGGTTTTTATCACCTTTATTGCCCTGAGCATCTGGGTGTATCAAGCCAGCCTCGCTCATGAACATGCCACTGATTACTTTTATTGGCCGATGTTGGGGCCCCTTGTCATCGCCCTGCGCTATGGGTTTGGTCGCGGAATGATGAGCTTCGTGCTGTTACTTGTGAGTGTCGGTGTGGTCGATAATTTTATCGCCACCGAAGTATCGATTAGCCTATCTGTGTCTGTGGGCACAGCAGTGGTGACCATGTTGGTGGGCGAATTTCGCGATCACTGGCATGATATCAATCAGCGCTTTGAGCTAAACCACCGCTATATGGAACAAAAGCTAAAAAGCTTTACGCAAAATTATCATTTATTGAAGATATCCCACGACCAGCTTGAGCAGCGCGCGGCTGGCAAACAAATGAGCCTACGCACTGGCATTCAGCTACTCCAACAAGCGGCCTCCGGCCATGCGGAAAATCGCCTTGCCAACCTGGCCCAAAAGAGCCTCCAAGTATTTGCTGATGTGATTACCATGTATCAAGCAGGTTTGTACGAAATACGTGACGGCAAGCTGGTGCCCGGCGCACTGGCCACCATTGGCAGTGAGCATGCCCTTATCGCCGATGATTTAATGCTACAAGATGTGTACACCTCTAAGGCTGTACTCTCTCCGGCGAACTTTATCGACAGCGATGAGTATAATCTCAATTATCAGTTGGTGATCCCCCTCGTTGATGTCAGCGGCGAGCTACAAGGGGTGGTGCTTGCAGAGAAGGTCAAGTTTGTGTCCCTCACGCAAAGTAATATTGCCCTGATTGCATTACTGGCCGGTTATATTGCCAACTTTATGTCACACCAGTTGTTCGCACCCATTCTCAAACCCGAACAACGCCAGCTGTTCCGCCAGTATTTGGAAAACCAACTGTGGTATAAGCGCCATTACGGTGCAGATAGCGCCATGGTAGTGTTTTACGACAACAGTGAAGCGCAACACCTCGATTTAAAGCATGTTACCGATTTTCGCCGTGGTGCCGATATTTACTGGTCTTGCGAGCGTGAAGATGGCCGCCAAGCATTGTGCGTGCTGTTACCGATGACCACAGTGATGGAAGCAGAGCAATTTGTGCAGCGGATCCGCAGCATCCTCGCCAATAATGCCCCCATTGCCGAAGGCGATTTAGACGTATTTGGTCCGCTGTTGGTATTTGAGCAATACCAGCAAGTAAATACCTTGCTCGAAGACTTAGGAGCGTTCGATGAAGATTTGGCTGATTCTTCAAACGATTCTCTTTGAGTCGGCAAGCCTTTACCTACTCGGCGAGCAAGACCTTAGTTTGCTCGGCTGGTTAAGTTATGCTGCTAGCCATGGCGCTGCTGCGGGAACCTTCACCTTAGTGTGTTGGCTGGCGCTGCCGCGACGCTACAAACAACCCGTTATCGGTGCTATTACCTTTATTTTTGTCATTGCGTTCAGTATGCCCATGGTCGGCATGCTGGGGTTGGCGACGATTTTTATCGTCGCCTTGTATTTCCCGAAGAAAAAGCAACCGGCACTATGGGAGCGCTCCGAAAGCTTGGAATTACCCCTGCACCCAGAGCAACTTGAACAAAGCCAGTTTGGTGCCGCCGCACTGAAAGATATTTTGTTGTTTAATCCCTCCGATGAGCGTCGCCTGATTGCGGTCAATGCCTGTCGCTTTTTACCAGAGCGCGTGGCGGTGCCGTTGCTTAAGTTAGCGCTCACCGATAAGGTCGATGACGTGCGTTTACTTGCCTACGCCGCCATCGAAAAAATAGAATTTGGTATCAACCGCAACATTGACGCATTGAAAAACAAACTAAGCGAAGGCGCACAAGCCTCGTTGCATTTTCAAATTGCTGAGCTGTATTGGGAGCTATGCTACCTTGGCATCGCTGAAGGGCCACTGCGCAATCACTATTTAGAGCAAGCGAAAAGTTACCTACTGCAAGCCGAGGCCCTCACCCCTTCACCGCGCAGTGAGTTACAACTCGGCCGGGTGCTGCTGGAATTACAAGAATATGATTTAGCCACGCAGTATTTAGAAAAAGCGCGTCATCGCGGCCTGTTATTAAAACAAGTGGCGCCCTATTTAGCCGAGGCCGCTTTTGCTCAGGGCGATTACGACCATGCCGCTTTATTAGTCAGCCACCTGCCCACCGAACCCGGTGATGCGCTAAATGAATTAAGGGAGTTTTGGCGCCGTGAAGCGTATTGATGTGTGTTTATTGTTAGAGGGCACGTACCCTTATGTGCGCGGCGGTGTATCAAGCTGGGTGCATCAGCTGATCAATGGCCTTAGCCACCTTAACTTTTACCTTGTATTTATAGGCGGAAGCCGCTCTTTTTATCAACAGCAACATTACACCTTGCCTGACAATGTGGTCGGCATGGAGACCCATTACTTGATGGATAAAGACGGCTTGCTGGCACCGCGCGCTCGACGCGGGAAAAAATCCGCCTTCAGTCTCTGGCAAAATGTCATCTCACGCTTTAAAAACCCGGAGCAAACCTTAGATGGTGAGCATTTACAAGGCTTGTTGGCTAACTTGGGTAAAAAACATGGCCTAAGTTATGATGACTTTTTATACAGCGAACGCTCTTGGGATGTGATTGTTGATTTGTATTTCCAACACGCACAAAACCAATCGTTTGTGGATTACTTTTGGACCTTTCGCAACATCTACAGCCCCTTATTCACCTTAGTCAAAGTGGCTGAAAACCTCCCCCCTGCGCGGCTATTTCACAGTATTTCGACCGGCTATGCGGGGTTTCTCGGCGCCTTGGCGAAACAAAAACAGCAGATGCCTTATTTATTAACCGAGCACGGTATTTATACCAAAGAGCGCAAAATCGATCTCACTCAAGCAAGCTGGATCAAAGACCGCCACAGTGCGCTGGACACCAGTATCCATAAAAAAATGGAGCAAACACGGCAAACCTGGATAGATTTTTTTGAGCAATTAGGGCGTACCGCCTACGACCAAGCAGATAGCATTGTCGCTTTGTATGAAGGCAATAGACAGCGGCAAATAAAAGACGGCGCACCGGCCGATAAAACTGGGGTGATTGTCAACGGTATCAGTATGGAGCGCTTCAGTGAGGCCTACGCCAAGCGACCGCAACAGGCGCCTAAAGTCGCGGGGTTAATTGGTCGCGTGGTGCCCATTAAGGATATTAAAACCTTTATTCGTGCTATTCGTGTGGCCCTTAATAGCGAACCAGAACTACAAGGGTGGATCATTGGCCCCACCGAGGAAGATCCAAGCTATGTTCGCGAGTGCGAACTGCTGGTTAATAGCTTAGGACTGCAAGACAACGTGCTGTTCTTGGGCATGCAAAATGTTGCCGAAATTCTTCCCAAACTTGGCGTGTGTATGCTCACCTCCATCAGTGAGGCACAACCTCTGGTACTACTTGAGGCCATGGCCGCAGGTATCCCCTGTGTGGCCTCAGAAGTTGGCTCATGCCGCGAAATTCTCGAAGGTATGAACGAACACGACCAGCAACTTGGGCGCTGTGGCTATGTAACAAATATAGCCGACCCCAACCAAGCCAGTGAAGCCTTGCTGGCGCTATTGGAAGATGACCAGCGCTGGCGACAAATGGGTGATAACGGCTACCGCCGAGTGCAAGCATATTATCAAGAACATACGATGTATGAGCGCTACCAAACGCTGTATGAGGAGCACTTAGCATGGCAGGAATAGGCTTTGAGCTACGCCGAATATTAAAGAAAAACACCCTGCTCTCTTACCTCGAAGCATACGGTTTGGCGGCAGTTGTGGGCTCAGGGCCCTGGGTGCTCTCCATTTTAGCGCTGATGATCATCGGTATGATAAGCATCGGTCGAGTGTTCCCCAACACTCTGATCATACAGTACCTAGTGCTAGTCACTTACATGATGGCTGGCTCACTGATCCTCAGTGGTATGTTCCAACTGCTACTAACACGGTTTATCTCCGACCGGCTATTTGAAGGCAAAGATCACAAGGTAACGCCAAATTTATTAGGCTGCATGTTACTTGTTTCGGCGCTTGGCACAGCCATTGGTATTGCGGTATTGGCCAATACATCGTTAGATGCAGCGGTGAAAATGGCGTTGTTATGCGGCTTTGTGGTGCTGTGCAACCTGTGGTTAATCATCGTATTCCTAAGCGGTATGAAGCAGTATTATCGGATTGTCGCCACCTTAGCGATTGGCTACACCCTGATGGTGCTGGCTTCATGGTCACTGCCACCTTACGGTATTTTGGGGCTATTGATGATCTTTGCCGCGTGTCAGGGGCTGATCACCTTTGTTTTGCTCTTTTTTATTTTACGCAATTACAGCGCTGGTTCGCTTATCGCCTTTCAGTTTTTAAACCGCAAGCAAGCTTTTTACTCATTAGCATTATGTGGGTTGCTTTATAACTTGGGAGTGTGGGTAGATAAATTCGTATTTTGGCTACACCCCGAGGTGTCTTTTGCCGTTATCGATATGTTCCGCGCCTCATATATTTATGATTTGCCAATCTTTATCGCGTACCTCGCCATTATTCCTGGCATGGCAGTGTTTATGCTGCATATGGAAACCGATTTTGCCGCCTCAAACGAGCGGTTTTACCAAACGGTGCGCGAAGGCGGCACCTTGGAGTCGGTGTACTTACTTAAAGATCAAATGGTATTGCACTGCAAAGACAGCTTATATCAAATTTTTAAAGTGCAAGGGATCACCCTCGCATTGCTGCTGTTGTGGAGTGAGGAAATTCTCACACTGCTGAAAATAGACCTCGCGTATCTACACTTACTGTATGTCGATTTAGTCGGCGTGTCTTTGCAAGTTATTTTGATGGCCATACTCAACGTCATGTTTTATTTAGATAAACGTTATCAGGCCACGGCCTTGGTGACGGTGATGACCCTCGCCAACTTGATGCTCACTGAGCTCTCCATTCAGCTTGGGCCTGAGGTCTATGGCTACGGTTTTGCTTTAGCCATGCTGATCAGCACCGTCTTGGGGTTAGTGATGCTAAATCGTCAGTTTAACCGCCTCGAATATGAGACCTTTATGCTGCAACGCTAATAAGTAAAGCGCTCATTGCTCGCTACAGCTAAAGCGATACGCGTCATTCAATGCCGTGGGCAGCACCAAGGTGGAAAAGCCCAGCGGCTCGGTTTGTGCACAGACTCGCTGCAGCTCACCGCTGCCGACTTCGGCTACTGACAAATATTCCACATGAAAAATCGCCTTTTTAGCATCAACAAAAGGGGCTAGGCGTGCACACTCATTAAAGCGAAAGCACGATTCATTGACCGCAAAATCAAAGTAAGGCTCCAAGGTTTGCGCCAAGCCAACATTGTTTTTAAGACCCACATACAAGCCGAGCGAGCGCGCATACTCAGCAATAAACTGGCTGTAATTAATGCTGTTCTCACGAGTGAGTGCAAAACCGGTGTTATTAATATGACCATCAACATTATCTGGCTCCACCGCATCACAGCCTTTGGCAGCGGCCAAATCCATCCGCGCGCGCATGATAGCGCGGACATTGCTACTGCGCGTGTCCAGCCAACGCTCGTTAGCAAAATTGGCCAAGGTATTACCAAGCTCGGAGTCTAAAAACTCGCCGGCATCCTCACGGTAAGATTCATAACTTCCGGCTGAAAAATAACAGATGACGAAGCGCCCTTGCTGTTGGAGGCTAGCAATGGTCTCGGCTGCGGTATTAAACAAATCAATGTCGTAAGCGAATACATCGTACTCGCTATTGAGCGCCCCCAATAATTGCCATTGCCATGTACTACCTTGCGGTGGATACGGCGGCGGCCCTGCAGGCGCTTGTGAGCCGGAGCTTGACCCACCGCAGCCCACCAACATACCCATACTTAGCAGCAATGCACTGCTTAACCGTCTTATCATTAATGACTCTCTTTTCTCTGCTTAGCAGTCCATTGCGCTGTTATTGTTTATTAATTGTGTGCCTCATGAGTCCATACCCTGAGGCCAAAGCACTTGGTTATCTAAAAGCGGCCATCATTTGGGGCAATGCTGCGCTTTCGTATAGGTGTTATATTCCGTATCATTGGGTTTTAGTCAAGTGAAAGAAGCGGATGAATATTCAACAGGTTATTGACGACATTAACACCGATGTACGTTCACGATTGTCGCAGTTCGAGGGCGCGGTGGCCAGTTATATTCCGGCTTTGGCTGAGGTCGATAGTGAGCAGTTTGCGATGGCGGTGCATACGGTGGATGGGCAAACCTTCAGCACCGGCGATGTGGACGTGCCTTTTACCATTCAATCGGTCTCCAAAGTACTCACTCTCACCTTAGCGCTGCAACGCTATGGCAACTCGTTGTGGCACCGCGTTGGCAAAGAGCCTTCGGGCACTGCGTTTAACTCGCTTACCCAGCTTGAATTTGAACAAGGCATTCCGCGCAACCCGTTTATTAACGCCGGCGCGATTGTTACCTGCGATGCGCTTTACTCCCGCTTAAGCGCACCCACTCACCACATGTTAGAAACGGTGCGCTGGCTCAGTGGTAATCCTCGGGTGTGTATCAACCAAACAGTATCCCGTTCAGAGTTTCAACACCGCCATCGTAACGCTGCCATGGCGCACTTAATGACCTCGTTTGGCAATTTTGAGAATGATGTGGAAGAAGTGCTCAAGGTTTATTTTGGCTTTTGCGCCATCGAAATGAACTGCCAAGAACTGGCGCGCACCTTTGGCTATCTCGCTAATCGTGGTGTCGACATCGCCTCGGGTGAGCGTATTCTGACTAGCAAACAAAACTCGCAATTGAACTCACTGCTCTTTACCAGTGGCCTTTATGACGCCGCTGGCGATTTTGCATATCGCGTTGGCATGCCCGGTAAATCCGGAGTAGGCGGTGCCATTGTTGCCGTTGTTCCAGGACAGTTTGCGGTCTCGGTGTGGTCACCCAAACTCAATGCCTTTGGCAACTCCAGCGCGGGTCTTTATGCACTGGAGCAGTTCGCCGATAGACTTTCGCTGCATCTGTTCTAAACCTTAAATTGACTTACCAAATCGCGCAGGTGCTGCGCCCGCGCTAACAAGCTTTGCGTTGCGCTTTGCTGCTGCTCGGCATAAGAGTGAATGCTGCTGGCACTGTCTGATATTTCATGGGCCGACTGGTTAATGTGCTCAACCACTGTGCCCTGCTCTTCGGTGGCGGCGGCAACCTGATGATTGCCTTGACTGATCTCCTCAAACTTTTGCTGAATCGCGCGCAGCGACGCCACCGCCGTTTGCGTGTGCTCAGTGACTTGGCGGCTACTTTCTGTGCCTCGTGCGATGGCCTCTTGTGATTGCGTCGAGGTGCTTTGCAAGCGCGCCACTTGATCGCGGATCTCTGAGGTAGACTTTTGCGTACGCTGCGCCAGTGAGCGCACCTCATCCGCAACCACAGCAAAACCGCGCCCTTGCTCACCAGCGCGAGCAGCTTCGATAGCGGCGTTCAAGGCTAATAAATTCGTTTGTTCGGAAATGGCATTGATCACTTCCACCACCGAGTTAATTTCTGCCGCCTGATTAGCAAACTCACCCACGCTGGTATCCACATTATTGAGAATATCGTTGAGTTCTTGCATGGTTTGCGCGGTGAGCGTCATATTGTCGTTGGTGGTGGTCGTTTCACGCACCGCTTCTTCGGTATCACTGGCGGTACGGTGGGCAATATCAGATACCTCGGTAATCGTTTGCCCCATTTCAGTGATCGCTGTCGCGACCTGATCCGTCTGTGAGCGCTGGCTTTCTGTGGCGCTGAAGGTTTTATCGGAAAAATCAGCCAGCTCAGCAATGCCCTCGCGCATCGCTTGTTCGGTGACACTGATTTCATCCACCAGCTCAGCGACTTTGGTAATAATGGCGTTAAAGCCCTTGGCCAGATGCCCCAACTCATTATCAACGCTATCATCAAGGCGCGTACTTAAATCGCCTCCTTGCCCAGACATGGCAAGGAGGTCATCACCCACGGTACGAATGCGGCTGCTTAGCCAATTGGCAAAATACATGGTTAGCACCAAGAACACCACTGCAAGTACCACGCTGGCAAGAACCGACGTCCAAATAACCGAATTAATTGCGCCGGAGATCTCATGCTCTGGCAGCACCGCGACCAGTTTCAACTCGGTGCCTTCAATGGGCATCACCGCACCATAAACCGCCTCGCCATCGAGCTCAGTTTCATTGAGTACAAAGCCACTGCCATTGCTAGAGAGAGCCGAGCTCAGTGGTGTTAATTGGTTAACATCGGCCACCGTTTTACCAATAAAGCGGCTGTTTTCATGAGCAATAATACGCTGTGTGTCATCAACCAGGAACAGATACCCTTGCTCACCGACTTTACGTGAGGTAACCATATTGGCAATTTTCGACACATCATAACCCAGTCCCGCGACTCCTGCGCGCTGGCCATCAATACTCACTAAGGTATTAACGTATAAAGTCAGTTGCCCACCTTGCTCACTGGCATCCAGCGCCAACTGTTGCTGTGCACTGCTGGAAATGAAATCAAAGAACCAGCTATCCCGTGATTCACTGCGCGATACCTGCTTAAACAGCCCACCCTCGGTGTAATAATTCAGACTTTCTCGGCTTACCCAAAATACCGATGTCGCACCGGATTTTTGCTGTAAGTCGCGAAAGTAATCAAGCACCAGTCCATGCTGAGCACTCCCTTGCTCGCCATCGCGCACCCATTGATGCAACATCGCGTTTTGCGACAGCGTTTTTGAAACCGTAGTGGGATACATCAGTTCAGCTCTAATTTCATTTGCTACTCGCCCAACAGTATCTGGTAATAACTGCGTTTCAGTTTGCCGATAATAAAGGCTGGAAAACTGCCCAGTATTAATGAGTGCGGTCACTAACGTAACCACAAACAGGGCGACAAACACAAAACCAATGAAAATGGTTTTGAGGGTGAGGTTCTGCATGGTGTAGCTCCTAAAACATCGGTCTTATTCACTATGGCACAAGATTGTTAAATTGCGATTAAAACGCTGCTAATCGCTTCATTTTTAACACTTTTTGAACCTATATTGGAAAATTCATTGGGGCCGTTGTACATCGCCATTATGCTTGGCTAACAGCACCATCGCCTCTTTTAAAGGAACTGCAGGAGAGTAATAATAACCTTGGCTAAAGTGACAACCATACTCACGCAATTGTTGCTGTTGCTGCTGTGTTTCCACGCCTTCGGCAATCACTTCCATATCCAGCTCTGAGGCAATACGAATAACGCTGGCAATCACCACTTGGTGTTTGTGTTCGCTGAGCATTTGCTGGGTAAAGCTCTTATCGATTTTAATATAATCAGCATGTAGGTCGATAAGGTGACTCAATGATGAATACCCTGTACAAAAGTCATCCAAGGCCACCATGACTCCTTTGCTGCGTAACTCATTAAGCACCCCTTCGGCTTGCTTTCGGGCATGAATGGCCACCGACTCGGTCACCTCAATGGTCAAACAGCTGGGCTTTAAGTTATAGTCAGCCAAGGTATCGAGCACCGTATCAACGGGATGCAATACATGGTTAAATTCTGAGGCTGAACGATTCACTGCCATGCTGATGTCGTTGTAGCCTTGGCTATGGATCCATGCCAAATCGGCCAGCGCTTTGCGCAGCACAAACTGACCCAAAATAGCCACAAGTCCGAACTCCTCAGCGATGGCGATAAACTCATCGGGACGGATCACCCCAAGCTCTTCATCGCGCCAGCGTGCTAGGGCTTCAAGCTTAACAATACGCCCGCTTTGGTTATCGATAACCGGTTGGTAGGCCACATCTAAGCCATCAAAGCGCAGTAGCTTATGGAGTTTGTCGCGCAGTTTTAGTTTACGCAGGTAAATGGCTTCAATCTCTTGGCTGTGTACGGCAATGCTATGAGACTGAGCGCGCTTAACACTCAACATGGCATGATTGGCGTTGCGAACGAGGACCGTGGCGCTATCGGTATCGCTATGCATGTGAGCAATGCCAATACTGCAACTTAGTTCAATGCTTAAATCACCCAAGCGTATGGGCTGGTGGATTCGCTCCAACACTTTCTCAGCGCAGCGGTGCGCGTGCCCAGGTTTGGCATCGGCAATCAAAATAGTGAATTCGTCACCGCCATAGCGGCTGATCACATCATGATTACGCACACAATTTTGCAGCCGCAACGCCACCGCAATCAGTACCTTATCGCCAATTTCTGGACCATATAAATCGTTGATATCTTTAAAGCGATCGAGGTTTAAAAACAGCACTGACGCGTGCTGCTCCTGAGCGCGAAACAACGAAATATGTTGCTCCACTTTCTCTAAAAAACTGCGACGATTAAAAAGCCCAGTTAAGGGTTCTTGACTGGCGTAAAACCGCAGTTGGCGCTCACTTTCTTTCCATTGGCTAATGTCACGAAACAAACCAATATAATGGGTAATTTGCCCATTAGCACCACGGTTAACAGTGATCGACAGCTCTTCTGGGTAAATTTCACCATTTTTACGACGATTATAAATCTCGCCTCGCCAATGGCCCATCTGCTCGAGCTGCCGCCACATTTCATGATAGAACTCTGGAGGATGCTGACCTGAGGAAAGCACTGCGGGTGAACGCCCTTTTAGTTCACTCTCACGATAACCAGTATACAACTCAAAGGCGGGGTTAACCCGTAGGATGCGGTTATTGTTATCGGTGATCATGATGGCTTCTTTGCTTTGCTCAAACACGATGTTACGCAGTGATAGCTCAGCTAACAGCTTATCCTTTCGCGCCAAATCAGCATCATGGCGAGCTTGAGCAGCAACGATAAATGCCAAGTCCTTGAACCACTGCTCATCAACTTGGTCAAACGTTCGCTGTTGTTCAAATAGCGCCACCAAAATACCAATGGGTTGGCGTGATACATCGCGTAGCGTCACACCGATGTAGGCTTCAATCCCCAGCTCTGCAAGCATGGTATCGTCAGGAAATAAATCAGCCACATTATCGCCAAAAGCACACACATCGACACTCTGTAATGCATCGGCGCACGGAGAGCCAGCCAGAGGATATTGGAAATTTGCGCGTACGGCACCGTCTTGATGGTAGGCCACAGTCTGTACTTCTGTCGCGTTGGCGCATAACTTACCAACAAAGCAATGGGCTGCGCCAAAAGCTTCATCAATCATACTCAATGCCAGCTCATAGGCTTGCTCGCTGCAGCTACATTGGTAAAGCGCGTTAAAAGACGATGTCATATGATTCTTGTAATTTTGTATACCATTTCATAAGAAGCTTAGCACAGTATCAGGAACAGGCTTTGAGGGAAATTCTGGTTATTGGTTAGCTGGCGAATGTATGATTCAAATCAATAAATTACAAGAGTTTAATTGTTACTTTCCAACAGTTTAACAGCTGTGATCGGCGCACATGCTAGCCGATGGTGAAACTTTGCTCATCGCATCTTGGATTCAGTCGTTAAGTTACAAAGTGAAGGATGATCAGCGCCCAGAAGTTGATATACTATCGGCAGTTTCTAAAACGGTAGGTGTGCATGACTAAACAGGCGAATAAACGCAAAAATACTTTACTGAGCATTTGTGTGTTTTGTTGCATTGTGCTGAGCCTAAGCTGGTTGTTTATTAATGACTCGGCGCTGCTATTGGTGATCACACTGCTGATGATTTTGCTGTTAGTATGGGGCATTGCGCAGCGCCTATTGTCGCTTTGGGATAAACAGCAACCACGTAAATAACTCTAGCCCAGCAACTCCACCTCGCAGCGATTGCGGCCTCGTTGTTTCGCCCGATACAGCGCATTATCAGCAGCTTTAAGTACCGCATCCACCGAGCAACCTGGCTGCCACAAACTCACGCCTAGAGACACCGTTACTTGCGGTACTGGTGTGAAATCATGAGCTTGGATAGCCACTCGCAAGCGCTCTGCCAGCTCTAACGCAATGTCTTTACCTATGCCCGGGAGAATAAGTAGGAACTCTTCGCCACCACTGCGACACACGCCATCGTACTCTCGACAACTGCTCTGCAATAGCTTCCCTAGCCCTTGTATAACGTCATCACCCACATCGTGGCCATAGTTATCATTGACACGCTTAAAGTGGTCAATATCCAAGGTGATCACCGCAAAGGCTTGTTCATCGGCGACCATAGATTGAATAAACACTTCCATATAACGACGGTTACCAATGCCGGTGAGCGGATCGGTTAAGCTTGCTTTATTCAAGTCATTAATACGCTGGTGCTGCTCATTGCTGTAAGTTCTCAGTGCATTGCGTAGCGTTTTCGCTTCAAAAAACCAGGTTGGCACATCATCATATTCTTTACTTGAATCAGCCACGCGTTGCGCAAGCTGTCGCAGCGGAGCACTAATTAAATTCGCTAAATACCAAATCACTAATAAGGTGATCACGGTCACTGGAGCAGCTTTGGCAAGCACATTCATGATGGTATTGCCGACACTCTCAACGACTTGGTCGCGCTCAGTCCCCACTAGCACCACCCAATTCGCTGCGCGCACAGGTGCATAGCCCACTAACATAGCGCCAACACCTTCGCTGCCACTTTGCATTTGCGCTTTGGCAAACGCAGGCCACAGTGGCGAAGCGGGCGTTATTTTGGAACCCACACGCTGGCGTTGAGAATGATAAATAACACTACCATTTGCGCTGAGCACCATAATATTGGCTTTATCGTTGTGAAAGTGCTGCCCGAGTAGCCGCGAGAGAATATTGTCGCCATGCAAATAAATGGTGCCAGCAATGTAGCCTTGATATTGCTCATCGGCGCTAAAAATGGGGTGTGAGGGGCTCACTATTAAATTGCTAGCCGGCGATACAAACGGTTGAGGAATAGTAGGTGCTTGTGCGCGCAAAGATTGCTTAGCACTGTCGCTTTCTAACCTCACACCTTTAACACCCAAGGTTAATGGCGCAGTGCTGGTAATAACGCCTTGCTCGTTCACCACCACCACAGAGTTGAAAGACGCGGTTTGCTCTAATAAGCGCAGCGTTTCTTGCTGCTGTGATTTTAGGGTGTTGTTATCAGCTAATCGCGCAGCGCTATAGCGCAACTGCATTTGTAAAGAATTGAGGAACTGTTCGGTAATATCAGAGAGCTTACTGGCATAAGCCTGATTGGATGCCAAGGTATGGGCCACCATTTGCTGGCCGTGTACTCGGTAGTTAATAATGAACTGATTACCGAGGGTGACCATCACACACAGCACCGCAAACCCGAGAATAACTTGGCGTAAGTCAATCACACCAAAACGGGAAAACTTCATATACACAGCCCAACTACAAGCACTACCTACTACTTTATGAGTATAACAATAGCACTAATCATCAAGCTTGTGCTACATCAAATGATCTTCCTACTGCGATGCCCCGTACTGCTCGGTAGAGAACTATGTATCACCTTAGGTGCAATCGTTTAACTACGGTTGTCGAACAACAATGCTATTGCTGACACGGCTGTAACTATGAATCAACCAAGCGCACATTTAGATTTAGCCGAACTCACTGAGCTGGAACTGTTTACCTTATGGCTTTGCCTGCATGCAGACAAAAGCAAAGAACAGGTTTTGGCACAATTACAACCCATGCTTGGCAGCGCTTTTTTATCGCCGCAAACCATGGCGCAGCGTTGGCGTGAGGATGTTTACAGGCAACTTATGCACAAAGGTATGGCCACAGAGCAGCGCCCGGCAAAGCCTGGGTTCGCGGATTATCTATTTTGCCTGTTATCAAAAGTGCCTGATGTAGAAACGCATTATGCCAAAGAGCTGGCGCTATTGGAGTCCATTATTCAGCACCCAGAGAAGTATCAAAACAATCCAACCATCATTCAGCATTGGTTGGAATCCCCTATTCACTGACCTGAAAAACAGGCGAAAAATTCATCAACTGT
The DNA here is from genome assembly GCF_022347925.1 of Pseudoalteromonas sp. CnMc7-15. NCBI lineage: Bacteria > Pseudomonadati > Pseudomonadota > Gammaproteobacteria > Alteromonadales > Pseudoalteromonadaceae > Pseudoalteromonas > Pseudoalteromonas sp. CnMc7-15. The sequence goes on from NZ_JAKRFT010000002.1 coordinate 764,665, forward strand.
TCAGTATGATTGCGAATCGCGCTTTTTGGCTATAGCTAAATGTGGCCACAAGCTTTAGACTACGTGTAGATAACACCTTGTTTACCCATGTTTATAAAATGAGATTCGCGTATTTCGTCTTATTCCTAACCTTGAGCCTTGCGAGCACTCAAAGCAGTGCCCGCGAGTATAACAGTGCCATGTGTATTCTTTTGAAGCAGCAAATGGCGCAGTTTGATCACTCTCGCACGCACCCAAGTTATCGCAGTGCCAAACGAGATTACGATGCCAATTGTAAGAATATAGAAAAGCGCACACCGCAAGCGAAAGCGACCTCAAAACCCGAAAATGACCAATCTCAGCCTCAGGAAGTAGCCAGCAAACCTAAGAAGGTATTAAAAGAGCAAAGACCTGAGGCCGAACCAACAGTTACCACCTCTGAGCCGCAACTTACTATTGTCGAGCAGCGTGCCGCCGAAGAGGCTGCAAAACAAGCGAAGGCAGAAAAAACACAAACTACCGCGCCAAAAACAGCTCCGGTGACAGCGAAAAAGGTGGCTCCAGCCCCAGTACAAAGCCAACCTTCAGAGCCGAGTTCACCTTTCGTTGGCTTGATTTTCCCTGCATTAATAGCCTTGGTGCTTATTGCCATGCTAATTACGTTGCTGATTTTTATTCGCAGCAACCGCAGCAGCCAAGGTAAAGCTGTGAAGCCGAAAAAGACAGCGGCTATCAAAGCTATTCCTGTGCCGAAGTTGCCTAAGAAACATGTTAATTACAAAAAGATGTGGCAAAAGGTCACCGGTAAACAACCTGACACGCTCGACCCACAAGTTTATAAACGCTTTTCTTCGGTCCCTGTACTGGTGGGTCCAAAAGCCAAATCATCAGCCATCGAGCAGTTATATATTAGCCCGTACGGCGTGTTTATCGTGGCGCGACCAAACCAAGAAGGCGATATTTTTGGCGGCGAGCACGCTCAAGAGTGGACCGCCCGAAACGGCGATGAAGAAGTCAAGTTTGATAACCCCATCACTGAGCTCAAGGCCCAGGCTGGCGCGCTAGCCAAAGTACTGGACATACAAGAGCAACAGGTTAACTTACTGGTACTGTTTAGTAACAACGCTTTATTCAAATCTGATTTGCCTCCGTTGGTGATGCAGCGTGAAGACTTGGTTGACTACATTCTTAGCTACAGTGTTGAAAGCTTCGACGCCCAACAATGTTCTAACTTAGTCGACAAGGTGAAGCAATTGCTTGCTCAGGGAAGCAACGCCGCGCTAGGCGCGTCTTCAACCAAACCGTTAATTGAGACGCCCGTGCAGCCACCAAAATCAGAGCCGCGCACTGAGCCTACGCCTCAACCAAGCGCTGCACAAGAAGAGACACCTCGCCCTGAGGTGCCCGCAGAGAACGTTGCGCCGATGCCCAAACCTGCCGCTGAGCCTCGCTCCAGCGATCCGGAAGGAGCAAGCAAGAGCGCAGAAATTCACCCGTTCAAACGCAAAGACGACGCACCCAACTCGGACGATACAGCGCACTCTAGTAAAGATTCAGCACCCGCGCCGACTCCCAAACCGACACCTGCAACGGAGCAACAAGAGCAAACTCCTCTGCCCAGCAGTGACAGCAGTAGCAAAGACTGGTCGAATATGAGTGATGAGGAGTTTATGGCGTTTTTAGAAGCCGCCAATAAACGTGCAGGTGGCGAGTCCGACCCAAGCTCCGATGAGCAAGCATCATCCACTTCTGCCACAGAGCCGCCTGCATCAAGCTCGCCGCAAAGCCAAGGAGATGATCCGTTTGACGACTTTGACCCATCACAACCCTTGTTAGAGACCTCTGAGCCTGAGCCTGAGCCTGAGCCTGAGCCTGAGCCTGAGCCTGAGCCTGAGCCTGAGCCTGAGCCTGAGCCTGAGCCATCAATTATTGAGCCCCAAAGCACAGCAACACAAGCGCAAACATCATCAAGCGATGAAGAGTTGGCGCTTGATATTGACGATGGTAACAGTCAAAGCCTTGATGACGCGCTTGCGGAGTTAGAGTCTGCGCTTTCAGAACAAGACCAGCAAAGTGAAGAAGCTCGCACTGATGACTCAGAGCCGGAACAAACGAGCGCTGAAGACAAAGACAAAGACAAAAAGTCGAACCCTTTTGCTAATCTTTCGCTAGACCCTGACTTTAAGCCAAGCGAAGAAAAAGTAGATATTGGCGCCGGCCCGCTCGATGACGAGAAACCAAAACGTTAGTGCCTGCGTATTATTTACTGGTGCGCGTGGTATTGAGCGAATGTGCAAAAATAGTCAGGCTACAACGCCGTGTGATGCCTATAATAAATAATTGCCAGTGGCTCACACTGGCGCAGTAAAGCTCCAGTTACGTATCTAGCGTACGGAGCAAGATTGGGCATAGTCACAACGTTTTTGTTGTGAGGAGAGTGGCAAATGGTTGATTTATTTCAGCTTAACTTGGCTTTAACTAACCCAGGTTTAAGCCACATAGAAAAGCTGCAAAAGATAGTTCACACTGCAGCAGAGCATGTTCCCCAAGCCGATGTCGTAAGCCTTTGGGTGGCCAATGAAAACACCTCAAGTATTGTGTGCATCGCTAAATTTGATAAACACACCGGCGCCTATTCTGACGGCGGGGTTATTGGCCAAGATACAGCCCAGGCTTATTTTTCTGCACTATTCAGCCATGATTTTCTTGCCATTGAAGATGTGCGTCACCACCCGTTTACCAAACATATGGTCGCAGGCTACTTTGAGCCATGTGGCTTTTACTCTTTGCTTGATTACGTGCTGCACGATAACTTCGAGCCAAGAGGGGTGCTTTGCTGTGAAAGCCGCACGCAAGTGCCGCAATGGCAGGACCAAGAAAAAGCAGCATTGAAGCGCATTGCCAATATGAGCTCGCTGTTCTTCGATTTGCCCACGTACCAACGTGCCGTGGGCTAGTTTATTTACTGATAAGTGCTATCACTCACACCGAAATAACACATTGATTTGTGAACTAAAGCTGCTAATTTAGACGCAGGTCAATTATCTAGGAGTGATGATGGCGCACATCGATTTTACTACAAAAATAAACACCGCACGCCAAGTGAACCCGCTGAAAACTTTGCATACCAGCTTAGAGAGCGATCGCGGCCGCATCATCAACTCCTCCGGCATACGTCGGTTGCAGCAAAAGACTCAGGTGTTTCCACTAGAGCGCAATGCCGCCGTACGCTCACGCCTCACCCACTCTCTTGAGGTACAGCAAAACGGCCGCTTTATTGTGCAAAAACTGTTTTCTAAGCTCAATGCACAAGAGCGTGCACACTATGGCCTCACCGACATGGAGCGGCCCTTTGAGACCTTAGTGGAAATGGCGTGTTTGATGCACGATATAGGTAATCCGGCCTTTGGCCATTTTGGTGAGGCCGCCATCAACCACTGGTTTAGCCGCTACCTGCAGCAACGCTTTGGCCCGTTGCCGACGCTTGCGCAAACACACCCGCTAAAGCACCAGCTAATGCTTGATTTACAAAGCTTCGAAGGCAACGCGCAAGCGATCCGCGCAGTTCACTCGCTGTTAGCGCTGAACTTAAGTTACAGCCAAATAGCGGCCATTCTTAAATACACTCGCCCCGGCACTATGGCGAAAGACGCTCGCCCTGAAGATAAAAGCTACCTTATGAAAAAAGTCGGCTTTTACCACAGCGAGGCCGCGTTCATCGCTCAATTGGGTGATGCCTTAGAAATGGATAATGGCTGTCGTCACCCCGCCAGCTACATTATGGAAGCCGCCGACGACATCGCTTATTGCTTAGCCGATATGGAAGACGCGGTAGAAAAAGGCATACTCTCGGTGGAGAAATTGGTGCACTACTTAGATGACGCTTATCGCCAGAGACTGGCCGCACTGGATACCGCAGAGCAAGGTAACAGCAACCTCGTGGCCAAAGCCTGCGAGTTTGCCCGGCAAAAAGCAGATGAGGCCGAGTTCAACTACAACAACACCTTTTTCATTTATCTGCGTGTAAAACTCTTACATCCATTGGTCGAGCATGCGGCAACGCGCTTTAAAGACAACATAGAGCAGGTGTACGCGGGCACCCTCAACGCCTCATTAATCGAAGATGGCAGCCACCACCAAGCCATTACCGATGCCTTGAAAACAGTCGCTCGTGAACGCGTATTTTGTCACCCCGAAGTTGAAAAGCTCGAGCTACAAGGCTATAAAATCATCTCCGGCCTGCTTGATGAATACCAAGTGCTACTCGATTTAGAGTATGAGCAATTCACCCAAGTGCTCAGCCACCACAAAGACTTTTTAATTGCCACACGCATGGTGAAGAAACTCTCGGGAAAATACCTCAACGTTTATGAAAAAGCCGTTGCTGCGCTGAATAAACACGCCGAACACTTTCACCTGTACGAGTTTTACCACCGCTGTCGACTCATTCAAGACCACATCAGTGGCATGACCGACCAATTCGCCTACGATGAGTACCGTACCTTAAAGATGGTGGAATAAGTAATGAAGATAAAGCTTCGAGCTTTATAAAATCTAAAAGTAAGGCATCACCATTCTTGAAGCTGTTGCATTTCTCGTAAACGATCACGCTGCAACACTAAGGCGTCGAAAAGATCATCGACTGAGGTGTTATTAATATCTAAATTCGGCAGAGCCAGATTAGCCTCTGCAAAAAACCGTTGCTTTTGTCGATTCGCTGCATCGCCAGTATTAAGCCAAGCACTACGCCACCAGTGCTTTATTAAACCTTCTTGAGCTTCTAGGCGCTGCACACTTGGCAAGCGGTCACGCTTTTCGTTGTTGGCTTGAGCTGATGCGGGAAGCAGATTCCACAGGTCATTATTGGGCCATCGCGCAAAGGGCATGCAATGATCAATATCATACTCTCGTTGCAGCTTGCGGGTTGTCCAGACACAAGATAAGCTCTCACCTGCATGGCGCAGTTGGTCAAAGCGCTGGCGTACCTCGGTTGTCGTTCTTTTCGGTTCCAACCAACTCAATGCTTCCATAAAGATATGACGCTTAGTGGGGCACTGGTACTGGTTGTTGCCCTGATAGGATTGCATGGTTTTAGCCCACTCATTGACTAAAACAGGCTCAATCCAACAGGCATAGCGATTAAGCGCTGTCCAAGTGTGCTCAGGCAAAGAGAACTCGCCCCATTTGCATAACGTTTGAAAATCAAGAAATAGTAAATCAGTAGCTCGCACTACCGAACTGCTGAGTTCAAACACGCATTGCTGCGTATTAGGGAAAGTAATGTAACGACAGGGCATATCACGAATGTTACTCACCGCATGCGACAACGTGCGACACACAGATTTTGCCTCTTCTCCTTTAAAACCGTTCCCGACTTTCAGATCTGAGGCGGTGAGGTGGCCTAATTTGTGCCAACCATTTTTCTTCATAAAACCCATATTGGGGCTTTTATTGGGCGTTTGATAAAGGCTGTAGTGATCAATTAAGGTTTTATATTGATGGCACCAATAAAGAGCAACTAAGCCAGCTGGCAATATCACGCGATTATCCTCGCGCCGTATTACAGCACCGGGGTGGCCATCGGCAATACGCAGTAGCACTCGCATTAAGGCGAGCTTATGTGTCGCTGACTTACCATCATTTAACGCCACATGGCGGATCAGCGGAAATGCACCGGAACCATCATCTGGTAAACGAAAAACCAGCGTTTGCCAGCTTACTTGTTCACGTTTTAGCTTATCGCCCTCACGTTCAGTACATAGAGTGCAACTAAGGCCCAAACTGCGAGCCATCGCTTTGAGCGAATCGGCGCAAACTTGATACATAGCTCGCTCGTTACGCTCATGCTCACCTTGACCATAACGCAGGGAAATAACAATTTGTCCACCTGGTTTAAGTAAGTTGGTCAGTTTACGCAACGAGCGCTCGCGTTGAGACTCCGGAATGTGCATCCAAACGGCGCTAAGTAAAATAAGATCGAAACTGATTTCTAATCTTGTCACGGCGTGAAGTGCTGGTAATGAGTCCGTGAGCCAGGTCACAGGTAAGCCTTGCGTATGCTGCTCACCGAGCTGAGCTAACAGTTCCGCTGGCTCCACAGCATAGACTTGAGTTTGGTTACCTTGTTCAGCAAAATAGCGCGCGTCACGACCTGCTCCAGCACCAATATCAAGGATCCGAGCGCGAGCCTTGCTCAGTACCGGCACAATATATGGCATACACTGCTCATGTACCTGCTCAAAGTCAGTGCTTAGATACTGTTCAGCTAAGCGCTCAGCATGGGTGTTGTAAAAGTCGCTACTCACAAAAAGCTTTGTTATTTATAAAGTTAGTTAAAAGCTATCATATAACAAACAAAAAGTAATGAAGTGCTTTGCACATAAAAAACGCCTCACTAAGGCGTTTTTAAAAATTAATGTCTACGGCTGATAATCTCAACTATTTCTAGGCTGTTCTCTAATAGTCGGAACACATCGCCGTGCATATCCACAATCACGTGGCCGTGGCGGTCGCGACGCAGTACCTTGCCGTGACGGTATACGTCATAATCAATATGTCGGCCTATACGCCAGTAGTCATCGTCGTATCTATGGCTGTAATGATCACAGTGATGATGGCGCTCATAGCGCTCTTTGTGTTTGTGTTTATGTTTTTTGCCGTGGTGCATTTTCTTCGCATGGCCTGGGGGCGTGAAGTGTTCAGGCTTAGCCATTGCCTCACTCATAGGAAGGGCACCGGCCAGTAACGTAGTTAAGCATAAAGCTGTCAGTCGCATAGCAACCTCCTTAATTGGTCTGTTGACCATTTCGCAATAACTTTACTGTAAATGTGCGCCAATGAACCCAAGCTAAACGTATTGAGGGCAAAAATATTGCGGTTTTCTCATTTTTTAATCTAGTAACGCACTAAAAATAAATAGCTTTTAATAATTAGCCTATACTTTTGTATGAGCTATCGAAATAAATACACTCTAAAGTATCGGTACCTTAAATAGGTCATTGTTTTGGCTAAGGAAGGAGGCACTTTGCAGACACAGTCGCACACATCACTGCTTATTTTCGACTCGCAAGGAGTTTGCAGCGCTGCGCACCCCGCTCAGCTTGAGCGCTATGTAGGTCTGCATTTTGATGATTTTTCATTTTTTAACAAACAAGATGTGTGTGTGTTCACAACGTTTTGCAAACAAGCCCCCTACATTACCCTGCAAGTTGAACTTGAACAACGTACGTTTATTGCTACAGCGCAGTGGTGTCAAGGCAACCAAAGTAGTTTAGTGGTCTCATTGAGCGAACATTTTGAGGGTTATCGACAGCGCTCCAATGCTGAGCGTTTGGAGGCCTTAATCGAGGGCACTCAAGCCGGCACGTGGGAGTGGAATATGCAAACCGGCGAGGTTGTGTTAAATGAGCGCTGGGCCAATATTATTGGTTATACGTTGGATGAGCTTTCACCCATTTCAATTGATACTTGGCTGCTCTACGCCCATCCTGAGGACTTACACGCATCAGATGCTGCCTTTGACCGCCATTTCAGCGGTGAAGACCCTGTTTATCAATGTGATGTGCGCATGAAGCACAAGCAGGGTCATTGGGTTTGGGTTCGAGATTGCGGTAAAGTGGTGACCCGCACCGCAGATGACAAACCCGAGTGGATCTCTGGCACTCATATCGATATAACCCAACGCGTGCATGACTTGGAGCAGCTCACGCAAGTAAGAAACGAGCTTAAAACCATCATCGACAGTGTCCCTGCCGCTATTTATAAAGCCCCCTTTGATGAGCCTTGTTGTTTTAGTTTTATTTCTTCGCAGATAAGCCACATTACCGGCTATAACCGCATAAATTTCGTACAAAGCCCGCACTGGTGGCGCGAACATATTCATCCTGAGGATTTAGATGCACAGGACACACAAACCCGCCACTGGCGCAAAGAAGGGGCACAAGGGGTGTTTAAATCCGACTTTCGGTTTCGCCACAAAGACGGCCACTATATTTGGCTCACCAACTACAGCCAACGAATGCAAACCACGGCGAATAATGGCCAAGATTACTTAGTGGGCTCGCTCACCGATAAAAGCGAAAATGTCAGCCTCTCGAATCGACTGGATGCGTTTGCACAAGTGCTTCCTGGAATGATTTATCAATTTGCGCTAGCGGCTGAGCGCTCTTGGCACTTCCCTTACATAAGCGAGGGATGTACGCGCATCTTTGAAGTCGCACCCGAAGCAGTGCAACAGGACCCCGCCTCGTTGCTTACCAAAATCGCCCACGACGATCGTCAGCGGGTGGTGCGTTCTATTTTAAATTCCGCGCAAAGCCTAGATGACTGGGAGTGCGAGTTTAAAGTGGAGCTTGAAGACAATGAAGAAAAATGGTTATTCGCTCATGCTATTCCCAAGCGCCAGCTCGATGGCACAGTGTTATGGTCTGGCATGGTGATTGATATTACCGATCGTAAAACCTTGGAGCTCACTTTACTGCGCGAATCAACAACCGACCCTCTCACCGGGCTATATAACCGCCGCCATTTCAATGAACAATTGCAGCAGCAACTAGCTCGCGCAGAGCGAGATAGTACCCATGTATCGCTGATGATTATCGACTTTGATTTATTCAAACAGATTAATGACCAATATGGCCATCATGCCGGTGACATAGTGCTCAAAGAAGCCACCATGCAGATCAGCGCCATTTTACGTAAGTACGATATTTTTGCTCGCATTGGCGGTGAAGAATTCAGTGTTATTTTACCCAATACATCCTTGGCACAGGCCCGCCATGTGGCAGAAAAAGTACGCCGTCAGGTGGAGCATTGCCACATTCAAGCGCACGAACACAGCATTTCGGTGACCACCACAATAGGTGTTGCCTCTACTGAGCAAACCACCGCCCACCCCGGCGCACTTTTAAAACAAGCAGACAATTGTTTGTATCAGGGCAAGCATCAGGGTCGTAATTGCGTAGTGAGCGACTAGGCGTTGGCCTACGTATCAGCACCATAGACAACACTTAAATCTTAATGCACCCTGTGCTTTTAATTGCAGTTATCAACGAATATGAGCCTACGCCAACCTTACTCTGTACTCGTAGTTATCTACACCCTCGAGGGCGAATTTCTGTTACTACAACGGGCTGATGACCCTGACTTTTGGCAATCGGTTACCGGCGGTATTGATGAGGGTGAGCTCCCCTGTGCTACCGCAGCTCGCGAAGTGTTCGAAGAAACCGGCATTGATATTAGCCAGCAGCAACTCAGGCTGGTGGATGAACAGCGCTGCCACCGTTACGCTATCCGCGAGCAATGGCGCTATCGCTATCAACCGGGGGCAACGGTGAATACCGAGTATGTATTCTCATTGTGCTTGCCCAAGCGTTATCCAATCCAACTGGCCGCCGACGAGCACCTTAGTTACCTGTGGCTTGATGCCAATCAAGCCAGCGCCAAAGCGTGGTCTGACAGTAACGCGCAAGAAATCCGCACACTCGCCTCGAAGCTTGCACATAACAGCCGTTAAACACGAATATTTGTTCCGCCTTTAGCTGCTGTGGTAATCTTTGCTTCCTAACATGGAAGTGTGAACGCTATGGATACTGCACAGATACTGATCAACCTCTTACTCTTCGTTTTTTTACCGCTATGGGGCATTGCCGGCTTCATTGACTGGTGTTGTCACCGCGCAACCGATATCGAACATACCTCTGGGTTAAAAGAGTCATTAATGCACTCGGTGATGGGCATCCAAGTGGGTATCCCTATCCTGATGTGTTTGCTATATCGCGTAAATGTCTTGGTGCTGCTGATATGTTTGGCCGCTTGGCTACTGCACGAGGTGGTGGCCCATTGGGATGTCTCGTACGCGACGGGTAAGCGCCACATCAGCATATGGGAGATGCACGCACACAGTTACCTGGCGACCTTGCCGCTTTATATGTTGGCGCTCATCGCAGTAGTTAATTGGCCGGTGGTGGTCGATTTAGTCACCTTCAATTGGCAAGGCCAAATGCAGCTTACCCCAATGGAATACCCTCATGGTGGCTCTTGGTTCCTACCCGCTTACTTAACCTTTATGGCAGTGCTGTGTGTGTTCCCTTATTTAGAAGAAAATATTCGCTGCTTGCGCAGCAGTTTGAAAGGACTTTAACGTGAGCGTTTATATCACCAGCACAGGTTTCCACTTGCCGGGCCCGGCCATTAATAATGACCAAATTGAGCCGCTTCTGGGCTATGTGCACGGCAAAGCAAGCCGTCTAAAAAAGCGCATTTTACAATCTAATGGTATTAAAACACGCCATTACGCCATTGATAGCGATCACAACACCACTATTTCTAACGCCGAAATGGCCGCTAAAGCGGGTGCCGACTGCCTTGCGCAAAGCTACCTTGATAAACATCAGCTTGGCTTATTGTGCGCTGCCACCAGCCAAGGTGATTTGGTGCTGCCCGGGTTTGCCTCTATGGTGCAAGCCGAGCTGGCACTCAGTGATGTAGAAATCCACTCCAGCCACGGCATTTGCTCAAGCAGCTTAATGGCATTAAAGAATGCCTATTTACAGCTGTTGGCTGGCGAGCACGAATCGGCCATGGTGGTCGCCAGTGAACTCACCTCGCGGCTGTTCAAAGCCAGCCGTTATGAGGCGGCAGACGCGCAGCTAGATTTTAACGCCGAGTTTTTACGCTGGATGCTCTCCGATGGCGCGGGCGCCCTCATGCTCGAGCGCCAACCTCGTGGAACCTGTTTTAAAATAGAGTGGATCCGCAGCTTTTCGCACGCCGATGCCTACCCCGTATGTATGTCGGTGGGTACGGCGGATAAAAGCACTAAGCCATGGCAGGATTACCCGAGCTACCGCGATGCCGAGGCCGCAGGGGCTATTTTATTACGCCAAGATGTGCGCTTACTCGATAACATCGTCAAACTGGGCGTGGATGGCTTTTTACGGCTATTAGACCAAGGCCGTGTCCAAGTCGACGAGATAGACCATTTGCTGTGTCACTACTCATCCGACTATTTTCGCCAGCCCATCTTCGACATGCTTAAGCGCGCTGGCTGTCATATTCCCGAGCATAAGTGGTACACCAACTTGTATGAACGCGGCAACACCGGCTGCGCCTCTATTTTTATTATGCTTGATGAGTTTCGTCGCACTCAGCAGTATAGCGTAGGCGATACCATTATCTGTATGGTGCCGGAAAGCGGCCGCTTTAATAACGCCTACATGAAATTAACCGTGGTACAGGAGTAAACATGGAACATTATGTATTAAGTGAGCACGGCCAGCAGTGCCTGCAAGGGCTAATGCGCATTTGGTTCGACTTTGAGCGCCAACTTGGGCGTGTCGACATTATTGCGCGCCTACAGCGTGGTCAGTTTACAGTGCACGACTACCAAAAATTACTCCTTAATCTGCGCCAGCAGGTGGTTGAGGGAGCCCGTTGGATCACCCGCACCGCTTCAAGCTTTGATAGAGACTATGCCGATGTACGCGCCGTGGTCATTGGTCATGCCCAAGAGGAGCACCGCGATTACGAGGTGTTAGAGCAAGATTACCTTGCCACCGGCGGCCAACTTGACGATATTCTCAGCGCCCCTCGCAACGCCGGTAGCGAGGCCTTGCATGCGTTTTTAATGTATCGCGGCTCGCAGCCCAACCCGGTGGATATGATAGGCGCGATGTGGATCATTGAAGGCCTAGGCCACAAGATGGCCAGCGATTGGGCAAAGCAAATAGAGCAATGTGTCGCGTTAGAGGGTGAATACACTCGCTTTATGCGCTACCACGGCGAAAATGACGATGCCCACTTAGAAAAGCTTTATCAATTAATCGACCGGGTGTGTCAAAACGAGTCTCAAGTGCAAGCTATTTTACGCACCGCCAAGGTTGTCGCTCGCCTTTACGCCCTGCAATTGGAGGAAGTCGATGGCTAATAATAGCGCCAATAAAAACGACTCAGCGCTGTTGCAAGCGCTGGCCGTTGATAACTCCATCCCCATTGAGCAAGCGGCTGTGGATTTATGGCTTAAAGACTTAAACAACCCGCTGCGCTGGTTAGTGCGCCCGCTTTTTCAAGGGCTATTCGCTATTTTGCTGCATTTGGTGTGGTTATTTAAACGCTTACCGCTGCCCCAATTTAGTGCCCATGGACTACTACAAAAGCTGATTTGCTGGTTTTGTCGCCACTTTGTAAGTGTGGAGGCTAATTTGCTGATTTTGCGCCACTATGCCACCGAGTCTAACATCTTGAATTTTATCATCGCCAATAGTGATAAAGCCGATGTTGAGCCGGTGCCGCTGTACCCAAAAACCATTGATGATATGCGCCATGCCAGCTTTGTTGAACATGATCAGTGCTTGTTTAAAGCCTTTGCTCAACTCGGCCACTGGCAACCGCTATCACAGCCTAAAACTGAGCTTGATTGGCACCATTGGCAAGCGGTTAATATGGCTGATTTTCAGGTGGAAAAGCGTTGGAGCCAGTTTTTAGACTTTGAAAGTGCTCATGCACTGTTTATGTGCCTGTTTTGTTTACTGCTCAAACGCGACGAATACCGCGACGCCATTAATGGCTTTAACCTAGACCAATCTATGGCTATTCGCATTGGCCAAATGATTGGCGAACCTAATCTCACAGAAATGGCTTACAACAAACATCCACTGTATTTAGTTGGGCCATGGAACCTCAGCCAACGTTTTTTAATGCATGGCTTTTTTACCGAGTATATGTACGCACGCTTGGAACAGCTGCGCGATAAAGTATAGCCGAGGCAAGCGCCTCGGCTCGCTTTCCGTTATTCAGGGTTGTTTATTTTGACGACCATTTTGCCAAAGTTACGCCCTGCCAAAACATCATTGAGGCCTTCAGGTGCATTTTCTAGCCCTTCAATTAGGTGTTCCTTATACTTAATTTTTCCCTCTTGCACCCATTTTTGCATGTCGGTGGCAAACTCTTCATAGCGATGAGCGTAATCATCAAAAATGATAAATCCTTTCATGGTCATACGTTTAGTAAGGATTTTCCCCATCAGCAATGATAAGCGATCAGGCCCCGGTGGTAATTCGGTGGCATTGTATTGCGACACAAGGCCACACACAGGAATACGCGCACCGGTATTTAATAACGGCAATACAGCGTCAAACACTTTGCCACCGACATTTTCGTAATACACATCAATACCGCTGTCGCAAACCTTGGCTAATTGCTCAGCAAAGTCATCGGCTTTGTGGTCGATGCAGGCATCAAAGCCGAGTTCATCTTTAACATAACTGCATTTTTGCGCGCCACCGGCGATACCAATGACCTTTGCCCCTTTTAGCTTGGCGATTTGCCCGACATTAGCACCTACCGCGCCACTGGCCGCAGCAACCACGACGGTTTCTCGCGCTTGTGGCTTGCCAATATCAAGTAGCCCCATGTAAGCGGTAAATCCTGGCATGCCCAAAACACCTAAAGCATAAGATGGGTTTTGTGGCTGGGGGCCTAGGTTAATAACGCCTTCACCATTACTGATGGCGTAATCTTGCCAGCCATTCATTGATAGTACCCAGTCCCCTGCTTTAAATCCTTCAATATGAGATTCAACAACCTGGGAGACCGTACCACCGACCATCACCTCATCGATAGCCACAGGATCGGCATAAGACTCGGCGTCGCTCATGCGCCCGCGCATATAGGGATCAAGAGATAAATAAATCGTGCGCAGCAGCATTTCCCCTTGCTTCGCTTTCGGGGCGTCCACCTCTTGCAGGCGGAAGTTATCTGCTACGGGCTCACCTTCAGGGCGAGAGTTCAATACGATCTGGCGGTTTGATAATGACATAGTCACTCCTTTTTGAATAGCCGTTCAAATTTAAATTGGGACACGCCGATGAATTTCAATAGCTGAGCGTCGATTTATTTTGAAGATGCGAAGATATCAATACAGCAGAAAATGTTATAATATAACATTTGAAATTTAAGGGAGGACCTATGAAAGATAAATTAGCTATTTTTTTCAGTGCTTTTTGCCTAGTCCATTGCATTGTATTGCCCGCAGGCTTTTTGCTATCGACATCTATTTTAGGGCAGTTTTTGTTCTCAGAGCGCATTCATCAAGGACTTTTCCTCGTTATTGCAGTCTTGGCGCTGTGGGCTCTTCCTCAGGGGTTGCGTCAACATCATCAACCACTGCCATTACTGCTCGCGTTGATTGGCTTGTCGCTGCTTGGCACCGCGTTATTTGTGCCAAGCTTAGAGGTGCTTTTCTCCGTTGTCGGCAGTTTATTGCTGATGGCTGCGCATCTACGCAATTTTTGGTTGTTAAAAAAAGCCAAGCCACTGTGTGTATAGTGCTTATCTGACAGTATGTACGAGGGGCTTAAACGCCCCCCGGCGATGAGTTAGAAGCGCGCTCGCAACCCAAGGGCTATGCTGCGACCTGGCAATGGAGCAATAAAGCGTAAGTAACTTTGGTGCGCACGGGCATCTTCATCAGTGATGTTATCGATATTGACAAATAATTCCCCGCTATCTCCTAACCAAGGTTGCACAACACTGGCATCAAAACCTAACAAGGCATAGCTTGATGAAGGCCTTTCATGCTTACCGACATTTTGTTGTTTGTCATGATGTGTGTAATTTACAGTGAATCGCAAGCCATCATACTGCCAACCTAGCTTTAGGCCCGTTCTATTCGCTGGAGTTTTAGGTATGCTGTCTCCTTCCATAGTGCGCCGCCAATATTCAGCTTCTTGTGCTTTATCTGGGTTTAGGAAGTTATCTAGTTCAAAAGGATCGTAGCTGCCATCAAACTGATAGCGAGGCGTATTTTTTACACTGTCTGTGAAAGCAGATAGCGTTATTACGCCCCAGTCTGTAAAGGTATATGAATAATCTAAAGTAATTTCATAGCCTTGATTATCGGTATCAGCCTGACGCCACTCTTGAACATACACACCCCCTCTGTTTACGCCAGTATTTCCTAGATAAGTGAAGTCGGTGTATTCATTATCAAACCATGTCGCCGCCAATTGTAGGTCACCCAAGGTAACGCGCGTCCCCCATTCTAACGCTCGGTTTTGTTCGACATTTAAATGCGTATTGCCTTGCTCTTCAATTAATAAAGCCAAATGGGGGTTACTTGCGTAGAGCTCATTAATTGCAGGTGCACGCTGCGCATCAGTGTAGCTAGCATGTAGGGACCACATAGGCACGGGATGATAATTCATGCTTACACTGTAGTTTTGCAAGTGAAACTCACGTTCCTGCACGTTTGCTCCTTGACCACGTCCGGGCACATAACTCCCTTCAAGATTCGGCTTATATTGAATATGGTCATACCTTGCGCCAAACTGCAATTGCAATGCTTGCAAGTGCAGGTTTTGAAGTATATACAGCGCCTCTCGTTTGCCCTCGATCTCAGGTAAATAGTTATCGCTCCCCTCGCCTCGGTGTTCACTACGCTCTATCTGTAACCCAATTGAGGCCGGTGCTTGGTCGTGCCATGTAAAGCCAATTCGTGGGTTGAGTTGCAAAGCATCTACTTCGAACAGGTTAACGGAGGTGCCAGCTAGCGTCTCGTCATCTCTTTGTTGAGAATAAGAGCCGTTAATTTCAAGATAGTCTAGGTAGCTTTGGGTATTGAAGTGTTGACTGTAGCGGCCATCAACACGATGAAAAGAAGAGTAAATGCGAATATCCGCTGCTTGACCTACTTTTGGGGCCGTCGCAGACCCTAGATGCATAAACCCAGGGATCCCTCGGTTAGCTTTACCAAAGCTGTATGCAAACCCGAGTTCTTGATGCTCTGAAAATAGCTGGCTTCCGCCAATTGAGCCAGAGGTTTGATAGCTACTAGAGTTGCTAACTTTCCCTTGGTCATTGAGGCCATAGTGACTAATTATCTGCTCATCAATGGGGGTAATATCAACCCATTTTTCACCGTTAAACTGCCACTGGGGCGACGCTAATTTAACCTGACAGTGGTCGGCTAGGCGCACATCGGTCACTAATTCTGACCAGCTTGCACACACTGGTGCCTTGGCGCTGTCTGGCACTTTGTAATCACCTCGTTGACGCACAAGAATATTGGCATTAAAGGCGAAGCCTTGTTGCTGCCCTTGAGTTTGCGCTAGCAATGAGCTGGCACTATTGTAGCCACTTTGCAATTCGACTTTTTCTTGCGCTTGCCAAGCGCTTAGTTGTTTTGGAATACGGCTATCATCAACATCGACAACGCCTGCCATCGCCTCACCGCCAAAAGGGATCACCGCAGTGGCGCCTTTAATCACACGGATATTGTCGGCAAAGAAAGGCTCTATCGGCACGAGTTGATCCGCACTGATAGAAGACATATCACGCACAGCCATCGCATTGGTCGCTAAGACCACACGTTGAGCGCCGAACCCCCTTAGTTGTGGACGACTAGCAGAGGGGCCAAAGTGGCTTGCGCTCACCCCTGGCAGTGTATCAAGAGTGTCGCCGAGTGTAGGCGCTTTTAACTCGTTTAATTGGGCACCATTGAGTTCAATATTTGCGCCAATCAATTCACTGCTTACAGAAGGAAGTTGATGCTGCCCGCTGACTTCGATGTGCTCAATGGCACCACTCACATTGTGGCTGCTGGCTAACGCTAAGGAGATAAGAGAAAGTGAAAGTGAAAGTGAAAGATTCATGATTTACTGTAAAGTTATGATACAACATAACATTATCACCACAATGATAGTTCCTTTTCAAGGAAATTAGACAAACTCTAGGTTCTTTCGTTACGCTTAACTTCTCGTTATCGCTAAGTCTGTTTGCTGTATGGCCTTGAACCCGCATTTACCTTTGGTTTATCACCCCAATTACTCGTTTAGCTTTGACCCCAATCATCGCTTTGTGATGAGCAAGTTTGCCCGCCTGTACCATCATGTAAAAGGCTTGGGCCTGGTCGGTGATAACCTTGAGCAACCGCCGCTCGGAACCCCGGATGATCTCAGCTTAATTCACTGCGATAACTATGTGCATGACCTATGGCATAACCGCTTAGATGCCAAAGCGATGCGCCGTATCGGCCTACCTTGGTCACGCAACTTAATGGCGCGTACCTTCACCGCGCCTTTGGGGACGCTGCAAACAGCCCGCCTTGCCCTTAATCATGGTGTGGCTTGCCATTTGGCAGGAGGCACTCACCATGCTCATTATGACTTTGGCTCTGGCTATTGCATGGTTAATGATTTAGCGTTCACGGCGCAAACGCTAATTAATAGTGGCGAGGTCACCAATGTGTTGGTTTTTGACCTTGATGTACACCAAGGCGATGGCACCGCCGCGCTGCTGCAACATCAACCCTATGCTTTTACCTGCTCCATTCACTGTGAAAAGAACTTCCCGTTTCGCAAATGCCCCAGTGATTTGGACGTCGGTCTTACTAATCACATAAGCGATGACGAATACCTCGGCGTGGTCGATGACACCCTAGTGCACTTACTCGACAGCCTGAACCCCGACTTAGTGTTGTATGACGCGGGCGTTGATATCTGGCAGCAAGACGGCCTAGGCAAGCTGGATATCAGCTGGCAGGGGATCGCACAACGTGATCGCTTAGTGCTCAAGCGCTGTGCACAGCACAATACCCCAGTGGCTACGGTGATTGGCGGCGGCTACGATAAAGACCATGAACGCCTAGCAGCACGCCATGCCATTGTGGTTGAGCAGGCTGCACAACTATAAGAAAAAAGGCCCTTACGGGCCTTTGGTTAACTTTGGGAAAATGCTGCTAAAAGGTGCTAATTAAGCACCAGCAACTGTGGATTGGCAGCGTGATAGTCCACAGCCATGGTGATGCTCAACACGGTGATATTAACAATGGAAAAGGCAAACACTTGGCGTGCCCAGCCATGCATATCAATATCGCGGCGATAGCCACGTAGGGCCATCAGCAACCACCAAAAACTAGTCGTGCATGCCACCGCCATAAAGGCGAGCCCGGTGTAGCCACCGAGCGGCAATAGCATGACCACCAAGGCATACAAAGCAATGTAGAAAACAATATGCCGCTGCGCCCGGGCTAAGCCCTTTGCGACCGGGAGCACCGGAATATTAGCGTCGCGGTAATCCTGATAACGAAAAATCGCAATGGCATAGGAATGCGGCATCTGCCATAGGCAAAACATCAGCAACAAAATGGCTGCCCCAGCATCAAATTGGCCGCTGACGGCGCCATACCCCACCACCGGAGGCACAGCCCCAGAGAGGCTGCCAACCAGGGTGCCATACACGGAGTGACGTTTCATATACAAGCTGTATATGCCTACATAGATGATGTAGCCAAAGGCAGCAAAGCCCACCGCCAAGGTATTGGTGTAGTAGATTAATGCGCCAAAACCACATACCGCCAATACCAAGGCGTGGAGCAGTGCCGCCGACGCCGATATTTCGCCGGTGACGGTGACGCGGCCTTGGGTGCGCGCCATTTTGGCATCAATGTCACGGTCAATAACATTGTTTACAACGCACCCCGAGGCCACCACCAACGAGAGCCCCATGAGCGTAGCCAGCATAAGTGGCCTGTCTATCTCGCCGCGTGCGGCCAGCAAGAAGCCCCCCGCCACAGAGATAAGATTGCCGATGATGATCCCCGGTTTAGTCACCGAAAAATAACGACGAAACATAAGCACGACCTCGACGTTAGTACATCATCATGGCGTTGGACTCATAAATGATCCACACCGATAAGCCAACCACCATAACGATGATAAGGGCACTAAAAATAAAGGAGATACTATTTGCTTTGCCTTCTTCACTAACAAAGTTAAGGTGCAAAAAGTATTTTAAATGCACACAAATTTGCACTATGGCTGCCACCACCACAGTGGCCAAGGTACTGGTTGTCGACAACATTCCACTACTCACCGCCCAAAACGGTGCACCGGTAAGTAATACCGAGAGCACAAAACCAATGACATAATCCTTAGCGTGATTAACTAGGCCTTGCTCTGCGACTGCCTCAACCTTATCCATCACGTGAGTTTCACTGTGACTCATGACATCACCCCCATTAGATACACCACGGTAAATACACAAATCCAGACAATATCCAAAAAGTGCCAAAATAAGCTTAAACAGCTTAATCGCGTTACCGTTTGCCCCTTAAGCCCACGGCGCAGCACCTCAATCATCATCACGCTCATCCAAATCAACCCCGCACTCACATGCAAGCCATGCAGCCCCACCAAAGAGAAAAACGAAGTTAAAAACGCACTTTGTTGTGGGCCATTGCCAGCGGCAATTAAGTGATGAAACTCATACACTTCCATAGCGATAAACACCGCCCCTAGGGCAAAAGTAACCGCCAACCAGCTCAATGTAGCCGCCTGTTTTTGCGCCTTAGCGGTTATCATGGCAAAGCCAAAGGTAATACTGCTGAGCAACAAGGCCGCCGTTTCTAAGGCAACAAAGTCAAGCTCAAAGATATCTTTGCCGGAAACCCCGCCGGCGGTGTTCATGTACAGCACCGCGTAGGTGGCAAAAAATGACGCGAATAACAGGCAATCGGTCATCAGGTATAACCAAAAACCAAACACGGTATTGCTTGATATATCGTGGTGCGCACAATCGGGGTGATGCGCCTCACCTAAGGTGTGAATAGCGGTTGATGTAGTGGCACTCATGAGCGACCCTCCGCAGTTGCATGGTGGATATGGGCTGACTCGATGGCTTCAATTTCAGCCACCGGCACATAGTAATCAACGTCATTGCTGTAACAACGCTTAATAAACACGGTTATAGCGGCGCCAAGGCCGGCAATGGCAAGCCACCAAATATGCCAAATCATGGCGAAGCAAAATGCCGTAAGCGCGGCGCTCATAAGCACGCCAGCTGAGGTGTTTTTCGGCATGTGGATGGGCGCATAGTGTTGCCCTTGCTGGTAAGCCTGCCCCTGCTCTTTGGTGTCGGTCCAAGCGTCAATATCACGTACCACCGGAGTGTTTGCGAAGTTGTAGTACTGGGGCGGTGATGCCGTAGACCACTCTAAGGTATGGCCATTCCAAGGATCGCCGGTGGTATCTTGCAATTGCGCACGGTTTTTATAACTCACCACCAGTTGGATCACCTGAAATACGATGCCAAACATAATGATCACAGCACCGACAAAGGCAATGTACAGCCAGATGTTCCAATCTGGGTTGTTGGTGTGGTTTAGGCGTCGCGTCATACCTAAAAAGCCCAGTACATACAGCGGCATAAAGGCAACAAAGAAGCCCACCAGCCAACACCAGAGTGACGCCTTACCCCAACGCTCATCCAATTTATAGCCCATGGCTTTGGGGAACCAATAAGCAAAGCCGGCAAGGTAGCCAAACACTGCGCCACCAATAATGGTGTTGTGAAAGTGCGCAATCAGAAACAAGCTGTTATGAAGCACGTAGTCTGCCCCGGGAATGGCGAGCAACACGCCGGTCATACCGCCCACGGTAAAGGTGATCATAAAGCCAATGGTCCACAGCACCGGCACGGTGATGCGCAGACGCCCTCGGTACATGGTAAATAGCCAGTTAAACAACTTCACCCCAGTAGGCACCGCAATGACCATGGTCATCACCCCGAAGAAGGCGTTTACATTGGCACTGGAGCCCATAGTGAAAAAGTGATGCAGCCAGACGATAAAGCCCAAAATAGAAATCGCACCACTGGCATAAACCATGGACTTGTAGCCGAACAAACGCTTGCCAGTGAAAGTCGAGATCACTTCCGAAAAAATGCCAAACGCTGGCAAAATCAGAATATAAACCTCTGGGTGGCCCCATGCCCAAAATAAGTTGATATACATCATGGCATTACCACCTGCTTCATTGGTGAAGAAGTGGAAATCCATGTATCTATCTAGGGTGAGCATGGCCAGCACCGCTGTTAAAATGGGGAACGATGCGGCAATAAGAATGTTCGCCCAGGTACATGCCCAAGTAAAAATGGGCATCTTCATCAAACTCATGCCCGGCGCGCGCATTTTAAATACCGTCACCAGGAAGTTTACCGCCGTTAGCAAAGTACCCAAGCCTGATATCTGCAACGCCCAAATATAATAATCGACTCCCACACCGGGGCTAAAGGATAACTCTGATAGCGGCGGATAGGCGACCCACCCAGTCTTAGCAAATTCGCCAAGCCCTAGGGATAAATTAATCAGTATTGCGCCGCCCGCCGTAAGCCAAAAGCTCAGGTTGTTTAAAAATGGGAAGGCCACATCGCGGGCACCGATTTGCAGTGGCACCACAATGTTCATCAACCCAATCATAAACGGCATCGCCATAAAGATAATCATGATCACGCCGTGTGCGGTAAAGATTTGGTCGTAGTGCTCAGGGGGCAAGTACCCGGCTGCCCCGCCGGTAGCCATGGCCAGCTGAGTACGCATCATAATAGCGTCAGCAAAACCACGGAATAACATGATCAGGGCAAGGGTTATGTACATCATGCCCAATCGTTTATGGTCAATGGAGGTGATCCAATCTCGCCATAGCACGCCCCATTTTTGATATTTTGTCATCGCTGCTGCAAGCAGCAGACCCAGTACAGCCACAACCGCCAAAGTCACCATAATAATGGGCTCGTGGTATGGAATGGCCTCAATTGATAGTTTTCCAAATAGATTCATTTTCACTCCTCGACGCGATGTTGGTTATGCGCCGCATGCTCGGGCTTGGCGTAGTAATTCATTTCACCGTGACCTTGCATGTACTTCATCACAATGCTGTGAAACAGCCCCTGTTCCACCTCGCTGTAATAGCTCACCGGATGGTATTCACTGGGTTGGGTTAACGTCTCGTAGCTGTGTTGGTCTAACTTAGTCCCTTTGGCTTTGACATTGGCAACCCAGGTATCAAAGTCGGCCTGTGTGGGGGTGGCAATGGCATTAAACTTCATGCCGCTAAACCCGGCGCCACTGTAGTTGGCTGAAAAGCCTTTGAATGTGCCAGGCTCGTTGGCAATCAGGTGTAGCTGGGTTTCCATGCCCGCCATGGAGTAAATTTGGCTTCCCAGTTGGGGAATAAAAAAGGAGTTCATGGTACTTTGCGAGGTGATTTTATATTCCACCGGCACATAGGCTGGAAACACCAGCTCATTGACCGTGGCAATACCCTGCTCAGGGTAGATAAATAGCCACTTCCAATTTAACGACACCACCTGCACGGTTAAGTGCTCCCCTTTACCAGCCAGCGGCTTGTATGGGTCAAGTGCTTGTGTGGAGCGCCAAGTGATCACCCCAAGTACAATGATAATAACGATGGGAATGGTCCACACCGCCGCTTCTATTTTGCTAGAGTGCGCCCATTTCGGGGCATAGATCTCATGGTCGCGACCATCGCGATATTTCCAGGCAAAATACAAAGTCATGATGATCACCGGGATCACCACAACCAACATCAGAACGGTGGCAATAATAATGAGATTTTTCTCATCAATGCCAATTTGCCCCTTGGGGTCCAGCACTCCGCCACTACAGCCACTGAGCGCCAACACCATAAGAGCGAAAGCGAATGAAAAGAGTTTTCGAGTTAACAAAACACTACCCTACAACCTAAAGGTTAAACCTCGCCACAAAGTGGCCTGAGCTACTTCAAGCGCATAAATACAGCGCTTAAAGAGCGAAATTCGCGGTTAAGGGAGCATTTTTAAGATGCAAAAATGCTGCTTTGCCAAAGGTTCTCTGCAGCCGCAGCATGGGCGACTGAGTCAGCGTAAAGCTTGACCTTCACTGAGATAGAGTGTGCAGAGATAGATTAGCATTGCTGCCCAAGGCACCGCGAATAACACTGCGGTGGGTTGACTGTGGTCAGTGACAAAAATTAAGCAGACGCACTGAGGTCGCTACCGAGGACACGCATTTCCTGGGTGGTAGCAACTAAAAACAATCAACCGGCAAATGATGGAGGAGCGCGGCACCCATGCGCGCCTTGAGGATTCTGGCAACGGGTGGGGGCGACAAAGTCAAACGCCGCTTTACGCAGCGAAATGGCTGCGCGCCTAGGCGCAAAAAAGTGAAACAATAACCAACATAAACCAATTAACAACTGGGCGCTAAGCACCGGCTGGGCAAAAAACTGCATCGCCGCCACCAACCAAGGCTCTTGGCTTAAACCTTCGCCCATTAGCGCTTCAAGCTCAATGGCATCTCCAAGGGAGCCGCTGAGCAACAACGCCGTATTAAGCGCAAAGAGTACACAAGCAAGCACAACACCACGACCAAAGCACGCGCCCAACACCAGCGGTTGCGTTAGCAAGGTTGAATTGTTCGTGTTAGCTGAAAGCACTGTGTACATCCACTTCGGGTTTAATTACGAAATATTGGTTAGGAACTTTCACTACTTACTGAAAGTTCGCGCCGAGTATAACAAAGGCATGCTAGGTTGCAACTAACAAATCACCTAAGCCCGCGCATTAAAGTAAGGCGCTAGTTCTCTAGCCACGAGATAGACGCGATTGTTATTTTTTTAAAATAAAAGTGATCGCTCTATTTATAAAGTTCCGTAAAAGCGTGCGAAGGGTTTGCAATTGCAACCACCTTTTGTTCCTCTCTAATTGGATTCAAACAGGGGGTGTGCATAGGAATTGGCCCCCCTTCACCATAGCGTAGAATAAGCGCCCTGACTGGGCGCTTTCTTTTTATTGTGCTTTTTTTTAAGCATCATATCGGGTAATATTGTCGCCAGTTAAAAACAATTTATGTGTGCTATGGAAAGCTCTAGTCTCGTCAAGGATTACAACCCAGTAACGCCTGCGGCATTCGCTCGCGGTTACATTGTGTATTGCAGTTTTGGTCATCCTCATTTGGTGTGTCGCCCTGAACATATTCCCGATGATCCTATGCTTCCCCATCCCATCTATGCATTTCGGTCCGGGCGTGTATTCGCCGAGCAGTTTTTGCATGATCTCGACCCATGGCGCAATAGTCAGTTTATTATTAGCACCTTGTTCGACTATTTACATATCACCAGCTTCGGCTCAGGCTATAAGCCAGTCACTTCACAGCTTAACGAGGTGGCCGAAGCTTTGGTGGATGAACGCTTAGTGATGTTCGAATTGTGGGATATTGCCGAGCACCCTAACGTGGTTAAACAACAGCTGCAAAAATCAGATAAAACACGCAGTAGCGATGCCGCTGGCTCAAGCGCACCGAAGCGCAGCAGCGGCGCCGATTTGGCAAGCCCAGAGAAAAAGACACCCGCACCCAGTTCCACAAGCTCAGCGCCAGTGGTCACCGGCGCAGGCAAAAAAGCGGATACCAGCAAAGCAAGCGAACCGCAAGCAAGTGAAGCAAGCACTAAAAAAGCGCCAGCACCGAAAAAGGCCCCACCGCAAAGCATGGAAGAGTGTGTGCAGCGCCTGGCTGATGCGCGTAAACGTCTAGAAGAGACCGGCGAATATCAACCTAAATATTCACAGAGTGAACTTACGGAATTAGCCGAAAAAGGTGAACTAAACGACCGTTTCTTTGTGAGGCTAATCTTCGGTGATGTAAGTAAAGCGGAAAACACCAGTCTTGGCTTCCCCAGACCAGATTCAAAAAGAGCTCCATATTGGGCAACTACTTTCGATCAAATGGAAAATGCGGATACAGACCCAATGCTACTGGCCGCCTTATTCGGTATTGATCATAAGGAGATATCCCCAGATCAAGAGTTTACTTTAGCCATCATCGACTCACACTCAATGCCGCCAAAAGCCGAACGGGAAACCTTTATTCCTACGTTCGAGAAAATGAAAGACTTTAGCAAACGCGAGCTAAAAGGCGACTTGAAAGAGCGGAAAATCCCCCACGGGGTAATCGATGAAGTGCTAAGTGAAGAAGGTGCCATTGAGTTTGAAAAGACTATTGAAACATATAAAGAAAAAGGAGGTAACATATTTGACGAGCAGGATTTTAAAGAATTTTTAGAGATTGAAAACAATAATAATCAAAATCAAAGTTTGGCTAGGTTCAGAATTATGAACCAATTTGGCGCCAATCAACTGTTTAGTGGTAACGGCTTAACGAAAATCGATAAGTCCTCAGATTGGGGTAGCAAAACTAAAGGTAACTACGGCGTGGTTGAATCTTTCACGTTTGAAAGAGACCCTCTTGAAATCAACCAACTTGAAAATGCAGTTAAGCTTATTAAAGCTCCAAGAGTGTAACGGTATGAAATTATTAAATCCCTTTGACTTGCCTTCTGACATGTGTGTTGTATTCAAAAAAGGCTCGCCTGATTCAAAAAAACATTTTCTTATTATATCGAGCGAATCTATAGATGTACTCATTAATCTATCTCCCCCGAAATATGGCAAACCGGATATCCCTGACTTTTATGTTAACCAAGTTGAATTCCCAAAACTTACTCTTCCTTTAATTGCGAAAACAATAGAAGAAAAATTCTGGAGCAGCTCTTCAGAGGGAGGTCTACCTTCCGGAGTAAACCGAACGGATATCTTTGTAAATGGCGAAAAGGTAACTATTTATAGAGAAATGAACGTTGGCGCACCACTTAGAAAGGGTTTTAGGATCACTAACTTTAGCCGACCCAGCCGCAAATTTAAGGAAAACTTTCAAGACTTCTGGTTGACCGATGATGAGCTTTTAAACGAAGGTGTTCTGCAAGCTTTTAAAGAATGCGCTTAAGCATCACAATGAGTAGGGCTTTAGATATTTGAATATACCAATGGAACGTCTCCAATAAATTGCAGGTCTATTTCTACGCTGCAAGAAAGTACAGCAAAACCCATGGACAACGTTTGCGTTTGTTTTCGAGTTTAATGAGGGCCATATGGCCAACTCCGGCTTTTTATATAATGGCGACGAAGTTGAACCCGCAACAGCCAGAATAGAAGAGGACATGTTGCTACTTAGCAATACTCTTCGTGAATTCCGTGAGGAAGTTTATGAGCAATGCGACTGGCGTTTTATAAAGTTATTGTTCCAAATGGAAAGCGAAACCGGGCGCTTTAAAATCGACTTTGAGTTTGAAGATAAAAGCCGCTGGGAAATCCACCCAGGTAATATGATGGAGATGCGAGAAGAGCTGCGCCCTCATTTCGATTGATGCCTATTCTGATGTGCCTACTACAGGTCTTCGATTGCGAAAAGTATCAGCCAATTAGTCTGGTACTTTTCGTACAGCAGAACCGTTGGCATTGTTAATCACCTCTTAGAAATTTAATAAAAAGGCCTTGTTATTTAATGCCTTGTGAAATGACAGGATCAGATATCAAAGCCCAAGGCACTGGCACAATGAATTTCATAAGACTTGAGAGCGCGACTCAAAATGCGTTGAGGTTACTCAAGCTGGAAACGGATGACTCAACTGCCAGCGTTAAGCCTGAGATAAAAGCGCAACTGGCGTTTATTTTGGCCTGCGCTCAATATGAGAAGAACCCTAGAGACGAGCTTCCTGAAGGAAAGACTTTTACTTTTGGAGTCCTAACTTCCAGATATTTTACCGCACCAATCCATAACGAACTCTTAGCAAATATCGATATTATCTTCGAAGAACTCTTAACGTAAACCATGCTTTGATCTACCTAACTTTGAGCTCAATTTAGCAAGCCCCGAGAGCACTGATACGAGAACAATATGAATATACCAGCAGAACGACTCCAATATATTGCCGATCTCTTCCTGCGTTGTGAGGACGTAGCAGAAAACATATGGACAGCGTTTACGTTTGTTTTCGAATTCAATGATGGCCATATAGCTAACTCCGGCTTTTTATATAATGGCGACAAGGTTGAACCCGCAACAGCTAGAATAGCAGAGGATATGTTACTGCTTAGCAATACTCTTCGTGAATTTCGTGAGGAAGTTTATGAGCAATGCGACTGGCGTTTTATAAAACTGCTGTTTCAAATGGATGGTGAAACAGGGCGCTTTAAAATCGACTTTGAATTTGAAGATAAAAGCCGCTGGGAAATCCACCCTGGCAATATGATGGAAATGCGTGAACAGCTGCGCCCTCATTTCGATTAATCGCTATTTTGGCGTTGGTTGTCGATTTTATGCATCAAACGCCTACAGAAGGACACAGTATGAATATACCAACAGAACGACTCCAATACATTGCTGATCTCTTCCTACGCTGTGAGGACGTAGCAGAGAACCTATGGACAGCGTTTACGTTTGTTTTCGAATTCAATGATGGCCATATGGCCAACTCCGGTTTCATATATAACGCAGAGGCAGCACGCCCTGCCTCTGCGGAAATAGAAGACGATCCTTTGCTGTTAGACGACACATTGCTCGAATTCCGTGAGGAAGTTTATGAGCAATGCGACTGGCGTTTTATAAAACTGCTTTTTCAAATGGATGGTGAAACAGAGCGCTTTAAAATCGATTTTGAGTTCGAAGATAAAAACCGCTGGGAAATCCACCCTGGCAATATGATGGAAATGCGTGAACAGCTGCGCCCTCATTTCGATTAATTTACGCTCTGCCAATATTATTGAGTCTTTGGTTCTGGCCCAGCACTTTTTGTATAACTGACCAGTGCTTTTGTAAAACAAGGCCACAGAACAACTTATATTCAACCATAGCGCCCTGCAACCTGAGGCAGGGCTTAACAGCTTGGTTATAGGAACATGGGTGCTTTGAGTACCAATTCAACGCGACGGTTACGCTGCATATTATCGTCATTATCGTTTGCAGCCAACGGAGCGACTGGCCCGACACCCACCGCTTGCAATCGCTGTTGGGTTATTTGGTAATCACGAACTAGGGTGTTCACCACTTCTTGAGCGCGTCGACTCGCTAAGTCTTGGTTGTAGTCATATGCACCTTTATTATCGGTGTGACCAACCACATACAAAGAAACATCAGCCCTTTGCGTTAAGAACTTTGCTATTTCATCCAATTGCGCTTTTGAGCTAGGTTTAATGGTGTGTTTATTAAAATCAAACTCAATACCATACAAAGAAACACTGCCTGTGTTTTGTATTTCTTTTAAAAGATTATCACTGTCGATATTTAAAGCTACGTGGCTAACTCCTTTTTCTTCAATAATATCAACCACCAACTGTACACTTTCCTTAGCCCTTCGTTGTAGGCTGTACATCGATGTGTATAGCTTGCCATGAGGTGTGTCTTTCTCAGCTGTGAACAAGTAAAAGTTGCTTTTTTCAGTCATGTTATAGATATCAGAATCATGACGCTTAGCAAAAATGGTATCGCGGTAATTATCACGCAAGATATAGTTACCACAACTACGTGCTTGGCACTCATAAATAATAGTGAACCCAGCTTGGGTCAGTGCATTCATGTAGTTTTTATGAACTGCATAAGGTCCAACCGTTTTATCAATACGGTAATTTAGCGTGGTCACTTTACCGCCTACGGTGCGCACCGGAATTGATTTTTTATACTGACCTACAATTAACGGATAGGGTTCATAATCACTCACGCCGCTGCTTTTGATATAACTGCCAGGGAAGCGCTCGATTAATGGGTGATCAGCACTGCCTTTTGCATCTTTTTCCTTGGCTTTTAGCTGACTAAAATCCAACGCATCAATCTCAAAGTCTTGCTGCACGCTAAGACCCGCATCAGGCATAGGCAACGATGCAATTTGTTCATAGCCTAAGGAAAGCCCTCCGCTGCGTTCTTGTTTAGCAAACAGCATAACTGCACGTGGCTGCTCATTCACTGTTTTCATCGCTGACAGATAGCCAAATCGGTTTTCCTGAACATTGTAATAACCTAAGCGATACAACACTGTATCGCGAAAGGTATCATCAATTAGCCGAGCGTAAGTGCGTTTATCACACTCCTGAACGCAATAAACCTGTATGCTAAAACCCTTAGCCTCCAGCTTGGCTTTAACATCAGCAAGTAGGTGTGAAAAGCCGAGTTTGGCGCTAGGCTCAATCTCCTGCATGTAAGCGCGATACTCCCCCGCTAACTCTATACGTTGATCACCTTTGCCTAGCACTAATACAGGCATATAGCTGTAATGGGCGTCGGCCTTGGTGCGGCCGCCTTTGTATTTGTCGACGAATAGATTACTTTGCGCAAGGCTAGAAGTGGTAAGTAACAGTAAAGCGAAGGTAAAGAGCAAGCGAACCATTATTTTCATCCTTAAATATAATTAGCCTTATTAATACTTATTACCGTATTTAAATCAACTAGTTTCAGTAGCGAAAGCAAAAAGGCGGTGATCACCGCCCTGCTCTTGCCTTACTGGTGTGAAATCTTGGTTTACTGCAAACTCAACGCCCTGCCTCGGCGCTGGGTTAGTGGCGATCGTGCTCGTATCGCCCGCACCGGGCCATAGTGCTTGTTGCCCTTGAACGGTTGCCACTGGCCATCCGCCGCTTGTACTTCAATGGCAAACCCGGGAAGTAAAGTAAAGGCATCGATATAGCCTTGTTTAGTGGTGCTTGCCGCCACTGTGGGAATGCGATAAAAACGCCCGTACTTTTCTAATTTAGCTATTTCCCGTTCGCCAACTAAATAAGCAAAACGCTGCCAGTCCTGCTCTCGTTGCTGTTGGCGTTGCGCATCGAAAAACTCGGTGTCGGCACTGTAACTGCGACCGGCCACATAAGGCAGTGCCCACTGCGGTTTGTGCCAAGCACGCTCTGCTAACGCCAATAAGCGTGGATACAGCATGTACTCGGCTTGGCGGTCTGTGCGCAGCATCTCCGACCAAAGGTGTCCTTGCACACCGGCAAACTGCACACCGGGTTGCAAAGACGAGTCACTGTCATCGGCGCGGTACGGCTGATTTTTAACACTGCGCCATATCTCTGCATGTGCGGGCAGATTATCAGGCATAAACTCAAACACCTTGCGCGTATCAACAGCCCGACTGGCCCAGTGATTACCACGCTCTTGTGGGTGCGATTGATATGGAAAGTCAAAATAAGTGACATCTGGGCTGGAGATCACCACATCCCATCCTTGATTGGCATGCTGATGGGCAACCTCATGACCATTGTCACTCAAGGTCGCCCAGGCGTTACTTTGCACGTGAGCTGGCATATTTGCTAAGCGCACATCGCCCATGCCATCACTCCAACCACCTACTTTAATGCCTTTATTAGCCAAAGATTGACTAATCTTTTCAATAAAATAACCATTGAATGAGCTAAAATCCGCGACCTTCTCTTTGAGCTGTTGGCATGCCGGTGACGCCAGCCAGGCTCCGGCCGTTTCATCGGCACCAATATGATAAGTGTGCAACGCCACCCCAGCTCGCTGATGTAAACGCTGTACTTCCAGCAGTACCTTATCGATAAAGCGATAGGTTGACGGCAAACAAATATTTAAGGTGTTGTCGTTATAATGCTGAATAGAGCGGTATTGCGTACGGTCTTCTGGCTCCACTAAACGGTACTGACGGGCGCGCTGTTTATCGCCTTGCGCCAGCAAACGCTGATAACGAGCCTCCATCGCTTTAATAGCGGCACGCGAGTGCCCGGGCATATCCAGCGAAGGCACCACTTCAATATGATGGGCTTGGGCATAACGCAAAATATCAACATAATCTTGCGCGCTATAAAAACCATTCACCCCACTATTACTAAGGTGGCCGGCGCCCAACTGGGGCAACAAGCAGCGCTGCTCTGCTAAATCTAAACAACGTGTTGCCGCCACCTCGGTCAGCTCCGGTAAACCATCAATGGCAAGACGCCAGCCTTCATCATCTGCCAAGTGCAAATGCAGCTTGTTAAGCTTATACGCCGCCATTTGCTCTATAGTATTAAGAATAAACGCTTTAGTTCGAAAATTACGTGCTACATCAATGTGTAAACCACGAAAGCCATAATGCGGCGCATCTTCTATAGCGACCCGCTCCAGGCTTAAATCGTCACTATTCAATAACCCAGCCACACTTTGCAGCCCGTAAAAGGCCCCGGTGGCACTGGGCGCTTGAATAACAATGCCCTCACCACGCACATTGAGTTTATAAGACTCTGGCGGCGCGCCTGCTTGCTCGCTAACATGAATTTCAATACTCACCGCAGCTTGGCGCTCATGAACGCCGAGGGTTGCTAATCGTTTTAACGCCGCCTCGATAGCGCCTCGCTCTATCCCCTTTAATTGCAGTGTAAAACCTTTGCTTAGCGACAATCGCCCTGGCGCCTTACGCGCAATGTGCTGTGGCTGTGGCACCAAACCCAATACGGTATCACGGGGCTTAGGGCGTACTTGATGCTGATATAAATACTCAGCCCCCATCCAGGGGGTTTTATCATCATCACTCACTCGTAATTGCTTGATGCCGGTGAAAGCCTGTAAATAGGGTTGCTGCTCTAAGCCTGTAGTGTCATCAACAGCGCTTTGCGTGCTGGCGATCACCTGTGGCTCAAGGCGATGCTCAACATCGCTTATCAGGTAGTTGGGCATAAATTCCGAGCGGGTGATTTGCGATTGTTCAGTGTAAAAACGCACGCTTACGTCCGCCTCACCAAAGCCGGTAAACTGCGAAGTGGCACGGATGCGGTGTAGATCACCATTAACATGCTCAATAGCGAGCTGCTCCCCCTGCACCGCGTAGATAGGCATCAGCTGGCTAAAATAGATGGCCCAATCGCTTAGTGGCTCTAAATCCTCGGCGCTGGCTAACGACAGTGTCAGTTCACTGAGGTAACACGCCTCTTTTTGCTCAGGACAACTATCAGGGTTGGCATCAATCAAGGTGTAATGCACTTGTAGTTGCTGCGCCAAGCGCTCAAGCTGCAACGCCGTGATCGCTTGCGCGTTGGCTGCGAAAACAAGCAATAATAAAATTAGGTTACGCACAATAAACCTCCTTGTGTGGCAAATGGGTGTGACGTTCGAATAACGCATATGCCCCCAACAGCGGCGCATATTCCAACTGCCCGGGGCTTATTTGCAACGCTTCAACTAAAATGGGGTGAGCCTGCTTACTGAGCGCATGCCACATGGTTTCAGCAAACAGTGAGTAAGAGCGTGCCACGGAGCCGCCAAGCACGACTTTGTCTGGGTCAAAAGCCAGCATCACCTGCGCCAAGGCATAACCTATGTGTGTACCTAAATCAGCAAATAGCGCCTTTGCATGGGCATCGCCTTGTTGCGCTAACAGTGCCTGCGCGCCCCCCTCTAAACCTTGGCGCTTAAAGAATTGCCCGCTGGTATAGTGCTCAATGATACCATCTCGATAGGGAAAGCTACCAAACTCGCCGGCCGCCGCATGTTTGCCGCTATACAAGGTGCCATCGATGACAATGCCCGCGCCAAGGCCGGTGCCTAAGCACACACCCACGAGGTTTTGCACTTGATGGCCGCCATAACAATACTCGCCCATGGCAAAACAGTTGGCATCATTGTGCACCACCACTGGTAACTCAAAGTGGGTCTGTAACAATTGCTGTAAAGCAACGTTGTGCCAACTGGGAATATTCACGGTTTCCAGCACCCGACCTGATTGCATTTCCACCATGCTCGGAACGCCAATGGCAATGCCTTGACTGTGCTCATCAATGGTACTGCGCACTAACTCTAAGACAAATGCATTGATTTGTTCTTTCTCCCCTTGGTAGGGCACCGCGCGACGAATCGGGGCGCTGAGATTCACGCCATCAACACGCGCTGCCAGTGCTTTGGTGCCTCCCAAGTCGATGCATACAACATTTTTCATGAAGGACTCTTTAACTCTTCGTTGGAAACGGATTTTTTAAACAGATTAAGGGTGTGATTGCGCACCAGTGGACGCGCCCAAATACCCACGCTAAAGATATAAATCAGCGGTACAAACAGCACTAGAATGGCGATTTGTAAGCTCCCTATACCTTGGCTGATTGCGCCAATGATTGGCGAGGCCACGGCGCCGCCAATAATGCCAGTGCAGAGGATCCCAGCCACAGCGCCATGCCCGGCTTTAAAAGAGTTGAGCGCCAAAGAGAAAATCACCGACCACATAATGGACAAGAAAAACCCACAAGCAGGAAACGCCAGCACCGCTAGCGATTGGCTGCCAAACAGCGCTACAATTAAGCAGAGCGCGGCACCCACGCTAAAGAACATCAATAACTTTTGCGCATCCACACACTTAAGTAGCACTAATCCGAGTAAACAACCCAGGGTTAAACTCAACCAAAAATGACTCACCACCGCTGCGCCCTCAGTGTTGGGCTCTAAGCCATGTTGTTGCTGTAAAAACACCGACATGGAATTGGCAATGCCTTGCTCAAGGGCAACATAAGCGGCGATTGCAAAGAAGAACTTAATGGCCGTTGGGTTTTTAAAGTATTGCAGGCTTTGCTTGGCGCTGAGCCGCTCACCGGCGTTGCGCTGGGCTCTTTTAATGGGCGTTAGCGCTATCCATACCAGCATGGCCACACTTAATGCCGCAAACAGCCAATACATACTCAACCACCCCATATTCGCGGGAATACTCGGCGCTATCATGGCTCCAACACCTTGCCCAGTTTGCGTTTGCTCAAGTAATTGTGAATACACCAAAGGGGACAACGTTGCAGCGCCACCAAACATCAGCTGCGCCAACACTGACAACAGCGCAAAATGCTGGCTACCGCCGCTTGCGCGCAATAATGGGTTAACCGCCACTTGCAGTAGTGCCATAGCTGAGCCGAGCAAGAACAGCGCTGTCATTGCAACCGCAAATACCGGCATAAGCACAAACGCCATAGCGCCTAATGCAGCGAGTAAAAA
Source organism: Pseudoalteromonas sp. CnMc7-15 (assembly GCF_022347925.1). Classification (NCBI taxonomy): domain Bacteria; kingdom Pseudomonadati; phylum Pseudomonadota; class Gammaproteobacteria; order Alteromonadales; family Pseudoalteromonadaceae; genus Pseudoalteromonas; species Pseudoalteromonas sp. CnMc7-15. Next base: position 798,266 of record NZ_JAKRFT010000002.1, read on the forward strand.
CGCCAACAACATCACGTGCTTCTCGCCCCAAGATTGCACTAACAACCCCGCCGGAATGGACATCACTCCGTAGGCGATAAAGAATGCGAACGGGAAAAACCCCGCTAGCGTTAAGCCAATATCAAAGCTATCAATAAGCGCCGGAAATATCGGTCCGAGGATATTGGTAATAAACGAAATCATAAAAAAGGTCGCGAGTACTAATACGACCACAGGGATATTAGTTTTCATTGTTTTTCCCTCTGTGCCTTAAAATAAAAGGGGTGATGGTTTATACGAGCCGGCTTGTGGGCAAACAAACACAATGCTCAAGGGGAACCACGACCATCACCCCAAATGGGTTATTAATGCTCTTTGTATGCGCTGCCAGTATCGCAGCCTTTTGCCACCACTGGCGGCACAATTCAGTGCCTTACCGATACTATTCTCACAGCCTTAAAACCTGCTCATGGACGCCAAAATGAGTCTCGCATAGTGTTTTTACATAGGCCTTGGCGGCGCTGTCGATATGCGCCGGGGCGCACTCAAAAGGCTGGGTGAGGTGCGTGTCGCGATAATCCATGCCCGCTAACAGGCAATACCAGCTGGCTCGGTTATAAGCCTGCTGATGACGATGCTGATGCAACCACTGGTCGATATCTCCACCGCTGCGCCAACGCTGTAACAGCGGCGCAATTCGCGGGCTTTGTGCGGCTATTCCCGCACTGGCTAACCAATAGGGCGTATCGACACGACGGCTGGTGGCGTAATGGCCGAGAATATAATCTTTCACGCCCAACACGAGGGTGTGTAATTCATCATTAAGGTGCTGCGCACTGACCTGGCCTTCAATAAATTGACTCAGTAGTGTGATGCTGTGGCCAGTGATCATCAGCGCGGTGGCCTCCAAAGGCTCGATAAAGCTCTGCGCTAGGCCAACGGCCATGACATTACTGACCAGTGCGCGGCGCATCATGCCCACTCGCATGTGCAGATGTTTAGCGCTGCTATGATACTCACCCAAGGCTTGGCGCAACTGCTGTTCAGCCTGCTCCGCACTTAGATATTGGCTGCTGTAGACATAGCCATTGCCACAGCGGCTTTGCAGTGGAATGTGCCAGCGCCAACCACTCGGCATCGCTTGAGCATGGGTGTACACCGGCGGGTTAGGCAACGCCTCAGTGGCGAAAGCCACGGCGCGGTCATTGAGTAACTCATCGTTAAAGCGAATAAAGGGCTCTTGCAGCGCCTTTTCCACCAGCAGTGATTGAAAACCACTGGCATCAATGTAAAAGTCTCCCTGTAACGTGCGCCCATCCGCCAAGGTGACATGCTCAATACGCTGGCGACCTTGTACTTGCGAGACTGTTCCGCTGATGTGCTCAACGCCACGAGCGCAGGCATAGGCGCGCAGCCAATCTGCCAGCTTTTGCGCATCAAAATGATAGCCATAGTGCAGCGGCCGCGCTAATGCACTGAGCGCTTTGGGAGCACGATTTTGCGCCGCCAACTGCGCCGCTAAAAAGTACCCATCCGGATGGGCGGGCACAGCAGCTCCGCGACGCCTGGCATTGGCGTTAACAAAAAACACCTCCGCCGTTTTTTCATCTAACTCACTAAAGAAAGGGTGAAAATACTCACTGTCATCGCCATTCCAGTGACTAAAGCGGATCCCTGCCTTATAGGTGGCGTCGCAGGCACGCATCCAATGGCTTTCTGTCACCCCTAAGTCGGCCATAAACTGTTGCAGGTGTGGCGTAGACCCTTCGCCAACACCAATACGACCAATGTGTGCAGACTCTATCACCCGCACCGTTTTATCTCGGTGGTGCTTACTCAGATAGGCGGCGCACATCCACCCGGCCGTACCTCCGCCCACTATCGTGATGGTATTAATGTTATTCATCGCCCTGTTTGCCCAGCGCTGAGGCTGGGCCCTTGATAGTTAGAACTTATAGCTGGCACTGAGGTAGTAGCGAGAGCCAAACTCAATGGTGTTTTGCGTTAAGTCATAGTTGGTATCGTAAGATTGAATGACCTCATTGGTAAGGTTCACCCCCTCTAAGCTGATATCAAGATTTTCCATGGCGTGCCAAACAATAGATGCATCCCATTGCTGATAATCATCATTGCGTACCGCTTGTGCGGCGCCCACACCTATCCACTCACTGCGCCAGTTGTAGGCGATGCGCGCACTGATGTGATCGTTCTCGTAGAACAGCGAGCCGTTAAATGAGTTTTCCGATACCCCAGGAACCATTTCTGTAGCGCCATCGGGGCGGGTTGTTTCACTATCAACATAGGTGTAGTTACTGACAAAGCCAAAACCATTGGCAAAGGTATGCTGCAATTGCAACTCTAAGCCGGTGACATCACCATCGCCATTACTGCGAGGTCGGGTGACTCGGCAGCTATCATATTCTGAAGGTTGAGCACCACAGCCATCGACAAACTCGACCTCTTCAGTGAGAAAGACAACGTTGTCAATTTGTTTCACAAAAGCAGCCGCTGAAAACAGCGATGCCTCGGTAAAATAGTATTCAATCCCGAGGTCAGCTTGGTCGGCCTCATAAGGTTTTAGATAGGGGTTGCCGCCGTTGGCAGAGCCAAAGTTTTCTTGAATGGCTAAGCCGGGCTTCAGGTCGCTGTAATTCACCCGTGACATCACACTGGATGCGGCGGCGCGCACAATAACGTCGTCGCTGACATCAAAGGCGATGTTGATGCTTGGCAACCAATTATCGTAGTCCACCGTTTCTTTAAAGGCTTGGCCATCGGCATAGCCAGACGAGGTTTGCTCGGTGTCCACATAACGTAAGCCCACGTTTCCTCGGAAGTATTCGCCGCTGAAATCACTTTGCACATAAAGCGCCAGCATATCTTCATCCACGCCGAAGGTATCGCCCAAGGCTGGTGTTTCAATCAGCTCTCCCGCTTCATATTTGCCACTGATAAAATCCCACCACTGGTCTTCATCAAGCTTGGCATAGGAATCAAGAATATGGCCGCTGCTTTGCGAGTGAAGATCAGTAAACACGCCATCACTCCAATTGCTTAAATTGCCATTGGGAACAAAGCCAATCACATCGGCTGGGTTACGATGAATCGCTACGCGTGAGAATTCACTGCTATTGACCTTCACCCCTGCTTCAATACTGGTAAACAAGTCGCCGCTGAGCAGCCATTTGATATCTGCTTGGGCGTAGCGGATATCATGCTCTTGTACGGTAGTTTGAAAGTTGGCCTCTTGGGCATGTTTAAACTGACTGGCATCAGTGGCATCGAGTGAGCTCAGCCATACTTGATAGGGGCCGGTCGCATCATAGGTAAAGCCACCATCGGTGCTATTTTGACCATTTGCAAATGCCGGGTCGCCGATTTTATCACCCTCGTCAGTCGCCGGTATCCACCAACTGGAGGCGCCGAACTGCGTACCGCCATCGGAGGTAGACTGACCCAGCACGGCACTTACTTCATAAGTATCACCGATATACTTACCCGACAAGTTCAGCACATCGGCTTTCATATTAACGGCATTGCGCACCACCGGATTATAAATAATCGAGGCGTAGGCAGGCGTAATGGTCGCTCGCTCCGTGCCGCCAAGGGCATTATTTTGCACGTTTTCAGAGCCGCTGCCGCGCCCGCCGACGGTCAAAAAGTTATGGTTTACATGAGGGTTATCAAGCTCGAAGCGAAAATAATCAAGCACAAACTCGGTATTATCGGTAGGCGCAAATTGCGCGGTTAGTTGCGCACTGGTACGCTCGCGCTCAGCTCGAAAAGCCTGCGAGCCTATCGCCCACGCGCCTACTGTCGATTCTTGCCCTGTGCCTGGGTCAGCGGCAAAGTATTCATAGTAACTCCCGATAGACTCCAGCACATGGCGCCCGGAGGTCAGTTGCTCGATGGAGTAAGAAGCGAGAATACCAAAGCGCTCTTGCTCATCTTTCCAGCTCGCTAAAAATGCACCACCCGCGTCGGTTTCATCGTACAGAGACCCACGCGCTAGCTCAGCGGATACCATCAGGGTGTTGGTGTCTAAGTCTAACGGCTGGCGCGTGGTCAAATCCACGGTGCCGCCTAAGGCCCCTTCCTCGATGGAAGCTTTGGGTGTTTTGTACACTTCCACCGCCGATACTTGCTCTGCAGAGAGTAATTCCATATTAAATGTACGTGTTGCAGGGCCTAAGTCGTACCATGAGGTGCTGGCCACTGATTGGCCATTTAACAACACTCTTGATTGTTCAGGCGCTGTACCGCGAATGGTCACTCCGCTAACTTCACCGTATTGGCGGTCCACGGTAACCCCAGAAATACGCTGTAAGGCATCACCAATGTTTTTGTCAGGGAATTTACCAATGTCTTCAGAGGTAATGGCATCGACCACGGCATTGGCAAAGCGCTTAGTATTCATGGAGGCTTCCAACGAGCGGCGAATACCCCTCACCTCAATGGTTTCCATTTGCTGGTCATCTTGCGCTAACTGCTGTTGTGCATAGACGCTGGGAGTAATAGCCATGCTAGCGAGTAAACTTGTTGTCACGAGTGCAGCCACTCGGTTGATTTTAAAGCGGCGTTTAGGTGTTGTTTTCATTGTTATGCTCATCTTCTTCCTTACTATTTTTGGCCTATTCAGAGTAAAGGCATGAGCGTTTTTTAAGCGGTACGATTCTATGCACTGATCATACTTTTCTCGCAGTGTTGCGGTTAAGCTGTCAAAAAAGCGTAAAACCAAAGCACTATAGCGGCAAACGAATGATAGGTTAGTATTGAAGTGTGAGAGAATAGGCGCACACAAGCGCTGGGGAGTTGCTGAAATAGCAAAACAATTAACAAGGACAATAACAGTGGAGGTTAGCGCGTGCGTGCAATGTGTGAAAAGGTGATCCCCTCACCAAACTGCTCTTGGCGTTATTGCTTGTATCGCTTGCCTGAAATCCCATTTAATTGGCACTATCACCCCGAGTACGAAATATGCTTAACCCTCAATAGCCGTGGCGTGTGCCATATCGGCGACTATATTGCCCCCTATGGTGACTACGACTTGGTGTTGCTTGGTCCCGAACTGCCCCATACTTGGCAATCGAAAATCAATACTGACTTATCTGAGCAAATTGTCCATGTGGCACAAATACCGGCGCCGTGGCTAGAAAGCATGGTGGCTCAACACCCTGAGCTGCAACAACTGGAGGAGTTACTCAGTGGTGCTCGCCGAGGCCTGCGCTTCTCGCAACAATTAGCAAAGCAATGCCAGGCCTTGTTCGAGAATATGGAGCAAGCCAGCCCGTTACAGCGCTACGTACTGTTAATGGATATGCTAACGCGCATGGCACAATCCCAGTATGATTACCTTTCCAGCGCCGGTTTTCGTTTTGATTATCGCCAAGACCCAGCCAAAGACAAGTTTGACCGGGTGATCTCCTTTATTTATGACAACTACACGGAAAAGCTCAGCGCAGATATGCTTGCCGAGCATGCTCACATGAGCACCAACCACTTCCATCGCTTTTTTAAAAAACGCACCGAGCGCACCGTGACCGAGTTTATTAATCAGCTACGCATCGCCAAGGCGTGTAAGCTACTCATTAATACCTCTTCGCCGATTACGGTGATCTCCGATCAATGTGGATTCAATAACATTTCTAATTTTAACCGACGCTTTCAAACAATAAAGAACTGCACCCCAAGCCAATTTCGCGCGCGGCTTCAGCAGCGCGCACTGATCTAAACATCGGAACCTTCTTCCCGGCGCTAGAGCTTTACACACAACCACGCCAGAGCAGCCGCACAACGCTATACTGATACTGTTGGCGCTTTATAGCAACTGTACCAAAAATTAAAACTCATTGACTTTATAGCTCACAGTTGCCACAGTTAACTTATTGAGTAAAAAGACATTACTGGAGGCGAAATGGCTAATTGGCTGAGCGCAAAAGTGACCCGAGTGAAGTGGTGGAATGATAAGTTATTCTCGCTGGTGGTCCATGCCGACATCGCCCCTTTTACTGCGGGGCAATACACTAAGCTTGCGTTAGAGGTAGACGGTGAGCGTGTGGCCCGAGCCTATTCGTTTGTAAACCCTCCTAGCAGTGATGACCTCGAGTTTTACTTAATTAAGGTTGACGATGGTGCCCTATCTGAGGCGCTGGCCAACTTACAACCCGGTGATGAGGTACGCATCGCCGAGCAGAGTACGGGCTTTTTCACACTTGATGAAGTGCCCAGCAGCGAGCAAGTGTACATGCTTAGTACCGGCACCGCGATTGGCCCGTTTTTATCAATACTACAACAGCCCCATGTATGGCAAAAGTTTACTCACGTGGTGTTGGTACACTGCGTAAGAGAGCAGCAAGATTTAAGCTATCAAGCATTGGTTAAACAGCTGCAACAGCAGTATCCACAACTACACTATGTGCCCGTGGTCACCCGCGAAAATGTCGATGGCATGTTGAGTGAGCGTATTCCCGGGTTAATAAAAAGTGGCAAACTTTTTGATCATGTTCAGCTCAGTGCCAGCCCAGATGTGGCACAGTTTATGATCTGCGGTAACCCTGAGATGGTAAAAGACACCAGTGCCTGCCTTCAAGAACTAGGCTATAAACGCAACCGACGGCGCACGCCAGGGCAGATCACCGTAGAGCAGTATTGGTAAAAAAGGACCAACAAATGAAATACCTAATTGTGTCATTGCTATGCCTAAACTTTATTGGCAATGCCTACGGCGAACAAACGCCGCTTGAGAAAGACCCAGGGCAGCCACAAGCGCTTGAGCAAGCCATCAAAAAAGCCGAAAAGAAAGCGGTTAAAAAGCTCAGTAAAGAACAACAACAAGCGGTTGCAGTCGTGGATGCCTTAGTGGATGCCTATAACAACAAAGACATCGACACCTTCATTAGCTACTTCGCTGAGGATGTGGCGTTTTATATGTTCCCCAACGAGTTGATGTTCACTGGCAAAGAGCAACTCATAGCCCGCTATGGCTTAATGTTTAAAAAATTACAGTGTGTAAATACCGCCCCTATCAAGCGTATTGTTCATGGTAGTTTTGTTATTGACCAAGAGCTTTCAGAGTCGTGCAGTACAGACCCTGAAGTTATTGATAAACGCTCTGAGGTGGTCACCAGTTATCAAGTGAAAGACGCCAAAGTACAAAAAGTGTTGTTTTTTAAAACTACCAGCTAAACTGCTAGGTGTGCGCAAGTAATTGAGGAAAGCCATGGCAGCAAACACCCCACCACAGATACAGTTATTATACCGTGTTGAACCGGGATGTTTGGGGCCGGATGGCAAAGATCACATTGAGGGGTTTTGTGCCTACGCACAACAGCATATCAGCGCTCCCGAATTTGCCACTTACCGTTTTGTGCCGCGTTACGATAAAAGCAAAGATGAAGTCAGCTACACGCTACGTAATAAGCGTCTATCACTGCAACAGGCCGAGCAATTTCTCGCTCACTTTGGCAGCCAACGTAGTGATTTTGAAGAACATCTAGATGAACAACTCGCCGAAGCCATCGACCAATTTTTACGTCCCAGCTAGGGGCGTAGCAGCGGCTACCCCCCCCCTAATACCTTTAGCCATTAACGATTTCATTAAAGCTATCGTTGTCATGTAGGCTGGCAAACGCACTTTCGTGCAACAGCTCATTGCGCAGATTAGGCGAGTAGTCTAAGGCCATACGAATATCCGCCAAGGCATCGCTGTGCTCGTGTGTTAGTGCGTATGCACAAGCTCGCTGCCAATAGGCATAGCCATAATCTGAGTCAATTTCCAGCGCCTGATTACACAAACTAATTGCCTCTTGGGTATCCCCAAGCTCAAGTAAGGCATCCGCTTTATAGGCGATAGCTTCAACATCTTCAGGCTTACGATTGAGGATCTCGTCGTAAATCTCAACCTTGGTAGCAAAGTCACTCTCTAAATTAGCACGCATCCACAATGAATGAATTTCGTTGGTGATGGTGATCTTCTTCTGGTTGTTGAGGATTTCCTCTGAGCGACCTCGAAGCTGCTCTTCTAAATCTTTTAGGCGCGCTTCATATTCGTCGGTAATGGCACTGACGCGGGAGTTAACAATGTCTTCAACCTTATTTTTTACATCGCGTAGTGAGTTCCACCCAACTAACACCAAAATTGACGCCGTCGCGGTGAGAATAAAAAACACATTGTTAATGGTGTCTGTGGTGTAGACAATAGCGCGATCAGCGGTTTCTAGCTGCGCGTGAGCAATCTTTTCGGTGTATTCGGCACGCAAAGCCTGTTGGTCTTGGCGCACCGCCTTGAGCTCATCGAGGATGTAACGCTCAATCAACGGGCGATACATGGGCTCATTTAAATCCTTAACCACCTGCTGTGTTTGTTGCTCTTGGTTCGGTGTTAGCCCTTTCGCCTGTTGCGCCGGCAGCGCCGACTCGGGGGTATTGGCATAACTGCTGGCCATGGTGCCAAAAACAAAAAGTAAGCCGCTGAATATAAAGCAAACTAACTTAGACATGCCTATTTCCTTTTTTATAATTCTCTCAGCCCCTATGATGCCAGTTTGCTGTGTTTCAGGCAAAAAAAAGCCAGCTACAAAAGTAACTGGCTAACCTGCTTAACAACAATAAAGGTTCAAAGGAACATTAACAGGAGTGAGATTATAACTTAGCAAGATGTCCCTGAACCCATACTTAATTGATTTTGCTAAAACTTAGTTTATCTCCTAGGCTTATTTGGGACGAAGGATTGAGTAGATTGATGTGAAGTATTGGCTGTTATTAATACCCCTTGTGAGCTGTTTGAGCATAGCCCAGAATAAGGTTTTTTTGGTAACCGAGCAGTTGCCGCCGTTAAGCTATGTTGATAAGCAGGGCCAGGTGCGAGGAGATGCCACCGAGCGCGTACAGCAACTTATGCATCATGCCGGCCTTGATTACAGCATTGAAGTGTTGCCATGGAAGCGCGCCTACAAACAAGCAGAATCCTCTGCCAATACCCTTATTTTTACCATATTAAAAACCCCCACACGCAGTGACCGTTTTGATTGGTTATGCCCTCTGGTTCCTCCTTTGGAGGTTTATCTGTATAAACTCAAAAACCGTCATGACCTGGCCCCAAGCTCTCTGGCTGACGCAAAATCGAGCTTAGTGGGTGTGAGTCGTGGCTCGGTTGCACATTCTTTATTACTCAATCAAGGGTTTATCGAAGGCAAAAACCTGATGGTGACGACCAATATTGATGTATTAACGCAAAACCTCCGTAATGGCCGGTTAGATTATGTGTTATTAATTAATACCTCAGTGCATGATACAGACAATATTACCGCAGCCCTGCCGGAGAATTTTAGCCGCGACCTCCCTGCATGCTTAGCAATCAATAAGCAATCTGACCCACAGATCAAGCAGCGATTAATGGCTTCGTTCACTACGTTGAGCGCTACAAACTTCCACCAACCTTGAGAAAAGTGCCAGTGTCATATTGGCTAATGACACTGGCGTTGAATACAGGCCGTTAATCAACTAACGCGATGGGCCACTGCCCCATTTCGCGTACAGCATTCATTACCGTCACAACTTGCTGATGACGGCTTTGCTCATGCGCGCGAATGGCAACCGAAGAAAATGGCTCTGTGGCAGATATGCGGGCGATGTTGCTGGCGATTTGTGAGGTCTCGATATTCCTCCCCGCCATCACCACATGGTTACTGTGAGTGACTTGAATCATCAAGGTTTTATTTTCTGCTGACACCGCTGAATTAGACTCGGGGCGGGTAACGCTCAAACTGTGCTCGCGAACAAAGGAGGTTGTCACCACAAAGAAAATAAGCAGGATAAAAACCACATCAAGCATTGGGGTCATATCAGCTTGCGCTTCGGTGTTGGTCGGTCTTTTTCTATTCATAGCATGTTCCTTTTTATTAGACTCCTTATTCACCCTAGACCACGAATGAAAATGCTTTGTTACATTAAAAGCGTATAAACATTTTATTTTTATGATCTTTTTGTGCTTTTAGTGATGCAAAAATTAAAACAGTGCGGTGTATACCTTTGGCTGCGTTTGTCTCACGCACTTTTGTATTGTTTTGTAACAAGCTGGTTGTTTTTATTTACGTAGCCATGACTTATGCTCACAGTAGCCAAGTAAATATGGATATAAGGAAAGGGCAATGAAAGACTTACAAAAACTCGTAGGGAGTTTAAATAAATCAGGTGCACTAAGCGGCTTCCTAGGCGGTGTCGCTGGCGGTGGTCTAAGTGGCTTAGCCACTGGCAAAAGTGGCAAAAAGACTTCTAAGAAAGTGATGAAGTATGGTGCCCTTGCCGCCATTGGTGGCCTTGCTTGGAAGGCATACCAGCAGTATGCACAAAAAAGTTCAGCAGCTGAACCAAGTACAGCACCTCAACGCTCAGGCAACTTTAATTATCACTCGACTCCTATGCAACAACAAAGCTTTGAACACGTTGTGGAAGATGACAACGAAGGCGGTCAACTGCTGCTGATGCGCGCGATGATTGCAGCCGCCTACGCCGATGGTCATATAGACGAGCAAGAGCGACAACGCATTTTTGCGCAAGTAGAAAACATGGACTTGCAAACCCATGAAAAAGCCATGTTATTTGATGAGCTGCGCCAGCCCATGAGCTTGTCGGAGCTGGTTAATGCTGTACCAAATGCGCAAACAGGTATCGAAGTCTATGCCGCCAGTGCCAGCGCCATAGACCTGAGTCAGCCCATCTCTGGGCAATATCTTGATGCGTTAGCAAATAAGCTCTGTATCCCACAGGAATTAGTCAACAATGTACATCAACAACTGACTCAGCATGTGCGCCTAGCCAGTGAGTAACCGTTGAATACACGCTAGAGTGACCCACACGGCGTCACTCTCTGTTTATTTATCAAGCCACACTCCTCCCTGGTTTTTCACGGCATTTGAGCCGACAAATAAAAAAGATTGATGTTATTTGAAAGTTAACTGAGAACCACAAGGTCTGTCTTAGCTGAGTGATGAAACGGCCGATTCGCATTCACGAACTTCCCATAACTAGGTTGCCTTTCCCAGTGCAAAACGCGCTGTGATCGGCATATGAATAACAGAGGATTCGAGATGAAATCGTTGCCAAAAATGACCCTGAGCGCTCTTGCATTCACACTTTGCCACACTGCGGGCGCTGCTGAACTTGATGTGCGAGTGCAAAACCTAACCCAAGGTATGTATTTCACGCCCCTGCTGGTGGCTGCCCACGATAGCAACAGTGAATTGTTTCGCGTTGCCACTGCCGCCTCCAGTGAATTACAAGCCATGGCCGAAGGCGGTGCCATCGACGGTCTTGTTAACCAAGTAGAAATCGCTGGCGGTGATGTGCTTGCCAACCCCGCGCAAGGTTTGCTTGCGCCTGGACACAGTGGCGAAGGCACCCTCACCACCAGTGAAAGTAATACCTATTTATCGCTGGTGGCGATGATGCTACCCACCAACGATGGTTTTGTTGGCCTTAGCAATTGGCCTGTACCGAGCGAACCCGGAACTTACCATGTATACCTTAACGCCTATGATGCGGGCACTGAAGCCAACGATGAAATACGCGGCGGCGGTGCCCCAGGTGTGCCTGGTATGCCGGTTCCACCGCCTTTAGAGGAGCTTATTGGCAGCGGGGGCAGCGGCGTCACCAACGAATTGAGCAATACGCTGGTGCACATTCACCCCGGTAACCTTGGCGATGACAGTGCATCAGCGGGAAAAAGCGACATCAATAACAGCGTCCAGCGATGGTTGAACCCTGTCGCGAAACTAACAATTACTGTGCAGTAGGGGGTGAGCATGCGTTTGCAAACACATTTCCCTCGAGCACTGGGTTTAAGTGCTCTTGTGGTGCTTGGTTTAAGTGCCTGCGGCTCTGATAACACAAAACCCACGGGAGCAGCCGTGGACACGCCAGAGCCGGTGCAATATCGTTATCAGGTCACACTGACCAATTTAACGCAAGCACAACCATTGAGCCCTGTCGCTGGCGTACTGCATCAGCAAGGTCAATTTTGGCGTATTGGTGAGCCGGCTTCAGGTGCTCTCGAAGCACTTGCTGAAGGGGGCGATAACTCGGCGCTGCTTGCAAATACAGAAGTGATTGCACTCTATGGTGGAGAAGCCCCTATCAGCCCTGGTCATACCGATGAATTTACCCTATCAGTAGAGGATGTTGCTGATAGTAAGTTGACCTTAGCAACCATGTTGGTCAATACCAATGATGCGTTTACGGGTGTTAACGCCGTCGATTTAACGCCGCTGGCTGCTGGGCAAAGCATCTCGCTCTATGGCCATGGGTATGATGCTGGCACCGAGGGCAACTCTGAACTTGCGCAGTTTATCCCAGGTCCTGCCGGTATGGGTGAAGGATTCAACGCAATAAGAGACGACACTAACTTTGTGGCTTTGCATCCAGGCGTGGTAAGTGCCGATGATGGCTTAGCGCAATCGGCTTTGGGTGCTCAACATCGCTTTGACAACCCGGTGATCAAAGTGGTGATCACGCGCATTGAGTGAATCACATTCATATCTAGGCGTCACACCCACGAGACACAACCGCTGGGTGTGAATTCACAGCTTTTTACGCCAAACTGCAACGGCACTGAATACCTGCTATGTGACCTTGGTACTTACGAGTCAGTGTTAAGCGGGGCATAGGCAACTGTATTTCTGCCAGAGTCTTTAGCATGATAAAGCTGCACGTCGGCGGCTTTTATCAACGCTTCAATATTATCGCTAATGCCGTAGGCAGCCCCGATAGAGACAGTAAATGCAATGCTCTGCGGCGTTAATGCCGCACCTTGAGTGTGCACAAAGTGGCGAAAAGCCTCCAGTTTTTGCAAGCAGTGCTGTGGGTCTTCAGCGGCAAAATACACCGCAAATTCCTCACCGCCCATACGTGCGACTTGCTCATAATCAAAATGCTCACATAATGCCTTACTCAATGCCTTGAGCACCTCATCGCCACCATCATGGCCGTAGCGATCGTTCACCGCTTTAAAATGGTCAACATCTAACATGGCAATCATACTTGGTTGCTGTTGCTGCGCAGCCGCCTTAAGAGATTTGTTCACTTGGCTAAAAAAATAACGCCGATTCGGCAGTTCGGTTAAGTAATCAGAGTTTGCTTGGCGACGGATGGTTCGAATTTGCTCGAGCATTTCTACGTTTTGTCTTACTCGACAGTAAAACTCTTCCGGGTTAAAAGGTTTACGCAGATAATCGTTGGCGCCATTTTTTAAAAATCGCGCCGATAAATGTGCCGACTCCACCCCAGAAATACCGATAATGGCAATATCCTCTTCAGTGTAAATACGACGGATCTCGATGCACAGCTCCTCACCTCGCATTTTCGGCATTTCACTGTCGGTTACGATTACGGAAATATCGTTATATCGCTCAAGCATAGCCAAAGCTTCTAAGCCGTCTCGCGCTTCCAGCACCTGATATTTATGGCGCTTAAGCAGGCCACTTACATAGTTTCGGGATGTCGCTGAGTCATCCACCACCAATATCTTTATCTTCTCATTGCGCGGCAAGCGCTCGAGCTGACGCTTTAGGTACTGATAGGCCTGCTTGTTTTCTTTGGTGATGTAATCAATGATGGGATGGCGGTCTACAATTTCTCGGGTTTTGCTCTCTAAGCTGCCGGTCATCACTATGGTAGGAATTTTCGCCTTTGTACTACAAGGTATGGCCTCCCCCTGCGGCGCATCGGGCAATATAAAATCGACAATAGCGCAAAAGTAATTGTTTTTTGCAATCAGCGCCTCGGCTTTCGCTTTAGAGTCAGCGATATCAACCTCATAGCCCGCTTGCAAACAAATGTGCTTTTGCACCCGGGCGATAGTAGGGGTGTCTTCTACGATAAGGATTTTTCGTAGCACTATGCGGCGCTCCAACTGGTGCTCAATCGATAACTCAATTGTTAGCCCTACTGGCGCTAAAAGCAATCTTTGCATTTGAATCTAAAGCAAAAATATTGTTATTTAGAAAAAACGTACAGAGGGCTTAAAAAGATACCTGCCCTGCATGCTTAGGTTTGCCTAGAACCGCAAACCTAACTTCTATAAAGTATAAAAGAAAACAAGGACCATCATGTATATAGGTGAAGTTGCCAAAAGGACCGGGTTATCCGTTAAAGCCATCCGTTTGTATGAAGCCCGAGGGTTAATAACCGCACCACCAAGGCAAGGGCGCTACAGGGTGTATAACAAGCCTCATGTAGAAGTGTTGTTATTGATTGTGGAGGCAAAAGCCTTAGGCGCGACTTTGGCAGAATTAAAAGATGCGCTTATCTACAACAACGGCACGCTTGATTGGTCACGGGTGCACGGGTTTTTAGCTGAAATTAAAAACAAATTACTCACTCAGCAATCCGATATTTTAAAGCGTATAGACGCTGTAGAGCGCTGTATATCCACTCTCGATTCATGCCCCCATATTCAGCACGCTTGACTCTACCCCTAGGGGCAGAGCTTAAGATAGTCATCGAGTTTTCACCTTACGGAAGTAAACCCGATGACAAAAAACATCCTAATCATTAACGCTAACCCAAAACGTTCAAGCTTTTGCCAACACTTAGCAGATATCTATGAATGTGAAGCGAGGGAGCAAAATAATACTCAAAGAGTTAACCTGTCGGCATTGCAATTCAATCCTAGCTTGGATTGTGGCTATGATGATGAACAACTATTAGAACCTGATTTACAAGTATTTCAGCAGCAAATTGCCTGGGCAGATCATGTTGTGATCGTTTCGCCTATTTGGTGGGGCAGCCTTCCGGCAAAATTCAAAGGCCTGTTTGATAGAAGTTTCCTGCCCGGGTTCGCATTTAAGTACCAAGGCTATACACCCGTGCCCCTACTCACCGACAAAACCTCTCGCATCGTCTTAACCATGGATGCACCGCCGCAGAGCCTACAAGACCAAGCCGCATCGGTTATTGCACAACTCGATATATTCACCTTACAGTTCAGTGGGTTTCAGCCCAGCGCAGTGAGTTTATTTGGCTCAGTAGTAGCGGCCTCTGAATCCGAAAAGTCTGCTTGGGTAAATGAAATAAAGCAACTAGGCCGAGCAGCGAAATAGCTTGTACTGACTCGAGCAGTTTCTCCAGTGCTAGGGTCAGGTTTACGCCTTTGTTTCGTTTCTGTTTCAAAGGGTCAGAGTTGTTGATTTTGGTTTCAAAGGGTCGGTTTCAAAGGGTCGGTTTCAAAGGGTCAGAGTTGTTGATTTTTATCCCGAGCGTTAAATGATGCCGACTTCCTGTCTCCGCCATGCGTTTTTAACTCAATGGTATGCCCCAACTGCTGCTCAATCTGTTTCTTAAAACGCTCATCCCCCAGTACCCAGGTTCTTTGCAGGGCATCTCGGATCTGCGCGACGGAATAATCCGGCATCTGCGATTTAAACAAGGCTTGGTACGCCTGCTTTCGAGTTGATTTGTCTTTACCTAGAGCCTGATAGATAGGATGCTCCGTAATCAGCTCTATTTGCTTGTCCAAAGCATTATGGCGATAACTGGACCAGGGGTATTCAGACGGATGAACAACCATGTTCGCTCGCACCGGGTTCAGTTCAATATACCGACTGACCAAAAGCAAATATCGGTCGCTATCAACCAATGACGACTTAAAACGTCCTTCCCAAAGTGTTCCTGTCCGCTTATAAGTATTGTTCACGTAGCGGACATAGTAACGTCCTAACGATTGCATCAGTTGGCTGACGCCCGTTGCTGTAGTAGGTGTCATCAATAAATGAACGTGATTAGTCATCAACACAAAAGCGTGAACAGAGACGTCAAAGCGACGACTGTAATCTTTCACCTTGTTCAGGTATACGGTGAAATCCTGTTCCGTAAAGAAGCTGGCCTGACGGTTATTTCCACGCTGAACAACATGTTGCGGAATATAGGGTAAGTTTAATCTCGGCCGACGCGCCATGGCCTTTCCTCCTTGAAATAGCCAATTGCACTAAAAAATTTAGCGCAACTCAGCAACTTCAACAACTCTGACCCCTTGATTCCTATATAAAACAGCCAAGTCGCAGGCCCGTTTTTTGTACTCGCAAAAAGCTTAAAATATATAAACCCCAAAAATGAGACTACCTGAAGAATAAATAACATTTATTTCTCCACCTTATTCAATTCACCAACAGCTTTTTGTAACGATTAATACAAATTTCAACAACTCTGACCCCTTGATTGGTTCAGAATGGACCACCCAATTCGGCCTGTAGCCATAGGCAAAAATACAGTCGTAGGTGGCGGCACTAGGCCGAACTGCACACCTTGTTGACGAACGCTGAACACCTCTACCGGAAAATGCTGATCGGGTTTCTGGCTAGACTGAGCACTTCGGACAAAGAAAAGCCTCGCTAGTGCGAGGCCAATCTAATTATATCAATTAAATATTAAACCCTATCGATCCCACAGCATGGACATGTTTTTTCTGGACTAAAGCACTTAGGGTGAGGAAAGCCATGATGCTTGGAATTATATCTGTACATGTATACACCACAATTTTCACACCTCACCAACATCGTATATATAGCACAAGCAAAAAAGACTATAGCCAATGAATTAGCTATTACTTCATTACTAGTAAAATGAATAAACAGGGCAACGAGCCAGCTTAACCCTATAGCACCAAAAAATTTGACTCTCGCATATGATTTATTCATATATTAGTTACTTCTTTATAATTAATTACACTTAGCTTGAGTACATGGAGCTTCTGGAACTCCAAATATTTGCTGTGGTGTCATATTTTTCACTTGATCAGCTGTCGAACTGATCGCACTTACAGCATCAGGTATAGCGGAAGTCGTAGCATTAACACTGCTCTCAATTCCTACACTCCCCCCGAATCTTAACTGTGGCTTCAAAATTTCAAGAACTCTGACCCCTTGATACAGACCCCTTGATACATGCCCCCATATTCAGCACGCTTGACTCTGCCCCTAGGGGCAGAGCTTAAGATAGTCATCGAGTTTTCACCTTACGGAAGTAAACCCGATGACAAAAAATATCCTAATCATTAACGCTAACCCAAAACGCTCAAGCTTTTGCCAACACTTAGCAGATACCTATGAATGTGAAGCGAGGGAGCAAAATAATGCTCAAAGAGTTAACCTGTCGGCATTGCAGTTCAATCCTAGCTTGGATTGTGGCTATGATGATGAACAACCTTTAGAACCTGATTTACAGGTATTTCAGCAACAAATTGCCTGGGCAGATCATGTTGTGATCGTTTCGCCTATTTGGTGGGGCAGCCTTCCGGCAAAATTCAAAGGCCTGTTTGATAGAAGTTTCCTGCCCGGGTTCGCATTTAAGTACCAAGGCTATACACCCGTGCC
>NZ_JAKRFT010000003.1:0-680890 GCF_022347925.1 Pseudoalteromonas sp. CnMc7-15
AAAGGCGAGAGCCGAAGCCCCCTTTGGTCCGTAGACATTATGCGGTATTAGCCGTCGTTTCCAACGGTTGTCCCCCACCTCAAGGCATGTTCCCAAGCATTACTCACCCGTCCGCCGCTCGACGCCAAAGGAGCAAGCTCCTCTTCGTTTCCGCTCGACTTGCATGTGTTAGGCCTGCCGCCAGCGTTCAATCTGAGCCATGATCAAACTCTTCAATTAAAAGTTTTTTGAAGCCTAAGCTTCTGCTCAATGAATACTGATTTTGATATCTTTCGATATCGAATTGACTGTGCGTTATTACTTTCACTTTTAAAAAAGTAAAATCAAAACAGCTCAAGGCTGAATCTTTTAATAACTTATGGCCACTCAGTTCAATTGAGACTCTAAATTTGTTTGCGTCATCTAGCGAACTAGAATCGGCTGTTAGAACTCAATCTGTACGAGTGCCCACACAGATGATTGCTTCATATTTTTAAAGAACGTTTTAGGCTTTCGCCTCGGAAGCTTTGCTCCCGTTCAGGGCTGCGCATTCTACGCTTTCCTGATTTTGTGTCAACACTTAATTTTAAGTTTTTTAATTCGCTTTAAACTAAGTTTTATTTGACTCCCTAACACTGCGTTTAGCTCGTTATCCGTTGCTGTCTGCAGTGTCAGTGGGAGCGCATTATAGGGAGAAACGAAATTGACGCAACCCCTTTTTTACTAAAAACCGCAAAAAAACGTTAACCCAAGCTCAAACGTTCAAAATACCAACAAAACAAAGGTAGGCGAACATCGATTAGGCTGTTTTTTGTGCTCTTTCCTTAAGGCGGCCTATAAGTATTGAACAACTACACTAAAGATCAAGGTAAGGCTTATAAAAAAGTGCACCTAGCGTGCACTCCTTTATCTCGATTGCAACGTATGCATTTCTTAATACAAGATACTATATAGTTTACGGCGGTATTGAGCTGCTAGGGCGTCGCCCTCAGGTAGGCTAGCAATGATATCAAGGTAGGACTTCTTCGCATCGCCAAAATTAAGATCTTTGTTAAGCACTTTAAACAGTGTCGCTAACGCGTCTTCTTTTTTACCCGCTTCATTGAGTGCCACAGCCAAATTTACTTTTGCCTCAAGGTTTTCAGGTTCGTTATCAACGGTCTGTTGCAAAGCTTGGATCTCTGGTGAGTCTTGCGCTTGTTCAGCAAGCTCTAGCTTAGCTTTAATATTGTTATAATATGCATCCTGCTCGACTAGGCCTATGGTTTCCAATAACGCTTTGGCGTCATCAAGCTTATGTATTTGGATGCAAATATCAGCCAACACCAGTTTGATACGACTATTATTGCTGTCTATATCATACGCCTGTTTTGCCAGTTTAAAGGCCTCGTTATGATTTTGGACCATCAATGCATCTTTGGCTTGTTGCAGCAACATATCTTGTGGTTGTGGTAAGTGCTTTTGCAGTGCTTCTTTAATTTGCACCTCGCTTTGTGGCCCTGGAAGCATATCGACGGGTGCTCCCTCTTTTAATAACACCAAAGTAGGCAGCGCTTGTAAGCCAATTTGCTGCGCTAATTGACCCGCCAATGCTTGCTGTGTGTCACAATCTAAAGTTGCCACGACAAGATGCTGCTGATATTGCTGCGCTATGCCTTGTAAAATACTGGCCTGTTCCTGACATTCCGGGCTTTGGGCGGAGTAAAAGCTCAACGCCACCAACTTTTCTTGCGAAGTGTCGCCTAATACTTGCTGGATATTCTCTGCCGTCAATTGAATTTGATTCGTCATGCTTATGTTGCCATCTCACTATAATTAAGCTTTGATATGGTGACTAACATAACAATTACAAGAGCAAGGATCACCCATGCAATTGCCTACTTCTTTCACCGCTCTCAGTGCTGCTTTACTACTTGCATGCACATCAACAGCAGCACACAGTATAGATGTTAAAGATAGACTCCCTGAGCTTGAAGCCTTCTATCTTGATTTACACCAATCACCAGAGCTGTCTTTACACGAACAGCAAACCGGTGAAAAGCTGGCCAGTAAACTGCAAACTTTAGGGTTTGATGTGACCAAAGAAGTGGGTGGCTACGGCGTCGTTGGCCTGTATAAAAATGGCTCTGGGCCGACCGTTATGATCCGCACCGACACCGACGGTTTGCCAATCGTCGAACAAACCGATGTGAACTACGCATCTAAAGTGACGGTGACAAAAGATGATGGCTCCAAAGTTGGGGTGATGCATGGCTGTGGTCACGATATTCATATGAGCAGTTTTATTGGCACTGCTGAACACCTCATGGCCCATAAAGATCAATGGCAAGGTACGCTGATGATGGTAGCTCAACCTGCTGAGGAAATCGGCGCGGGTGCCAAAGCAATGCTCAATGAGGGCTTGTTTAGTCGCTTCGCTAAACCAGATCATGTTTTAGCCTTGCATGTCAGTGCCAGTGTGCCTGCGGGCAAGGTTGCCTTAAAGCCGGAATATACCATGGCCAGTGTAGACTCGGTGGACATCATTGTGAAAGGTAAAGGTGGACATGGTGCCTACCCGCACACCACCATCGACCCTGTGGTCATTGCCTCACGTTTGGTGTTGGCGCTACAAACGATCACCAGCCGTGAGCTGTCGCCCTTAGAACCTTCCGTTGTGACTGTCGGGTCTATTCATGGCGGCAGCAAACATAATGTCATCTCTAACGAAGTGACTCTGCAACTCACGCTACGCAGCTATAACCCGCAGGTACGTAATCAACAAATTGCCGCCATTAAACGCATAAGCGCAGGTATTGCTGCTAGTGCGGGCTTAGAGCAGGCCCTTTACCCTGAAGTCATTGTCCATGAACAAGAATCGATTCCTTCTACTTATAACGATCCAACGCAAACCACCTTAGTCACAGACGCCATTAAAAACGCTATCGGTGAGAATAATGTAGAATTAACCAAGCCAGTCATGGCCGGGGAAGATTTTGGCTTATACGGACGCACCGACGACAACTTGCCTATTACCCTGTTTTGGCTCGGCGGAGTAAACCCAGAAACATATAACGCCGCTCAACAATCTGGGGCGCAACTGCCATCGCTGCACTCTAGTAAGTTTGCGCCTGATTATAAAAAGGCCATTCCAACGGGTGTCAAAGCGATGACTCATGCGGCGCTCAAGCTATTCAATACACCTTAAGCTTGCGCTTTAGACGCGCCCTTAGCTTTGTAACTGCGGGCGCGCTTTCGTTTACCACCTCTCAAGGCTCGCTTGGCGGGCCCTTTAATATTGCTAAATACACCAGCATCACAGTTCTTTGCTTGATTGACCAAGTCGCTCAACTGTGTGGTTAATGGCTGCATGAAGTCTTGATATTTGAGCTCTTGCTCGGCAATTTTTGCTAATGCCATTTCCCAGTGCGCCGTCATATCCGGCGTTGCTAATTGCTCGGGCAACGCACTGATCAGAGCGCTTCCCGCTTCGCTAGCACAAATGGATTTTCCTTTACGAGTAAGAAAACCACGTGAGAAAAGCAATTCGATGATGCTTGCTCTGGTTGCCTCAGTGCCTAAACCATCGGTATCGCGCAGCACTTTACGTAATTGTGTGTCCTTGACGTAACGGCCAATGGATGTCATTGCGCTTAATAGAGTGGCATCACTAAAGTGTGCCGGGGGGGGTGGTCTGCTTATCGTCAATACGTGCATCATCACACTGTAGCAATTGCCCTAAGGTCAATGGTGGTAAACATTGCTCATCCTGCTTCGCCTTTTTGCCCATGAGCTCTTTAAAACCCAGCTCAATGTCTTCTCGGGCTTTTGTTGTAAACTTGCCTCCGGCTATGGTCACCTCGACATCACTTTGGTAATAGCGATATGCAGGCATAAATTGAATAAGGTATTGGCGACAGATCAGTTCATACACTTTGCGCTCGTTATCATTCAACTGCGCTGCGGTGTGCTTGGCTGTAGGTACGATGGCATGGTGCGCGGCCACTTTGCTATCGTTAAAGCAACGGCTCTTTTTATTGCTATCTACAGCTGTGAGCTGCTGTGCGGTGAAAACGCCATTATTAAGCACTTCGTTAATAATATTGCTGGCGTCAGCAAAATGCTCCTTAGGCAAATAGCGGTTATCTGAGCGCGGGTAAGTAATTAATTTATGCTTCTCATACAAGCTTTGACAACAATCTAATACCGCCTTCGCGGAGAGAGAAAAGCGCTTCGCTGCATCTATTTGCAGTGTCGATAGGTTATAAGGCAGAGGAGCTTGCTCTTGCTTTTGCTCTTTGCTTAAGTCGGTCACACTTGCCGGTTGGCCGACAATCCGGCCGACTACATTTTCTGCAAGCTTACGCAGCAATACTCGGCCCTGTTCATCTTGATAGGCCCGACACGCTTCGCTTGGTTGCCACTTCAGCCAAAATGACTCGCCTTGTGCTGTAGTCACTTGCGCGTGCACTTCATAAAACGGCTTACTAACGAACTCGGCAATTTCTTTATCTCTGGCGACCACCAGACCCAGCACCGGGGTTTGTACCCTTCCCACTGAGAGCACCCCTCGATAACCGCTTTTTTGTCCCGCCAAGGTATAAGCTCGTGTTAGGTTCATGCCAAACAACCAGTCGGCGCGCGAGCGGGCGAGTGCTGAAACACTCAAAGGCACAAACCGGGTATTGGGCTGCAGCTGGTTCAGGGCTTTTTTCACTGCAGGCAAGTTCAAATCACTGATCAGTAAACGCTCAACCGCTTGCTTTTTATGTTGCGGCAAAGATACCTGATTAATCACTTCATCAACCAGCAACTGCCCTTCTCTATCGGGGTCGCCGGCATGCACTAAGGTGTGAGCTTGTTTTATCAGCTTCTTAACTAAAGTGAGTTGTTTACGAGTTTTGCTTTTCGCTTTTAGCTGCCACTGCTTCGGAACAATAGGCAAGTGCGCTAATTGCCACTTTTTAAAAGCGGGGTCGTAGTCATCGGGCTCAGCCTGCTCAAGCAAGTGACCGATACACCAGGTGACACAATCGCCATTGCCGACCTCTATATAGCCTTCTTTTTTTTGCTGAGGTTTGGGCAAGGCTGCGGCTATGGCACGGCCAAGAGAGGGTTTTTCGGCAATATAAAGCTTCATGACAACAACTGGCTATTTATACAGTTATTACAGTGTAGAGTATAATTACGAGCTAGGAAAGAGTGCGCGCGGCTGTTTTGTTTCTTCTTGCCTGCAACCAAAACAGTATCGGTAAATAGCACAATATTAAAGTGACGCTGTTTATGATTGGTATTAGGGTTTTGTAAAGGTACGAGCTATTAAATGTTAGATCCCATAAATGGCGATCAGCGACACGCCAAAGCTGTAAAAAAGGCGCGGCAACGACAATAAGCTGACCAGCAATACTTTGCCACATATGCACTTTGCCACGAATGCCCCAGTAGGCAATAATCGCCATCCAGGTAATATCGTTGCTTGCCCATATGACATAACGCCAGATCATGTCTTTATCCCAATCGAGCAAAAAATCGTGTATCAGTGTTCCGTAGAGAAAGAAAGCGGCGGTTAGAAGGACAAACCGCAAGGCCTTGTACTCACGAGTAAGGACATAGAAAACAATAGCGGGCAGCAAAAATGCTGCCCAACTATTGTTTAGAAAGATTAACGTTTCCTCTAGCCAACTAGGCATAAGTACTTAGCCTAACGACTGTTCGGTATCTTTGTTATCGTCTCCGCTTTTATCATCAGTGCCGCTACCATTTCCGGGTATACTGGCAAACTTATGCAAATCCAACATCCTGTGCTCCCTGTCTATTCAGCTTTAATTCAGTTGCTAAA
Organism: Pseudoalteromonas sp. CnMc7-15; assembly: GCF_022347925.1. Taxonomy (NCBI): domain Bacteria; kingdom Pseudomonadati; phylum Pseudomonadota; class Gammaproteobacteria; order Alteromonadales; family Pseudoalteromonadaceae; genus Pseudoalteromonas; species Pseudoalteromonas sp. CnMc7-15. The sequence goes on from NZ_JAKRFT010000003.1 coordinate 5,798, forward strand.
TTACCGTATTTTTGGCACAAAGCCAATAGTTACTGCACAACTTCAATGGGGTCAGATTCTTTGGCTTTACCCTGCATAATTGAAATTTCGACGCGGCGATTACGCTTACGATCTTCATCAGTTTCATTGGGGACTAACGGCCGTGTATCTGCGCGCCCCACCACGACCATTCTACTTTTATCAAAGTCATCAACCTTTTGCATTTCACTGGCAACCGCGACTGCGCGCATCGCACTCAGGTCCCAGTTGTTGGTATAGAGCTCATTGGAGACTTGGAAGTCATCGGTGTGCCCCGAGACAGTGATTTCCCCGGGTACATCTTTTAGTAATTCAGCAATATCTTGAATAATAGGCTTAAATTTTGGCTGTAAGAAAGCACTGCCGGAGGGAAAAGAGCCGTTTTCACGAATGCGAATAATTATTTGCTGCCCTAAAGATTCCAGTTCTATGGCGCCGTCAATAATTTGCTGTTCTAGCTGTTGTGCAATTTTCTTCACCAGCTCATTGGTGCGCTCTTGGTCTGCTGCGGCGATGGCTTGCTGTTGCGACTGCTCATCGGCGGTACTGGCAGACTCCCCACCGCGTTGGTCGCCACGCTGCTCTTTACGACCGCCTGCGGAGTCTTCTTCCCCAGCTTGGAACTCCAGCATTTGCTGTGTCATTTCAACAGTTTGCTGTTGAATTGTCTCAATGGGCGTAGGATCTGGGCGCCCCGGTTTAAATTCCATAGCGATGACACTGGTTCCTTTAGGTATGTCTTTTACTTCCAGTTTATTTTGCACACCAAAAGCAAACTTCATGGAACCAGCAATTTGCTTAAACTTGAGCACATCCATCTCGGAGAACGCCAATAGCAATACGAAGAAACACATCAGTAGCGACATCAAGTCTGCGAACGTGCCCATCCAAGCCGGTAATCCGGGAGGGGGGCATTTGCAGGGTTTTTCATCCGACATACTTACTCCTCGGTATCAACTTGGCGCTTAGACTCTGCCAGATAATTTTTCAGAATGCCTTCGATAACTTTGGGATTTTGTCCGTCTTGAATACCTAGGATAGCGTCTAGGATCAGCCGTTGATTGAGCTCTTCTTCGTCTTTGCGCAGTTCTAACTTGGATTGGATAGGAATAGCTATCACATTGGCGAGAAACGCACCGTACAATGTGGTTAGTAGCGCCACCGCCATCGCGGGGCCAATCGCTTTGGGGTCATCCATGTTAGAGAGCATCGCCACCAACCCGATCAAGGTCCCGATCATACCCATTGCCGGGGCTATATCACCCAAGGCCTTAAACAGTCCTGCGCCTTGCTCATGGCGAGCGGTGGTTAACAAAATATCTTTTTGCAAAGTAGCACGAACTACATCGGCGTCATGGCCATCAACCAACATATCAATGCCTTTGCGCATAAACTTGTTGTTAATCTCTGCCTCTTCTAGCGCTAAAAAGCCCCCTTTACGAGCAGAGTCTGCCAGCTCTACAGCCTTCTCAATAAGCTCATCAGGTGATTCAATCTTAAACATGAAGGCCTTGCCGGCTACTTTCCCTATGGTGAAAAATTGCCCCATGGTGTAGTTAGCAAGCACGATAAAAAGAGAACCACCAAATACAATTAGCACCGAAGGAGTGTTATAGAACATGCCCACATCACCACCAAGCACCATAGACATGACAACGAAACCAATCGCGCCGAGAATACCTATTATGGTTGCTAAATCCACATGTCCTCCACCCACTTTTCTATTCAGCGCCTTCCCACTAAAGCCCTATATATGGCCAGGGAATATCAGACGTTATTATAATTACTCTTGAGATATCGGCAACTTGCTGAATTACTTGAATCATTTTTTTAAAATCGCGAAGCGACAATATTAAAACTAGCATGCCTACACAGCTTTGCCGTGAAAATCGCATCCATCTTTGACCTAGTCCACGATTCCCCCTAAAATTGGCGCTCTTATTAGGTGTAGTGAGTGACAAGGCCATGGCCCAAAAAAAACCAGAAAACCTAAGCTTTGAAGAAGCCATTAATGAATTAGGGCAAATTGTAACTGATATGGAGCAAGGAGAATTGTCTTTAGAGCAATCTTTAAAGCAATTTGAACGCGGTATTGGTCTGGCAAATGCATCGGCTCAAAAGCTTGATAACGCCCAGCAGAAAGTAAGCATGTTAATGAGCAACGACCTAAATGCTGAGCTCACCCCAATGGATGATCAAGAGTAGTCGCCCCTGTGAATTTAAAACATGCCTTAGCACAGGCACAACAGGATGTGCTACACACCCTACAGCGTTATTTTCAAACACAGCAACAAACACAGCCTCAGTTATTGGCGGCAACGCAGTACTGTATTGAAAATGGTGGCAAGCGCTTGCGACCATTTTTAGTCTATGCTGTAGGTAATATGCTTGCAGCACATCAAGACGATCTTCACAAAGCCGCTGCAGCCATTGAGTGTATTCATAGTTACTCTCTGGTGCATGATGATTTACCGGCCATGGACGATGATGAATTACGGCGCGGTCGACCCACCTGCCATATCGCATTTGACGAGGCCCACGCTATTTTAGCTGGCGACACCTTGCAAACCATTGCCTTTGAGCTGCTCAGTAGCACTGACTTTGATATCGGCGCTAGCCAACAGTTAGCACTGATACGAAGTTTAAGCCAAGCTTCAGGGCTATTGGGTATGGTAGGCGGCCAAGCGCTCGATATCGCGGCCACCGATAAAGCGATTTCCTTAAGTGAACTTGAGCATATTCATCGTCTGAAAACCGGGGCATTACTAAGCTGCGCCATTAAGCTGGGCTATTTGTGCTCCCCGAACGTAGAAAACAGCACACGTGCTGCATTAGACGATTACGGCCGTGCCATCGGCCTGGCTTTTCAAGTGCAAGATGATATTTTGGATGTTGAAGGAGATACCGCCACGCTAGGAAAGCCGCAAGGCTCTGATGTGGCTGCAAATAAATCTACTTATCCTGCGCTTATGGGCCTTGATGGTGCCAAAGATAAGATGCAGCATTTGTATCAACAAGCTATTGATGCGGTGTGCCCGCTCCCATATGACACCCGTGTTCTCGAGCAACTCGCAGGCTATATCATCGCCAGAGATCATTAAAAATGACTACTGATGCGAAGGGCTGGTTTGATATACTTCAGCCATCGCAGTAAAGGATAAAACGACGCATGAATTTGGATAGTAGCAAGTATCCCTTATTACAACAGGTCAGCAAGCCTGAACAACTTCGCGAGCTACCGCAAGAGCGGTTAGGCGCGTTTAGCCACGAACTGCGGGACTACTTACTAAACTCCGTATCGCAAAGTAGCGGTCACTTTGCCTCCGGGCTCGGCACGGTTGAACTGACTGTTGCGCTGCACTATGTGTATAACACCCCGTTTGATCGCCTGATTTGGGATGTAGGCCACCAAGCCTATCCGCACAAACTGATCACCGGCCGCCGTGAGCAAATGCATACTATTCGCCAAAAAGATGGATTACATCCGTTCCCTTATCGCGGTGAGAGCGAGTACGACACCTTTAGTGTCGGTCATTCGAGTACCTCCATCTCCGCCGCGCTAGGTATGGCTATTGCTGCACAAAAAGAAGGCCAAGGCCGTAAAACCGTTGCCGTCATCGGCGATGGTGCTATCACTGCGGGCATGGCCTTTGAGGCGATGAACCACGCTGGCGATATTAATTCCGACATGTTAGTCATTTTAAATGACAACGAGATGTCTATTTCAGAAAATGTCGGCGCGTTAAATAATCATTTTGCGCGTATTCTCTCCGGTAGCTTTTACGCCAATATTCGTGAGGGCAGCAAAAAGCTCTTATCAGGGTTACCGCCAGTGAAAGAACTGGCTAGCCGTATGGAAGAGCACCTTAAAGGCATGGTTATACCGGGCACCTTCTTCGAAGAGCTTGGCTTTAATTATATCGGCCCAATCGATGGCCATGATGTCAACATGCTGGTCGACACCCTGCGCAATATGCGCAACCTCAAAGGTCCTCAGCTGCTGCATATAAAAACCCAAAAGGGCAAAGGTTATAAGCCTGCTGAAGCCGATCCTATTGGTTACCATGCGGTGCCCAAGTTTGACCCGACCGTGACTAAATTACCCAAATCTAAGCCAGGCGCACCGACCTTTTCTAAGGTATTCGGCGATTGGTTGTGTGATATGGCCAGCGTTGATGACAAACTGATGGCCATCACTCCGGCAATGCGCGAGGGCTCGGGCATGGTGCGCTTCTCTAAAGAGTACCCACAACAATATTTCGATGTCGCCATTGCAGAGCAGCATGCGGTCACACTCGGTGCAGGGTTTGCGTGTGAAGGCCTAAACCCCGTAGTGGCAATTTATTCAACCTTCTTACAGCGTGCCTACGATCAACTTATTCATGATGTGGCGCTACAGGAATTGCCAGTGCTTTTTGCCATTGATCGCGCTGGCGTAGTTGGCGCCGACGGGGAAACTCATCAGGGCACGTATGACTTAAGTTATTTACGCTGTATTCCCAATATGGTCATTATGGCACCGGCTAACGCCAATGAATGCCGTAATATGCTTTATACCGGGCATCAGCTTAATAAACCCGCCGCTGTGCGTTATCCACGTGGCAGTGCTGGCGATGGTGAGCTTGATAGCGAAATGCAACAATTACCCATTGGCAAGGGACGTGTTATTCGCAACGGCGAAAAAGTCGCAATACTGTCGTTTGGTACCTTGCTGGAGAATGCCCAACAAGCAGCAGAGCAGCTCAATGCCACCCTAGTTGATATGCGTTTTGTTAAACCTCTCGATCACCAGCTGATTGATAAGTTGGCAAGTGAGCATAATGCGCTTGTCACCTTGGAGGATAATGTTATCGCCGGTGGCGCAGGCTCAGCAGTAAGCGAGTACTTAGCGCAAAGCAAGCAGCTTAAGCCAGTTTTGCACCTTGGCCTACCGGATGTATTTATTAAGCATGGTACGCAGCAAGAAATGCATGCTGAGCTTGGCCTTGACGGCGACGGTATCACTCGCCAGATAAGTACGTGGTTAGATTAACACGCTCGCGAGTTTGATATTCGGTAATAAAAAAGGAGCCAAAGGCTCCTTTTTTATTTATTCACTTTCTTAACGCATCCAAATTTTAATGTCGGCTAAGCCGGTGCTTTGTAAGGTGGCTATTTGCGCATCTAAGTTTTCACTTTGCTCAAACTCAAAGGCATCCAACTGATCATCAAACTCAATATGCGCACAGCCATCGCCGCCGCGCTTTTTCACCTGATGAAGGGCGATATCCGCTAAGTTCACCGATGTTTCCCAGCCGATCACTTGGCCGCCGAGCAATGGCATCGGATAACAAGACCAGCCCAGCGACGCGCTAAGATTAATCTTTTTACCATTGGGTAGTTGAAAACTTTTCTCTGCGATAGATTTGCATAACTGGCGCGCAAACTGATTGACCTGATCGAGCTCGAAATCGCGCAGCAATAACAAGAACTCATCGCCGCTCCAGCGGGCCACATAGTCAGAGCCCTGCGTGCAGGAATTCAATAGGGTCGCCATTTGTTGTAAGCAACTATCGCCGCTCAACGGTCCGTAGGCATCATTAATACGCGAGAATTTGTCGATATTCACGATCAACAGCACCAGGGCCCTGCCCTGCTCTTGTAATGAAGACGAATTACGCTGGTAATGTTCAATATCTTTAGGCAGCTGATCGAATAAGAAACGCCGGCTACGCAGTCCTGTAAGCTCGTCAGAGTGACTCACTAACTTCAGCTGTGAGTTCACCTGGTTAAGCTTATCATTGGCATCACGCAGCTCCATAGTGCGCTCTTCCACCAAACTCTCCAAGGCTGCTTGCTTGCGGCGTTCCTGGGCTCTAAACACCCACAGCAATAAATAGATAATAAAAAATAACCCGGAAACAATCAGCAACCGGAAATACACCGTTTCATCGAAGCGCTTCGGTACCTGAAACGCATAGTGTGTGCTTGTGGCCTCTTCCCAACTGTCACTGGTGCGCTTGGCTTCAAGCTTAAAAGTAAATGGGCCAGGAGGTAAGTTAGTATAAATGGCTTCACGACGATTTTTAGCATAGCGCCAGTCGGTATCCAAGCCACTTAATTGGTAACGAAACTCCACCTCAGCCGGGGCGTAAAAATCAATCGCTGTATAATTAATCGTTAAATCGCGCTCATCGGTATCAAGCTCAGGGTTAACACCCAAGCCACCGGTATACAAAGTACGTCTGGGGGTGGCAATACTCTCCACTTGGGGCGCTAATTGGTCTTGGCCAAAGAGCTGCACATTTTTAGGGATTTCCACCACCCCTTGCAAACTCGGATACCAAATAGAGTCACCACTGTCAGCCACCGCGTCGTGACCTAAACCAGCACAACATTGACTGGCTTTACCATCGAGCTGGCGATCATACGAGGAAATCACCTGCTCTACTTGTAAGTTTCCAATTTCATCCGAGAATTGCTCCACCGGCATACGGTAGACGCCTTTCATGGTGCTGACCCACACCCGCTGCAGGGCTTCATCATGATGCAGACTAAAAATGGAGCCATAGGGTAAGCCATTGGATACATCAAGCTGGTGCCAGCGCCCTTGGGTACTGCGATAGAATAAGCCGTCATTTAACGAACCAACTAACGTCCCAACATCATCAATTTCTAAAATACTGGTGACATAAGCGCTTTCCAGCGCTGTAGAGTCGCCGATGCGCTCAATGCCTTTATCTGAGAATAAGTAACCGCCTTGGCTGGTACCAATTAAACCGTATTTGCCTTTATCCAGCACGTAAGTAATAAACTTACTATCGAGTACAGCATTGTAGGTAAAGGGCGTTAATCCTCGATATCCCATGCGATACATGCCCCGGCCAGTACCAAACCACAGTCCGCCAGCACTTGACTCACTGATAGCAAACACCGGGTTCTGCCGTAATTCCCGCGCATCGATGTTATATAGCTGCTCGTCTTCGAAGTACAACACACCGCGATCCGTGGCGATATACAACCGCTCACCAACAAAATGCAAATCATGCACCGCACTGCGGCGTAATTTAGCCCGAGGCACGCGATTAATAAAATTATTATCTTGATCGAAATAACCAACGCCACTGCGATTAGCCACCCATAGCTGACCACTGGGTGATAAGGTAATGGCCATCACCGCTTCGGTCATACTCGAGAGTGCATTATGGCGCTCAACCCGGCCCGCGTGGGCAAGCCAAAGGCCCTCGCTGAAGCTCGCCAGCCAAATATTGTTTTGTTCATCGCGGTAAATATCGGAAAACCAGATGCTTTGATCCAGTGCTGCCGGCTCAACCCATTGCCACTCTTTAGAATTGTCGCGATACAGTAATCGCCCATAGGTTGAGATCCACAATGCGCCATCGGAGTCACTCATAAACTTATACACCGCCGCATTACTGGCGTTGGGTAAAGTAAATGGCCGTAGCTCATCATCGATGTCTAAAAAGTAAGCGCCTAATTCAGAGGCCAGGTACAGAGTGCCTTCTAGCCAGGCTAAGTCGTGGATAATGGTTTGTGCTAAACGATCAGGCAGGGTCACCCGCGCAGTTATTTTTAAACGCAAACGCGATGACGACGACGACATATTGGTTAAGCGCAGTAAGTAGTTTTCACTGACTAACCACACGCCTTGCGGTGCCAGTGCCATTTTACTGACCGAAATTTGGTTGATGGCAGTCAGGCGTCCCTGAATACGGCCACTGCGCCGACGCTCGCTCTCAGGCAAATGAAAAGCGACCTGATTACGCTCGATATAAAACAGTTCGTTGGCTGCCACCCAAATATTGCCTTTATCATCTTGCAATATATCGCGCACCGGGCCGCCAATACCAAACTCAAAGTAGTTCATTGAGTCAGGGTCAAGTACGGAAATGCCGCGCTTGGTGCCTATCCACAATAATCCTTCTTTATCAATCAATAACTTATTAATTGCATTACTATTGAGGAAGTTGCTATTTTGCTGGGTAAAATTAGTGAAGTGGTCGCCATCAAAGCGACTTAAACCAAATTGAGTGCCTACCCAAATATAGCCTTTGTTATCTTGGGTGACACTTTTGAGGGATTGCGAAGGCAGACCATTTCGGGTATTCCATTGCTTAACCACATAATCCGTGATTGATGCCGACGCCAAGTGCGAAGCAAAAACTGCCCACACCAATACTAGTGACTGAAAAAACCGCTGCAATGTCACACCCAGACTCAAATCTTATATTCCTGGCAAATAACCTACTTTAATTAACGCTTGGAGGCAAATCAGCGAGCATATGCCGGCGAGAATATCATCTGCCATAATCCCAAGCCCACCATGCAGACGTTTATCAAGCATACGGATTGGTCCAGGCTTGGCAATATCGAAAAACCGAAACAGGGCAAAGCCCACCACTAAGGTCTGCCAATTAATAGCCGCTCCTATCATGGTAATATAAAACCCTGCCACTTCGTCCCAAACAATAGCCGGATGGTCATGCACACCCAAGTCATCTGCGGTTTTACCACAGGCCCACACACCCACAGTGCATAGCATGAGTGCCATTGCTGCCTGCACCCACAGTGGCATACCCCAGGTCATAAAAATAAAAGGAATTGCCGCAAAGGTGCCCACTGTACCTGGGGCTTTGGGACTTAAACCTAAGCCAAAACCTAGGCCTAAAAACTGATGACCGCGACGTAGATTAAATAAGCTTGTAGTGATCACGCGTCACCCTGTATAAAATGTTCAAAGCCCACTTGGGCGACATCGAGTTTATCTTCACCGTTGAGTACCTCGACCTTCCCCTCGCCACCACGAATTTGGCCAATGCACACAGCCTCGATGCCATACTGACTCAAACGATTGTCCAGCATCGCTTTGTGGTTCTCGGGTACCGTGTAAAGCAACTCGTAGTCATCACCATAGCCAAGCACATAAGGCCATTTCGCCTCACCTTCAATACTCTGACGAAAGGCTTCTGACGTTGGAATTTTATCGGCATGAATGGTGGCACTGACCAAAGACATATCTAAAATATGTTGTAAATCAGCCAAGAGCCCATCGGAGATATCAATGGCAGAGCTGGCGTAGCCACGTAAGACCTGTCCCGCAGCCACCCGGGGCGTCGGATACTCCAATTTAGTGGTCAGCTTCTTCAGCCATTCAGGGGCAATATCTAGGTGTTGTTTGCGCGCTTCGATAGCCAGGCCCGCATCACCCAACGGTCCGGTAACATAAATCCAATCGCCGGGTTTAGCACCGCCACGTGTTAACGCTTTGCCGGTAGGCACCGTGCCTTTGGCACATACGGTTACAGTAAGTGGGCCTTGCGTAGTATCACCACCAATGATTTGCACGTTGAAATATTCTGCTATTTCATGCATGCCTGCGGTGAACTCTTCTAACCATTCTACTTCGGCTTTCGGTAAGGTAAGCGCCACAGAAACCCACGCAGGCTCGGCGCCCATTGCAGCAAGGTCACTGAGGTTAACGGCGATAGCCCGGTGCCCCAAAGCGCGCGGTGACATATCTTCAAAAAAGTGCACACCAGCTACCATGGTGTCAGTGGTAATGGCTAATTGGCTGTTTTCCGGAATACTCACCAAGGCGCAGTCATCACCTATGCCAAGATTCACATCCCGGCGCGTGATCCCTCGGCCTTTAAAGTATCGGTTTATTAATTCAAATTCTTGCATACACAAAAAAGCCGGCCTCAGCCGGCTCTCCTTGTTAAAGGTGCTTAGCTATTACGTAGCTGCTTAATGGCTTTATCAAGCACACCATTAACGAATTTATGACTGTCATCGGCACCAAACATTTTCGCCAGCTCAATGCCTTCATTGATGGCCACTTTGTATGGCACGTCATCTCGGAATTTAAGCTCATACGCACAAAGTCGTAAAATGGCTTTTTCTACCATATCAATTTCTTCGTACGGACGCGTCAAATGCGGAGCTAAGACTTCGTCTAGTTGTTTTGAGTTAACGGCAACACCGCGCGCTAGGTCTTTAAAATACTCTACATCGACCTTAGTCACGTCATTCTCGATTAACATGTTTTGTTCGATATCAGCAATAGCGTTACCGCTCATTTGCCAAGAGTAAACGGCCTGTAAGGCCAATATGCGCGCTTTGCGTCTCGCTGCTGGTTTCACTGTGAACCCTTAAATTTTGTCTAAAACATTAACCATTTCTAGGGCACCTAATGCAGCTTCGCCGCCTTTGTTACCCATTTTTGTACCGGCACGCTCAATGGCCTGCTCTATGCTTTCAGTCGTTAATACGCCAAAAGCAACCGGTACATCATACTCAAGCGATACCTGCGCCAAGCCTTTATTCGACTCACCGGCAACTAAATCAAAGTGCGGAGTGCCGCCACGAATAATCACGCCCAAGGCGATGATAGCATCGAACTCACCTTTGGCGGCAATGCGCTTGGCAGCAAGAGGTAACTCAACCGCACCCGGCACATACACCACGGTAATATCATCATCGCTGACGTTACCTGTACGCTTTAGCTCATCGACTGCGCCGTCCAATAAACTGCGACCAATGTAGTCGTTAAAACGCGAAATCACGATGGCAAATTTTTTGCCCGGTGCAAACTTGTTACCTTCAATAATTTTCATCTGTAAACCTTAATTGATTCTGCCAACGCGTGATGCCGGCGAAATGCGGGTATCGCAAAATTGCCGCGCATCATAGCATAATTGAAAAAAAATAGCTGCTTATTCTGGCTGTACGTAGTCAACCACCTCAAGGTGGAAACCTGACAGCGCATGATACTTCTTCGGCATGCTCATTAAGCGCATTTTGGTGATGCCTAAATCCGCTAAGATTTGCGAGCCGATGCCCACGGTGCGCGATGTGCCCTGGATTTTACGGTGGTTGGCACTTTCGCCAGCATCTTCCAAAGCAAAGGCCTTAACCATAGCTTCGATATCGTCACTGCGCTCTTGCTTACCAAGGATAACCAACACACCATCATGTTCGGCGATATAGGCCATGGCGTTAGACAATGTCCAACTGCGGTCCGCGCCTCGATCGGAAAGTAAAATATCGTTAAAGGTGCTTTGTAAATGCACCCGCACTAAGGTTGGGTCGCTGATATCACCCTTGATCATCGCATAGTGCAGCTGACCATCGATGGTGTCTTTGTAGGTAACTAGATCAAACTCACCGTACTGTGTTGGTAGTTTACACTTCGCCACTTGCTCGATGGTGGTTTCGTTAAGATTACGGTACTCGATTAAATCGGCAATAGTGCCCATTTTTATGCCATGCTCTTTAGCAAAGACTTCGAGTTGCGGACGACGCGCCATGGTGCCATCAGGGTTCAGGATTTCGACGATAACCGAGGACGGCTCAAGGCCCGCAAGGCGTGCTAAATCGCAACCAGCCTCAGTATGCCCTGCACGTGTCAGTACGCCGCCGGGCTGCGCCATAATGGGGAAAATATGCCCCGGCTGGACGATGTCTTCTGGCACTGCTCCTTTGGCAACAGCGGCTTGTACCGTGCGGGCACGATCTGCGGCCGAAATACCGGTGGTCACCCCTTTTGCCGCTTCAATGGACAAGGTAAAGTTGGTTGAGAATTGCGCGCCATTATTACTGACCATTAAAGGCAGTGCTAATTGTTCACAACGCGCCTGGGTAAGCGTCAAGCAAATAAGGCCTCGGCCATAGGTGGCCATGAAATTAATGGCATCGGCGCTGATGTGTTCGGCGGCGATAATGAGATCGCCTTCGTTTTCACGATCTTCATCATCCATGAGGATAACCATCTTGCCATTTTTAATGTCGTCGATGATCTCCGCTGCGGTGTTTAAACTCATATCTTGCCCATTATCGTTTATTTTATAAATCCAGCTTGCGCCAGCAAGCTCTCGGAAACTGAGGATTGAGGCTGCTCAGCCTTGGCGCCATTAATTAGGCGCTCTAAATAGCGAGCTATTTGGTCAACCTCAAGGTTAACCTGGGTGCCCACTTGAAAATCTGCAATCGTGGTTTGCTCTAAAGTGTGCGGCACAATGGTCAGCTTAAAGCGGCTACCGTGAACCTCGTTGACGGTCAAACTGGCACCATCAATACACACTGAACCTTTATAGGGAATATACTTCATCAGTTCGGCGTCGGTTTGCAGCCAATACTCAATAGCGCGGGCGTTGCTGCGCACATCAACCACTTCGGCAATGCCGTCTACATGCCCAGAAACCAAATGACCCCCTAACCTTGATAATGGCTGCAGCGCCTTTTCAAGATTAACACGTTGGCCTTGCTGGTAGTGCGCAAAGCGTGTGAGTGATAAGGTTTCGCGCGATACGTCGGCACTGAACCCATCACTGAATTTTTGTGTCACCGTAAGGCAAACGCCATTCGTGGCAATGCTGTCACCCAAGGCGACATCGTCCATGTTGAGACTATCGCTGCTGACGCGCACTTTTAAATCGCCATCAACAAGAGTGAGTGAACTCAAGGTTCCGGTTGCTTCTATAATGCCTGTAAACATGGCTATTCCACTGCTCTTTTATCTAGGGTAAGGCGCACATCTTCGCCAATGGGGCGCATATCGCTGAATTGCATCTGTTCAATGTCGTTCATATCGGCAAATGGACCTATGTTCACCAGCCCTTTGGCATCTTGGCCCATAAGTTTAGGGGCCAAATAAACCACATAACGATCAATAAGCTGTTGCTTCGCAAAGGCCCCCGCTAGGGTCGCGCCTCCTTCAAGCCACAACGAATTAATATCATCTGCAGCCAGTTGCGTGAGTAACGCGTCTAAATCTACATGGCCATCGTTATCCCCGGCCACATACAACTCGGTTACATTGTTGGGCCATTGCTGCACTTTATCAAGCGCAGGTGCTGTGCGTGAGCGCACGATAATAATCTTACCGGGTGTTTGCATTAACGCTAAATCGGGTGTGAGCCGGTAGCGACTGTCGATAATCACCCGCACCGGTTGGCGCACTTGCGCCAGCGGGTAATCGGCAAGTTGCTGTTCGCTTAGGCGCACATTTAATTGCGCATTGTCGCTTATTACCGTATCGGCACCCGAGACAATGGCGCAATGTTGCGCTCGCAAGCTATGCACATCAGCACGGGCGTCACTGCAGGTAATCCATTTACTTTGGCCATTGGCGAGCGCTGTTTTACCATCAATGCTGGCTGCTAGTTTGCAGGTGACAAACGGGCGCTGCGTACGCATACGTTTTAAAAAGCCCGTATTAAGCGCTTCGGCTTGGGCACCGAGCAAACCATACTCAACGTCGATGCCAGCGGCCTCAAGCATCGCCATGCCCCGGCCACTAACTTGCGGATTAGGGTCTTGCATAGCACACACTACTTTAGCAACTTTGGCGGCTATCAAGGCGCCAGCACAAGGGCCGGTGCGGCCGGTATGGCTGCACGGCTCTAAAGTCACATATGCGGTGGCTCCCTCGGCATTTTCTGCGGCGGCATTTAAGGCATGAATTTCTGCGTGCGGCGTCCCCGCCTGAATGTGAAAGCCTTCGCCAATCACCTTATCATCTTTAACCAACACGCAGCCCACATTCGGATTGGGGGTGGTGGTAAAACGCCCCTGCCAAGCTAAGGCAATAGCGCGGCGCATAAAGTGCTCATCTTGTGCACTGAAGCTCATATTAATCCCCTAGACGGGCGATTTCTTCGCCAAATTCGCGGATATCTTCAAACGAGCGGTAAACCGATGCAAAGCGCACATAGGCCACTTTATCCAGCCCTTTCAGCGCTTCCATAATACACTCGCCAATAAGCAAAGAGCTGACCTCTCGCTCACCGGTAGCTCGAATTTGCGACTTGATTTGATGCACCACCTCATCAACCTGCTCGGTTTTCACCGGCCGCCTTTCTAAGGCACGATGTAAGCCGTTAAGAAGCTTATCTTCGTTAAATGGTTCGCGTGAGCCGTCCCGTTTAATCACGCGCGGCATCACCAACTCGGCGCCTTCAAAAGTAGTGAAACGTTCATGGCAATCAATGCATTCGCGACGGCGTCGAACCTGATGGCCGCCGCCCACTAACCGGGAGTCGATAACCTTGGTATCTTTGGCGCTGCAAAAAGGACAATGCATAGTGACTGGGGTTCCTGTAGAAAACAAAAAGGCCGCTATTTTTGCGGCCTTTATCATACACAAATGTTTGCCTAATGGCTATTTAGTGCAGCTTAGGCATACACTGGAAACTTAGCACAGATTGCTTTCACTTGCTCTTTCACTTTTGCCTGAACATCAGTGCTTTCGATGTTATCAAGTACATCGCAGATCCAGCCAGCAAGTTCTTTCGCTTCTGCTTCTTTGAAGCCACGGCGAGTAATCGCTGGTGAACCAAGACGTAAACCAGAAGTGACAAACGGTGAACGTGGGTCATTCGGTACTGAGTTCTTATTCACCGTGATATTGGCGTTACCGAGTGCTGCATCAGCATCTTTACCGGTAATGTCTTTATCGATTAAATCAAGTAGGAATAGGTGGTTGTCTGTTTTTCCTGATACCACTTTATAACCGCGCTCTTGTAGCACTGATACCATTGCTTGTGCGTTAGCCACAACCTGTTGCTGGTATGCTTTAAATTCTGGCTGTAGCGCTTCTTTGAAAGCCACCGCTTTGGCTGCAATAACGTGACACAGTGGGCCACCTTGACCGCCTGGGAAAACCGCGCTGTTAAGCTTTTTATAGATATCTTCATCACCACAATTAGAGATGATCAAACCGCCGCGTGGACCCGCTAGCGTTTTGTGCGTGGTGGTGGTGATCACATGTGCGTAAGGCACTGGGCTTGGGTACACACCGGCAGCGATAAGGCCAGCTACGTGTGCCATATCTACAAATAAGTAAGCACCGACTTTATCGGCAATCTCGCGGAAACGCTGCCAATCAACGATACCAGAATAAGCTGAGAAACCACCAATGATCATCTTTGGCTTGTGCTCAAGGGCAAGGGCTTCAACTTGATCGTAATCGATCTCGCCGGTTTGCTCATTCAAACCATATTGAATGGCATTGTAGGTTTTGCCTGAGAAGTTTACATGTGCACCATGAGTTAAGTGACCGCCATGAGCTAAGCTCATGCCTAGTACAGTGTCGTGTGGCTGAAGTAGCGCTTGAAACACTGCGGCGTTAGCTTGCGAGCCGGCATGCGGTTGCACGTTTGCATACTCAGTGCCAAACAGCTCGTTAGCACGGTCAATCGCCAGTTGCTCAACAACGTCGACGTGCTCACAACCACCGTAGTAGCGTTTGCCCGGATAGCCTTCGGCATATTTATTGGTAAGCTGTGAGCCCTGCGCTTCAAGTACGCGTGGACTACAGTAGTTTTCCGAGGCAATAAGCTCAATATGCTCTTCTTGACGAGAAACCTCATCGCCCATCGCTTTGGCAAGTTCTGGATCAAAGTCTGCAATGTTCATGCTACGTTCTAACATGCTGTCTCCTAGGTGCAACGTAATTGTCGATTTGAAAGGTGTTATTGTACGCGCAAACCGCGCATTTGCCTATCAAGGATGTGTGAGCTTATTTAAACAAGGATTGAATTTTTTTCACAGCCCTAAAAGAATGATATTTTTAAATCCAAAACATAATAAAAATAAATAAAAAATCACTATTTTATTTTTATTTCTAATGAAAAAATCGGCTTTTCAGTATCAGTGCCGGTAACTTGTCACTATGATCAATAAGCCGTCCAGCAATCACATGGATCACCCCTTGGTGGTTTTCTATTACCCCTTTCACTTCCAATAAACGTGCGGTTAGAAAGGCTTGTTGCTGGGCCTTCGCCGTTGCCTGCCACACCACGACATTGGTGTTGCCGGTTTCATCTTCCAAGGTTAGAAATGTCACCCCGGCGGCACTGCCTGGTGATTGCCGTCCAGTGACCAAGCCAGCAATAGTGACACTGGCGCCACTGCGACAAAGACGCAATTGCTGGGCGGTTTTTGCGTGCTGTAATCCCCCTTCGGCGCGTAAATAACACAGTGGGTGCGCGCCCATATTGACCCCCATACTGGCATAATCTTCTAGGGTATCCTGTAACTTACTTGGCGGTGCCAATGGCAATGCATCGCTCTGTTCACCAAAGAGCGGTAACCGCTGTTGTTTGTCGATAATCTGCCAGCGGCTATTAAAGCGGTCTTGCGCTATGCTCGCGAGTGCATTGCTGCTCGCTAACGCTTCTAACTCCACCTCGCGCAAGCCGCTTTGATATAGCTCACTGACGCTGCGATATCCGGCTATTGGCCGTTGTTTAACGAGCTGTTGCGCACTTTGCTGACGAAACCCTTTAACGCAACGCAGCCCTAAGCGTATCGCGAAACTTTGCCCTTGGCGTACCAGCTGGTGCTCCCACACTGAGGTATTAATATCAACGGGCAACACCGTAACCTGGTGACGTCGCGCGTCCTGCATGAGCTGGTCCAACGAATAAAAGCCCATGGGTAAGCTGTTTGCTAAGGCACAGAAAAACGCACTCGGGTAATAATATTTTAAGTAAGCAGAGACATAGGCCAGCACCGCAAAGCTCGCCGAATGCGACTCGGGAAAGCCATATTCGCCAAAACCACAAATTTGTTGATAGATACGCTCAGCAAATTGCTGCTCGTACCCGCGCGCTAACATGCCAGTGATGAGTTTACGTTTAAACTGAGTCAGCTCGCCATCACGTTTCCATTTAGCCATGGCCCGACGTAGCTGGTCGGCTTCACCGCCACTGAAGCCTGCGGCGACCATGGCAATTTTAATCACCTGCTCTTGAAATATCGGCACCCCTAAAGTGCGCTTAAGGACTTGCTCAACTTCTTTAGAGGGGTAAGCAATGGTCTCTGTGCCATCACGGCGTTTTAGAAACGGGTGTACCATATCCCCCTGAATGGGCCCAGGGCGTACAATGGCAATTTGAATCACTAAGTCGTAGTAACACCGTGGCTTGAGCCTTGGCAACATACTCATTTGTGCGCGCGATTCAATTTGGAATACCCCGACGGTATCGGCGCGTTGTAACATCGCAAACACCTGAGGATCATCGCCGAGGCGGGTAATATCGGCAATGCTGATACGGTGTTGGTAATGTTGCGCCAGTAACTTGAAGCAGCGGTGAATAGCACTGAGCATTCCCAAGGCAAGTACATCGACTTTTAATAAGGCAAGGCTTTCAAGATCATCTTTATCCCACTGAATCACGGTGCGTTCGGCCATTGCCGCATTTTCCACTGGCACTAGCTCATGCAGCGGACCTTGCGAGATCACAAAGCCACCCACATGCTGGGATAAATGCCGAGGAAAGCCGCGAATTTCATCCACTAAGCGGAAAAAATGTTGGTTAATGGCCACATCCGGGTCAAGGCCAAGCTTTATCAGTTGCGCCTGCCATTGCTCGCTGCCATAGCGGTGATTAAGCTGCTTAATATAGTAATCCAGTTGTGTTTCACTGAACCCTAACGCCTTACCAACATCGCGAATGGCACTTTTCAAACGATAGGTGATCACCGTTGCAGCTAAAGCAGCTCGCTGCCGCCCATATTTGCGGTAAATATATTGAAACACTTCTTCTCGGCGCTGATGTTCGAAGTCGACGTCAATATCCGGGGGCTCATTGCGCTCCTTGGAAATAAAGCGTTCAAACAAGACATCAATTTGTCGGGGATCTACCGCCGTGATCTCCAAGCAATAGCACACCACGGAGTTGGCCGCCGAGCCTCGCCCTTGATAAAGAATATCGCGACTTTTGGCAAAGCAAACAATATCGTAGATAGTTAAAAAAAAGGGCTCATATTGCTGCTCGCTAATCAGCTTGAGTTCTTTATCTATTTGCGCTTGCAGGTGTGCCGGTGGGGGCCCGCCAAAGCGTTTGTTCGCGCCTTCGGATACCAAGGCACGCAAGTGCTCACTGGCACTTAACCCCTTAGGTACTAGCTCATGTGGGTATTGATAGCTGAGCTCATCGAGATTGAAAGTACAGGCTTGGCTAATATGCACTGTTGCTGCGAGTTGCGCTGGCGAAAACAGCTTGGCTAACTTAGCTTTTGGTCGCAGTGCGCGCTCCGCGTTGGTGAGTAAGGCCGCGCCTAGCTCGGGGACCGATTTCCCGGCGGCAATGGCGCTGAGCACATGCTGCAACGGCAAACGTTCGGCGCTATGCATCAGTGCCCCACCAACGGCTACAGTCGTTAACTGATGATGTTGCGCTAAGGCCTCGATATAAGTCAAATACTCGGGTTCAAAGCTGCTTAGATGACGCTGTACGCCTATGTAAAGGTGGTTGTTATAGTGGCGTTTAAGCCACTTTCCCCAGTGCAGGTCATGTTCACTCAACACCTGCCCCTGGCCTTGGGGCAGCCAAATAAGTATACAGCCTTGCAGAGTTTTCAAGTCCCACTCACTAAGCTGATAATGACCTTTGGCAGTGCGCCGACGGGCGTTAGTGATCACCCGACATAGCTGGCTGTAGGCTTTTTTGGTTGGGCACAGGGCAATAAAATGTAAGTGTTGATAATGAAAAGAGCTGCCCACGATTAAACGCAGCGGCAGTTGCCGCTCTTTAATATAACTATGCGCCCGCAGCACTGCGGCAACCGAGCATTCATCACACAAAGCCAAAGCCTGATACCCCAGCTCACATGCTTGCGCCACCAGCTCTTCGGGGTGCGAAGCACCACGGAGAAAACTAAAGTTACTCTGACAAAAGAGCTCACTGTATTGCACAGCACTCATTAGGCGAAGTACCCCTGTACAAACCAACCCTGATGCTTGTCTTTGAACAACCAACATAATTGCCCTTGGGCATTTTCACCAATGTAATAGTCACGTTCAATTAATTGCTGTTGCCACCAATGGCTTTGTATCCGCTCTGGGCCGCGTAATAAACAAACCTGCTCGCTAAGCACTTGTGGTTCCAGTAAAAAATTAGGCCGCAGAGGGGCTGTTTTTTTACTGGAGCTGGAGATGCTATAGCTGTGTAAAGGGCTTTCCTTCACTTGCGTATACTCAGGGATATGCGCATTGGTGCAATGCAAGTGATAACAATGTTGCGCCCCTAAGCGCGCGTGTAATACCCCTAGCAACTGCTGTTTTGCCAGCCCTTGCTGGCGCTTATCAAATAAGTTTTGGCTTTCACCTAAGGCATCACTGAATTGCTCACATGTTAATTGCACGGCAATAACGGGAGCATCCAAGCTAAGGGTCTCAAGCTTAACTTGAACTAAAGTTAACCAAGGTACTAACTGCCCTTGTGGTGCCACACTATGAACCGCAAACAGCTGTGTGGGTAATTCGCGAAAATAAAAGCTAAACTGCAGCTTCTGGGTGTGCAATTGCATTTGCCGTAAATAAGCACATAAATGCTCACATAGGGTGGTCATCACCGGGAGTAAACGCGCGCTCTCGTCTATTTCAAAATTCAGCTCTTGCAAGCGCTGAAAGTACTGACTAGGTTGGTAAAAGCGATAGTAGCGCCCTTTTTTTGGTAAACGCACATGCCCTAGCTGCCCCTGCAAACGGGTTATGTAGTCCAATAATTCATAGGGAAAGCGTTGGCGTAGCTCGGCCTTAGGCAGCGCTAATAGCTGCCCAATCGTATTCAAGCCTAAGCGCGCCAATTGATGGTGGTATTGGCTACTTATACGCAACGCACTTACTGGCAACTGTTCCAAGCGGTGCTGTGCCGTAGCGGGGCTGTCAGTGATCATCTCAGTGCCCGCACGCGCTAACACTTCCGCCGCTTCAATACTCGGTGCACAACCATAGCGATAGTGTTGCAACCACTGCCTAAATACCCCTTGCAGCGCCTCAAATAGCTGCTCAATATCAGGATAGAGCATCCGCATACTGTGGGTCGCAAAAATTAAGCAGTCACTCCCACATAGAATAATATCGCCAGTACGCTGATAACAATGCTGCGCTATTTGTTGTAATAGCTGGCGCTCAAGCTGTTCGTCATAGGCAAACACAGCCAATGTATTGCACAGGGCCGCCGCACTAGCGAGCCCCATCCCCGGCTTAATGCCAGTCTGTTGTGCTGGCGGGTTACTTTGCACCACCTTATCTTTGCACACTAAAATAGCCGGCTCAGTCAGTGCCCGACATTGCAATTGCAAATCACAAAAGTGCACAGCCAAGAACATCAGCCTACCTCAACATGCTGTAACGGATCATCATCGCCTCCCTTGAAAGCCTGATGAAGGTCGCTGTAATGTAAAAAAGGCCATAGCTGAGTGCGCCTTAGGTGTACTTCACCACTGGCAAAACGCCCTTGTTGGCGCAATAGGCGCACGGTTAAACCACTGTCAGAGGGCAAGATATGCACACTCAGCTGTACCGGCAGTGAGCAAGGCTGGGTGCTATAACTGAGCAAGACCAGCACCGCTTGCGATTGCTGACAGGCTAAGTTAAAACGCCGAACTTGGGTAAAGGATAGGCCTTCCTGCCATAACCATATTAAGGCACAACTGCTGCTACGAGCACATTGCTCTGCCGCCCACAGCGCCTCACTGTCACTTTTTGGTCGTAAAATAACGACGCGCTCGCTGGCTATCTGCAACTGGGCAAGCCAATGGGCACAAGGTTCTGCCGGGGGGTTAATAAGGATAATTAAACCCGATTGCTGCGCGCTTAGTAGCGCTTGCAGTAACCTAAATTCACCGATTGCCGGCTGGCTAAAAACACTGATCACCCCAGCATCAGGCCAACCGCCTTGCAATAAAGTATCAAGCTCAGAAAACCCTGTTGGTGTGTATGTTAACGGGCACGACCCTGCCTGTTCGCTCTGTGCTTTTGCATTGAAAATTAACCCTTGATGCTGCATTGAGGCTAATGTTGAATTCATAATCACCACCCAAAACACTGTTTATTTATACAGTATATATGATTTAAAAACTGCTCCCCAAGTTGTTTTCAATAAGTATTTATAACGGCTTGTAATAACGGAGTTTTTAGTTCAGTTTCTAAGCGGTAAATGGCATAGTAGCTATTTACACGAAGGGCCATGCTCTCCATGATTGACAACAACTCGACAACAATAGTAGTGAGTTCTGCTATCACCCTAGACTTACTGCGTGGCAGTGATGCAGCAGCGCTCTACCATGCGGTAGAGCAGAGCCGCGAACATCTATCGCGCTCAATGCCGTGGGAGCGCAATATCGTTGATAATGCCAGTGCCAACCACTACATTACGCAGCGCCTTAACAGCCCGTTGCCAGGCGCCAAATGGTTCGCTATTTACTTTCATAGTGAATTTGCTGGGGTATTCGCTATCAAGCATATAGACCCTCATACCCAAGTCTGTGAATTAGGTTACTGGTTAGCGAATATAGCGCGGGGACACAGAGTCATAGACAGTATCCTGGCTTACATCATTCCCTACTTGAGGGCGCGAGAAGATGTACACTTCGTACACTTTCACTGCTTGGAAGACAATCTCGCCAGCATCAACATTGCGCAGCGCGCAGGGGCGGTGTTAAAGACGAAAATAACCAACCAACTGGGTGTCGCTAAGGACACCGAGTATATGTGCATTTATCAGCTCGCGCTAAAGGCTCGCACCTAATGTACTGCGTCGCCTTGGCGACTATGTGCTTGCTGTTCACTGTTATTCACTACCGTACAGAGCTGCTCGATGCCATCGAGCAGGCGCAAGCTATAACGGTGCAGTAAATCAGCATTAATGCTATTGATATGATTATGTTTTACGGCGGGGATCGTGGTCCATTGCTGCCAATTAATGGCACTGTTATCAGCCCCTTTTTCGTCGGCCATAACAATGACATCCGGCGCACTTAGCAGCACATTTTCAACACTGATTTGTGGATAATCAGCGCGGCTATCGGCAAACACGTTGTCACCACCACACAGCTCGATTGCTTTACCGATCAGCGTATTATTATTCACCGTCATCATGGGTTTTGGCCACAACTGATAAAACACCTTTTTACGCTGTTGTGAAGCACTTTGGTATTGCTCTTTTAAGCGTTTATAGCGCTGCTCAAATTGAGCAGCAACTTGCTCTGCTTCTATTGCGTGGCCGGTAAGTTCGCCAATCGCACGGATCTCTTTGGCGATATCTAATGGCCCTTCCACTTGACTGACTAGCAGCGGCACACCTAGGCGCTTCAATGCTTCGATGTCTTTGGCTTTGTTACCACTTTGCCACACCACCACTAAGGTTGGTTGTAGTGCCAATACCTTTTCAATTTGAATGCCATAATAACCACCAATACGGGGGATATCCTGAGCTGCCTGCGGGTAGTCTGCGTGCTCAACGGTCGCGACGATGTGTTCGCCGGCGCCAATAGCATAAAGGTTTTCCACAATATGAGGAGCAAGAGCAATAATGCGCTGCTCACTGTGGCCATAGCTATTAAGGCTGGTACACAGCATCAATAGCAACATCAAGATACGCATTAGTAATCAAACCCCGCACGCGCTTTAATGCCAGCCTCAAACGCATGTTTTACATTACGAACCTCACTAACGGTATCGGCCAGTTCAGTTAAACGTCGATGAGCACCTCGCCCAGTAATAATCACTGATTGAATGGGTGGGCGGTTTTGTAGTGCAACGAGCACCTCATCAAGATCTAAATAATCATAGGTGATCATATAGGTAAGCTCGTCGAGCAACACCAAGTCGATGCTGCTATCTTGTAAATAAACCTTAGCTTGCTGCCAAGTTTGCTGTGCTGCCTGGGTATCCGCCTCACGGTTTTGCGTCTCCCACGTAAAGCCTGTTTCCATCACCGCAAAAGGCACCCCTACCTGAGCTAATAAGTTGCGCTCACCGCACTCCCACAAGCCTTTAATAAATTGTACCACCGCCGCTTTTTGGCCATGACCAACACAACGGGCAACGGTACCAAAGCCAGATGTTGACTTCCCCTTCCCGTTGCCAGTGATCACTTGTAACACTCCCTGTTCGGTTTGCGCTTCGGCTATACGTGCATCCACTTCACTTTTCACTTTTTGCTGACGTTTTTTATGTTGTTCGTTTTTATCCGCCATTTACAACTCCATGATTGCATTAACCTTTATGGTCAAGTACGGGTTACTGAACACAGCCTCTAAGAGAGCGGTATACTCAGTCTGTTACTCTATTCGTCGGCGCTTATGACCTATAACACAGCTTCTTGTTTACACCTTTTTGAGCCAAAAGCAGGTGAAATATATCACTGTATTACAAAAACGAGTAATCACTCATGCTCAGTATACGCTAGTGGTAGGGTAATAAAACAGGGACTTCGGTCATGCACGCTTTTGCACATCAACCACGTACACCTAGCTGTAGCGATGACTCCGCTATGGATGGCAGTGTAGCTGGGCTATTTGCACACCAACAACAAAAAAGTTTACTCAAGCAACAACTTACAACGTCACCCATCCACCTAGAGAGTGATGCACTTAACGCCTTAGTCGTCGATACAGCACGCCAAATTATCACTCCACATAGTTTTGACCGAGATGCTGTTAGTAAGCAGTTAAACTCGTTATTTACACACTTTAGCGCTTTATACGAGCAAGCAGAACTTACCGCCAATGAACGCCGGCAGCAGTTTATCCATCAGCATGGACTGGTGATGGCACCTAACTATTGTATTCATACTATCAAAGATACGCTGCGTGTTAGTCGCTATTTGCGTGCCATAGATAAAGCGGTAACCGCGCTTTTAGATGACGAGCAAGGACAACTGCATATCGCTTACCCTGCTTGCGGTCCTTTTGCTCCTTTATTAGTGCCCTTATTGAGTTATTACCAAAGCCAGGGTATTGATGGCCGCCGATTGCGCGTCACTTTTATCGATATACAACCCGGTGCTATCAAGGCACTGCATCACCTACTTGCCCAGTTAGGGCTACAAGAATACGTGCACCAGCTATATTGCGGCGATGCCTGTCAATACAACGCGCCTATGTTATTTGATCTTGTGGTGGTTGAGGCGATGCAGCATGGCTTTAGTCGTGAGGGTCATCTAGCGATTGCTCGCCATTTTGCCAAGCAGCTGAGCCACACCGGCTACCTTATCCCCGAACGAATAGATATTCATGCCATGCTTAATGTGGCTCAACGGGAATATGTAGAGCAGTGGCAGCAGCACGGTTTAACGCCACAAGAACAGCACCAATTGCAAGCCGAGGTTGCCAGCGAGCGCACCGAGCTGGGACAAATCATAAGCCTAACCGCTGACAGTTTAAAAGCGATGGACCCCCAACAGATTAATGAGCAGCAACAACTCATTGAAGGAGCAACGCTGCGCATTCCTCATCTGCCTGATAAGGCCGATAAGCAAACCCTTAGTTTATACACCGATATCTCCCTATTCGCTGGAGAAACATTGAATTTGTATGAATCTGGGATCACTCACCCACTGCCTGACTTATCTGTTTGTATTAACTTTGAACCTCAAGACCGTCATCCCGATGATACCGTGGCGCAATCAGGCGATGAACTCAAATTTTATTATTGCCTCAATGGCTTACCTGGATTCCTAGTGACTAAGGTACATCACCATGACTAAGCCACGCATTGTCATCTACGCCAGCTCCTTGTTCGCTTGGCCTTGTATTGAGAAACTACAGCAAACGGGGCAACTGGTGGGCGTGATAACCCCAGATCCGAGTCAATATCAGCAAGGCAAAGAAGCACTTTTGTTATTGTTAAATACCCTAGCAACTAACAACATTGCTTTTGAAGCTGTGTGTAAAGAAAAGCTCCACCTGATCCCCAGCCATCTTTCGCATTTTACGGCAGACTTAGCGCTGGTTATGGGCTTTCGCTATCGCTTACCTTCTTCCGTGTTGAGCCATTATCCCCGTGGCATCATCAACTGCCACGCCTCCAAACTTCCAGAGTACGCTGGACGCGACCCTATCTATTGGCAAATACGTAATCAAGAAACACACAGCGCACTGACTTGGCACCATATGAGTGAACAGCTTGATAGTGGTCAAGTAGTACTGCAAGAGCCCGTGATGATTTCCGCTGAAGACACCTATGCCAGCCTAACCCAACGATTCGCATATTTAGCGTTACATTCATTAGACGCTCTTCTTAATGAGCTCGGAAATAGCCAGCAGCAGCATGTCACCTCAGTGTCGTCATTAGCGCTCCCCCCACCTCATATTGACCTTGATTTTAGCCAGTTTGGTGCGGGTCAAATTGACGCGCTTACGCGAGCAAGCAATGGTCATTTTGGTCGTGTGCTATGCAAAGCTAAAGGAATGCATATTGAAGTTATTCAAGCCACGGCTGTCGATTACCCAAATTACGGTGTCGCTCCTGGCACTGTAGTGATGATATCTCAAGAGCATGGACTCGTGGTAAGCAGTCAAAGTGGCTGTGTGCGTTTGGATATTCTCGCCTGCGAGCTTGGCGTCCTCAGCGGCGAACGTCTTGCGCACCTTATTCATTTAGATGCCGGTGAGCGTCTAAACAACTCAGAATTCTTACAACAGCAAGCATAAGGAATACCACAATGGAAGCATTTTTAGGACAAATTCAACCTTTTGGCTTTAATTTTGCCCCTCGCGGCTGGGCACTGTGTGCTGGGCAGCTCCTGTCTATCAGTTCAAACACCGCATTATTTTCTTTACTCGGCACTAACTACGGTGGTGACGGCCGTACCACTTATGGTTTGCCAGATTTACGTGGGCGCACGGCTGTGGGCGAAGGCAATCACCCTGGAAGCCAGTTTAACTGGAAAATGGGCGAAACTCATGGAGCCGAACGTCATACACTGAATGTCACTGAACTTCCTCAACACAGCTTCACTGCAGCGCTTACCAATGTCACCGGAACGCTGATGGCTACCGCAGCTGACGGTACAACTGAAACGCCACAAGATGGGTATATCCTCGCGAAAACAATTCCCGGTGAATCTCGTGGTGACGACCCTGAAAAGATCTACGCTCCTGCTAACAGCGGCAGTCATGTTAACTTAGCAGGCGTATCTATAAACGGAACAGCAAGTATCACAAGCCCAGGTGGCAATCAGAGCTTTAGTATTCTGCAACCTACTTTGGGAGTGAATTACTCTATCGCTGAAGTAGGTATTTTCCCATCTAGGAACTAAGCTAACTCTATATTAGGAACAAACTCAGTGGTGCTTCAGCACCACATTGCAAATTAAGGAAGGTCATGCCGCAGTATCACTTTATCTCAGGGCTGCCCCGCTCAGGTTCTACTCTATTAGCTGGTTTACTCAGGCAAAACCCGCAATTCCATGCCGCCATGAGTAGCCCTATTGCTCCTCTTATGGGCAGCTGCTTAGAGCAAATAGGCGCTGGGAGTGAATTTTCCCCGTTTTTTAACGAGTCTAAGCGCCGAGACCTTTGCCTAAGCCTAGCCAACAGTTATTACAGTGAGCACAGAGATAAAGACGTTATCTTTGATACTAACCGTATTTGGACTGCGCGTATGCACCAACTGGTAGAGCTATTTGGTGATTTCAAGGTAATTTGTTGTGTACGCAACCCGGCTTGGGTGATGGATAGCTTCGAGTGTATTTACCGTAAAAACCCCTTCGACTATAGCCGTATGTACTCACCTCAGAGTCGACAAACGGTCTATACCCGCTGTGAATCTTTAGCCCATCACCAAGGTGCATTAGGCAGCGCGTGGACGGCTCTTAAAGAAGCTTACTACGGCGAGTTTTCAGAGCGTTTATTACTGCTGGATTACGATTTACTCACTCAGCACCCAGCTCGCTCTATGGAACTTGTTTATCAATTTCTTGCTCTGCCCACATTCGACCATGACTTTAATCAGGTGGAATATGACGAGGGAGAGTTCGATGCCAACATCGGCGTGAAAGGCCTCCATACCGTGAAAAAGCAAGTGCAGTTCACCCCAAGACGCAGCATTTTACCACCAGAATTATTTAAGAAGTACAGCGAGATGGCCTTTTGGCAAGATACAACTGGCACACAAGCCAGCTTGATCTGCGCCACACCGAGCCAAGGAGACAACCATGATTCAATTTAAAGCCAACAAACTAGCAGGAATGCTTGTGCCCTTGGGCTTAAGTGCTCTTCCCTCTTTGGCGGGCGCCTACAGCGGTTATATACGCAATGAGACGACGCGCAGCACACCACAGCCAGTTACTTTGCAGACAAGCAGCGCAACAGCAACCCATTTGCCACTAAAAGCAAAGCAATTTGAAAACTCAGAGTTAGCGATTATCCAGGGAGCCCCTTCTGCACAGGCTAACAATTCAACCTTAGCAGAGCCTAATCTTGTAAGCGGACAGGATATCCATGAAATCATGGTGATTGACGCAACGCTGAGAGATAAATCTACCTTTTATAAGGCACTAAAACCAGGTGTCGATATCATTGAAATTGATGATAACAGCCCGATAATGACGCAACTGAATAAAAAGCTACAAAGCTACCGCGATATCTCTGCGATTCATTGGGTAAGTCACGGCTCCAGTGGCCAGATACACATTGGTCAACAGCGAATAGATTCTCAACAGTTGCAACAGTCCCTTGTAGAGCTTAAAAGCTTGGGCAACAAACTACACGCCAATGCAGATATTCACTTTTACAACTGTAATTTAGCTAAAGGCAAGAAAGGCGAAGCATTTGTTGAGCTATTTTCCGCTTATACTGGAGCGGATATTGCCGCCTCAGATGATTTAACAGGTGCAGCAAGCAAGCAAGGTGATTGGCAACTAGAGATAGTCCAAGGTTCTATAGAAAGCGCATCGCCTTTTTCAACGGCCGCCCTTCAAGACTTCTCTGGTGTCTTAGCAAGTTATAATGCAGGGTCATTTTGCCCTCTTAGCGCTCCAGATAATGGCGAATGTGCGAATTCGGTCATCTCTAGCAACGGCAACCTGAGTGCGACTGCGCCACCTAGCTCCTACGTACAACATTATAGTACAACCAATGCGCTCTATGCGTTTAATAACTCTTTCCCCGACAACGCATATTTGATCTTTGCAAAAAATGGTGCATACGGAAACTTCGACTTAGATAGCCTAGTCATTGACGTTGACGGCAGTTGCGATATTACCGTCACCAATAATTCAGGAGCCACGATTTACTCTCAATCTGGCATGAGCGGTGGTACCCAAACCCTTTCACTGTCAGGCAATAATACCAATATCTCCTCTTTCAAAGTAACGGGTACTAATTGCTCTCCAAACGCCACCTACTTTGGCGTAGTCAGTTTTGACACTTCTGTTGCCATCACCAACAATCCGCCGTCAATTGGCAACCTCAATGGCGATAGTGTCAGCCTGTTCCCTGGTGCGCAAACGCTCCTTGACCAAGGCACAGCCGCGACCATAACCGATGGCGACAGCGCTAACTTCGACGGTGGCGCTTTAACGGTCACGATCGTTTCAGGGAAAGATAGCGCTGAGGATTTACTTTCTGTAGATACCTCAGGCACGGTAGACCTAGCGGGCACCACAGCGGGGAGTAATGTGTCCGTGTCTGGTACCATAATTGGTACCTTATTGAATAATATTGCTGTGGGGAACGACTTTGTCGTCAACCTCAACACTGACGCCACAGCGGCGCGAGTACAAACCCTGTTACAACAGCTCAGCTTTGAAAATATCGATACCGCCAACCCAACTACAGGTACGCGCACAGTGCGCGTTACCGTCAGTGATGGTGATGGCGGTACCTCAACAAACCAAGATGTCAGCGTTACTGTGCAAGCGCCGCTGAATAACGGCGATCTCATCCCTGCTGCGGGTGTCAGTGAGCCGGTGTTGAGGCCAACAACCTCGAACAGCCCGGCAACAGCCGTAGATGTGTTGGATTTTACGCTTGTTGATGGCGGTGGCGATAACCTACCGATGAATATCTCAAGCATTCAAGTGCAGGTAAATGGTACAGCTAACGATTATGAGCGTAGCAGTACCACTTGGCGCCTCAACGGCCCTGACGCCAATAACATCGTCGGTAATTACATTGCCAATACGTTGACCTTCTCAGGGTTAAACATCAGCATTGCCGATGGCACCCAAGAGGATTATGTAATCAATGCCTACTACCATGTAAACACCAACATGGTGGATAAACGCACTTTTAGACTAAGCGTTAATGGCTCAAGCAATGTTATTGAGTCTTCCGGGACAACAATGGGCACCACTACCCTGGTAGATAATGGTACCGGCTCGGTATTAGATATCACCGCCACAGGGCTTTATTTTAGAACCCAACCTTCGGGCAGTATCTCTGGCAACGTACTCTCAACCACCCCAGAAGTAAGAGCCGTAGATGATTTTGGTAATACCGATAAAGACTTTACCGAAATAGTGACCTTGACTGAGGCCTCAGCAGGCTCACTCAGTAATGCAAGTGTGAGCGCAACCCAAGGGGTTGCAAGCTTTAGTAGCTTGATTTACACCGCCACTGCCGACCAACAAAGCTTCACGTTAACCGCTGATGATGAGGCGACAGGTGCAGATTTTGTTAGTGTCGATGCTAATAGCATTACCTCTGATGTGGTTGCCACACGTTTGCGCTTTGATACAGAACCAGCGCCAACAGCCATTCCTGCTGGACAGAGCACTAGCTTCACGACCGTGCCACAAGTATCAGCGGTAGATGCTGCTGGCGTTGTCGACACTGGCTACAGCACCGATATACTATTAGCTGAGGTTAATGGCGCTGGCAGTGTGACCATGACAGCCACAGGTGACAACGATGGCAATGGCGTGACCGTAACAGTTACCCCCTCTTCAGGGATGGCAACCTTTACCAATTTAGCCCTAAATTATACTCTCTCCGGGACCGCTGCTGAATCGTTCAACTTGCGAGCGTCATCTGGCGCATTGACCGCAGCCGACAGTGCTCAGTTGACCGCTGCAGATAATGTTCCTCCAAGTGTGACAAGTATTGCCCTTGCGGGAACTCCCGCTGCAAATGATAGTAGTATCACCTACACCATCACTTTCAGTAAAAATGCCAATAATATCAGCACCGATGATTTCACACTCACGACGGTGTCTGGGACCGCAAGTGGTGACATAGCTTCAGTGTCTGCATCCAGTGGCTCGAGCGTCAACATCACCGTCAACAACATCGCTGGTACCGGCAGCATCCGTCTAGATTTAAATGCCAATACCGACATCGTTGATGACTCTGGCAACGGCAATAATAACAATGGCTATGTACCTGCGTTTAATTCCGGCGAAACACATAATGTAGATGTAGTTGCACCACAAATCTCCAGCATATCTGTTCCTGCTGATGGCACATATAAAACAGGTGATACTTTAGACTTCACTCTAAATAGTAATGAAAACTTAACCGTCAATACAGCTGGCGGGACGCCAAGCTTAACTATTGATATCGGTGGTTCAACTGTCACTGCAAATTACCTGTCCGGCTCAGGAACAGCTGCGTTGAACTTTAGAACTGCCGCCCTAGCAGCCGGACTTGAAGATACTAACGGTATTGGCTTAACCGCACTTACCCTAGCAGGGGGAACTATCAATGATAATGCAGGTAATGCCTTAGACGTGACTTTGAATAACGTTGGCGCTTTATCTGGAGTATTAGTAGATAGCATAGCCCCGACCGTTACCTCAGTCAGTGCAACAACAAGTGATGGCGCTTACGGCGCTGGCGAAGTAATTAATATCGGAGTCACCTTTAGCGAAGCCATTAATGTCACTGGCGGAGTACCTAGTCTAACACTGGAAACCGGTGCCACAGATAGAACGATTGCTTACAGTTCTGGCTCTGGCACAAATACCTTGATGTTCACCTATACGGTGCAAGCTGGTGATACCAGTGCCGACCTTGATTACACAACAACTTCTGCGTTGGCACTCAACGGGGCTCAGGTGAGTGATAGCGCCGGAAATAACGCGAGCTTAACCTTAGCGACTCCTGGCGCAGCGGGCAGCCTAGGCGCTAATAAAGCGTTGGTGATCGATACCACAGCTCCAGTAAGCCCAACTGTAACCACCCCAAGCGCACCTGAGAGCACCACCAGCACACAATTAGCAGTAGCTGGTACGCATAGCGAGAACGGTGTCAATGTCGCGCTTTACGCTGATGCTAATGATGATGGCACTGCTGATTCAACCAGTGCACTGGCTTCATCTGCAGTATCTGGGAATGCGTGGTCGCTGTCGGCACCGCTGACACTGGGCGATAATAACTTTGTGGTAGCTGCACTTGATGCTGCGGGCAATATCTCCACATACGTTGATGTAGCCACTATTACAAGAAACAGCCCACCCAATGGCTCTCCTGTTATTTCTGGCACACCTGCTGCTAATGCAAACGTAGGTAGTAACTATTCATTTACGCCGAGTGCAACTGATGCAGACAACGATCCACTAACATTTAGCATCTCTAATTTACCAGCCTGGGCCAGCTTTAACTCCAATAATGGTCAGCTACAGGGGACGCCAACCGATGCTGATATTGGTGATTACTCAAATATCATTATTTCTGTCTCGGATGGCTCAGCCACAGATTCTCTGCCCGCATTTTCTATTTCGGTAACGGCAGCAAATCAAGCACCTACGATTAGCGGCACTCCTGATACAAAGGTTGCGATTGAGCAGAACTATAGCTTCACCCCAACTGCATCAGATCCCGATGATGATGCCCTCACCTTTTCGATCGTCAATCAGCCTAGCTGGACGACCTTCGATACCGCAACAGGGCAACTGCAAGGTACACCCAGTGAGAGCGATGTTGACACCGTTAGCAATATTCAAATTACCGTCAGTGACGGCGACTTGAGTGCGCAACTCCCGGCGTTTGCTATCGAAGTCACTGAGGCTAACCAGGCCCCACGTATTATCACTCGCACGTTCAGTGTTGAAGAAGATACGTCAAAAACGGTGACCCTAGAAGTAGACGATGAACAGGCAGAACAAGTCACTATTACAGTTGTTTCAGCGCCTATGCAGGGTGAGCTACTCGTCAATGGCTTAAGCCTCACTTACACACCGAATACTGACTTTCAAGGCACTGATAGTGCAACTTTGATAGCAAGTGACGGTGACTTACAAAGTGAACCTGTCGCTATTGAAATTACTGTCACCGGAGTCAATGACAAACCAATAGCCAATGATGATACTGTGAGCCTTACGCGCAATGACAGCGGCACATACATTCTTGAGGTACTTAGCAATGACAGCGATCCAGATCAAGGTGATACCTTACGCATAACAACAGCTAGTGCAGAATTAGGTGATGTCGCTATCGACAATGGCGCGCTGCTATATACGCCTCCGGGTGGTCTTAATGAAACCACGACACTGCGCTATCGCATCGCCGACGAGCAAGGTTTAGCAGATACAGCAACGGTCAGGTTCTCCCTTGATGGCCCTATGGCCGACGATATCCCGGTACTCTCTCTGCCTGCAGATGTCAGTGTTGATGCCACAGGCTTGTACACGAAAGTAAATCTTGGTGTTGCCACTGCTGTCGATGCAACGGGTAAAGCCATTGCGGTTAGAATCCTAGACAATCCAGTGTATTTCAAACCAGGTGTGTATAAAATTTACTGGCAAGCTACAGATGATCAAGGTCGCAGTGCCTTGCAATCACAGCGTGTGGAAGTCAATCCACAGGTAAGCTTGAGTGCACAAAGTATTATCACTGAGGGGCGCAGTCATAGCATTACCGCTTACTTAAACGGTCCTGCGCCAAGCTACCCACTTATAGTGCCTTTTACCGTCAGTGGCAGTAGCAGCAGTGATGACCATTCACTTACCAATGCAGAACTACGCTTCACCTCTGAGCAAGCAACCATCGACTTTGATGTATTCGCTGATGCCCTTGATGAAGAGGATGAAACCATCACGATAACACTGGACGAAAGTATCAATAGAGGCCCAACGTGGCAGCACCAGGTAACGATTACACAGCGTAACCTTGCCCCACAAGTGAAGGTAACCGCACAGCAAAATGCGCAAGCGATGACGCTATTTGTTGCCGACCAGGATATTGAGCTTATAGCCCAAGTAACCGATGCGAATATCAATGACTCTCATACTTATCAGTGGCAAATAAACCCGGCACTACCTTTAAACCAATCGAGTAGTGAACGCGCTATTATCGAAGCCAGTGATCTAACTCCGGGTATCTATAATGTCAGTCTCGAAGTCACTGATAGCGGCACTCCAGCGGCCAGTCAAAGTGTCAAACTACAGTTAGATGTGCGCAGTACGCTACCGCCTTTGAGCAATAATGATAGTGACGGCGATCTGATCCCTGATGATAGTGAAGGTTACCGTGATAGTGACGGTGACGGCGTTGCTGATTATTTAGACGCCATCGGCGTATGTCACTTACTTGCAGCGACACCAGCGCAAGAAGACAACTTTATCGTCGAGACTGAATATGGCAACTGTCTGCAAACCAGCATATTTGCTGATGCTGCGAGTGCAGGGGCTGAGCTGATGCCAGAGCAGGTCGCAAGTGATGAAGACACACGCCATGTTGGCACACTTTACGGTGTGGTAGTCAGTGCCCTACCGGTGCCTGGTGCTGCCGTTGATTTTGTACTTCCGCAGCGTCAGCCGTTGCCGCAAAATGCACTCTATCGCAAGTATATCAATGACCAATGGCAAGATTTGAATACCCAAGGCGATGACGCCGTTGCTTCAGCGTTAGGTAGTAAAGGTTACTGCCCAGCACCAGGCAGTGAGCTTTGGCAACCCGGGCTGACAGCCGGTCACTGGTGCGTACAATTAACTTTGACAGATGGCGGCGCCAACGATGCTGATGGCATCATCAATGGCAGCATTGTTGACCCTGGTGTGGTGGCTATAGCTCTTGATGCGAACCAGCCACCGGTTGCAAACGATGATGTGTATACGGTAGCAGAGAACACCATGCCGATGCTCAATGTGCTAAGTAATGATACTGATGCCGAGAGTGATGAAATCATGCTTACTGGCATCGAGGCGGAGCTGGGTGATGCCAGTATTATTGATGGCAAAATTCAATACCAAACACCTAGCCAGTTCATTGGTAACGACCGTTTGATCTACAGTATTCGCGACGCTGCAGGCAATAGCCACAGTGCCGAGGTAAGTATTAACATTGTCGCTAACCAAGCGCCGGTTGCAGTTGCTGATAGCGCATCGGTTGCCTACCAAGGTACGGTTACAGTGGATGTACTCGCCAATGATAGCGACCCAGAAGGGCAAGCGTTAACAGTAACTCAAGTAAGCAGCGAACATGGGGAGGTAGTAATTAACAGTGACTTCTCATTACGCTTTAGCGCCGCTGATGGCTTTAGCGGTAATGCGTTAGTGCGCTACACCCTAAGCGATGAACTCGGAGCCACCGCACAAGGCGAGCTTAATATAGAGGTTGCTGCTGAGGTAGACAACTCACAGCCGCCAAAGCGTAAGCAAAGTAGCGGCACTCTAGCATGGCTAGTTATGTTCCTTGCGTTAGTGGCTATTCGCCGACAAGCCAAGCAACTGAAATAACCGCAACGTCATTAAGTTAATGCATAAAAGCCCCGCAGAGCGGGGCTTTTTTATTGTGTGCGATAACGGGAAAATAATAACAGTAAAAAGAATATGCTTCCGATAGCTGACGTGATCACCCCAACTGGCAGTTCTTGATTATCTAACACTGTGCGTGCGGCCAAATCTACCCACACCATAAATAGCCCGCCGCTAAAAAAGCTTGCGGGATATAAATAACTACCTGCACGAGGGGCCAATATTCGCACCAAATGGGGGATCATCAGCCCGACAAAACCTATACCACCGCACACACTCACAAGCACTGCAGTGATCAGCGCACTTAATAGCAGCATAGCTAAACGTAGTCGCGGCACATGAATACCTAGGGTATGGGCACTCTCATCCCCAAGCAGCAGGGCATTTAATGGCGCCCGTAACAGCCATACAATTGCGAGGCTTACGCCCATAAGCACACTCACCGGTAGCAACATGGCCATGGAAGCACCGGAAAAGCTGCCCAAAGTCCAAAATACCACCGCGCTCACAGCCTGGGGCTCGCCAAAATACAGCAACAAGCTGGTCAGTGCACTGAAACCAAAAGATAAGGCTACCCCTGCCAACACCAAGATGGAGTTTTGCATATAGCGAACACTGTAGGCCACAATCAGCAACAACACCACGGCCAGCATGGCGCCTGCAAAGGCACTGAGGCTCAGCAGCACAGGGGCACTAACCCCAAAAAGCACCATGGTCACAACCACGCCCAGGGCTGCCCCCGAGGAGATACCAAACAAGTAGGGATCCGCTAACGGGTTGCGTGTGACCGTTTGTAAAATCCCCCCTGCCAACGCCAATCCACCACCCGCTAGAAAGGCAATGCCAACACGAGGGCTGCGCAATTGCCAAATAATTTGCTGCCACAGCGAATCACTGTCCTCGCCACTGAATACAGCTAACAGTTGCGGCCAACTTAGACTCACGGCGCCTTGCTTAAGTGCAAACAACCCACTAAGCACAAAAACCAAAAGTACTGCAATCAGAGATAAAACATATTTAACCGTCATGCTGATGCCTTTGATAGCCGTAAAAGTATTGTACCAGCGGCCATTTATCGGGCTGCTGCGGATGACCACTGACTTTTGCGCAAACGCCAAAAACATCACTGAGCAGTTGCTCGGTCACCACCTTTTTTGGCGCACCATCTGCAACCAGTTGACCGTGTTTAAGAATCAACAATCGGTCACACAGCGCACAGGCCAAGTTAAGGTCATGAAATGACGCCAACACCGTTAGCTTTAACGAACGCACCAGCTCCATCAATTCTATTTGATATTTAATATCTAAATGGCTGGTGGGCTCATCCATGATCAGTAACTGCGGCTGCTGCACCAAGGCCCGAGCAATATGAGCGCGCTGCTGCTCTCCTCCCGATAACTGGGCTAAAGGTTTATGCTGCAAGTTACACAGCTCCACATCCACCAAAGCCTGATGGACACGCTGCTTTTGCTCCTGCGTTAATGCACGCCACATGCCCCCCTGGGGCAATAAGCCAAGAGTCACCACCTCATAAACAGTGAGTGACATATCGCTTTCTGGCTGTTGCAGCACCACGGCCACGTTTTGTGCCAATGAGCGCTGTGACAGAGTCTGTAAGCACTCGCCATTAAGGGCAATAGTCTCAGCCGGACTGTGGTAATAACGATAAATGCAGCGCAGCAGTGAGGATTTCCCAGCCCCGTTAGGTCCCAACAGGCCCACAAACTCCCCTTGCTCAAGCGAGAAACTAAGGCGCTCAAGTACCCGATGTTCGCCAAGCTGGTGCGATAAATTTTGAACCTGTAATAACGGGCGTTGCAACACGGTACTCACTTAGCTAGGTCAGAAAAGAGTTATTATGAAAGCATTATCGCGCAAAGTAAATTTTGTCTATCCAGACGTCTGTGAAGCCATGGCAACATGGCGCGATAGTA
Source organism: Pseudoalteromonas sp. CnMc7-15 (assembly GCF_022347925.1). Classification (NCBI taxonomy): domain Bacteria; kingdom Pseudomonadati; phylum Pseudomonadota; class Gammaproteobacteria; order Alteromonadales; family Pseudoalteromonadaceae; genus Pseudoalteromonas; species Pseudoalteromonas sp. CnMc7-15. Next base: position 42,186 of record NZ_JAKRFT010000003.1, read on the forward strand.
CGCATAACCTAATAGGGCAACTAAACGCATATAGACAACAAACCGCGTTACATTCTACTTTTCACTTTATTGGTGGCCTGCGCGGTACTCGGATCATCGGGCCAAAAATGCTTTGGATAGCGACCCTTCATCTCTTTTTGCACTTCGCGGTAACTACTTTGCCAGAAATGCGCAAGATCTTGGGTTATTTGTAACGGCCGCCGCGCCGGCGAGAGTAATTCGAGTTGCAGCGGCAGCTTGCCTTGCGCCAACTCCGGGCTTGACTGCCAACCATAAACCTCTTGCATACGGACGCTGAGTTTGGCCGGACCATCGAGTTGATAATGAATGCGATGACTGGCACCCGAAGGCAGTGTCATTGACTTTGGTAAGAGCTGCTCCAGGCGCTGTTGGCTCGCATAATCTAACAGGCTGAGCAAAGCACTCCGATAGTCAAACTGCTGTAATTGCGCTAATGACCCCACATGCTCTAAAAACGGCGCCAACCATTGCTCAGCTTGGCGCAATAGCTGCACCTCATCGGCGAGAGTAAACTCGCCACCAAGCAATTGACTAGCCAGTAACATACGCACTCGTAGTTGCTGCGACTGTGGATGCTGAAACAGCTCCCAACCCCGCTGTTGTATTAACTCCAGCCATGCCTGTACTTTCATTTGGGCATCGATTTTTTTGCCACTGGGCTTAGTGGCAATAACGATTGCACCCAATTGCTGGCGCTGCTCATTAATGAAACGCCCTGATTTGATATCAAATTCGCACACTTGACGCTCACTAAACAAATGTGGCAAATGGGTTTGCAGCATGGCCGGGGAAAAGGCGGTGGCGCTAAAAATATGCTGGCCATCTTTGCCACCAACATCGGCGATGGCCACATACTGCTCATCCAACCACAACTGCGGATGCGCACTCACCCCCGCACCATTACTGAGCAACATACCCGAGCCACGCCGTTTGGCTAGACGGTCAGGATAGGCCAACGCCACGACCACTGGCAGCAAGTGCATAGGTAATTCTTTGTTCGCCGGCAAGGATAAACGCTGGCGCCAGTACTTCAGTTGTTGCGTAAATGCTGGGTGAGGACGATGCAGTTGCGCACTGATAGCGGTAGCAAGCTCAGCATCAATACGCACCCGAGCCTCCATCAAGGCGACAAAATACACCGCCAGGTGCACAAAGCCAGGATGCTGAGATTCACGTTGCTGAGCTTGGTACAGCAAATGGGCAAAACGTAAATCGCTGCCCATAGCATGTATTTCTCTTGCCTTTGCGGTGAGCTTGCCATCGGCAATCAGCTCTAACATCTGTAACAATTCGCAGGCTTGGTGCTGCTGCGCCGCAGAAGGCGGGTCAAGCAGCTGTAATTGCTCGATATCGGCCCCCCACAGCTTCGCCTCTAGCATTAAAGGACTAATATCACTGGTTAATATTTCCGGTGCATCATGTTGCGCCCGTCGCTCTAATTGCTCTTTACTGCCTAAACGATAGACCACTCCCGGCTCTATGCGCCCCGCTCGCCCAGCCCGTTGCAGCGCTGAGGAGCGTGAGATATTCACGGTTTTCAGCTCACTCACACCGGTTTTTAGATTGAACTGCGCGGCGCGACGTTTACCGCTGTCGATAACAATGCGAATGCCCTCAATAGTCAGGCTGGTCTCGGCTACATTGGTGGTTAATACCACCTTGCGCTGACCTTGCGCCGCGGGTGCTATCGCTCGTTGCTGGGCGGCTTTGTCTTGCTCGCCATATAAGGTGTGGACTTCAATATCGCTGGGCAGCCCGCTGAGCTGCGCGGCGACATAGTTTATTTCTTTTTGTCCTGGCAAAAACACCAAGGCGCTACCGCTTTGCTCTTGCAGCGCTGTGATTACGGTGGGCGCAATAGCCTCAAGCCACTGCGTTGGCTGCGCTAACGGGCGGTAGATTTCCTCTATTGGGTAGCTGCGACCTGCTGAACTAATGAGTGGGCAATCAAAAAAGCGTTGGTAGCGCTCGCCATCAAGGGTGGCGGACATCAATAAGATCTTTAAATCATCACGCAGCATCTGGCTTTCTAACGCAAAAGCTAATGCCGTATCAGCAGCCATGGAGCGTTCATGAAATTCATCAAAAATAACTAAGTCGATACCACTGAGCTCGGGGTCTTGCTGCAACATGCGCGTTAATACCCCTTCAGTGACAATTTCTAGACGCGTCTCAGCGCTTACCTTGGTCTCTTGGCGCAATCTCAAGCCCACGCTTTGTCCTACCGCTTCTTGTTGCTGAGCAGCCAAAAAGCGCGCTATGTTGCGCGCAGCTAAGCGCCGGGGCTCAAGCATAATAATGCGGCGAAAATGGCCTTCACGAAGCAACTGCAAGGGCAACCACGTTGACTTCCCTGCTCCAGGTGGGGCTTGCAGTAGGCACATAGGCACACGATGTAATTGCTCAACAAGTTGCGGGTAACTTTGCTCTATTGGTAAGGCCATAATCCCAAGGTATTCATACTCTTTGCCGCTATTGTACGTTATTCATTTTGCCTGTGCAGCTTAGCAAGCAACTGTCGGTTCATTTCCAGAACTTGCTGTGGGCATAGTAATGCGGGGCAGCACTGTAGTAGCCGAGATTCAAAACTAGCCAGATCAGGGGCATTAAATAAGTGTGCAAACCATATATCTAAGGGGATACCTAACGCCTGCGTTAAAAACAGCTCACCTTGCCAATCACACGGTGAAAGTGATCTAGGTTGTTGGTTTTGCTTTGCCCATAAACACTGCGCAAACGCGCGCTTTATATAAATGAGCCCGAGATCTGCACAGTCATTAATGCTGGGTAAGGTGTGTGCGGCTAGGCGTTTATCGTGTGGAAAATCGAATATGAAATCGGCCTGCCTGGGGTTGGCATAGTGAAAAGGAACGTGTGCGCCCGCAAAAAGGCAAGTTGCCTGCGGCGGTACTGAAAATGGCACGGTTAAGCTCGATTGCCCTTCGCTTAAAACGCAGTGATTATAAACTTGGATATCCGTGGTCAGCGTAAAATGGTCGTCACTTTGATGCTGCGCTGGAATAACAAGCTCACCACGTATATCGGTAATATCATCACGCGCTAAGCGCTGTGCTGCCGCTTTATCGAGGCGAAAGTACTCATCAATCAAAACCCGCTCTTTAGCGCGCTCTAGCCAAGCTCGCAAAGAAACCACTTGAGGAATTAACACTCCCTGTGCTTGCAGATAACGCACGAGGTTTTTAAATATCCATACCTGGGGCTCACGACGAAGCAGTGCTGTCATCGTTTCAGAAATAACGATATCGAATCGACTTTGCGCGTCAGGTTGCCAGCAGGTCGCATCAGCAACCACATATTCGCTGATTAAATGCCCAATATGCCAGCGTGCAACCAATTTTTTGACCGCCTCAATATTTTCCTGGTGAATATCCAACAATGATACCCGCACCGGTAATTCGGGGTGGCATGCGAGGTAGGGCAATAATAAGGTGGCAAAAGGACCGGTGCCCGCATAGAGGATGTGGACTACTTTATCACCGTGGACTTTATCGTTAATAGCCGCCGCTACCCCTTGCATAAACACTTGGGTGCGCAGTGGCTCCAAGGAACAGCGTGCAGCTTGTACCGGAGAAATCGCCACCCCATGCTCGGTATATGTTCCGTGCGATGTATTCATATCTGCTTGCGACGAAACACCACTTTCTTGCTCTAACGCGTTAACCAAAGCATGAATAGGTTGCTTAACAACACCAGCGTCCACTGGCGCTGCAATAATGGTTGCGACTAGCGGTTGTAACTGCTTGAGGGTCATAAGTCAGACTCAAAGGGAAACATGCACTATTGTTAGCAAATCCCCTCTTGGTATGTCATTACAGCGCATTACACTGTGCTCGGCTAATAAGGGTTTTGCAACAAGCTGACAATTCAATAAAATTTCATATAAGACATGAGCTTGGCGATTGACTGTTCCGCGCCCTTGTATGAGAATAGCGATAAAAGGAACATAGCATGGAGGCCTCAATGCTCATCAATGCAAGAGAAGAATTAAGAAACAAGCAGCGAGATCAGCAACTCGCTCATCTATTAAAGTCCAACCAGCATAACTTTATCCATCTTAATGACAGGGAATTTTTTGATTACGCTGTGAACGTAAAGCGCACCCAAGGTCATTCTAATGAGCGAATCGCCGCCTGGTTCGAATCAATTATGGAACGCGCCAATATTGTACCTGAGCTTTGGCGAGCGCATCGCGATTGGGTTAAAAATGGTTCAGGGCTCGTCCCATTAGGGCTGGATGTGGCCGCCTTAACAGCCATAGCGCTAGAGATGCAGCGTAGCGGTTCAGTCTTTGATAAATTCAAAGTGAAGTCATATTCTGGAAAAAACTACATTATTTTCAAAGGCTACTCGGGCCTCAGAAGACACCTGACGGGAACCCGATACTTAGCCAACAACCCTAAACTAGTGTCTTTCGGCATCGGTAAGCTGGGAGCGCAAAGCTCTATTAAGCAAGGGTTTGTGTTGACGATTCTTATCTCTGCAGGGTTTCATGCCTTGGAGCAACTGATTGATGATAGCAAAACATGGCACGACTTTATTGGTGGTTTATCTGTTGATGTTGCCATCGCAGCAGCATCATCAGGCATTGCCTGGGGAGCGGTAACTGCCGTTGTGGGAACGGCTGCAACCGTCGCCGTTGGCCCTATGATTGCCGTTGTTGTGGTTGGCGCAGCTCTGGCTGGTTTGGCCTATACATTCATTGATACTGATGCGATAGCAGAAAAAATAGCGGCTAGTCTAAGAGCGGTTGAAAACGATTTAAAACAAAGCTTTCAGCAAGCACGGAGAGAAATAGACCGGGCGCAGCGGTGGTACGAACAAGACCCCATCGGGTTTATGCACCGTTTATTTGGGCTTCCTTACTCTGGCGGATATAGATAGCACAATGAGTGACGTGCAAAGTACAACGATGGACAGAGTAAAGCTATTCTGCTTTTTTGCTTTATTCTGTGTGCTTACTTTACTGCTCCCTTATGCAACGTTCAGTGAAGTGAGCCAAGTAAGTACAGCCCTAGGAGAGCATGTTCTGGCCTTTCGGGAGCGCAGTTTTTCTCCTTCTTTGGTATTGGCCACCCCCGTTTTTGCCGTATTAACCTACTTACTGTGGTTACGAGCAACTCATACCCAAGTAAGTGATAGGTTACTCAGCGGTTGGTTTAAGCTGTGCGGCGTGACCTTGGTGTTGATGTTAATTGCCACGCCAATCTACACCTATCTCATTGAACAACATATTAGTGCTCAGGGTTACACCCTATGCAGCGCCTACGGCCGGGGCACGATTGGCTCAGCCGATGTCTGGGTGGCAAATGAGAGTCATTGTATAAAAGAAGGTTTCCCTGTACGCAACGAACTCGTTGACTGGCTATCTCAGCAACCATCCGATACCAGCGCGCAACAAGTAAAGCAGAAGTTGGCAGAGTTACTTGAAGCAGACTCTAAGCGTTAATGCACCGCAAACACTTTTAATAACGATTTTTCATAACTATCGGGATGAGTAAACAATGCAACAACCTCGTTGCGAGTAGGATTTACCCTAATTTCAGTAGGTTCATCTAATATCGCAACCTGCTCACATTGGCCTTCAATAACTTTGAATATTCTTGCGTATGAAGTATTCGATTGAAAAACCTCTAACACCAACAAATCTTCATTTGCGTATACTGAATTCACATAAATATTTTCATCATCTAGCGGACACTCAAAACCACGAGTTATCTTTTGATCGCTGACGAGAATCTCACTAACCTTATCTGAGGTTACCTCAAGTAAAGTATTTTTTATCTGGTAAAGTCGATGACCTTTATAGTCGCTCTGCTTATCCAAAATCTCATCTTCTTTAAAGTTCCATAAAAAAAGCGAGTCTATATTATTCACTAATAACAAAGCGTTTTTCTCATCAACAAAGTGAGGGGCAAAAATACGTCCACTGAACTCCTTTTTAGCGATTGATGTGCCACTAGGTAAATCCCATAATTGTAGCTCTGAACTGTCAAAAAACATCCCTTGCTTATAAGCAACTGTTGCTGCTGTTTTTTCGCCTAAGCTATTATCTTTTCTGATACTAAAAGGCGCAGGCAACTCTTTCATCTTAAGTGAGGGCTTCCCTTTCTTTTTATAATAAGTGCCAGCCATCAGATAATGATCATTAACCAATAACTTATCCCCTAGAAAGCTAAGTTCATAGCCCGATGCAACTTCAGACACTTTATTTTTTGCGCCGATTTTGACAACTTTTTCGTCGACAATCGCATACAGGTTCTCTCCATCTTCGGCTAGTTGACTCACCTGATGGGAAAAATTTAGGCTATCTATATCACCTGTTTTTGTGTTTAGAAGAAAGGTAACATCCGCCGACAACGTAAATACCAGCTGCTCCCCTGAAGGATGATACTCAATAGACTCATAATGATTTCCATCGAGCTCATATTGAGAGAGCAAGCTTACGCTGGCATTAACTTCGCTTTGAATTAAAAAAGCTATTAATAAATATAAAATACGCATTATTTTGCACAGATATAACCATAAAAATAATTCAGAAAGTCTTTTACTGTAAGCTTATTACCTGCCCCCATTCCTCGAGGATAGAGCTGATGCACAGGTAGCTTCCCTTCCCTATATCCCCACGTAGCTAGAGTGAATTGCAGCTCTTCTTCCAATAATTCATCATAAGCCATATCAACTAGGTCGATAGGTTTTCCCGCGACTGTTATGTCTGAGCTCAAAATAGCCCAATGGTTTGCTAGTGCATTCACTTTCGCGGCTTTAGGTTGCACTACTTTCGCACTGATTAACATGCACACGAATGCATTACTGCGTTGAGCTCGCTGAGCTCTTATCAAATCTTGTACATCCCCTCTACGACTTATACTCGCATGATTGGAAGAGCTCTTATATACTGATCCCCTAAACCACTCAAGCATATCACTAGGGTAAGAAATTCCTGCTATACCATCTTTGATAGCATCATAACTAAAAAGTGCATTGCTAGAATCTCGTAAGCTGGCAAGTGCAACCCAGTCTTCAGCAGAGATATCTCCTGATTCACTAGCTAGTTGGACATTAAAGTTCAGGCAGCTATTAGAAGGCTTGACATATAGGCCTGCAATACTTGCTTCGCCAAAAGTCCACAAATCCAGCATATATTTCACATAATATTCTTTGTGGCTTGTCGCCAAGCAAAAAAGATAAGCGTTGGGGCCACATAAATATGTTTCTTTTTGGTTTATTTTCCAAGGGTTTCTGACCCTTTCTGAAATCAAACCCGCATATTTTTCGGTTGACAAATACGATATTGCTGGATACTCACAGGTAGGCGATTTTCGCACAAACTCTGCTAGTTGGGCGTTGACAGATTTCGGTTTACTAAATACTTCTCTTGAAGGTTGATAGCTCATTCCTTGACCTCACTTTAAAATCCTTTGCTCAAGCCTAACTTACAAAAAGAAAAAATAAAACCATTAAATACCTAAAAAAGGACCCGGTTTATAGAACCCTGCATACAAAACTAAATAGTAATACAGGCTGAATAAGTCAATGCATTCTATTTATGTTCCACTTTCATACCCCAAATTCGGGCCTAGCCACTTTTCAGCTTGCTCTAGCGTCATTCCTTGGCGGTTAGCATAGTCCTCAACTTGGTCTTGTTGAATCCCTGCCACGGCAAAGTATTTCGAATCAGGGTGTGAGAAATACCAACCCGAGACGGCGGCACCCGGCCACATCGCATAGGAGCTCGTCAGTTTCATGCCGATGCGCTCTTCAACGTTCAGTAATTCCCAAATCTTAGCCTTTTCAGTGTGCTCTGGGCACGCTGGATAGCCTGGCGCAGGGCGAATACCCTGATAGTTCTCACGAATGAGCTGATCATTGTTTAACGCTTCGTCTGCGGCATAGCCCCAGTACACTTTACGCACTTGCTCATGCAGGTATTCTGCGAAGGCCTCTGCAAGGCGGTCAGCCACCGCTTTGACCATGATTTTATTATAATCATCACCTTGGTCATCAAAGGCCTGGGCTAAGTCATCTTCTTCTAACCCGCCGGTCACGGCAAAGGCGCCAAAGTAGTCGGCAACACCTTTAGGCGCGATATAGTCGGCTAAACAATAGTTAGCAAAGCCCTTTTTGTGCGTTTGCTGGCGTAACTGACACGAACGTAAAATCACTTCGTCACGCTGCTCGTCGCGGTATATTTCTATGTCATCGCCGACGCGGTTTGCTGGGAATAAGCCAATCACCCCTTTTGGTTGAATGCTGCCTTGGCGCGCAAACTCATCCAACATTGCATTTGCATCGGCAAACAATGAGCGCGCTTGCTCACCCACCACCTCGTCATCCATGATACGCGGGTATTTGCCGGCCAAAGACCAGGTCATAAAAAATGGCGTCCAGTCGATATATTGCCGTAAGGTGCTCACTGGCACCGAGTGAAACTCTTGGACTCCTAGCTGTTTAGGCACAGGCGGAGTGTAGTTTTGCCAATCCAGCTGGGCATGATTGGCGCGAGCTTGTTGCAAACCTATGGGCTTAGAGCGGGGTTTCTTGCGTGCTTGTTGCTCTCGCACTCGCTCGTACTCTGCTTTAGTTTTACTCAAAAACTCACTTTTCGCGGTTTTACTTAGCAAACTAGATGCAACGCCCACCGCACGGCTGGCGTTATTAACATAAACCACACCGTTGTCATATTGGGGCTCAATTTTTACGGCGGTATGCGCCTTTGACGTCGTCGCGCCACCAATCAGCAACGGAATAGTAAAATCGCGGCGTTTCATTTCTTTGGCGACATGCACCATTTCATCTAACGAGGGAGTGATAAGTCCGGACAGGCCTATAATATCGGCGTTTTCGTCTATCGCGGTTTGTAGGATTTTTTCAGCGGGCACCATCACCCCTAAGTCGATCACCTCGTAGTTATTACACTGTAACACCACGCCAACAATATTCTTGCCAATATCATGAACATCGCCTTTTACCGTAGCCATGACAATTTTACCGTTGGTTTCACCCTCTTGTTTCTCGGCTTCGATATAAGGGTCTAAATAGGCCACCGCGCGCTTCATCACCCGCGCCGATTTCACCACCTGCGGCAAAAACATTTTCCCGGCCCCGAACAGATCACCCACCACATTCATGCCATCCATTAGCGGCCCTTCAATGACCTCGATGGGTTTAGCAAACTGCTGTCGGCACTGCTCGGTGTCCTCATCAATATAATCTGTAATGCCTTTAACCAGAGCATGTTCTAAGCGCTTTGCCACCGGCCAACTACGCCACTGTAAATCCTCAACCTTCTCCGCTTGCGCCATGCCCGAATACTTAGGCGCTAATTCCACCAACCGCTCTCCGGCGCCGGCATCTTTATTTAAAATCACATCCTCAACGGCGTCTCTCAGCTCAGAGGGAATATCGTCATACACCGCTAATTGACCGGCATTGACGATACCCATATCCATTCCGGCTTGAATGGCGTGATACAAGAACACAGAGTGAATAGCCTCGCGCACCGGATTGTTGCCTCGAAACGAAAAAGAGACATTAGACACACCACCGGATACCTTGCAGTGGGGAAGGTTCTCCTTGATGCGGCGAGTTCCTTCGATAAACTCTACGGCATAGTTGTCATGTTCTTCGATGCCGGTGGCCACGGCAAAGATATTGGGGTCAAAAATAATATCTTCTGGCGGGAATCCCAATTCATCGACCAGGATGCGATAAGAGCGCGCGCAAATAGCAAACTTCCGCTCAGCGGTTTCTGCTTGGCCGGTTTCATCAAAGGCCATCACCACCACGGCGGCGCCGAAGCGCTTTAATACCTTGGCTTGGTGACGAAACGGCTGCTCCCCCTCCTTGAGGGAAATAGAGTTCACTATCGCCTTGCCTTGAATGCATTTTAGTCCCGCCTCGATTACTTCCCATTTCGACGAGTCCACCATAATGGGCACTTTCGAAATATCGGGCTCTGAGGCGATAAGGTTCAAAAAGGTGACCATGGCCGCTTTAGAGTCCAACATGGCTTCATCCATGTTGATATCGATAATCTGCGCGCCATTTTCAACTTGCTCACGTGCCACCTCTAACGCGGTTTCGTAATCTTCCTCGAGGATCAGCCGTTTAAAGCGCGCCGAGCCGGTCACATTGGTGCGCTCGCCGACATTGGTAAAAGTTGCAGTATTATTCATGTTATTGGCCCCTTAATTGAGATTACAGGCTTCAAGGCCACTTAAACGCATGCGCACCGGCAGCTCGGGCAAAGTACGTGGAGTGGTGTTTTTTAGCCCATCACTAAAGGCTTTAATGTGCTCGGGTGTGGTCCCACAACAGCCACCAACAATATTGATAAACCCTTGCTCCCCCCAGTCGATGATTTCTTGTGCCATTTCTTCGGCTTCTAAATCATATTCGCCAAATTCATTCGGCAGCCCCGCATTGGGGTGCACCGAGGTGTAGGTTTCACAAATACTGGCCAGCTCTTCCACATACTGACGCAGCAAGTCTGGCCCTAACGCACAGTTCAAGCCAATGGAGAGGGGTTTAATATGGCGAATGGAATTATAAAACGCCTCGGTGGTTTGCCCTGACAAGGTTCGACCCGAAGCATCGGTGATGGTGCCGGAGATCATCACCGGCAGAGTCACTCCAGCCTGTTCGAACGCTTCTTCTACCGCAAAGGAAGCGGCTTTGGCATTGAGGGTATCGAAAATGGTTTCAATTAAAATCAGATCGGCACCACCTTCTATCAGCGCCAGGGTCGATTCGATATACGCGGCCACCAGCTTATCGAAGGTGATATTGCGATAGCCCGGGTCATTAACATCCGGTGAGATCGAGCAGGTTTTTGATGTTGGCCCCAGTACGCCGGCTACGTAGCGCGGTTTGTGTGGCTCGCGAGCGGTAAATTCATCGGCCACCGCGCGTGCCAGTCGGGCCGATTCGAGGTTAATCTCACGGCTTAGGCTCGCCATGTCATAATCTTCCATGGAAATGGTCGTGGCGTTAAAGGTATTGGTCTCAATAATATCGGCGCCCGCTGCCAAGTATTCACGGTGAATTTGTGCTATTAACTGCGGTTGAGTGAGGCTCAATAAGTCGTTATTCCCCTTGACCAACACGTGCCAATCTTGAAACCGCTCACCACGATAATCATGCTCTTCGAGCTTATGCTGTTGGATCATCGTACCCATGGCGCCATCTAAAATTAAAATGCGCTCGTTGAGGGCCAGTGTTAATGCATCACGTTTATTCGGCATAGTTGTTAGTCCTTACATCCTGGCTAACCAGATTAATATCATAGGGAGTGGTTTGGTAAACGTAGTAATTAAGCCAATTCGAAAATAACAAAAAGGCATGGCTTTGCCAGGTTTTCGAGGGCTCTTGCGCTGGGTCGCCATGAGGGAAGTAGTTTTCTGGCATCGGTGCGTCAGCGCCTTTGTCGCAATCACGTAAATACTCTTTTTTCAGGGTATCGGCATCATATTCAGGGTGTCCGGTGATATACACCTGCGAACCGCTTTGGTTCTTAAGTAAGTAAGCACCTACCTTGGGCGAGCCTGCTACCACGACTAATTCTTTACAGGCGTTTATCGCGGCAATATCAATATGGCCATAACGCGAATGCGGGACTAGGAAGCGATCGTCAAAGCCTCGGGTTAACGCCGCGTGGTCAAAGTAACACTGATGCTCAAACACTCCGCACAACTTATTTTTCTGCAATTGACGCTTAAGTCCATGATGATGGAAAAGCCCAGCGTGCGCCGCCCAACAACTAAATAGGGTCGAGGTCACATGGTGCTCCGCCCAATCAAAGAACGCTTGTAGCTCCGACCAATACCCTACTTCATCATACTCTAAGTGGGCCAAGGGCGCGCCGGTGACAATCAAGGCATCGTAATTGTTGTCTTTAACATCTGAGAAGTACTGATAAAACATATCCAGATGCTGCTCTGAGTTAGCGCTAGAGCGGTGCGTATCTAAACGCAGCAAGTCAACATTGACCTGCAATGGCGTATTCGCCAGCAGACGAATAAATTGCACTTCGGTTTCCACCTTATTCGGCATCAGGTTCAAAATAGCCAAGCGCATGGGCCGGATTTCTTGAGTCCGAGCGCGACTTTTTGGCATCACGAATACGTTTTCTTGGCGCAGTTCCATAATGGCTGGCAAAGCGTCTTGAACCGTAATGGGCATGGCGGTACTCCGAATTAGAAGATAAGAGGCTATTATGAACGCCACACTGTAAATTTCAACCTCTAGATGTTTAGACGTCCAAAATAAAGTTGCAGTGGATGAGTTAACTGCAATAATGCCCGCGATTAACTAACAAAGAGTCGATGATGGGTATAGGTGAAATTGCAGCAATCAGTGCAGCCGTGGTTTGGGCTTTTTCTACCTTATTGTACAAAGGCTTCAGTCATCACCTTTCACCACTGCAACTAAATGTAAGTAAAGGCTTACTCGCTTCTTTAATGATGGTAATTGCCATGGCGCTACTTGGCGATGGCGCCATGCCAGTGCAGCTCACCTCATGGGGCTGGCTTATCGCCGGTGGGGTTATCGGTATTGCCATCGGCGATAGCGCCTACTTTGGCGCCCTGCGCAGTATTGGCCCAGCACGAACCTTAATAATCGAATCTCTCGCTCCAGCCTTAACTGGCATACTTAATATTGTGCTGTTGGGTGTATACTTACCGCTACTGGCCTGGTTGGGCATCGCCATCACTTCGGTGGGGGTGATCCTCGCGGTATTACCTCAACGCCACTTGCCCCCAGTTGATAAGAAGTTTTACTTTCAAGGCGTGGCTTTCGCATTACTTGCGGCTTTGTGCCAAGCCAGTGGCATGGTGATGTCAAAAGGGGCTATGAATACTGAGTCGATGAGTAGCCTATGGGCCGCCCTTATTCGCCTCCTTGCCGGCACATTGAGCGCGGCTTTACTGGTAATGATTATAAAACGCAGCGACCTATACCAAGCCATTCGACTGCACGGTATTGATAACAAACGCTGGCTGCTGGTGGCTGTTTTTTTCGGCACCTTCGTTGGCTTGTGGCTGCAATTGGCGGCGGTGCAGCATACCGACCCGGCTATTGCACAAACTATTTTTGCCACTGCCCCGCTGATGGTCATGACGATTGGCTTTTTTAAACGCGAGCCGGTGACTTGGCGTATGATAGTGGGCGGTTTATTGGCGCTGGCTGGAGTGGCCATATTATTGGCAAATTAACGGGCCATTCGTTGACGCTTTCACCATAGAGACTCTACAATAACGGCAGTTTAAATTAGTCACATTGTAAAGGCTCCTTTCATGGTTTTACCTGATAAGTTTATTTTCTCGATGAGTCGCGTGTCAAAGGTGGTGCCACCTAAACGCACCATCTTAAAAGACATCTCTCTGCACTTTTTCCCTGGCGCAAAAATTGGTGTACTTGGCCTAAATGGCGCAGGTAAATCGACCTTACTACGCATTATGGCCGGCGTGGATAAAGATTTTGAGGGTGAGGCACACCCTCAGCCTGGCATTAAAATTGGTTACCTTCCTCAGGAGCCTGAGCTTGATGAAAGCAAAACAGTGCGTGAAGTTGTAGAAGAAGCGGTCAGTGAAGTTAAAAATGCCCTTGATCGCCTTGACCAAGTATACGCTGAGTATGCCATGGAAGATGCCGATTTTGATGCGCTTGCCAAAGAGCAAGGCGAACTTGAAGCCATTATTCAAGCCCACGATGGCCACAACCTTGATAACGCCCTAGAGCGCGCGGCAGATGCATTACGACTGCCAGCTTGGGATGCCAAGATTGAGCATTTATCAGGGGGTGAGCGTCGCCGTGTAGCAATCTGCCGCTTATTGCTTGAAAAGCCAGATATGCTTATTCTCGATGAGCCTACCAACCACTTAGATGCTGAATCTGTCGCTTGGTTAGAGCGCTTCCTACATGATTATGAAGGCACTGTAGTGGCGGTAACCCACGATCGTTATTTCCTTGATAACGTGGCCGGCTGGATCCTCGAATTGGACCGTGGCGAAGGTATTCCGTGGGAAGGCAACTACTCTTCTTGGCTTGAGCAAAAAGACGCACGTCTGCAACAAGAGCAAAAAGCAGAGAAAGCAAGACAAAAATCCATCGCTCAAGAGCTTGAGTGGGTACGTTCAAACCCGAAAGGTCGCCAAGCAAAATCAAAAGCGCGTATGGCGCAATTTGCTGAACTACAACAAGGCGATTATCAAAAGCGTAACGAAACCAATGAGCTGTTTATTCCACCTGGCCCGCGCTTAGGTGATCAGGTCATTGATGTACAGGGCTTAAACAAAAGCTTTGGCGACCGTGTGCTTATTGATAACCTTGATTTTAGCGTTCCTAAGGGAGCGATTGTCGGCATTATTGGTGCCAACGGTGCTGGTAAATCGACCTTATTCAAAATGCTCAGCGGCGAGGAAAAGCCTGATAGTGGTGAAATCACCCTAGGTGAAACCGTTGAACTCGCCACCGTTGACCAATTCCGTGGCAACATGGACGAGAGTAAAACCGTATTTGACGAAATCGCAGACGGTCAAGATGTGTTGAAAGTGGGCAACTTTGAGTTCCCAAGCCGTGCCTATGTGGGACGCTTTAACTTTAAAGGTAATGATCAGCAAAAATACGTCAAAGACCTTTCCGGCGGTGAGCGCAACCGTTTGCACTTAGCCAAACTACTAAAAGCAGGCGGCAACGTATTACTTCTCGATGAGCCAACCAACGACTTAGACGTTGAAACTTTGCGGGCGTTAGAGAATGCAATTCTCGAGTTCCCTGGCTGTGTCATGGTGATCTCGCACGACCGCTGGTTCTTAGACCGTATCGCCACTCATATTCTTGATTATCGCGACGAAGGCCAAATTAACTTCTTCGATGGTAACTACACCGAATATGAACAGTGGTTGAAGAAAACCTTAGGTGCCGAGGCTGCACAACCGAAGCGCATTAAGTATAAAAAGATTGGTTAATTAACCACATAAAAAGGCCCCATCTCGATGGGGCTTTTTTGTGCCCTTGGCATCCACCGATGTATACACTGCGATTGCGCTAACGCGCCACTACTTGATGACCATTGTGATATTTTTAGCTTATTGAAATAGCGAAAAAAGTCACTCACAGCCAAGGACAACCTCAAGGCTGGCTACTACACTGGAGGGAGACGCGCCAATACAGGAACTGTTATGGAAAACCGCAGAAACTTCACTCGTGTTATTTTTCAACGCCCCGCCCTAGTAGTATTTAATAACCAGCACCATGGCTGTCATTTACTTGATCTTTCCTTAAATGGCGCTTTGGTAAGCCATCCTGATGACTTCAACCCACAGTTAGGTCAAAGTGTAGAGCTTATTTTCCACCTATCTGGCAGTGATGTTGATATTGATATGCTTGCTGAAGTAGCTCACATTGAGCCGCAACACATTGGCTTACATTGTGTAAAAATGGATATTGACAGTGCCACTCATTTAAAACGCCTTATTGAACTTAACGTGGGTGATGATAAGCTACTGCACAGGGAGTTAGCGCAGCTTGCTGCGCCCGAACAATAATAACGATTGCAGTGAGAGCACAATAATGATCATGGAATCCATCCAGGGCTTTGTCCCTTTTATCATGTACTTTGGTTTAGGCTACCTACTTATCCTAGCCTTTCTATTCATTTACACCCTTATCACCCCGCATTGCGAATGGACCTTGATGAAGGAAAACAATGCCGCCGCTGCCACCGCGTTTAGTGGCGCGTTCATTGGCTTTACCCTTCCAGTTGCCAGTGCAGCGGTGAACTCGGTCTCGCTGCTAGACTTTGCTATCTGGGGCGTTATCGCTGGCATTATGCAATTAGTGACCTTCTTCTTAGTGCGTTTATACATGCCGAAGTTGTCTGAAAAAATTGCTCAGGGGCATATGAGCGCAGGGGCATTTTTAGGGGTTGCTTCACTGGCCACCGGTATTCTCAACGCTGCCTGTATCACCTACTAAGGAGGCGGCAATGAAACGTACTAGCAAACTTAAACTGACACTTATGCTCGGTGCCAGTGCCGGACTGAGTGGCTGCACCGACCCTGAAGAACCAGCACTATTATTTACCGATGTAGATGATTGCACCGACTTTGGCGTCGAACGCGATGTATGCCAAGCACAATACCAACAGGCCTTGGCTAATCACGATATTGAAGCGCCAAAGTACGCCAATGAAAACCTCTGTGAAAATGACTTCGGGTTTGAGCGCTGTGAGCAAGAAGGCAGTATTTGGCGACCCATTATGGCAGGCTTTATGATCGCCGCCGTCGCTGAGGCGGTGGATGAAGGTTTAGACCTTATGAAGAAGAAAAAACGCAAAAAATACGCGTTTTTAGGGGGAAATTACTACTCAGGTGCGAAGCCCCTTTATCGCTCACGCGATGACTTTTTCAGCTTCCGCAATGCCAACAATGATTACATTGGCTCAGTCAACAATCGCGGCACCACTATGGTGAAAAAGTCTAAAGTTAAATACGCTTCTAAGCCCAAGCGCGTTACTCGCAGCCGAGGAGGCTTTGGCCGCCGTGCTTCATCACGTAGCTTTGGTGGGTAGATGTTTCGCCACCCTATTGCTGAGCGGCCGGATTTAGCCGCTCAGGCCGATTATTTCGGCTTTGATTTTTGCCGCATTGATGGTGAAAAGTACTGGGATGAAAGTGCTTATTACCAATTCACTCTAGAGCAAATTGAGAACGACTTAGAGCAACCGACCAATGAACTGGAGCAAATGTGCTTGGAATTGGTCGACAAAGTTGTACGTGACGAGTATTGGCTGCGCAAGTTCGCTTTGCCCGAGCAGTATTGGGACTTTATCGCCACCAGTTGGCACAACAAAGAGCCTAGCCTATATGGCCGTATGGACTTTAGTTACCACGGCAACGGCCCTGCCAAATTACTGGAGTACAACGCCGATACCCCCACCTCCATCTATGAAGCGGGTTTTTTCCAATGGCTGTGGCTGGAACAGCAAGTAGATAGAGGCAAATTGCCACGGCAAAGTGATCAATTCAATAGTATTCAAGAGGCGCTCATTGAGCGTTTTAACTTCTTCTCTAACCGCGAATTGCTGCACTTTGTCCACAGTCGCGACTCCATTGAAGATAAAGGCACCGTCAGTTATTTACAGGACTGTGCCTATCAAGCAGGCATGCCCACGGCGCGCATGGCTATTGAAGATATTGGCGTTGATGAGCACGGCCAGCTCACTGACCTAGAACATGCTCCTATCGCGCAACTCTTTAAACTTTACCCTTGGGAAGAGTTGCTGCATGACGACTTTGCCCCCCATGTGCTCAGCACCGACACCCTGTTTGTCGAGCCGCCTTGGAAGGCTGTGTTATCGAATAAAGCCATATTACCGCTGCTGTGGCAAATGTTTCCCGGCCACCCGAATCTCCTAGCCGCCTACTTTAGCGGTGAAGAAGGCGATGGGCTGGAGCAAGGCTTTGTGAATAAACCCCTGTTTAGCCGCGAAGGCGAGAATATCACTTGGGTGCATCCAGACAAGGGCCGTGTGCACCAAAGCGGTAGTTACGGTAGCGAAGGCTTTATTACTCAAGCGTTAGCACCCTTACCCGTGTTTGCCGGTAATCACACCTTGATCGGCTCTTGGGTCGTCGGACACCAAAGTTGCGGCCTCACTATTCGCGAAGATGACGGCCCCATCACCAAAGATACCTCTCGGTTCGTCCCTCATACTATTTTAGGGTAATTACTCTTCACTTTATTTCTTATGTCGGTACAATCGGTGCCGATTTTATGAATACAGTATGAACTAGGGACTAGTATGACTTACAAGGAGTTTTTGCTGTGGTTAAGGTAATGTTTACCCACCAAGTGAAGATCCCCCCAGCCCTTTGGAATAAATACAAGTACCAATAAGCTGTTAATTGAATTATAAAACTTA
The DNA here is from genome assembly GCF_022347925.1 of Pseudoalteromonas sp. CnMc7-15. Classification (NCBI taxonomy): domain Bacteria; kingdom Pseudomonadati; phylum Pseudomonadota; class Gammaproteobacteria; order Alteromonadales; family Pseudoalteromonadaceae; genus Pseudoalteromonas; species Pseudoalteromonas sp. CnMc7-15. The sequence goes on from NZ_JAKRFT010000003.1 coordinate 60,154, forward strand.
ACTTACGTATCTAGGCGAGTGCTAATTTCACTCAGCTCACGCTCTTTAAATTAGCTTAATTGGCTTGTCGTAGTTATGACCCCACTCCCAACATGCATAGAATGGAAGATATTTGCAGTGATATTCAGACCAACTAAAATAAATCTACTCACCGCCCTGGTATCAACTTTGAGCTTCAGCTTGATCAACAGTTATGGAGCCTACGCTGCGATAGATACCGCCACAAACGTCCAAGGCCTGAATGTAAAAAACAATGACCAACTCATAAATTATGAGCGTAAGCAGCTGTCACAAGAGTTGTTTCAGGACAAACAGGAAAGAGTTTTTAGTAATACATTACAGGCAGATAAAATCAGGACCGCCAATAGTGATATAACAAATACATTATCCCAAGTGTGGGGTTTTTATACCTATGGCTCAGGAATTGGAGCTTCTGGCTTTTACTCTGGTGACTTCGATGGCAACGACAAACAGAATTTAGCGTTTGCCAGTGGCGATGGCTTTGGCGCAGGCACCAAAATTTCCATCGTGGAGTTCAAAGATAATCAATACGTTATAAACCATCAGGAGAAAACACCTAACTCTGCAGCCGTAATTGATCTAGTGGGTGCCTTTGATCAAGCCTCTGACAATCACTTACTTTTTATTAGTACAGACGACGGCATATGGTCGTACAACCTCTCAGCACAAATTTGGACCGAGAGCTTGACAACAAAATCAGCTCAGCAGTTGTTGTTAGCTGATATTGATAATAACGGTAGTGATGAATTAATTGCTGTTAGCACAGAACAAACAAACATATTTAACATCAGTACTAAAGAGTTGCTTGCCAGTTATAACTTTGGCGGAGAGCATGCAGCCGTTGGCCAATTTGTTGCCGGTGGGGCTCTGGAAATTGCCTTTAGCACGGGTCATGTTTATCAGCTATCAGAGCAACCTGAGCAATTAATTTGGTCCTATGATGAATCTTTTGGTCGCCACCTTACTACTGTCAATTTGGATGAAGACAGCAGTGACGAACTCATCACGGCTAAATCTTGGTACGACATCCAAGCTTTTGATATCGATAGTCAGTCCAAGGTTTGGTCTTATAAAGCTGACTTAGATATTGATGCATTACTCACCTTTGATATCGATGGCGATGGTAAGAAAGAATTGCTATACGGTGATGGTCAATGGGGCAGTATTCATGCGCTAGATGCAACATCGGGTGAACGCTTGTGGTCCCTTGCCAATCCTGACCACGGTGTTACCAACATTATGATCAGCGACCTTGATAATGACTCTGAAATGGAAATATTTTGGGGGGGAGGCTATTCATCTTCGGGGTCGGATCACCTCTACGTTTATGACTTAGAGACAAAACACAAAGAAACCAAAACTAAGGATATCTCTGGCCCATTCAACGCCTATGAAATCGCTGACGTGGACAGTGATGGAGAGCTAGAAATCATAGCAATCTCTAACAAGTCCAACAGTGGTTATGATGATGGTGTTATTTATGTATTTAACGCTAGTACATATGAACTTGAATGGTCCACCGCTGAACAATCTCCATTTGGAGGCCAAGCTGTGACCGGGCTACATGACCTAAGTATTGCTGATATTGATGGAGACAATACCAATGAGATACTTGTTGCAACCGACAAGCTCTATGATGGCGCACTTTACATTCTCAATGGTCAAAACGGTGAACTCGAGTTCACCAAAACGCTTGATAGGGGTTCACCTCTTCATGCCGTTAAAACCGCTGATATAGATAACGATGGCCAAATCGAAATAATTACCTCAGGTGGGATCGCGCATACCGGCTCTCCTGGGCGTTTTATATACGTAATCAATGGTGTTAACGGCGAAATAGAACAGACATCTCCATCGCTAGGAAATAACTGGGCGGATATCAAGCACATCGAAGTTCACGATTATAATAAAGACGGCAACGCTGATGTTGTCGCTATATTGGACGGCAAAGTGCATATTTTTGATGTTACTAAAGGAGTCTTAAAAACAAGCCAAGAGCAAGGTTTTACAGCCTTGGCCAAAGGCATATATCAAGAACGTGAGAGCCTTTTAATTGGAGATGAGCAGGGCCAATTATTTGCTGTAAATATGGATCTTAGCACCACAGCAATCAGTAACCTTTGCACTCAACCTATCGATTACCTTTCTACCATTTCCAATACTAAAGTTGCATTTAGCTGTAGTGATCACATTGGTCTTTTTGATTTAACGAACAGTGAAATTAAATGGCGTCAGCCAGTTTCTAATCCACACCATGTCTCATATTTTGAATTTGAAGGTAAGTCCCATTACCTGGTTGGGGGAGACATGGTAACGCTATTCCAAACACCCACATCAAATACCAATCTAGAAGCACTCGGGCAAAGTATGTCTACTCATGCAAAACAAGGTTTCACTGCGAGCTTAACTGCAACCACAGATCAGGAAGCGGAATTTTTCGTGTTAAAGCCACCTAAACATGGTGATGTGACCTTCATGGATCGCACTGAGGGGCTTATTACCTATACGCCCGATGGAGACTTTATTGGTGAAGATAACTTTAGCTTTATAGCAATTTTAGGTGGTATTGAGTCTAATGAAGCAGTCATTACTATTGAGCTAGTTAATCAAAAGCCACAAACAAGTGATCAAACATTCACCATGCATTGGCGTGGCGAAAGTACGTTTCATATTGCTGCACAGGATGCAGATGGTGACGCCCTGCTTTACTCTCTGACCACTGTGCCTAATGAAGGTGAGTTAACGTTACTTAATGATAGCTTAGGAAAAGTTAGCTACGTGCCGAGCGATAATAGTTTAGAGCCTATTAGCTTTAACTTTACTGTTACTGACGGCTTGGAATCCACAGAAGCCGCCGTGGCAACTATTCAGTTCAGTAACACCGCTCCTGAAGGACAAAACGCCAGTTTTGACACCTACTACAGCAGTACGCTAAGCGGCAAATTCTTAGCCACCGACGCTGATCATGACCCCGTGACTTACGAGGTAGTTACTCCTCCGTCAAAAGGTAAGTTCGAATTTGAGCAAGATACAGGCCTATTTACCTATGAGCCGCAAGGTGAAGTATCTTACCAAGATCAAGTGAGCTATCGCGTATATGATGGAGCACAGTATTCTCAAGTGCAGACGGTGACCTTTGAGGTCGTTGGTCAAGCGATTCCCGATCAGGATAAACAAGAGGGAAGCAGTGGAGCGCTATCATTACTATCACTGCTTATGATGGGCACGCTATTGTTCAGACGCAACCCTAAGAAAACGTTGATTAAGAGCGTGCAAGCACCAGTTCAAAGGTAAAACGAAGGCTTTTATCTCAGTGGCTATATGTTCAAAAACGATATAGCCACTGTATCTGCTAAGATGCTTGATCCAATCTAGTATGAACCCCTATCCCACTTATTATCGACATTCGCATATAATAAACGGCCAATTCAGCTGAATGTAACGCTCTTATCCTCTCAAGCATTCGATCGTTAATTGAGATAACTGCGTAAATCGCATTCCTAAAACGCCGCCCTCGTTCGTTAATAGATTTACAAATCCAAAAACCATTGGTTTTGCTCATAATAAAAACGAAGGGGCCAAAATGAACCAGCACACACTTCAGTATAAAAAACACCTTATTGCGCTTGCTATAAGCAGTGTACTTTTCAGTAGCCAAGCGTTCGCCGCTACAGAACCACAACAACAATCCGATAAAAAGCAGTTGCTCGACCTTGAGCGCATAGTGGTCACAGGGAGTGGCGGGCGTGGGCAAACTAAGCTTGAGTCATCGGTGTCTATCACTACCTTGAGCGCCGAAGATCTCGCCCGCGAAGCACCGCTCGGCACGGCAGACTTACTGGAAACCGTTCCCGGGTTTTGGGTTGAGGACTCTGGTGGTGAAACCAACAATAACGTCGCTCCACGGGGTCTTCGCGGCGGCGAAGGATTTCGCTATATAGGCGTGGAAGAAGATGGGCTACCGGTGGTCTACGACGGCGTCTGGGTCGATTTTTATCAGCGCCAAGACATCACTATCGAGCATATGGAAGCGGTTCGCGGTGGCACCTCGGGCTTGCTAACCACCAATGGTCCGGCTGCCTTGGTGAACTTTATTACCCGCAAGCCCGATAGCGTTGAAGAAGCTACCATTCGCTTAACCACCGCCGACTATGGCATGTACCGCAGTGAGTTCTTTTACGGCACCCCTATTAGCGATGATTGGAAAATGTCGTTGGGCGGTTTTTATCGACGCTCAAACGGGGTCAGAGATACCGAATTTACGGCGGATCATGGCGGCCAGCTGCGCATGAGTTTAGTTCGAGAGTTTGATAAAGGTCAGTTAACTTTATCTGCCAAGCATTTAAACGATCACACCACTTTCTTCGTGCCCATCCCCCTGCAAAACCAAGATGATCCCGAGGGCATCCCCGGTGTCGATCCGCAACATGGTACCTTAATAGGTAATGGCCAGCGGCTGTTACAGTACTTGCAACAAGATGGCAGCTATCAAACCCGAGACCTTAAAGATGGGCAGCATACTAAGTTTTCTACTTTAGGATATAACCTGGATTGGGAGCTCAACGATCGCTGGTTACTCGACACCGCTGGGCGTTACTCTCGCTTTGAGAATGACATGTATATCCTGCTGAACTTTGATAACTCCACGCTTATCAATGCCAACGAGCGCCTAGGCCAGCAAGATGTCACCGCAATGTTGACACAATTCGCCGATGAGGGCGCTGTTGCAGCGCGATATCGTTACGTGGATAACGGTGAGCTACTGACAGATGTCAGTAACCTTAATGGTAATGGTTTGGTCACCACAAGCTACCCTTTGTACTCACAATATCAAGCCGAGCAGTTCGTAAATAAACTGAGCTTTACCTATGAAGGCGACCAACATACAGTGACTATGGGTTGGCTATTTGCTTATGTTGATGCCGATGCACTGCCGGTTGATCAGTGGCAATCACAGTTCCTTACCGAGGTAAAAGACAACGCCCGGTTGCTCGATATCGTTGCCGTAGACAATAACCAACAGGTGGTAGGTCAACTCACCGATAGAGGCTCGACAGGGTATGCACCCGGATGGGGTCAAGCGACCGCTTTTGGCACCAGTACCTCGCATTCTTTCTTTATCAATGAGCAATTTCAGGTAACGGATAATCTGCGTATAGACGGCGGCCTTCGCCTCGAGTGGCTAGAGCTTGATAGTACTGCGTCGGGCACCGAGTTTGCACAGTCGGTAGAGGGTGCATTTGACGACAATGGCAACGATACCGACAACAACTTAGCTAATAACTACGTTGATACACCTTCGCAGCAATTCTTATCGAAAACCCGCAGTGAAACCGAGACAGCCTGGACCATAGGTTTTAATTACCGCCTCTCTGAGAGTGTATCGACCTTTGGTCGTTATGCAGATGCCTTTGAAATGCCACGCTTAATGAGCTTTGGTCAGAATATTCATGCCCACAGCGAGGCAGACTTTAACGACAGTGTAAACCTGACCTTTGGAGAGCTTGGGGCCCGCTACTCGGGTGCGGATCTGGGCGCTTCTGTTACCTTATTCCGCACTAAATTTAATGACTTAGTTGAACGTAACTTTACCGGCAGTGATGGCCAAGTCGCTAATCAAGTAATTGACACTATTACCGATGGCGTCGAATTCGAGGCCGTATGGCAAGCCTTGGATGATGTACAGCTGACCTTAACCGGGGTGGTACAAGATCCAAAAATGGAGGGCTTCACGGGCGCCTTTGCACATTGGCAGGGTAAACAGGTTAAGCGCACTCCGAAGGTGCAACTACGACTCACCCCAACCTATTATTTTGACGATGGCGATGTGTACTTAACCATCCACCACTTAGGTGAGCGTTATTCCGATGGCGAAAATAAGTTTGTTCTTCCCGACTATACCACCGTGGATATGGGCGTTAACTACCGCTTTAACGACACCGCTGCGTTGCATGTTAAAGCGACAAACCTCACCGACGAGCTAGGCCTAACTGAAGGCAATCCACGTGCCGTGAACGATGTTCAAGCGGGCTATGACTATTACTACGCCAGACCTATTCTGGGGCGCACAGTGAGTGCCTCATTAACGCTTAACTTTTAATGTTCCCCTACTAATTAGCGCTTTGCCCAGTGCCAATTAGTACACCCAAGCCCGCTGTTGCGGGCTTTTCTCAGGAATTGACTATGAATGACAGTACCCTTTCTTACTACTTATCCAGCACCTTGGTGGCATTCGCGTTGTTTTTTAGCTGCCAACAGGCGTATGCCGAGATCACCCCAAAACCCCATCATATTGCCTATGCACAAGGCCAATTTGAGCTCACTCAGGAGACCGAAATAAGCTTTAATCACCCCGATGCTAAGCCAGTCGCTGAGTATTTGGCAGAGTTTTTACGCCCGCCCACAGGCTATTTACTGCCTATAACCAAGCAAACGCGTAGCAAAGGAAATGTCATCACGCTGCATCTTGTGGATAGCGGGCTTGCCGAGGAGCAATACCGGCTAGCAGTGAGTGCACAAAGCATAAAAATAAGCGCGCGAACGCCAACGGGACTATTTTGGGCGGTGCAATCATTGCGGCAATTGCTTCCTGCAGAGATAGAATCGCGCATGCCTATAAACCAAGCCAGTTGGGCTGTCCCCCAAGTGACCATTAACGATCAGCCGCGCTTTAAATACCGTGGTATGCACTTAGATGTAAGCCGCCATTTCTTCGATGTCGATTTTGTAAAGCGCTACATCGATTGGTTAGCTATGCATAAATTTAATGTCTTTCAATGGCATTTAACCGATGACCAAGGCTGGCGCATTGCCATTGATGCCTATCCGAAACTAACTGAAATTGGCGCCACCCGCCCTCATACTGTGGTCGGTCATACCTATGACTATCAACCGCTGTTTGATCAGCAACCCGTTTCTGGCTTTTACACCCAAGCTCAGGTAAAAGAAGTGATAGCCTATGCACAGGCCCGCCATATTGAGGTAATACCAGAGATTGATATTCCCGGGCACACCAGTGCCTTGCTGGCCGCTTACCCAGAACTTTCTTGCCATCAACAACCGGTCAAAGTACAACCCCAATTTGGTATTTTTGAGGACGTACTTTGCCCCCGAGAGGATGTATTTGCATTTTTAAGCACAGTGTATAAAGAGATGGCCGAGCTTTTCCCTAGCCAATATATTCACATTGGCGGCGATGAAGTCATTAAAAAGCAGTGGCTCGCCAGCCCCTTTGTAAAGCAGCTCATGCGTGAACACCAGCTCAGCACGCCTGAGCAAGTACAAAGCTACTTTATAAAGCGCGTCGCGAATATTGTTCAAGCGCAGGGCAAAACAGTGATTGGCTGGGACGAAATTTTAGAAGGGGGTGTCGCAGAAGGGGCTGTGGTGATGTCTTGGCGCGGGACGCAAGGAGGAATAGCCGCTGCAAAACTGGGCCATCAAGTGGTAATGAGCCCCTATCAGTATATATACTTTGACGCTTATCAATCGCGTAACCTCGATGAGCCCAAGGCCATTCACGGCCTTTCCACACTCAAAAACGTTTATCATTATGAGCCCCAGCCCAGCCATCTAAGCCCCGAGCAACAAGAGCTCATCATTGGTGCGCAAGGTGCTTTATGGACGGAATATATAAAAACACCGCGCCACGCCGAGTATATGGTTTTTCCGCGCTTAAGTGCGTTGGCCGAAACCTTATGGTCTGCAAAAGCAGATAAATCGTGGTCTGAATATAGCCAAAAGCGCTTACCCAAATTAATGCAGCGCTACCAAAAAATGCATATAAATGCCGCCACCAGCGCCTACAACCCCACCATCAGCAGCACTATAATAGGCGAGCAACTACAGGTTTCCATGCGCACTGATATCGAAGGCACCGAGATTTACTACACCCTCGATGGCAGCGAGCCGACACTCGCCTCGTTACGTTATCAGCAACCTATTATTATCAGCGAGCGCACGCGCGTGCGGGCGCGTAGTTTTGCAAAGCCGCTCGGGCAACTAGTAGGAGACGCACAGCTTACCTTAGCGCCGCACCTCGCACTGGGGAAAGAAATAAGCTTTAGCTATCCGCCAGCAGAAGGCTCTGCCACTAAGCTGCAAGACGGTCAGTTCGCCTATGATCAATTTTACAGCGTCAATGACTACGCTATTTTTTATGATAGCGACCTTGAAGCGGTCATCGATTTAGACAGCTCAACCTTAGTCGAGCGCGTAGAAATAGGCTATAACAGCGGTCGTCATCGACAACTGCATCCGCCAACAAGCATCAAGATATGGGGTTCTAACGATAACAAAAACTGGCAACCGCTGGCCCACATTCAGCAACCTCCCGGGCCCATGTCGATTCTCTCTTTTGCGGCCACGCGTGTACGCTACCTCAAAGTGAGTGCCATCAATAGTAAGCAATCTCAGGATATACAAATCCCCAAATTGCCTTTATACATTGATGAAATAGCGGTGTATTAACCTTTTAAGCCCTAGTACTAAATACGTATTTAGGGCTTATTGCTATTTTTTATTCCCAAACCTTAACGCTAAGACGTTTATAGCACTAGAGCCACTTGCGGTACTCGCTCTCACTACACAATAACAACGTCTTAGGAGCCCTCATGGTTGCAAAACTATCTACATTCACACTCGCATTGGCAGGCTTGAGCTTATTGAGCGCGAGCCAGTTAGCCGTTGCTCAGCCCCATCCTGATAACCTCGATTTACACTGGCAAGTGGTCGATCACGGAATTGGCGAGAATATCTTTCTTGGCAGTTTAACCATTACTAATAACGGCACGGAGCCACTTTCAGAGTCTGGATGGGCACTGTATTTCAGCTCAGTGCGCCCCCCAGCCAGTGTGTTACCAAGCGGTGATGCTAATGGCGATTATGCGCGTCAGCATATAGCAGCACAAAACCTCAGTTTGGATAATGCCGATGTCGCCAAAAGCGGCGATTACTTTGTGTTAAAGCCGCAACCTGGCTTTGAGCCCATACAACCAGGGCAGTCGCGAGAGATAGAGATAATCGCTCAGTACTGGCAAATGCTTAAAAACGACTCGCCTTCTGGCTTTCATATCAGTTATGACGGACAAACGCCTCAGGCTGTGCTGGTGAATGTCATCATGGACCCCAGCGATCCGAAGCAAACCACTCAAGCCAGCAATGACACCATGCCAGTGCAAACCACGGCACTGCGATTTACAGAGAACACCACAGCGCTCTCTCCCTTAGCCTTGCAACATCAGTTAGTGCCACAGCCTTATTCAGTCGAGCATAAAAACGATGAGTTTCTCACCCTAATGAGCCAATTAACCGGCATCTCGGCGCCCTCCGCCTTGGCCACGGAAGCGGCCTATTTACAAACGGCGCTCGGCGACATTCTCAGTGGTTCTTTTGCCATTAATGGCGCTGCGCAAAATGGCCCGAACCATATCACTTTGCAACTAGATGCTCAGCTCGATACCAACAACGATGGCCAACCGGATGCCGGCGGTTATCGCCTTGAGATAGATGCATTTTCCGGTATTACTATCACCGGTCGCGATGCTCAAGGGGTGTTTTACGCCATCCAAACTTTGCGCCAATTAATTCCTACATCCGTATACAAAAATGCTGTTAATTCAAATACCTTGGCTGATAATGCAGTGCTGCCAGCAAGCACCATTTTAGATGCCCCTCGCTTTGCTTATCGAGGCATGATGCTCGATGTCTCGCGTAACTTTCAATCCCTTGAAACTGTTTTTAAACTATTGGATTTAATGGCGTTTTATAAGCTCAATAAATTTGAGATTAATGTTGCTAATGACGAGGGATGGCGCTTAGAAATACCTGGGCTGCCGGAGCTCACTGAGTTTGGTGCCAAACGCGGACACGACCTTGAAGAAACCACGATGTTGCATACCTTTATGGGCGCAGCCAATGAATTTGCGCCCGGTGACGGCATCGACAACAAACCAGCCGATAAAGTCGCGGCTAACTTAGGCACCGAGCCACAGTTCCAAGGGTTTGAAATCGCCCAGCAAAACTTCCTTGGCAAAGGCTGGGGCTATTATAGCGTCGCAGAGTTTCAAGAAATTCTGCAATACGCGGCAGACCGCCATATTGATGTCATTATTGAGTATGACTTCCCCGCCCATGCTCGCGCCGCCATCAAAGCCATGGAATACAGATATAACAAATACAAAGACACCGATCCGGTTGCCGCCAATCAATACCGATTGATTGACCCACTCGATGAGTCTCAATACTACACCCCGCAGTTTTACACCGACAACTTTGTCAACCCAGCGCTAGAGGGCACCTTTACTTTTCTCAACCATGTGGTCAGAGAGACTCGCGCTATGTACGATGCGGTGCCCGATGCTAAGCGCACACGCTTACACGGCGGTGGCGATGAGCTGCCGCATTTAGGCGCAAATGAATGGTGGGCCAAATCCCCGGCCGTGCAGGCGAACCCAGCAACAGCAGGGAAAACCGACGCCGAACTATTTGACTACTTTTTCACGCGCTGGAAAGACATCATTAATAGCCATGGCTTTGATATGGCTACCTGGGGCGATGTGCTTTCTCATAACGGCACAGGCAACGTCGATTATGGCAATATATACCCGGTGTTTTGGAATAACGTTTGGGGCTGGGGCAATGAGCATCAAGCCTATAAATTTGCCAACCAAGGCTATAAAGTGGTGCTCGCGCATGCCACTAATATGTATCTCGATTTAGCCTACAATAAGCACCCGGACGAGGTGGGTTATCATTGGGCGGGCTATACGGATACCAAAAAAACCTTTACTTATCGCCCTTTTAATATCTATGCCAATGCCGAGTCTGATAAGCTCGGCAACCCGGTCCCCTGGGGAGAAAATTGGCTGCCATTGAGCGCCACGGGTAAGCAAAATATTGATGGCATTCAGGCGCAACTTTTTGGTGAAAATCAAAAATCCCCTGAGATCCTTGATTACATGACCTTTCCGAAGTTACTCGGAGCCGCCGAGCGCGCTTGGGTACAAACCATGCCCGCTGAAGGCTTAGCAACAGAGCAGGCCTGGGACACTTTTGCGAACACCCTGGGGCAGCACGCTCTACCACTATTAGACTATTACCAAGTAGTCGACATTCATGGTCAAATACCCCATCAGCCTGGCGTAAACTACCGCATCCCCTTGCCCGGTGGCGCCATCGAAAACGGAAAGCTTGTGGTCAATACTCGCTTTGCAGGGATGAATACCGAGTACTCCTTAGATCAAGGTGCGACCTGGCATCACTACCAACAGCCAGTCCCACTTACCACCTCGGCATCAGTGCAATTACGCACTGTGAGTGACTCTGGACGAGTGAGTCGAGTGGCTACGTTGTCTGAGTAAATCAAGGCGGCGGGCCTGCACTTAAGGCTCGCCGTACGCTAAATAAAAGGAATAGCAGGATGCGTACCCATGCCATCTTTATTATCGTTTAAGCGCAAAGCGGCGAACAGCGAAAGCAACTATGAATCAGATAGACGCCAGCAAGTAGAGCAGCTGTTTTTAAAGCAGCAACGCAAACTCATTCGCCACATTATGGCCAAGGGGCTGGATAAGCGTGAAGCCGAAGACATTGCCCAAGAAGCATTTGTTAAGCTGCTGGGCTTAGAGCAAGAGAAGGTAAGCAGCTATATAGCCGCATACCTATATAAAATAGCCACTAACCTGGCCATTGATAAGCTAAGGCGTAAGGCTCGCAGCCCCTTTGATCACTATGTTAGTGACAGTGATGAATTACCTAAGCTGTGTGCGCCAACGGGGCCGGAGCAAAACCATCATAATCACGAATTACTTAAAGAAATGGAAAAAGCCCTCGCGAGCCTTCCAGACAAGTGCCGCTTGGCCTTTTTGTTATATAAGATGCGCGGACAAAGCTATGAGGAGATCGCGTTGACCCTGCAAATATCGACCAGTATGGTGAGAAAATACGTTCTACGTGCAGTTCGTCATTGCTACCAACAACTTGAGCATGAGCTTTAAGCATGAGCTTTAAGCATGAGCAGAAAGGATATTGATATGACCCTTCCCGGTGATGATGAAACTGTCATTGAGCAACAAGCCACACAGTGGCTACTGACGCTCCATGAGCAGCAACTGGATCATGACAACGACAGCCAATACCCTGAGGCGCTTACCCTGTGGCTCGCCCAAAGTGCCCGCCACCGTGAAACCTTTACTAAGGTAAACAAACTGTGGGCATTGTCGGCACAACTCGACCCGGCGTTTGTTGACAGTCAGCTTGCTCACCTTGACGCCGAGCCCGCAACCAAGCGCAAGCCAAAAAAACCAGCGACGCTTTGGTACGCAGCCTTAGCGGCGTCCTTTGTGCTTGTGACCACCCTGATGCTGTGGCCGCCCAGCTCACCGGCGCCACGACAAATCGTTAACAGTCCCGCCATACCCAGTAGCAAGGTGTACAGCGAATTTTTCCACACCCCGGTGAGCGAGCATAAAACCGTGACCTTGGATGATAATTCGCAGGTCACCTTAGGTGCCAACACCCAGCTTGCCGTGCGTTATAGCGATAGCACGAGAGAGTTATTGCTATATCAAGGGGAAGCGCTGTTCAATGTCAGCAAGGACCCGACGCGACCATTTATCGTACGCTATCAGCAAAGCCTGGTAGAGGCGTTAGGCACTATTTTTAACGTCCGCGCCAACCCTGACTCAGTGCGTGTTGATGTATTAGAAGGGCGAGTTGCCGTGGCGCAACAAAACGCCATTGAATTAACGGCAGGGCAAGCCGCAGAAGTGGCCACTGATGGTAATATTACTCGCAGCCAGGCACAGGGAAAAGGCACCCAAATGGCTTGGCAACAAGGTCACTTAATTTATCATAATGCTCGCTTAGGTGATGTACTCCATGATGTCGCCCGCTATAGCCAAATGGACATCACAATCAGCGACGAAAAGTTAAAGCACTTAGTGTATACAGGCACTTTTTTAACGACTGAAATCGAAGCGTGGCTAACGAGCCTGCAACAGCTTTACCCCATTAAGGTATTGCGCAGCGGTGATAAAGTGACCTTAGTGGCGAATTAGCTAAAAGTGGCATAGTGACCACAGCCAAAGTGTGGTACAAAATTCAAACAATAAAAATAAAGCTGAACCCGCCATGTTATTAAGATTATTAACCATCGCTCTGCCATGGTTAATATTATTTAGTAGCTGTACTTATGCCCAAAGCGAACATTCCTTTGCGCTGCCTGAAGCGACACTGCAGCAGCGCTTGCTCGATATTGCTGCGCAGAGCAACTGGCAGCTTAATGCCGCAGCAATTGAGCAATCGCCCCCCCTAGCGGCCCTTAATGGACGATACAGCCTAGAGCATGTTTTAAACCTCAGTCTCCGTGACACGCACTATGGATATGCCTTGGACGTGAGCGAGCGCCGTATTGTTATTACTGCGGCAAGTGAAGCAACACCCAAAGGCGATTTTGAACGCATTATTGTCACCGGCGTCAGCGGTCAGCGCCGCAATATACTCAATTCATCCATCGCCATTACCCAGTTATCTAATTTAGAACTGAGGCAACGCACGCCCTACTCCAGTGCTGAAGTGCTCAAAAACGTCACCGGATTTTGGGTCGAGGACTCAGGCGGCGAAACCAATAACAATGTTTCGCCACGAGGGCTCAGGGGCGGCGAAGGGTTTCGCTTTATTAGCTTGATGGAAGATGGTCTGCCCATGACCTACGACGGCATATGGAGTGACTTTTTTTTACGTCCAGACTTAACCCATCAACGAATCGAAGCCGTGCGCGGTGGCAGTAGTGGGATCTTCACCCTGAATGGGCCAGCAGCGATGGTTAACTATGTTGGTCGACGCGGCTCACACACGCCGTTGCAACTGCTCAAACTCAGCCAGGGTCTAAATTATGACTACTCGCGTCTGGATGGGGTTGCCAGTGGCCCCATCAACGAGCAACTATTTTATACTGTGGGTGGCTTTTACCGCTTCTCGGATGGCATTCGCGAACCGGGGTTTATCAGTGACTTAGGCGGGCAATTAAGCGCTCGCCTGAGCTTGCGGACCGATGCCTTTGAGCTCGATGTTATTTACAAACACTTGCAAGACAATACCAGTTTTTACGCTCCCTTGGTGATGCAAAATCACCACGGGATTGAGGCCTTATCGAGCCTGCCCCATGACTACGGCACCCTACTCAGTAAGGATATGCAATTACTGAACTTTTATACCCCCGAAGGGACAACAACCCATGATTTAGAGGATGCGCAGCAAACGCGTATGAACAGCTACACTGTGCTGTTTAATGCACCGCTATCAACACACCTAGCCATCGACAACCGCACTCGTTATGCGAAGCTCAATAATAGCCTGTACACCTTAATGAATTTAGGCAACCAAACGATTAATAGTGCTGAGCAGCGTTTAACCTTGGCCGATGTCAGTCAGTTCAAGGATAACGCCGCAGATGACACCTTAAGCTTGGCCTATCAACGGGTCAGCGATGGCAGCCTAATCGCCGACCCTGCAACGCTTAATAACAATGGCCTTGTTACTGCAACCTTTCCACTGTACTCACGTTACCAACAAACACAATTAATCAATCACCTCAGCCTTAGTTACCAAGACACGGACTGGGCTGTGACGCTGGGTCATCTCTATGCCCATAGCGATTATGGCGCCCTACCCTTAGATCAGTGGCTCGGAGAGCTGCTAACCGATGTGCAACACCAGCCTCAGCGCCTAGATATAGTGCTTATTGATGAGCATAACCAGGTTGTAGATACATTCACCGACAGTGGCTTTTTATCGCATGCGGGGCCGGTTTACTTAAAAGGTCATGGAGTGTCACAATCGCACTCCTTATACACCAATATCGACTGGCGCATCACCGAGCAGCTACGCCTTGATGCGGCGATACGCCACGAACACCTAACACTTGATAGCACCAGCGCCCAAGGCCGGCGCACTCAAGCTGATAACGGCCAAGTGTTTTACTCGCATTATGGCCCCAGCACTTCTTTGCGTCAGTACTTTAGTGACAATGCCATCAGTGTGGGGATGAACTATCAGGCTGCGGAGCATATGGCTGTGTTTGCCCGTTATGCCGATGCATTTGAAATGCCACGGCTTATTAATTTCGGCAATGCCCTAGGCTGGGCTGGCAATGCTCATCAGCGCGGCGAAGTTGATTACGGTGAACCTATTCGTCTCACGCTTAGTGAGGTAGGTTTGCGATACCAAACAGCCCACTCACACTTCAGTGGCGCGTTATTTACTACTCATTTTGATCCACTGCCATTCACCGTGTATCGCGGTGCAACGAGCCCACAACACGCCATTTTAATCAATACGCAAACAACCGGGGTCGAATTTGAATATGAATACCGCTACAACGCGAGCTGGCAGTTAAAAGCGATTGGGGTGTGGCAGGATGCAGGCTTTTACGGCATTCCTGCATCTTTGCCGCAAAGCCAATTCAACGGCAATCAAATTACCCGAACGCCAGAGTTACAACTGCGACTAACCCCTCAGTATAGTCAAGGGCCTATCACCGCTGCACTGACCTTTTCGTACATTGGCGAGCGCTATTCTGATGTCGCCAACCGTTTTGCTCTGCCTGCTTATCATACTTGGGATCTGTTCTCAGAAGTCGCTCTGAATGAGCACCTAAAGGTGCAATTAGAGATTAAAAACCTAACCAACACGCTAGGCCTTACCGAGGGCAACCCCCGCGATGATTTAAGCCATCAAGAAGCGCTATTTTACGCCAGACCCATTTTTGGCCGCACAATCACACTGTCGATGAGTTATGAGTTCTAAACTCATTTGCGGCCATATATTTAAGAGCTAATAAGGAGCTAAATAAAGCGCTCCCTACTACTAAATAGCAGGGCACGTATGTGTTTGTTCGTCTGCCCTAACTATAACAGATACCGGTGTACTCCAAGCACCACACTGCTCATTGCTGCAAGCACGAACGCGGTGGTGATAGGTGCCACTTCCACTGAAAAACTCACGTCGTGTTAGCGGCGTTCTGCGCTCCACGTCTTGCCATAACTGCTGCCCTAAATCCTCTGTTTGTTGGACTTGATAGTGAATTGAGTTGGCTATAGATGCATCTACTTGCTCTAGCTGCCAGTGCAACACATAGACTTGAGCACCAAACGTATAATCAATATAGCTAGAGCGTATGGTAGGTTGTGATAAAACCTTATATTGCCTCTCAGCTATCGGGCTATCCTCTGATAACTCTGCACGTGTATATGCACATACTTTCATATTCCCCGGCGATAAAACAAAAGGCACACTGTACAGCTGCCAAGAGTCACTTTGCTTATCACATTGCTCAGCGGCGGAGAGTACTTGATAAAAAATACTGTGGTCTCTGCTCGAGTCGCTTTGCAAGCTAATAGTGTTACTCTCAAAGATAGCCTCGCTGAGCGGCAGTATTTTTGGTTCAGGTTGCACAGCGAAGTCAATTACGTTGGTTAGCTCATGGCTAGCATTCGGGTAGCCAAAGCTCTCACAAATAAGCTTATGCTTCATCTGATACGCTTGTGTTCTTACAGGTGTCGTATGTTCGAACAAGTAACTTCCGTTAGCTTGCTTAGTCGCATGAGCGGTGTAGTCTACACAGCCTTGCCAGCTTCCGCCCTGAGCACATGTATCGCTAATTTCTGATTCTTGACCTAAGTATTCATACACTGCAAAACATCGGTCAGCATCACGCCATTGAATAGTTAAAGATTGGGGGTCGCCAGTGAACCCAAAGTTTGCTCGCTCTTTTTCTGCGTTGTAAATATGTGCGAGTATCTGGGGTGGGTTTGCACGTTTCATAGTAACGCTTGTATAACCACTCCAAGGGCCGCATACAGACTGTGTTTCACACGCTTTGATTCGAACTCGATAAACTCCAGCATCAGAAACATCAAATACTTTATTTGCTAAACCAAGTTGGTGAGTATTGATGTTATCGCTCCCCTGCTTCTGGGATTCAACGATGAAGAAGCTTTCACCTTGAGATGGGCCAACGCTGACAGTAACCTGCTTTCTTTCGTCACTGTAAGTAGGAGTATAAGAGACATTCGGTATCACTCCTAAAGTTACATTATTCGTTAAGCGACTTTGCACTGAGCCTGCGGAGTTTTCACAAATTATTTTCTGGTCCATTGAAAATATATGACTTCGGACATCACTGGTCCAGTTAAATTCATAGCTGCCATCAGTATGCTCAGTGGTATACTGACTATCCTTACTATAAGTGACGACTCCTTTATCGCCATTGTCGTACTCGTAATGTGCGTTACATGCATCAGCGCCTTGCCAGCGAAAGCTCAAGGTTTGTTTTTGTCCCACTTTTGCGGTGTTGATCTGCCCCGTTTCACTCACAAACTGGTGGGTGATAATCTTTGGTGTTGCCAAGCTTTTGTGGGTAACAACTAAATTTACCGGTTCACTGGACTCAATACCATCAGAGGCCCTCAAAGCCAAAGTAATAGAGCCTGTAAACTCATCACTAAATGTAACAACATTACCGTTTAAGCTATAGCGGCTATCAGAGGGGAGCTGCCAAAAGTGCGTGCTATCATCAGCGTCAGTAATGCCAGTCAGACTGCTATCTAACCTGAGCTGACGAGTATTAACTAGATCAACTTGTTGCTTTTTAAGTGTTAGTTTAGGGCGATGGTTAACGGTGAAGTAGTGAAAATGTGCGCTTCCCACCCCACCTGCATTACCATCATCAATGGCGTGGGCCACTAACCTGTATTCTGTATCGGGTAATAACCCTTTTTGTTGCGCTCGGAAAGAGGTTTGACCGCCCAACGAATTGCTGGGCGCAAAGTTGTGAGCAAACACCGTTTGCCAACTGCCGTTGTTGCTTTTTTGTACCTTGATATGCAGTTGCTTTAAGTTATCACTGCTATCTTCATAGTTGCCTAAAGCCACGTCTATAGGAGAAAAGTGTGGAAGTCGTACTTGGTTAGGAGACACGATATCTATAGACGAACGACCATTAACATGTACTCTCATGGCATCCACCCCTGCTTTGCCATGTTTATCAACAGAGCGTAAACTTATCTTTAGGGTTTGATCGCCATGACCGTGAAAAGGTAAATCAAAATTGCTATTCGGAGCACGCTTGTTACGCCAGTTCATAATAGTTGAACCGCTATCTTGGCGCCACGAGAAACTGCTTATACCGCCATTAGGGCTAGGATCGCTGGCACTGCCCTGCAATTGAATCACTTGAGGCCCACTCATAACATGAACATCGCTGCCGGCACTGACTTGAGGTGGTGCATTATACACTTCAGCACTCACCGCTTTGGATGCCTTAACCCCAGAGCTATTTTCACAATAAATATTAAAATTATACGTGAGCTCTTTGTTTCGAATGGGGGAGGTCCACTGGTAACGGCCATTTCTTTGAGCACCGCTGTAGTAGGTTACGCCATACTTAGTGTTATAGCACTTTGTTGCATTTTCGTATTGAATCACGAGGCTTTGTCGCTGCCCAACTGAAACTCGTCGTGGTGAGTAGTATGCAGAGACGATTTTCGGTGCAGGGTTACTTACGCGCATGTACACGCCTTTCGATACTTTGCTCCCGGCCGTGTCTTCACAAATAATATTAAAGCTTTTCGACTCCACTTTATTACGAACCGGCGAATCCCAAATAAAAGTACCATCAGTATTCTTACCAGACCCGGCCTGGTGGTAAACTACACCATACTTATCGTTATAGCACTTATGTGCGTTTTTCCAACGCAATCTTAATTGTTGTGTTTGACCCAACTCTATACGCGAAGGTGCATATCTTGCTTCAATTATTTCCGGAGCAGCAAAAATAGGTGCACAAAAAAAGGCTGCAAGCGTGAAAGCAGCCAATCTATAAAACCTCATTATAAAAATTCCCTTTACCTTAACAAATAAAAATAAAATATAGCGATGTTACATTTATAACAAACCACCTTCAAGACTTGCTTTCATGATAATGGAGATACTATTTATCGACCAAAAACTCGAGACGCTATAAATAATTTAAATATTTTTCTAACAAACAAAAAAATTGGGTAAAGATAAAAATCACCTAGAATATATCAAAGCAACAACCCTGCCACAAAAACTATTTGACTATATCAAGTTATTAATTTCACAAAAAAAAGAATATAATTTAAATAAGTTAACCAATTCCGACCTGGTACAACGCACCTTATTGAATACCAAAAGGTTTACTGTCAACTTAAGCTCTTAGGAAAACCTTAATACACTCTGCAGTGTACAAGCAATAACTAGCCTCCAGCCTATTAAAGCAACCTCCTCTCAATCAGCTTTGAGCCCTAATTGTGGTTTAACTGGGCTTCTCAGAACATCATACCCAGTTAGATAGACATATTTATTAAGCAAGTACTATCATTTCATTGCCTAAGCTTATGCAACTTCCGGCAGAGAATAAATATGATGAAGCTCACGGCGCCGAATTTCGCAGCTATTTTTATGGTCGCTCTTTTTCTATTTATTCTTAACCAAGGGGTGTAGCTAACCCTTGGTTAAGATCTCTCATTGGTATTTTTACTCTCAGCTTCAAATCATGGTCATACTCTTTTTGGGCGATTACAAATTATCATTAACAGACAATCATTCTCTTCTCATTGTTTAACCGTGAATATGACTCTTATTATTTGCCTTTAGGCTTGAAAACTTTAATTTCAAAAATTAAATTATTATTATCTTTGGGCAAATAAGTTATTTTAACTCTATTCCCCTCTTTTATTACTTTTGAGTCATGTGCTCTGTTGGCGAAAAACAGGCCACTAGTGCCAACATCATTATAATCAAAACTAACCTTTCCAACTTTAAAGCTCTCCTTTCGACTGTTAAAATTTTCAGTTCTCAGTTCTGTTATTATACCTTCAACAGAAACCAACTCTCCAGACTCAATTCTTTCTATCGTTTCAAACAATTCATAATAGCTATAAATTTCAGTGAGAAAATACAAAAAAACCAACGAAAAAAGCAACCTAAAATCCATTAAATTAGAAAGCTTTAGCTTATCCTCATATAACCTCCTAAGAAAGAAAAAAGAGAAGATTAAAGATAAAGTAATAGCGATCGTGATATAGAACTCCCAACCTATAGTTGGGATTTTAGATTGATAATAAATCTCAAACATTATTCCCCCCACTCTTTTCTTGGTTTTACGTGCATATGAACCATGCTCGCCCCACTTCCTTTACCTATATCGAGCCCGAAAGACGAGAACGTATTCGCACCACGACCATAAGAGGTCGCATAATCGACTCCAAGGTTAGTAAATGGCACTGAACCAGAGTATTCAGTTGAGTGACCAAAGAATTTACTATATTTAGGAGAGTAGTCAACAGACCACCCTGAACTTATTTCATTTCCATAAACGTTAGATATATCAAAAGGGTCAAAATTGTGACCTGAACCGAAGTAGAAATCAAACTCACCTACTCTGGTATCCCAATAAATTCCGAAAGCAAGTTTGCCGCCTAGATTTCCTTTGACAGCTGTACCTTCGTACCCTATTGCGTATACGCCATGGAGCTCATCATTTGCGTCACTCCAATAATCTCTCCAAGTCCGCTTCATGTCTCCCCAAATTTGCTTATAACTAATCTCATTTACAACAAACTGTATAGCGCTAGTCACTGCACCGTTAGCAAATTTACCACCGGTTATTCTGGATACTGTTCCACCAACAAAAGCCTGAGTAATTACTCGTCCAAGCGAAGGTTCCGCTTCAAACTTTCCTACTCCTTTCATAATGCCAGCTGAGATAAAGCCATGTCCAAACTTGCCTCCTTGTACTTCACTCAATATCCCCCCAGCCATTGCATGAGTCGCCATTTGTCTTGAAGTTGACCAAGGGTTGCCGGAAGACTGAGCCGCTCTTATCTTGCCACCGATAGCTCCAAAAACGACTCCGGCCAAGGCCCCATTAACAGCTCCCTTGAGGCTTCCAGATCCTACGTAACCTGCAACCCCACCTGAAATGGCCCCTGCTACCATTGCATTACCTATGGCCCCTTTAGCAAACCCAGCAACTGCCCAGCCTGCAGCCCACTCTGCCGCTAAACCATAGGTCACATAAGACACAACGGCTGCAACGACCACCCTCCAATACTTCTTAACCGTTTTACCAAGCCATTTAAAGAAATGGCCACTAGGATCAGTCATCGACATGGGGTTATTCAGCACGTAGCTGTAACGATTATAATTTTGGCCATTTAATGGGGCTTGAATAAAGGGATCAGCCTGCAAAAAACGCCCCAGGGTGGCGTCATAGATACGCCCCTTCATATGAATGATATCAAGATGATCTAGTTGCTTGTGGCCAGTATAACCTTGCTCACTTGGCGCAGAGTAAATGAAGTCGCCATAATTGCTTGCCAAAAAGACGTGAGTACGTTTACCGAAGGGGTCGTAAATAGCTTGGCTAACGGCATCGCCTTGTTGATTTGTGACAAGTACGACCGAGCCCTGGTAATCGGTGTGCTGATAAAGCACATCACTACTGCCGTTGTCGCGTTGGGTCACGATAATATTTCCTAGGGCATATTTATGTTCAACTAAAGCCCCTTCTCCGCCGCTACGAACAACCTGAGTGTAATTGCCAACGTAAGTGCGGCTGTAGGTTACCGCCTTGCCATTTTCTTGGTAGCTATCTTGCTTATAAATCAACTCATGGTCCACACCATACTGCATAGTTGACTCGCCAGCAGCACTGCTTATATGAATAGCCTTATCGAAACCAGAGTAAGTAAAATGGCGATTGCCATCACTGATGACATTGCCATTACTATCATAATGCATGCGATACAGCGGGTTTTGATCATTAACCCTGTCTTGCTCTGTTGTATACACTCCTAACAATTTATAGGGATTAACATTGTCATATTGATAAAACCCTGCACCTGGCTTGTATTCTAGATTACCTAAGGAGTCATACTGATAATCATGATCTTGAGAGAAACTCGTCGGTAAGTTGACATCTAGACTCGTGATACTAATTGTGCGTTCGTCGAGCCGATAAGCGTCGTCATACATGAACGTTTCGCTGTAACTGGTTCCGTTAGAACTCAACGAGCCGTATACACTGCTGCGGGAGGTAATATTCCCCTTGTTATCATAACCCACCGCGCTGCTATACAAGGCATTTGTACCACTTGCAATATCGATACTTTCAAACCACCCTGTTCTCGGCTTAAAGCCTGCACTTTCAGTGACTCCGTTTGCATAGCGCACATCTGTAACGCGATTACGAGCATTCATCGACTCAATGGTTTTTAAGGCTTGCCCGGTTGTTGCGTTTTTCAACTGGTGAGCATAACCATAGTCATTATAGGTTTGCTGAGTTTTAAAGGTTTCTTCACCCTGTGGATGGGTAGTTACGTCGGCACGGCTATATTTATCGTACGTTTTTGAAGAAGTGTACGTTACCCCCGCATATGTAGTTGACACTTGTTCGGGTAAGCTTAAGTTATTATAGGTGAAACGCTTCTCTATAGTCGCTCCGCTTGCATCACATTGAACATTGCGCCCGTCGTATTTCGCTTTTCGAACAAGCTTACCTACAGCGTTCTTTGTAGCTTCACCGTTACTGCCATACACCCAGCAACGAGTGCCCTCTGTCGCCTCATAAGCTCGTATTTTTCTTCCTAGTACGTCGTAATCAAAAACGGTGATATGTCCTCTAGCGGAAGTTTGGCTGTAAACCTCACCGAACGCGTTATAGGTGTATGTCCACTTCCCTTTGCTTGGATCATCTGTTGTACGCCTATTTCCCCACTTATCATAGGTGTTAGTGATTGTAGAGTTTTTGGTGTCCGTGCCAATGGTTTGCGTAGATAACAGGTTACTATAAGCATCGTACTCAAAGTAGACTTCTGTCCCCACCCCATCAACGGATTTAATGACTTCACCAAAGAAGTTTTTTAATGTTCGTGTATAAATTGAATTTTCGTCTTTTTGAGTTGTCTCTAGCTTTTTATATGAGTATGTGAGGGTACTGCCATTAGGCTGCGTAACTTGTTTTTTCCTGCCTAATTTGTCGTATGTATATTCTGTATAATATGAAGAATTTGGCTCATAAGTGCGGAACAATCGCCCTTGGGCATCATAACTTTGGGTAACACTGTTCCATCCGCCAGTAAAGTTAACCACACTGGTCTTTAGCTCACGGCCCCAGCGGTCTAGTTCAACTTTTTTATCGGGCGACCCTGACTCTTTAGTAGTTACCACTAAATAGGCATCTGCGTTATCACAGCTCGAACAAAACTCTTGGGTTACAACCTGTTCGCGAGAATCTGGGTAGTCAACTTTGCTTACTCGTCCAAAGGCATCAAACGTTGTTGTTTTGCTTAAACCGTTTGGAGAGACTGTTGTTTGAGAAAATATTAGACCTTGAGCGTCGCCAGCTGGCTCACCATTGTATTTGTATGTCACGCTTTCATTGAGAGCGTTACTTTGCTGTTTTAAGAACCGACCTTGCTTGGCAAATAAACTCGTTGCTTTGCGAGTCTGAGTACATGCTTGAGCGTGCATATTACCGCTTGCAGATTCTTCAATTCGGTTCCCATAGGCATCATATTTATACTCTGTCACAAGGGCATTATCGGCGTCCTTGGCAACAACCGAAGTTTTCAGCATACCATCAGAATAATAACTGAAATTAGATACACGTGTTGTTGAGTGTATCTTGCCGCCAGAATGGCGAACCTTGGATACCGAGGTTGACCTTAAGCGCCCCTGTTTTTGTTCAGCTTGATTACCAAAGTTATTAATGGTGGTGGTTGTGATTGTATCGCTACTTAGCACGTCTGTCTTTTTAATGGTGATATTCGTAGCGTTACCGTAATCGTCGTACACTGAACTTGTTACTGTGGTGCCTACATGGGCAACACCGTGGTTACTGCTATAGGTATAACTTTTTTCAGTGGACTTCTCTATATAAGGAAACAGCCCTTTGGCGGTATTTTTAACTGCTAATTGGTTTTCCGCCGATGAAATTATTTTTCCATCCAAAGATTGAATTGTGGATACAGGCATCCCTGTTAATACTGCTCGCTCCTTTTGGTGCTCTTGAGAGTATTGAGTTTCCGTTACAATACCGCTTTGTTCATCGGTTGTTCGTAACACCTGAAAACCTAACGAACCTCGACCGTTACGGTGTATAAGCATACCACCATACTGATAGCTCACAGTTAAATAGTCGGTATTTAAACCTTGCTCTCGAACTGCTGTTTTTACTTGGCTGACAACATAAGAACCAGATTTAGGTGAAAAGGTATTATTACTATTGTCGTCATCGGAATAATCACGGAAATAGACATTTTCATCTGTTAAAGGCGCATAAGTAACCTGTGTATCCACCCCATGGCTAGTAGTGAAGGTTTTAATTGTATACTCATTGATATTGTCACGCTGAGAACTACGACTCCACTTTGAGCCGGTACTGGTTAATAAAGAAAGTTTACCGTCGCCGTTAATGTCACCAAAACGCACCACAGCGTTGGCAGCAAAGCCCTTTTGCCCACGATGTAAAAAGGTTAAAGAGTCTACGTCGTGAGTTTGTTCAGAGAAATAAATATCCCATTCAGAAGAACTGTTGGCATGCAATAGATCTGCCCGCCCATCTTGGTTGAGATCGATAAGATACGTCAACGGGTTGTAGTCTGTTGATGCTAGCTGTGGCAAGGACACCGATGGAAGGAAGTATTTACCATTGGATAAACGGTACGCCCAACTTTGACGATTCGCATAGAGCAAGTCACTTAAACCATCACCATTTATGTCTGCAACACGGAGGTCATCTACCAAACCAATCCTGGGTCCTGGACTAAGTTCAGGTGCAGATAATGTTCCGGCTCCGTGCATGACTCGGAAAAATGAATACGGAACTCCCGCTTTCCACGTACCACCTAAATCTTCACAGTTTTTCTTATCTTGTGGTATCTCTTGGCTGGGAGGATTGTTGAGAATACATTTATCTTCTACTTCGGTTACTTTTACAATTAAGTCCGAACGTCCATCTCCATTGTAGTCAGCCATACTGACTGCGGGCATGTCTGCAGTATAAGTGGAAAAGTCAAAACCATAAGGATCTGCATAGGTTTCGTCCGAAAAAGAATATAAAACTTCTGCGGTTGCATAAAACCCGGCCGCGTCAGAATCTTTCTCACCCTTGTTCATATACGCATAAATATGTTTGCCTTGAATATAAACAATATCTTCAAAGCCATCCCCATTAACATCCGCTATTCGCGTTCCACCATCAGCGCCGAACGCGGTTATCCCTAGGTCAGTCTGCTTTGCATAAACCGTGTAACTTGCATCTGGCTTACATATAACTCCTGGATAGCAGTGGATAGGCTTGGAATGAGGCGCGTAGTAAGCGACTTTCCATGTATCTGACTCTGACTCGGTAAAAAGCAGGTCTCTGACACCATCACCATTAAAATCAATTGTCAAAGTATTTTCTTTTATCAGCCCCCTACCGCTAGTGACATGTTCAGCACTAGTGCTTAACTCTCCGGATTTATTACCCCATTTTACCATCCACATGGAATCTGATGATGCATCTACTGGGTATAGAAGATCTTGAAAGCCATCCCCATTAAAGTCGAGAATATGTGAAAACTCTGGATTATCTGTTCCAGTAGTTAGAGAGTTGGACTCGTAAAATGCCCAGTAATCTGTATTGTTAGGAATGTCTCTACAATAAGGTTCACCATAGCGATCAATATCACATTTTTCTCTAAAGCCTCCGACCTGCAATTCTGGGCGTTGCCACTTGAATGACAGCGGCTCTAGGCATTGCTCTGTGCCGTGCTTGGTAAATGCGCATTCTTGAATGTCGGTGAGCAGGGTACGCTCTTCTATAAAATTAGAGTTTTCGTAATCAAGTTGGTAGCGCCTAAACACTTCGCTATCCACTGTTATTTCAATATTATCTAGGATATGGTTGTGCATTACTTTGCTGCCGGCCAAGTAACCACGAAAACCTTTATTATACGGCTGATAATTAAAGTTGACGCTCGCGTAGGGGGTATCTTCAGTAGTGAGGTTGCCTGTATATTCAACAGATTTAAGGTAAAAACTTCCCAAGGTGCTATCTTGTAGATAGTTGAAAAGAATATAGTTATCTTTAACGTCCTTGATTAGTTTTATCCCCCAGCTACGGACTGTGCTACCATCTCCCAAACCTGCAGCTAAAGCTAGTGCGTCTTTTTTATCTGTGCCGTTAATACTGAGGTCGGTTATGTCGCCATAGTAAAAAGTTTCACCGGTTTTGTGTTTTTCAACTACAAAATATTGAGGCCCGGTATCAACACTCCCACCGCGAGCTGTGATAGTGGAAAAAGAGTCTATCTCTGTTTGGTAAGTCGAGTTCGGTTCTCCATACTGGCCGCCTGATTGTAGGAGTAAACGCTTTCCATCGAGGCAAAAACGATCATCTTCGGATAGCTCTACTCCTTTTATTGCTTCATCAAATGTTGGCGTTTGCGGGCACCTTGAAATGCTCGACATTCCAGATATTGACCAACCAACTCCCACCGGCCCTTCAATTTTATTACCACTGGAATAGCTGAGCCCCAATTCTGGGGTAACACCTGCCGTACCGCTTGGTAAATTTAGAGGAACATGATAGCTCGCCTGCCCTGATTCATCTACGCGAAACTTAGCGTTAGTTGCACCAACAACCGTATTTGAATTTATTGACGCTACTGCCTGAGTGGTAACCCCAGTTCCTAAGATTACGAGACCCAGACCAACAATAGGTGTGACTAATTTCTTTAACAACATGAAGTATCTTCCCTGATTTTATTCTATTACGCTAAGGCGGAGCTCTTGAGCACATACATCAACGTTAAATCGCAAATGAACCATAGCTCGTCTGCCGACGACAAATTTTTCGAAAACGCTTTGGTATCCACCTTGTTCAAGGCGAGCCTCGACCACAATCGTTCCTTCCCCAATCTCTTGGAGCAAGTACTCAACCGAAAGCACCGAGTAGCCTTTATATGCACACCCATCTAAAGATGGGTTTTCTAAAATGCTCGCTCTAATTATTTTCTCATCGCTAATTTCTAACGCATGTATATTTGTACTCGCAAAAAAGAACACAATAATGGCAAAGGCTTGTACTATTTGTTTCATAATATTCCTATAAGAATGCTGGACATTGGTGGTTTGGCTTGTCTAATACCACCACTATGTCGAGAGGGTTACTCCATGCACTGCAACCAACGGGGTTGCAGGCCCTTACTCTAAAACTATACAGCCCTTCACTACGTGTTAGCTTGATAGCATCATCATTAATGGCTTCACGCTGAGTCTGCCAATTCTCGCTTTGGCTTACTTTCGACTGCAGTTGGATTCGGGTATCTTCAGGCTGAGGATTCCATTTAATTGTTATTTCATTACTACCTAAGTCATACTCACTATAAGTAGTTGGGGCACTAGGCAGACGTACCACATCAAAATCTCTGAAAGTAGAAATGCTATCGCGCCACCCTGAAGAAACTAACTTAGCGCACACTCGCGCGGGGTCGCTTAACTTAAAAGGAGCGGAATAACTTTGCCACTCGCTGTTCGCGCAGCTCGTTGAGGGAGCAACAACTTTATATTGTAATTGTGCGATGTCGCTATTAGATGATAGCGATATAAACTGTTGCGAGGTCACTAAATCGCTTTGTGGCGATATGAGAATACGGTCTTGCAACTGTGGCTTAATAACACTGAAATTAAGCTCCTTGATTATAGAGCTGGCCCCTTTATCGTCTATTACTTTGACTTTAAGCCTGTAACTCCCTTCACTCAATTTATCAAACGCGTACCTTGGCTGGTCGGTTTCAATCCATCCTTCGTTATTTAATTGAAATAAATATGAAGTAATCACACCATCGGGATCTGAAGCCGTAACTGAAACGGAAATAGGTGTAAGGGTCGTATATTGCTGTTGGCCTAAATTGATCGATGAAACTTTCGGTTTCTGATTGGGTTTGCTTACCGCAATAGTGACTCTTGCAGGTGCACTAGATACATCATATAGATTATTTCCCTTAATTCGGTAACGGAAAGAGTCGACACCCTCATACCCTTCATTGGGTATGTAAGTTATATGTTTATTATGTACGGTTATAGTTCCATGATTTGGAGACTCGTATGCCTCCAGTAAATGAAAAGCTTTTACCCCTGGGTCGTTATTCAAAACATGAAGGTCAATCGCTATCCCTGCAGTAGCTGTATTATCGTCGTTGGGATAAATATCGTATTGCTCATCGAACTGATTATCCAACCCTATCCTAATTTCACCTACTTCGGGCATCAGGCGCCCCTCAGCAGTTGCAAGACGAAACTGTACTACATCCACTTTGCCATGGTGAGAATCTGTTTGGGCAATATAAAGCAACTTGCCTTTAAAGTGATTGGGCTGATTACAGCACCATCCGTTATGGTTGTGTATAGCGGCAGTTCCATAGCGGGTTGGAATTTGAAAAATATCACTCAACCTATAACTTCCAGTGCGAGAGTCAAGCAAGGCTATTTTTACACTGTTTAAAGGAAGGGATGCCTCTACATTTTCGGCCGTTACGATATCAAACTCTTCTTGGCCACTGAGCCTGCTATTAAACTCGAATATAGTGCGCTTAAGCTTTATAGGAAGTGTGTTTTGCTCAGAGAATACATACTTTGTGCTTTTTTCTTCGAGAAAATGAGTTTGTGCTTGTGCTGCACCAGTGGTTAGAACACAGCACAGCACCAACAAATATTTGAAGTAATCCATATACTTTATTCAAAATCCTTTTCTACTAGAGCCAAGCCGGGCATTGGTGAGAATCCTGCTCAACAACGACGATGACACTTTGTGGCGAGCTCCAAGCACTGCAACCATCATTGTTACACGCTTTTAACTTAAACAGATAAGTACCACTGGCTCGTTCAAAAGTTACAGGCTGTGCAGTTTCATATCGACCCTCTGACTGCCATATTTCTTCGGATAACTTCTTTGATTCAACTAAATAGTGAAGTTCGTTACTATCGCTTTCCCACACTAATTCAATTAAGTTAGAGCCAACTTCGTAGTTAATATAGGGAGTGATAGTATCGGGCACTTGTGCGAATGATCTGTATTCTTTAATCGATACTTTACTGTTGTCCCACCCCGCTTTAGTTGCTCTAGCACATACCTTCGCGACGCCATCGAGGGTGATAGGTGCTCTATACGTACTCCAACGAGTAGAACTGCATGCCCCTGTCAAAGGTAATACAGAATATTCAAGAGTTGCTGGTTGGCTCCGGTATTCTAAAGTCACGACTTGCGCACTCGTTAACTTTTCTGAGTCGGGGTAGATCGATACTTTGCCGCTCAGTTTAGGTTTAGTAATGATGAGTGTGACGAAGGCAACGTTCGAGTATTTTCCTAAGTTATCCTTGGCTCGGGCACTGATCAAATGTTCGCCTACGCTCAGTCGACCAAGATTTATAGAAGCAGATGATTGCTCCCGCCAACCATTGGAGTTCAATTGAAAACCGTATTTACTTATTGAACCATCAGGATCTCTCGCATCTAATGAGACCACAACAGCGTCTTCTGTGGTAAGCACTGAACCATTGCTAGGAGAGGAAATTGAAACTGTTGGCTGCTTGTTCAACGAACCAGGAAATGGCGACTGGCTTGGTAAAATCACAGTCAATTCACCATATCGCATCGGTAACTGAGCAGCCGCGAAGTTTAGAAAAAACGATGCGGCAGCAACAATGAGAACAAAATACTTCATAAAGTCCCTTTCATAGGAAATAGCAGCTAAGGCTAGCGCTATCAGACCTCTAACCTTTAATTAATTTCAATTCGTTTTAATGTTTCAATGGCACTAAAAGTAGAACAATTATCGGCCCCGATTAAAGTAACTTGCGTATTTGTAGCGTGGGCAGTAAGAATATAACTTACCATCGCTTCATTCACTGAACTGGTATTTAGTGGCAACACGAAGTTCCACACTGCGTTTTGTTGGCAGGATGTATTGGTTTGACTACTCGATACTGCTTTAATAAACAGCTTATTGCCTAAAGACGTATCAAGCATAACGCGCTCTATTCTTGCATTCGGAGCCTCGCCCGCCCAAGTTGTTGAAGCAGCCAGTAAAAATAGTAAACA
The DNA here is from genome assembly GCF_022347925.1 of Pseudoalteromonas sp. CnMc7-15. Lineage (NCBI taxonomy): Bacteria > Pseudomonadati > Pseudomonadota > Gammaproteobacteria > Alteromonadales > Pseudoalteromonadaceae > Pseudoalteromonas > Pseudoalteromonas sp. CnMc7-15. The sequence continues at coordinate 90,350 of NZ_JAKRFT010000003.1, forward strand.
GCTATAAAATTTCATATTCCTTCCCTTAAGAAATTTTAAAGCCAGGGATTATACGTTTATTTAACAAAAATTAAAGCTAATCTTTAAAATATTGCACTTTATAATCTCCCCCTCCTCTAGGTTCATACAGGTACCTATAAAAAAACCATAAGACAACATCCTTTCGGTGATAAACAGGAACTACAGAAAACTCTCTCTTAGTGCAAAGTTAGGCTGCTATGGGCGGGTAACAATAATAGCTTATTCGCTGCTTTGCTGAGCACTAACTCTCAACAAACTTACGAATACGTTTTTATCGCTTAAGTCTAAAAAAACAAAAAAGCGAGCTAATAAGCTCGCTTTTTGGCCATTATAAAAGAACACTCGTTTAGATAATTTGGTTCTCTTTCCAGGCTTGCTCTTTGGCCATACGTTTTTTACGTTTGTCACACGGGTCGTCACAGTCACAGGCTTTGTCGATGCCGACAGAGCCAAGACCTCCGCAACTACTGGCCATGGCTTTACGTTGTACAATAACGCCAACGGCCATCGCCGCGACGACTAAGACGAGTAGGCCAAATGTAAGAAGAAATAGTTGCATTGTCTGTGCCCCTTTAAGTTGACAAGTTAAGGCGCAAAACGCCTTACCCGCTATTATACGCCGAGCAAAAACTAACTACAAATATGGCTTAAAAGCTGTGCTTGCATGGGTTTGCAAACCACTGTCAGTCTTGCTGATCAAGTACACCGGTAAATTATGCTCCTCAGCATAGGCTTTGGCCTGCTCTGTGCCCATAACGGTCAGTGCCGTTGCTAGGCCATCGGCAGTCATGGCGCTAGGGTGCAATACCGTTACCGAAACCAAATCATGTTTAATTGGCATGCCCGTTTGCGGGTCAATTAAATGGGTATAGGTTTCGCCATCCATTTCATAGAAAATACGATAGTCTCCCGAAGTGGCAACGCCCATACTACCTGGCTCAACTACACGGTGAATTTTGCGCTGCCCCGGCGGTGCATCAGGCTGCTCGATAGCAATGCGCCACGGCTTGTTATCGGGCTTGTGCCCGGAGATACGCATTTCACCACCAATCTCTACCATGTAATTCGTGAGTCCATGGTTTTGCAATAATTCAGCAACCTTATCAATACCATAGCCTTTTGCGGTAGCGGAAAAGCTCAGCTCTAAACCATCCACGGTTTTAGCCAAGCCTTGCTCGCTCAAGACCAGTTTATCAACGCCAATATTCGCCAGCATGGCATCGAGCTCAGCTTGCTCTGGGCGCTGTGTGGGTCGCTTATCGGGGCCGAATCCCCAAAGATCAATAAGCGGTCCCATGGTTACATCCAGCGCCTTGGTTGATTGTCCAAGGCGAATAGATTCGCTCACCACAGCGCGAAAATCGCTGCTGATGGGCATCACGTCACCTGCAGGCAAGCGATTAAATTGATTAATCTCGGAGTCTTCAATGTACGTCGACATCGACTGATTCACTTTTTTAAGCTCCTCAGTAACATCAGCGTATAAATTAAGTTGAGGTAACTGTTGCTGTGGCACAAACACCTTAATATTAAAAGTGGTACCCATGGTTTTGCCTTGTAACAACACCTCTTGTTGGTCAGATTCTGGGGCGTTATCACACCCCGATAAGGCAAATAAAGAAAGGATGAATAACAAGCCAAATACGGCTTTTACGCTGCGTAACATTGCTAGCCTCAAGTTGGTGAACAGTAAACGAAAAAAGGCTTCCTAACTGGGTTAGGAAGCCTTTTATAAATCAATGACGAATGCGTGACATTCGTTTAGCCGCCGAAGTCATCCAATAGGATATTTTCGTCTTCAACACCTAAGTCTTTTAGCATGTTGATTACGGCTGCGTTCATCATCGGCGGCCCACACATGTAGTACTCACAGTCTTCAGGCGCTTCGTGGTCCTTAAGATAGTTATCGTACAATACGTTGTGGATAAAGCCAGTATAGCCTTCCCAGTTGTCCTCTGGTTGAGGATCAGAAAGCGCTACGTGCCACACGAAGTTATCGTTTTCTGCAGCTAGACCGTCAAAGTCTTCAACATAGAACATCTCACGCTTAGAGCGTGCACCGTACCAGAAGCTCATCTTACGATCTGAGTTCAAACGCTTCAGCTGGTCGAAGATGTGTGAACGCATCGGTGCCATACCTGCACCACCACCGACAAAGACCATCTCTGCGTCAGTTTCTTTAGCGAAGAATTCACCAAATGGACCAGAAATTGTCACCTTATCGCCTTCTTTAAGCGACCAGATGTACGATGACATCTTACCGCAAGGTAGGCTTAGGTTGTTTGGCGGCGGCGTAGCAATACGCACGTTCAACATGATGATGCCAAACTCTTCTGGGTAGTTCGCCATTGAGTAAGCACGGATAGTTTCTTCGTCTACTTTTGACTCTAGGTCAAAGAAGCCGAAACGCTCCCAATCAGGACGATACTCTTCAGGAATATCAAAGTCCTTGTATTTAACGTGGTGAGCAGGTGCTTCAATTTGAATGTAACCACCGGCGCGGAAAGGTACAACCTCACCGTCTGGGATCTTAAGCTTAAGCTCTTTGATGAAGGTTGCTTTGTTATCGTTAGAGATAACTTCACAATCCCACTTCTTGATCCCGAAGATAGACTCTTCTAGCTCAATCTCCATGTCGCTTTTAACAGCAACCTGACACGCAAGACGACAGCCCTGACGTGCTTCACCTTTAGAGATGTGGTCAAGTTCGGTCGGCAGGATATCACCACCGCCCTCTTTAACATCAACACGACACTGGCCACATGAGCCACCGCCACCACATGCAGAAGATACGAAAATACCTGCATCTGCTAGGGCACCCAGTAGCTTGCTACCTGGTGATGTTGTAATTGCTTTGTCAGGATCACCATTGATCCCGATGGTGACGTCACCTGTGGGTACTAGCTTTGATTTGGCCGCAATGATGACCAAAACCAGCATAACCACGATAGCGACGAATACACCTACGCCTAAATATACCTCAAGCATGATTTCTCCTCGCTACCTTATAGTGAAATACCAGAGAATGACATAAAGCCCAGACCCATCAGGCCTACTGTGATAAAGGTAATACCTAAACCACGCAAACCATCAGGAACGTCTGAGTACTTCATCTTCTCGCGAATACCCGCTAGCAACGTGATTGCCAGCGCCCAACCTACACCAGAACCAAGGCCGAAGACCACTGACTCACCGAAGTTGTAATTACGCTCTACCATGAACGATACCGCACCGAAAATCGCACAGTTTACCGTGATCAATGGTAGGAAGATGCCCAACGCGTTATAAAGCGGTGGGAAGAACTTATCCAATGCCATTTCTAGGATTTGTACTAGGGCAGCAATAACACCGATGAACGTCAAAAAGCGCAAGAAGCTTAAATCAGCGTCAGGGAACCCCAACCACTCCAGTGCGCCAGGCGCTAATACCGCGTGATAAACTAAGTTATTCACCGGTACGGCAATACCCAGTACGAAGATAACCGCTACACCTAGACCAATTGAGGTTTTTACTTTCTTTGATACCGCAAGGAAAGTACACATCCCCAAGAAGAAGGCAAGCGCCAGGTTTTCAATGAAAACCGCTTTAACAAATAAGTTAAGATATTGTTCCACGACTCGCCCCTTATTTCGCTTCTACTTGGTCTTTCTTATAAGTGCGTAGCACCCAAATGAATAGACCGATGATGAAGAATGCACTAGGCGGCAGGATCAATAGACCCATAGGCTGATACCAGCCACCGTCTTGTACTAATGGGATGATTTCTACGTCGAACAGCGACCCTTTACCGAATAGCTCACGAATGAAACCAACAGTCAGTAGTACTACTGAGTAGCCTAAGCCATTACCAATACCGTCTAGGAAAGACATAAACGGCGGTGACTTCATCGCGTACGCTTCAGCACGACCCATTACGATACAGTTGGTGATAATCAAACCAACGAATACCGACAGTTCTTTCGCTGTTGCATACGAGAAGGCTTGCAGTACCTGGTCCACCACGATTACCAGTGAGGCAATGATGGTCATCTGTACGATGATCCGCACACTTGATGGGATCTGGTTACGAATCATAGAGATAAACAAACTTGAGAAGCCCGTTACTAGGGTCAATGCAATTGACATGATCAATGCATTTTTCAAGCTTGATGTTACTGCTAGCGCCGAACAAATACCGAGTACTTGCAGAGCGATAGGGTTATTTGCGAAGACTGGTCCAAATAGAACCGACTTCATTTCTTTAGTATCAGCCATTATTTCAACGCTCCTTCACGTACTTTCGCAAGGAAAGGACCAAAGCCGTTTTCACCTGTCCAATAATCAACTGTGTTATCAACACCGTTTGAGGTCAGGGTTGCGCCAGAGAGACCGTCTACTTCGTGCTCGTTGTCAGCACCGCTTTTCACTAAGTCTACCGGCAGCTCTTTGCCTTGCCACTGAGCCGTCCAAGCTGGGTTTTGGATTTCACCACCTAGACCTGGGGTTTCGTTGTGCTTGTAGAAGATGATGTTTTTAACAGTTTCGCCATCACTTTCAAGAGCTAAGAAGCCATACATAACACCCCAAAGGCCATAACCTTGGATTGGTAGAATGATTGACTTCACTGAGCCGTCATCGGCACGGTTAATGTAAACCGGTGCTTCCGTAGTACGACGTTGAATGCCCGCTTTGTCTTGCTCTTTTGGCAACTTAATGCTCATATCGGCGTCAAACTTACTCTTTTCGAAGTCGTAAGATTTGATCCACTCGCTGCGAGCTTGCTCAGAGTCAAACTCAACTTGTTGGCCGTTATTAACATCAACAACGATGGTTTCAATGTTTTCGTCATACGTAGCTTGCACGTCTTTGACATCATTAAATCCAGCGGCTGAAAGAATATTGCTTTGAATATCCTTTAATTTATTTTCTTGCTGCAGCGGGCGCAATTGCACCGATGCGAACGATACGATAACCGCACACACCAAACATAGCGAAACAACTACACCGAGCGTTTTACCGATTGATTCGTTATTACTGGACACGTGCCAATCTCCTCTTGATGTTTGACTGCGCTACGAAGTGGTCGAATAGCGGTGCAAATAGGTTTGCAAACAAGATAGCGAGCATCATGCCTTCAGGGTATGCCGGGTTAACCACGCGGATCATCACCACCATAAAACCAATCAGTGCACCATAGGCCCACTTACCTCTATCGGTAAATGACGCTGATACCGGGTCGGTTGCCATAAAGAACATACCAAACGCAAAGCCACCAAGGACTAAGTGCCAGTGCCAAGGCATTGCAAACGCGGTGTTGGTGTCTGAACCGATAAAGTTAAGCAGCGTTGCAGTGACGACCATACCCAAGAAAGTACCTAGCACGATACGCCAAGAAGCGATACGCACATAGATTAGGAACAAACCACCTAATAAGATTGCTAGGGTTGATGTTTCACCCATAGAACCTTGAATGAAACCGTAAAACGCATTCCACCATAGCTCCATGTTGGCATAATCAAGCGCACCTGTTGCCGCTTGGCCTAGGTAAGTCGCGCCAGAGAAACCATCAACGGCGGTCCACACTGTGTCACCTGAAATCTGCGCCGGATAGGCGAAGAACAGGAACGCACGGCCAGCAAGCGCAGGGTTCAAGAAGTTACGACCTGTACCACCGAATACCTCTTTGGCGATAACCACACCGAAGGTAATACCTAGGGCAACTTGCCAAAGAGGAATAGTTGCAGGCAGGATCAATGCAAATAGAACAGAGGTAACGAAGAAACCTTCGTTTACTTCGTGCTTACGTATTGACGCGAATAGCACTTCCCAGAAGCCACCGACACCAAAGGTAACGGCATAAATTGGCAGGAAGAAACAGGCACCGTAGAACATTTTCGCGCCCCAGCCTGAATCAGCAGTGAGCTCACCGCCTAACAGTTGGAACAATCCTACTTGCCAAGAATCACCCAATGCAAAACCGTTTGCTAACGCTTCTGCCGCTTGGTGGCCAATGTTAAACATGCCAAAGAACATGGCAGGGAACGTTGCCATCCACACTAAAATCATAATACGTTTTAGGTCGATGTTATCACGAACGTGAGTACCGCCTTTGTTGACATAGCCAGGGGTATAAAAAATAGTCGCAACTGCTTCATACAGTGCGTACCACTTTTCATGCTTACCACCCGCTTCAAAATGCGGTTCGATATCTTCTAAAAATTTCTTCAAGCCCATTTTAGCCTTCCTTCTCGATTGTTGTCAGGCAGTCACGAAGGATAGAACCGTATTCGTATTTACCTGGACAAACGAAGGTACACAACGCTAAATCTTCTTCGTCTAGCTCCAACGCGCCGAGTGAAATTGCCCCATCTAGGTCACGCGAGATTAAATCGCGCAGTAATAAGGTAGGCAAAATATCAAGCGGCATCACGCGCTCATAGTTACCGATTGGTACCATCGCACGTTTTGAACCACCGGTTGATGTGGTCATGTTGAACAAACGGCTTGGCGCTAAGTGGCCTAAGAAGGTACGCGTTACAGAGAACTTGTTGCTGCCTGGAGCAATCCAGCCGAACAACTCTTTCTCACGACCCTCTAGCAGCACCGACACTTGCGTGTGATAACGGCCAAGGAACGCATGTGGACCCGTTGCATTGGTACCAGAAAGTACTGAGCCTGAAATGATACGGTTGTCACCGTCTTCCAGTTCACCAGACACTAACTCATCCAAAGCAGCACCGATCTGTGTTTTCACCAAACGTGGGTTCTTAACACGTGGGCCGGCTAAAGAAATCACACGCGGAGTGTAAATTTCACCACTTAGGAAAAGGTGACCGTAAGCGATCACATCTTGGTAGCCCAAGTGCCATACCTGCTTCGATGCAGACACTGCATCTAGGTGATGAATGTGAGTACCAACAAGACCTGCAGGGTGCTTACCGCCAAACTCATGAACTTCTACAGAAGCCACAGAAGAGCTAGGCACTTGAGCACCGGCTTGTTTACACACAAACACTTTGCCTTCTGTAAGACGAGAGACAACCGCTAAACCAGCTTCAAATGCTTCCGCATTCTCAGCAATAATTACAGCTGGATCAGCTGCAAGCGGATTAGTGTCCATCGCTGTTACAAAGATAGAGCTAGGTTTGGTATCAACAGCGGGTACTTTGCTGAATGGGCGGGTGCGAAGCGCAGTCCATTGACCTGAGTTAACTAACTGGTCAACCACCTTTTGGCGGTCAAGGTTAGCGAGCTCACCCTGGTCGAACTTTGCAAAGGTTTCCTGCTCGTTGCCATCGATTTCGATCACAACAGATTGCAGCACACGTTTTGCACCACGATTGATTTCTTTAACTACCCCGGCGGCCGGTGCAGTGTAGATAACGCCAGGATTCTTTTTGTCTTCAAAAAGAACTTGGCCTTTTTTCACTTGGTCATCCACACGAACTCGCATGGTAGGACGCATGCCGATATATTCTTCACCTAGCACGGCTACTCGTTTGACGGGTTGACCGTCGTGAATAACTTGCTGAGGTGCGCCCTCTATCGGTAGATCCAGACCTTTTTTTATGTTGATCATACGCACTTGCATTACATTAACGGAAAGAAACTTAAAATCTTACCAACCACGCTGCTAAGTTGGCCGAGTTGAGTGATGGCCGCGTAAAAGGCGGTTCGCTTATTGCTCGGTGCGCACTTACGCACTTGTGCAAGCAAAAGTCGTCCACACGATTAATACAAACGGTATAAAAGAGCACCCATTTCGGTTAGTGAGCAAAGCAACGCAGTGAACTTGTCACATATCTGCCGAATTTTAACATCAATCACGGCGACTATGCGAGTTAAAAAGTAAAAATTATCTAAGCAATCCGAGCTAAAATTAGTGAATAAACTTCAATATAGACCAAAGTCTTAATTTCACAGCCTGAGATTGTAAAAACACAAAAAAGCCAGTCTATTGACTGGCTTTCTATGTAAAACAGCGATACTTAAACGAGATTGTTGATTTCAACCTCAGGGTTAACATCACTTTCGTAGTCAACACCGTCTAAATCAAAACCGAACAGGTGTAAAAACTCACGATGATAACCAACATAATCGGTTAGCTCGTCAATACTGTCGGTATCCACCTGATCCCAAATATGCTGCACTCGTTGCTGCACATCGTCTTCAAGCTCTTTGTAGTTCTGGAATAAATGACCGCCTTCGTCAAAGCGCGGCGTTTCGCCGTACAGGTTCTCTTTAAACAACGCGGTAATTTGCTCGATAGTCCCCTCATAGGTGCCATCTTCTTTCATCACTTTGAACAGCGCAGAGATATACAAAGGCATAATCGGTATTGCCGAGCTGGCTTGCGTGACCACTGCATTAAGAGAGCTCACATAAGCCTCACCGGAGATATCAGCGGTAGATGCTTTAATTTCCTGAACGGCACGGTCCAAGTCTTCTTTGGCTTTGCCTATTGTGGCGTGACCGTAAATCGGCCAGGTCAGCTCTTTACCAATGTAGGTGTAAGCGGTGGTTTTAAAGTTATCGGCAAGCACGCCTGCTTCATTTAAAGCATCAATCCACAGCTGCCAATCTTCACCACCCATGACTTTCACGGTATTGGCAATTTCTTCATCACTGGCAGCCTCAACGCTTACTTCATCAATAATACGCTTTGAAGTATTGAGGTTCTTGGTGGTCACGCCTTCACCGATAGGCTTGAGTGTGGAAGAGAAGGTTTCACCGGTTTTTGGATCGGTACGACGCGGCGAAGCAAGGGAATAGATAACTAAATCAATTTTGCCTAATTCATTTTTAATAACATCAATCGTCTTTTCTTTGATTTCATCAGAAAAGGCATCACCATTGATATTTTTTGCCCACAAGCCCGCTTCATCGGCTGCATTTTGAAAAGCAGCGGTGTTGTACCATCCCGCAGAACCTGTTTTCTTTTCTGTACCTGGCTTTTCGAAAAACACGCCCAATGTTTTGGCGCCATGACCAAAGGCAGAAACAATACGTGAAGCCAAGCCATAGCCGGTTGACGAGCCAATGACCAGGACGTTTTTAGGGCCCTGCCCTAAATCACCTTGGCGTTTTACGTAATCTATTTGTTGTTGTACGTGCGCTGCACAGCCCGCAGGATGAGCGTTAGTGCAGATAAAACCACGAATTTTAGGCTTAATGACCATGATAAAATTCCATATCGTTGCCGAAAAATTTAGCGCTAGTGTAACGACTAAAGCCCATTACACAGGTCTGATGACTTTACTTAATCGAATTTGGAGCCACCTAAACAATTAGGAGACTGCGGAGCTTGCCCCTGTCGCTCACTGAACTCTTCAGGTGTGTAAGCATGAATCGCAAGGGCATGAATGTGTTCGCGCAACTCATCGGCCAACACCTCATTAATCGCGCGGTGGCGCTGTAATAAGCGTTGGCCGCTGAATTGCTCACTGACCACAGTGACTTTGAAATGAGAATCTTCACCTCGGGCGTGCATTTGGCTTTCGTTTTCCACATGTAAATGCTTGCACGCAATGGCAGCAGCGAGTTTTTGCTCTATCTGAGTTTGCATAGACATAAATTACTGACTCGTCAGCGTAAACTGGAGCATTACTATAACAAAGAAGCGTCAATGTGGCGAAACGTTAAGTTAATGCGCCCTTGGGTCACTTTACGCTGCTTCGGTAGACTGTGCTCGAAGTGTTGCTGGCTTTGGCCTTTCATGATCAGCAAACTACCGTGACGCAAAGGCACATCTGTCACCACCCGCGAGTGCTTATGGCGTAATTTGAACTTACGCAGCGCTCCTAAGGATAACGATGCAATGGTCGGCTGCGCTCCAAGCTCAGGTTCATCGTCAGCATGCCACCCCATACTATCGAGACCGTTGCGATAATAATTAACCAGTACCGCATTAAATTTGCACCCTAGCTGATTTTTAAGGCGCTCCCGCATGCGCGCCAAAGGTTCAGGCCAGGGCATAGGCGAAAACACTTGCTTCGAGTATTCATACGCGCTGTCGGGATCGCCGATATAGGCCTGTAAACGAGGTATAGGATGCCATTTACCGAAAACGTGTATGCTTGGCTGTTGCCAAGCCAAATTATCACGCAAATAATGATAGAGCTGGGTGGCCTTATCAGCACTCAGCGCCTGCAGCTGATAGTGAAACATGTCTGCTGGTAGCTCATCGGGCAACAGGTTGCCGGTATCAGTGTTAAACACCTTCGAATTCCCATCCATCGTGGTAAACTAGCGCTACTATCCGTTACACATTGACCGTTATGATAACATCCGCCCTACTCGGTGGCACCCACTACACCCTACACCGCTTTCCTCTGGAGCAAAAAAACCGTAGCCTACAGGCGTGGGATGCCGCCGACGAGTACTTAATTGATTATGTCAAAGAGCATCATCCCAGTGCAAAAAAGCTGCTTATATTAAATGACGACTTTGGTGCCCTCGCCTGCGCTTTGCATCAATTTGATATTAGTGCGCTCAGTGACTCGTACGTGGCCCACCAAGCTTGGCATTATAACTTGGCGCAAAATGCCTTAGATGAAAGTAATTTCACTGCACTTAGCAGCATGGATAAACTGGACGACTATGATTTAGTCATCGGCAGAATTCCTAAAAACAGTGGCTACCTGCAACATCAACTGGCCCAGTTATCACAGACATTAAGCCCAAACACGCTGGTGATCTTAGGGGGCAAAACTAAAGCTGTTCATACCTCAACAATCAATCTCGTATCGCGCTACATAGGCCCAGCAAGCACCACCTTGGCGGTGAAAAAAGCGCGGCTTATCACCGCCTCTATGCACAATAAAGCGCAACAAAGCCCTTTTCCTAAGAGTTGGTCGCTCGAAGGCACTCCTTACACCCTGCATAATCACGCTAATGTATTTTCTCGCGATTCATTGGATATTGGCGCTCGCTTTTTCAGCAACTACCTACCGCAGTCCAAAAAAGCACTGCGCATTGTAGATTTGGGTTGTGGCAATGGCGTCATTGGTCTGCTTACTTTGGCTCAATGCCCACAAGCACACCTCACTTTCGTTGATGAATCATGCATGGCAGTGGCCTCAGCACGACTTAATGTTGAACAAAACCACGAACATGATTTGCACCGTTGCCAATTTGTGCAGTCAGATTGTTTAACAGGGTTTGCCGCTGCCAGCCAAGACCTGATCTTATGTAACCCGCCGTTTCATCAACAAAACGCGATTACCGACCATATTGCTTGGCAAATGTTTAATGACGCGAAAAAAGTATTGCGCCCCGGCGGCGAGCTTCGTATCGTAGGCAACCGACATTTACAATACCATGAGAAACTTAACCGTTTATTCGGTGGTCATAAGCTGCTGGGTTCGAATAAAAAGTTCGTCGTGTTAAGTGCAAAAAAATAGGTAGGATCATGAGCAACACAGTTATTCGTCTTTTTCTCTTGAGCGCCGCACTGGTTACTGTGAGCGGGTGCGCTAACCGCGCAGCCGAGGCTATTCTTGACCCACAATACCAAGGCGGTCAATATCATCAATTTAATCAAACAGTATCACTGCAAGTGAATGACCAGCGTGCTAATAAAGCCACTGTGATAGTGAGCGATGGCGAGCATTCACAACAGCAGCTCACTCAAGGGCTTAATAGCAAACTCACGCGGGTGTTTGAGCAAGGTTTACAACGCAATGGGGCTCAGGTCAGCGCCATGGGAGCCACCCATATCCGTATTGCTATTCATGATTTACACGCTCATGTTGAACAAAACACCGTCGATCATAACAGTACTGCGAAGATTGCCCTACAGGTGTTCGTGCAGCGTAATGGTAGTCAATTCAATAAAATGTATAATGGCCAAAGCCAGTTCAGCGGCCCATTTGGTTATGATCAAGCCAAAGTAGAAGCGCAGCTTAATAAGCAGATTGAGCAACTGGTAATTCGTATAATGAACGACCCTGAACTGAACAATTACATGCAAAAGGGAGCATCATGAACACTCGTTTTCTTGGCACACTTACCGCCGTATTCCTTACTTTCTTTATCAGCTTGCCCACACTCGCGGCTGTACAAGGTCAATTTGTGCAAAAGGACAACCTCTTCCCACGAGTAGAATTCGCCACCAGTGAAGGAAAGGTTGTTGTTGAGCTAGACCGCTCACGAGCACCAATTACGGTCAATAATTTCCTAACATACGTACAAGACGGCAGTTATAAAGGATCGGTGTTTCATCGGGTTGAACGCGACGAAGAAAACGACCGCGACTTTGTCATCCAAGGGGGTGGCTACGACAAGAATTATGACGGTCTGCATGAGAATGACCCTATTTTTAATGAAAGCGGCAGCGGCCTGGAAAACGATATGTATACCATTGCCATGGCTTACCAAGACCGCAAGCCGCATTCTGCAACGCGTCAGTTTTTCTTCAACATGGATAATAATGACCACCTAAATCCAGGCAGTGATTGGGGTTTTGCGGTGTTTGGCTCCGTCGTAGAGGGGTTTGAAACTTTAGATAAAATCATGCGTGTCGAGACCGACTACCAAGAGAAAATAGGCTATTCCTACGTTCCTAAACAACCGGTTATCATTTTCAATATTAAAGTACTCGAAGCGCAACCTTATTAGTTTTCAGCTATGGGCGGTCGTCACCGCCCGTATCCTCCCAAAATCTCAAGTAAGCCGTCATCATGAGCCATAACCCCGTATCACTTCAGACTTTTTTCAATTACTTTCGTGATCGCCGCTTACTCACTATTTTTATTTTTGGCATCAGCAGCGGCTTTCCTTGGGTGTTGATCGGCTCGGTGATGAGTGCGTGGCTTAAAGATGAGGGCTTAAGCCGCAGTATGATTGGCTTATTTGGCATGGTGTTTAGTGCCTACTCTATTAACTTCCTGTGGTCACCTTTGGTTGATCGGGTAAAAATTCCTTATGTGACTGCCTGGCTTGGGCAACGCCGAAGTTGGTTGCTTTGCTGTCAGTGCGTGATATTACTGGGCACGCTGGCTATGGCTTTTGTTGATATAGGCGCACAGCTGTATCTAGTGGCGCTGCTTGCCCTGGTAATTGCCACTGCTTCTGCCACTCAAGATATTGCAATTGATGCTTATCGTATTGATATTTTGGATGAAAATGAAAGTGAAAAGATGTCGGCGGCGGCGGCAATGGCAACCTGTGGTTGGTGGACAGGTTATGCTCTACTCGGTGCCATGCCTTTTTTCGCCGCTGATATCCCCGGCATTGAATGGCCAGATGTCTACCTCGCATTGGCGCTGATAGTCGCCGCTCTCATTGCCTATGTGTTTGTTGCTAACGAACCACTGTCAAACCGTGAGCATGTTCATGAACAGTTGGAACATCAGTATCAGCAAAAGTTACAACAACATTCTAACGCTCTTCCGTTAGTATTGAAAAAAACCTTGGCTTGGTTAGGAGTCACCATCATCGAGCCGCTACGCAGCTTTTTTGCTAAAAATGGCGTGAAAACCGCTATTGCTCTGCTAGCGTTTATTTTCTTATTCAAAATTGGTGAGGCATTTTTAGCGCGAATGTCCATCGTTTTCTACAAAGAAGTGGGCTTTAGCAATTCCGATATTGCCACCTTTTCGAAACTCGGTACAGCGGTACTAACGATTATTTTCGCGTTCCTAGGGAGTTTATTCAATGCCCGCTTTGGTATTGTAAAAGGGCTATTTATCAGTGGCGTGGCAATGGCCGCATCGAATTTAATGTTTTCTTGGATAGCCGTTGCTGGCCCTAAGCTACATTTATATGCGTTAGCCATCATTTTAGACGGTTTTACTCAAGCTTGGTCACTGGTTGCTATGGTTGCGTTTATTTCCATGCTGTGCGATCGCGCTTTCAGCGCTACGCACTACGCGCTGCTGGCTTCATTGGGCAACCTGGGGCGCACTTTGCTCTCTGGATACAGTGGTGTGGTGGTTGATGATTGGCTTCACGGCGACTGGTCCACGTTCTTTATACTGACTGCACTTATGGTGCTGCCATCACTACTATTTTTATATCTAATCAGAAAACGGTTATACCAGCTTGAACAACAGTATCATGCACGTTCAGCGAAGGTTAAAGAATAATTGGTAGGGTATAGGAAGAAGAACCTAGAGCCCTTCCTGGGCTCTGGTTTATCGGTATTACGCTTGTTCTTGAAGTAGTGATAGACCTTCATAAGGGTCAACTTCAAGGGCGTCGCAATAACGCATGAACTCAATAACATCTAAACGACGTTCTTGGTTTTCTATTTTACCGATAAAAGAGTGCGGCGTGCCCAAAACTTGAGCCAAGCTGCGCATAGTGTGGCCTTTTTCATGGCGTTTGTCTTTTAGCCACTTTGTTAGTCTTCCGTTTTCTTCGGAAGAAACGGTTTTACCCATCATAATTACATCTCCTACTAGATGAATTGCTATACATATCACGGTTGATAAATAGGATTGAATGAAATTTGCCCGTCTCATTCACGCGGTATTAAACCACATGTCCTATTTTAGGTATAGTTTATATACAAAAATTTACCTAATTCCGGCGCGAGAATTTTCACTGCAATTTTCGCAATGAATCACGCACTAGAGTTTAACAAGATATTAATTAATTTCACTCATAAAATCGATAGTTTATTTTTACCTTTAGCGTTAGGTACTTATAAGCTAATATGAAGGAAAATAGGGAATTTAGGGGAAAAAATGCTCAGATTGCTCTTTATCTTGCCAATTCTTTTGTGTTTATTGTGGTGGCTTTTTCTCCATTACAACCGAATACCGCTAAAACAAGGTCGTAAAGGGTTTGTGTATATTGTTGCTTTCTCCACCTTAGTTTTAGGTTTCTTCACCTTGATGCTATTTGTTACCAATACTCCACTAGAATAACGTTCAACCACAAAAAATGCCGCGAATGCGGCATTTTTTTCGATTTCTGATTCAACCTAATGCTTACACGCTAAAGCTAGCACCACAGCCACAGGTTGTAGTGGCATTCGGGTTATTCACAAAAAAGCGTGACCCCTCAAGCCCTTCGGTATAATCGACTTCACCGTCAACTAGGTATTGAATACTCATTGGGTCGACCACTAAGGTAACACCATTTTTTTCTATCTGCATGTCGCCTGGATTGGCCTGCTCCGCAAACGTGAAGCCATACTGAAAACCTGAACAGCCGCCACCAGTGACATAAACGCGCAGCATCAATGAAGGATTCTCTTCCTCTTCAATAAGCTGCTTTACACGCGCAGCAGCGGCATCACTGAATTTAATTGGTAATTGCTCGGACATACTATTTCTCTCACTGCTCATTTACTGCGAATTATCTAATACCCGACTAAGTTAATCAAGTATTGCCGCGCGAAAGCATCATAACATGACTTAAGTGCGACACCAGTGCAGCCTGCAACCATTGCTCTGACAAAGTGTGACGTTAAACAAGGATTTATATATAAACCTTTGGTAGACTTAAGCGCACTCCATAGTCATTAAGAACAAAGGAATAGGTATGCAACTAGAGGCGCTAAGACGACGCCTTGCTCGCCCTAAAACCTCAATCCAGCTTTGCCTTCTCGGTATTGCCGCAGGTTTGATTGCAGCGGGATTAATTATTCTATTTCGTTTGACTATTGTGTTAGTACAAAACATCTTTCTAGATAATTTTGATGACTTTACCACCTTATCGGCATTAGAACGGTTTTTACTGCCTGTTGGCGCAGCCTGTATTATCGCACTGTTTGCCTACCTTACTGGCTTTAAGCACTACCGCCTTGGTATTCCCTTTGTTATTCACCGTATGAAAATGCACTACGGACAAATGCCTTTTTATAACACAGTAAACCAGTTCTTTGGCGGTGCTCTAGCATTGATTAGTGGTTTTTCGGTAGGTCGTGAAGGCCCCTCCGTTCATATGGGCGCAACAGGCGCAAGCATGCTTGCTAACCAGCTCCACCTGCCCTATAACGCCATGCGGACACTCAGCGGTTGTGGCGTAGCCGCAGGGATTGCTGCCTCCTTTAACACCCCTTTGGCAGCGGTAATTTTCGTTATGGAAGTGGTCCTACGTGAATACAAAGTGCATATCTTTGTTCCTATTATGCTCGCCGCCGTTACCGGGGCTTTAGCCACTCAGTTCGTTTTTGGTGATGACATAGAGTTAGCGCTCATCAGCGTTACTCCACTGAGCTTTTGGCATTATCCCTACTTAGTCATTTGCGGCATGACCTTAGGCGCCATCGCCTATGCCTTTAACAAAAATCTGATGCTCATTATTCGCACCTTTAAACCCTTATCAATGCTGCCACGATTGATTATTGCCGGTATTATTGCCGGTGGCATCGGTTACTTGGTGCCGCAAGCAATGGGCTCGGGAATGAGCGCCATTACTATCGCTACTCATTCACCGGATAATGTACAACTGCTGCTGACCATATTAATCGCTAAACTACTGGCGACATTGTTTGCCATCGGCTTAGGTATACCTGGCGGCCTGATTGGCCCGGTTATTGGTTTGGGAGTTATTATGGGCACCTTAATGTCATTTTTCGCCCACCTTGTTGCCCCGGGCACCGACGTTGCTGGCACTTATGGCGTATTAGGCATGGCCGGATTACTCGCCGCGACTCTGCATGCGCCACTGGCATCGCTGACAGCGGTGATGGAGCTCACTTCCAGTCCGCAAATTATAGTTCCAGCAATGTTAGTGATTGTGACCGCTTACGTCACCGCCTTACAAGTGTTTGGCAACCGCTCTATTTTCCTACAGCAACTCGACTTTCAGGGGCTGACATACCAAGTATCTCCAGCCACGGAGGCACTGCAAAAAGTCGGTATCATGGCAGAGATGAATGAGGACTTTAAGCTGCTATACGCCGAGGACAAAGAGCAAATCAAAGAGTCTTTGGATAATCTCGACGGACAAACGCCACTGATTGTTTATGATGAAGAAAATGGCTACCGGCTCGCGGAATATGATCTTAATTTAATGTCTGAGGAAAATATCAATATCCGCTACGTTACGCTCGAAGGGGTGAGCTCACAGGCCACCCTATCGGATGCCTTCGATGTGCTCAAAGACAAGCGCAGCGGCGCCGTGTATGTGTATGATATGCACGATCACAAAGAAATCCTGGGAATTATGCGCTGGGATCAAATCCGCCACATTCTCACTATTCGTAATGCCTTACTCTAACTGGGAAGTACAATGTCACTGATTTTGGTATATAAAGCTCTACACCTATTTTTCATGGTTGCCTGGTTCGCTGGTATTTTTTATTTACCACGCTTGTTTGTTTATCACGCGCTCAACGAAGAGAAATCATGCAGCTCTATGCTAAAAGTTATGGAGCGCCGGTTACTCCTGTTCGTTACCCCGTTTGCGATTTTAACTGCGGTGTTTGGGGTACTGATGATCGTCGAGTATGGCCGCGAGTGGTTTCGCGCTAGCATGTGGCTGCACTACAAACTCACTTTAGTGCTTATTTTGTACGCCTATCATGGCTACTGTTTTAAACTATTAAGTGATTTTAAACACGACAAAAACACCCGTAGTGATCGGTTTTATCGTATTTTCAATGAACTTCCCGTGTTAGTACTGCTGGCCATCATCTTTTTGGCAGTATTAAAGCCGGCACTCTAAAAATTAGAAAAAATCTGCTATAGTGCGCCTCCAAACGCGGTGGCGTACTTGCGGCTTACACTCGATGGCGGTGTTAGCCCCAACGTACCCTCATACTGTCTCACTTTATTGTTTGGGAAGACCTCCATGCTACGCTTCTTAGGTGAAAACATTCTGTCTGTAAATCAACTTGATAGAGAAAGTATCGAGCATATATTTGCAGTGGCTAAACGGATGGAACCTTATGCCAAAAAACAAAAACGCACAAAAGTGCTCGAAGGGGCGATTCTTGCGAATCTATTTTTTGAGCCTAGCACCCGTACACGGGTCAGCTTTGGCACCGCCTTTAACTTGCTAGGCGGATTAGTGCGCGAGACAACAGGCATGCAAAGCTCCGCTTTGGCCAAAGGGGAATCCCTCTACGATACCGCACGCGTCATTTCTGCTTATGCCGATGCTGTCGCTATGCGCCACCCCGATGCCGGCTCCGTGGCTGAGTTTGCCACCGGCTGTAGCGTCCCTGTACTTAATGGCGGTGATGGCCCCAACGAGCATCCCACTCAAGCACTACTCGACTTGTTAACCATCGACCGCGAGTTAAACCGCTTTGGCCAAAAAATTGATGGCATGCATATCGCTCTAGTCGGCGACCTAAAATATGGTCGTACCGTGCATTCGTTATCCAAGTTGCTATGTCATTATAAAGACGTGCGCTTTACCATGGTTGCCCCGGATGGCTTGCAAATGCCACAAACCATTCTAGACAGCGTCAGCGATGCCGGCCACCACATTGTCCTTGCCGATAAGATGGAAGGTAATCTGGCCGCTGATATCGTCTACCAAACTCGCATTCAAGAAGAGCGCTTTCCAAGCCAAGAAGAAGCCAATAAATACCGTGGTGGTTTTCGTATTTCCCAGTCCATCTACAACGCCCATTGCAAGCCCAGTTCAGTGCTGATGCACCCGTTGCCACGTGATAGTCGCAGCGATGCCAATGAATTAGATAATGATTTAAATGCCAATGATAATTTAGCGATTTTCCGCCAAGTTCAAAATGGTGTGTTAATTCGTATGGCGCTGTTTGCATTAACCCTTGGGGTCGAGAACCAAGTAGAAAAGTATGAAACCACAGTACCGTGGTTCAGCCGTAAACGTGAAGACTAAAACCGACGTGTATGCATATCGCTAAGGGGCCCTGCCCCGTCTGGATACGCAGTTAAACTTACACAGGCTCAGATTCGTAAACATGCCAAATGAGCTGCTACACACTTAAAAGGTCAACTGACCCGAATTTATAGGAAGCATTATGAGCAAAAGCCAAGACTTATATTCCCGCGCCCAAGCCTCTATTCCCGGTGGCGTTAATTCTCCCGTACGTGCTTTCAATGGTGTAGGTGGTACGCCATTGTTTATCACTCATGCCGAAGGTGCATACACCTATGATGCCGATGGCAAAAAATACATCGACTATGTGGGCTCTTGGGGACCGATGATTTTAGGCCACAACCACCCTGAAATTAAACAAGCAGTACATCAAGCGGTAGAGCGCGGCTTGAGCTATGGCGCACCTACCGAAGCCGAAATTGATATGGCTGAGAAGGTAAAAGAATTAGTACCTTCTATTGATTCGGTTCGCATGGTTAACTCTGGTACAGAAGCCACCATGAGCGCGATTCGCTTGGCGCGTGGTTACACCGGTCGCGATAAGATTCTAAAGTTTGAAGGCTGCTATCACGGCCACGCTGACTCTTTGCTGGTTAAAGCAGGCTCTGGGGCATTAACCATGGGTGTGCCAAACTCGCCAGGGATCCCAGAAGATTTTGCCAAACACACCCTCACTGTGTCGTTCAATAACCTTGACGAAGTGAAGGCTATTTTTGCCGAGTATCTACAAGACATCGCCTGTATTATTATCGAGCCGGTGGCTGGCAATATGAATTGCATTCCACCGCAACCTGGCTTTTTAGAGGGCCTGCGTGAAATTTGCGATGAACACGGCAGCGTACTGATCTTCGATGAAGTAATGACCGGCTTTCGCGTTGCACTAGGCGGTGCTCAAGCTTATTACAATATTACCCCTGACCTGACCTGTTTAGGTAAAGTGATCGGCGGCGGCATGCCGGTGGGCGCTTTTGGCGGTAAACAAGCAATTATGGACTATATCGCGCCAGTTGGGCCTGTTTATCAAGCCGGTACTCTCTCTGGGAACCCCATCGCCATGGCTGCTGGCTTAAAAGCCTTGCAGCTGCTCAGCGAGCCAGGTTTACATGAGCAGCTGGAAGCGAAGAGTAAGGCGCTGTGTAGCGGTTTCCAAGCGGCCGCTGACAAAGCAGGGATCGCCCTAACAACTAACTATGCAGGCGGTATGTTTGGCTTTTTCTTTACCGACGCCGAGCAGGTAAGCAGCTACCAGCAAGCTACCGAATGTGACCTTGAGCGTTTTAAGCGCTTTTTCCACCTAATGCTAGAAGAGGGGGTGTACCTCGCTCCATCAGCGTTTGAGGCTGGGTTTGTATGCGCCGCTCATGGCGATGAGCAAATAGAAGCAACGATTGCCGCCGCTGAGCGTGCATTTGCAAAGCTATAAGGCGGTAAAGCCATAAACCCATGGTTCATTAGCTGACAAAAAGCCGCCCTTGAGGCGGCTTTTTAATGCATATCGATTAACGGCTGTTACTGCCGACACGGAGGGCGTGGATTAAACTCGCGCTCGCGCACTGGTAGCTGGATAACCTTGCCACAACCAGGAGGCGCTTGCTCACCGGTGGCCTCGTTAACGAAAGCCCAACGAATACCTTTGGGGCGAGTATCGGCGATAGATTGAGGGTTGAGCTGACGCAGATAACGAATATAGAGTTCCAATGCCCCCACCGAACCGGTTAATCCGGTACTTTGGTTGTCATCTCGGCCCACCCAAGCCACAGTGACGGTACTTTGGTCAAACCCAGCGTACCAGCTATCACGTAAGTTGTTACTGGTGCCTGTTTTGCCAGCCAATTGAATCGTTGGGAAGTGTTTATTTAAACGCTTACCCGTGCCATCTTTAGTCACCCGTTTCATACCATATTTGGTCATGTACATCGCATCTTTAGCAAAACGTTGCTGCGGGGAAAACTGATGGCGATACAGCACCCGGCCACTGTTATCAGTCAATGCCGAAATACTGCTTAGCTGGCCATAAGCGCCATCATTCGCCAATGTGGTGTACATTTGCGCCACTTCAAAGCTCGATAGCTCCAATGCACCCAACAGCAGCGATGGATATTGATTGATACGCGACTGCACACCCAACCCCTGTAAAGTATTGGCAACCTTGTCGACACCCACGTCTAACCCCAAATTGACCGCTGGAATATTAATACTTTGGCTAAAGGCACGGTATAAAGGCAACATCCCTCGGTGTTGATGGTCGAAGTTGTCAGGTTGCCAAACCTCACCCTGCTCGTCAGTCACCTCCAGTGGTCTGTCATCCAACAAAGTCCCTAAGTTATATTGTGGTAACTGCAAGGCTGTTAAATACACCGCAGGTTTCACCAAAGAGCCGATATTCCGCTTAGTATCCAGTACCCGGTTAAAACCGGAATAACGGACATCGCGTCCAGCAACCAAAGCAGATACGCCCCCTACTTCACGATTAACTGACAGCATCGCCGCTTCCAGCTGCTGTGTTTTCGGACGTCGTTCTAAATAGGGGAGCGACTTTTCAATTGACGCTTCCATCGCTTCTTGCTTTTGTAAATCAAGGTACGTAAATACCCGCACTCCAGCATCCAATGTGGCTTTATTGGGAAGTAACTCTTTGAGCTCACGATTAACCAGCTCTAAATAGCCTGGGTAGGTTTTATTGATATCACGACGCATCGCGACGATATCCAGAGGCCGTTTTAGGGCCCGACGATATTCGTTGGTTGTTAGCAAACCATTTTCGGCCATTAACCGCAGTACTAGGTCGCGTCGTTCCATGGCGCGCTCTTCATAGCGTCGCGGATTATAGTACGACGGCCCCTTCACCAAGGCGACCAGTAACGCAATTTGGTCAAACTCCAGCTCATCAACGGGCTTGGAAAAGTAAAACTCCGATGCCAACCCCATACCATGCACGCCTTTAGTGTATGACTGACCTAGGTAAACCTCATTAAGGTAGGCCTCGAGTATGGCATCTTTGGAATAGCGGTAATCCAAGATCAGCGCGATCAACGCCTCGTTGATCTTGCGAACTAAAGTGCGCTCTCGCGATAAATAAAAGTTCTTCGCAAGCTGCTGTGTTAACGTACTGCCGCCTTGTACCGTGCGCCCAGCTCGAATATTGGCATACAAAGCGCGCATAATTGACCAAAGCGAGACACCGTGATGCTGATAAAAGTCCTGATCCTCCACCACCAGCAAGGTCTCTTTTAATAATGGTGGGAACTTATCTAGGGGCAAAAATTCTCGGTCTTGGGTTTTGTCATTGCCGATACGAGCAATTTGCACCGGCTCCAGTCGCGCACGCTCTAAGCGCTGGCCAATATTATTTTGTACGCTAGCTAAGCGGTCACCTTTGAAACGCAGCTCAATAATATGTGCTTGCTCTGCACCATCGGCAAACTCAAAAGCACGACGATAAATGCGTAATCGAGTTCGACTTTGTTCGTATTGCCCTGTATGAGCAAGCTTAGTCACTTGCGTGTAGTTTAGGCGTTGCAGCTCCCACTCTACCTCCTCAAGAGATAGGTATTGCCCAGGATAAAAGTTCATTGCCCGCGCGTACACCTGCGCAGGTAACTGCCACTTATTGCCCTCAAACTGCCTGGTTACCTTGGCATCAAGATAAATCATGTACAAAGCCACACTAATGAATGTGACTAAAGCCAGCTTCCAGGCAATGGAAAATAACCGTTTCATAACCCGCTTAAAGGTTGATGATGGCTGCTTAGAGGCTGCTTTTTTGGAATTGGACTTCTTTTTGCTGGGAGATTTTTTCGACGCCATGTATGTGCAAATGCTAGCTAGGGTGAAATTGTTGGGAAGCTTAGCACACTCGTGATTGAAATTAACCGCCCACGAGCATGCCAAGCAGGGTGCGAGTGAACTCTAGCGTGGTAAAACTTAACTGTGACTGACTTATGCAGCAGCAAATAAGCATAAAAAACGCCAGCATAGGGGCTGGCGTTCTATGGGAACGGGTGAGCTTAACTGGAACGTACAGACACGAACTCTGGATAAGCATCAATACCGCAATCATGTTGGTCCATACCGTTGAGCTCTTCTTCCTCGCCGACACGGATGCCGATGGTTTTCTTCAAAATCGCCCAAACAATAAATGACGCTACGAACATGAAGCCAAAGATACACAATAAACCAATTAACTGCGTAGCATAGCTGGCGTCAGCATTAGACAAGGGCACTAACATTAAGCCAATAGCACCGCACACCCCATGCACCGAGATAGCACCCACTGGGTCATCAATACGCGCCTTATCCAAAGCGACAATGCTAAAGACAACGGCAATGCCCCCTATCGCGCCAAGCAAAATAGCCAACAAGGGTGAAGGTGACGCCGGCTCGGCGGTGATCACCACTAGTCCAGCAAGAGCACCATTTAATACCATCGTTAAATCGGCTTTACCCCAATAAGTTTTACACACAAGTAAGGAAGCCACGGCACCGGCTGCTGCGGCAGCATTGGTGTTGAGCATGATTTTACCCACTGCGGTGGCATTCTCAGCATCGCTAATAAATAACTGGGAACCGCCATTGAAACCAAACCAGCCCATCCACAAAATAAAGGTGCCCAGTGTTGCCAGTGGCAAGTTAGAACCAGGAATGGGGTAAATTTCACCATTTTTACCGTATTTACCTCGGCGCGCACCGAGCAGTAACACACCGGCCAACGCTGCTGATGCACCCGCGCCGTGCACAATGCCTGAGCCGGCAAAATCAATAAAGCCCATTTCCGATAAAAAGCCTCCACCCCATGTCCAGTAGCCTTCAAGTGGGTATAGCACGCCAGTGAGAGCAACACAGAAGATTAAGAACGCCCACAGCTTCATACGCTCTGCGACAGCGCCAGAGACAATCGACATGGCGGTGGCAACAAAGACAACTTGGAAGAAAAAGTCAGACTCTAGCGCATGATCGGCATCACTGGCTTGGGTGCCTATCAAGGCTCCAAAGCTAGGTATAAAGCCGCCCTCAGCGTTATCCACGTACATGATGTTATACCCAATCAGCAAGTACATGGTGCAAGCGATAGCATACAAAGCGATGTTTTTCGTTAAAATCTCGGTGGTGTTTTTAGAGCGCACGAGCCCTGCTTCGAGCATAGCAAAGCCTGCTGCCATCCACATCACCAGCACCCCGGAGATTAAAAAGTAAAAGGTATTGAGTGAAAACTGTAATTCTACAACCGTATTTTCCATGATGGCTCCCCTTAAATCGCTTCTTCGTCGAGCTCACCCGTACGGATGCGCACAATTTGGTCAAGGTCATAAACGAAAATCTTACCGTCGCCAATTTTGCCAGTGGAGGCCACCTGGGTGATGAGTTCAACCACTCTGTCGACGTTGTCGCTTAAGGTTGCGATTTCGATTTTAATTTTGGGAATAAAGTCCACCTGGTATTCGGCTCCGCGATAGAGTTCGGTGTGTCCGCGTTGCCGGCCAAAGCCTTTAACATCAACCACAGTCATCCCCTCTATACCCAGCTCCGCCAAGGCTTCGCGTACTTCATCAAGTTTGAACGGCTTGATGATGGCGCTGATCATTTTCATACGGCCCCCTTAGGCAATATTCATTATTATTGTCTAAGGACCAATCCAACCTTTATGCCAGTTTAAATTCCCTTTATTTAACAGCGCATTAACTTATCAGAGCATAAAAAAACGCACCATTGTGGTGCGTTTATCAGTCGCTCTGGCCAAAGTTGTGCGTTAACTCATCACAGCGATGATGTTATTCACACACCAGCTGACATTTACCTTGCGCCTTGGCGCGATAAAGGGCTTTATCAGCAGCACTTAAGCAGGCATCAAAGTCATGATGATTCATCGCTGCTAAGCCAATGCTAACACTCAGTGTATGCGTGCTATCGGCTAGTTCAATTGGCTCATCGCGCAGCGAGTCGTTTACATTTTCCAGCTGCTGCTGCAATTGTGCACTGTCGTGACAATGTGCCAACACGGCGAACTCTTCGCCACCAAACCGCGCAACAATGTGCTCATCAAGGTGCTGCTGTAGTCGCTGGGCAAGCTGTCGAAGCGCGCTGTCTCCGGCTTGATGACCATACTGATCGTTGATCTGTTTGAAGTTATCGGCGTCGATTAGCGCCACCGTGACAGCGTGTTTATCTTTTGCAAATAAGCGCCGACCATGCTCTTGTAAATAGCGACGATTAAACATGCCGGTGAGGTAATCACGCTCTGCCGTGGCTTTAATTTGTTCGATTAAATGCAGCTGCTCTACCGTTTGCAGCACGCGACAATGAAATTCTTCATTCATGAACGGCTTGGTCAAAAAGTCATTGGCGCCGTATTTGATAAACTTAGCCGATAAACCATTGTTGCCCGCGCCGGAAATACCAATGATGGCCAAATCATCACGGCCTCGGTGGTTACGCACCGCTCGTACTAATTCGAAGCCGTCCATTTTCGGCATAGCATAATCACATAGCAGCAGCTTGATACTGGTGTCTTCACGCAATATCGCCAGCGCTTGTTCACCGTCTTCAGCCTCAATAACATGATAAAGCTGACGCTGTAGTAACTGCTTAAGTACTTGTCGACTCAATTGCGAATCATCAGCCACCAGCACTGGTAGACCTTTATTACGCAGTAGCTGCGTTAATAGACGCACGGCATAAAGGTAGGAGTCACGGTTATCTTTAATAACATAATCAACCACGCCGAGTTCCAGCATCTGTTGGCGCTGAGACTCGTCCATACTCGAGGTTAAAATGACTGAAGCGACATTATGTTCAATCGTAAGGCGTGCAGCATCGCCACTGGCACAGTCTGGCAAGGTCATGTCAACCAACGCCAAATCATATGTGTGCTGCTCAAGTAGCTCTTGGGCTTGCTCATAATTCCAAGCAAAATCAACGTGCTTAATAAATTCACGGGCAAATTTTTGCGTTAGCAAATGGCGCAATACTTGCTGCACAACTTTACTATCTTCAACAATCAATACTCGGGCCATCGCCAACTCCAAGGTGAATATCTTTCATTAAGCGGACCAAATTTAACCACACTTTGGCATTAAAGGACATCTTTGACTTTATAAACTTGTGTCGCTAGGGTGAGTTCCACCAATAGATGACCTGCGTTTTTATTATGTCTACTATCATGCTATCCGGCGCAACCGGATTACTCGGCCGTGCGCTTTATCAGCGTCTTGCGCCGCATCACCAAGTGATTGGGTTAGGTTTTTCCCGTGCTCAGCCACCACTTGTTAAAGTCGACCTGACCGATGCCGAGGCATTGTCCGCGCTTTTTTCAAAGCATCGCCCCGAGGTGTTTATTCATGCAGCCGCTGAGCGCAACCCAGACCAATTTGATACCGACCCGCAACGCAGCATACAACTGAACTGCGAGGTTACCGAACATATCGCCCAGTTATGCACCGAGTACCAATGCCGACTCATCTTTATTAGTACTGATTACGTATTTGATGGCCAGCACCCGCCCTATGAAGAAGGCGCTGCCGTCAACCCACTGAACCTCTATGGTGAATCCAAAGCGCGCAGTGAAACACTATTACAAGCAAACTACCCCGACGCAGCCATCGTTCGTATCCCGGTACTTTACGGTGAAGTTTCTCATTTAAAAGAATCGGCTGTGACCACCATTGCGGCACAACTAAAAGCCGGACAACGACAGTTTGATGATGAGGCGCAGCGCTTGCCAACGGATGTTAACGATATTGCTGATGTGCTCAGTAATGCGCTGCACATGATGAACAACGACCTAAGCGGTATATTCCATATCAGTGCCAGCGAAAAGCTCACTAAGCTGACAATGGCCCAAGCCATAGCACCGCTATTACATATTGACCCCAACAGTCTCAGTGCTGCCAGTGTGGATAGCAACGCTGCACCACGGCCCAAGGATTGTCAATTGCGTGATACTCGACTGGCGCCGATGGGGCTGACCATTGATAGTGATTTTAGTGCTCGTATCGCCACAGTGATTGCTCCCCACTTGTCGCATTAACTTGTACTTGTCACTTTGAACTCCTTTAATGGAGAAAACTACAGGAACTAAGGGTGAATCATGTTCGCAACACAATTAAAGGCATTGAGCCTAACTCTTGCAGTGGCACTTTCGCCACTGGCTGTTGCCGAGGTCGATCAGCACGACGCCTCGCAGCACAGCCGCCAAATTGATATCGATAGTAAAGTTATTACCGAGCACAAAGCGCGCATCAATGGCGATCGCTTATCGTACACCGCCGAGACGGGCACACAGCCGGTGTGGGACGACCAAGGCCATGCTGTGGCCACACTGCACTACACATACTATAAGCGTGATGGTGTTGATGATGACACCCAGCGTCCGCTGCTTATTTCATTCAATGGTGGGCCTGGCTCGGCATCGGTTTGGATGCACCTAGCTTATACCGGTCCCAAGGTATTAAAAATTGATGACGAGGGTTACCCAGTCCAACCCTACGGTGTTAAAGAAAACCCCTACTCGGTGCTAGATGTAGCGGATATTGTCTATGTGAACCCAGTCAATACCGGGTACTCTCGCGTACTGCCGGACGCTGATGGCAAAATGCCTAGCCGCGACAAGCAAAAGGACATGTTCTTTGGCGTTAACGCCGATATTCAATATTTAGCTGAGTGGCTCAATACCTTTGTACACCGTCATAATCGCTGGCGCTCGCCTAAATTCCTAATTGGTGAAAGCTATGGCACCACCCGGGTGTCCGGTTTGGCGTTAGAATTACAAAACAGCCAATGGATGTACCTCAACGGTGTGGTGCTGGTGTCGCCCACTGAGATCGGTATCAAACGTGAAGGCCCGGTGGAAGCCGCTAATCGCCTGCCCTACTTCGCTGCCACAGCGTGGTATCATAAGGCGCTAGATGAGCAGTACCAAAACATGGACCTCGAGCCGTTTTTAAGCGAAGTAGAAACTTTCACTGTCAATGAGCTGATCCCAGCATTGGCCAAAGGGGGCTTTATCTCTGACGATGAAAAACGTCGCATCGTTGCACAAATGGCCCGCTATGCAGGCGTCTCTGAAACCTATATTGAACGCAACAACCTCGATGTGCCCACCATGTCTTTTTGGAAAGAGCTATTGCGTGAGCGCGGGCAAACAGTAGGACGTTTGGACTCGCGTTATTTAGGTATTGATAAGCGTGATACTGGCGAGCGTCCAGATTACTGGGCGGAACTGACTTCTTGGTTGCACTCGTTCACACCGGCTATCAACTACTACCTTAGTGAAGAGCTAAATTACAAAACCGATGTGAAATACAACATGTTTGGCTCGGTGCACCCTTGGGATCGTAGCAATAACAACACTGGTGAAAACCTACGCTTGGCGATGGCACAAAACCCCTACCTCAATGTGCTAATCCAATCAGGCTACTACGATGGTGCGACCAACTATTTTGATGCCAAGTACACGATGTGGCAGCTAGACCCAAGCGGTAAAATGAAAGAGCGCTTGAGCTTTAAAGGTTACCGCAGTGGCCATATGATGTATTTACGCCGAGCTGATTTAGAAAGCTCAAACAATGATTTGCGCGAGTTTATTTTGAACGCTCTGCCAGAACAAGGAGCAGCGGCTAAATACTAAGCCGGGTACTTACTGTATCTATTAAAGCCCACCCAATGGTGGGCTTTTTCTTTTTAAAAAAAAGGATTTATACTCACAACTACACAATCGTTGTAGCTGTATCAGCACAGCAGGATATCTATGAGTGAACAATATAGGTTAGTATTCGCCAGCCTCGATGAGGGCCTTGAGCAAACCGAAGTCGCACATGCGTTGCAGCAGAAACTGAAACTGTCACCCAAGCAGGCGCAAGCTTTTTTCACTGGGCGTAGTATCTTTGCTCCCAGTGATAAAGCCAAAGCATTAAAACAAGCTAAGGTGTTGGCTTCGTTAGGCATTCGTACACGACTGCAAAGCATGCAAAGTACGGCCAATGAGACCGCGAATACGGCATCGGCCGCGGCTAGAGACGAGCAAATTTTGGCGGCGCTTGATTATATTACCAGTAGCCTTATTCGCCTTGAGGAACGTCTTGATGATATGGATAACCGCCTCAATGATCAGCTGCAGCAAAATTCTAGCAATGAAGTGAATGATGATTTTGCCGTTGATCTCAGCCTCGACGAGGAGCTCGAGCTGGCGCCTCAGCCAAGTCGCAAACGTTGGCCTTTATTTACCTTAATCGCGCTGATTGTGCTTCTGCTTGGTGTGCTCGCGTTGGCTTTCATCTACCCCGAATTACTGACTTTTTAAGCTATGAGTGCGAATCAGTTTAATCAGCAACGTATTGACATCCGCAAGAAGATGCGGGAAATGAGAAAAAGCTTATCTACTTCTGAACAAAAACGTGCCGCCGACGACCTCATTATTAGTTTTCTTCAAGTAGCAAAAATTACTCAAGGGACCCAAGTAGGCGGGTACTTGGCGAACGATGGGGAACCCAGCCTATCTCCCATTTTTGAAGACTTATGGGCTAAAAAAGCAGTACCAAACCTGCCCATTATTCACCCCTTTTCGAGGACTCATTTACTCTTCCAGAGGTATGAAGAAAATTCACCCATGAGCACAAACCGCTATGGTATCTTGGAACCCAAGTTGAATTGCAGTCATGTGTGTCCGGTTGCGCAGTTAGATTATATTCTCACGCCACTGGTTGCATTTGATAGCCAAGGCAATCGGTTGGGTATGGGTGGCGGATATTATGACCGCACATTAGCACAAATCCCCGCCGATCGAAGTCAGCGCCCTCTGCTCATAGGTATTGCCCATCAATGCCAAGAAGTGGCGCAACTACCGGTCGCGAGTTGGGATGTGCCACTTGATTATATTGTGACACCGAAGACAATTTATCGCCCCGGTGCACAGTGATACACTAACCGAAACCCTTTGCTATTAACTCTTTAATGAGCACACCATGACTCAAGATGAAATGAAAAAAACGGCTGCTTGGGCAGCGCTAGACTATGTAAAAAGCGACACGATTGTTGGTGTTGGCACCGGTTCTACTGTGAATCACTTTATTGATGCACTGGCGTCGATAAAAGACACGATTCGTGGCGCCGTTTCCAGCTCTGAAGCCTCGACACAACGGTTAAAAGCGTTGGGAATAGAGGTATTTGAGCTCAATGACGTCAGTAGCCTCGATATTTATGTTGATGGCGCCGATGAGATCAACGCCAACAATGAAATGATCAAAGGCGGCGGTGCGGCATTGACTCGTGAGAAAATTGTCGCGGCAGTGGCCAAGCGCTTTGTGTGTATCGTTGATGAGAGCAAAATCGTCGATACCTTGGGTGAGTTCCCACTGCCAGTGGAAGTGATCCCGATGGCGCGCAGCTATGTCGCCCGTGAAATTGTTAAACTCGGGGGCGACCCAGTTTATCGCCAAGGTGTCACCACCGATAACGGCAATGTCATTTTGGACGTGCATAATTTACATATTGTTGATGCCAAGTCGCTTGAGCAGACATTAAACCAAGTCGTCGGTGTTGTAACCAACGGCCTATTTGCCCATCGTGGTGCCGATGCTGTTGTCGTTGGTACTGCGCAGGGGCCTACTACACGTTAGAGGAATGAGGAACATGAGTAAGGTATCGTTAGCAAAAGACAAAATTAAAATTCTCTTGCTAGAGGGCGTACACCAAAGTGCGGTGGAAACGCTAAAACGCAACGGTTACAGCAATATCGATTACGTTAAAACCTCGCTACCTGAAAGTGAACTTATAGAGCGCATTGGCGACGTGCACTTCGTTGGCTTGCGCTCACGTACACAACTCACAGAAAAAGTCTTAGATGCAGCGCAAAAGCTGGTCGCTGTCGGTTGCTTCTGTATTGGTACTAACCAAGTTGACCTCGACGCCGCGAAGCGCCGGGGGATTGCGGTCTTCAACGCGCCATTTTCCAATACTCGCTCGGTCGCGGAATTGGTGCTGGGTGAGATTTTATTGTTGCTGCGCGGTATTCCTAAACGCAATGCGATGGCTCACCGAGGCCAGTGGCTGAAATCAGCAGAAGGGTCTTTCGAGGCTCGAGGCAAAACATTGGGTATCATAGGCTATGGCCACATCGGTACTCAGTTGGGCATTATGGCTGAGAACATTGGCATGCAAGTGCGTTATTACGATATCGAAGATAAGTTATCCTTAGGTAATGCCCAGCAAGTAGAAAATCTCACTAAACTACTGCAGCAATCGGATGTAGTCAGTTTACACGTGCCGGAAACCCCGCAAACAAAGAACCTCATCGGCACCGCTGAGTTGGCGGTCATGAAAAAAGGCAGCATCTTGATTAACGCCTCACGCGGCACCGTTGTCGATATTGACGCCCTTGCCGAAGCACTCGAAGAGCGCAGCTTATCCGGCGCGGCCATCGATGTGTTCCCTGTTGAACCGAAATCAAACGATGAAGAATTTGTCTCGCCACTGCGCCAATTCGACAACGTTATTTTAACCCCCCATGTTGGCGGCTCCACGCAAGAGGCGCAAGAAAGTATTGGTGTGGAAGTGGCCGGTAAGCTCGCTAAATATTCCGACAACGGCTCAACAATGACAGCCGTCAATTTCCCTGAAGTCGCCCTGCCAGAACTGGCGAATCGCAGTCGCCTGTTGCACATTCACCAAAACCGCCCTGGTGTGTTGACACAAATTAACCAAGCGTTTGCACAGCATGGCATTAATATAGCCGCGCAGTACCTGCAAACCGATGACAACATAGGTTATGTCGTTATTGATGTGGATAGCGACCACTCCGAAGTGGCATTGAAAGAACTCAGTGCCGTGGACGGCACCATACGTGCGCGAATTTTGCACTAAATGGTTTGTATAGGTAGACTAAAAAGCACAGCTTTGGCTGTGCTTTTTTTATCAACAATAACCAATAGGGATCACCTTATGGACTCTAACAATAATAACAAAGACAAAGCGAAAGAACGTCGCGGCCATATCACCCTCATTGCCTTTTTAGTGGCGGTGGGTATTTTTGCCTTGGGTATTAAAGTAGGCGAGCTTCTAGCGTAATACCCAGATTCTTGCCAATCTAAGCGGCTGTTGGTTTAGGTATCAAAGTCGCTACTGGCATGGCGCTCTTTGAGTTGCTCGCTCGGCTCACCCCATACGCGATTAACTCGTTGGCCCCGCTTTACTGCAGGCCGAGCGTCAATTCTCTTGGCCCACGCCAACACGTGCTTATACTCGTGTACACTGAGAAACTCACCGGCATCGTATAACCGCCCTAACACCAAGGCCCCGTACCAAGGCCAAATAGCAATATCGGCAATAGAGTATTGCTCACCGGCCATATACTCGTTTTGCGCCAAGTGCTTATCTAACACATCCAACTGGCGCTTAGTTTCCATGGTAAAGCGATTGATGGGATATTCCATCGGCTCTGGCGCATAAGCATAAAAGTGACCAAAACCGCCACCTAGATAAGGTGCGCTGCCCATCTGCCAAAATAACCAATTCATACACTGCGCCTTTGCATAAGGCTCTGAAGGGATAAGCGTGGCAAATTTCTGTGCTAAATAAAGCAGTATTGCTCCCGATTCAAAAACCGGTGTGGCAGGGGTGCTTGAGGTGTCTAGTAACGCCGGGATTTTTGAGTTCGGGTTAATGGCAACAAAGTCAGAACCAAACTGGTCGCCTTCGCTAATATCGATTAAAAAAGCATCGTATTCGGCGTCTTTAATTCCCTGCTCCAGCAACTCTTCAAACATAATCGTGGCCTTTTGGCCATTAGGAGTGGCCATAGAGTACAGCTGAAAGGGATGCTGCCCGCTTGGCAGATGCTGCTCGAACGTGGCCCCTGCTGTGGGTTTATTTAGGCTTGCCCATTTGCCGCCACTTTCGCTATCGAACTGCCAAACTTTTGGTGGAGTGTAGGTCGATTTACTCATTGTCGCTCCTGATGATGTAAAAACGTTTTGAGTATAGACCTGAGGGTGGATAATATAATTACAAGAGCAAAAAAGGCACCTTCAGGTGCCTTTTTGAATTTTACCGCCCACATCCGTGCGCGCTATGGGTCGTCATTATTTACCTACAGCATGCAAGCTAAAGTAGTTAGCCAACTCTTCCGGCTTACCCATTAGTGTCATCATTTGCTGATTAATCTCTGCCACCGAGGTATTTTCGGGAACCTGCATAGAGACTTCAAACTGCTCCGTGCCCTCGATAAAATTCAGTGCCGCTTCTCGCAATACCACCGGCGCCGGTGACATGCTCAATTGTTGCTGGGCATTTTGTTGGAATTGCTCATAGGTCATGCCTTGCTCGCCAATTAGGCGCTCAAGAAGCGCCTTGAGCTTACCGTTGTTGGCTAATTTAAAGCTCACTTTCTTTGGCACCAACTCGGTCACAGCACTCATCATCTGGCTTTGCAGCGCCAGCTGTTGCTGTAAGTTCCCCTGCTCTTGTTGTGATTGCTGTTGCATCTCATTAAGTTGCTGCGACACTGCCATTAACGCCTGTGAATTGGTCATGGCAAAGCTAAACTCAACATCGGCCAATTTACCTGCATTGAGCTTGGTAAAAATATCCGCATCACCACTTTTTTCATCATAAGTGAACTCACTCAAGACATTGATATTCTCGCCTTTAAGCTCATCCATGCCTTGCACTGCGGCGCCTGAGAAAGTTAAGTCTTTGATTTCGACACGAGCATATTCAGAAACCTTATTCGGCTCATAGCCGGTCATTTCAACACGCTCAATCTGAGCAATTTGCTCGCCGAGGTGGTCATTGACAGAAATGTCGGCCAACGCCAACGCATTGTCCAATACATTGGCAGAAATCTCGTCGTAGCGGATATCAAGGCCTGTTTGCGTTTGAATTTGCATTAGCTGCTGATCAATGCCCTTGCGCGCTTCTTTCGACACATAATAATTGGCATAGCTATAACCGCCAATGGCGATGGCACCCACGGCACCGACAATGAGTAGTTTTTTCATGTTGACTTCCTTGGGAGTGTCCAGCTCCCTCCTAGTTTGGACATTACTTTAAAATAACGCATCGAGTGCATCGCTTAAGCTTGCGACTGCTGTGACTTCCATGCCCTCGATTGCCTCTTTCGGTTTATTGTCAATGGGTACAATAGCACGTTTAAAGCCATGTTTCGCGGCTTCACGCAGTCGTTCTTGACCACTGGGCACTGGACGAATCTCCCCACCCAGGCCAACTTCACCAAATACCACCAGCTCACGGGCCAAGCTATAATTCTTAAAACTGGACACCAAAGCCACAATCAAAGCCAAATCAGCGCTGGTTTCCGTGACCTTGACACCACCGACGACGTTAACAAACACATCCTGATCGGCCACTTGTAAACCGCCATGGCGGTGTAGCACCGCCAATAACATCGCGAGGCGATTTTGCTCCAAACCCACCGTGACGCGACGAGGGTTTGCAAGCTGCGAATAATCGACGAGCGCCTGCACTTCCACCAGCAGCGGTCTGGTACCTTCCCATACCACCATAACTAACGAGCCCGGTGTTTGCTCTTGTGAGCGGTTCAGGAAAATAGCCGAGGGGTTTTTTACCTCGCGCAACCCTTGCCCAGTCATGGCGAACACCCCAAGCTCGTTTACTGCGCCAAAGCGGTTTTTGTGACCACGCAAAGTACGAAAACGGCTATCACTGCTACCTTCAAGTAAAATAGAACAATCAATGCAGTGTTCTAATACCTTGGGGCCGGCTAAGGAGCCGTCTTTGGTCACATGGCCCACCATGATCATGGCTATTTGATTTTGTTTAGCAAAACGGGTGAGGTACGCCGCACTTTCTCTTACCTGGGAAACACTACCTGGTGCCGATTGCACATCGGCCATATGCATGACTTGAATGGAATCTATGACCATGATCCCGGGCTTTTCTCTTAGCGCCAGCTGGCAAATGGTTTCGACATTGGTTTCGGCTAAGGTTTGTAGCTTATTGGTGGGCAACCCCAAACGCTTTGCCCGCATAGCCACTTGCTGCAAAGACTCCTCCCCGGTGACATACAGGGTTTTCATATTTTCTGCGAGACCACACATGGTTTGCAGCAAAATAGTACTTTTACCGGCTCCGGGCTCACCACCGATAAGAATGGCACTCCCCGGCACCACACCGCCCCCTAACACGCGGTCAAACTCAACAAACCCGGTGGAGAAGCGTGGCAGGCTTTCAAGATTAACCTCATCCAGAGTTTGAATTTTGGCCTCAACCATGCCGGCATAGCCGCTCGCAGCACTATTGCGTGGCGCCGATTTAACCGAGGGCACGCGAAATTCGGTTACTGTGTTCCATGCTTTGCACTCGCTACATTGGCCTTGCCAACGCGCAAACTCAGCACCACACTCATTACATACAAAAGCTGTTTTCTTTTTTACCATATTACGGGCATAATTTTTGCTGGATAAATCGTTTAAATAACGAATAAACAATAATTTGACACCCAGTATAACGGTTTTTGCCGACTGGGTAATGGTTTAATGCATGGCTGAAGACACCCTTTTAAAACACCAACCCTTAGTTGACGAACTCAAGCAAAGCCTCGGGCAGGCGAGCTTTAGCCGCGATTTTGCCGCTAAAACGGCACAACTACCTAAGGGCGATCAATTTATTATAAAGATGGAGTTTAATCGTCTTCGTCAGCCGTGCAGCCGCACCATTGATTTACGCGGCA
Organism: Pseudoalteromonas sp. CnMc7-15; assembly: GCF_022347925.1. Classification (NCBI taxonomy): domain Bacteria; kingdom Pseudomonadati; phylum Pseudomonadota; class Gammaproteobacteria; order Alteromonadales; family Pseudoalteromonadaceae; genus Pseudoalteromonas; species Pseudoalteromonas sp. CnMc7-15. The sequence goes on from NZ_JAKRFT010000003.1 coordinate 125,814, forward strand.
CGGCTTCCGGTGAAGTGCAAAGCTACTCATACAAGAGTCAGCAGCATTTTATGGATGCTCAAGCCATCGCAACCTTTGAAAAAGGCGTCGCTCGCTTCGGCGACTACACCATGGCTGTCTATGAAATGGTGATGGAAGAGGTGAACAATCAGCGCCAATTACGCCAAGGTGCAACACCACAGCCGGAAAATACTGAAAAAAGTGCCCGTGTCATCCACTTTGCCTCCTATGATTTTCGTCAGCAAGAGCGCATGAATTACACCATCAAAGTCAGTGTTATGGTGAATGACAAAACCATAGAAGGTAAAAGCAGCGATATTTCTTTGGGGGGATGTAAGCTCAAATTGCCTAGTCATGCCATGCTTGAGCGCGGTCAAAAAGTGCAGGTTCGCTTTACCGGTCTAGAGGAAGATTTCGAACTGGGCCTCAAAAACGGCTTAGAATATGAAATTGTCGGCATAGATCCTGCGAGCACCATCGACTTTTATTACGCCCGCATGAAGCGCACTGGTAGCGAGACAACCCCTGGGTTCGATGAGTTTCTGGCGCGCTTTATTAACGGTAATAAACGCCGCTACAAGGTCAACCTTGATAACACCCTCGATGCGGTTTTAACCAAAGGTTATGAGCAGTATTACTTGCCAAGGGTCAGTTCGCTGTTCAGTTTCATTTGCGTAAACGATAAAAAGCTCACCCCTAAACTGCTGCTTACCACCGAGAATAATGCCTACATTCACTATTATTTCAGTGATGAAGAGCGCCGCTCTGTGCTGCCGAGTATTCTTAATACGCAGCGCATAAGCAGCATTTTGGCACGCAAGGGGCAAGTCAAATCAACCCTACTTTACAGCTTTAGTCACACCCAAAATGGCAAGGTCTTCTTTTACAGCGCCACCGATATCGAACTGGCCACCTACCCTAAGTTACGCTCGTTATTTTTTTCCTATGCCAGTAGGAAGCCGTCTTGGCGGGTATTTAAGTTGCAATTGGTTCCCGTGCAAAGCGAAGACTCCCATATTCCACTCTCGCTCCCCGACAGTGCCGGCGAGGCAATTGCTAAACTTAATAAGCCTCCGAGCGCTCGCGTGCAAAGCTATTTAAAGGGTCTAAAGTACCTGTGTACCTTATCGGAGGTGAGCTCTGCTAATTTAACCGCACACAAGCGCCGCTACCGCCTCGATAAAAGCTTAGTCAACCAGCTCAAAGTATTTGGCCATCGTAAAGTGGCAGAGCCAGAGCTTGAAGTCGTTGCCTTGGAGTATGCTAACTTACGGGCTCACAAGCGGTATCTGTACCAAACAGAAGTGACCGTTGAAAGTGGTTTGGCAGCGCCGATGTCAGCACAATCTCGTGATTTCAGTGTACTAGGAATGCAAATAGAGCTGAGCCAACCAGCGCCTGAGACCAAAAAAGGCGATGTTATTTATCTGCGCTTACCGCAACTGCAAGAAATAACGAAAAAATTTGAGCTCACTCAACTGCCTTACGAGGTGATGGCTGTCAGTAAGACCGGCACCATTTTAAACTTAAAAGCCTACCAAAAAAGTAAGCAACCCCATGTTGGCGTACAGTTTTTCTCGCAACTAGTAGAGAACAACAAAGACAAGCTGCAAGTGTGTGAGGAAGAGCCGAAAGTGCCGGGGCTATCCAAAGCCTTGCGCAATATTGTGGTCAAGAATCTAGCGCAAACACCGCTGTATATTACCAAAGAAGAAGCACACCTGGAGCTTGGTGCAATAGGTGAAGGACGTTATCAAAGCGCGATTCACCATATTTGGCGTCAGTTTGGTGAATTCTCTACGCAAATAAACTTAAAACCCTTACTGAGTATCAAGGAGTTCCAACAGCTCAGTGATACCCTGCGCGATGGAAACCGCCAAGATAAGCCCAAAACTTTCGACCTGTTTATTCGCTTAAACCTTAAAAAAGACGACCTCAGTGGCGCAGTCACCAGCCGCTGTATTAGCACCGAAGAGGACTACAGCTCACTGCTGCCCTTTGTGAACAAGGCGCTTAAATCGGGCTTGTTGTTTGCGTTTCGCCTGCATTTATCGAAAACTGGCCGCCCAGACACGAAATACCTGATCAGTGAGCTAAAATACATCAGTCACTATGCGTTGCATAAAGCCAAGGAGTTAGAGCAAGCGCTATGGCGTGTAGAGGGCGTAATTGATGCCCTCGCTATTGATGAGTTAGTGCCAAAGCTCTGTGATATAGAGGTTCAGGATTACCAAAAAATGCTTGAACGCCGCAACCTGTGGCTACAGCGTTTAGGTTAGTTGAACGCGGGAATACTGAGTAGATACAGTATCTGCGCCAAACTGCCAGCATTGATGGCGGTGGGAGCCTGCGCCACCACTTTAGGCTTACCGTGAACAGCAACACCTAGCCCAGCTGCGTGCATCATCAGCAGGTCATTGGCACCATCACCGATTGCCACCGTTTGCTCTGCGCCCACGCCCAACTCATCGCGGTAAGCTAATAAAAAGCGTGCTTTTTCTTGCGCATCAACAATATCCCCATTGACCACTCCGGTTAGCACGTGGCCATCGTCTGCTAATTGATTGGCATGAATACGATCTAGTTTGAGTTGTTTTTGTACCTGCTCAGCAAATGGAATAAATCCTCCCGAGGCGATGGCCAAATGCCAATTATGGCGTTTTAGCGTTGCGCATAGGTGGTCGATCCCTGGCATCAAGGGAAGCTGCTCTTTGAGCTCTGCAAGCAAAGACAACTCAACGCCCGCTAGTTTCGCGACGCGCTGACGCAGGCTGTCACTAAATTCCAACTGCCCACCCATCGCTTGTGCGGTGACCGCAGCGACCTCGTCGTACACCCCTGCTAAACGCGCAATTTCATCAATACATTCGATGGTGATCGCCGTCGAGTCCATATCCATAACTAATAAGCCAGGTGTATGTAAACGTGGCGGGTTGCTCAGCAGCGCGCACTGCACTGCGTTTTCAGCTGCATATTGCTTGAGCTGAGAGTTAAGCTCAGCCTGGGGGTTAGCAATCGCGAACGCAAACCCTGGAGGTAAATCGTCATCAGCGTGATACCGGACCACCGCCTGCACCTGACATTGCCAGTCACGCAGCTGCTGTGCCAGTTGAGCAACGTGCATGCCCAGTTGAAAACCAAATACACTGACATAAGCCAGTGGCTGTTCGCTCTGCTGACTTGCCACTAAAGGCGAATCGTCAAAGGAATACCAAGTATTTAAACTTAGGGTTTGCTGTAAAGACAAATCGTCTTGCTGTGCTAAAGTAGACAAGAGCATGCTTTGGTGCGACATTAAAACTCCAAATAGGTGAACACGTTAGCTGATGACAACGGATGCTTAATTTAATCACCCTTAGCGATGAAAGTCAGTAAGTACACCCATGATATGAAAAATAAACAAGTGAAAAATCCGGTTCGAACATCGCAGTGGCAACGGCTACTGCGCTTGGTGTTTGCCGCTTTTTGCTTTGTATTACTGACTTGGATGGCCTTTAATACCAGCTTTCAAGGCCACCAAATGCTCTACCAGCAAAGCTATCAATATGCCAAAAGCCTCACCGAGCAGTTAGCCTTGACCGCAGCGGAGCCTTTGGAGCAGAGCAATAAGCCACGTTTAGGAGATTTGGCCAATCAATTGAGTACAGACTCGAGTATCCAAAGTGCAGCCATTTATGATGCTCACGGCACTGCGATGGCGCTCAGTGAGGCGTTTAGTCCCTACCAACGTGAGTTTGGGGTGACACAAGCAACCCCGGGGGTGAGTAAATTGAGTCAACCTATTGTCATCCCCATCACCTCATTGCAAAGCAATAAACCCATCGGTTTTGCTCGCGTTAATTACCTGCCCCAAGTCGCCATTGATGACAGTCACCGATATTTTCATGAGGTCGGTCGCCAAGTACTTCTTATGCTATTGATCACCTGCGTATTCACTTGGCAGCTTGGACGAGGATTAAAACGTTGGCAGTTAAAGCGTTACTTTCGTAAAAAAGCTAAGCAGTTAAAATAGAGCTGCTCACTCAAGGCGCTGAGGTCTTGGCATTGCAATAGCCGTGCTAGGGCTATAAACACTTGAGGAATACGCTCTGGCGTATTGATTTGCCCTTGGTATCCGCAAAGCGGCATACTCGGTGCATCACTTTCCAATAGCAGATGCTCTATTGCGACACTACGCAGTGCTTGCTGGGTCTTGACCGATCGAGCATAGGTAATGGTTCCGCCCACACCCAATTTAAAGCCTAACTTGATATAGTATTTAGCCACTTGTTCGGATCCAGAAAACGCATGGATCACGCCGCCATAACGCGGCTGACAACGCTTAAAACTCGCGGCGATTAAGTCATGGCTCTGACGGTGATGAACAATGAGTGGCAACGCCAGTTCATTCGCTAAGGCAATCTGCGCTTCAAAGAGCGCCACTTGCTTGTCCATTTCTCCAATACTGCGATCAAGGCCACACTCTCCGATGGCGCACCAACGGTGCTTATGTGCTGTTGCCAGTTCGCCTAGGCCGACTATATGTTCACTCGCGTGTTGCGACAAAAAGTAGGGATGTAAACCAGCACCGATATGAATGGGCCCATGGTGCTGGCTGAAGTCGAGCAACTGCTGGGATTGCGCCAAGCTAATGCCAGGCACAATAAACTGCTTCACGCCCAATGCTTGGGCATTCGCTATTATCGCCTCTCGCTGGCCATTAAACTCGCTAAAATCGAGGTGGCAATGAGAATCGATAAAACGCATTTAAGGGTTTAGACGCTCTACACGCCAGCTCCCATCTGGCTGACGACGATACATAAAGCGATCATGAAGGCGATGCGCTCCTCCTTGCCAAAACTCAACCTTAGTCGGCTCGACACAGTATCCTCCCCAAAAATCAGGCAACGGGATTTCACCTTTAGCAAACTTACTTTTCATTTGCGCAAACTTTTCCATAAGCGCCTGACGTGATGACACCGGCCGACTTTGGCTAGAAGCCCATGCCGCTAACTGGCTTTCTTTTGGCCGCGATAAGAAATATTTTGCCACTCGCGATGTTGGCAACGGTTTGGCCTCGCCGTAAACAATGACTTGACGCTCAAACATGTGCCACGGGAAGTGCAGGCTAATTTTGTTATTCTGGGCAAGTTCCTGCGCTTTGCGTGAGCCGGTATTAGTGAAGAACACAAATCCTTGCTCATCGACATGCTTAAGCAACACAATACGCTGCGAAGGCTGACCCTGCTCGTCAACGGTGGCTACGACCATGGCCGTCGGATCGGGGATTTGCGCGTCAATGGCTTGTTGTAACCACTTTTCAAACTGTGCTACTGGCGTCGCATCGAGCATGGATTCATCTAATCCACCTTGCAAATACTCACGACGAATATCTTCCAATTTCATATTCATTCCTTCTCACTAAGCGCCAAGAATACCCGACAATCAATCAAGCTATGTTCCCTTGCCCAGTCACTCAGCTTGTTCCAAAGCAAAGCCTATTGGGGGATGTGTATAATCGACCTCTCCACCAGCCGACTTTGGATAAAGCGCGCGGTTCGGTCGATTAGAGGGTAAAATATCAGCAAACATTGAGCTGATTACATTTGCTCCATCACCTCAATGCCAAGCAGGTCTAACCCTTTGTGCAAGGTTTTTGCTACCAATGAACACAGCACCAAGCGGCTATTTTTATCTGCGTCGCTGACGCCCTCTTTAAGTACCGGACAAGCTTCATAGAAGCTCATATACAAGCTCGCCAGCTCATACAAGTACCCACATAATACGTGTGGTGTGGCATCGCTGATCATTTGGTCCAGCACTTCTTCAAATTGCATCAGCTTGATAGCCAGCGCTTTTTCCTGTGGCGCAGCAATCACAACCGGAGCCTGATGAGTGGTGCTATCAATGCCAGCTTTACGGAAAATACTTTTCACTCGCGTATAGGCATATTGCAGATAAGGCGCTGTGGCTCCCTCAAAGCTCAACATGGTATCCCAGTTAAAGATGTAGTCACTGGTACGGTTTTTCGATAGGTCGGCGTATTTTACCGCGCCGATTCCCACTTTTCGGGCGATTTCTTCTTGCTCTTGCGCACTATGAGGAGAGTCGCTATCGGCGAGCTTTGCTTTGGCGCGAGTCACCGCTTCATCGAGTAAATCGGCAAGTTTAACGGTACCGCCAGTACGGGTCTTAAACGGTTTACCATCCTCGCCCATCATGGTGCCAAAAGGACAGAATTCATAGCTGGTTTGTTCGCGTAAAAAGCCGGCCTTGCGTGCTGTCAGCTCAACTTGGCTAAAGTGCAGGCTTTGACGAGCATCAACGAAAATCAAGATACGGTCGGCTTGCAATTCATTAGAGCGATAATCACAAGCGGCAAGGTCTGTGGTTGAATATAAAAAGCCACCGCCGGATTTCTGCACGATGAACACCGATGGCTCACCGTCTTTGTTGGCTAATTCATCTAAAAAGACCACTTGCGCACCCTGGTCTTCCTGCGCCAGTCCTTTTTCTTTAAGCACCTCAATCATGCGCTGCAACTCACTGTTGTAGGCACTTTCCGCTTTAATATCATCACGAGTCAGGGTGACATTCAGCTTTTTGTATACTTCTTCGGAGTGCTTGACCGAGGTATCAATGAAAAGTTGCCACAGCTTATTACAGTGCGCATCGCCTTGTTGCAGGCGTACAACATACTCGCGCGCCTTATCAGCAAAACCGGCTTCATCGTCGAAACGCTTTTTGGCGTCACGATAGAATGTCTCTAAATCAGCAAGCGCTACGGACTCTAGATCAACGCCCTCATTAAGCATGTCTTCCAAATGCGCGATAAGCATACCAAATTGCGTACCCCAATCGCCCATGTGGTTTTGCCGTATTACTTTATCACCACGAAACTCCAAGGCACGTACCACGGCATCACCGATAATGGTGGAACGTAAATGGCCCACGTGCATTTCCTTGGCAAGGTTGGGCGATGAGTAATCCACCACCACTGTATCCGCTTGCGGGTGCTGCGCTACACCGAGTGTATCGTCTTGGCTTGCAGCTTCGACGCTGGCGCCTAAAAACGCCGGTTTGAGGTGAATGTTAATAAAGCCTGGACCTGCTATTTCGACCTCGGCGGCGATATCGCTCACATCCAGGTTATCGATAATTTTTTGCGCTAGTTCACGCGGATTAGTTTTTAGCTTTTTCGCGGCGCCCATGGCACCGTTAATTTGGTAATCACCAAATTGCGGGCGCGTACTTTGCGTCACCGCTGGATTCGTGCCTTGCTCAAGTCCCGCAGCGATCATCGCAGCGTTGGCTTTTTCAATCAGAATTTGCTTAATGTTCATAGTTGCAGATACCTTGCAATAAGGGCCAGCGGGGGCTGACCACGATTAATACAGTTGCTCAGTGGCGCTTTAGTGCTCGCGCGTTTCGCTAAAGGTTACCTCTGGGTAACGCTCCATGGATAAGTTCAAGTTTACGCGACTTGGGGCGATGTATGTCAGGTTATCTCCGCCATCTAAGGCTAGGTTTTGCTCACACTTGCGCTTGAACTCTTCAAATTTCTTCACATCATCACAGCTTACCCAACGCGCCGTATTAACGTTGACACTTTCATAGATGGCATCCACTTTGTATTCGGCTTTTAAGCGTGCAACCACAACATCAAACTGCAGCACCCCAACGGCGCCAACAATTAAGTCGTTATTGGCAAGCGGTCTAAACACCTGCACCGCGCCCTCTTCCGATAGCTGTACGAGGCCTTTAAGCAACTGCTTTTGCTTAAGTGGATCTTTAAGGCGAATACGGCGGAATAACTCTGGGGCAAAGTTAGGAATACCGCTGAACTTAAGCTTTTCTCCGTCGGTGAAAGTATCACCAATTTGGATGGTGCCATGGTTGTGCAAGCCAATAATATCCCCGGCATAGGCGTGCTCAGCACGCTCGCGGTCACCGGCCATAAAGGTCACCGCATCAGAAATACTGATTTGCTTGCCTATACGCACGTGGTTCATCTTCATGCCTTGGCTGTACTTGCCCGAGACAATGCGCATAAAGGCAATACGGTCACGGTGTTTGGGGTCCATGTTGGCCTGAATTTTAAACACAAAACCTGTGAACTTTTCGTGCTCTGCACCCACTTTGTTGCCATCATCGGTGGCACGCGGTAAGGGGGCCGGAGCCCATTCGGTCAAGCCATCAAGCATATGATCAACGCCAAAGTTGCCCAACGCAGTACCGAAGTAAACTGGGGTTAACTCACCGCTCAAAAATAACTCTAAATCGAATTCGTTGGACGCTCCTTGCACCAGCTCAATTTCTTCGCGCAGTTGTTGCGCTAAGCTCTCACCCACCGCTTCATCTAATTCACTGTTATCCAGCCCTTTGACGATGCGCAACTCTTGAATGGTGTGGCCTTGACCGCTTTGATACAAAATCGTCTCGTCACGGTGCAAGTGATAGACCCCTTTGAATTCCTTACCACAGCCAATGGGCCAGGTTACGGGGGCACACATCATATTGAGCTCAGTTTCCACCTCATCCAATAACTCCATTGGATCGCGGATATCACGGTCCAGTTTGTTCATAAAGGTGACGATGGGGGTGTCACGTAAACGGGTGACTTCCATTAACTTACGAGTTCGGTCCTCAACACCCTTAGCGGCATCAATCACCATCAAACACGAGTCCACGGCGGTCAAAGTACGGTAGGTATCCTCAGAGAAGTCTTCGTGCCCTGGGGTATCTAGCAGGTTAACTAAACGCTCGTTATAAGGGAACTGCATTACCGAGGTGGTCACCGAGATGCCACGCTCTTTTTCCATTTCCATCCAGTCTGACTTAGCGTGTTGGTTTGACCCTCGGCCTTTAACTGTGCCCGCTTTCTGAATGGCTTGTCCGAATAATAGAACTTTTTCGGTAATGGTGGTTTTACCCGCATCGGGGTGTGAAATAATCGCAAAAGTACGACGTTTACTAATTTGTTGTGTTAACTCTGACATGCGGTCACTTATGAATAGTCGACCCGGCACTAAACGCGAACCAAGCCGGGAATTAATTTAGAGATTATTACGCGTGATTATACCGACTTTAGCATGCACACAAAAGCGCCTAATACCGACAAAAGTGACTTCTACGCATTGCCATGTGTATTATTGCTAAGCAATTTTGTATAATTTTTCGTTCGTTTGAGTTAGTAAGCTGTTTTTTACGTTGCAAGGAGCCGCACCCATACCATGAAAACCAGTAAGTTAAGTATACGATTACTATGGTATATCACTCCGGTGGTGATTTTGCCCTTGCTGTTTTTAGGTGGCTTTACCTTGACCAACGTAACTTCAAGCTCACAACAGCAAACACAGCTCATTGTAAGCCGCTTTGTCGAACAGCAGCAAAATAAGGTGTTTCACTCCCTCAATGTCTATCACTCAACCACCGAGCTGTTAACAAGCTCACCCGTACTGCAAGACTTTGTGCCGGAAATACATCAGAGCAGCGACCGCTACACCGAACGTTTAGCGGCGCTAATGGATGTGTTTGGCAGCTACACCCAAGCTTACCCAGATATACTCAGTATTAACTTAGTGTCGCCACAGCAAAAAAGTTATGCTTACTTTTCAACGAAATTAGAGTCCGCACCGCAGGCATACCCATTTTTTGAGAAACTCAGCGCCAGTTCCCTGCGCCGCCAGCAATTTATGGTGCAAAATGAACGCGGCGAAACCACACTGTACTTCGTGCAAAAGGTATTTACCCCAGATTACCACTTAGAGCGCCCTATTTTATTGGGCTACGTAATCATGCGCGTGCAGCCAACAGTACTTAATACAGCGATTTTAGAGTCTCCCTACAACAATACCCTCAACTTGATGCTCACTGAGCAAGGGAAAATTCTATTTAGCTCTAACCACGCCCTACGAGGCGAGAGTATCGCCAGCGAAGAGCTGCGTAAAATTAGCTTATGGGCCGATAATGGTCGCCTCAACGAGCTCGCCTTAAACAGTATTGATCACACACAACGCTTGGTGTATGCGGTGCAAATGGCCGGAGGCCACTATTTCATTACCAGTATTCCGAAGGAATTACTGTACGAGTCTGGCAAAGTCATTAGCTTGATCACCGCCTTAATTGTGATGATCTCTGTTATCACTCTGCCAATACTCATTTTTATTGTTGTACGTAACTTGCTGTTAAACCCTATCGAACAGTTGGGGGCGGCCAGTCACCGCGTTGGCGAGAATGACCTTGCCGTGCGCCTACCCGATGATCGCAAGGACGAGGTAGGCCAACTCTTTAGTGATTTCAATCACATGGTTAATAAAATTTACCACACCCAGGGAGAGCTCGAAGAATACAAAAACACCTTGGAACAAAAGGTAGAAGCGCGCACCTTGGAGCTGGAAAAAACCAATAAGGCGTTAGAGCTCGCCATTGAACAAGCCGAGCAAGCCAACCAACTTAAAAGTCGCTTCCTAGCCAATATGAGTCATGAGATCCGCACTCCGCTAACGGCAATTATGGGCTTCACCGAGCAGCTGCTTGATAACAACAAGATAAAAGAAGAAAAAGTGCACACCCAGCTCGCTACGGTACTGCGCAATTCACGCCACCTGCTGGAACTGATTAATAACATTCTCGACTTATCGAAAATCGAAGCTGAGAAATTGGATATGAATCATGAACCGGTGTCGCTATATGAATTACTCCATGATCTTGAGTCCATCGTCGAGCCTCAAGCGCAGCAAAAACAACTGCAATTCGATATCGACTACCACTTCCCGCTGCCCAAATATTTAAGCAGCGATCAAACGCGATTAAAGCAAATCCTTTTAAACATTCTCACTAATGCGGTGAAGTTCACCACCCAAGGTGGCGTGCATATGAGCATTCGCTATCAAAGCGGCATGCTGGAGTTTGTTGTTACCGACACAGGGATTGGTATTTCAGATAAAGAACTGGACCGTATATTTAAGCCCTTTGAACAAGCCGATGCTACCACTACACGACGTTTTGGCGGCAGCGGCCTTGGCCTCTGTATTGCTAAAAACTTGGCGCAGCTACTCGGCGGTGATATTTGGGCACAAAGCCAACAAGGGGTCGGCAGTCAATTCACTATTCATGTTGCTTGCTATCAACAATATACCGAACAGGATTATTACTACGACCACGCACAAATGCAGCCAGTTTACAGCGAACGTCCAGCCCTGAGCGAGCAGCGCTTTGATGGCGATATTCTTGTGGCGGAAGACAACAAAGATAACCAGGCGTTAATATCACTGCTACTTGAACGCTGGGGGATTGAGCCTGACTTTGCTAACAACGGCGCAGAGGCGGTGGAAAAGGCCTTGGTCAAAGACTACCAGTTAATTCTTATGGATATGCAAATGCCCGTTATGGGCGGAGAAGAGGCCACCAAAATGCTCCGCCATGCCGCTTATGATGGCCCTATTATCGCCTTAACTGCCAACGTGATGAAACATGATATTGAGCGCTATCTCGGTGCTGGCTGTGATAAGACTTTAGGAAAGCCTATTGATAAGCAGGAGCTTGAGCATACGTTAGCCACCTACTTGAGCATTCAACAAGAAGCGGCCTCACAGTGGGACGATATTTTGCAAAGCGAGCGTTTTTTGCAAATTAATGCCAATTATAAGGAAAAGCTGCCTGAGTACCTTGATGAGGTGCTTGGCCACCACCATGACGGGGATTGGGAACAGTTACAGTCACTGGCTCACAGCATCAAAGGCAGCGCCAGCTGTTTTGGTTTCTTTGCCATTGCCGAAGCAGCGGGCGAGCTCGAGCAGGTCTTACGTCAAGGCCACCATGACAGCCATGACTACAGCGTACTTAAGCTCGAACACGCCATTCGCTATGTGCTTGAGCAAGATGTCGAGCCAAGCTAATCACTGCGCGTGTTTATGCGCGCCAATAATTCCATGAATGGCTGCCATTGCCGGGTCATGAGCATTGAAGTACTGCTTTGATGACAGTGTCACCGGCACATGAGGAGCAATCCAAATACGGTGGTCCTCGGCCTTTGACGCTTGATGGAACTGCGATGAAATCAAGCCCCAAACGCCACTGTAAGGCAACTTAAACCAGCCACTCTCACCAAGATGATTAGGTCGACTGCCACTGGGTTCACCAACAATAATGGCATCACTTAAGCGATTTAGATCAGCCAGTAACAAGTGTGCTGCGGAAAAGGTATTACGGCCAACAATTACAAACAGCTTATTTTGTTCACGCTCTTGTGCAAAGTGCAGCAACGCTCTGGTTAACGGTGGAATAATCGAGCCATTTCCGCCGCTATTATGACGCAAATCGAGCACTAAGTTCTGCACTTGGCGCTCGTTAGCTATGCGTGAAATGCGCTTACTAAAAGCAGCAAGTGATTCCGACTTTTTTTGCCCAACTCGATTAAATTGTACGTAAGCTAAGTTTTGTTCTGGGCTTATTTTGAGCCAGTAAGGTTGATGCTGCTGACTCAGATAAAGTGGATTATGTTGCTCTTCTAGCTTTGGTAACTTCGGAAACCCGGTGAAGTTGAAAGACTCTGCGGGCAAGGTAATGTGCGTTGTCACCCCCTGCGAGTCGGAGACCGTCAGCACGGTTTTCTCTGTCTCTGTTGTCACCCCCACTCCCTGTAAAACCTGAGGTAAAGAGAGGTAAAATGGCGCAAGCCATAATTGTTGCATCTCATTATCACGGGCATTAACCATGGCTACCTTGTCCACCACTTGCGCAATCGGTGTATTGCCGATACGCAACACTTTATGTCCCACCAAATGGCGATATTTAGCACTGGCGGAAACAATAAAATAACCATCATTAAAACGATAAAATTGTACCGGCAGTTGCGTAAATGCCCCTTTCAATGAGTGCGTCGGCACAATAAAATTGTGACCATTGCCGAGGCTGCCCAGCAATGACATAAACTGGAACACGATTTGTTGGTCGCTCAGGTCCGGGATCGCCTCAGCTATTTGTTGTACTTTCGCGGTAAAGGCTTTTTGACTGATGTGGTGAAAGGCGTTGACGTGCAGGCGCTCAATCTCAGCCACTAAAAAATCGAGATCCTTAAGCCATTGTTGGTCGCGACTGAGGTTATCAGCCAACGCGGCCCCGGCAATGGCTTTAAACTGTGTATTAGTAGCCAACGCGGTAAAGTGCTTGCTAGTTAGCAAACTTTTGCGGTCATCCCAGCGATAAGCCAGTGCTCGTTCTAACCACTGAAGCGCAGCTTGGCTTTCACCCAAAGCGCTGTAACAACGCGCTATTTTAACCATCATATCGTTGGCCGGTGACGAGGTGGAGGGCACTCCTGAGATAATAGTCCCTAGTGCAATTGCTCGCTCCAAAGCAGGTATCGCTTTCTCATACTGTTTATCTAGCATATAGCCATGCCCTAGTAGAAACCATGTATCACCATCATCACGGTATGCTTTTGTAAGTGTCTCTAACAAGGGTAAAGCCAACTGCCACTGCTCTTGGCGAGCATACTGCACAGCCTGCTGACGCTGCTGCCAGTAACTTTTTGCGTCTTTGGGAAACGCATCGGAGGGAGCGTTTATAAAGGCATTGTTGGTCATTACATCGGCGCGCGAGTTGGCCACCACCGGCGCGCTCACTAACACACACGCCACCATAGAGCATAGTAAGGTTGTTCTCATTTATTATTCTTCTTTAGCTAGATAACATCATCACTTAACCCAACAAGCGAAGACAATGCGTTGCTAAAAAATAGGCGGTCTGCGCAGCAGCTACAATAGCGACACGTCGTTCTCATCGTGTTCGGTAAGTGTCATTTTTAGCTAATACTATCAAGGTGTTGAGATCGACACCTTATCTAAGTTGTAACAAATTATCTGGTTGCACTAGCTTAAGTTAAAAGCAGGTAGCTTAGGATAACAAGGGATATATGCTTGAAGGGGGTGCGCTTAAGACTGCACTACATCTAGCTCGCGCATCATTAATAGTGCATCTTCGCCGTCTGGGTAATACTTTTTGCGTCGACCATTAATCACAAAGCCATTGCGCTGATAAAGGCCGGTGGCAGCATCATTACTCGCTCGTACTTCTAAAAAGATGGCCTCGCATTGGCGAGCTGTTGCTTGGTTTATAAGGTGGTTCATTAGCGCTTTACTGAGCCCCTGCCCTTGCTTATTTGGAACAATACAAATGTCCATTAGCGTGCAATCAGGGCCCGCTTGCTCGGCTATATAAAAGCCTACCAGCTCAGCCTCATCATAGAGCCCGGCGTTGAAATAACGTCCACCTAGGCATGAGCGTATCAGCTTTTCATTCCACGGGTGGCTGTGACAGGCATTTTCAATAACGCATACCGCCTGGATATGATCCAACGACAGCTCACTCACTTGCATGGCTGTACTCGTCAATCACATTCGATAACTGCTGCCACAACGCCTGCTTTTGAGTGACCGCCAGATTTGCTGCGGGCAAGTAGACGCTCAGCCCCTGTACTTGTGGGCTTGGTACATCACTAATATAAACGGCAGCGCCTTGTGGCAAGCAGCGTAAAATATCTTGTGCCACTGTGTTGTTTAGTGGCTCTGCATTGGCCGAATTGACATGTGCAATGGGCGCTGTTGCGTTGCTGCTGCGTAAACGCACAGGTTGAATCGCAAGTATATCGGCAATATCTGGATGCATAGTAATGATTAAGTCGTTTTGGCGAGAGCCAGTGTAGCGCAAAGCTAGAAAAGAAAGAAGTGGCAGGGGCGGAGAGATTCGAACTCCCAACCGTCGGTTTTGGAGACCGCTGTTCTACCAATTGGAACTACGCCCCTGCAATGTCGACGCATTATAATGAGGTTTTTAAAAAGGTAAAGAAAAAATCACGCTTACCCGGTTTAACTGCTTTTAAAATAAACAAACGGCATGCAATTGCTTGCATGCCGCTTTAATATGGTTGTTCTTTCGCCGTGAGGCTAAACCACTATTCCCACTCGATAGTCGCTGGCGGCTTACCTGAGATGTCATATACCACGCGAGAAATACCGTCGATTTCGTTAATAATACGGTTAGACACCTTACCAAGGAATTCATAGGGTAAGTGTGACCAACGCGCGGTCATAAAGTCGATGGTTTCAACACAACGTAGGCTTACGACCCAGTCATATTTACGGGCATCACCCATCACCCCGACCGAGCGCACTGGCAAGAACACCGTGAAGGCTTGGCTTACTTTGTGATAAAGCTCCGCCTTGTGCAGCTCTTCGATGAAAATAGCATCAGCGCGACGGAGCAAGTCGCAATACTCTTTCTTAATTTCACCCAGTACCCGTACACCTAGGCCTGGGCCTGGGAATGGGTGGCGATACAACATGTCATAAGGAAGACCCAGCTCAAGGCCTATCTTGCGTACTTCGTCTTTGAACAATTCACGCAGCGGCTCAACAAGGCCCAGCTTCATGTCTTCTGGCAAACCACCAACATTGTGGTGTGATTTGATGACATGGGCTTTACCGGTCGCCGAGGCGGCTGATTCAATTACATCTGGGTAGATAGTTCCTTGCGCCAACCACTGCGCATTCACACGTTTGCCCGCTTCTTCATTGAATACATCAACAAAGGTGTAACCAATGGCTTTACGTTTAGCTTCTGGCTCATCAATCCCTTCTAAGGCTCTCAAAAAGCGCTCTTCGGCATCTATTTTGATGATATTGAGGCCAAAGTGGTCGCCGAACATATCCATCACCTGCTCGCCTTCGTTCAAGCGTAACAGGCCGTTGTCAACAAACACACAAGTTAGTTTATCGCCAATGGCTTTATGAATAAGCATGGCCACGACAGACGAGTCTACCCCACCGGATAGGCCTAAGATCACTTCTTCGTCACCGACTTTTTCACGAATACGCTCAACGGCATCTTCGATGATTTGCGCGGGTGTCCAAAGCTTTTCACAGCCACAAATATCAACCACAAAGCGCTCTAACAGACGTAGACCTTGAAGTGTATGAGTCACTTCTGGGTGGAACTGCACGCCATAAAAACGTTTTTCTTCCCATGACATCGCTGCATGGGGACAGGTGTCTGTTCTCGCTGTGGTAGCAAACTGAGGGGGAATTTCTTCTACTTTATCGCCGTGGCTCATCCATACATCAAGCAGACCGTTACCGTTGTCGCCAAGGTGATCTTCAATGGCTTCAAACAAGGCACAGTTACCTACTTTTTCCACTTGTGCATAGCCAAATTCTTTCTTATCAGAGCCGTGTACTTTACCGCCAAGCTGCGCCGCCATGGTTTGCATGCCATAACACACACCCAGAACCGGAACACCCGCTTCAAATACGTAGTCAGGCGCACGCGGGCTGCCCTCTTCGACTGTAGATTCAGGGCCACCAGATAAAATGATGCCTTGCGGGTTAAATTCACGAATTTGCTCTTCCGTTACATCCCACGCCCATAATTCACAGTAAACGCCTATTTCACGCACGCGGCGGGCGATCAGCTGGGTGTACTGCGAACCAAAGTCGAGGATCAATATACGGGAATCATGGATGTCTTTGCTCATTGCTGTCTCATCTAAATTAAATGATGGCGGACCCAGTGCAACCAGGTCCTTTACGCTAACCGAAATTAAGCAGGGCTAGCAGTTGCTAGCCCTGAGTGCACCGCTTTCGCGCCTAGCCTAGGCGGTAGTTGGGCGCTTCTTTAGTAATTTGCACATCGTGTACGTGCGACTCGCCCATACCGGCCGAGGTAACGCGTACAAACTGTGGCTTAGTGTTCATCTCTTCAATGGAGGCCGAGCCAGTTAGGCCCATGGAGCTGCGCAGACCCCCCATTTGTTGGTGGATGATATTGCCAATCGGGCCTTTGTAAGCCACGCGGCCTTCGATGCCTTCTGGTACCAATTTCTCGGCTTCTTTCGAAGTTTGGAAATAGCGATCTGACGACCCTTCTTTTTGGTCCATCGCACCTAATGAGCCCATGCCACGGTAAGATTTATAGTAGCGCCCTTGATATAGCTCAACCTCGCCTGGCGACTCTTCAGTACCCGCAAGCATTGACCCCACCATGACGCACGATGCACCGGCAACCAGCGCTTTAGCAATATCGCCTGAGAAGCGAATCCCCCCATCGGCAATAACAGGAATATCACGTCCTTTAAGGCCCTCAACAGCATCTGAAATAGCGGTAATTTGGGGTACGCCACAACCAGTCACGATACGCGTAGTACAGATAGAGCCTGGGCCGATGCCCACTTTCACGGCATCCACGCCAGCATCAGCAAGGGCAATAGCGCCTTCAGCTGTTGCTACGTTACCAGCAACGATTTGTAAATCTGGGTAAGCTGCACGCGTTTCTTTGACGCGGTCAATAACCCCTTGCGAGTGGCCATGTGAGGTATCGATGAGTAGCACATCAACACCGGCTTCAACCAGTGCAGCGATGCGCTCGTCAGTGCCAGCACCCACACCCACTGCAGCACCGACGCGTAAGCGACCTTGCTCATCTTTACAGGCGTTTGGTTTGTCCATGGCTTTTTGGTAATCCTTCACTGTGATCATGCCTTTCAGTTTAAAAGCGTCATCAACAACTAGGATTTTCTCAATGCGGTGCTCATGCATCAGCCCGAGGATCTGGTCACGATCAGCATTTTCGCTTACCGTAACAAGGTCTTCTTTTTTGGTCATCACGCTAGAAACAGGCTTGCTCAGCTGAGTTTCAAAACGCATATCACGGCTGGTAACAATACCCTGAAGGTTATTGTCTTTGTCGGTCACCGGGAAACCAGAGAAGCCTTTCTCAATCGCCAGTGCTTGTGCATCAGCGATAGTCAGGTCCGCTGGTACGGTCACAGGTTGCGACACAACCCCTGCCTCGTACGTTTTTACTTTACGTACATTGGCCGCCTGTTCGGCGATGGTCATGTTTTTGTGAATAAAGCCCAGTCCACCTTCTTGCGCTAGAGCAATGGCTAAACGCGCTTCAGTCACTGTATCCATAGATGCAGAAACAAGCGGGAGGTTCAGCTTAATGCCGCGAGTAAGGCGAGTGGTAAGGTCCGCTGTGTGCGGTAGAACAGTAGAATGACCAGGTACTAAAAGTACGTCGTCAAAGGTAAGAGCTTCTTTAGCGATCCTAAGCATTGGCAACTTCTCACGAATTGGTGATTGGATGGAGTTGCGGCGGCATTTTATCAGCGATAATAGGGCGAGTAAATAAAATTCGCCGTTTATTTATGATAAAGTGGCGACAACTTTTTCGCTCTCTTGGGTCGTTCTATGTATTCACAACCCCACGCTAATACGCCAGCTGCCGTATACACCGTATCGCGCCTAAACCGCGAAATCCGAACCGTGTTAGAACGTGGCTTTGCCAGTATAGTACTCAATGGTGAAATTTCTAACTTTGTTGCTCCCGCTTCTGGACATTGGTACTTCTCCTTAAAAGACGATAAATCCCAAGTACGCGCAGCGATGTGGCGCGGCAACAACCGCTATGCACAAATTCGCCCAAAGAATGGCGACCAGGTGCAAGTACATGCACGAGTCTCATTGTACGAACCGCGCGGTGACTACCAAGTCATCGTCGAGCGCATGGAAGCCGCTGGCGAGGGGCTGCTTAAACAACAGTTCGAAGCCTTAAAAATGCGCTTGGCTAGTGAAGGGCTATTTAACTCTAGTTACAAAAAGCCATTGCCTAGCAGCATCAATAAAGTAGGTGTTGTCACGTCCAGCACTGGGGCCGCTATAAAGGATATTTTAACCGTATTAAAGCGCCGCGCACCGCAGCTTGAAGTGGTTATTTACCCTTGCCAAGTGCAAGGTGATAGTGCCCATCAAGGGATCATCGATAAAATTGCTCTAGCCAATGCCCGCAAAGAGGTTGATGTATTAATTGTCGGACGCGGTGGCGGCAGCTTAGAAGACTTGTGGTGCTTTAATCACGAGCAATTGGCTCGCGCTATTTTTGCCAGTGAATTACCTGTGATCAGTGCCGTGGGTCATGAAATAGATACCACTATCAGCGACTTTGTTGCTGATATACGTGCGGCGACCCCCTCGGCGGCGGCCGAGTTAGTGAGTCCCGATAGCGAACAAATTAAGCAGTTTTTAGCGCATAAAAAGCAGCAGCTACACAGCGCATGGCGACACCGCTTAGCGGCCTATCAACAGCAATTGCAGCAACTACAAAGCCGTTTATCACACCAGCATCCAGCTAATCAGTTGATGCAACAGCAGCAGCGTTTAGATGAGTTGCAAATGCGTCTACACCGCGCCATGGAGCAGCGTTTTAACCACCAGCAACAGCACCTTGGCGAGCTTAGTATGCGTTTGCAACGCGCCAACCCAGGACAACGGGTAGCCAGCGCCAAATATCAATTGCAGCAACTGTCGAGCCGTCTAGTGGCAAGCCAAAAAGAACAACTCTATCGCGCCCAAAGCGAACTGAGCCACCTCGCTACTCGCCTTGATAGCATCAGCCCTTTGGCCGTACTTGGGCGCGGCTACAGCATTACGCGCGCCGACTCGGGAATTATTAAGTCAGTACAGCAAGTACAACCGGGCCAAACACTGCATACGCGCGTGGCCGATGGTGAGGTTACGACGACGGTGGTAGGCGTTCAACCCAAAGATTAAGACCCGCTTCGGAGCTGCGCGAATTGGTGCGGTGAAACTGCTGCCACCACGGCTGTTCCATTAGAGTATTTTGAATATTGTGCCAATCGTCACGCGGGTCGAGTTCAACGTCTTCTTGGGCTGAGAACTGCAGGCGACACACCGTTTGCTTACATTGGGCGGTATCGAGTTTAATCTTGTACGCCAACCCTTGGCTGTAAACAAAGTCACTCACTTTGGTCTCAACTTCATAGGCCCAAGCTTCGTCTCGCTCTTGATTGGTAAATCGCTCTTTAAGTTCGGCCTCCATGTCACTGGGTGCATCCAGAATATGCTTGTAGGTAGCAATGGTTTGCTTAGCGGCCGCCAATTCGCGGCGTAAAGTATCAATGTCGCTGGCACTATTAGCGGCACCCTGGGGTTGTTCGGGGGCGACCTCTGGCGTATCGGTAGCGGGTGGCGGCTGCTGTTTTTTTACTGCTGTTTGAGGTGATTCAGGCAGCGCCGCGAGCTGAGGGGGATGAGTTACAAGTTGAGCATCACTTGATGGTGCGGGCTGCGTTGCTGGCACGGGTGATGGCTCGAAGAACACTATATAACCGCCTCCGAAGCCCAACGAGAATGCCCCCAGTGCAGTTATAACAAGTTGTTTATTCATCCCTTTTCACTCTAGTGCCACTACAACATGGCACTAGTATGCGATTGATTCTCTTGTTCGTCATCTAAAAAGTTTTGATTCATGCTTTCCGCTGGACAAGGACAGTCCGGTTTGCCCACCAATTTAGCGGGAACGCCAACGGCGGTCATATGCGGCGGCACTGAGCTCAATACTACCGAGCCGGCACCAATACGCGCACCCTCACCCACTTCAATATTGCCCAGAACTTTCGCCCCGGCGCCAATCAGCACCCCGGCACGAATTTTAGGGTGGCGATCGCCAGACTCGTTACCTGTACCACCTAAAGTGACCGACTGCAAAATAGACACATTGTCTTCAATCACCGCTGTCTCACCAATAACAATACCCGTCGCATGGTCAAACATGATGCCGTGACCAACACGGCACGCGGGGTGAATATCAACACCAAACACCTCTGAGCAGCGGCTTTGTATAAAACGAGCCAGCTCGATGCGCCCTTGACGCCACAAGCAATGAGCCAACCTGTGCGCTTGAATGGCGTGAAAGCCTTTAAGGTTTAAGATCACCGTTAAATAAGTATCCACCGCTGGGTCACGATCGCGAACGGCTTTAATATCGTTTGCTACATGAGTAAGCATGGTATCGCAGTCCACAAACGCTTGGTCAAATAGCTCGCGAATGGTAAACGCTGACACCACCGCATCGGCGAGTTTGTTGGCCACGATAAAGCTTAGCGCCGAGCCAAGGCACTCATGATTAAGCACACACGAGTATACGTGCGAGGCCAATAATGGCTCTTTAGTTACAACTTGATTTGCTTCTTCTCTGAGCTGCTGCCAGATTTCATGACGCATGGGCATATCCACCAACTTACGAACAACGGACTTGTAATAGACTAAGTGTAACGGATCTGCCCACTATCACGCCATCCCGGGGGCAATTTAGGGTCGTTATCAGATATAACTAAAACAACTAAGGAAAGAACTGTTGTCGTTAATGCAAAAATAAAGCTAGGCTAAAGTCATAGCCGCATTGGAGAAGAGTATGCCCCAAGCAATTGATAAAAAGAACTTTAATAGCTTTAAAGCGTTTTACCCTTATTACTTACAAGAGCACGAAAACCCTGTGTGCCGACGTTTACATTTTATCGGCAGTTTAGTGGTGCTGGCGATATTAGGCTTTGCTGTGTTCAGCGGCAGCTACATTTGGTTGTGGGCGATGCCTGTGGCCGGTTACGGCTTTGCATGGGTGGGTCATTTCTTTTTCGAGAAAAATCGCCCTGCTACCTTTCGCCATCCAGTTTACAGCTTGATTGGCGACTGGGTCATGTTTAAAGATATGCTCATTGGCAAAGTGTCTTGGTAGCCCCAAGCTTTGCCACTGAGAGCTCTAATAGGAGGCTACACCCCCACACCAAGGGTTTTTAACAACGCCAACACACTTTTAGCATTATCTGCTAATGCCAACTGCTTATCATGCTCTGAAGTCGCCTGATGCACAGCCGCAATCATCTCATGCAGCTCTTTTAGTTCATCATCACTAAAGGCACTACGAAGTTGTGGCTTCGACATGGGTAAGGAATTGCTTAAATCAGCAGCAATCTGGGTGATATCGTCGGCGAACTCGCCTCTTAAATCGTTTAGGCTCATTATTCTATCCTGTTATTAAAGGCCTGCGCTTTGTAATGATTTATCGATAAAGGTGCTAATTGTTGGCGGGATCGGCAGTAAATCACCCACCTCCTTTATGGCGCTTTGCTGCAAACTCAATACCGAATTAGCGCTAATAAGTAACTCGGTGATGCTTTCATTCGCTTCAAGGGTTGCTTGCACATTGCCATGAATAGTGCGACGCATCTTATCGGCTTCATCGTGAATGCTGCCTCGCACTTGCGTGCGGATAAGGGCCGCCAAACCAGCCACATCTTCACGTTGCTGTGAGTTGAGATTATCATTATCAGCCAGCTGTCGTTTGCTACGATAACTTTGCTCTGCTTTGGCATACACCTTATGCCAGCGCTCATCAAGCATCGCATAAGCAGAGTGCTCCCACGCATCCACCATGGCCAAACCATTATCCCCAATCGCGGCGATGCCTTTCGAGACTTGCTGATTTGCGGTAATCGCCTGTTGTGGAACGCTGGTACAGCCACCGAGAATGACCGTCGCCAATACCACCGCGCTAAACACCCGAGTCATTGTTATTGCTTCCTTTTTTATTATTTGTCCCGCTAATAGAGTAACTTAGTTCGGATGAATTGCCACCTTTAATCACCCTATTTGAGTTAAGTGCACCACTGTGTAGCAGTGCTTATTGCGGCGCTGAAGATATGTTTTTCATAGCCCGTGCTGGATTAACTACTGCACAAAGCCCTTTATTTAGGGCGAACCATCAATTGGGAAGCTAGACGCATTGGTCAGGTTTTAATACCCATCGTAAAAGGAGAGTTACGAGAGAGGAAATGCGCTAGATCTATACCGGAATTATCAACGTAATTTTCAAATTTCAGGCATAAAAAAACCCTAGCCAATCGGCTAGGGTTATCAAAAGTGGTACCAGTGGGCGGACTTGAACCGCCACGCCCGAAGGCAACGGATTTTGAATCCGTCATGTCTACCAATTCCATCACACTGGCATCTTTTTTCTTTGACCTTCTCAACGAGAAGATAAAGAAAAACCACTTCAGAGCAAAGGCTTTGTTTATCTGCCTTCATCTCTATGCCGTGCATTATACAAAGAATGAAAAGCGCGGCAAGCGTTTTATGTTATTAATGTGTCAACTGCTGAATAAACAACCAAGCGTGAGCATCAATGTTTAACAATATCAGCACTTAGGCATAAAGCGTTTAATAATTGCCTGCATATCAATATTTTCATTGAGTGTGCCATATTGATGGTGGCTTTGTGGCGCTAAACGCGAGCGCACAAAGGCATCGGCAATTAAGGGGTCGCCGTAAATAAGCAAGGTTGCACCCTGCCACAGTAGGGCCAAGCTCTCCATGATTTGCCGCGCGTGTATTTCAATCGCCGCTTTATCACTAAGCTGGGCCTGTAACTGTTCTAACCGTTCATCGAACTGTGCATACTGGCCCTTTGCCTGCTCTAATTCCCGCATTAAGGCCTTTAGCGTATCCGGCTCTTTATTCAACACCCGCAATAAGTCTAAACACTGCACATTGCCCGAGCCCTCCCAAATGGCGTTCACCGGGGCCTCTTTATACAAACGGCTGAGCACATTGTCGTTTACATACCCCACCCCACCGACACACTCCATGGCTTCATAGGTATGTTGTACGGCGCGCTTGCAAATCCAATATTTGCCGATTGCGGTGGCGCTGCGTACTAACGCTCGATGGTGGTGATCATCTTGGTTATCTAATGCATTAGCGATACGCATAGAGATAGCCAAAGCAGCCTCAGCCTCAATGGCTAAATCGGCTAATACGTTGCGCATAAGCGGTTGCTGGTGCAGACCTTTGCCAAAGGCTTGGCGTTCATGGGTATGCCAAATCGCTTCTTTCGCTGCTTGCGCCATCAGTGCCGAAGAGCCCAACATACAGTCGTAGCGCGTTAAAGCCACCATTTGAATGATGGTAGCGATGCCGCGCCCTGGCTCACCCAATAACCAGCCATGGGCGCCGCGAAACTCCACCTCAGAGCTGGCGTTAGATTGATTCCCTAATTTATTTTTAAGGCGCTGGATATGCATTGGGTTCTTGCTGCCATCCTCGCGCCAACGGGGAACTAAAAAGCATGAAAGCTGTTGCTTTACCTGGGCTAACACCAAAAAGCCATCGCACATCGGCGCCGAGCAAAACCACTTATGACCCACAATCTCATACAATTGCCCCGGCCCGCTCGCAGCTACAGGGGTGGCATAGGTGGTGTTTGCTCGCACATCACTGCCACCTTGTTTTTCGGTCATTGCCATCCCTATGGTCACGCCTTGCTTTTCATACCAAGGCTTATTGCTTTCATCATAGTGACGCGACAAAATCTTGGGCAGCCACCGATCGGCCACCTCTTTTTGTACCGCGATTGCCGGAACGCTGGCGAAAGTCATGGTTAACGGGCAGCCCGAGCCAGGGTCGGCGTGGCTGTGTAAAAAAGCCAGTGCCCCGCGCACCACATGCGCCCCGCTTTTGCTTTCCAACCAAGGTAGCGCACAGTGACCACTTTGCACTGCATAGCGCATCAGTTGATGATAAGCGGGGTGATAATCGACTTGATCAATGCGCTCACCAAAACGGCTATGACTAACAAATTCGGGAAGGTGCTTATTAGCAAGGAAGCCGGCCTCTAATAGTGACCCACCTATGCCTTCACCAAAGTTGCAAAGCATGGGCGCGCCCCAACTGCCACCGAACCGCGTTAACCAGTATTGCAACACCTCATCGGCGCTAAAGGCATTGTAATTCGCTAATGGCTTGGGTTGATTAAATACCGAGTGTGTATCTGCTAGGCTGTTGTTATTCATTTATTTTTCTCACAGTGCGGCAGTGGAGTTATGTCACTGACTATAGCAGGTCTGACCACCTTGTCGAGCGAGCACGAAGAGCGTCGCCTTTGTGCAGGGGGTTTGCTACACTGTCGCCGATTTTATCGCTTAGGAAATGTTGTCATGTCTGCTGATTATGCACGCACTGGGTTTGCCCGACGTATCGCCTCATTAATTTATGATGGCCTTGTGGTTATCGCATTTGCCATGCTGACCACGGTGATGTACTTACTTGTTGTACAAGGCGCTATCTCGCTAGGTTGGTTAAGCTTAGGTGAGGCGGAAGATGTGGCGGCGTTGATTCAACAAAATACCCTTCTCTATGTGCTCCGTGATGTGCTTTTAGTCTTAGTAAGCCTAAGCTTTTTTGGCTACTTCTGGAGTAAGAGTGGGCAAACAATCGGTATGCGTGCATGGCGTATGCAAGTGCGCCGACTCGATGGCAGTCTTCCAGGCTTTTGGCAAAGCGCATGGCGCAGCCTGTGCGCGTTACTTGGCTTAGGCAATATCTTGGTCTTGGTTGATATAAAAAACAAACGCGCCCTGCAGGACTACTTATCGGGCTGTGAAGTGGTTACCTTAAGCAAAGAAGACAACAAGAAAATTTACCAAGCTCTAGATTAAGCACAGCAAGCGGCGTTTAATTGCGCCGCTTCAGTAGATAGCTTGAGAAGATAATAAACAACATGCTCGGTAGCACCGCCCCCACAAATGCGGGGATCTGATACACCGTCACAATAGGGCCGAAGATACGGTCAGTCAGGTGAAAAGCGATACCTGTGACCACCCCCATCACGATACGCGCGCCCATGGTTACGGTGCGCAGCGGCCCAAAAATAAATGACAGTGCCACAAGCAGCATCACTGCCAAAGACACGGGCTGCATAATCTTGCGCCACAATGCCAACTCGTAAGCGGTGGTGTCTTGGTCGTTGTGCTGCAAATACTGCAAGTAAGACCACAGCCCTTTGAATGACAAGGTTTCAGGCTTCACCGATACCACTCCCAATTTTTCAGCGGTGAGCTGTGAGTCGTAAAATTGTTCTTCGGCGAAGCTTTCTCTAATTTGTGCCGCATCAACATGTAACTCTTTGACTTTACGCAGCATCCAGCCACCTTCGCGATAAAGCGCTCGATCAGCAAAGGTGATCTTTTCCAGCTCTAAGTCTTTATCAAAATGATACATACGCACGCCATTGAGTTGCCCTTGTTGATCAACATCCTCAATGTTGACGAAAACATCACCATCTTTGGCCCACACGCCTTGCTTGGCGCTGTATACATCGCCGCCGTATATAGCATGCGAACGCAGTTGTTTGGCGGTTTGCTCGGCCTTGGGTACGCCCCATTCGGCCATGGCCATCATCAATAAGGCTAATACCACCGCCGTTTTCATCACCGAGGCAATGACCTGCAAGCGTGACATGCCCGCTGCCTGCATCACGACCAACTCGCTGTTTGAAGCCAAAGCCCCAAGCCCGGTGAGTCCGCCTATCAACGCCGCCATAGGGAAAAATACCACCACATCGCCAGGCACCGTATACAAGGTATATAACAGCGCATCCATAATGTCGTAGCTGCCACGACCGACTGATTTAAGCTGCTCAATAAACTTAATGAGAGTACTGATCCCCACTAGAACCAATAGGGCGAACCCCGTGGTTTGCATAATGCTGCGCCCTAAATACCAATCGAGTGTTTTCATACTGCGGCCTCTCGCTTAGTTAGGATGGAGCGCAGCCACACGCCGAGCGGTCGCCCTTTGATAATAAGAAATGCACCAATAAACAGCGCACTAAGATGCACCCACCATAGGCCAATCGAAGGCGGAATTTTGCCATCTTCCAGGGCAAACTTAGCGGCATTCAATAAAATAAAATACCCTAGGTACAGGCTGATCGCCGGCACTAGTTTGGCAAATTTACCTTGGCGCGGGTTCACCACGCTCAAAGGCACGGCGATAAGCGTTAATAACGGAATAGACAGCGGAATGGCTAAGCGCCATTGAAACTGTGAGATAGCTTCATTGCTATCTTGCTCTAACAACTTGGCGGTGGGCACAGCTTCCAGCTTACGACGCTGGTGTTCAATGGCTTGCTCGCGGATTTGCACCTGATAGCTATCAAACTCGGTATGTTGCATGTTCAGTGCGCGAGCCTGGGTTTCGTAGCGCTGCCCCTGACGCAGGATCAATTGTTGTTCGCCGTTATCACGTTCGATCACCTGTCCTTGCTCGGCATACACAACCTGAGACTGTTGCTGGCCTTCACCACGAGGCAACTGCGCCACAAACACTTTATTTAAAACGCGTCCGCCATCGTCCATATTATGAATAAAAACCACCGCTTTTTCATTCCCTGTTTCCTGAAAGCGCCCGGCACGCAAGGCAGAAAGGCCGGCATCGGCTTGTGCCCGCTCCTTTAACTGGTATTCCTTTTCACTGGCCCAAGGGGCTAAATACAAGGTCATGGCACCGGCTAAAATCGCTAATGCGGTGCTTGAGATTAGGGTAATACGCACCACATACCATTCACTGACGCCACAGGCTTTAAGAACTGTCATTTCGCTGTCAGCATACACGCGGCTATAAGCGAGGATAATACCTAAAAAGATACTTAGCGGCAGAATCAACGAGGCTAATTGCGGCAGCTTTAGTGCCACCATAGAAAGCACTAATTTTGCAGGAATACTGCCCTCAGATGCATCGCCTAGAATTACGACGAATTTTTGGCTGATAAAAATGGTCATTAAGGTCAAGAAAACAGCAACCTGAGACTTGAAAACTTCAGCGGTTAAGTATCGAAAAATCAGCAATGTCCGCCCCTAAAAACGTCGTGTTTCACTGGCATAGTAGGAAAATTTGAGTAAACTAGTTGTTTTAGTCACTTTATTATATGTCAAGCGCATTAAATATCATACCTAAGGCATGTAATTGTCTACACTTTAGTTAGTGGATTGATAAATGCGTAAATAGTTCACGACAATAGTAAGTAGGTGAACAGCGCCTTGGCTGGCAAACGCCCCAAGGGCTGACTTTTCCTCTAATTAGGAGTCACAATGGAATTTAGCGTAAAAAGTGGTAGCCCAGAGAAGCAACGCAGCGCCTGTATTGTAGTGGGTGTTTACGAGCCACGCCGCTTATCCCCTATCGGCGAGCAACTGGATCAAATCAGTGAAGGCTACATCTCTAACCTTTTACGTCGCGGCGACTTAGAAGGTAAGCCGGGGCAAACGCTATTATTACACCATGTACCGAATGTGCTAAGTGAGCGCGTACTACTTGTAGGTTGTGGTAAAGAGCGCGAGCTAGACGACAAACAGTATAAGCAAATCATTTCCAAGACCATTAATACCCTGAACGAGACTGGGGCCATGGAGGCGGTGTGCTTTTTAACAGAGCAGCATGTGAAAAGCCGCGATACGTATTGGAAAGTACGCCAAGCTGTTGAGACCACACAAGATTGCTTATACACCTTTAACCAGCTGAAAAGTAAAAAAAGCGATCCACGCCGACCACTGCGGAAAATTGTTTTCAACGTACCAACGCGCCGCGAATTGCCGATTGGCGAAAGTGCCATTGAGCATGGTTTAGCTATCGCTTCAGGAGCCAAACTCTGTAAAGATGTCGCCAATATGCCGCCAAATATCTGTAACCCACGTTACTTAGGCGAGCAAGCGAAAAGCTTAGAAGAAGAGTTCGAGAACGTCACCGTTAACTTGGTCGGCGAGCAAGAAATGGAAGAACTCGGCATGCACTCGTACCTTGCCGTAGGCCGTGGCAGTGCTAACGAGTCAGTGATGTCGGTGATTCACTACAATGGCGGCGCAGAAGGCGCGGCACCGATTGTGCTGGTAGGCAAAGGCCTGACTTTCGACTCTGGCGGTATTTCAATTAAGCCAGGCGAAGCCATGGACGAGATGAAATACGACATGGGCGGCGCAGCTGGGGTAATCGGCACCATGCGCTCCATTGCCAAAATGCAACTGCCCATTAATGTCATTGGTGTGCTTGCAGGCTGTGAAAACATGCCAAGCTCCAATGCCTATCGCCCGGGTGATATTCTAACCACGATGTCGGGGCAAACCGTTGAAGTCCTTAATACTGACGCCGAGGGACGCTTGGTACTGTGTGATGCCCTCACCTATGTGGAGGCATTCGACCCCGATACCGTGATTGACGTAGCCACCCTTACTGGCGCGTGCATCATCGCCCTGGGTGCTCATGCAACCGGCATGCTCTCTAACCATAATCCTTTGGCACATGACCTTCTTAAAGCCTCTGAGCAAAGTGGCGATCGTGCTTGGCAGCTGCCGCTATGGGATGACTATCATGAGCAGTTAGAAAGCCCGTTTGCTGATTTCACTAACTTAGGCGGTCGTGCCGCAGGCACTATTACCGCTGCTTGCTTCTTATCTAAGTTCACCAAAAAGTATAACTGGGCGCACTTAGATATTGCCGGTACGGCATGGCGCAGCGGCGGCAAAACCAAAGGCGCCACGGGGCGTCCTGTGCCAATGCTAACGCAATATTTGATTAACCGCGCTGGGGTATTGGATAACCCGCAAGATTAATCACTGCGATATCACTTCAAGCCCCTTTTTTAAGGGGCTTATTCATTGATGCAGGGGCGTGATTGTGTCAAAATTGGCGGATTAACGAGCCGCGTAGAGGGCGCAATGCACGCGTTATTTTACCTGCTAGAACATGCCGATGAGCCGGGCAGCGACGTACCGGCTCATTTTGATCTTGGCGCTCGCTTGGCGTGCGAGCAATATCGCCAAGGACAACGGGTATTTATCTTTGTTGATAATCGCGACGATGCTCATCTTGTTGTTCAGCACCTATGGGCATTTGACGCCGATAGCTTTGTGCCCCACAACCTCCAAGGAGAAGGGCCTCGCGCTGGTGCCGCTGTGGAGATAGGGCAAACCCCGCCTGTGTCACGGCGCAGTGTACTGATCAACTTAGCATCAAGCGTGCCCGATTTTATACGTCGCTTTGATACGGTGTTTGACTTTGTGCCAGCCGATGACACACGCAAACACCAAGCACGAGCAAGATATAAGCAGTTACGCGACTTAGGCGCGCAGCTGGCAACACAAAAAGTTTAAGTTAAGGTTCTGGGCAATGGATAAAACCTATAATCCGCAAGATATTGAACAATCCCTCTATCAGAAGTGGGAAGAAAACGGCTACTTTAAGCCAAGTGGTGAGGGCGACTCATACTCAATTATGATCCCACCACCAAATGTCACCGGCAGCCTACATATGGGCCACGCCTTCCAGGACACCATCATGGATACCTTAATCCGTTTCAAGCGGATGCAAGGGAATAACACATTGTGGCAGGTTGGTACCGACCATGCCGGGATCGCGACACAAATGGTGGTCGAGCGTAAACTCGCCGCCGAAGAGGATAAAACACGCCATGACCTAGGTCGTGATGCCTTTATCGATAAAATCTGGCAATGGAAGAATGAATCTGGCGGCACCATCACCAAGCAGCTACGTCGTTTAGGCGCCTCGGTGGATTGGGACCGTGAACGCTTCACTATGGATGACGGCCTATCTGAAGCGGTTAAAGAAGTCTTTGTGCGCCTGTATAAAGACGACTTAATTTATCGTGGTAAGCGTCTGGTTAACTGGGATCCAAAACTACACACCGCGATTTCTGACCTTGAAGTTGAAAACAAAGACAAACAAGGGCATATGTGGAATATGCGCTATCCCTTGGCCGATGGCGTCAAAACTCAGGATGGCAAAGATTACATCGTCGTCGCCACCACTCGCCCAGAAACCATGCTCGGCGATACTGGTGTGGCCGTAAACCCTGATGACGAGCGTTACCAAAACCTCATTGGCAAAGAAGTCTTGCTGCCTATCGTGAACCGCCGTATTCCTATCGTTGCTGATGAGCATGCCGATATGGAAAAAGGCACCGGCTGTGTGAAAATCACCCCAGCGCATGACTTCAACGATAATGAAGTCGGTAAACGCCACCAGTTGCCGATGATTAACGTATTCAACAAAGATGCGGCGATTCTAAGCGAAGGCGAAACTTTTACCTTTGATGGCAAACCACTGCAGTTAGACGCCCCTATCCCTGAGCGTTTCCACGGCTTAGACCGTTTTGATGCGCGTAAGCAAGTGGTTGCTGAGTTCGAGCAGGCTGGGTTATTAGAAAAGATTGACGATCACAGCTTAACCGTGCCCTACGGCGATCGCTCTGGGGTGGTGATTGAGCCCCTACTTACCGACCAATGGTATGTGCGCGTTGCGCCACTGGCCGAGCCAGCTATCAAAGCCGTTGAAGACGGTGATATTGAGTTCGTACCAAAGCAATACGAAAACATGTATTTTTCTTGGATGCGCGACATTCAAGACTGGTGTATTTCGCGTCAGCTATGGTGGGGCCACCGTATTCCAGCGTGGTACGACAATGACGGCAACGTGTATGTTGGACGCGATGAAGCAGAAGTACGCCGCGAGCATAACCTCGATGACGATGTCACGCTCAGCCAAGATGACGACGTACTCGATACTTGGTTCTCATCAGCATTGTGGACCTTCTCAACCCTTGGTTGGCCGAACAACGTTGAAGACTTAAAAGTATTCCATCCGTCTAACGTGTTGGTCACTGGTTTCGACATCATTTTCTTCTGGGTTGCCCGTATGATTATGATGACTCTGCATTTCATCAAAGATGACAACGGCAAGCCTCAGGTACCATTTAAAACCGTTTATGTGACTGGCCTGATTCGCGATGAGAATGGCGATAAAATGTCGAAGTCTAAGGGTAACGTGCTTGACCCACTGGACATGATTGACGGCATCGATTTGGAAAGCCTAGTGACTAAACGCACCGGCAACATGATGCAGCCACAACTGGCGAAGAAAATCGAAAAGAACACCCGTAAAACCTTCGCTGAGGGCATTGAGCCGCATGGCACCGATGCCTTGCGTTTCACTCTTGCAGCCATGGCGTCAACCGGTCGTGATATCAACTGGGATATGAACCGCCTAGAAGGTTACCGTAACTTCTGTAATAAGCTGTGGAACGCTAGTCGTTACGTGCTTATGAACACCGAAGAGCAAGATTGCGGCTTCAACGATGCACAGCGCGAGTACTCGCTGGCGGATCGCTGGATTCAAGGACAGTTCCAACAAACCGTGAAAACCTTCACTGAACACTTGGACAACTACCGTTTTGACCTTGCTGCTAACACGATTTACGAGTTCACCTGGAACCAGTTCTGTGACTGGTACCTCGAGCTAACTAAACCCGTGTTATTTAAAGGCACCGAAACCCAGCAACGCGGTACTCGCCATACCCTGATCACTGTGCTTGAAGGGCTACTGCGTTTGATGCACCCGTTAATGCCATATATCACCGAAACCATTTGGCAGCGTGTGGCTCCGCTTGCAGGTATCAAAGCCGATACCATAATGACCCAAGCGTTCCCTGCGTTTGAGCAAGATAAAGTCGATAGCACCGCGATGGCCGATTTGGAGTGGATGAAACAATTTATTGTCGCCATTCGTAATATTCGCGGTGAAATGGACATTAGCCCAAGCAAACCACTGAACGTGTTGCTTGCTCAGGCTTCTACCGAGGATACTCGTCGCTTACAAGAAAATCAGACGTTCCTAGCCGCCCTAGCCAAGCTAGAAGATGTGACCGTGCTTGATAACGTCGACGACGCGCCAGCGTGTGCGACCGCCTACGTGGGTCAACTCGAGATCATGATCCCCATGGCCGGGCTGATTGATGTAGACGCTGAGTTAGCGCGTATTGCTAAGCAATTGGAAAAAGCTGAAAAAGGTCTGGCTCAAGTTGAGAAAAAGCTCGCTAATGAGAAGTTTGTCAACAATGCGCCTGAAGCCGTACTTGAAAAAGAAAAGTCGAAGCTGGCAGAGTACAGCGAAGCCAAGGCGAAATTGCTCGAACAAAAAGCAAAAATCGAAAGCCTGTAAAACTATTAGGCAACAATCATAACGCGAGCTCAGGCTCGCGTTTTTTATGTCCGCGTCCCATACAAACAAGCATAAAAAAAGCCAAGCAGTTGCTTGGCTTTTTCATCTCAGCATTGCTTAGAAGCTGTAGTTGTACTGTGCACCAACCAGGTAAGCATGGCCTTCCGACTCAAAGCCCCACTGCTGCCCTAGGTTGTCACCTTCAACAAAGTTTTGGGTTTTACCGCGTAAAATACTGGCACCTAAATCAACGCTAGACGCTTCATCGATAAACCATTCCGCACCAAAAGAGAGCCAGAAGCGGTCGGTATCTGGGATAGAGATAGACAGATGCTTCTGCGCCACTGGCGATTCATCAAAGGCTAAACCAGCACGCAATTTAATATCGTTTGTTAGCTGGTAGTCACCACCGATTGACACACGGATTGAATCCGAGAAGTCTTCGTTTTTGCTAAATACCGGTCCCTCACTCACTGGCACATAGGCTTCAAGCTTGTCAAAGCTACTCCAGCCTGTCCAAAGCACACTGTAGTGTAGGCCATAATCTTGGTTTAACTGGTGTGAGCCTGAGAATTCAGCGATCGCTGGCAGGGTTAAATCAACCGTACCTGGTAAAGTTTGCCCATTAAGGCCACCCAATGCTGCCGGAAGCTGATTGGTGTAGTCACCCTCAAATGTGAGGTCTGTTTCGCTGCGATAGTGGAAGCCAAGGCGGTTGTCACTATCTAGGTCATAGGCCAGGCCTACATTCCAGCCAAAGCCATAGTCATCGCCCTCAAGGTGAACCGCTTCTAAGCTTGCCGGTGCACCTAACGGGTTTGCGCCAAGGTTACGGACAATCTTTGCATCGGCGTACACGTGGTTAACACCCAGTGCCAAGGTAAGAGCTTCGTCCACCTTATAAGAAACCGATACATTAGAGTTAATGGTGACGATTTCAGTTTCACCAGCTAGCTGGCCTGCAGCATAATCACTGGCAAACTCAGTAGCTAAACCAAAGTTAGAGAAGGCACCAAAGCCTACTGCCACCTTATCGTTTACCGGGAGCACAAAGTAACCGGCAGGGATCACCGCGCTAGGGGCGATGCTATCGTCGTTTAACACGTTAGGGTTTAGGCCATTGTTGGTGCTTTCGCCTTTAAGGCTCACGTCTGGCTCGACATAAATTGCCGCCACGCTCAGCTGTGCCGTTTCAAATTGCGACATCAGTGCGGGGTTACGGGCAACCACAGATGCATCATCAGCAATGGCTGCTTCACCAGCGTAGGCACGGCCTAAGCCTGACGCATTTTGCTCTGCCAGCTGAAAAGCGGCAGCGAAAGATTCTGTTGATAATAGCGCCAATGAAGCCGCTAAAATTGTCTTTTTGAATTGCATACTTCTTTCTCATTGTTGTCATTTTAACTGGCATACACTAGCGTATTTCATGCAAAAAAACTGTTAAATATGGTTAACATAGCGTAATTTAAGGGCAATATTTACATAATTTTACGATTTTAAAGACTGATTAGACCTCAAACACTCAAATGATATAAATTCTCATTATCATTGACTATTTATCTAATATCGCTACACTGCGGGTATTAAAAAAGTGAACAGGAATGTCCTATGGTGCTCGTTATAATGCTTATTTTGGTTGCGCTGGTGTTTTGCGCTATCAGTGTATTTGCATTTTTACGTGCGAACTACTGCGCCTGCCACCATCAAGGCGAGTGCGACAACCCGGTCAGCCAATATTGGCTTGCTTCAATGCTGGCCTCGCTGGTAAGTTTGGGACTGTGTTGTATTGCCCTGCATACGACACAAGGCACTATGGTATGGTTTATACTAACGGGGAGTTGCTTTAGTGGCGCATTAATCGCCGCTAAGCGCCAAGGAAAAAAGCAGTGCGAGCATGCTAAGGCAGCAAGTGCTCCTTTAACAAACGAGACAAGTTAAGGTCAAACTCCAAGGGAGAGGTGCTACCTAAGATTTTGATATCGTCTTTGCTGATACTCAAATCGACGTCTTTGGCGGTAATGTGGTGGCGGTGCTGAGTGTTATAAAACACCCGTACCTTAGGTTTGATAGGATTAGCCTCGTTGCCCTGCACTACTAATGCCAGACGCTCATTGGTAAGTTTGACCAAGGTTCCCACAGGATGGATCCCGACACATTTTATAAAGCGCTGTACTAGGGCTTGGTCAAACATCGCCTTTTGCGCTAATAAGAAACGCAGTGCCGTTAGCGGCTCCTCACCTTTTTTATAGGGCTTATCTGCCACCATCGCAGCATACACATCCACCAGCGCTAAAATACGTGCTTCACGAGATAATTTATCGGCTTTGATACCACGCGGGTAGCCGCTGCCATCTAACCGCTCATGATGGTTAACAACCATTTCTAACATCATGCTGGAGATGTGCTTTTGCCCTTTAAGCATGGTTAGGCTCAGCGCCACGTGTTTACGTACCGCCTTGGTTTCGAGCTCAGTGAGTTTACCTGGCTTTGATAGAATTCCTTGCGGTACTTTGGCAAGACCAATGTCATGCAACAAGGCCGCTAACGCCATTTGCCGCACTTTATTAATTTCGAAACCTAAATATTTGGCAAAAATAGCGGTCAAAATGGCGCAATTCATCATATGACGCCAAGTGTAGCTATTTCTATCGCGCAGCAGTGTCAGCGCGGCCATAGCGTCTGGATTACGAAAAACTGAGTCAACAATATCATCAGCGATACCACTGAGTAGTGCCATATTGACTTGCATGCCTGAGGTCAGCTCGTTGTACATGGCACGCAGTTTACCCAAGCTTTGATCATAGCAAGTGCTAGCGATGAGGAACTCTTGCTCTAACGTCGCCTGACTGTGATCACGGTCACTAAGCTTCGGCTTTTCTGCTTGGCTTGCGATATCTTGTGACTCGCCAGTGTGCTCTTTCTTAGACTTGGGTTTTAAATGCGTGGGAATGGGGATATCGCTTTGTGCGAAATCGATGGTCAGCTCTTCCACTCCCTCACTCAGCAGGCGCTTAATGATGGAAGCATCTCTGACCATGCCCCGGGTTTTTATCTTTATTGACGCACCTTGGGCCTGCTTATTTACCCGGTCAACAAACATGCCGGGTTTTAGCTCGCTAATAGGTAAGGAGATCAACATAGGGGACTGTACGAAAGCTGAATAAACTCAGATAAAATTACCACTAAATAGTAAATAAAGTCCATAAAAGGTGGTTAAAACCACCCTTTAGTCTTGGAAGTAAGTGCCCCAGCCATCGTATTCCACGCCGTTATCAGCGGCAATGGCTACCAGCTTATCAACATCTTCCATAATAACGTCGGCATCGAGCTCAGACTCAACCACCACATCAAAGCCCCAGATAGTTCCCCCTTCTTCGAGTTCCAACTCAGCCGGTTCTTCCACATCAAAGCCCGCCTTAAAAGCAGCTAACGCGGCGTTTTCTAGGGCATTGAAATCTTCACACACAAAGTGATGTTCTACCTCATATAAAATTTCCGGATTAGAGCCATCTTCAAGTAGGGATTCGACAATTTCTTCGCTAATTTCGCGCCAGTTTTCCATTATGTTCTCTCATTCAATTGCGCCAGTGTCTGAGCCATCAAGGCATGGAAATGATCCGCATATTCGCGCGGGCTCATCGAGGCATCCAATAATTGTGGCGCCAGCATTTTGATGTAAATAGTACCATTATCCCAGCGATTTAGCTTGATGGTTTTGTGGGTATCGCTCATTACTACCGGCACCACAGGGACCTTGGCATTGAGTGCGGTGTGAAACGCGCCGGTTTTAAATGGCAACAAGCCACGACCATAACTACGGGTACCCTCTGGAAACATCCACAGTGATAACCCGCCTTTTTTGAGCTTTTCGGTGGTTTTAGCAATGGTGGCCATCGCCCGCGAACGATTTGCACGATCGATAAGAATATTGCCCGACAACCAATAAATTTGGCCAAAAAATGGGATCCATTTTAAGCTTTTTTTACCCAAACTTACGGTATTACGCTGCAGAGCACCGGGGAGTAAAAATAAATCATAGTTATTCTGATGGTTAGCAACATAGACCGCAGGCGAACCAGTCACAATGGCTGGGTCTTTCTCAATAACAACATTCACCCCCAGCAACTTAGGCATCTTTGCATACCAGCTACCAATCACCCGCACGTTGTCACCGTGAAACGGGCGTACCAAGCACAAGATAAACCCCGCGATAAAGCTTAAGGGGACAAACACAGCCATGGCTAACAAACGCAATAAAGCCAGCACGATAAACTCCACATAACCTGAATTGTCGGCATTATACATAGGCGAATAATTTTAAGCGAACACTTGTACGCTGTTATTGCTTTCTCACTAAGTGCGCTATACGTGTTGGAAAAAAGCGATGCCACGCATCGGTTTTTATCGTTTCCAATTTCGCTGTCATTAAGGCCTTATAGACTACACTTGTTTAATCTTAGTTCATCTCCACAGCTCTATAGTAAGTGAATGAATTTATTACCGTTAGATTCCTTAAGGAGGACGATATGGGTAAGTGTCCAGTGATGCATGGCAGCCAAACCACACAAGCAAAACCTAATACTGATTGGTGGCCCAACGCACTCAACCTCGATATTTTGCATCAGCACGATAGCAAAACAAGCCCCTACGGCGAGCATTTTAATTACGCTGAGGAGTTCAAAAAGCTCGACCTAGAGGCGGTGAAAAACGATCTTAAAACACTGATGACTGACAGCCAGGCATGGTGGCCTGCCGACTGGGGCCATTATGGTGGGTTAATGATTCGTATGGCTTGGCACTCCGCAGGCTCATATCGTCTTGCTGATGGTCGCGGTGGGGGTGGTACTGGTAACCAACGCTTTGCTCCGCTTAATTCATGGCCCGATAATGCCAATTTGGATAAAGCACGGCGATTACTGTGGCCTATCAAGAAAAAGTACGGTAACAAACTCTCGTGGGCCGATTTAATGATCCTTGCCGGCAACATGGCCTATGAGTCCATGGGATTGAAAACCTTTGGTTTCGCCGGTGGCCGCGAGGATATTTGGCACCCAGAAAAAGACGTTTACTGGGGTGCGGAAAAAGAGTGGCTAGCACCGAGCGATGAGCGCTACGACAATGTTGAGAAACCGCAAAGTATGGAAAACCCTCTCGCCGCCGTGCAAATGGGGCTTATCTACGTCAACCCTGAAGGGGTTAATGGCGAACCAGACCCGCTCAAGACCGCTGCGCAAGTCAGAGAGACATTTGCTCGCATGGCCATGGATGACGAAGAAACCGCAGCCTTGACCGTCGGTGGTCATACTGTCGGCAAAACCCACGGTAATGGCGATGCCGAAATACTTGGCCCCGAGCCCGAAGCCGCCGATGTTTTCGAACAAGGGCTGGGTTGGAATAACCACCACCAGCGCGGGATCGGTCGCGATACGGTCACTTCAGGATTAGAAGGAGCATGGACCACCTACCCAACAAAATGGGATAACGGGTATTGCCACCTACTGCTTAACTACGAATGGCAGCTCAAGAAAAGCCCTGCGGGCGCTTGGCAGTGGGAGCCTATTGATATGAAAGAGGAAGATAAGCCCGTTGATGTTGAAGACCCCTCCATTCGCTGCAATCCGATCATGACCGACGCCGATATGGCGATGAAGCTTGACCCCAGCTATCGCAAAATCATCGAGCGCTTTCACAACGACTTTGATTACTTTAGCGATGTCTTCGCCCGTGCTTGGTTTAAACTAACCCATCGTGATTTAGGCCCTAAATCTCGTTACCTCGGCGCCGATGTGCCAAGTGAAGATTTAATTTGGCAAGACCCTATTCCTAATGTCGATTACGTACTTAGTAGTTCCGAGCAGGCTGAACTTAAACAGCAAATACTGGCATGCCCAGTGAGTGCCGCCGACCTTATCTGCACCGCATGGGACAGTGCTCGCACCTTTCGTAGCTCAGACTATCGTGGCGGCGCCAATGGCGCGCGCATCCGTCTGGCCCCACAAAAGGATTGGCTTGGCAACGAACCTGAACGCTTAAATCGGGTACTTGATGCCTTGACGCAATTGCAAAGCACCTTAGACAAACCCATTAGCATGGCCGACCTCATTGTTCTCGGTGGCACTGCAGCCATTGAACAAGCGGCAAAAGCCGGGGGCGTAGATATCAATGTGCCCTTTAGCGCAGGGCGCGGCGATGCGACCGATGAGATGACCGATGGCGAGTCATTCGAGCCACTGGAACCTATTCATGATGGCTATCGCAACTGGTTAAAGCAAGACTACGCCGTTCCAGCGGAAGAGTTGTTACTTGAACGCACTCAGTTGATGGGCTTAACGGCACCGGAGATGACCGTGTTATTGGGCGGAATGCGTATGTTAGGCACCAATCATGATGGCTCTAAGCACGGTGTGTTTACCGACCGTGAAGGGGTGCTAAGCAATGACTTCTTCGTCAACCTCACCGACATGGCATACCAGTGGCAGCCTAAAGAGAATGGTCTTTATGACATTGTTGAGCGCAGCACAGGCAAAGTGAAGTGGACCGCCACCCGCGTTGATCTGGTGTTTGGCTCAAACTCCATCCTGCGCAGTTATGCTGAGTTTTACGCTCAAGACGATAACAAAGAACGCTTTGTCCACGACTTTATCAAAGCCTGGGTTAAAGTAATGGACGCTGATCGCTTCGACCTGTAAGTGACATAGGCAGTTAAAGTAAAAAGAGGGCCAAGGCCCTCTTTTTTAATCTTCGCTAAGCGTTTCCTCGTCGGGCACTTCACTGGCTTTGGCGCTCAGCTCTATATCACAGCCATCCACACGCTGTAGGCCGCGCGGTAGCTTATTGCCTCGGCGTCCGCGCTCTCCATAATAGTGTTCAAGGTCTGCGGGCTTAAGCGTTAGTTTGCGCTTGCCTGCATGCAAGGTCACGCTCGCACCCTCGGGAACTACGGTGAGCAACTTCACATACTCTTCGCGCGCCTGTACCTTGGCACTGGGTATAGAGATAATCTTATTGCCTTTCCCTTTGGCGAGCTTAGGCAAGTCTCGTAATGGGAACAGTAACATGCGACCTTCACTGGAAATAGCCATGCAGTAGTCTTTACTGACATCGTTTACAGCAATGGGCTGGAGCAGTAACCCGCCTTTGGGCAAGCTTACCAGTGCCTTACCATTTTTGTTCTTACTGACCAAATCGGCAAATTCAGCAACGAAGCCGTAACCGGCATCACTGGCCATCAGTAACAGTTGCTCATTCTCTGCCATCACCGCGTGTTCAAGTGTGGCACCCGCAGCGATATTAAAGCGCCCCGACATCGGTTCACCCTGGCTGCGCGCTGAGGGCAGACTGTGTGCGTCGGTGGCAAAGGCGCGGCCACTGGAGTCGAGGAATACCGCCGGCTGATTGCTCTTGCCTTTGGCGCTGGCTTTAAACTTATCGCCTGCGCGATAGTTTAAGCCCTCAGCATCCACTTCATGGCCTTTGGCCACCCGCGCCCAGCCTTTTTCGGAAAGCACCACAGTGACCGACTCTGAAGGGATCAGGTCTTTTTCGCTCAGAGCTTTGGCTTCTTCACGTTCAACTACAGGCGAGCGGCGATCATCACCGTATAACTCAGCCGCTTCTTGAATTTCTTTTTTCATTAGCGTCGACATACGGCGCTCTGAACCTAAGATCAGCTGCAGTTTGTCACGCTCTTGTTCTAACTCGTCTTGCTCGCCGCGAATTTTCATTTCTTCAAGCTTAGCAAGGTGGCGAAGTTTCAAATCGAGAATTGCTTCGGCTTGTTTTTCACTGAGGCCATAGCGCTCCATCAATACCGGCTTCGGCTCGTCCTCGCTGCGAATAATAGCTATGACTTCATCAATATTGAGATAGGCAATCATCAAGCCTTCGAGAATATGCAGTCGCGCGAGCACTTTATCTAGGCGGTACTGCAACCGTCGACGCACCGTATCACGACGGAAAGTCAGCCATTCGCTAAGGATACTGCGTAAGTCTTTCACTTGCGGTCGACCATCAAGGCCGATCATATTGAGGTTAACGCGGTAATTCTTTTCCAAATCCGTGGTGGCAAATAAATGCGCCATCAGCGGCTCGACTTTTACCCGATTAGAGCGTGGCACCACTACGATGCGGGTTGGGTTTTCATGATCCGACTCGTCGCGTAAATCGGCCACCATCGGCAGTTTCTTTGCCGTCATTTGGTTGGCGATTTGCTCTAACACCTTGGCGCCTGAACACTGATGTGGCAATGCAGTGATCACCACTTCACCCTGCTCAATATGGTATTTAGCCCGCATTTTCAGTGAGCCACGGCCACTGGTGTAGAGCTTTTCAATATCCGCCTTGGGAGTAATGATTTCCGCTTCGGTGGGGTAATCGGGTGCCTTAACCAGCTCCAGTAACTCCGCCAGTTCGGTCTTGGGTTTATCCAATAACAGACAACAGGCATTAGCCAATTCGCGCACATTGTGCGGTGGAATATCGGTTGCCATGCCCACAGCAATACCCGTTACCCCATTGAGTAAAATGTGCGGTAAGCGCGCAGGCAGTACCTCAGGCTCCTTCATGGTGCCATCGAAGTTGGGGATCCAATCAGCGGTGCCCTGGCCTAACTCTTTTAGCAGTACCTCAGAGAACTTAGACAACCGCGCTTCGGTATAACGCATCGCAGCAAAAGACTTAGGATCGTCGGCGGCCCCCCAGTTACCTTGACCATCAACTAACGGGTAACGATATGAAAAAGGCTGTGCCATCAGTACCATAGCTTCATAGCAAGCACTATCACCATGGGGGTGGTACTTACCGAGCACATCACCCACAGTACGGGCGGACTTTTTATATTTCGCCGCTGCAGAGAGCCCCAACTCACTCATTGCGTAGACAATGCGCCGTTGCACGGGCTTCAGACCATCACCAATATGAGGTAAAGCCCGGTCCATGATCACATACATGGAATAATTGAGGTAGGCGTCTTCGGTAAAGCGCCCCATGGTAAGTTGCTCTATGCCTTGTTGTGACAAGGTCGTTGTTTGTGTCATTGATACTTACCCAAACTTACTTCTTGTTATAGTGCACGCGGTAAATCGCGTTAGCGTAATCATCGGAGACCAGCAAGCTGCCATCGGCCATTTGCACCATGGCAACAGGTCGGCCAAAGGTTTCTTCGTTTTCCATAAAACCGCTTATAAATGGCTCGTAGCCAGTCACTTGGCCATCTTCTATCTTAGCCATCATAACCCGGTAGCCCGCTTTTTTACTGCGGTTCCACGAACCATGCTCAGCCACAAAAAGCTGTTTGTCATAGTCACTTGGAAATTGCTCACCAGTGTAAAAATGAATACCTAGTGGCGCCACGTGAGCACCTAAATTTAGCGCTGGCTGAGTGTAATCGGCAGCGTTTTTGCCTTTGCCGAACTCCGGATCCGGGATTGTACCACCGTGGAAGTATGGAAAGCCAAAATGTTGCCCTACTTCATCGATACGGTTAATTTCACACGGCGGAATATCATCACCCATCATGTCACGGCCGTTATCGCTGAACCACAGTTTGCCACTGTCTGGATGGAAATCGAAACCAACTGAATTACGCACCCCCTCTGCGAGGGTGGTAAGCTCTTTGCTCTCTAAATTCAGGGAGAAAATACGGCCAAATTCAGGGTCTTCTGCGCAGACGTTACAAGGCACACCGACAGGCACAATAAGCTCACCGCTGGGAGCGAAGCGAATAAACTTCCAACCGTGGTGGCGCTTATCGGGAAACTTGTCATACACCACTTCTAGTTTGGCTTTATCAAGCTTGTTGTCGATATCATCAAAGCGAATAATGCGCTCTACCTCAGCAACGTACAGTGCTCCGTCTTTATAGGCTATGCCCGAAGGCATGTTAAGACCTTCAGCAATCAGCACCTGTTTGTCGGCACGGCCGTCTTGGTCTTTATCAATTAAGGCGTAAACATTACCCGCTTTACGCGAACCGGCATAGACCACACCATTTTCGGAAATGGCTAGTTGCCG
The DNA here is from genome assembly GCF_022347925.1 of Pseudoalteromonas sp. CnMc7-15. Classification (NCBI taxonomy): domain Bacteria; kingdom Pseudomonadati; phylum Pseudomonadota; class Gammaproteobacteria; order Alteromonadales; family Pseudoalteromonadaceae; genus Pseudoalteromonas; species Pseudoalteromonas sp. CnMc7-15. The sequence goes on from NZ_JAKRFT010000003.1 coordinate 168,506, forward strand.
CGCGTTATCAACATTTAGCGCGTACGGCTCGATGGTGAAGCCTGCGGGAACCGACAGTCTGTCGGTGATATCTGTTGCCATCGCACTGCTGGCGAAGGTTAACCCAAGTAATGCACTAACAAGTTTGTTATTCATAAATCACCTTATTTCGACCGCTGTTTTTTGCTTGATAGAGTAGTTTGTCCACGGCGCTAAGCAGCGCTTTGGCAGAGTCATAATCATTACTGCGTTGCAGTACCCCAAAACTCGCCGTTACTCGTAACTCATGATTATTGCTTTTTACTGTATCCGAGCACAAACTATTGCGCAAACGCTCTGCGATCTCAACAGCTTGCTCAAGGTCGGTGTCTGGCAACACCACCAAAAACTCTTCTCCCCCTGTGCGCCCGAGCATATCGCTCTGGCGTACCATGTAGCTAAAACGCTTGGTCACACAGATTAATACATCGTCGCCAACGCTATGCCCAAACTCATCGTTAATACGTTTAAAATGATCAATATCGCAGGCGATCACAGAAAAAGGCTGATTGTCTTGCCACAAGCTATCGACTTTATCCATGATATGGCGACGATTTGCCACCGCCGTAAGGCTATCGGTGACCGCAAGCGCGCGAAAACGCTGTCGCAAACGATATTGTCGCCAAGAAAAAGCAAGCACGGTGATAAGCACTAAACTACCGAGAAAAATGATTCCTTGCTGTAGTCGGTGCTGTCGCTCGGAAGCCTCGAGTTCTAGCTCTTGCAGCGACTGCTGCTGCGCCAAAATACGGTTATTAAGTTCTATTTGCTCGGTATCAAACTGCACTTTATGGCGCGCTTTGGCCACGGCTCCTACACTGTCGTAATGTTGTTCACTGGCCTGTATATACTGCTCTAACAAATCCACCGCTCTTGGGTAATCTTGCTGGCGCTTAGCCAATTGCGCTTTTAATTCAAGCAACTCCAAATTGCGATGGATACTGCCTTGCTCTGCTTGTGATTGCCGCTGTTGTTCGATATTGCGCAATATATGCTGAGCCTCTTCAAGGCGGTTTTGTTGCAAGCGAATACGCGCTTGCAAAAATTGATGGGCACGCTCATTAGCTGCATCTTCAACCACCCAAACCCAGTGCTCACTTTTATCTAATGCTTGGTCTGCTTGTTCGGTTTTCCCCATCTGCGCATAAGCAAGCGCCAACCCAAAGTAGGTGAAGTATTTACCTTGTGGGTCGTCGCGTTTAGCCCCAAGTGGCAACATTGCTTGAAAGTATTCCAACGCTGTTTGGGGGTCATTGAGTTCGATGTAAATAGAACCAATATTAAACAGCGACACCATTTGATCGAAGTACAAACCATGCTCGCTAAAATAATTAAGCGCTTTAGTTTGCATAGCCAATGCTTGGTCGTAATCGAACAGGTATTCGTGGGTTTTCGCCATACTTGATTCAAGATACGCGATTTGCAGCTCTGAGCCGTGTTCAAGTAACAACCGATAAGCCCGAGAGAAATAGCCTAATGCTTTTATCTCTTGGTCGTTGTAAACGTAAAAAGTGCCGATGGCGCTGTACACTTCAGCTTGTAGAAGAGGGGCTAGGTCTTGGACTTGCTGCTCGGCTTGGCTGTAGAGTTCAGTCGCTGCGTCTAGCTTGCCTTGGCGGTCAAATAGTTGCGCACGGGCAAGCAACAGGAGTACTTGTTGTGATGGCCTAAGTTCATCTGCTGTGGTGGTGAGCTTATCGGTTAAACGCTGTGCGTCACTATCGCGCCCTACAAGTAAGTAGTTGCTGACCAGCTCAAGTTCAAACGCTGCGCGTTGCAATGCACTGAGCCCGCTATGGTTATCAAGTAGTTGTTCGGTAAAGTTAACAGCTTCTACAGGGTCTTGAACGCTGTATTCATCCAATTGCTTGAGCTGCTGATTCAGCCACGCGTCGGAATACTGCTTTGGCTCGCTTGCCAGCGCCGAGCCGACAAACACAAGCAATAGTATATGCTGGCAAAGCAGTAATACGCGTTTCATAGCTATCCTTAATTTAATATGGTCTCGTTTAAATAGACCACACCGCAAGTAAAGGGAAGGTGAACGGCTAACACTCAGGTGTAATGTTAGCCGTGATATTGATTCTAGTTACACCTCAACTTGCGCTTTATCGCCGTGATTCTCAAGCCATTGGCGGCGATCGCCAGAGCGTTTTTTCGCCAGCAGCATATCCATCACCTCAACGGTGTGTTCCATCTCTTCAAGGGTAAGCTGCACCAAACGGCGAGTATTCGGATCCATGGTTGTTTCACGCAGTTGCAACGGGTTCATTTCCCCCAAGCCTTTAAAGCGTTGCACATTGACCTTGCCGCGTTTCTTTTCTGCTTCAATGCGATCCAAAATACCGGTTTTTTCTCCCTCATCTAGGGCATAGAAAACCTCTTTACCCACATCAATGCGATACAGAGGCGGCATGGCAACATAAACATGACCCTGGCGCACCAAGGTGGGGAAGTGTTTAACAAACAAAGCACATAACAAGGTGGCAATATGCAGTCCATCGGAGTCAGCATCGGCAAGAATACAAATTTTGCCGTAACGCAAGCCACTTAAATCGTCGCTGTCCGGGTCTATGCCCAATGCAACGGAGATATCATGCACTTCTTGCGATGCTAAAATTTGTCCGGATTCCACTTCCCAAGTATTCAGAATTTTCCCTCGCAGCGGCATAATCGCCTGGAAGTCTCTATCTCGGGCTTGTTTGGCTGAGCCGCCCGCTGAGTCCCCTTCCACTAAAAATAATTCAGTGCGCTCACTTTCGTTACTGCTGCAATCGGTCAACTTACCGGGCAAAGCGGGGCCTTGCGTGACCTTTTTACGCACCACTTTTTTGGCAGCGCGCATACGTTTTTGAGCGTTACTAATACATAGCTCAGCAAGGAGCTCGGCAATGTCGGTGTGCTCATTTAGCCACAGGCTAAAGGAGTCTTTAACCACCCCAGAGACAAACGCTGAGCACGAGCGTGACGACAGCTTTTCTTTAGTTTGTCCGGCGAATTGTGGGTCTTGCATTTTTACCGATAATACATAGGAGCACTTTTCCCAGATATCTTCTGGCGTCAGCCGTACACCACGGGGCAACAAGTTGCGGAATTCGCAGAACTCTCGCATTGCCTCGAGCAAGCCTTGGCGCAAGCCATTCACATGGGTGCCGCCTTGTGCGGTGGGAATGAGGTTAACGTAGCTTTCGGTGATCGACTCACCGCCCTCTGGCAGCCACAACAAGGCCCAATCCACCCCTTCCGTGGCACCACTAAACTCACCGGTAAATGGCTGTTTAGGCAGTGCTTCAAAGTCTTTGGTTGCGTCTTTAATGTAATCTTGTAGGCCCGCCTCGTAGTACCATTCCTGGGTTTCTTTATTTTGCTTGTTGATAAAGCGGATACGCAAGCCAGGACACAGTACCGCCTTGGCTTTGAGAATATGGTTGAGTTTAGAAAGCGAAAAATTCGCAGAATCGAAATACTTTGGATCGGGCCAAAAGCGAACTGACGTACCGGTGTTACGCTTACCCACAGTCCCAGTGACTTCTAAGTCTTTCACCTTATCGCCATCGGCGAAGGCAATTTCATACACTTGCCCGTCGCGACGCACAGTCACTTCAACACGTGTTGACAGCGCATTGACCACTGAAATACCCACGCCGTGCAAACCACCAGAGAACTGGTAGCTTTTGTTAGAGAACTTACCACCGGCGTGAAGCTTAGTTAAAATCAGTTCAACCCCTGGGATCCCCTCTTCAGGGTGAATATCCACCGGCATACCACGACCATCATCAATGACCTCTAACGAGTTATCCTCATGTAAAATGACATCTACCTTACTGGCATGTCCGGCCAGCGCCTCATCAACACTGTTATCGATCACTTCTTGACTGAGGTGGTTAGGGCGCGTGGTGTCGGTGTACATCCCCGGGCGGCGTTGCACCGGCTCGAGACCATTTAATACTTCAATTGCTTCGGCGTTGTAATTCTGCTGGCTCATATTTTTATTCGTTAACGGCCTTAGTGGTTAGAGAGATATTCAGAAATTGCATTATATGGGCAAAGTAGCGCTCAAACCCAATAAAACTGTGGTTGCCACCCGCTTCTACTTGTTGTTTACAACCTTGATAGTAAGCGACAGCCTGCTCATAGGGTAGCACTTCGTCACCTTCTTGTTGTAACAAAAACAGCAGCTCGGGGGAAGTTAATTGCTGTAAATAAAGCCCCTGCAAGGCCTGCATGTGAGTGTGATTCAGCTCATAGCTATAATTTTGATAGGGGTTGTACTGCACCCCGCGATACTCATCGAGCAGCTCAAAAGGGCGTACGGCAGGGTTTATCACCACGCTTGGTAAATGATAACGCTGCGATAAATACGTAGCATAAAAGCCACCAAGCGAACTGCCGATTAAGGCGGTATCTTCATCCACCAACGCGCTCAAGTGGGCGATCGCCTGCTCTGGGTCATGGCTGAGACGTGGCACAATATATTGCCCCTGCCAAGTACGTAAGTGCTCACCAAGCTGCACTGCTTTGTGGGAGCGCTCGGAACTATTGAAGCCATGAATATAAATTAATTTGCGAGCCATTTGACCTCTGTGATGGGCGCTTTATTGGCCACGAGACGCACGCGACGATACCCTGGGCCGAGATTTTCTTGCTGCCAACTCACTGCATTTTTTACAAATTGCACCGAGGTGGCGGGGGTGCCGAACACCTCAACACCTTGGTAATCATGGTGGTAATCATGATGTGTATGGCCATGTAGCACGGTTGCGCTGCGACTACGCGTCTCGATGCATTGCAATAACGCATCACCATTTTCGAGAATATGCTTATCTAAATAACCGTGAATAGGCAATGGGTGGTGATGGGTAATAAACACCTGCTGAGGAGCGGCTGTATCAATGGCATCACCAAGCTCAGCCAAATGATTCTCTGCCACCCACCCTGCCGGTGTATCCCCCTTACTATTAATCAGTAAAACTTGGCCACAAGCATGCTCAATGCGTTTTTCAGGACGAATTTGCCCTCCAGTTATGGCACTGAGCTGGCTAAGCTCGTCATGGTTTCCCGGCACCCAAAATACCGGGCACTGTAGCGCACTGTTGGCCACCAGCTCAGCAAACAGTTGATAAGATTCAGGGCTGTGGTCTTGGGTAAGATCGCCACCGAAAACCACAAAATCAAATGCCTCAGCGGCCATGGCCGCCAGCGTTTGTTGTAAATGCTGCGCTGTACGCACACCAAAGTACTGCTCTTGCGGCTGCGCAAATAAATGCGCATCGGTAAAATGCGCGAAGTTTAGCTCAGTACTGGCAGGGCAAAAATAAGGGGATTCAAACCAAGCCACTGTTACAATCCCAATCTAAAACCGCTTCGCCATGTGACATACAAAAACTCAACCAGTCATGCAAAAACGCATTAACTTGGTATTTTTCGTCTTTATGATGCATTTTCGGGTTCGGGTAACCATAAGATGGCTTAATTCGCGTATGGTAGTTTGGATGCACTACCTCTGCGACCTTGGCATCGTGATAAATGCGAACATTCATTGGCGGTGTGAATAGGCCCTCCACCGCTCCTTGCACTTGAGTAATACAAATATCAGTGGTGTATTTGGCAGCCTGCTCAATCACAACCTCATATTGCTCGTTGGCGATAGTGAGTAGCTGCGATGCGCCCGTTGTGCCAGCGCTTGGCAAAATGCGCATCACGTTGGCATAGTTGCGCTCACACAAAGTGAGGTATTTAGGCAGGGATTGAATGTACCCTGCTTTTCTTTGTACTGTCACTCAGCGCCCCATTGCTGTTGAATTCGCTGCTCATTGAGTGCTAACCATTGTAGACTAATCACTGTTGCGGCGTTATCAATTTCCCCGTTGTTTAGGCGCGCCATTGCCTCATCAACAGCCATCACATGTACTTTAATATCTTCACCTTCATCATCCAGTCCGTGTACCGTGCCACCGATTCCTGATAAATCAGTTTGCGCTAAATACAAATACAACCGCTCTGTTGTCCCGCCGGGGCTCGAAAGGTATGACAGCATGAAGTCCAATTGCTGCAATTCCAAACCCGCTTCTTCTTGCGCTTCTTTACGCACTACCGCCGGGTAATCTTCACTGCCATCAGCCATGCCAGCAATACATTCTAATAGCCAGGGGTTGTCTTTGGTTGCCAAGGCGCCTATGCGAATTTGCTCAACGAGTAACACCGAGCGCGTTGCTGGATCATAAGGCAACACGGCCACAGCATGACCGCGTTCAAATATTTCACGCTCAATGATTGCACTGGTGCCACCGGCAAATAATGCGTGTTTGAAACGGTACTTATCGATTTTGAAAAAACCTTTAAACACTTCTTCGGTGCTCTCTATGGTCACGTCGCCTTTATCGAACTGATTGATTTTATTCATTTTATACTCACAACCCCACTTGGCCAAAAAGTTTATAAGTCAACGGTCGCGTTTACCCTTCCGAGAAAATTATATTCTGTTACACTTAAGCGCAGTCAATTTACGTTTTTGCTTTTCGCAAATCGCGAGAAACACGATAACATGCTCCTAATTCGCTGAATATTCTAAGGACTGTACTGATAATGAAAAAGACACTACTGACCACGCTGATTGCATTAAGCTGCAGCTTTAGCACTTACAGTCATGCTGAAGACCTAATGCAGGTGTACGAAATTGCACTTGAGAACGATCCCGTTGTTTTAAAAGCTAAAGCTAACGCCGAAGCACAAGAGCATAACACAGACCGTGCACTGAGCGCGTTGTTGCCTCAGCTTGGTTTCAGCATGGGCTACACTAAATCAGAAAGTGATAGCTACGAGTTTGATGACGACTTGCTACAACTGGTCAAGGTTGACAGCGAGCGCGATACCTTTTCTCGTGAGATTGGCTTAAGCCAAGCCATATTCGACCTTAACGCATGGCGCTCATTGGATATTGCCGAGAAGCAAGCTCTGCAACAAAAGACCGTATACGACCAAGCGCAACAAGCGCTGATTGTGCGTGTCGCACAGGGCTATTTTGAAGTATTAGCTGCCATTGATACCTTAGAATTTGTGCAAGCAGAAAAACGCGCTATCGAACGCCAGCTCGAGCAAACCAAGCAGCGTTTCGCGGTAGGCCTAACTGCCATTACCGATGTACACGAAGCGCAAGCGCAATTCGATAACTCAGTCGCTCGCGAAATCGTCGCTAAAAACGATGTTGAAACAGCGCGCGAAAAACTCCGTGAAATCACCGGTAAGTACCACGCCAAACTCGACCAGCTTGATACTGAAACTTTCTCTACGGTGAAGCCGAATAAAGCCACCGAGGATTTTGTTACTCTGGCCAAAGCGAACAACTTAGAGTTGCAAGTTGCTAAAGCATCGGTTGATATCGCCAAACAACAAATCGATTTGGCGCAAACAGGTCACTATCCGAAGTTGACCCTCAATGCAGCCTACGGCGATTCATTAGTTGATAGTGAGCGTACTATCATGGGCCAAACCGTTGTTAATGACCATGTTCCGCGTGGCGACACAGCGTCAGTGGGCTTAAACTTCGAACTTCCGCTTTACTCTGGTGGAGCAACAGTGGCTTCAACTGACCAAGCACGTGCCCTTTATGTTGTTGCCAGTGAAGACTTAGAAGCGACCCTGCGCGGGGTAACGCGAACCACGATTACCTCTTATAACCAAGTGGTGTCTGATATCGCTACCTACAGAGCATTGGAGCAAGCTGTGGTTTCCGCAGAAAGCGCCTTACAGGCCACGGAAGCTGGTTTTGAGGTTGGTACGCGGACCATTGTTGATGTATTGATTAGCACCCAGAACCTTTACAATGCCAAACGTAACTTAGCCGATGTGCGTTACCGCTATGTGGTATCGACTCTGGCACTGAAACAAGCTGCGGGCACGCTTACCGCTGAGGACCTACAGGCAATAAACCAAGGCCTGAAGCCACAAAGCTAAGGCGTCAAGATAAAGCCAGTGCCCAGCACTGGCTTTGTTATATGAATAACGTATACTGTCCGCCATCTACAACGGTGAATAACAACTACAGTGGTCAACAAAGCAACTTTCCAACTTGCCTTCTTAACCCCCAAGTATTGGCCAAGCTGGCTCTCCATTTTTTTACTTTACACCCTTAGCTGGCTACCACAATCCTGGCAATTAGCCTTAGGGCGTGCATTAGGTCGTTTAGTGCATCGGTTTGTAAAAAAACGCCGAAAAATTGCTGAAGTCAACATTGCCTTATGCTACCCAGAGTTAACAGAAGCCGAGCGCGCCGAGTTGGTGCTCAAGAATATGGAAAACACCGGCATGGCCATTTTTGAAAGTGCCATGGCATGGTGGTGGCCTGCATGGCGAGTAAAACGAGTGATGGGGTCCATCACCGGATTAGAGCATGTAGATCAAGCCAATAAAGACGGTAAAGGTGTGCTGTTATTGGTGCCTCATATTCTGCATTTAGAAATGGCCTCTCGCGTAATGGGATTAGAGCGCCAAGGCGTAGCTTTTTATCGCCCTCATAACAATGCCTTAATGGATTACTTTACCGCCAAGGGACGTTTGCGTTCGAACGAGTATTTGGTTGGAAAGCGTGATGTTAAGTCTTTACTTAAAGCTCTAAAAGATAAAAAGTTTTGCTACTACCTGCCGGACCAAGATTATGGCCGCAATCGCAGTGTTTTTGCACCTTTTTTTGCCGTTAAAGAGGCAGCAACCACCACAGGTACACTATTATTTGCAAATAGTCGCCATTGCCGAACACTGAGCATTATGACTCGCCGAGACGCACAGGGAAAATATCACCTCGCGGTGCAACCTCCGCTAGAGAACTTCCCCAGTGGCGATGATGTGCATGATGTCACGCAAGTAAACCAGCGTATGGAGCAAGCCATTAATAATGCACCTGAGCAATATATGTGGCTACACCGGCGCTTTAAGACGCGCCCTGACGAGCATGCACCGTCTTATTATCGCTAGTCAATAACAACAATGACCAACTATGCTTAACAATAACAACATCATCAGGAGTAGCTATGTGGTTTTGGATTAAACATTTATCACTGGCTTTTATTCTTATTTTAGCCGCCGCCTATTTTTTACTCGGCGATGGCCCTGTATTTCAAGTAAGGGAAGACAGCAACCCAGCCGCCAAGGGGTTGTCACAATTTTACGCTAACATCAAAAACACCGTACGCAATGCCACTGAGCGTGAAAAGTATGTTATCGAGCTGGGCGAGCCTAAAGACGACATCACGCGCATGCTGGAGCAACGTGTCGGTGTGGTGCAACCCACCGATATTCGCTGGCAAGGGCAAGTTAAAAGTCGTCGCTTTGCCGCTGGGGCTACACTGCGCAAGGTGATGTCTGACTTCGCCAAGGAAGAAGGTATCGCCTTTTACTGGTACTTAAATAAAGACTACGTAGTGAAGCACCCTTTTCGCGTAGACGACACTTTTGTATCAACGCTCTACCAAGTAGGCAAAGCGATTGACAGTGATTTTGAATACGAGGTACAGACCTTCTATTGCCACCGCGAGCGCGCGGCCGTGATCACCGAGCGCCCCTCACCTTATATTCGCGAAAACTGTAAAAAGATGTCTCGCGCTTAATGCCCCTCATTTGGGAGCAGCAAAAAGTTGCTCCCAGATTTGGCTGACCGAGGCAATTTCATCTTGCAGCTCTATTTTGGCAACCATTTTCTCTTGATTGCGTAAACTCAGTACATGATATAAGCCCCGATAATGGCAATAAGCGTGTATAAGCTGCTGTGTCTGACGTTCGCTGATACAGCCACAGTGCGCCGCCGCTTCTAAAATGCGGATATTATCTGAATACTCGAGTAATGCTGGATGGTGGTGCGCATGGGCCAAAACCAAAAATTGAGTGATGAATTCAATATCGGTCATCCCACCAACACCCTGCTTCAAATCAAGCATAAACTCGTTTTCTCGGTTTAAATGCCGCCGCATTTTTTCTCGCATGGCGGTCACGTCGTCGCGAAGCGGTGCTATCTGCCGCGCTTGCGCTAATATCTCTATACGGATTTCACTAAATCGTTGGCGTAGCGCGCTTATTCCATAGACCATGCGGGCACGCACCAAGGCCTGATGCTCCCAAGTCCAAGCTTGAGTTTGCTGGTAGTGAAGAAAGCTCTCGATATTGATGGCTAACAAGCCTGATGACCCTTCAGGGCGCAAGCGGGTATCGAGTTCATATAAAATGCCGGAGCTGGTGCGCGTGTTAAACAGGTGCATCAAGCGCTGCGCTAGTTTTAAATAAAACTGCCGTGCGGAAATCGACTTATCACCGTCGGTGCTGCTGTCGCCATCGTGGTTGTGAACAAAAACTAAATCGAGGTCAGAGTCATAACCTAACTCCAATCCGCCCGCCTTACCGTAGGCGATTACGGCAAAGCCTTTATGTTGCTCATCGGTGCCGGGGACTTTGCCAAAGCGCGCCACCATTTGCTGCCAGGCAAGGTTAACTGCTTGCTCTATAATCGCCTCTGCTAACGCGCTGAGGTGGTCGCTGACCTTCATTACTGGCAACGCACCGGTCGCATCCGCCGCAGCGATACGTAATTGCTGGGTTTGCTTAAACTGCCTGAGCGCCTCCATCTGCATTTCTAAGTCATGCTCATCAATGCGTAAAAAATACTGGCGGATCTCGTTACTATAGGCATTCAAAGGGAAAGGATTGTAAAGCTCCGCAGGGTCAATAAGCTCATCCAACAGAATCGGATAATGAGCAATATGTTCGCCAATCCAACGACTGTGCGCACACAAGCGTACTAATTGCTGGAGAGCCCCTGGGTTTTCAAGTAGTAACTCTAAATAGGCGGTGCGCGACATAATTTTATCGAGCACATTGGTGACCAAGGCCACGACCTCACCACATGCGTGAGCATGCTGCAGCTGTTGCAACACATGGGGCATTAATTTATCCAGTGTGTCTCTGCCACGTTTACCTATAGGCTGTTTGCTTACGCGCTCATGAAAGTGATTCAGGGGTCCCTGCCAGCTCATACGCTGCTGGGCATTGGCAATCACATCACTGAGGGCCTCGGTATCGTTATGCTCCCACGCCAGGGTATAGCTGTCATCCAAGTCATCACCCTGCTCTGGCTCAAAGCCAATGACTTGTTCAAACTCATCGCGTATGCGCCCCATCGCCGCCTCAATAACTGCACGACTGTGTTCTTCGTTAGCTTGATTGAGCAATGTATTTAATCGCAGCCAATCACGTTGTGACTGCGGTAATTGCTGGGTCTGCTCATCATTAAAGGCTTGCAGATATTGTTCTATCTGGCGCAGCAACGCATAGTCTTGCCATAGTTGCTGCTGTTGCTCGTCAGTAAAAACCCCGAGCTCTGTCAGTGCAGTCAACGCTTTAGCTAAGCTTTGAGTTTGTAGTTGCGGCTCTCGACCTCCTCTGATCAGCTGCAGTGCCTGAACAATAAATTCCACTTCTCGAATACCACCAGCGCCCAACTTAATATTGTCTTGTAAGCCTTTACGGCGCACCTCTTGGGCAATCAGTGATTTCATTTTGCGCAATGACTCAATCACTGAGAAATCAATATATCGGCGATAAACGAACGGTCTTAGCATCTCGTTAAACTCATGCACATAGTTACATGGCGCGTGAATGAGTCGGCCTTTGAGCATAGCGTAACGCTCCCACTCTCGGCCTTGCTCTTGATAGTACGCCTCCATAGCCGAAAAGCTCATAACTAAAGGACCACTGTCCCCAAAGGGACGCAGACGCATATCGACGCGGAAAACTCGCCCATCTACGGTATGTTGGTCTAAGGCAGCAATCACTTTTTGCGCCACCTTAGTGTAAAACACCTGCGCTTCAATACTGCGCCGCCCGCCTTGGGTGGGGGTGTTAAGGGGGTAAGTGAAGATAAGGTCGATATCGGACGAGTAATTAAGCTCCTTTCCGCCCAACTTGCCCATACCTAAAATCATCATGGCGATCGGGTGGCCGTGTTCGTCCACAGGCGCGCCATTAACTTTGGCTACCTGAGCGAAGGCCCATCGATTGGCTGCGTCTATCAGCGTATCACTTAAAGCAGACACATAAGCCATGGAGTCAGCGATGTCGTTGCCGCATACCAAATCGAGATAAGCAACCTTTAGCCAATACTGCTGGCGGTAACGACGCAACATGGTTAATGCCTGAGTTTCTGACACATCACCTAACTGCTGTGGCAAAGGATCCGGCACCGCACGACACTGCTGTTGCTCGGGGTCAACAAGCCACGCTCCCCACTGTTTATGGGTACTGAGTACATCGTAGGCAAAGTCGCTAAGCGCTAGCAGTTGCAACAAATCGTTATCTATTTCCGTGTCGCCATATATCTGTTCATAGCGATCTTTACCAAGTTGCTGTAATTGCGAATTAAAACCAGAAGGTGCAGTCATAGATACCGCTCTCTTTTAAGTTAGGGCCAACCGTACTAGAATGAAAACAAAGTTCCTTTTCGGCTGCCAGTATGACGTATTTTTCTTTGTCAAACGAGTCCTTATATACCTTTGCTATTAGCTTCGTAGCTATTGCTGCGGTGCTGTTTGCACTGCGTATTTACACCCAAGTCAGAGCGCGGCAGGCCTTAAAAGAAGAGCTCGCCCAGCGTGATAACTTTGCGCTGGGAATTAGCTATGCCAGTTATCTGCTCTCGTTAGTGCTGATTATCGGCTACCTAGTGGATGACTTTTCACTGACGGTGATGCGCGAAGAGCCGTGGAAAGTGCCGCTTTTGCTAATACTGATGCTACTTTTTACAAAAGTTGGTCAAGCTATTCATCGAAAATGGATTCTCAGTCGTTTTAATGAAGAGAAGGCTATTTTAAAGCAGAACGTGTGCGCCGCCCTAGTCGACTCGGGAATGTTATTAGGAAATAGCATTGTGGTTATAGGTTTGGTCAGTTGGTCTCAAACTAACAGCATGTATTCTTTGCTTGTGGTGTTTGTAAACTTCTTATTTTTGCAGGGCTTATTTGCCCTAGATAGCAAAGTGCGCGAAGCTCGCTTTGCTAAGGTAAACCAAGGCGCATCGCTGCAAAGTAACTTTAACTTGGAAAATACCTCAATCGGTATTCGTTACGCAGGCAAATCTGTAGGTATGGCCCTGGCCCTTTACGCAGGTCTAGCCAGCGCCAATTACTACAGCGGCAAGATGGTAGAAAATGTCTTTACATTGGCTGTGCACTGCGGTCTGATGTGGTTATTGGTCAATGCCATGGCTCGCGCCGTGTTGTTGATCGTACTTTATCGTGTCGACACCGGGGTTGAGGTTGATCACCAAGACAATGTTGGCATTGCTGCTGTGGTGTTTTCTGTATACTGTGCCATGGGCTATTTGCTGATTCAGTTTTTCGCCTAGTGGCAACGGAGAGAATGAATGGATAAGGATCTTAGCAACTATTTACTCATCGACAGCGATCCACTGTTGAGCCGAGCCTTTTGCGCCAATCCCTATGCGCACGGAGTGATAGTTGCTGGAGCGAACACCCGTCATATGGTTAAGCTTATGTTTGACCAGCAGGTAAAGGATTATTGTTATTGTGACTTTGATAACGAAATCAGTGTAGCTGAATTATCAAGTTACGCCTCGCGACACCATAGCGTTGCTGGCGTGCTGGTGTTTGCCTGCGCCTATGAAAGTGCTAGCAATTCCTTTAAATGGGTCATTGATTCGTTACATGAAAATCGGTTATTAATTAATAAGCAAGGCGCTGATTACCACCTTACACCACTGACTACGCCCTATCACCAAAATCACCTCAGCTGTAATCAGGATCCTGATATACTTGCGCATTTAGGCGACTAGTTTAGACTGTCGCAAAATCCTGATGATGGACAGCGTAATGAGAATTCCGCATATTTTCGAGCCGACCATAGGCGCTTTAGGTACAGACTTTAATTTAAGTGATGATGCAGCTGGGCACGTAGGCCGTGTGTTGCGCATGCAAGTTGGCGATCAACTGCGGCTGTTTAACGGCCACGGCGGTGAATATCACTGTGAAATCGTTGATAGCAGCAAAAAATACGTGACCGTTCGCTGTATAGAGTTTATCGATAGTGAATGTGAATCTCCCCTTGCTATCCATCTTGGGCAAGTGATCTCCCGTGGCGATAAGATGGACTTTACTATTCAAAAGTCGGTGGAGCTCGGGGTGAGCGAAATTACCCCGCTATTTAGTGAGCGCTGTGGGGTTAAGCTCAATGGCGAACGCTTAGCAAAGAAGCATCAACAGTGGCAGAAAATCGCTATCGCCGCAGCCGAGCAATGTGGTCGTAATCGTATTACCACCATTCACCCGCCAATCGGTCTTGAGCAATGGCTAACCCAGCCGAGCGACGCCACTAAGCTTACGTTACATCCTCGCGCGCAGCACAGTATTAAGACTATGCCGGCGCCAAGTGCGGGTGTGCGCTTTTTAGTTGGCCCTGAAGGCGGCTTTACCGATGCAGAGATCCACAGCAGTCATGAGCATGGCTTTATGGATATTCGCATAGGTCCACGCGTCTTGCGCACAGAAACGGCGGCTTTAACGGTCTTAAGTGCGTTACAGATGCAGTTTGGTGATTTAGCGAATTGAATTTACTGCGCGCCAACCCCATAAAATAATTAGATTGATTAAACGAGTAGAGCAATGGCAATTAAACTGGGCATTATCAGCGACCCAATTTCTGGGTTTAATATTAAAAAAGACACCGGCTTTGCAATGATGCTGGAAGCCGAAAAGCGCGGCTATGAATTGTATTATATGGAAATGGACGATCTGTTTCTGCGCCAAGGTGAAGCTTTTGCTCACGCTGCTCGCGCTCATGTGTTTGATAATGCCGAAAAGTGGTATGACTTAGCGCCGCAACAGGACATTGCTTTAGGCGATCTCGATATTATTTTAATGCGCAAAGACCCACCTTTTGATACCGAATACATCTACGCCACCTATATCTTAGAGCGCGCAGAACTGGCTGGCGCCTTAGTCGTTAATAAGCCGCAAAGTCTGCGTGATGCCAACGAAAAGCTTTATACCGCCTGGTTTAGCGAATTTACGCCAGACACCTTAGTGACCCGCTCGGCGAAGCAGATCCGCGCCTTCTTGGCTGAACATGGTGACATCATTATGAAGCCACTCGATGGCATGGGCGGCGCCTCTATTTTTCGAGTCAAAGAAGACGACGCCAACATCGGTGTGATCATCGAGACCCTGACTGAGCATGGCAAGCGTTATGCTATGATCCAAAACTATATTCCTGCCATTAAAGACGGCGACAAACGAGTCTTAGTCGTTGATGGCGAAGTAGTTCCCTACTGCTTAGCGCGTATTCCTCAAAAAGGCGAAACGCGAGGCAATCTCGCCGCTGGTGGTCGCGGTGAGGTGCGCCCTCTTACCGATGATGAGCGCCGTATCGCTGAGACACTGGCGCCAACGCTAAAAGCCAAGGGACTATTATTTGTGGGTCTGGATATTATTGGTGACAAACTCACTGAAGTGAACGTTACCGCGCCAACATGCGTTAAAGAAATAGAGGCTGAGAGCAACTTTTCTGTCACCGCATTGTTTTTTGACGCGCTTGAGCGCAATTTAACAACCTCTTAATCGTGGAGATGTCTATGCAGTCATTAACCAACCACTTTTTGGTCGCCATGCCCTCGTTACAAGAGCCATTTTTCAAACACGCAGTGGCCTATATTTGCGAGCATAACGACGAAGGTGCCATGGGTTTGGTGATTAACCAACCTATTGATGTCACGGTGGGTGAGTTATTAGACAAAATAGACATCGACAACGATAAAAACCAACAAGCCGCTGGGCGCCAGGTGTTTGCTGGTGGACCGGTGAAAACTGACCGAGGCTTTGTATTGCACACGCCCAAGCCGGGCTACGCGTCATCGCAAAGTTTAAGCTCCGAGATAATGATCACCACCTCCAAAGACGTGCTTGCGAGTCTCACCACCAAGGATGCGCCGGAGCAATTTATCATCACCTTAGGTTATGCCGGTTGGTCTGAGGGTCAGTTAGAGCAAGAGCTGTTGGAAAACTCGTGGCTAATTATGGAAGCCGACCCCGAGGTTATTTTCAATACCCCCATCAACGAGCGCTGGCATAAAGCCTTAGAACTTATGGGTATTGATGCTAATAAGCTTAGTTTGGAGGCGGGTCACGCATGAGTGAGTCCTCAAGTTCTAAAATGGGCCAGCGCAGTGTAATGGGCTTTGATTTTGGTACCAAGAGTATTGGCGCCGCCATCGGCCAGGAGTTAACAGGTACTGCTAATGGCCTGCGCGCTATCAAGGCTCGTGATGGTATTCCTAATTGGGATGATGTTCGCACGCTGGTCGATGAATGGCAGCCAGACTTGTTAGTGGTAGGTTTACCACTGAATATGGATGGCAGCGAGCAAGAGCTCACGCGCCGGGCACATAAGTTTGCCAATCGCC
Source organism: Pseudoalteromonas sp. CnMc7-15 (assembly GCF_022347925.1). Taxonomy (NCBI): domain Bacteria; kingdom Pseudomonadati; phylum Pseudomonadota; class Gammaproteobacteria; order Alteromonadales; family Pseudoalteromonadaceae; genus Pseudoalteromonas; species Pseudoalteromonas sp. CnMc7-15. Next base: position 184,977 of record NZ_JAKRFT010000003.1, read on the forward strand.
TGCACAATCAAACGGGGTTGCCAGTACAAACCCAAGATGAACGACTAACCACGGCCGCCGCCAAGGAGCAGCTATTCGCCGAGGGCGGCTATCGAAACCTAAGTAAAGGCAATATTGATAATGCCTCTGCGGTGCTTATTCTGGAGAGCTTTTTTGCCGCTCAAGGGGGCTATTAAGCACTGCCATCTGCGTTAAATCAGGAATAAACCCCGCTTGCTCGTAAGCTGCTCGAATTCGGCCCTGCTCGCGTAGCTTAGCCAGTCCTTTTTGGAGTGCTTTAAAGGCCTGCTGACCTTGGGGGTGATTACGAGACACTACAAAGTGGCGACTGTCTTTTATTTGCACAACAAAGTGCGGATGCGCCTTCAGTGATATGTTATCCAGTTGGTAATGGTTATTATACTGAGGCATCAGTGGCATCAACATAAAGTCGACCCACTGCATCGACACCATGCGCGCTTGCGATAACCATTCATCTTCCTTAATCATGCGTTTCAACGGCAGTGCCTGCAAGGTGCGCCAATCACTGCGCCAGCGCGGCGTAGATACAGCGGTGAGTGCGGTCATATCGGCCAGCGATGTTATACTCTGCACCCGCGTGTTATCTGGGTGACTATAAATACCCGCATAATACTCACCTTGACGGATCACTGCATCGCTGACAAAAACCGCCTCGCTGAGTATCAGCGCATCAGCACGCCAATAGGTATCAAAGCTAATTAATAATTTACCTTGTTCCAGCAACCGCGTATTACGAAAATTAATCTTGCCGACACGGTAGTTAAAAGTGTACTCGAAGCCGCCTAGACGCAGCGCTTGCTGCGCCACTATCATATCGACCACATCCCGACGCACACGCTTACCGCTAAAGTCGCTGACGGCTAAGGGCGAGCGCCCAGCCAGAAAAGCTACATAATCGGTATAAACATCATCACGCAAATAGATGTCAATGCTTTGCTCTCTGCCCTGAGCAGGCAGTAGCACGGTGAGTATCAGCGCGTAAAAAAACGCCCTGATACTTTTTACGCTTGAGCGTTTAGCTATCGCTATCGTCGCCAAGGCCGTCCACCGTTACCCCTTGTAGGAAGCCTGCACCTTGTTGTTCGTTGTTACGAAGCTTAATCATCAAACGAAGATCGTTCGGTGAGTCAGCGTGGTGCAGTGCATCGGCGTAGTTGATGAGGTTTTGCTTGTACAGATCAAACAGCGCTTGGTCGAAGGTTTGCATGCCCATTTCTTTGGACTTGGCCATCACCTCTTTGATGGAGCCGATTTCGCCTTTTTTGATCAGCTCGGCAATCATCGGTGAGTTTAGTAACACCTCAATCGCTGCCACACGACCATTACCATCTGTAGTAGGGATCAGCTGCTGAGCAATAATAGCGCGCAAGTTAAGGGCCAAATCATATTTGAGCTTGTCGTGCTTTTCCTTAGGCACCAAGTGCATAATACGGTCAATGGCTTGGTTGGCGTTGTTGGCGTGCAAGGTAGCAACACACAGGTGGCCAGTCTCAGCGAAGCTTAACGCATATTCCATGGTTTCTTGCGAGCGGATCTCACCAATGAGAATTACATCCGGGGCCTGACGCAGCGAGCTCTTCAGTGCAGCCTCAAAACTCTCGGTATCAAGTCCAACCTCACGTTGGGTAATGATACTTTTGTTATGCTCGTGTACGAATTCAATTGGATCCTCAATGGTAAGGATATGGCCTTTTTGGTTGCGGTTACGATAACCCAGTAGCGCCGCCAATGAGGTCGACTTACCGGTGCCGGTACCACCGACGAACAGCACTAGACCACGTTTTTTCATGATCACATCGGTAAGCACTGAAGGCAGACCGAGTTCATTAACGTCGGGTATGGTGGTAACGATGCGACGAATAACCATCCCCGCCTGATCACGTTGCCAAAATGCCGAGATACGGAAACGTCCCTCATCGGTGGCAATGGCAAAGTTACATTCTTTAGAGTTATGAAACTCATTGATTTGTTTATCGGACATTGCCGACTCTACCAAGGTCAATGCCTCATCATCACTGAGCACATAGTCATCAAGGGGGGTGAGCTCGCCATTCACTTTGGCACTCACCGGCAAATGCGTAGAAACAAATAAATCCGATGCCTGCAAGGCGATCATCTTCTGCAAATAATGCGCTAAAGGTTGTATCATGGTGTTAATCCTACTACTGACCCGACATGCCGAATTGGGTCTTATCATGGGCTTTCGCCTGCGCTGCCTGTGTGCTGATAAGGCCACGGTTTAGCAAGTTTTGTAAGCACTGGTCCATGGTCTGCATACCATGTGCAGCGCCAGTTTGAATCGACGAGTACATCTGCGCAATTTTATCTTCACGAATAAGGTTTCGTATCGCTGGGATACCTATCATAATCTCATGCGCCGCAATTCGCCCGCCCGACACTTTTTTCAACAGTGTTTGCGAGATAACCGCGCGCAGTGATTCTGAAAGCATCGAACGTACCATGTCTTTTTCTTCACCGGGGAAGACGTCGATGATACGGTCAATGGTCTTTGGTGCTGAGGTGGTGTGCAAGGTGCCAAACACTAAGTGACCTGTTTCTGCTGCGGTCATCGCTAGGCGAATGGTTTCTAAGTCCCGCAGCTCACCGACCAAGATAACGTCGGGGTCTTCACGCAACGCACTGCGCAAGGCATTGTTAAAGCTGTGCGTATCACGGTGAACTTCCCGCTGGTTAATCAAGCTTAGCTTGTTTTGGTGTACGAATTCTATCGGGTCCTCAATGGTGAGGATATGGTCGTGGCGTGATTTATTGATGTAATCAATCATCGCCGCCAAGGTGGTTGATTTACCAGAACCTGTTGGCCCAGTCACCAATACCAGACCACGGGGGTTTTCCGAGATGGTTTTAAATATCTCCGGCGCGCCCAAATCATCCAAGGTCAGCACCTCATTGGGGATGGTACGAAACACCGCTGCTGGGCCTCGGTTAGAATTAAAGGCGTTAACACGAAAACGCGCTAAGTCAGGAACCTCGAACGAGAAATCCACTTCTAGGTTTTCTTCGTATTCTTTGCGCTGTTTATCGTTCATAATGTCGTAGACAAGGCCGCTGACTTCCTTGGCCTCAAGCACGGGAATGTTAATACGGCGCACGTCGCCGTCGACACGAATCATCGGCGATACACCGGCTGAAAGGTGTAAATCCGAGGCCTTGTGTTGCACACTAAAGGCCAATAATTCAGTAATATCCATAACAGGACTCCACAACTAACTGATAACTTTATGGTTACAATAGCAGAACGACTCGATGCCGCCTACGCCCGAATCGCTACGGCGGCAAAAAAATGCAATCGCGATGAAAAAGACATCACTTTAATCGCCGTTTCTAAGAAAAAACCCTTAGAAGATATTTTAGCGGCTTTTGATCATGGTCACCGAGAATTTGCTGAATCCTATGTCCAAGAAGGTGTTGAGAAGGTGCAGGCACTTAACGACCATAAGACAATAGTATGGCATTTTATAGGCCCCATTCAGAGTAATAAAACCAAAGCGATTGCCGAGCACTTCCACTGGGTGCAAAGCGTTGATAGGGAAAAAATTGCTCGGCGTTTAAATGAGCAGCGCCCCACGAATATGAAACCGCTCAATATTCTCATTCAAGTGAATATTGATAACGACGACAATAAGTCTGGCTGTTCAGTAGCACAATTGCCGCAGTTGGCTGAACTCGTTGACAATAGTCGACAGCTGCACCTGCGTGGATTAATGGCAATCCCAGCAAAAACCGACAGTTTCGATGCGCAACTGCAATCTTTCGAGAAATTAAAGGCTTGCTTTGATAAACTACAGACCCAATATCCACAGCTAGATACCTTGTCCATGGGCATGAGTGCTGATGTGGATGCGGCCATCGCAGCCGGTTCAACCATGGTCCGAGTGGGCACTGCTATATTTGGAGAGCGCAGCTAGGACGTTGAATCGTATATTCTAATAACACAACAAGTTGAGGTTTATATGTCACAAAAAACCATCGCGTTTATTGGTACTGGAAACATGAGCTACGCCATTATTGGCGGCATGGTGAAAAACGGTTTTGCGAAAGAGCGCATTATTGCTACCAACCGTAATCAGGAAAAACTCGCGAAGGTCGCCGCTGACTTTGGTGTACAAACCACCTCGGATAACGTTGAAGCGATTAAAAAGGCCGATGTCATCGTGTTGTCGGTTAAGCCACAAATGATGGCGGATTTAGCGCAAAGTTTTATTGATGCTGGTGTTGATTTTAACGGCAAAGTGTTTATTTCCGTGGCGGCGGGCATTACTGTTGCGCGCTTACAAGAAATGCTCGGCCAACCAGTGAAAATGGTGCGCTGCATGCCGAACACGCCTTCATTATTGGGCCGTGGTGTATCAGGCCTGTATGCCGAAGGTATCAACGAGCAAGAACGCGACTTTATTCAAAGTGTATTTGAATGCACCGGTATCGCTGTATGGGTTGATGAAGAAGCGCAAATTAACAACATTATTGCCGTTACTGGCTCTTCACCTGCATACTTCTTCTTGTTTATGGAAGCCATTGAAGAAAAAGCTAAGGCACTAGGCTTTGATGAGCAACAAGCTCGAGCACTAGTACAACAAACAGCTTTGGGTGCAGCGGAGATGGCCTTGTCGCAGGACGATATTAGCATTTCGCAACTGCGCGCTAACGTCACCTCTAAAGGCGGTACCACCCACGCTGCCGTTGAGCACCTAAAAGATCAAGGCCTAGTACAGACTGTTGCCGGAGCCATGGATGCCTGTATTGCCCGTGCCCAAGAGATGGAAAAAGAAATTTAACTTGCGAAGAGACTAAGCTCATGAATGCCATGCAATTTCTTGTTGGGATCGTATTCGATCTATTTTTAATGGTGGTGCTGTTGCGCTTTTGGCTGCAGGCTGTGCGAGCGGATTTCTATAATCCGCTGAGTCAATTTGTGGTGAAGGCCACCAGTTTTGCAGTGAACCCATTACGTAAAATCATCCCCGGTTTTGGCGGTTTGGATATCGCTTCACTGGTGCTGGCATTCATTGTTGCCTTTGCCAAGGTCAGTGTGCTTCTGATGATGTTCCACGGCGGCTGGAGTGCCCCTACGGTGCTTATCTCCGGCGCTCTAACGGTAGTTAAAGAAGGTCTTAACTTACTGTTCTGGGTACTCATTATTCGCGCCATTTTGAGCTGGGTCAGCCAAGGTTACAATCCCATAGAAGCGATTTTCCATCAACTTACTGAACCCATGCTAAGACCGATACGCAAGGTGATCCCACCCCTTGGTGGCTTGGATCTTTCTATCCTTGTCTTGATTATCACCTTACAGTTCTTACAAATTTTGTTTATGGACTTTATCGGCTAACCTGAACTCGCAGCAAGCCCCGGCTTTGCTGTTCTCTGGTACACTTAAGGGTAAAGAGTGCGTTGGTCGAGCTAAGGCCAACGCCTAACCACAGGAGTCATATTATGAAAACCCTGTTCACTGCATTGCTGTTATGCATACTCAGCATCTCCCCCAGCTATGGCGAGCAAGCCGAAGTTCAAGGGGGCCAATTTAAAAACTTGGGTCACTGGCAAGTACACTATATTGCCTTTCCCTCAACATCCGTTCCCGCAGAAGTTGCGCGTAACTATGACTTAGAACGGGCTGGCGATAGAGCTCTAATCAATATTTCGGTATTACAAAATAACCAAGCCCAAGCCGTCGACATTCAAGGCAGCGCCAAAAACCTCATTGGTCAAACAGAACAATTAACCTTTAAAGAAATTAAAGAAGGCGAGAGCATCTATTACATAGCCCAAATGCGCTTTGATAACGAAGAAGTTTATCGCTTTGAAATAACCTTAACGCAAGGAAACACAGTTGAAGTGCTGCGTTTCCATCAAAAATTGTACGAACACTAAGAGAGAATGCATGACCACTTGGGTGCTAGCCACAGGTAACAAAGGCAAAGTTGCTGAGCTCAGTGCGCTGTTAAGCGAGCTAAATATTGAAATAAGACCACAAAGTGAGTTCCAGGTAAGCGATGCTGAAGAAACTGGCACTACCTTCGTTGAAAACGCCATTATTAAGGCTCGCCACGCCAGTGCCGAAACGGGTCTGCCTGCAATCGCCGATGACTCCGGGTTGATTGTTGATGCCCTTGATGGTGCTCCCGGCGTGTATAGCGCTCGCTATGCTGGGGCCAATGCCAACGATGATGACAACATAGATAAATTACTCGCGGCCATGCAAGGTAAAAACCAACGCAGTGCCCGCTTTTGCTGTGTGTTAGTGCTGGTACGCCACCAACACGACCCATTGCCATTAATCTGCCAGGCCACTTGGGAAGGAGAAATCACCTCAGCGCGCAGCGGTGCCCAAGGTTTTGGCTATGACCCGGTATTCAAAGTAAACGGTTTGGAAAAAACCAGCGCCGAGCTAAGCAAGGAAGAAAAAAATCGTCTGAGCCATCGTGGACAAGCATTACGCCACTTACTCAGCGCGTTAAAAGGCTAAGCAGTGCAACACCTTCCACCTTTGAGCTTATATATTCACATCCCATGGTGTGTCCAAAAATGCCCTTATTGCGACTTCAATAGCCATGCGCAAAAAGGCCAACAAATCCCTGAGCAAGAATATGTGCAGCATCTGCTTGGCGACCTGCGCAATGACGCGCCGCTCGCCTGCGGACGCCCTATTCACAGTATTTTCATTGGCGGTGGTACGCCAAGCTTGCTCTCCGGTCAGGCTATGCAACAATTACTTGACGGTGTAAGAGCGCTCATTCCCCTACAGGAAAATGCCGAAGTGACCTTGGAGGCAAACCCAGGCACAGTTGAGGCGGGGCGTTTCAGTGAGTATGTTCAAGCCGGGGTCAATCGCATCTCTATCGGGGTGCAATCAATGCAACAAGATAAGCTGAAAGCCTTGGGCCGCATTCATAGCCAAGAAGAAGCCATCAATGCGGCAAAACAAGCCCATGATGTTGGCCTTCGCAGCTTTAACCTCGATTTGATGCACGGCCTCCCTGGCCAGTCTATTGATGATGCATTGGCAGACTTAACACAAATCATCGCGCTGCAACCCCCGCATATTTCTTGGTATCAGCTTACTATTGAGCCTAACACGCAATTTTACTCCAAGCCCCCGACCCTGCCAGAGGACGACACCTTATGGCAAATCCAAGAAAGGGGGCAAGCACTGTTGGCCGAAGCGGGCTACCAGCAGTATGAAATTTCCGGCTACGCAAAGCCGGGACATCAGTGCCAACACAACTTAAATTATTGGCGATTCGGCGATTATTTAGGCATAGGCTGTGGCGCTCATGGCAAAATAACCAAGCCTGATGGGCAGATCGTGCGCACCGAGAAGGTCAAGCACCCGCGCGGCTATATGGATTTAACCAAGCCATATTTGTATCGCGACTGGTCAGTCAGCGAACAAGAGCGGCCATTTGAGTTTATGATGAATCGCTTGCGGTTAATGGAGTCTTGCCCTATCGCTGAATTTGCCCAGCTGACCGGCTTGGCGTTATCGCATATTGAGCCGCAGCTGCAACGAGCGCAGCAACTAGGGTTAATCGCATTAGATAATACCCAACTAACAGTCACAGCTCAGGGTCATCGTTACCTTAATGAGTTACTTGCGCTCTTTGTTGACGATTAAACTTCGGCTTATAAAGTAGCCACAAACACAGAAGGATAAGCACAATGAGGTGGGTGTTTTTGCTAGTAACACTGTTGGCTGGTACGGCGCACAGCGCCACTAATGAGCCGGTCATTAAAGACTTTGGGCTCTTTTATCCGGTGCCCGACAGTGACCCTATTGGCCAAGACGTGCACTTTAAAATTGCCTTTGACGTGGCCTCTGGGGCACCGGTTGGTGAGCAAAATAACCACATCAACTCATTAGCCCGATTTATAAACATGCATGTGGCCCATGGCGTGAATCCAAAAAATATAGCATTGGCACTGGTAGTTCATGGCGATGCGACCCAAGATGTACTCAAGAGCAGTGAATACCAAGCGCGATTTGCCGCTGATAATGCCAACGCTTCGTTAATTCGCCAACTGCTCGCAAATAATACCCAAGTGTATGTGTGCGGCCAATCGGCAAAGCACAACAACATCAATGCTAAGCAGTTGTTGCCTGGGGTCCGCATGGCCCTTTCTGCCATGACCGCCCATGCACAATTACAACAACAAGGGTATACACTGAATCCATTTTAGCGATATAGCAGCCAATAGCGCAGTCCTGCATTTAGCCTAACGACTGTGATACTTGGCGCTATGTGCAATATTAAAACAACAAGTGAAATAGGTATCTAACTATGCGTAAGCTCACTCTAATCGCGGCCACTGTCAGTGCCGCACTACTGGCTGGTTGCCAAGGCACCCCAGCAAATAACAGCACTGCTAACAGTGCGCCAGTACAGCAGCAAGTGGTGCAATCGGAAGTAGCAAAGGCCAATGCATTTTTCGAAGAGGTCTTTAACCGTAATGTGATGCGCAGCCCTGTGTACCAAACCTACATGGGCATTAAAAAAGACTATGACAAGTGGGACGATGAAAGCGAAGCACGCGCTAAAGAAGATTTAGCGTTAGCGAAAAAAGATCTCGCCACGCTGGCGACCATAGATCGCGCTAAGCTCGATGCGAATACCCAGATCAGCTATGACCTAATGCAACAAAACTTAGAGCAAAGCATCGCTGATTACCAATGGCGCTACCATAACTACCCAGTTAACCAAATGTTTGGCACCCACTCTATGGTGGCGGCGTTCCTTATCAACCAACACCAAATCAGCAGTGTTGAGGATGCCAAAGCCTACATTGCTCGTTTAAATGGGGTGCCTAAGCTATTTACACAGCTACAAACCAATTTACAAACTCGCGCAGAAAAAGGCATCATTGCCCCGAAATTTGTATTCCCACACGTCATTGAAGCCAGTCAAAACATCATAAAAGGTGCCCCCTTCGGTGGTGATAAAGACTCTACCTTATTGGCCGACTTTAAACGCAAAGTCGACAAGCTAGATATCGACAATGGCGATAAGAGCGCCTTAATTGCCGAAGCCACCGAAGCGCTACAAGTCTCAGTCAAGCCAGCATATAACGGCTTAATCAGCTACCTACAACAGCTTGAAAAACGCGCCGATAACCGTGACGGTGCTTGGAAGTTCCCTGATGGTAAAGCCTTTTATAACACCATGCTGGAGCGCACCACCACCACCGATTTAAGCGCGGAACAAATCCACGCCATCGGTCTTGCGGAAGTACAGCGTATTCATGATGAAATGCGCGCCATCAAAGAAAAAGTCGGCTTCGAGGGCGATTTAAAAGCGTTCATGGAGTTTATGAAAACCGATGAGCAGTTCTATTACCCCGATACCGAAGCCGGTCGCGAAGCATACCTAAATGAAGCTATCCGTGTGATTGATGATATGAAGGGACGCCTCGATGAGCTGTTCTTAGTAAAACCTGAAGCCGGACTAAAAGTAAAACGTGTTGAAGCATTCCGCGAAAAGTCAGCGGGTAAAGCCTTCTATCAACAGCCGGCTCCAGATGGCTCACGCCCAGGTGTCTACTACGCTAACTTGTATGACATGGAAGCCATGCCCACCTACCAATTGGAAGCCTTGGCTTATCACGAGGGGATCCCAGGCCACCACATGCAAATCGCCATTGCCCAAGAGCTCGAAGGCGTGCCTAACTTCCGTAAATACGGGCGTTTTACCGCTTACACCGAAGGCTGGGGACTTTACTCAGAGCTGCTGCCAAAAGAAATGGGGCTGTATCAAGACCCTTACTCTGACTTTGGCCGTTTAGCGATGGAACTTTGGCGCGCATGTCGTTTGGTTGTAGATACCGGTATCCATGCTAAACGTTGGACGCGTCAACAGGGTATCGACTACTACGTCAATAACACCCCTAATGCAACTTCGGACGCAGTGAAAATGGTAGAGCGTCATATCGTTATGCCATCACAAGCCACCGCTTATAAGATTGGTATGCTGAAAATCGTTGAGCTGCGTGAGCAAGCTAAAAAGGCGCTAGGTGATAAATTCGATATTCGTGAATACCACAATATCGTGCTTAAAAATGGCCCAGTACCACTGAACCTACTTGAAGAAATGGTTGCCGACTGGGTCGCTAGCAAGCAGGCATAAGGCAAGAGAAACAGTAGCCGTAACAAGCAAAAAGTTTGTTACGGCTTTTTTATGTTCGCACTAAAGCCCGCTGTCTTGGGGCTAATCCACCAAGTAATACTCAATGGTGCTCACCACCCTGACCTTTTTTAAATGCGGCGAGTTGGAATCGCGGCTGCTAATGCTAAATTGGCCTTGGCGCGCCGACTTAATTTTGCCGAGCGTTGATTGCGAATCATGGGCAAATTTAGTCGCCACTTCACGGGCGTTATGAGTTGCCTGTTCAATCATCTGCGGTTTTAAGTCATTCAAGCTCGTGAATAAATACTCAATACGATTGCTGTAGCTATCGCCACTGACAGCAATTCCTTGTTTTGCCAGTTCGCTTATCTGACTGCTCGCATGACGAACTTTCTCGGGGTCTTGGCTGTACACCGACATATTCGCTGTCACCAAGTACCTTAACCCCACTTGCTCTGGACCATATTGCTGAGCTTTCTTGTCTACCACCGCGATCTGGCCGAGGGATATTTCTTCATCACTGAAACCATGCAGTTTTAAAAAGGCCACCACAGCAGCTTGCTTTTTCTCCACCGCCGCCATCACATCATCAAGTTTATCCCCCGCCTCGGTAAAGGCAATGGGCCAAATGGCGGTATCTGCAGGCACTTGCTGCTCGGCCAAACCTTTAACCGTGACCGTTCTGTCCATGGCTTTAAATTGCACTATGGCGCTGTGTAGCAAAAAACCAATTGAGGCCAGCCCCAAAGCCAACAAAAATGCCGGTAATATATTGATGTGCGTTATACTTTTGTGCATTGGTGCTTTCCTTTTGCAGCAAGTGTGAGAGTATATTTCAGTGATCAGTGTACCAAAAAGAGTGAGCTATGAGCGTAAAACGCATTAGTCAGTTCTTCAACCCCCAATCGATTGCCGTTATTGGCGCCTCTAATAACCCTTCGCGCCCTGGTTACATCGTGATGCGTAACTTGCTACAAGGGGGCTTCAATGGCCCCATAATGCCAGTCACACCGAAATATGAAGCGGTACATGGGGTACTGGCCTATGTCGATATTGCCAGTCTGCCACAAACACCCAGTCTCGCGGTGATCTGCACCAATAAACAGACCATTGCGGGCTTACTTAGTGAATTAGCCGCGCGCCAATGCCGCAACGTTATTGTTATCGCCGCCGGGCTTAGCAGCGAGCAAAAACACAGCCTCACGCAGCATTGTAAGGCGCTGGGAATGAATTTACTGGGGCCCAATTGCTTGGGGTTGATGATCCCCCATTTAGGCGTTAACGCCAGCTTTTCACACACTGTCACCCGTCCGGGGAGGCTCGCTTTTATCTCCCAATCGGCAGCGGTGTGCTCAACCATTTTAGACTGGGCCGAACACAAAGATATTGGCTTTTCTTACTTTGTCTCTGTCGGGGATTGCCTCGATATCGATTTTGGCGAGCTACTTGATTTTCTCGGTCGCGACGCGCGCACTAAAGCGGTATTACTTTACATTGATAACCTCAAAGACATTCGTGGCTTTATTTCTGCGGCGCGTGCTGCTGCCTTTAGTAAACCGGTGATTGTTATCAAAACCGGACGTACCGAGGCCGGCGCCCAAGCTGCTTTCGCTCACACCGGCGGCAACACTAGCTCAGATGCGGTATACGATGCTCTTATTCAGCGCGCCGGTATGCTCAGAGTTGCTGATTTACGCGAGCTATTTGCCGCCACGCAAACTCTGGCGCTGCACCCTAAACTGCTTAAAGTCGAACCGCTGTGTATTCTTACCAATGGCGGCGGCCCGGCGGTAATGGCTGTGGACAGCCTGCTGCAGAGCTCCGGTAAACTCTGTGAGCTCAGTGACGAGACCTTGGCGGCGCTCAATGCGGTGATCCCACAATCAGAAGCAGCCGCTAACCCGGTGGATATTTTCGGCGACTCCGACCCGGGACGCTACCAACAAGCCTTGAAAATATTGCTCGAAGCCAAAGAAGTGGAGAACTTATTAATTATTCACACTCCTTCTGCACTGGCGCCGAGTACCGAGTATGCGAAAATCATTGTCGATACCGTGGCCCAAGTCGATAGCCGTCGTCGTCCTTTTGTGATGACCAATTTTATGGGTGAAAATGCCGCCTATGAAGCGCGCAAGATATGCGCTCAAGGGGGCATTCCCACCTACCGCACACCAGAGGGCGCAGTGGGCGCATATATGCACCTAATTAACTATCGCCGTAACCAAAAGCACTTAACGCAAACCCCTGAATCCATCGTTGATGAGTTAGCAATTAACGCCCAAGATACCCAAAGTGCTATTGATGCTCATTTAAGTCGCGGTGAAACCTACCTCAGTACCCACCAAGCGGCGCCCTTGTTGGCCTATTATGGTATTGATACGGTGACTACCCATATCGCCACCACTCCCAGCGAAGCTGCTGAGGTGGCCAGCGAATGTGGCTTTCCGGTGGTGTTAAAGCTGATTAGCCCTGACATTGCTAGCAAATCTGAGGTCGGAGGCGTACTGCTCAACCTCAATGATGCACATGAGGTTGAGCAAGCCGCGTTTGCTATCTTGCTGCGTATCAAGCAAACCTACCCACAGGCAAATATTCATGGCTTTTCCATCCAACCTATGGTGCCGCGCGCCGGTACTCATGAGCTGCGCATTGCCATTAAAACCGATCCCCAATTTGGGCCAGTGATCCTGCTAGGTGAAGCCGGGAGCGCCCTTGATTTTTCACAAGCGGCAGTCGCTCTGCCGCCGTTAAACATGAATTTGGCCAAGTACCTGATTGCCAGCGCCCAAGATAAGGGCGTACTCAAGGAGCGGACGCTACCAGAAAAAGTAGATAAGTATCGACTCTGTGCACTGCTCACTCGGGTGTCACAACTGATAATCGATCAACCGGATATTCATCACTTGGAGCTAAACCCACTGCTTGCCACCCAAGGCCAGTTTTTGGTGCTTGATGCTTGTATTGAAATCAGTCACTACCAACGCCTAGCACATCGTAAACGCTTGGCCATTCGTCCCTATCCTAAAGAATGGGAACGCTCGGTGACACTCAAAGATGGCTCTCAAGCCTTACTGCGCCCTATCCGCCCCGAAGACGAGCAAGCACACCGTGAGTTTGATGAATCTTTGTCGAAAGAGGATCGTTATCGCCGTTTTTTTGGCGAAATGCCCCATTTTAGCCATGAACAATTAGCGAAAATGACTCAGATAGACTACGACAGAGAAATGGCGTTTATTGTCACCCGTAAACACCATGCTAAAGACTGCACTTTAGGTGTATCACGGGTACTTATGGACCCAGATAATGCCATAGCGGAATTTGCCATTGTCATAGGCTCGCAGTATCAAGGTTTGGGCCTAGGCCGGCTGCTTCTACAAGCGGCCATTGATTACTGTAAAGAGCAAGGAGTTGCCAGCGTTCAAGGGACCACCTTGTGGGAGAACACCGGGATGATTGAGTTGGCACGCAAGCTCGGATTTACCGTGCGTCGCGACTTTGAAGAAGGCACGATAGAGATGATCTTGCCGCTGAATAATGCATGAGAAACGATGATAAGAATAAGAAACACCTTAGCACAAGTATTTGAATCTCGGGGCCGGGTGCGCCATTACGGCTACGCCTTTGACGCTATTTTAGTGGCACTGATCCTCGCCAATGTCATTGCTATTGTTATTGAGTCGGTGCCCAGTGTTGCTAAACAGCACATTGGCTTTTTCGCTTATTTTGAGCTTATATCGGTGAGCATTTTTACCCTTGAGTATTTAGCTCGGTTGTGGACCAGTGTTGATTTGGAGCGCTTTGAGAACAGCACTTTGAGTGATACGCAACGGCGCCTGCGCTACCTTTGCTCGCCCATGGCGATTATCGATTTGTTGGCTATTCTGCCCTCTCTACTGGTGTTCTTTGTGTCCTTCGACTTGCGCTTTTTGCGGGTTTTACGACTGCTGCGTATCTTCAAACTCACACGCTACTCGCGGGCCATGCAGTTGCTGCTGCAAACCATTCGAGAAGAAAGTGGCTCTTTGTTTGCGGCCTTCTCTATTATGGCGGTGATTTTAATCGTCGCCGCCAGTGGCATTTACTTATTGGAACATGATGTCCAACCCGATAAGTTTGGCTCTATTCCCAAGGCCATGTGGTGGGCATTGATCACCCTGACGACCGTAGGGTATGGCGATGTCGTGCCGATCACCGGGTTAGGCAAGGTATTCGGTGGCATCATTACCATTTTAAGTATGGGGATGGTGGCCATTCCCACTGGTTTATTGGCATCTAGCTTCTCCGACCAACTGCGCCAACGTCGTGATAGATACAGCGAAACAGCTTACCAACTGATGGAAGACGGAGTGATTTGTGTTGATGATCGTGAACATCTCGATGAATTAAGAGTAGAGCTGGGTCTGAGCAAGAAAGAGTGCGCGCAAATAGAGCAACAAGTACGGGAAAAACATCCTTTAAAGCGCTTTTGCCCACATTGTGGGCATCACCTAAATTAGCTGCGGTTACTTAAGCAAACTAGCAATGCTGTCGCCCAAGGCTGGGCGCTGCATGTGAAATCCTTGTATCGCGGCACAGCCGATGTCGCGCATCAGCTGTGCTTGGCGCTCAGTTTCCACGCCAACGGCAATCACGGTCAACTCCAAGGCGTTAACCACCTTGAGAAAACGAGTGACTTTAGCTTGCACCGACATATCCATACAAATTTCAGCAACTAACTGCGGACCCAACTTCACTGCGCTGAGCGTATCACCACACAGTTCAGGGACACAAAAGTCATCACCACGATTGACCTGCAGAGCTATTTTTACACCCTCTTGCTGAAGCATTTGCAATGCTTGTTTGGCTTGCTCGTCTAACTGCAGCCAATCATTCACATGTATCTCCAACATCAGCTGCGCGAGGGGAAAGTTAAAACTACGCAGCAGGTGAGTAATATCGCCGGTACACCCAGGTTGGCTAAACTCGCGCCCGGACAGGTTCATGTTTATAGTCAAATCGTGACGCTGGCGCAACCAAAGCTGACTCTCTAGTATCGCTCGCTCTAGGGTTTGTAAAAATAACTTAGACCATAGTTCGGGCTTGCGCACATGAACTAAAAATTCGTCAGGAGCAAGTAATTGCTGCTGCTTTTGCCAGCGTAATAACACCTCAAAGCCGATAACTTGCTGATTCTGCGATGCAAAAATAGCTTGATACTGATTGACGAACTCACACTGCTCGTAAGCAGATGCCACTGCTTTTTCGGTGTCTATACGCCGTTGCACATAAGCGTTCATTTCCGGCTTAAAGAACTGACAGTGGCTCCCGGTTAGACGCTTTGCCTGATACATCGCCAAATCAGCACACTTTAATAACTCGTCACTGCGTTGCGCGTCTTGTGGGAAAAGCGCGATCCCAAGGCTAACCTCAACCAGCGGTTCCATTACCCGCTGCTTGAACGGCTGAGTTAATACATCGCGTACTTTTTTACACACAGTGACGATATGCTCGACATCGTCCATATTCTCCAACAGCAATGCAAACTCATCGCCACTCACACGCCCTAGACTGTCTTGCGAACGCACCGTACGCTGTAGCCTATAAGCGAGGCTAAGTAACAGCTGATCACCACTTTCGAAGCCACGCGCACTATTGATTTTATTAAGATTGGCAATATTAATCAGCACTAATGCACACTGGTTTTGTTGCCGCGCTGATTGCTCCAGCGCATGTTCCACTCGGTCCATAAAAAGAGCCCGATTAGGCAAGCCCGTTAAACTATCGTAATGGGCATGCTCACGCTTACTGGCGAGAGCGTTTTTAGGCGCGCTGATATCGGTAAGGATAATGATATAGCTGGTGAGGTGGTGCTCAGCATCTGCCACCGCACTCATTTTCAATAGTACCGGTACCTGCTCACCATTTTTAATAATGACAACTTCCTCACTCTGATAATGCTCACCCACATTGAGGTCATTCAAGATACGTAAGTAGTTAATACGGGTATTTTTGCTCAACCCAAGAGTGAGGTGTCGACTTGAGCGTGTACTTGGTGAATAGTTAAAGTGCTCCCGTAACGCTTGGTTAGTGGCACGGATACGCAATTTATGATCAAGAATAATCACCCAATCACTGGTTTGCTCAAACGCTGCACCAAATAGCCGTGCATTTTCTTCAAATACCAACTCCCGGGTCATATTGGTATAGGTACCAGCAACTTGCATAGGCAAATCGTCTTGCCACGCCATGACTTTGCCAAAGTCCTTATACCAGCGCCATAAACCGTTGCTGTGACGCAGGCGATACACACAGTTGAAGTAACCCTTATCTGTGGACAAGAACTCTAACCACTCAATACGGAATTTTTGCCGCTCATCAGGATGAATAAGTGCCAGATAATCATCTAAGTGGCAGCTATCGTAGTCATAACCCAGTTCCTCGCGCAGACGCGGTTGGTATATTTGGCTCCCCTCTTGTCGCCAATCCCATACCCCAGAATGACTGCCGTCCAAGGCGAGTTTCAGCCGAGCTTCTGATTCTTTGCTCTCATTGTGGGCAGCAATAATCATGCGCTGAATCTGATTACGGCGGTACAGCCACAAGCCCACCAGGGTCGCCCCCAGCAGTACATATAAAGTCAGGTAAAAAGGTGAGCTCCAAGGCGGATAATCGACCTTGATTTGCAGCTGCGCGGGATCAGTAAATTCGCCTGTGAATGGGTCCTGTGCCCACACCTTGAGAGTATGCAAACCTGGGTTAAGCTTTGAAAATACCACCCGGTTATTATCTTTGGTATGTGCTTTGGGACTGTCGCCAAGCTGATATTGAAAAATAATACGGTCTTGATAGTTGTATATCATTGCCGCAAAAGACACCTCTAAGCCGATATCATCATGCTCTAGATGCACTTGCTCTAACGGGCTAAGTTGTTTATCTAACTCCCGATAGGCGAGCTGCGCGGAAGTAATATTGACGCGCTTAAGTAACGCTCGCTGCGGCTGGTTCTGCTGTGGGTAAAAAAGTGTTGCGCCTTTAACGGAACCATACACCACTCGACCATCATCAAAACGGCTAAAAGAGCCGCCATTAAACTCATTCGTGGCCAACCCTTCTTCGGTGGTATATTGCTGAAAGTGCTCAGTCAATGGATTAAAACGCCAAACACCTTTGTGGCTACTCATCCAAATCATGCCATGCTCATCCAGCACCAAATCATACATTAAGGTCCCCAGCCCTAGTTTCTGTAAATCGATGCGTTTAATCAGCTCGAATGTGCGCGCATCCAGCGCCACTAGTCCAAAGTTAGAAAACGATAGCCACAAAACATTTTGATGGTCGACGACATAGCTGTTGAGATTCACCGCCAAGTTTTCATGGGACTGAGGTACTTCGTAGAGCAGCTGTAATTTTTGCTGCTCGCTATCAAGGCGTAACAACTGACCACCACTGTAAAATAAGGGTTGGTTCGGCTTATCAGGCAGTGGTTTGTTGAAGCCGAGCGCAAGGAAGGGGTCAAACTCATCAAGGTCGCCGTGCAGCGGCGTGAGCACTTTCGTATCTAAGTCGAAATAGAAGAATCCTTGGTCTTGGTTCACTCCATATACGCGGTTATCTGGGGTTTTGTATAGGCCATGTAACCAGCCTTGCAAATACTGTTGCTGATCATTGTTGGTAGCAATAACACGATGTAGCTCAGTACTATCAATATCGAAATAGAATAAGCCTCGTGTAGTATTTAACAGTAACTGATCAGCAAAAGGAATGAGCCTGTAAATACTAAAGGCATTATCAAGCTGATCGCTCAAATGGTTTTTGTACAAAATTTGGCTGCTATTGTGCTGTGTATCGACAATAGTAAGGCCATTGTGAGTCCCCAAATAAAGGGTATTATCGACCACAGTGGATGCCCAAATATTGTGGTGCGACAGGCCCTCGCCACGTAAATTCTGTGCTGTTAGATTATCAAATTGAAAATGCTTTTTCGGTAAAAAGAAGGCGCCATCACTTTTGGTTCCCACCCACAAATCCCCTTGCGGCGTCTCTTGCATAGCGATAATACTGGCGTCTGACAAACTGTACTCGCTGTCGATAAGTTGGCGACGTTTACGCAGAGCTCGGGTGGAAATATTAAATTCAAATAAGCCTTTATCAGTGGCTAACAGTACGGTGTCTTCGCCTAACACCTGCATTTGCCATATGTTCAAGTCAGCTATTAACATTTCGCTAGCAGGCGAATGTGCATCAGCGGCGAGCGAACCATCGGCGTTAATATCAAGCTGATACAGACCTTTTACCGTGCCAACCAACAAATGTTCAGCGTCTATCACCGCGAAAGACTTCACATTATTACGGTGAATCCCACTAATGCCTGCGGGAAGGTGTGCCAAAGAACGGACTTTCTTAGTCTGCAAATCATAGATATAGGCACCCGAGCTAGTACCGACATAGACCTGCTCGCCGAATTTAAACATCTGCCTTACTAAAGAGCGCTCATCTTTACTCTCCAGCGTGAACAATGAGGTAACTTCGCCGGTCTCTATATTCAGGCTCGCCACATCCTCACCACGACCAAGCCAAAGCTCATTGGGGCCAATAGCCAGCATAGTAAATACCGCTTTAGCGAACGTAACGTCGTCGCTCTGTGGCGGCCCCAGCACTTGCTCGGTGCGCCCGGTATCAGGGTCAAAACGATGTAACCCAGCGAGTAATGAGGCTATCCAAATATGACCTTGTTGGTCTTGATAGAGAGCGTCGATCATCGCCTCATCAAGCTCGCCGTTGTCTCCGGCAACAGCAATGACCTGATAACCATCGTAGCGATTCAAACCGCTTTCGGTGCCCAACCACAAATAGCCGTATTTATCGATCAACATATTACTGACATAGCTTTGCGACAGCCCTTCATTCGGCGACAGTCGTTGTACTTTGGCACTCACTGCACACGCTAAGAAGCAGCAACACACTAGCAAAGCTCTAAGCATGGTTTCCTCGATTCAGGCAATATGCCAAGATATCGCGTCCTTGGCGCTGATAGGCATTAAATCGCTGTTGTAATTCGTCGGGCAAATCGGGCTCGGGCTGAAACCCTAAGCTGAGGTAAAAAGCGGCTAAATGAGCATAAATAAAACTAAAAATGGGCTGCTTTTGGTGTTGGCACACAGTACTGATTAACTCCCGAGCAACCCCGTTTTGCCGCCACTGTGGGGCAATAAACACGCCAACGAGTAGCAAGTTCTCCGACAAGTGCAGCAACCGTGCTGCACCAATGATGCCACTATCGGCTCTGGCTACCCAAACCTGGTCTGCCTTAGAGGCACGACCTCGAGCCCCATAAGCCTGATAAAACTTGTTAACTAATGGGGTGGCGATGTCAGCAAGGCGCTGCACATCAACGTCGCTCATCGCGATGCACTCATCAATGCCAAATAATGTTCAAACTGTTGCTTGAGATAATTTTGCTCAGAGACAGGACGAATATTAATCGCCTCGTAAACTTTGTCGCGGGCATTTTTACCGCGCACTATTTGGTAAGCCCAAAATGAGGCCTCGTAGTCTAGCTGAATACGGTACTTTTCTTCGCGAGGCAGTAGGCACAAATTGAAACTCATCGCAGTTACACTCAGGTTGGTGTTCATATCCTGACTATACTATACCAAATCCGACCTATGGCAAAAGTAGATAGTTTGTTGCTTAGTTGCGACAAGTGCTAGAAAAACCTAACTAACTTCCCTAGAATGGTGGCGAAATTTAACGCGTATTTTACATGGGTAACGGAGTAAGCCCAATTGCGAAACAAGGAAGTGCCACGCATAAACTATGGTATAGCATGCTTAACTCAACCTTGTTACAACGCACCATCCTCTATGTTACTTCGCTATGGCTGCTGAGTGCGTCTGTTGGCGCCTATGCATCGTCTAACATGACCTTTAACAAGCCTGTTGATACACCACAAGCTCGCTATGTTATTGAACTTATGGATTTAGCCTATGATCAGCTTGGATATCAGCTTGAGTTGATAGAGTTTGACCAGCCACAAGCATTACGCGCTGCCGACGAAGGAACTTTAGACGGGCAATTAGGGCGCATTGCTGCAATTGAATCTCGTTACGCTAATTTGGTTCGCGTTGATTTTCCATTGTTTAAGTTTGAGTTGATCATGCTTACGCGCTGCGCCGAGTGCCAACTGAACGATCTTAATAGCGTGGTGCTGCGTAGCGGTTACCCGGTAGCCGAACAATACCTCGACAGCCAAAATTACCAAGGCCGGCGGCTAAGCCTAAAAAGCGTCTCGGCGCAATTAAACCTCTTAGCTCAACGACAAGTTGATGGCATTGCCATCTTAGACTTTCACCTCAAGCAGGCTTTCGACAGCCATAGCAACCCCAGCTATCATCGCCAGCATCTTAATGATTACTACAGCTACCACTATGTGCATAAACGCCATGAGGCGTTGATCCCTGACTTACTCGCAGTGTTAAACACCCTTAAACAAAATGGCGTTGTTGACTACCTAAAACAAAAGCACGGCTTATAAATCAAGCTCTCCCTGCCCCGTATCAGGTGTGTTGATGTCACCCTGTTGTTGCTTGCGCTGCATTGCTCGCTTATAGCGCTGATGACAAAGTAGGTTAACGTGACGTTTTTGCTCATCACTGAGTTGGTTCCACATAAAACGCTCATCACGAGAACGAAAGCAGCCTAGGCAATAACCTCGGTTATTGACCTGACATACCCCTTTGCAGGGGCTATCAATAGAAAAGATTTCCAGCTGCTGCATGTACGCTCTACCCAGTGTGATTAGGCCAAGGTTCAATGCTACTTGCAGCGCATAACGCCGAGCGCATCGACTACCCTAGCCTTTGTTACCCTTGGTGTGTATTAAAAACCAACCCTAGGTATAACGTTAATGCCAAAGACTCTGAATTACCAGCCTAGGTATCCATTTCTTCCTTGCGCAGTACTGGGCGCGCATACAGGGCCGTAACGAGATCGCGTAGCTCTTCGGGAATCGCACGCATACGCTCATCAAACTCTTTCACATCGACGGACTCGGAATCAACAACCGCATCACCGTGCTTAGCGGCAATGTAATTGCCTGGGTGCAAATAAAAAGATTCAACAATCTGCTTATCGATGGTTTTTGCAAGATCCTCTGGGGTATCACAGCCACTTTGCACCGGTTGACCAAAAGCGAGGTGGACATGGCCTTTATTGGTCGTAAAGCCCTCCACTATACTACTGATATCCTCACCGGCAGATTTTATATACTCGCCGTGGTGCTTTTTATGATAGAGCTCCTTCGCTTTGGATATCGCACACGGTTCATATTGATAAGAAATGGACACCGGCACAATTTTTAGCTCGCGTACATACTCAGCAAACTCTTTCTTTTGCTTGCGCCCATTCAATTGCAACATTTTTAATAACGCCGGATCGGTTTGATCAAAACCGTCTTTGGTACGCCCTTCGCGCTGGGCTATCCAAATACTGTGGCCATCCTGCAACGAGTCATAAATATAGGCTGAGAGCTGTGATAACGCTTTAAGCATTTCTTTCGGTGCTTTTGCCGAGCGTTTTACAATAAAACTTTTGTTTAAGCGCATCAGCTCAGTGATGTATGGGATCTGTAGCAGATTATCACCAATGGCAATACGCACGGTATTCATATCATGTTGGTGCAAGCCAAAATTAACCAACGCGGGATCAAGCACGATATCACGGTGATTGGAGATAAACAGATATGCTTGGTTTTTATCGAGCTTGTCTAGCCCTGAATAGGTGACCTCTGAGGTGGTGTTGTGGATGATGCGCTCAAGATAATGCACAACTTCAAGCTGGACTTGGCGCACTGAGTTTACTTGGCCCCATTTACGTTTCAGGCTCGCACGCACCAGCGGGCGAGATAGAAAGCGCATACCGGCAAGCCAACCGGGCAAATTATGCTTCGCTATCAAATCAACAAAGTCATTATCTGCTACCAACCGGGCAACAGCATCTGCTACTTCGTCGTCATTATAGGGTCTTATGTCTGCATACTTATCCACGATTACACCTTATTACCACAGGCAAAAAAACGGCGCTTATTGTATCGCGCCATTTACGTATTCGCTAAGTTTATCAACTCTTACCAGTAAGGGATACAACCCTTTATGCATTATCATGGTGCTGCGCAGGTGCTTGCCATGCGCGCAACTTAAGCCATACCAAGCGTAATAACAACAGCAGTAAAATCACGGCTAAGCTTTGCGATAACCACGGTGCCATAAGCTCGTGCTGATGCCCAACTAAAGGGCTCACTGCAAAGTCGAACCGTACCACCAGCCAATCCGTTAAATACCCAAATGCTAAGGCTACACCAATGACAGCACTGAGGTAGGCAACAATCGCGCGCTTGCCTAACTCCTTACCAACAACACCGAGCGTGGCAATGTTAGTCGCAGGTCCTGCTAGCATAAATACCAATACCGCGCCTGGCGATACTCCAGCAATGAGCAGTCCAGCGGCAACTGGCGTAGATGCCGTGGCACAAATGTACATTGGAATACTGATAAGCACCATCACCGTCATCGCCAATAATCCGCTGCCCCACTGGCTCAAGTAAGAAGCGGGCACATAAGTTTGCACTAACGCCGCGAAAAACAGACCAATCATTAACCACATGGCGGTATCGTTTAACAGTTTCGTGGTACTAAAGTGCACCGTTTGCTTAAACTTAGCCATGAAACGGGGCTCTTTTGTAGCTTTAGGGCGGCTACTGCAGCATGAGGCCGGCGCTGTATTATCAGCCTGTTGTGCCTGCGTGGGAGCTTGGGATGCTGGCGCTTGTTGCTTATTGGTGCAACATGAAGTGCTCGGCTGTGGCGTTTTTTCGGCGCAGCAACTCGGCGACGATAGCTGTGTTGGGGTTGCCTCGGGCTTAGACTCTTTACCTACTAGCACACCCGCGGTAATGGCACTGGTAATTGCGGCAATAGGACGAATAATAGCCATAAAAGGGCCCAGTAAGACGTAGGATACAGACACTGAGTCGACACCAGTTTCAGGCGTGGAGACTAAAAAGGACGTAGTCGCACTTTTCGATGCCCCTGCCCGTCTGAGCCCAACGGCTGCAGGGATCACGCCACAAGAACATAATGGCATGGGAGCGCCAATAAAAGCCGCTTTCACAGTTGTCCAAAAGCCTTCTTTACCAAGGTGGCGTTGCAAAAAGTTAGCAGGAAGATATACATTGATGAGCCCAGCTAAAAACAGCCCCAGCATCAGCCAAGGTGCAGATAGCACAAACAGTTGCCAAAAATTAGTTAGTAAGTCCATCAACGTCCTCCAATGCGGTCAAAATTGAACAATGCTCTGCCGGTAATTCTGTGCCACAACACTGCTCGGCTAATTGTGAAAGAGAGGCATAAAAGCGTTGCAACTCAGCGATACGCTCTGCCACAAGTGCCTTTTTTCGCAGCGTGAGTTGCTTCACTTCATGACAGCTATGCTGCTGTTTCTCAAAGTTAATCTTCAATAACTCAGAGATTTCTTGCAAACTAAAGCCGACGTCTTTAGCACGACGAATAAAGTTTAATTGCGCTAAATGGGCGTGCGTATAATCCCGGTATCCTGCTGCAGTGCGATTAGGCGGCTGTAATAGCCCTTGCTGTTCGTAGTAACGAAGCGTATCGGGACTCATGTCCACCTTTTTTGCTAACTCTGAAATTCGCATTAGTTTTTCTCGCAGTTATTTAACTGTCACTGATTGTAGACCTTAGTGTTAACTCCAAGGTCAATATTTTTTTGCGTCCGCTAAGTCACCATGAAAGACTAGTGCTAAACCACCGTATTTTAACGCCTACTTTGTCTTACTGGCGAAACGAGAGAAGAGAGTTATGAACATAGTACTACTTGATGCAAAAACTTTAGGTGACAATAGCTTAGCCCCACTGGAGCAACTCGGAGACTTTCATTCTTACGAGCTAACTGAGCCGCAGTCCGTTGTTACTCGTTGCCAAGATGCCGAGGTTATTATTAGCAACAAAGTAGTGATAAATGCTGAGCACATGCAATCGCTACCCAAGCTTAAATTGATTTGCGTTGCTGCCACCGGCACCAACAATATCGACTTACAAGCCGCTGCCAAGCAAGGCATCACAGTATGTAATGTTGCTGGCTACTCTACCGCCTCGGTGGTGCAGCACACCTTCGCCCTACTCAACGCCTTATTAGGTAACATTCATCGCTACATTAATGACTGCCATCACGGTGCGTGGCAACAAAGTGATATGTTTTGTCGCTTGGATTATGCCATTGAGGAGCTTGCCGATAAAACCCTTGCTATCATCGGCTATGGCGAGTTAGGTCAGGCGGTGGCGCGCGTTGCAGAAGCCTTCGCTATGAAGGTCATTGTTGCGGAGCGTAAAGGACAGCCAGTACGAGAAGGACGGGTTAGCTTTGAACAAGCACTGCAAAACGCTGATGTGGTCTCTATTCATAGCCCTTTAACGCCACAGACTCAGCAACTATTTAACGCCGACGCATTCGCTTTAATGAAACCAAGTGCAGTGCTCATCAATACAGCTCGTGGCCCTATTATTGATGAACAAGCGCTCGTTGCGGCCCTAGAGCAAGGTGATATAGCCGGTGCGGCGTTAGATGTGCTTACACGTGAGCCTGCCACCGCAGATAATCCATTAATTGCATATCAAGGCCATAACTTATTGTTAACGCCACACATTGCTTGGGCCTCTCGTCAAGCCCGCGACCGCCTCATTGAACAATTGGCGAAAAATATTATTGGGTTTGCCAATGGTGAAATCCGCAATCAGGTTAGTTAGATTCACTAAACTATGGGTTTCTAGGCCTAAGAGACACCTTGATAATTTAATAACCTAATGATAATAAAGACAAATAAATATTGGCATTAAATTTGTTATCTTACCTAGGTGTTAACAATACTTAATAACGGATATAACAATGAAAAAAACACTTATTGCCGCTTTAGTCGCCCTTCCTTTACTGGGAGGCTGTGTTGTTTCAGTGAATGATGGCGATGCTGATGCTCGTTGGGCTGGCAGTGATTGGCAGCAGCAACAAAAAGACAACCGCACATACATTGCTGACTTGCAGCTAGGTACCGGGTTTGCGCAGGTGAAAAATTCTTTGGGAACGCCAGATTTCAGTGAATCGTTCCGTCATCAACAAGACAACTACCAAGTGTTATTTTACGCCACGCAAAGTAAAAAGTCTGATGGCAAAATCTCAAAGGACGAATGCACTCCTTTGGTTTTTGCTGACGGCGCCTTAGTCAGTGTAGGTGACAGCGCCTACCAAGCGCTTATCAATAAGCTATAAACGTTCAGCCACCCACAGGGTGGCTTTTTTTATGCGAAAAATACAATGGTGTTACGCCCTTGTTGCTTCGCTTTATAAAGACCCTTGTCAGCGCGCTCAATAAGCTGTGATTCCGATTGCGCATCACCAAAGCCAGGATAGGTAGATACCCCCATACTGATAGTGACATGGTCAGCAACAGGCGAGTCTATATGCGCCACGTTAAGCTCTTCTATAACGCGTTTTAGCTTTTGTGCCAACGCCATGGCTGTCCCCTCTTCACTCCCTGGCAGCACAGCAGCAAATTCTTCACCGCCATAGCGAGCGACGAAGTCACTACCACGTTGACAATTGGCCACCAAGGTTGAAGCCACTTTCTTCAAACACTCATCACCGCGTTGGTGGCCATAGTGATCGTTGTAGCGTTTAAAAAAGTCAATATCAATGAGCACCACAGACAACGGCAGCCCAGCGCGGACACTACGCCGCCACTCCCGCGAGAGCTGTTCATCAAAATAACGGCGATTGGGGATTTCGGTTAAGCCATCGATACTGGCCAGCATCTCTAACAGGTCGTTCTTTTGCTTGATAGTCAGCTGGTTTTTAACGCGCGCTCGCACTATGGCACTACCAAAGGGTTTGGTTATGTAGTCCATGGCTCCGAGCTCAAGGCCTTTAGCTTCATCAACGAGAGAATCATTGGCGGAAATGATAATGACAGGAATAGGCTGTGTGCGCTCATCATGCTTAAGCTTACGCAGCGCTTCGTAACCATCCATACCGGGCATGACGATGTCCAGCAAGATCAGATCAACACTGTTAGTCGCTAACCACTCAAACATGGCCTCAGCACTTTCGACACCAAACACTTTGTGCTTGGGGCTCAGCGTTTTCTCCAAAACCACCCGATTTAACTCGTCATCATCGACAACAAGAATACGTGCTGACCTCATTTATTTGCCCTAGTTTGTCTTAACTGCTTGCAGAACCAATACAAAAGAATGAATTTGGCTGCAATTTACCCGCTATTTAACGTATTTACCCAGTTTAGACATAAATACCTAACAATTCACTGAATATATGGCAGAAATTAGCCACATACACAGTGAATTAGCTTGTATGCTTAGAGGTTTTCTTCAGCAAATGAAGCAAGGCGACTGCGCACCACACCGTTTAGATTTACGGTGGCACTGCCCTCAAAATGCTTAAAGCGCTCAACGATATAGGTCAAACCCGATGTCACTGGGGTCAGATAGTTACTGTCTATTTGCGCCAGATTCCCCGAACAAATCAATTTAGTGCCCGCCCCGCAGCGCGTGATAATCGTTTTCAACTGTGAGGCTGTTAAATTCTGGCTCTCATCAAGCAATACCACGGCATTTTGGATACTACGCCCACGCATGAAGTTCACCGATTTAAACTGAATATTGGCTTTTTCCATAATATAGTTGCGACTGGAAATCGGGTTCTCATCGCCTTTGTGCAACACCTCCAAAGAATCAGTGATCGCTGCCAGCCAAGGCGCCATTTTTTCTTCCTCTGTGCCTGGCAAAAAACCTATAGACTCCGCTATTTCAGGGGTGTTGCGGGTCACAATTAGTTTGTCGTATATACCTTTTTCGATGATCATTTCAAGGGCGGCCGCTAAGGCTAAAATCGTTTTGCCGCACCCTGCCGGGCCTGTGAGTAACACCAGTTCGATATCTGGGTCGAGCAAGGCATCCATGGCCATGCCTTGGTAAATATTTTTTGGTTTAATGCCCCAGGCGCTGCGCGCTAAAAGCCGTTCGACTCCTAGGTCTTTTAGGGTTATATGTGCTTCATCATAGCCAACTACACGAGCCGCGAAATGGCCACTGTCATCAAGCAAATATTCATTGGCAAAGACATCAGGTACCAACTCTCTGGCAACGTGATGAAGCGCATCGCGCCCTTGCTGCTCGGTTTCACACTCCCCAACATGCTGCCAGAAATCACCCTCTATTTTTTTATACCCTGAGGTCAGTAGTGTAATGTCATCAATCAGTTGGTCTGTACGGTAATCTTCAACATAATGCAGACCCGCACCTTTGGCTTTAAGACGCATGTTGATATCTTTGGTCACTAGCACCACTTTGGCGTCGCTGTACTGCTTTTGCAGATACACCGCGCAGTTAATGATGCGGTGATCGTTTTCATCCCCGGGCAGCCCAGAGATGCTATCTGCAAATAAGTGATCATTAACAATAATGAGCTTACCCCGAGGCGCTTCTGGTGCACGTTTATTACTGGGCAATAGCACCCCCTGCAACATTTGCTCTGGGGTGGCATCGCGCAATACTTCATCGAGTGCACGAATAGCTACTCGTGCATCGCGACTCACATCACGTTTGCGGTCTTTTATGTGGTCGAGCTCTTCGAGGACAGTCATTGGAACAATTACATCGTGTTCTTGGAAAGAGAGGAAAGCAAGGGGGTCGTGGAGTAATACGTTGGTGTCGAGCACATACATTTTACTACTGGTAGCGTGGCGGTCTTGGTCCATAGCGCGTTCCTATTTGTCTTTTATTGTATGTATGCCGCCGCAGCTCAATAAACAGCCTGAATCAGTAACGGCATACTTCAAGTTTAGTCTATGAATTACAAAAGACGCTTTTATGACAGTAAAAAAGACGATGAAAATCACACTTTTTTGTTTGCAAAAATGCCCTTCTTTTGCTGCTGTATATAAAACACACAAGCGTAGAAACTTTTCTGCGTTTTGTGGTGATAATCAATCAAGAGCACGCTAATATAGCCGCCTTTTTTTGCTTGGGCCAACGCGCTCAAGCCTAGGTAAATCAAAGTCGAGTCGAGCAAGTAATGAATTTTTCCTTAGGTCAACGTTGGATCAGTGATACCGAGTCCGATTTAGGATTAGGTACCGTAGTTGCATTGGAAGGACGCCAAGTAAGCATTCTTTTTCCTGCAAGCGGGGAAAACCGGGTCTATGCACAAAGTGAAGCCCCCGTTACCCGTGTAAAGTTCAATCCTGGCGATACTATTCGCAGTGCTGATGAATGGGAACTTGAGGTCAGCGAAGTAACACAAAGCGATGGCTTATATACCTACGTAGGCAAACGTCTTGATAATGACGAACCGGTGGAACTCAAAGAAACTTTTCTCGATCATTTTATTAAGTTTAATAAGCCTCAAGACAGGCTTTTTGCTGGTCAAGTAGACCGTTTCGACCGTTACACGCTGCGCTACAACACGTGGCAACATCGCTACCAGCGCGCGCAGTCACCACTAAAAGGGTTAATTGGGCAACGCGCTAGCCTTATTGAGCACCAATTGCATATTGCCCGTGAGGTGGGACAACGTTTTGCCCCGCGCGTGTTACTCAGCGATGAAGTGGGTTTAGGTAAAACCATTGAAGCCGGTATGATTTTGCACCAACAGTTGCTTACCGGCCGCGCTGCGCGCGTGCTCATAGTCGTGCCGGAGAATTTACAACATCAATGGCTAGTAGAAATGCTGCGCCGCTTTAACTTACAGTTTGCCATTTTTGATGAAGAGCGCTGCGCCGAAGCCTATGCCGACAGCCCCAATGTGCTTGAGACCGAACAGTTGGTGCTCACTAGCTTAGAATTCCTAACCAAGAAAAAACGCTGGTTTGAACAAGCAACCTTGGCGGATTGGGACCTTATGGTGGTTGATGAAGCGCATCACCTAAGCTGGTCGGTGGATAAACCCAGCACCGAGTATCAGCGCATTGAAGAGCTCAGTCGCGATATTGCCGGTCTTATTTTGCTTACCGCCACCCCAGATCAACTTGGCCACCAAAGTCACTTTGCCCGTTTGAAACTGCTCGACCCTGACAGGTTCTATGACTACGACGCCTTTGTTGCCCAAGAGTCACATTATCAAGACATTGCTGACGCAGCCAATAGCGTACTCCAAGAACAAGCTCTGAGCACTGAACAACAGCAAGTACTTACCAACCTGCTAGGTAGCGAAGCGCAAGCACTACTTGCCGGTATTGCTAAGGGCGATGAGCAAGCGAAAGCCAGCATGCTAGAGCAGCTTCTGGACCGTCATGGCACAGGGCGCATTTTATTCCGTAACAGCCGCAGTGGCATAAGCGGCTACCCCGAGCGTATTTTGCACACCTACCCAATGGCAATGCCGTCGCAATACCAAACGGCGATGAACGTAATGGGCAGTTTAGGCAGCTCAGGGCCGGCTGAGCTCAACGCCATGCGCGCGCTGTTCCCAGAGAAAATGTTCCAAGAATTCGAGGGTCAAGACAGCAGCTGGACACAATTCGACCCTCGGGTACAGTGGCTTATCGACACCCTTAACGCCAATAAGCCGCAAAAGATGTTGGTGATTTGTGCTAAAGCCGAAACCGCGTTAAGCCTTGAGCAAGCACTGCGTGAACGCGAGGGGATCAAGGCCGCACTGTTCCATGAAGGCATGAGCATTATTGAACGTGACCGCGCCGCCGCATTCTTTGCCGACATTGAAGACAGTGCTCAGGTCCTTATTTGTTCTGAGATTGGCTCCGAGGGGCGCAACTTCCAGTTCGCTCACCACCTCGTGCTGTTCGACTTGCCGCTCAACCCAGACCTTTTAGAGCAGCGCATTGGCCGCTTAGATCGTATCGGCCAAAGCGAAGACATTAAAATTCACGTGCCTTATTTTCAACACACTGCGCAAGACACCCTGCTGCAGTGGTATCACCATGGCCTGAATGCCTTTGAACACACTGCCAGCACTGGGCATATTCTCAATCAAGAGTTTGGCGATGAGCTCATCGAGTTACTGGCTGATGGCAGCTACCAAGATGAACCGCTGCAAGCACTGGTACAGCGCGTTCATGCGCGTTATCTAGCGCTCAAAGCGCAAATGGAATCAGGACGTGACCGGTTATTAGAGCTGCACTCCAGCGGCCAAGGTCAGTCTGAGCACCTAGTGCAGGATATCAATGCCTTAGACCACAGCTTTGAGCTGCCCAGCTACATGATCAATGTGTTTGATATTTGGGGTGTAAACCAAGAGGACAAAGGCGAAAATAGCATTATCCTCAAACCCACGGAGCACATGCTTGGTGCCACCTTCCCCTGCTTAAAAGAAGAAGGCATCAGTGTCACTTTTGATAGAGACACGGCGCTTGCGCAAGAAGATTTGCACTTTATCAGTTGGGATCACCCCATGGTCGAAGGGGCAATGGAGATGATCTGTGATGACGATTTTGGCACCGCTTCGGTGGCGCTGTTTAAAAACAAAAAACTGCCGGCCGGCACCTTCTTTGTTGAATTGGTCTACATCGCCGAAGCCATGGCTCCGAAATCATTACAATTAGGCCGCTATTTACCGCCAACCCCCATACGACTACTACTGGATAAAGGCGGTAACGACCTCAGCGCCAATGTTGCCTTTGATACCTTTAATCAGCAATTAAATGCCGTTGGCAGACAAACGGCTTCGAAGCTTGTGAACGCATTACAAAGTGCCATTCACCCGCTGATTGAGCAAGGTAATGAGCAGGCGCAGGTGCACATGGAGCAACTACGTGAGCAGGCCAAACAGAGCATGCATCAGGCTCTGGATACAGAGCTGACTCGCTTACAAAACCTGAAAGAAATCAATCCGAATATTCGTGACGAGGAGCTCAGTTATTATCGTGATAACAAGCAGCAAATGGATGATTACATCGACAAAGCCAAGGTTAAACTCGATGCCATTCGCTTAATCGTTGTCAGCCACTAAGCATTTCTTTAAAATGGCCGGCCTTATCTAACGGGGCTGGCCATGCTGTTACACTATAATCCACCGCGCACTCCTTATCTGCGCATTCTTTACCAAGATGATGACTTATTAGTACTGGATAAACCCAGTGGTTTACTCAGCGTTCCCGGTAAAGACCCCAAGCATGCAGATTGTGTGATCCGCCGCGCTAACCTTGTTTTTCCTAGCGCCAAAATTGTGCACCGCCTAGATATGGCTACCTCCGGGGTTATTTGTCTGGCATTAAATAAAGCCGCACACCGTCATCTAAGTATGCAATTCCAAGAGCGGCAAACGGCCAAGCGTTATCTTGCTCGGGTTGAGGGTCATCTAAAACAGCAAAGTGGTAGCGTCGATTTGCCCCTTATTTGCGACTGGCCAAACCGGCCAAAGCAAATGGTCGATCATGACCGAGGGAAACCTTCACTCACGCATTATCAGGTGCTTGATTATGAGCAGGACGCCACTCGCGTTGAACTCACCCCGATCACCGGGCGCAGTCATCAGTTACGTGTACATATGCTTAGCCTAGGACATGTGATCCTCGGCGATAGACTTTACGCCCATGAACGCGCCAAAGCGCGAGCAGATAGGCTACAACTACACGCCACTTGGCTACAGCTTCGCCATCCTAGTAACGAAGAGATGATGGAGTTCACCGCTTCGTGTCCGTTCTAAACTTTTTATGGCGTTGGCCGATAGCTATGTAGATATAAAATAATAGAGGGTGTTTAACGTCTGTGCTGCGATTGATACTGATATTAATAGGGTTGCTCGTGCAATGGCCAGCCAATGCCAGCCCGACCCTCGATAGGCATTACCTAGCTAGCCTCGATGAGACACAAACGCTGCTCGCCAAAGGAGAAGAGTTTAGTGTGGTGTTTCGCCCACATATGGCGTCAGAGCATCGCGGTGTCGTGCTTATGATCCCGAGCATCGACGACCCCTATGGTAATCAACGTGGTTTTATATTTTTACGGGCACTGCTCAGTGAGCGTGGCTACAGCAGCTACCTCTTAGTTAACCGCCCAGCAACACATGACGATGAGCAACAGAGCGAAGCTGCCCAGCAAGACGCTAGCGAAGAGCAGCAACAAGAGCAAACGCAGCAATCTCAGGAGCCGCCTCCACAACCTGCTGACGAAACCGAGCAGCCGCAACCCAGTTATGTCCCAGGCTATCAACAAGCCATCTCCTCTGAACTGTTGGATAAAGAACAACAGCGCTTAAGCGCACAACTTGTTAGTCTGCTAGAGCGGGCACAGGAGCAAGGCAAAGCGGTTAGTGTGTTCGCTGCTGGGCGCAGCGCTGGCTTACTCAGTGAGTACTTTGTCGATAATCTACAGGTGGATATTAACGCGTTTATTGCTGTGGGCGCCTACTTGCCGGTCCCTGCGCGCCACCACCACATTAGCGCCAATTTATCAGTGATGCCCCCTGCGGTGCTCGATGTGTACACCCCTTTTGATCATAGCTGGGCCACACAGCAACGGCCACAGCGACGACTCTGGGCAGAGAAAAACAGAAAATTTGATTACCGCCAACGTACATTGTTCGCTGAGCTTAGTGAGCAGCAGCAAATACACCGCCTAGCAACGGAAATCGACGGTTTTCTGCGGCGCTTATTCTAAGCCTTTAGGTACTCATATGCCGCTTGGATATCCTGACTTTTCTTTTGCGCTAACTTCATCATATGCTCAGGAAGGCCCTGAGAGACTAACTTATCAGGGTGGTGCTGCGCCATCAACTTGCGGTAGGCCTTTTTAACAGTGCGCGCATCCGCTCCCTCTTCCAAACCAAGAATATCCAACGCCTGACGACGATTCATACCCGCATCGCTGGTACTTGATGTACGCCCTTGATGATGCTGCTGTTGTTGCTGAGAAAAGCGTTGCTGCTGTTGGCGAAAAGCAAATTCGGCTTGGTAGCGTTTGAGGATAAAGTTAAAATGGGTTTTACTGACACCCAGCCCTTTGGCGACCTGCTCCAACAGCGCTTTTTCTTGCTCGGCTAAGTGACCATCACTGAAGGCCATCTGAATTTGGATTTCCAAAAATAACTGCAACATATCGAAGCGCCCGGCAAAATGCTCGCGGAACTCTCGCAGCGTCGCATTCATGGAGAAATCAGCCTCTTTACCCGCGCGAAATGCATGCTGAGCTTCGCGCTTGTCTTCACCACTTAAGCCCATTTCATCCATAAACTGAGTGGCTGCACGAATGTGCATCTCGTTGACGCGACCGTTGGATTTCGCAATGTGCCCCATGACAGCAAAGCAACTAGAGAAAAATAAGGCTTGGCGCTGAGATACATCTTCGTGGTTAAAAAAGCCACGAAAACCGCCAGCACGGTCAAAGTCCTGCTTTAAGCTTCTGTCGAACATATGCCCAACGAACAGCCCCAATAAGGCGCCAAGAAACTTACCAAACATAAAGCCAAAGCAGGCACCAAGAAGCTTGCCCCACATCACCTAAATACCTCTGAAAACCAATGTGCACCACATAGTGACGAAAAATCATCGAACTAACAAGCGAAAGCATGACCCAGTAGCGCAGCTAGTTGTATACCCTAGCGCTTTTATCGCTAACAATTTTTAACCCTTATCCGCTGACATCGCTTTGTCAGCGGATGTAATTACGGAAAAATTGCTTTATTATGTCATGCTTATTTCCAGTGCACTTGGCAAGCAACATTAAGTTTAAGGGAAGTCGATGAATAAATTGTGGGGCATGGTTATTCTCGCCCTGTATGGTGCCAGCGCAGGCGCCGTTTTTGCGCGCACAGCAGAGCTTGCGGCCGACACCGCTTCGGCGCAAGAGCACACAGATACCGATAAAAAACAGTTATCACAAAATATTAAGGTAGCGCACTGCTTAGCTGCTTCACGCCCTGCGCCTTGGCAAGCCCCTAACTTACCCTTGGGTCTAGTAGAAATTGTTTCCGACGATGTTGAATTAATAGGCCAAGATAGTGCTCAGTTTGACGGCAACGTCAACATCAATACGCGCACCATGAGCTTGCAAGCGCAGTCGGCACTGATTGACAAACAACAAGGCTTATTAAATGCGACTGGGCCGCTAACTTACCGAGACGGAGTCTCTAAAATCACCAGTCGCGGCTTAAATGCAAGCTTAAACGACTCTAATATCAGCCTTCTTGGTGCCGATTATCAGCTCACTCAACAGCAAGGCCGTGGTGGCGCTGAACAATTGCAGGTTAATGAGGACGCCTTAGAGCTGAGTAATGCCAGCTTCACAACCTGCCCAGTCGATAGCGAAACTTGGGCAATCAGCGCCGATAAAATCATTCTTTCGCAAAAAGAAGGTTGGGGCGAGACCTACGGTGCCACGCTGAAAATTTATGATACTCCGGTGTTGTATCTGCCCTATTTTACCTTTCCTATTGATGATAAACGCAAAACAGGGTTTTTAGCGCCACAGATTTCCAGCTCAAACCGATTTGGCGTGGAGACTATCACTCCTTACTACATCAACTTGGCTCCTAATTACGATCTCACATTAACGCCGCGCTATATGTCCAAAAAAGGCATTCAGCTGCAGTCTGAGTTTCGCTATTTAACCCCGAGCAGCCAAGGCTTGCTAGGGCTCGAATACTTGGATTCAGATAAAAGTGAGCGCGAGCTTGGAAACCGTTATTTATTCCACTGGCAGCAGCAGAGCTACTTTAGTGATGTCTGGCGTGCAGGCGTAGATATTACTAATGTGAGTGACGATAACTACCTCACCGACCTGAATTCTAATTACGCCAATAAAACCGACACCCACTTAGCCCGTACGGGGATTCTTACCCATTTGGGTGAGCGTTGGCGCACCGATATACAATTGCAAGATTATGAAGTCCTCGGCGACCATCTTGAGTCCTACACAACCTTGCCTCGCATCGGTTTTACTCAGACAAATGCCTATAAACTGGGTTGGTTTGACGCCACAGTAAGCGGCGAGTTGAGCCATTTCCGTAACAGCACACGAACTATTGATGAAGCCACACGAGTGCACATAGAACCGCAACTGCGTTTTAGTGAAGAGCGTTATGCGTGGTCATTTCTCTCCGAGTTCAGTGTGCTGCACACTTATTATGACCAGCAAGGTAATCTTGAAGGGACGCAGTATGAGCAAACGGTAAACAGAACCCTACCGAAAGTTCGCCTATACAGCCAACTTAACTTCGAGCGCGACACCAGTTTACTCGTCGAAGATGGTATTCAAACCCTGGAACCACAAATTCAATATTTGTACACCCCCAATAAAGACCAAAATAACATTGGCCTGTTTGATACCACCAAACTCCAAGACGACTTTTATGGCCTGTTCCGCGATCGTCGTTTCTCCGGTGTAGACCGCATCGCTGCGGCTAACCAAATTACCCTTGGGGCGACAACGCGTATCTTTGATAAACAAAATGAGGAATTATTTAACCTCAGTGTCGGGCAAATATTTTATCTCTCTGATTCTGCTAAACCCACAGAGCAAGACTTTGCCGGCGAAAACAATTACAACGCGTTATTCGCCGGTGAAGCCATGTGGCACTGGCACCGTCGTTGGTATCTCTCTGGCGGCATTCAGTACGACACCGATGGCAAACAAATAATCCAATCCCATGTGACCCTAGATTATAAGGGCGACGATAATGAGTTGGTGCAGTTGAACCATCGCTATGCAAACGATGTCTCAGGGAATACAATTGAGCAAATAGGTATGTTTACCAGTGTCCCAATTGACGATAACTGGCAATTCGTGGCCAGCTACCACCGTGATATTGAAACCGGTCGTAGCATCGAAGTGTTCAGTGGTTTACAGTATGAGTCATGTTGTTGGGCAGTGCAGATCACTGGCCGCAGACAAATAGAAACGGACTTAAACCAAAGCATAAACCAAGAGCAAGCCATCTTCGACTCGGGGATCGGCATCAAATTTGTCCTTAAAGGACTTGGAGGCAAGAGCAGTTATGATGCACAAAAGTTACTTAGAGAAGGCATTTTTGGCTACCGTCGCCCCTATTTCCTTACCAATTAAAGCAATAAAAAGTATGAAATTCAGACGTTTTTTAGCAACAACTTTATTCGCCCTAGGGTTATCTCAGGGTGTACAAGCACAAGAACAACTTATTGACCAAGTCGTGGGTATCGTTAACGAAGGGGTGATCCTTGAAAGTGAAGTGGACGCCATTGTTAACCGAGTAAAAGCACAAGCCAAAGAAAGTGGTCAAGATCTTCCCACTGACAGTGCCTTACGTGTGCAAGCTATTGAGCGACTCGTCAATCAAACCTTACTGATGCAAATGGCCGACCGTATGGGGTTAGAAATCTCCGATGGCCAGCTTGATCAAACTCTTGCAACCATGGCAAAAGACCAAGGCGGTACGATTGCCGACATGCGTCGCTCTGTGGAAGCATCCGGTGAAAGCTTCGCCCAATTCCGTGAAGATATTCGTAAAGAGATCACCACTCAGCAGGTATTGCGCGCTAACGTTGATCGTCGTATCTACATTAGCTTGCAAGAGATTGAAAACCTTTTGCAAATTATGGAGCAGCAAGGCGGCAACAGTGAGGAATACGATATTGGCCACATTCTTATCGATATTCCCAGCTCTGCAACGCCAGAGGAAATTGCCAGTGCGCAAGACCGTGCAGCTAAAGTAATTGAATTACTTGAAGAAGGCCGAGAGTTTAAGCGTATCGCAATCGCCTCATCCAGTGGCTCTAAGGCGCTCGAAGGTGGACAGCTAGGGTGGATGAGCACCAATGAAATGCCTTCATTATTTGCCGAGGCAGTGAAAGGTAAGAAAAAAGACACAATTGTTGGCCCACTGCGCAGTGGCGCGGGCTTTCACATCATTAAAGTACAAGACGTGCGTGGCCGCCAAGTCGTCGAAACTGTCGAGATGCGCTCACGTCACATTCTTCTCAAGCCCTCAATTATATTGAGTGAAGAGAAAGCACGCTCAATGCTTGAAGGCTTTGTCAAAGACTTGCGTGCCGGTGATGCTGACTTTGCCGAATTAGCAAAAGAGTACTCTGAAGACCCGGGCTCAGCACTTAAAGGTGGTGAGTACGATTGGACCGACCCTACTACCTATGTGCCTGCGTTTCGCGATACGTTAATGTCGCTAGAAAAAGGCGAGATCAGTGAACCGTTCCGTTCCACTTTCGGCTGGCACATCGTGCAACTGTTAGATAAACGCGTCGCCGATAAAACCGATTTAGCGAAGAAAAACCGTGCTCAGCAGCTGCTATATAATCGTAAGTTCAAAGAAGAGAGCTTTGCGTTCCAGCAGGAGATTCGCGAGCAAGCGCACATTGAGATCTTCGCAGAGGATTAATGGTTATGACCTTACGTATCGCCATTACTCCGGGGGAGCCGGCTGGC
Source organism: Pseudoalteromonas sp. CnMc7-15 (assembly GCF_022347925.1). Lineage (NCBI taxonomy): Bacteria > Pseudomonadati > Pseudomonadota > Gammaproteobacteria > Alteromonadales > Pseudoalteromonadaceae > Pseudoalteromonas > Pseudoalteromonas sp. CnMc7-15. Next base: position 222,568 of record NZ_JAKRFT010000003.1, read on the forward strand.
ATAGGCCCGGACTTATTGCTTGAATTAGCACAGCAGCAGTGGCCCGCACAACTGGTCGCTATTGCTGATGCTAAGCTATTGCAACAACGAGCCAAAGCCCTGGGTCTGCCGCTACGGTTAACGCCTTTTGATGAGCAAGCTCCTGCCCAGCCGAGCGAAGCGGGTGAGTTGTATATCCATCAAGTCGATTTAGCAACGCCTGTGGTGGCTGGTGAACTTGATGAGAAAAATGGCGAATATGTGCTTGATACTCTGCGTATCGCCTGTGAGAAAAACATGGATGGCACGTTCGATGCCATCGTTACAGGCCCAGTTCACAAAGGTATCATTAATAAAGCGGGAATTTCTTTTAGCGGGCACACCGAATATTTTGCACAACAATCAAATACTCCGGATGTCGTGATGCTGTTAGCAACACAAGGACTGCGAGTTGCGTTAGTCACCACGCATATCCCGCTGGCCTATGTAGCCAAAGCCATTACAGAAGATCGCTTAAAAAAGGTAATTGGTATTCTTGAGCACGATTTACGTACTAAATTCGCAATTGCCAAACCGCGCATTTTAGTCTGTGGTTTAAACCCACACGCTGGCGAAGGCGGGCACCTTGGCCGTGAAGAAATTGAAGTGATCACTCCGACCTTGGAAGCGCTAAATCAACAGGGTATGAACTTAGTGGGCCCCCTTCCTGCAGACACCCTTTTCCAAGATAAATACCTCAATGAGGCGGATGCAGTACTAGCGATGTATCACGATCAGGGGTTGCCTGTGTTAAAATATAAGGGTTTTGGAAATTCCGTAAATATCACCCTTGGCCTTCCTTTTATTCGCACCTCAGTCGATCACGGCACTGCCCTTGACTTAGCTGCGAGTGGCCAAGCAGACGCTGGCAGTTTTCGCGTTGCTTTAAATGAAGCAATCAAAATGGCGAGCAAAAAAGCTAAGAGACAATGACAGATAAATTACACCTAGGCCACTATGCTCGAAAGCGATTCGGGCAAAACTTTCTTCATGACGAAACCGTCATTGATAAAATAGTCACCGCTATCGACCCGCGTCCGGGCGATAACCTAGTCGAGATTGGTCCAGGTTTGGGCGCAATCACCGAACCGGTGTGCGAGTTGACCGACCACCTTAACGTGGTTGAGCTTGATAAAGACTTAGCCGAGCGCCTGATTCACCACCCTTTTATGGCACCGAAGCTAACGGTACATCAAGGCGATGCGATGAAATTCGATTTTTCCTCGCTGCTACGCAACGACGCCAAATTAAAAATATTTGGTAATCTGCCTTACAATGTTTCAACACCTCTGCTATTCCACCTATTCAACTTTGTTGATGAGGTGGAGCATATGCACTTTATGCTGCAAAAAGAGGTGGTCAATCGTATGGTCGCAGGTCCAGGTAGCAAAGCCTTTGGCCGTTTGAGCGTAATGACACAATATTACTGCCATGCCATTCCTGTTATTGAAGTGCCGCCTAATTGCTTTAAACCGGCACCTAAGGTGGATTCGGCCGTGGTGCGCTTAGTGCCGAAAGACAAAGCACAACGCAGCGCTAAAGATACTAAGTTACTTAATACCGTGTGTTTAGAAGCGTTTAATCAGCGCCGTAAAACACTGAGAAATAGCTTGAGCAATTTATTGGATGAATCGCAGCTAAAAGGCCTAGGTATCGATCCAAGTTTGCGAGCAGAAAGCCTGAGTTTACAACAATTTATTGAGATTGCGAATTGGTTATATGACAACAAGCAGTAGTACAGATTCAGCGATTAAAGTGAATGTCGAGACCTTCTACGTTGAGGGTCAATCGGAGCCAGAGCAAGACAAATACGTATTTGCTTATAACATCACGATAAAGAATCACAGCCTGAGTAGCGCTAAGCTCGTCAGTCGTTATTGGCTTATCACCGACGCCAATGGCAAAGAAGTCGAGGTAGAAGGTGAAGGCGTGGTTGGCGAGCAGCCAACCATCGGCCCGGGTGAAAGTTACAGTTATACCAGTGGCGCTGTGTTGGAAACACCCGTAGGCACCATGCAAGGCTACTACGTGATGCGCAGCGAGTTTGGCAATGAGTTCCAGGCGCCCATTGATGTTTTCCGCCTAAACTGCCCCAACATTTTACACTAAGCTCATGGCGTTATACGCAATAGGTGATCTGCAAGGCTGTTATCATGAATTTGATGCACTATTGCGGCGTGTTGATTTCAACCCCAGCCAAGATCATCTCTATTGTGTGGGTGATATCGTTGCGCGCGGCCCCGACTCGCTGTCATGTCTGCGCCGACTTGTGCAATTGCAAGGCAGTGTGAGTGTCACCTTAGGTAATCACGATTTACACCTACTGGCTTGTGCAGCATTAAATAAAGAACCCAACCCAAAAGATAAACTCGCCCCTTTATTTGCCGCCGATGATTTTGATTCCCTACTCGCGTTTTTACGTAACCAACCCTTGGCTCTTTGGTTAGCACCGCTAAACACTCTGGTATGCCATGCTGGTTTGTCTCCACATTGGTCACTTGCGCAAGCTCTTGAGCAAGCGCAACAAGCGCAGCGCTGTTATCAAGGAAAAGACGCAGCCCATTATTTCGCGCACATGTACCAAAACAGACCTGTAAAATGGTGCGATTCTCTCAGCGAAATGGAAAAGTTTGTCTATACTATCAATAGTTTCACCCGCATGCGCTTTGTGGAACCCAGCGGTGCTTTAAACCTAAAAGAAAAAGGTAAACCAGGGTGTGATGATCAGCTTGTACCTTGGTTTGCTCACAGCCATCGTCAGCATGATGATTTTGACATTGTATTTGGGCATTGGGCGGCACTAGAAGGCAAAACCGGGCGAGATAATGTACATGCTTTGGACACAGGATGTGTTTGGGGTGGCGGCATGACTCTGATGGACTTGCAGAGTAAGAAAAAAGTTGTAAAGCAATGCGAATTTTTATCGCAATAAGCTGATAAAAACGCAAAAAGTTGTTACATTTTAGCAATAGTTACCTTAATTTATCCTTAATACTGCCGATAAGTTAAGATATTTTATGTAGTTAGGAACATCTATGAAGCTTACTGTGAGTCAACGTATCTGGGGTGGATTTATCTTTATCACCCTTCTCCTTTTGGTTATAGGTGGCAACTCTCTTGTTCGCATTGCGAATATTGATAGCTCGACGCAAAGTGTTAACCAACTTTCTTTACCTGCTTTAGATAAAAGCTCTGAGCTACAAGTTGAATTTGTGCTCATGAGTAAAGCTGCACTGGGCGCCTACAATAGCGAAGATGAAAAGTCTCTTGCCGAGCTAAAACAAGCTTACAATAAAGAGCAAAAGCGCTTTGATAAGTCCATGGCGAACCTTATGGATGTGGTTGCTAATGAGCCAGAATTAAAACAGCTCGCGCAAACCGTAGAAAAAACTTATACCCAGTTTGAGAATCAAGTCACTCAGCTGTTTAGCAATAAAGCGAAAGCGCTGGCGCTTCGCAATACACTGCGCAGCCAGTTTGATGATATCGACTTAAACGCAGAAGATGCCATTTCTGTGGTTCTTGATATTTCTGACTTAGACGGTCTAGAAGAAGATTCACCTCGTGCTTACCAGGCAGTTACGCAATTGGAAAACAACCTCACCGCGATTGCCACCACAGGCAACGACATTCTGTCTGTTAAGAATAAGCAAACGCTGGAAATTATTAAGAACGACCAACTGTTTTATATGGACGAGCTTGAACGATCAATGGGGCTGATTGAAGAAGCTGTAAGCGCTAAAGATGCGTCTCTGTACAGTGATTTAAATACCTATGTGAGTACCATTAGCGATGCAGTTAAAGGCTCAAGTTCACTTGCCGCAAACAAGTTGGAATTACTTAACACCTTAGATAAAACCACGGTTAATCTTGAAAACTCAGAAGTAACCACTGAGCAGGCGATCAAAAACCTGACCACCTTAGTGAAGCAAGTAAATAACCTTGCCTTCAAGCAACAAGAAGGTGTACGTGCCGATGTCAGTGCCGCTAACCTGTGGACTTGGTTGGGCATGATCATAGCCACCATCATCGCAGTGATTGTTGCTTACTTCACCGTAAGCCGTATTACTAAACCATTGAGTGAAGTAAACAGCGTGCTTAATATTGTTGCCTCGGGAGATATGACGCAACGCTTAGACGACAGTGCACAAGATGAATTTGGTGAGCTGGCACGCAGTTGTAATACCCTAATTGACAGCTTGCGAGCTTTGATTCAAGGCATCATCTCGCGTTCTACGCAACTTGCTGCGGCATCAGAGCAGACGTCGACCATTACCTCTGAGTCAAGCCACGCAATTCAATCGCAGCGCGCTCAGGTAGAGCAAGCCGCGACTGCCACAACCGAAATGAGTAGTACTTCTCAGGCAGTGAACGACAGTGCTCAACAAGCATTAAGCGAGATTAAGAATGCCGACAGCGAAGCTAGCCGTGTTAAAGGGATCTCTAACCAAAACAAAGAGACTATCGAACAGTTGGCTATTGAAGTTGATAACGCCTCACAGGTTATTAATCAGCTGCATCAAGACAGCGCATCAATTGGCGGTATCTTGGATGTTATTCGTGGCATTGCCGAGCAAACTAACCTCCTAGCATTGAATGCTGCAATCGAAGCCGCACGAGCAGGCGAACAAGGGCGAGGCTTTGCCGTTGTAGCTGACGAAGTACGCTCGTTGGCAAGTAAGACACAAGAATCGACGCAAGAGATTCAAAACATGATTGAATCGCTACAAACCGGAGCTCAAGCTGCTGTAGAAGCGATGTCGAAAGGCCGTCAACAAGCCGAGTCCTGTGTTGAGCAAAGTGAGCATGCGACCACTGCACTAGACTCAATCACTCACGCTGTTGCCACCGCACACGATGTGAGCGAGCAAATCTCATCGGCAGCGATGGAGCAACAGCAAGTGTCGCAAGAAATAAGTGAGCGCTTGGAACAAATTGTTTCTATCGCTGAGCAGACAGCTCAAGGGGCCGACCAAACTTCAGAATCAAGTACTGAAGTGGCCAAGCTCGCTGAAGAGCTGCGCCAGTCTGTAGACCGCTTTAAGGTTTAAACAGCCAAGTGCTGATGATAAGGGCCGCTTTAGCGGCCCTTTTTGTTGCTGCTTAATTATCCTCCCCTTCCTGGCTGTTCCCTTGCGTATAAATTTGCTACATTCACAAAGCTGCTAACAGAGGATAAAAATGATGAAAAACAAACTCGTTGCACTATTAATGATGTGCTCTATACCTTGCACAGTATTGGCACAAACCACGGTTATTCATAACATAAAAGGCTATACACCCACTCAAAAAGGCGAGCTTGAGACCTTTGCAACCTTAGTGATTAAAGATGGCCGAGTGATCAATCGCGGCAAAGCACAACTTAGTAAAAGCTACCCAGATGCAAAGCGCATCGACGGCCAAGGTAAGGTGCTACTTCCTGGCCTTATCGATGCACACGGTCATATCATTGGCTTAGGGCAAAACCTAATGCAGCTTGATTTACGCGGTGCAACCTCGGTTGCAGAGGTGGGAAAGCGTCTTCAAGCGTTCGCCGCACAGTCTGAACAGCCATGGATTATAGGTCGTGGCTGGAACCAGGAACTTTGGCCTGGAAAAACCTTCGCCAGTGCCGCAGATTTAGACAAGTTCGTAAGCGACAGACCCGTGGTATTAAGTCGCGTAGATGGTCATGCTATTTGGGTCAACTCCAAAGCCATGGAGTTAGCAGGTCTTGATAGTGAGGTAACAAGCCCAGCCGGAGGTGAGATAATACGCACTGCTCAAGGGAATCCGAGCGGCGTGTTTATAGATAAAGCAGAGCAGTTGATCACAGCACACATTCCCAAGCGCAGCGAGAAAGCTCTCGCCACAGCCTTAGATAAAGCCGGTCAACATTTATTAAGCTTAGGTATTACCAGCGCCCATGATGCCGGCATCGATTTTGATACGTGGCAACTGTATAAACAACGCGCCAAAGACAACAACCTTCCGCTGCGCATTTACGCTATGCTTGGGGCCACCGATGCTAAGCTCGAGACCATGCTCAAAGCTGGTAAAGTCGATGATAATGAAGACATGTTGGCCATTCGCAGTGTGAAAGTGTACGCAGATGGCGCGCTAGGCTCTCGTGGCGCCGCCCTACTGCAAGACTATGCTGACAGAAAGGGGCATCGAGGCCTGATGCTTGAGGACCAACAACAGCTCGAGGATATTTTCAGTTTATGCTTTAAGCATGGTTTCTCCGCTCATACCCACGCTATAGGCGACAGAGCGAACCAAATAGTGCTTAACGCATACGAGAATGTCTTTAAACGCACAGGTGGTATTTTGCTACGTAACCGTATTGAGCATGCGCAAATTGTTGATACCGATGATATCCCGCGCTTTAAAGCACTTAAGATTATTCCTTCTATGCAGCCGGTTCATGCCACCTCTGACATGCATATGGCCGAGCAACGCTTGAGCGACTCACAACTAGCAGGCGCTTATGCGTGGCGTACATTCCTAGAGCAAGGCTCTCGTGTGGCAGCGGGTTCAGACTTTCCCGTGGAGCTTGCGAACCCTTTCCATGGTCTTTATAGCGCTATCACACGCCAAGACCATCAAGGCTTACCTGAGCACGGTTGGCGCCCTAAAGAATTGCTCACGCGCGAGCAAGCTTTGCGAGCATTCACACTAGACGCTGCCTACAGCGCCTTCCAAGAGTTTAAGGTTGGCAGTTTGGAAAAAGGCAAGTGGGCAGATTTTATCCTTGTCGACACCGACATTATTCATGCCCCGGTGCAACAGGTATGGCAAACCAAGGTGTTAGAAACTTGGTTGGCAGGCCAGCGTCGCTACCAGCGTCAGCCTGCGCTTTGACGTTTAGCCTGGGCTAATTTGTGCAAGTGATAGATGTTAACAACAGAGAGTAAGGCGTTGGTCAGTGCCACTGGCCACGCCGCAATGGCGACCCCATAGGCAGTGAACGCGATACAGCCGGCGAGATTAAACCAACGCAGTTTCACGACATCGCTCATCGCCAGTGACGTGACTAATAAAGCAGAAGCGACATAGCCTAAATATTCCCAGGTCATTTGTTCTCTCCTCTGCTTTAAGTTAGCATAAACCTCGCTTGTTATAAGCCATTGTCGGCAACATCGCGAGAATAAGATAAAAAAGCCAATTCACACCACTGAGTAAAAACGAATAAGTAAACACGGGAATGATTAAACCTATGACGGACTCAGTCTCTGTGCGTAAATTGGCATAAAAAACGCTACATTTTCATCGTAGCGACATATTGGTGTAACAAAAAGGACAATTGTCCCAACGAGTTTTGACTATGTTTCAATATCATTTTTCTACCGACTTGGTAGAGCAGCTACTTCATTTCACTGGCAATCGCTACCAGCAGCAAAAAAAGGAAGTGCTATTACACCAAGATCAACCGCTTAAAAAGCTGGTACTGGTGCGCAGCGGTACCGTGTCTTTTAGCTACGATGTCGGCAATGGGCGACGTTTGCTCTTAGGTCAACTTGATTGCAACAACACCCTGATTGGGGAAATAGAAGCGCTTAACAATCAGCCCTGTATCTATACCGTAACCTGCTTTAGCGATGTAAGTTATAACCTTATCGAGCTCAAGCATTGGCGCCAAGTATTGTTAGAGAACCCCCAACTGAGCTTGTACACAGCGCAAACTATAGCCGCGAAGTTTCAGGAAAACCAAAAGGTTAACCTTGATAAACTGTTACTGCCGCTAAGCTATAATATTGCCAAAGATTGCTTAATGCGGGCACAAAACAACAACCCGACCTTGTTACGCGCCTATCCCACTGTGAGCGCCGAGGCTGAGCGCTTTGCTACCACGGAGCGGGCTTATCGACGCGTGGTTACCGAGCTGGTTGATAAAGGGCTTATTGTGCGCAGTAAAGAAGGCTTACAAACAATTGATGTTTCAGCTTTAGAGGAGTTTGTAGAAAGCTTCACATAAGTGAGATCAGAGCACCAGCCTGCCCACTTGGGTTGTAAAAATGGGATAAAAAAAGCAGCTTACGCTGCTTTTTTTAATCGACTAATAAGTCTTTAATGTTGGCTAAATCCGATTTACCTTCAATCAATTCCTCGGGGGTTAACCCTGAAAGTTCATGAGGGAATACCAGCCACTCATCCGATTCATGGATGTAATAGTCAGGCTTCATAGGGACTTTGGTATTTTTCGGCTTATAGTATGGGCAAGCTACGCGAATATCTTTAGGCAGGTTCAAACGCATCAATTCTGCTAACTTTTCTTTTAATGCAAAAATACTGCGTCCTGAGTCGAAAACATCATCCACAATAAGGAGTGAATCACCCGCATTGGCATTTTCAATGATGTAATGCAAACCGTGTACTTTGATCTCTTTCGATTGCTTACCAATACCATAGTAAGAAGAGGTACGAACGGCGATATGATCGGTCTCTATCCCTTTATAATCATAAAACTCTTGTACAGCAATCCCAATAGGAGCACCACCGCGCCAAATACCAATAATAAAATCTGGACGGAAGCCGTCCTTATAGACTTGCGCAGCGACACGAAACGAATCTTCCAATAGTTGCTGTGCGGTAATATAAAGCTTATCTGACATAAGTTGCCCCTAGTTTGTGGTGGCTGAAGTTGAACACTGTGCTTAGTGTGCCGCCACCAAACGATAACGTGTGGCGGCAAATTCTATCGCATTTTCAGAATAAATGCTCTAGCCTTGCACTGGCGATTGCTTTTTACTGGGTAAAACAAGATTGAGCACGATGCCAAATATGGCGCACAAGCTAACGCCTTGCAGGGCAAATTCATTACCACCTATTTGCATACCGCCAATACCCAACACCAAAATAAGTGCAATAATCACTAAGTTGCGTGGTTCACTCACATCTAAATCAGCCTTTAATAACGTTTTTAATCCAACCACAGCGATGGAGCCAAACAACAAAATCATAATGCCCCCCATTACTGGGACCGGAATAGTTTGCAAACCCGCCCCCATTTTGCCTATAAACGCCAGCAAAATCGCGATAACTGCGGTCCACGTCATAACCTTGGGATTGAAGTTCTTGGTCAGCATCACTGCACCTGTGACCTCTGAATAAGTAGTATTGGGCGGTCCGCCAATACTGGTAGCTAGGCTCGTCGCGACGCCATCTCCCATCAGTGTGCGGTGTAAGCCCGGTTTTTTTAGGTAATCTTTACCGGTAACCTGACTAATAGCCATCATATCGCCAATATGTTCAATAGCAGGCGCAATGGCCACGGGGATCATAAACGCCACAGCCTGCCACTTAAATTCTGGCGCGCTGAATGCGGGCACAGCGAGCCATTGGGCATTGTTGATCACCGCAAAATCGACTACGCCAAAGGCCAATGACAAGGCATAGCCAACAACAACCCCAGCTAAAATAGGCACTAAACGCCACACTCCTTTGCCAAACACAGCAAAAACCAGCGTTGCCACCAGAGCCGCCATGGATATCCACATTGCATGATCATAGGCTACTAATTGGGCGCTGCCATCACCACTTTTGCCCATGGCCATATTCACAGCCACAGGTGCCAGCGCTAAACCTATGACCATGATCACCGGGCCGACAACCACCGGTGGTAGCACGCGGTGCAGCATGTCTGTGCCTTTCAAGCGAACAAGTACGCTCAGTAGCATGTAGGCGACACCTGCAGCCATTAACGCGCCCATGGTAGCGGCACTGCCATACAATTGGTTACAGGCAATGATAGGTGCGATAAAAGCAAAGGACGAAGCCAGAAATACCGGAACTTGCCCGCGAGTAATAAGCTGAAATGCCAATGTGCCAGCCCCGGCACTAAACAATGCGACGTTCGCATCAAGGCCTGTTAATAAAGGAACTAGAACCAAGGCGCCAAAGGCGACAAACAACATTTGCGCGCCGGTGAGGATGGTTTTAGGTGCAAATAAAGGCGTCATTAAACGGTACCAAAAATCTTGTCTCCGGCGTCTCCAAGCCCTGGCACAATGTATCCTTTTTCATTGAGATGGTTATCAACTGATGCAGTATAAATATCAATATCTGGGTGTGCCGCGAGTGTCTTTTCTATCCCCTCTGGGGCAGCGACTAGCACGATCACTTTAATTTGTGTACAGCCTGCTTTTTTCAACATATCTAAGGTCGCAATCATTGAACCACCGGTGGCCAACATTGGATCGATAACTAGGCTCAGGCGCTCGTCAATATTGCCGACCAGCTTTTCAAAGTAAGGCACCGGCTCTAAAGTTTCTTCATTGCGCTCAAGGCCAACAACACTTACTTTCGCTGCAGGGATCAGGTGCATCACCCCCTCTAGCATCCCCAAACCAGCGCGTAAAATAGGCACTACGGTAATTTTTTTACCTTTGATGCTTTGCACTGACAATTCACTCCCTTGCCATCCATCAATGGTTTTATCTTCTAACTCTAAGTTTTGAGTGGCCTCATACGTGAGTAATGTACCCACTTCCGATGCTAACTCACGAAAACTTTTGGTACTAATGCCGTGTTCGCGCATTAAACCTAGTTTATGTTGAACAAGAGGATGATTGATTACATGAACTGCCATATTGATTTCCTGAAACGTTGTCGTAACTGCTATTTTATCTCAGTATAGGAAGAGAACTGAATGGCTATCGCCAATTATAGGCAAAAAAAAACCATGGACTTGGCCATGGTTTCTTTTTTGTAGACGGTGCTTAAAGACCGGCACGGTCCTTAATGGCTGCGATCAGCGGTGAACCTGCGTGATTGCTTGTTGCCCAATTTAAATCGGCGCCATCTTCTAGTGAACTTTTCGGTAAGCTTTTAATGATGTACTCGCCGGTGTCAACTGCGTTGCTCGCAACTGCGTGACGGACTAGGTTGTTGCCATTACACTTTACAGCATCGCTGATATCACGAATCTTAAGGCGTGCTGAGCGCAGCGTCTTACGTAAACGGTTTTTATCATCTGCAGCAATATACTCACAGATACTAATAGCTAGGCGATCATTCGCACTTGCAGGAGTGGTATACAGCGCACTTCCAGCTAATACGGCAGTAGCGATAAGCGTTGACATTAATTTCATTTGTAGCACCCTTTAATACTTTTTTCTTACAAAGTAGACTAATAGTTTACCAACAAGCACTAATTTTATCAATCAACTCACACTTCTTTATTAAGTGTAACAAACTCGTAGTTATGTGGATTCGTCGCATCTTTACTATGGCTAACCCGCTCTACACAGCGCCACCGGCCAACTTGCTCATAATCAGGGAAACGAGTGTCGCCTTCTACTTGCAAATCGATAAAGGTCAGATATAAGGATGAGGCTAAGGGTAAAAGCTGCTCATAGATATGCCCGCCACCGATGACCATTACCTCTTCAACATCCTCAACTTGCGCTAGCGCTTGTTGCACCGACGTAACCACTTCGGCTCCTTCAAAAGCATAGTCTGAGTTGCGGGTGATGACAATATTACGTCGTCCTGGAAGCGCTCGCCCAATAGACTCTAGCGTCTTACGGCCCATAATAACGGGCTTACCTAAGGTCACTTGCTTAAAATGCTTTAAATCGGCTGGAAGATGCCATGGCATATCGTTGTCTTTGCCAATTATGCGGTCTTTGGCCATGGCCGCAATCATCGATATTTTCACTACAGATATCCTATATACAAAAGGGCGCAAGTGCGCCCTTCATAACAGTTGTTAACGTTCGTAAATGATCTCAACATCGTAGTCGTCATCATCCCAATCGTCCCAATCATCGTCATCACTGTCTTTAGTGGCATGACGGTGGTAGGTGTCCCACTTAAACTCAACTTCTTCTTGTTCCTGCTCTTGCGCGAATTTTTCTTTCGGCATGGACTCAAGAAGTTGCATAATATCTTGGCATAACACTTGGGTGTTCAAGCCGCTCGCCGCTGAGATTTTATAAATATCATGCTCGACACCCAGCTCATTAGCGATGCGGTTACATACCTCATCTACTTCGCTTTCATCGAGTAAATCAATTTTATTAAAGACTAACCAGCGCGGCTTGTCAGCCAACTTAGGGCTGTATTGGTGTAGCTCATTAATAATGGCAAACGCATTATCTAAAGGGTCTGAGCCGTCAACAGGCAACACATCGATGATGTGTAATAACACTCGGCAACGCTCTAAGTGTTTCAAAAAGCGTATCCCTAAACCGGCACCATCAGACGCCCCTTCGATAAGCCCTGGAATATCAGCAATAACAAATGACTGCCCAGAGGCCGGGCGTACTACACCGAGGTTGGGTATCAAGGTCGTAAATGGATAATCAGCCACTTTCGGCTTGGCTGCAGAAACGCTGCGAATAAAGGTCGACTTACCGGCATTAGGTAAACCTAACAATCCCACATCAGCAAGCAACATCAATTCAAGCTTGAGATTACGTACTTCGCCAGGTGTTCCCAGGGTCTTTTGACGTGGTGCACGGTTGGTACTTGATTTAAAGCGCGTGTTACCAAGGCCATGAAACCCACCTTTTGCTACCAGTAGTTTCTGTCCATGCTTGGTTAAATCCCCTAACCCCTCTTGCGTATCAACATCGGTGACTCGCGTGCCGACGGGCACTTTTAAGGTAAGGTCTTCACCTTTTTTACCTGTACAATTTCGGCTTTGGCCATTGGTACCACGTTGGGCCCGATGAAAACGCTCGAATTGGTAATCAATTAAGGTGTTAAGGTTTTCGTCTGCTTCTAAGTAGACACTGCCACCATCACCGCCGTCGCCACCATCAGGGCCGCCGTCTGGGACATATTTTTCGCGTCGGAATGACACCACGCCGCTGCCGCCGTCGCCAGCTTCTGCACGGATTTCGACTTCATCAACAAATTTCATGATTTTTCACTTAGCGGATCTGCGATTGAATACCTGTATTATACAAGTTTATATGTATTGAAAACAAAAAACCCCGCAAAAGCGGGGTTTTTCTGTAAGCTGGGTTACTGATTATTCAGCAACGATGCTTACGTATTTGCGACCTAGGGGACCTTTTTGTTCGAATTGAACTTTACCATTTGATGTTGCAAATAGTGTGTGGTCTTTACCCATGCCTACGTTTGAACCCGCGTGGAAACGAGTACCACGTTGACGTACGATGATGTTACCCGCAAGAACTGATTCACCGCCAAAGCGCTTAACACCTAGACGTTTACTTTCTGAATCACGACCGTTACGAGTACTACCAGCTGCCTTCTTATGTGCCATCTTTCTGTACCTCTAAATTAAGCGCTAATGCCAGTGATTTTAACTTCAGTGAACCATTGACGATGGCCCATCTGCTTGCGAGAGTGCTTACGACGTCTAAACTTAACAATCTTCACTTTCTCGCCACGACCGTGAGAAACAACCTCAGCTGTTACTTTACCACCGTTTACGAACGGGGTACCGATCTCGATTTTCTCACCATCAGCAACTAAAAGTACTGTGTCAAATTCAACCGCTGCACCAGTTTCTACGTCTAGTTTCTCTAGACGAATTGTTTGACCTTCAGTCACACGGTGCTGTTTACCACCACTTTGGAAAACCGCGTACATAATTAACTCCGTCTGTGCGCCCTCAAATCGACGCAACTAAATATTCTTCAATAGGGCGCGAAGTCTACGCTAAAACGCCCGGCTTGACAAGCTGTTTTTTCAATAAAAACTTGAAAAAATGGCGTCGATGAGGACATGAAAAAAATTTTCCTTATTCTATCTGTTTTTAGCCCGTTGCCAAGCAGATTAAGCAGTTTTTAATCACTTTTTTTAGCTTTGGCTTATTTTTACTGCTAAAGCTTATAAAAATGATGCTTTGCTGGGAAAGTGTCGAGCAATGGCAAAAATTCATGTACAATTCATCGCGCATTTCCTTGAACAACCGACAGTGGGCACGGAGTTAAATGGATATAAAAGCTATCCAGACGCTTATCGCTGACGATATGAACAGCGTCAATCAGTTAATACATGCGCAGATGCAATCTGACGTCGCACTGGTTAACCAGCTTGGTTTATACATAGTAAATAGTGGCGGCAAACGCGTACGTCCCATGTTAGCGCTGCTCGCAGCCCGGGCCTTAGGTTACCAAGGCGATAAACATGTCACCCTAGCGACTATCGTTGAGTTTATCCATACGGCGACCTTATTACATGATGACGTGGTAGATGAATCTGACTTACGTCGCGGCGAGCCTACCGCTAATGCCGAATTTGGTAACGCAGCCAGCGTGCTTGTGGGGGATTTTATCTACACCCGCTCTTTTCAGCTCATGGTCGGGTTAGGGCAAATGCGGATCATGGATATCTTGGCCGATGCCACCAATGTTATCGCCGAGGGCGAAGTTCTACAGCTAATGAACTGTAACGACCCAGATACCACCGAACAAAGCTATATGCAGGTCATCTATTCGAAGACCGCTAAACTGTTCGAAGCAGCCACTCAATTAGCAGCAGTGATCACCGAGCAAGACGCAAACGTTGAAGAGGCAATGCGCTTGTACGGTATGCACCTCGGTACGGCTTTCCAGCTCGTTGATGATGTGTTGGATTACAGCGCCGACGCCCACACGCTGGGCAAAAATATTGGTGATGACTTAGCTGAGGGTAAACCGACGTTACCATTAATTTATGCTATGCAACATGGCGAAGCGGCGCAGAAACAACAAATACGCGAAGCAATAGAGCAAGGAAATGGCTTAGATTACCTCGGTGATATCTTGGCGACATTAACACAAACCAAAGCGCTTGATTTCACTATGCAGCGCGCTCAACAAGAAGCCGACAAAGCCATTTCGGCATTGGATTTTTTGCCTGAAAGCGCAGAGAAAGAGGCGCTTGTTGCCTTAGCGAATATCGCAGTCAAACGCGACCATTAATAGGTGCAAGTGAAAACACACTATAAGTAGTGCTTTGATAAAAGATTACTTAGATCGAAAAAGGCCAGCTAAGCTGGCCTTTTTTGAGCACGGTATAACTACTTATGCCATCGCATTTTGCAGCTTTTTCATCGCCGTTTTTTCTAGCTGGCGTACACGCTCTGCTGACACTTCATATTTTTGTGCCAACTCTTGTAGTGTCGCTTTCTCATCTGCAAGCCAACGCGATGTAACGATATCCTGCGAACGATCGTCCAGCGTTTTCAGTGCTGAGAATAAGCGTGCATGAGATTGCTCTTGCCATTGCTCCTGCTCTACACTTTCGGCTAAATCCGAAGCGTTGTCAGTTAAGTATTGCACTGGCGAATAGCTTTGCCCAACACTGCTATCATCTTCGTCTGCACTTAAATCGAAGCCCATATCTTGGCCGCTCATACGTGATTCCATCTCACGTACTTCTTTTTCACTAACGCCTAGCTCGCTGGCCACTGTGGCCACCTCTTCTTGGTTGAACCAACCTAGGCGCTTTTTATTTTTGCGTAGATTAAAGAACAGTTTACGCTGCGCTTTAGTGGTCGCAACTTTTACGATACGCCAGTTCTTTAACACATATTCATGGATTTCAGCTTTGATCCAGTGTACGGCAAAAGACACCAAACGCACTCCCACACTGGGATCGAAACGTTTAACTGCTTTCATAAGGCCAATGTTACCCTCTTGGATTAGGTCTGATTGTGGCAAACCATAACCGCTGTAACTTTTGGCAATATGGGCGACAAAACGCAGATGCGACATGATCAGCTGCTTTGCAGCCTCTAGATCGCCTTCTTGCTGTAATCGAGTCGCTAACCGACGTTCTTCCTCGGCCTCGAGCATTGGGATGGTGCTAACAGCCTGCAAATATCCTTCGATGCTCGCGCTTTGTTGGCCAACCGTTAATGCCATTGCATTTAAATTCGTGCTCATTTTTCACCTCGGGTGATCAATCTGTCCATTTAATTTAGCACTCTTTAACCGAGAGTGCTAATCGCATTGTAACCTTTGACCTTATGCATATCAAGAAGTTCTACAAACCTTCTTAATGCGCTCTAACTTAATGATAAAAAAGGAAAATAAGTTGAGAGATTCAATTGTAACTCACAAAGATGACAAAAGAATAACAACAACTTTTAAATTCAACCTAGCAAAGAAGGCCTGAATTAGAAGTGAACTATAGCACCGCCTTACGCACTTGCCACAAGCAAAGCTATGAGCATCGCTTGATGAAACAACCGTGCTTACAAGCGGTGCCAGCCCATTAAACTTTATCCGGTTCAATTTCCTTGATATATCGACGCACAGATAAGTACGAACCACTAAAGCCCAAGATCACCGCTAAGCCAATAAGAATGAGGAATTCGTTCGCATCGAGCCCTTCTAGAATGAAGTTCGACTGGTATATTCCGGTCACTTGCACAACGGCCGACTCTAACCACCACATCATCAGCAGGTTGCAAATTAGCGCCACAAAGCCGCCAATAATGCCATACCAGATGCCTGTCCATAAGAATGGAGCTTGAATAAAGCCGTTGGTAGCACCAACTAACTTCATTACTTGAATTTCACTGCGCTTATCAATAATAGACAAGCGAATGGTGTTGCCAATAATAAGAATGACAGAAGTGAGTAATAATAGGGCAATAGTGATCACGCTTTCCTTAAGAAGATTCAAAATTGCATTTAGACGCTCCAGCCACTCGATATCTAACTTGCCAAAGTCGACCTCTCGCTCTTGTTGTAATTTATCTAGTAGCGCATTAGCAGCATCTGCATTACGGTAGCGTTCACCCGGAGTGACCAGCACCACATCAGGCAAAGGGTTGTCATCCAAATAATCTAACGCATTAGCAAAGCCAGAGACCTGTTTAAACTCTTCTAGCGCTTGGCGCTTGCTAATAAAGCGCACTTCTTCAACTTCTTTATAGAGCGCCAAACGTTTTACCAAACTTTGCGTTTGTTGCTCCGACATTTGCTCTTTAACAAATAAGGAAATCTCCGCTGCATTATCAAAGCCACTACTGACTTTCTGTACATTTTTAACGACCAAGTACAAAGTAGAAGGTAAGGTTAAGCTTAGTCCCAGTACAAGGATTGTCATCATTGATGCAGTTGGTGTACGCCACATCTCTCCTAAGCTCTGCACCCCTTGACGAATCGTATTAATAATACCGAAGTACATGCGTGCAACGGGCGAGTGGCCTTTGCGCTGATAATCAGTTTCCCGGCCTTTAAATAATAGACTCATGAGAGCGCCTCCTGAGCCAGTGGATCACTGAGCAGACGGCCTTCTTTAAGCGTCAGGCTACGATATTTCATCCGCGCTATTAAACCAAGATCGTGAGTGGCGATAAGCACAGAAGTACCATGGCGGTTGAAGTCTTCAAATAATTGCAGAATTTCCATCGATAACTCTGGGTCTAAGTTACCTGTGGGCTCATCCGCGAGCAGCAAAGGTGGGGAGTTAACGATTGCGCGGGCTATGCCCACCCGTTGTTGTTCACCCCCAGAGAGAGTTGTTGGATTACAGCGGGCTTTATCACTGAGCCCCACTTTATCCAGCGCAGCATAGACACGCTTTTCTAATTGCTTGCGATGTGCCCCTTCAATAATCAGCGGTAACGCGACATTATCAAACACGGAGTAACGTTCAAGAAGTCGATGATTTTGAAAAATAATACCTATATCGCGGCGCACAAATGGAATTTGCTTTGCTTTGATAGCAGCGAGGTCTACGCCATTAATGGCGACTTTACCAGCTGAAGGGCGCTCCATTAAGCTAATAAGCTTAAGCAGCGTACTCTTACCAGCGCCACTGTGCCCGGTGAGAAAAGCCAACTCTCCTTTTTCGATATGAAAGCTGATTTTCTCTAAGGCTCGATGCCCCCCCGGGTAGGTTTTACTGACCTCTTGGAACTTTATCATTGTTATTATTTCCCAATGTTAGGGTAATTATTGTTCGTTGCTAAACAGCGCCTCTATAAAGTCATCACTTTTGAAAGTGCGCAAGTCATCGATGCTTTCACCCACACCAATATAGCGAATAGGTGTTTTAAACTGATCGGCTATGGCGAATATGACTCCCCCTTTCGCCGTGCCATCTAGTTTAGTCAAAGTGATACCGGTCAAACCAACGGCCTGATCAAATAGCTTTACTTGGCTTATCGCATTTTGACCTGTTCCCGCATCAATGGTCAACATCACTTCATGGGGTGCTTCAGGGTCTATTTTTTTCATCACTCGCGCTATTTTTTCAAGCTCTTGCATTAGATTATCTTTATTTTGCAAGCGCCCGGCGGTGTCAGCAATCAGCACATCAACGTTGCGCGCTTTTGCAGCTTGGAAAGCATCAAAGACCACAGAAGCGCTATCAGCTCCGGTATGCTGCGCGATAACGGGAATATCATTGCGCTCTCCCCACACCTGCAGTTGTTCTACCGCTGCTGCACGGAAGGTATCGCCTGCGGCAAGCATTACCGACTTCCCTTGTTGTTGATACTGTTTAGCAAGCTTACCTATGGTGGTGGTTTTACCGACACCATTAACACCGACCATAAGTATGACAAACGGTCCATCTTTGCCCTCAAGGTTTAATGGCTGCTCAGCACTTGCTAACATTGTTGCCATCTCTTGCTTCAGTAGCTCATATAAAGCCTCGCCATCTTTGAGCTGCTTGCGATCTGCTGCATCGGTAAGGCTATCAATCAACTTCACGGTGGTATCAACACCGACATCGGCTGTTAGTAATTGTGTTTCTAGCTCTTCGAATAATTCATCGTCAATTTTTTTGCCGCTAAATATAGACGCAAAGCCGGAGCCGATGTTTGACTTGGTTTTTAATAGCCCTTTTTTGAGTCGTGAGAAGAATCCTGGCTTTTTCTCAGCTACGGCCGCTTTTTCTGCCTGCTCTTGGGCGAGGCGTTCTTGCTCTTCACGTTCTGCTTGTTCTTTCGCTAAACGTTCTTGCTCTTCACGTTCTGCCTGTTCTTTCGCTAAACGCTCCTGCTGTTCACGCTCTGCTTGCTCTTTAGCTAAGCGTTCCTGATGTTCACGTTCTGCCTGCTCTTTCGCTAAGCGCTCTTGCTGTTCGCGTTCTGCCTGTTCTTTAGCTAAACGCTCCTGCTCTTCACGTTCAGCTTGTTCTTTAGCTAAGCGCTCCTGCTGTTCACGTTCTGCTTGTTCTTTCGCTAAACGTTCTTGCTCTTCACGTTCTGCCTGTTCTTTCGCTAAACGCTCCTGCTGTTCACGCTCTGCTTGCTCTTTAGCTAAGCGTTCCTGCTGTTCACGTTCTGCCTGCTCTTTCGCTAAGCGCTCTTGCTGTTCGCGTTCTGCCTGTTCTTTAGCTAAACGCTCCTGCTCTTCACGTTCAGCTTGTTCTTTAGCTAAGCGCTCCTGCTGTTCACGCTCGGCTTGTTCTTTAGCTAGGCGCTCCTGCTGTTCACGTTCTGCTTGTTCTTTAGCTAAACGTTCCTGCTCTTCACGCTCGGCTTGTTCTTTAGCTAGGCGCTCCTGCTGTTCACGTTCTGCTTGTTCTTTAGCTAAGCGCTCCTGCTGTTCACGTTCTGCCTGCTCTTTCGCTAAACGTTCCTGCTGTTCACGTTCTGCCTGTTCTTTCGCTAAGCGCTCTTGCTCTTCACGCTCGGCTTGTTCTTTCGCTAAACGCTCCTGCTCTTCACGTTCTGCTTGTTCTTTCGCTAAGCGCTCCTGCTCTTCACGCTCAGCCTGCTCTTTTGCAAGGCGTTCCTGTTCTTCTTGTTTTGCTTGCTCTTCTTTTTTACCTAATCCAAACCAGGACAGAAACTTACTTTTTTTAGCCATTGTATGAAACCATATTTCCAGTCATGGCGATGCACTCGCCTTTTAAAGCAGCTGTCGTTAGCCACAAATATTATTTATAATTGCGCGTTATATTACCATTTTCCCAGCCTGTGGAAAAAGCATATAGTGAGTAAATGCATGCCCATCAATAGAAAAGCCGCAAAACCCGCACATAAACGCACAACAAAAACAGGGCAAATACGCATTATTGGTGGTCAACATAGAGGCAGAAAGTTACCAGTACATGATATTGAAGGCCTAAGACCAACCACAGATCGCGTAAAAGAAACCGTTTTTAATTGGCTCATGATGGATATTCGTGATGCCCAGGTATTAGATTGCTTTGCAGGTGCCGGCAGCCTAGGGTTTGAAGCCCAATCGCGATTTGCCAAACAAGTGACTCTGTTTGAGTTGGAGCCTAAAGCAGCACAGCAACTACGCGATAACGCAGCACTCCTTGACATGCTAAACGTGAGTGTACAACAAGGGGATGCGTTATCTCTGTTAGCTCAACCAAGCAGTGCGGCTTATGATATTGCTTTTATTGACCCACCTTTTAATAAGGGACTCGCCTATAAATGTGCCCAAGCCTTGGAAGAAAATGGTTGGCTAGCTGACGATGCTTTAGTGTATGTGGAAGTGGAGGCGAATAACGCCGACTTCACTGCTCCTGATAACTGGCAGTTGCGAAAGGAAAAACGCGCTGGGCAAGCTTGGGGACGCTTATACCAGCGCATGTGATATGTGGCGTTGGGCTAAATTTCTACACCAATGTTAGTGTGCCCATCCTCTACAGCAAGATGGCGCAAGGCTTTAACATTGTCTTTATCAATGCGATTCAAGGCCGAGACAAAGTCAATTAACTCACTTAGCACCCCAACCTCGTATTCCATTAATGGGTGTTGGTTTACATCTTTGGCTTGATAAGGTTGCTCGTCCAGCTCAAACTGATACTCAATCAATCGTGCTACTGTACCTTGAGCAATCTTGCATACGTTGACGTACTCTTGCTCATCCTTGCTTTGAATCCCATGCAAAAGCGTTAGCAGCGCGGTTGCCGCATCGATAGCTGGATATACACCAAAGACATCAAAATCAGACACTTCTGGCACATTTGGCTCAACTTTCTCGACTAACTTCTCGATACTAATCTTACTTTTTGGTAAAAGAATTTTTTCCCAACATAAAGCGAGTGCATTTTTGAGTACTGCGGGATCTCCAAATTCAAGTGCATCACTGAATAGCGAGTAGTTAGGAAGCATACGTTCCATTAAGGCTGCCGCTAACGCAGCTTTTTGCACCGTATTCAACTCACGAATACGCTGAAAGTTATTGGGCTTGTTCATGTTTTTCTTTCATGCAGGACCAACACAGATCAAAGCTTGCAGGGTTCCACTGCTGACAATGGTGGCATTGCCACTTCTGCGCGGATGTTTTCGATTGTCGATATTCTAACAAGATTTGTTGGGCGGCGGACAGTTTTATATCGTACACCCACACACCAACGCCAGCCTCTATGAAAGGGATCTCTCCCAAGGCCCCTTGCAGAGCCTCGCCGGTCAAACGACTTTCTATACCAGCATGTTGTAGGCGACCTTTAATGATATTGGCCTCGACGCCGTGCTCAGCGTCGAAGACCTTAACCCACTTGAAATCCACTACGAATCGCTTTGCAGCTGCTTCTGGGCGTAGTCAAATTTCAGTTTGTATTCCATCATTTTCTCTTGTGCTTGCTCTAGCTCATCTTTGAGTTCGATGTGTTCAGAACGTAAGCTATCAAAAGCTTGGCGAGCTTGTCGTGAATCATTATCAATACGTGAACGCAAGCTTTCATTACGCTCTCGCTCATCGCGATGGCGGTTGGTCAGCTCTTGAATTTGCTTCTTCAACTCTTCTATTTCTTGCTCTTCTTGCTCACAACGTACTTTATGTTGCTCAAGCTCTTCAGCAAGCGATTGCTTCTGTTGATCCAGCTCTTCGGTTTGCGATTGCTTCTCAGCTAAGCCCTGCTCTAATTCCTCTAACCGCGCTTGCCACTGTTGCTGCTGCTGTTCAAATTGAGCTTGTTGCTGTTGCGCTTGTTCTTGCAGAGCTTGCTCATGCTGCTCGCTTTGCGCTTGCATTTGCTGCTTCAACTCATCAATGGTGCCCAGCTGTGCCGTAAGTTGCTCGATTTTCTGCTGCGACTGCTCAATTTGCTGAGCCATATCGCCGCTACTCGCATCTTGGCGCTCTAAACGCTCAATGAGTTGCTGATTTTCTTCCTTATGTTGAGCAACCGCAGCTTGTTCCTCGCTGAGCTGTTCACGTAGCTGCTCACCTAGTTGCTGTAAGCGCTCAACAGTAAGCTGGTGATTTTCACCTTGCTGCTCTGTTTCATTCAGCTTTTCAGACAGCTCCGAGAGTTGCTGATTCTGACGGCTAACAAGCTGTTCGTAGTGAGCCAGTTGCTCTGCAACAGCTTCATTTTCTTTTTGCAGATCAGTGAGCTGCTGTTCGAGCTGCTCGTTACCTTGCTGTTGCGAAGACACTTCTTGCAGTTTTTCTTGCCACGCCATATTGCTTTGACGTTGGCTCTCAAGCGCCTGCTTCAACGATTGGTTGTCTTGCTCCAACCGTGTTTTTTCCTCTCGCAACGCTGTTACGGCATCCAGTAACTCTTGGCGCTCACTTTGCGAATTGTAATTATCGCTCTCAAGCTCCGTTAAACGATGCTTCAATGCCGCCAGTTCATGTTGTTTTTGCTTTAGCTGAACATGCTCATCGGCATACTGCGCATTTTCCTGCTGCGCTTCTAGTAACTGACGATTCTGTTTGGCATAGCGCTCTTTAATAGCACTAAGCTCATTACGCAATTCGTCTAGCTCTGCGCTATCTCCACCACGACCCAGCTGCGCTGCAACGAGAGCAATGCTCAGCTGCTGACTTAATTGCGCGGCAAGTTGATTTACTTGTTGATCACTGGATGAAGCCGCCAAGGCTTGATTTAACTGCTCTGGCTCAACATTGAACAAATCAGCACAACGTTGTGCGAAGTCACTTGCTAATTTATCCGTTACTTCATTGTGATGGTATTCACCACTGTTGATAGCCATCTCTCCCCCTTTGCATCAACGTGCGGCACCGTATCACCGACACGAGCCCTCTACGCATACGCATATTCTTGATTAATCTTGTCTTTTGCCTTAGCTTTTGAATTGGCGAGCGGCAAATTGTTAACATTAAGCCCGTTATTTGTAAAAATGTCTAGCCCATAGTTAACATTCCCTAATTATACACATAAAAATTGGAAAAAATGATGACATTAACCACCCCTGCACTGCTTTTTCCAGCGATTTCTCTTCTCCTGTTAGCCTATACCAATCGTTTTCTCGTACTGGCACAACTGATCCGCGAACTTAATGCCCGCGAAGGCGAGCAAATCCGGCCCTTCGTGATTGAGCAAATATTAAACTTAAAGAAGCGAATTCGACTTATCCGCAGTATGCAATTTTGGGGGGTGGCGTCTTTTTTACTGTGTACCCTAGCGATGTTTGCGTTATTTGTTGAGTTTACCCCTCTAGGCACGGCCTTATTTGGCATAAGCTTAGTGGCACTCATGGTCTCTTTGCTCACCTCTCTTTACGAAATACATATTTCCTGTGATGCGATTGCCATTGAATTAGAAAGCATAGGAAAACATTCTCACTCACCAGAGAAATAAATCTCACCTATACTCAGGTTACATTGACCTGAAATGGTGGAACCCAGTGTGAGTGAGTATCTTTTTTCCGAAGTCGATGACGCAGAAACACAAACAACAGAAACTAGTTTACCGCCTTGGCGTGTACTTGTTGTTGATGACGACCAAGATATTCACCATGTCACTCGGTTAGTGCTCTCTAACTTTGAGTTCGAACATCGCTATGTAGAATTAACACACGTCTATTCAGCACAAGAAGCTATCGAATTGCTGGAACAAGATAGCACTTTCGCTGTCGCGCTAGTCGATGTAGTTATGGAAACCAATCACGCCGGATTGATGCTTATAAAGCATATTCGCGAGCAAATTGATAACCATGATATCCGTCTTATTTTACGCACAGGGCAACCAGGAGAAGCTCCCGAAGAGTCGATTATCCGCGACTACGACATTAACGATTACAAAAATAAAACTGAGCTTACCGCTATAAAACTCAAAACGTTGGTTTATTCGGCGCTGCGCGGATATCGCGATATTCAACTAATTAACCGCCAGAAACAAGGGTTAGAACGCATCATCAACGCCTCTACGGTGTTTCTCAAGTGTGACAGCATCCACCAATTTGCGTCCGTGGTGCTCAATAACATTTCCCATATACTGGGCCTAGAAGATGCCGAGCTATACTGTGCTGCGGTGACCTACAGCAGCAACCAAGAAGATACTGAGTTTAAATTGCTCGCGGCTTCAGGACACCCTCCCGAGTCAGACATTAGTAAACTGCCACACAATGTGCGCCAAGATTTCCACAGTGCTCACCAGCGCAAACGTTCAATAAAAAATGATAGTAACTATGTCGGTTACTTCCCAGGTCAAAATGGCATGGAGACCATGCTATATGTAGATCGCGGCGCCCACTTGAATACTCATGAACACCAATTACTAGAGTTTTTCGCCAATAACGTGGCGCTGGCTTACAACAACTTAAAATTACGGGAAACGGTAAGAGAGTCGCAAAAAGAGCTGTCGTATATTCTCGGTGAAGCCGTGGAAAAACGCTCGAAAGAGACCGGTTCTCATGTAAAAAGGGTGGCTAATTACAGTTATCTATTGGCAACACTTTATGGCTTAAGTGATTATCAAGCTGAAGTACTTAAACTGGCATCGCCGTTACATGATATTGGCAAAATAAGCATCCCGGATCATATTTTAAATAAGCCTGGAAAGCTCAATGATCAAGAATGGGAAATAATGCAACAACATGCACAAGTGGGTTACGAAATACTCCACAGATCCAGTAACGAAATTTTACAATGTGGTGCAATAATCGCCGGCCAACACCATGAAAAATGGGATGGCTCTGGATACCCTAAAGGCCTTGCCAAAGAGGCCATTCACATTGTTGGCAGAATTACGGCTCTGGCAGACGTATTTGACGCACTAGGGAGCGAACGCTGTTATAAAAAGGCTTGGCCTATGGAGGATATAATAGACTTTATAGAACAACAAAAAGGGCACCATTTCGACCCGACTTTAGTCGAATTAATGATCAAAAATATTGATGAATTCATTGCTATAAAAAACCGCTACCCTGACTGATGATTATTATTAATTAACCCCACGATGAACTTGAAAAATTTGTTACAAAAGACATCTTTTTATTTCAGGTACAATGTACTAGTATTGAGGAGGATTAACCCCAATCCATACACCTAATAACTTACTTAAAAGGAATTAAAAGTGAGATTCGAACAACTTAAACAATTCCTCGCCCTTGGCTCTTTGCGCCATTTTCGCCAAGCGGCAGAAAAAACCAACATTAGTACCTCCGCATTAACACGAAGCATTCAAACTTTGGAAGAGGAAGTTGGTCATCAACTAGTATCACGCTCTACACGCTCAGTCATATTAACGAAGGAAGGCGAAGTTTTTTTACGTTTTTGCCAAAATACCCTAGATGAATATGCACGTACCAAACAATTACTCGACAAACTCAGTGGCAAAAGTGAAAACCGTGTTGTAATTGGCTATACCAGCTCAGCAAGCTCCATTGTGCCCATGTCTTGCGGTCAGTTTATGGCACAGCACCCTGAAGTGAAAATCGAGATGCAGCTACAAGATCAGCAAGAGCTACATTCTCGTCTGAAACGAGGCGAAATTGATATTTTTGTCAGTGAAGAAAACGCCTGCCTCGGTGGGAGCGATATCCATCTACCGGATCAGCTCGTACTCTTTGCAAGTCGCAACCACCCTCTAGCACATAAAGCCAGCGTCACCTTACATGACCTTGATGCCTACCCGCTGTTTGGTTGTTTTTCGCAAAGCCAACATGTGCAAAGCATGATAAAAGAGGCTGCCGACGTACTGCGCAAGGGCAATGGCCTGCGTTTAGGTAGCCTAGAAGAGGTGATTAACGCGGTGACCAACGGGCAAAGCATTGCCATTGGCGGCATTGAACATACAAATGCCATCAACAACCACGATGACCTTATATGTCTGCAAGCCAGTGATGAAGCGCACTCACGTTTAATCGTCAAAACCCAAGAGCAAGTGGAGCAGCAACAACACATTATTCAATTATTAGATGTGATTGAACAAGTTGCCAGCGCTCGACACTTGAGTGCTTAACTCTTCGCAGCTTCTAAATAAACACCTACCTACTCGCTCAAACTTGGGCGAGTATTACTACTCCTCCTTAAGTGGCAAGCCATTAAAAAAATAGCAGCCAAGGCGAGGCTCATCTATCAATGTGCCCACATTTACACCAATAAACAGTAGTGCTTTGTCATTTCAAGGGTATACTAAGCCACCTTTTGACTTGAATTTCCGCATGTGAATCAAGAACCATTATTTGCACAGATCATCGATGATGTGCATCAGCACGGTTATGCTGTGATTGAACAGGCATTACCGAGCTCTTTAACCAGCCAGCTCCTGAATACAGCGCAACAACAATACGATGCCTTTTCACCAGCTGGAATTGGCCGCCGCCAAGAGTTTCAACATAACGAGCAAATAAGAAAAGACAAAACTTTGTGGTTTAGCGGACACTCACAAGCAGAGCAAGACTACATAGCTTTAATGGAGGCATTGCGCCTGCACATTAACCGACATTTTTTCCTTGGCCTGTTCGATTATGAATGCCACTTTGCCCACTATCAGCCTGGGGACTTCTATAAAAAGCATTACGATGCTTTTAAGGGGCGCTCGAACCGTGTATTTACTACGGTTTGCTACCTAAACACCCCTGATGAGGGAGGCGAGTTAGTGATCTATCAACCGCGCTCCAAATTAGTTGCCCGGCGCGTAGCTCCCCGCTGTGGCACACTGGTTGTGTTTGAAAGTGAGCTATTTATGCATGAGGTATTGCCAGCAAAGCAGTCGCGCTTCTCTATCGCTGGCTGGTTTCGCAAGAATAATTCTGTCGCCGGCTTTGTTGACCCGCCGAATTAAAGCAAGCTAACGGCAATGCCCATAAAAATGGCTAGGCCGACATAGTGGTTATTCAAAAATGCATTGAAACACGCGGCTCGCTCTCGGTGGCGACACAAGTAAAGCTGTCGCACCAACAACATAGTCGCAATGCTGAGACCAAGCCAAAATGGCCAAAAAAGTTGCATATCCAAGCCGATATAGGCCAACAGTGCAATAAAGGTGACATCCAATAAAGCCACCGCCAGAAGGTCGTAACGACCAAATAAAATAGCGGTGGATTTGATACCTATTTTGACATCATCATCCCTATCCACCATCGCATACAAGGTGTCATACGCGACAGTCCACACTACATTGGCAAAAAACAGTAACCATGCATGTATCGGCAGCGCTTCGATAGTAGCCATGTAAGCCATTGGAATTGCCCAGCTAAACGCAGCTCCTAACACCACTTGGGGTAAATGGGTATAACGTTTCATAAAGGGATAACACGCAGCCAAGGCAAGCGCCCCAAATGACAGTAATATCGTCTGCCAGTTAAGTAATAGCACTAGCGCAAAAGCCATAACCACCAGCAAAGCGAATAAGCTCAGCGCCTCACCGGCACTCACGATTCCTGCTGCCAGAGGGCGTTGTTGAGTCCGCTGCACCGCACCATCAACATTACGATCGGCAAAGTCATTGATCACGCACCCTGCGCTACGCATAACGAACACCCCCAAGGCAAAAATTACCGCGAGACTCACCGGCGGCCAATCTGCACCAGCAAGCCACAAAGCCCAAAAAGTGGGCCACAGCAGTAGCAAGGTGCCGATAGGCTTATCAATACGCATCAATTGCTTATAGTAAGGCCAATGCATCGCCTTAAGTGGTGCTAGTTTCATAGGTAAGGATAGGCTCCGGGTAAAAATATCTCGCACACCATTATTTGTTGGTTCGTTAAACTGAAGCA
This sequence comes from Pseudoalteromonas sp. CnMc7-15, assembly GCF_022347925.1. NCBI lineage: Bacteria > Pseudomonadati > Pseudomonadota > Gammaproteobacteria > Alteromonadales > Pseudoalteromonadaceae > Pseudoalteromonas > Pseudoalteromonas sp. CnMc7-15. Next base: position 250,370 of record NZ_JAKRFT010000003.1, read on the forward strand.
ACTACGGCGTCCCCATAGCGGCCCACCAGGCAGCTTTAACGAGTGTGTAAGCTCAGCCAGACTCTGATTGTGAGCGAAATCAGCCACCTCCATACCTACTCGTTGGATTTGCGGGTCTTGGAAAATCACTTCGCCCAATGGATTATTTCCCAAATGGGCTAAATCAACCCCTTGCTGCGACTGCTGTTCAGGAAGCCAAGTTTGCGCATAGACCATAGGTTCATTATCGCAAAACAGCAACACTTCACGCACACGCACATTCGTACCGGGGGGCTTGAAAATAGCGTGGTCGCAAAAGCGACTGGCTACCACTTTTTCACTTAGAACTTCCACCGCAAATTGTTGGCACTGTGACTTTAAACGCTTCGTTAGCGAGCCAGACTCCAGTAGCCAATCGGCTAGTGTGTCAGTCACCTTAGCGTGCTCGATGCTTATCCACTGCGCGCGAAGAGGTATAGGGTGTGCAGGCAAAACATACTACCTTGATTCGACTATTGCTTCGATCATACCACTGCTACACTAATGGCAAAAGCTCTCACAGAGCACAGTAACCCCTTTACTAATAAATCTGGACGATAAATCGCTAAGCGCGCTAAAATATGGATAACTTGATGAAAACTAGCACACTAATTATTATGCCTCGAGCGCTCAAACTATTACTTGTCAGTGCCTTTACTCTGCTCATGTTCAGCCCCGCAAAGGCGGCGGGAGATGTTGGTTATTATGGCTTTGAGCCTGATATCGTCGCGAACTACATCAGCCAATCAAGTAAGAAGCTCGGCTATGTGCGAGTGACTGTCGATCTGATGTTAGAAGATGTTGGCAATATTTCAGTGGTTGAACATCACATGCCACTGCTGCGTGACGCCATTGTTGAAATCTTATCGCAAGAGCCAGAGGATAAAATCAAAAGTTTAACGGGCCGCGAAGAGATAAGACAGAAATGCATCGAACGGCTAAAAACCTTACTAAAGCAGGAAACCGGTAAAGATATTATTCGCGATGTACTGTTTACCAAATACCTTTATCACTAACATCACGAGTAATAAAAAAGCGGTTTAAGCCGCTTTTTTATTACTTCCAAAGGCCATCACTAGCGCTAACACGATACCGCTGACTAAACCGCCTAAATGCGCCCAGTTGGCCATAGGCATAAAGAAAGTATCGGTAAAACCAAAAACTAGCCACAGTAACAGAAAACCAATCATCGCCTTGGTCATCATCGGTTTAGTTTTCGCTAGCAAAGGATAAATCCAACAAAACCCTACCTGCGCATACACAACACCTGAGAGACCACCGAAATTAGGGCCGACCATAGTATATTGCGCCCACGCGCTGGCCAAAGAGCCAAGTAAAAATACACTCAATAAAGTGAGTTTCGATGTCTGGCGTTCGATAGCAGGCCCTAACGTCAACCACCACAGCACATTAAATATCAAATGAATTGCAGAGAAATGAACGACTGCTGGCGTTATCCAAGAGAGCGGCTGCGATGCTTTAAACTGTAACAGTGGGAATATATGGCTAAACTGGCCCAATAAAAACAGCGCATAGATAATCACACTGATAATACTGACGCTTTTAACCAATAAACTTAGCCCGTTGAAGCGTTGCCACAAATTAAGCTTATTGCCGCTGTAAACCAAGCCTGAATCTGTACGCCCACTTTGCCAAGCGGCATCACTGTATCGCGGATGATTCGGCTCTGCTTTAAACTCATTCCATAACGGCTGAACAGCATGAAAATGCTCCGGATCAACAGCAATAATTACATGCCCCTGCTGTGCAGGTTTGAGCTCGCCATGCAGCCCTTGAGTACTCAAGTAATCAATAAACCCTTGAGCAGCACGCACGTTATTGGTGCTCCCTAGTTCAATCATTTTTCAACCGACTGTGGAAATTGCTTCGCCCAGGCGTCAAAGCCGCCATCCATACTGTATACGTCATCAAACCCTTGCTCAGCTAAGTAACCAGCAGCGCCTTGCGAGCTAATACCGTGGTAACACACAATAATAATAGGTTGCTCATACTCCTTATGCAGCATGAACTCACCGATATTACTATTACTCAAATGCTCGGAACCAGGAATATGGCCGCTTGCGAAACTGTTCGGGTCACGTATATCAGCAATAACGACATTATCGTCGTTTAGTAATTCATGTGTCTGCGACACCGAGATATGTTTAAAAGCCATGGGACTCCAATTTTACTAAACACTGAAAAGGCGGCTTAGCCGCCTTCATAGGCTACTTATTGCCAATCGAGGATAACTTTACCTGACTGCCCCGACAACATCGTGTCGAAACCTTGCTGAAAGTCATCGATATTGAATTGATGAGTGATCACAGGGGAAATATCAAGACCTGACTGAATCAAGCTGGCCATTTTGTACCAGGTTTCAAACATCTCACGGCCATAAATACCCTTGATTACCAAGCCTTTGAAAATAACTTGGTTCCAGTCTACAGCCATATCTGAGGGCGGAATACCCAGCATGGCTATCTTGCCGCCGTGGTTCATGTTATCAAGCATAGAGTTGAATGCCACCGGCACCCCTGACATCTCTAAGCCAACATCAAAGCCCTCTGTCATCCCTAACTCTGTCATCACGTCTTCGAGCTTTTCTTCACTGACGTTAACGGCCCGTGTGGCGCCCATCTTACGGGCCAAATCAAGGCGGTACTCGTTGATGTCGGTGATCACCACATTGCGTGCGCCAACGTGCTTAGCTACAGCTGCAGCCATAATACCAATCGGGCCAGCGCCGGTGATTAATACATCTTCACCGACCAAATCGAACGACAAAGCAGTGTGTACAGCGTTGCCAAACGGGTCAAAAATAGAGGCCAGCTCATCGGAGATGTTATCGGGGATCTTAAAGGCATTGAACGCCGGAATAACCAAGTATTCCGCAAAGCTGCCTTCACGGTTAACGCCCACACCTGTGGTATTACGACACAAATGTACACGCCCGGCACGACAATTACGACAATGACCACAGGTAATATGACCTTCACCAGAAACCCGGTCGCCGACTTCAAAGCCTCGTACTTCCTGGCCCATATCGACAACCTCACCGACATACTCATGACCTACCACCATAGGCACCGGAATGGTGTTTTGCGCCCACTCATCCCAGTTGTAGATATGCACATCGGTGCCGCAAATAGCGGTTTTACGAATTTTAATCAATAAATCGTTATGGCCCACTTCCGGTTTTGGCGCATCAGTCATCCAAATCCCGGTTTCAGCCTTTAATTTTGATAATGCTTTCATCACTGCGCTCCTAAATTACGCCCAACTCTTTGCCGATACGAATAAAGGCATCAATGGCTTTGTCGAGTTGCGCTTTGCTGTGTGCAGCAGAGATTTGGGTACGAATACGCGCCTGCCCTTTTGGCACCACAGGGAATGAGAACCCAGTGACATAAATGCCTTCAGCCAGTAGTTTATCGGCCATTTGCCCAGCGAGCTTGGCATCTCCTAGCATCACCGGAATAATGGCATGATCTTTACCAGCACAAGTGAAACCCGCCGCTTCCATTTGCTCGCGGAAGTAAGCCGCATTGGACCATAAAGTATCGCGCAACTCTTTGCCATCAGCCAGCATATCCAGCACTTTTATTGACGCAGTCACTATGGATGGTGCCAGCGAGTTCGAGAACAAATAAGGACGTGAGCGTTGGCGTAGCCACTCAACGATTTCTTTCTTACCTGAGGTATAACCGCCTGATGCGCCGCCTAACGCCTTACCTAGGGTACCAGTGATAATATCGACACGGTCTAACACGCCACAGTACTCAGGCGTACCACGGCCGTTTTCACCAACAAAGCCTACAGCATGAGAGTCATCGACCATAACGAGGGCATCGTACTTATCAGCTAAATCACACAGCGCTTCAAGGTTACAAATCACGCCATCCATTGAGAACACGCCGTCAGTGGCGATCAGCTTGGTTTTAGCGCCTGCTTCATCAGCGGCAATCAGTTGCTGCTCAAGGTCGGCCATATCATTGTTGGCATAGCGGAAACGCTTTGCTTTACATAGACGCACACCGTCGATAATTGAGGCATGGTTTAGCGCATCGGAAATAATGGCGTCTTCAGGGCCAAGAATGGTCTCAAAAAGACCCGCATTGGCGTCAAAACAAGAAGAGTAAAGAATGGTGTCTTCGGTTTGTAAAAAGTCACTGATTTTGCTTTCAAGGGTTTTGTGAATGTCTTGCGTACCACAGATAAAACGCACGGAAGCAACACCGAAACCATGGTCGTTCAAGCCTTGTTGCGCTGCTTTAATAAGCTCTGGATGATTCGCTAAACCAAGGTAGTTATTAGCACAAAAGTTAATCACTTTATCGCCGCTGGCAACGTCAATTTCAGCCTGTTGCTGCGAGGTAATAATGCGCTCGCTTTTGTATAGGCCATCGGCTTTGACTTGCTCGATTTGCGCTTGCAGTTGAGTATAAAACGCAGAGGCTCTCATAGATTTCTCCAATACTTGAACGGGGGACCCATGCTACGTCAAAGACGTGGGTAGGTTCGCTTGTTAAACAAAGTTAGGGGTATTGTAAAAGGTTACACGTACAATTGCATTGTTTGTACACGCGGTTGGACCACAGCACAGCGTGGTAACCCATCCCGGATGTAAAGATTCCCTCACAGCAGTGCAGGCACATCAGCGAGCGCGTCGCAGGTGTAATCGGCATCACTTTGCGCCTTTTGGTCAAACTTTTGGCCGCTACGCACCAACACTTTAGTGCCAATGCCACAGCGCTGTGCAGCTTGGATATCGCCATGTTTGTCACCGACCATGACACAGTGCTCGGGGTCGAGGTTAAACGCAGCAATGCCGCGTTGCAACATGCCCGGTTCAGGCTTACGACAGCCACACTGCTGGCGGTAGTCGCCTATCCCCTTAGTGGGGTGATGAGGACAGTAATACACCTCATCAATGCGCACATCGTGCTGTAAAAACTGCTCTTTCATCCAGGTAGTAAGTTCAGCAAATTGTTGTTCGCTGTAATAGCCACGGGCAATACCCGATTGATTCGTGACAATTATCAGTCGATAGCCACGCTGTTGAAAACTGCGACAGGCGGCAAACACGCCCGCAATAAACTCAAAATCTTCGGGTTTGTGGACATAGGCATGGTCGACATTAATAACGCCATCGCGGTCTAAAAAAACGGCTCTATTGCTCATAATCGGTGCTCGTGTACAACTTTATCAAACATCGCGGTCACAGCTTCAACACTAATGCGATGCATTAGCTCACCTTTAACCCGCGTGCCCCAAGGTAACTGCTCAGCAGGCTTACCATGCTGTTCTTTAACCGCGTCAAAATAGCTTTCCACTACGTACTGCTGCGATAGGTAGGGCCCGGTTCGCTTCGGGTTTGAGTGCGCATATAGGCCAATAACGGGTGTGCCTTGGGTCGTTGCCATATGCGCCGGACCGGTATCGGGAGCCAGTACCACAGTGGCCAAAGCCAACACGCAGGTCAGCTCTTTAAGCGAGGTTTGGCCCACCAAGTTATTCACCTCAAAATCGCACTGGCTGATAATATCAGCGGCTAAAGCGCGCTCCATGTCGGTCGGACCGCCGGTGAGTGCCACCTTGAAACCTTTACTCGCCGCATACCTGGCAACAGCAGCATAACGTTCAGGTAGCCAATTACGCTCCGCTTTACTTGCCGCAGGGCTTATCACCAATAACGGATCGCCATTGTCGCCCACCAGCTCAATGGCTTTGGCTTTATCTGCCCCGCTCAAGGGCAACTGCCAGTGTGGGGTAAAATCTTGCACCCCTAATTGCTCGGCAAATTGCATAAAGCCTTCGAGCACATGAGGTTCACTCTTAGCGTCGATGCGTTTATTAATGAATAAGCTGTGCAGTTCTTTTGAACGTGCTTTATCGAAGCCGAATTTCACCCTCGCAGGAATACAACGGCTAACCAAGCCCGCTCTAAAAGCCACTTGCATGTTCAATAACACGTCAAAGCGCTGGCCTTTAAAGCGTTGCTTTAAAGCTTTAAAAGCTGCCCTTCCCTGCTTTTTATCAAACACCACCAGCTCGACCCCCGGTAACCCTTGCAATAGCATGGCTTCAACCTTGCCAATCACCCAGGTAATCTTGGCATTAGGATGCACTTTTTGAATAGCTTGCACGGCACTGACGGCATGACACACATCGCCAATCGCAGACAAACGAAGGATACAAATGGATTGCACAGACTCTAGTGGCACGCGGTATTTCCTAATAGCAATTAATCTTCGCAAATGGTAAAGCAACCCCAGCGCAATGCAAGCGTGAAGCGGTTTAACCTGACTCCAAAAGCAGCTACACTAGCGCCATTATTTTGTTTGCCTTGTAACACTCATGCATACTCGCCCACTTTCTTCCAAGCACACGCTATTAACGTACAAATACCCGGCGCAATCTGTGCAGGAACATTGGTTCGAGCCGACGTTTTGGTTAAAGCAAAATAAGGTCTATGCACAAAAAAGCGGCCGAGCAACCACCTATTTTTTCGAACATCAGGGTTTACGGGCAGTGCTTCGCCACTATTGGCGCGGCGGATTGATTGGTAAGGTGCTGAGCGATCAGTATTTTTATACTGGTTTAGCCAACACCCGAGTATACAAAGAGTTCGCCCTCACCTGCCAACTTCATGAACAAGGCCTGCCTGTAGTTGAACCCATAGCTGCCATGATTCGCCGCAACGGCTTAATTTACCGAGGCGACATTATCACCCGGGCACTACCAGGGGCGCAAAGTTTGTGTGAAAAGCTAGTTTCCGCGCCCCTAGAAGATACGCTGATAAGCCATATCGGCACCACCCTGGCTCGCTTCCATCAAGCCGGGGTGTATCATGCCGATTTAAATATTAATAATATTTTGTTTGGCGCTGACAACCAGGCCCATGTTATCGATTTTGATCGTGGCGAGCTGCGCATTCCCAAGCAACAATGGCAGCAGCAGAATATCGCCCGCTTGCAACGTAGTTTCGCTAAAGAAGCCGCTCGACAGCCCAGTTTTCATTGGCAAGAACACCATTGGCAACGCTTAGAGCAAGCTTACCTCGATACCCTAAACGCTCTATAACGCCAACAACTCTTGAAATTGCTTGGCAATGAAATCTTGGCTATGCAATTGCGCACGCCCCTGCAAAGCGTTTTGTATGCTTGCCCACTGCTGTTCATCATTGAGCAGTGCTACCGCTTGTGCAGTCAGCGTGTTACGGTTTAACGGCGCAGCATGCACTAACCCCTGTGCAGAGCACATTGCTAGGCGCTTAGGCTGATCTTTAGAAACGGGCGCGGCAACACAAGGGAGCTGCAAAGCAATCGCTTGTAATAAAGCATCGCCGGCACTCAGCAGACCCATCTTGGCATTAGCCAGTAAAGCAATAAACTCAGCATTACTCAAGCCACCGACAACATGCACCAAGGGGTCGCTCGATACTGGCAAAGCGTCAGGGTAATTAGCCCCAAATACGACCACCGTCGGGATATTTAAGCGCTCACTTAACTCTTGTGCAGCCTTATAAAATACATCGGCACAGACTCCTTGCTCACTCAGGTGCCCGCCTGAGCCGGCGTTAACAACAACGTATTGACCCGCTTGAACCCCTCTATCGGCCATTGCTTGTCGTGTTGATTGAGCATCAGGGAGCGCAAAGTAAGGGCCTATGTTGATTGGCTCAACTAAGTTGAAACAGCGAATTTTAAGGCGTTCCAACCAACTTAGTGGTTCGATGCAAAAGTCTGGCTGCACCACCCAGTGCTTATCAATACAATCAACGCGATTTAGCTTGAGCCCTTTTGCGCGCTTTTTAGCGTGCTGAGAAATAAACACAACCTGGGCTCCCGCTGCACGGGCACTGCGCATCTGCGATGCTCTTCCAGCACAATCAAAAATCACGACATCGGGCTTATAATCTTGGATTAACGCACACACACGCGTATTTTCTTTTGTCGGCGACTGCGCCAGTAAGGTGGTATTGAAGGGACAGGTACTGGCGTACTTGGTGTGCTGATTAAGAGCAAAATGCACATCAATAGCATCCGCGTAGCGCTGCTTTAAACTCAGGGCTAGGGTTAGAGAACGTATATATTCGCCGATACCTTCAGTGGATGAGACCGGAATGAATAGCAGCCGTTTTACACTTGTTGGTGCTATTGGGCTAATGCGCTCGGAATGTTCCATTTACTCCACATTCTGGCTTGCGTTAATCGCCTCATTATATAGGGGGTTGATGTAGTTTTCGATACCCTCACGGTCGCTGTATTGAATATTTAATAAATTATCAAAGCGCATTTCAACTGCTGCAAACTCACTATTAGCTTGGTAGACTACTCGCTCGTTTTGTATTAGGGACTAATAACGTGCGCTTCTCTACTTCTTCATTATGCACTTTTTTGTGTTTAGTTAGTTCTTCAGTTTTTGCTGAGCCTTGGGTTAAGCCTGATGATTATGGTCTTCGTGCAGATATCCAACGCCTTGCCGATGCCGGTGTAATCTCAGCCCCGGTAACCACATTTCCACTTATGTGGAATAGCTTTATCGACGAGTTGCGCGCGGCACCGGTTGCGTCATTAAGTGCTGAGCTTCAAGATGCGGCACTGCGTGTACGTCACCGCTTTGAATCCGAAAATGGCCAACCTCACAACTTTCAAGTGCATAGCTTTAAAGCCACCGATCCCCGTGCAGTCACCAGTTTTGGGATGAGCCACTCTCAGCAAACAGAAATGCTTGCAAGTTACAGCTACTTGGGAGAGAACTTTGCGGCAAAACTGGCAGTTAATCACCGCGAAGACGGACGTAATTGTTATGTCAAAGATAAAGGCCAAGCGGATATCGTGGCCAATGAGCAAGCACTCGAGCAATGTGATGACACGACTTTGGACCACAGTTATATCGCTTATCGTTTAGGAAACTGGATATTTCGTGCCGGTGCGGTTGAGCAGTTTTGGGGGCCGGGTATTGATAACAGCTTGATTATGTCCACCAACGCCAAGCCGCTAACAGCGATTAGTGTGAGCCGTGAAAAGGCCACCGCGTTTGAGACGCCGTGGCTAAGTTGGATTGGTCCTTGGTCATTTACCGCACAGATGGCGCAACTTGAGTCAACACGGGTCGAGCCTGATGCGATGCTATGGAGCACCCGCGTTAATTTCCGCCCGCTACAACAACTTGAAGTCGCTTTATCGTGGTCAGCGCAATGGGCAGGTGAGGGTCAGCCAAGCTCCTTAGGAGACTTTGTTGATATGATCTTAGGTAAAACCGAATGTGCAAACGGCGCTGACAGCTGTACCTCTGAGCAGGAGACCAAACTCGGTAACCAACTTGCGGGGCTCGATGTGCGTTGGTCAGACACGCTTTTTTCTCAGCCTTATGCCTTGTATGTCAGCACAATTGGAGAAGATGCAAGCAGTTACTTTAAACCGGCAGACAGAGCTTATGTCTTTGGCGCCCAAACCAGCGCATATGCATTCGCGCAAAACCTGACTTTTAACCTGGAATATATCGATACTGGCGTCAGCTGTGCCGCCGAGGCACCGGATATTGAAAACTGCTATTATGAGCACTCTATTTATCTATCCGGCTATCGTTATCAAGGACGGACTATTGGCTCGGCTTACGATAACGACACGCAATCTTGGGTATTTACTGTTTTAGGCCAACAAAGTAATGGTCATGACTGGCAAGTCAAGTTGCGCCAAATCGACTTTAACAGTGACAACAGCGATCGTTACCCCAACAACCCTGACCTTGGTCATAGCATTACCAAAACACCGATTGATAGCCAGCAGCTGGAAGCTCGCTATCGCTTTTTAGCGATGAAAGGACGCTTCACTGTGGGTGGCGTTGTTGCTAACAATGATACCGTTGAGGGCTCAGAAACAGACACCAGCGCATACCTAAAGTTTGAATACAACTTTTAAACCTGACTCATCAAAAAAGGAGCCGTAGCTCCTTTTTTACTGTCCTTTTTTAATTCGCTCTATCACGTTGGAAGTTGAGCAACCATCGAGAAACTCCAGCACTTCAACATGGCCGCCATGGCGCAGCACATGTTCGGCCCCTGCAATTTCTTCTACTTTGTAGTCTCCGCCCTTGACTAAGATATCCGGGCTGATTTGCTCAATCAGTTTTGCTGGCGTGTCGCCCTCGTGCTCTTTGCCGAAAGGGATCACCCAGTCCACAGAGTTCAGTGCACTCAATACCATGGCCCGCTCAGCTAAAGGATTGATAGGACGTTCAGGCCCTTTCAGCCGGGCAATGGAGTCATCGGTATTTAAGCCAACAACGAGCCTGTCTCCCATGGCTTTCGCTTGTGCCAAATAGCGCACATGACCGGCGTGGAGGATATCGAAGCAACCATTGGTGAATACAATTTTCTCACCATTTTGTTTCGCAAACTCAATATGCTGGATTACGGATTCAAAAGGCGTTTGGTAATGCTCGCCATTCGCACGCAGGTACTGACCTAGTTTTGCACTGAGCTCCTCAGGCGACACGGTAGCCGCTCCTAGCTTACTCACAGCAATACCCGCTGCTAAATTGGCCAGCTCTACTGCATCAGAATCTGGCATTCCTGCCCCGAGCATCACCGCTAAAGTTGCGATTACAGTATCGCCAGCGCCTGTGACATCACTCACTTCTTGCACTTGTGCGGGATAGTCGTGTTTAGCGCTGGCACTAATCAACGACATACCTTGTTCTGAGCGAGTCAGCAACATCGCGCCAATTCCCGCCTCTTTTATTAATGCCCGCGCCGTATCAGTCAATGCCTGCTCGCTGCTGGCATCGCCACCGGCGAGCTTAAACTCATTTAAATTAGGCGTGATGTAGTCAGCACCACGATATAAGCCTAACTGCGGCGACTTAGGATCTACCAATACGGTTTTTCCCGCGTCTTTGGCTACCCGGATCATGGCCTCAATGAGCGTCAATGAGCCTTTGTTGTAATCTGAGAAAACAATGAAATCATAGTCACCCACCACACGCTCTAAACGATTCAACAATAACTGCGAATGCTCTTTAGAAAACTGTTCTTCTTGGTCTAGGCGCACCACTTGCTGGTGTCGACTAATCACCCTGAGCTTGGCTATCGTCGGTAATTCCACAGCATGGACTAACTGTGAGTCAATGTGTTCATCAGCAAGAATACGCTCTAGAATTTGACCACTTTCATCCTCACCAATAAGCCCTAGCAGGCCTACCTGACCATCAAGGCGCGCGATATTCTTGGCAACATTGGCAGCGCCACCGGCTTTGTCTTCAAGCTGGTTCACTTTGACCACCGGTACCGGCGCTTCAGGGGAAATACGCCCGGAGTCACCATGCCAGTATCGGTCAAGCATGACATCCCCAACCACCAAGACCTTGGCATTGTGCAGCTGTTTTAACAGACCTAAATCCATGTTGCTTACTCCGCCACTAGCATATCTAGGGCTTCACACAACCAGTGGCCGATAAACATGTGGGCTTCTTGGATACGCGCGGTCTCATCATTGCTGATGATAATGGGAAGTTTAGCAATATCTTTAACGGTGCCGCCTTCACGGCCAGTCAAAGCCACGGTATAAGCACCGATGTCGTTGGCCGCTTGGAGCGCAAGATTGATGTTAGCGCTGGTTCCCGAAGTCGTCAGGCCAATCACTAAATCCTGTGGTTTACACAACGCCTGAACTTGACGCTCAAATACAGTATCAAAATGATAGTCGTTAGAGTGTGCGGTTAAAATGGAAGTATCCGTTGTCAGGGCAATGGATGCCAGTGGCCCGCGCTCTTTTTTATAGCGCACCACAAACTCTGCAGCGAGGTGCTGTGCATCTGCGGCGCTGCCACCATTACCGAACCAGATCACCTTACCACCAGCAGCTAGTGTCTGATGACAGGCGCTCAACAATTGCGATACTTGCGATTGGTATTGTTCCATGGTGTCGAATAGTGCGCGGTGGCGCGCAAGGCTATCGAGGTAAGTGTTGGCGGCGTTGTCAATATTAGCCATAAAGCGTCCTCATTCACGGGTTTATCGGCATTATTCCAAAGAGTACTGATAAATGCACGTTTTTGTCAGCCAAGCTTTGGCTTGCCCTATTGCCTGCGGTACACTTTAGTCGAATTTCACAATTAGGCTTTATCGTGTTTGCCCGTTTTCTTTATTCGCTTGTTTTAGTACTACTGATCCCCATAGCCTGGGTATACCTATATTGTTTACGTGGTCGTAAGAACCCTGGTTATCGCCAACACTTTGGCGAGCGCTTTGGCTACGCTCAGGCCACTGGCGATATTATTTTGCATTGCGCCTCAGTCGGTGAAGTGCTTGCCAGCGCACCACTGATAAAAGCCTTGCTCGGTGCCAAGTACCGCTTAATCATTACTTGCAACACCCCCACCGGGCGTGAGCAAATCACCACTTTATTCGCCGACGCCATAAGCCAAGAACGTTTAAGCTGCTGCTACTTACCGTTCGATTTGCCTTGGTGTCAACGGCGCTTTATCCGTCGTACACAAGCAAAAGTACTGTCTATAATAGAGACCGAGCTGTGGCCGAACTTATTAAAGCAGGCGAAACAAGCAGGTTTAGCGACCGTGATTATTAACGCGCGGCTGTCGGCGAAATCCGCCAACGGATATGCCAAAGTAGCCCCCCTCACTCGAGATATAATGCGCCATATTGATGTGCTTGCCTGCCACCATCATGATGACGCCGAGCGATTTGTAAAGCTGGGTCTGGCCCAGCATAAAGTGCATGTTACCGGTTCCATCAAGTTCGATATCACCGTCAGCGAAAAGCACCAGCAACAAGCTCAGCAATTGCGTCACAAGTTCAATAAACCCTTTGTTTGGATTGCCGGCTCCACTCACCCTTGCGAGCCGGAATTACTCCTTCAAGCACATCAGGAATTACTGAAGCAACAGCCCTCGGCTTTACTGATCATTGCCCCGCGTCATCCGGAGCAATTTGACAATGTTGCCACCGTGCTTAAACAGCAGAATTATGATTTTTGTCGTCGTAGTCACAACGACTACCAAGGGCAGAGCGTCATGCTCGCAGATACCCTAGGAGAGCTGACCATGCTTTATGGCTGCGCTGACCTCGCTTTTATCGGCGGCAGTCTTATCGCGCGCGGCGGACACAATCCATTAGAAGCGTGCGCCCACGCCATTCCAGTTTTAACTGGCCCCCATACTTTCAACTTTGCCCACGTTTACCCAGAGCTCATCAACCAAGGCGGTGCGCAGCAAGTGCAAGCCGATAACTTAGCAGCACAACTGATTGCACTCAGCCATGACCCTCATAAGCGCCAACAAATGGGCGCGATAGGTCTTAATGTAGTGAAGAAAAACCAAGGGGCGATAGCGAAAACATTGGCGATTATAGAGGAATACACTGATGTCTAACTGTGTTGCAGCCATGCGTGAATGGGTCAGTGCGGTCATTGTTAAATACAACTTTTGCCCGTTTGCTCGCAAAGAAGTCGAAAGCCAACGCATTCATTATCATCCCAGTGATGCCGTTAGCGTTGATGAGGCGGTGCTTGACACCCTAGAGCAGTGTCGTGTGCTTGATAACGATAGCGACATTGAAACCACCTTGGTGATTTTTGCTAAGGGTTTTAACGACTTTGATGATTTTCTCGAGCTGATAGATTTAGCTAATGCTTTATTAGTTGCACAGGGCTTTGAGGGCACCTATCAATTAGCCCACTTTCATCCGCACTATGTATTTGCTGACGCCGAGCCGGAGGATGCCGCAAATTACACTAATCGCGCGCCCTACCCGGCCTTACATATTATTCGCGAACACAGTATGGAGCAGGCACTCGCACAGTACGATGACCCTGAAAGTATTCCCGAAAACAACATTCGTTTGGCTCGGCGTAAAGGTAGCCGTTTTTGGCAGCAACTGTTGCAACACTGCACTAACGCAGCCGATAAGTAAAAAAGACCATTAACTGGTGCGTATAATGTGTCGATACTAAAGGGCTGTGATAAATTTCATCGTCCCAGAATTCGCTTCGGTAAGCGGCTACTGCCTGCCATTGCGGTGCGAATTGATAACTCAAGGCAACACGTGCAAAAGGGTTGATAGCGCCTTGGGAGTGATACTCCGTGCGCCCATACTGTGGGGCAGCTTGCACCTTACTTACACCATAAAAGTGTTGGGTATAATCTTCACTGAGCAACCGAACTCCGAATCTTGTGTGTACCCGGAGCTTGTCACTCAACTCCCAAGGAGACAGCGTGTAGGAAACGTTTGCCGCCAGCGAACTGGATTCATTGCTAATATCTTGGGCAAAACGGGCCGAGAAGCCATGATAGTTGAGCGCCATAGTTGCGACCAGCTCGCCATTAGGGTCATCATAAGAGGTGAATACAGGGTCGTCAGAAAGGTCGCTCTTATATAACAAAACACTGTCGTAGCTGGGGTCGCGAAAGTTAAGACCCATATCAATATCGACTTGGCTATCCAACACGCGGTAGCTCACCAACCCTTGGTCAACACCAAAGCGCCAACGTCCATATTGAGCACTTACAAACGGCAGTGACTGATGTTGTGTTGCCATTCCAGCCCAAGGGGTTGTGATAATGGCTCCGCCAGCACCGAGGGTGACCTGCCATTGAGTAGACTGCTCGGCCTGAGCCTGCACGGCGACTAACAAGAACCAGGCAGCGTTCAATACTTTTTTCATTGTTCGTATCCTGTGATGTGATTGAAATGCCACTGTAAAGAGCAACACCCCATTCGACCTGTGCCAAATGTCACTGGATGCGAAAAAAGACAAAAAAAGCGCCTTGAGGCGCTTTTCTATCTGTGCTTTATTACGGTTTCAATGCCGCTTTGCGTTCGTTATAGCCGCGTATCAGTTCATCCACCGTGTCCTGACAATACTCACGAATTCCCGAGACCAGCATATGCTTTTCTCCACGACCCACGACTTCACCCTGAGCCAGTAAATCAAAGCGCAAAATAATCTTGCCGCGCTTACCTTCGTAGGTAAATACATGCTCGGCTTCGCGCAGTTCAGGAGCTGTTACTGCTAGAGTGTCCATATGAATACTCATTGATTCATAAATGATCATTGGCCGCGCAGGGTTAATCATTACACCTTGCTTTGCCATCAGTGGCACAACCACATGGGGAAAGGCCTTTCCCGAGAATTCAACATAGTTTTTGATCAGCGCATTGGTCAGGATTTTACATTGGCTGTTTTCGCCCTCACGCTGCACGCTTAGATAGCATTTGTCGCCGTCTTTAATATCGAACTGTGCTTCTCCTTGCGGCATGCTTAGCTTTACACCCTCATCGACCATATTGGCGAAGGTGAAGTGCATTTGCTCATTAATTCCATATTTATCGAGTACCACCGAGAACAGTAAATCCCCAGGCACGCAAAATTTCTTCGCCTCGACATCATGTAACGGGTTGAAGTCATCGGCGACCGCTTTGGCAAATCGACTGCCTTGCTCACGAGAAATGCACACATGGGTACCAAAGTCTTGATAAAACTGCTCTAACATACCTGCTCTGCTTTAGTTCAAAAAAACTGCGGCAGTGTAACAAAATTTACGCATAGAGAGGTCGAATCTGTTGCAATTTATGGAAAAAAGGCACAAAAAAGCCGCAGCATAACAGGCTGCGGCTGTCTTTTTGCCAATGCTTAATTAAAATCGCGGTAGGCTTTTTCTAGTTTCTTCGCTTGCTTCTTAGATACACCGATGTGCCCTAGCGCTACACGCAACCGTGCTCGCGACATATCAGAGCCAAGAATTTCCATCGCATCAATCACCGATGTAGATGACTTCTTGCCCGTAATAGCAACAAAAATAGGCTCTAAAAAGTCTTTGATCTTCAATTCATGGAAGGTCGCCACTTTTTTCGCAATAGCAAAGATCGCTGACTTTTCCCAGGTGCGCAGTGTTTCCAACTCCCAAATAAAGAACTGCAGTGCTTGGCGCACCACATCTTCTGGCGCTTTACCATCGGTTAATAGCGCAGGGTCATATTCAGGCATCCCGGCGACAAAATGCCCGGCCAAGTCGACTAAGTCAGAGAGTGTATCAATACGGGTTTTCGCTTCAGGTAGTATGCGCTTTAGCGTATTAGCGTTATATTTCCAGTCGACAAAACGCGTAATCAGTTGCTCATCGCTAAACTCTTCACGCAACCAAGTGCCATTAAGCCACTTTAGCTTTTCCACATCGAATACCGGACCACCCAAAGAAACACGTTTCATATCAAAGTGTTCAATCATCTCAGCGAGGGTAAACTTTTCTCGCTCATCAGGCATCGACCAACCCATACGACCCAAGTAATTCAATACGGCCTCAGGAAGGAAGCCCATTTCCTTGTAGTAATTAATAGACGTTGGGTTTTTGCGCTTTGAAAGCTTTGACTTATCAGGGTTACGCAGCAAAGGTAAATGCCCTAATACCGGCGCTTGCCAACCAAAATCTTCATATAGTTTCAGTAGCTTTGGTGCCGAGTTAATCCACTCTTCACCACGGAAAATATGACTAATCTGCATGTGGTGGTCGTCCACCACGTTAGCTAAGAAGTAAGTAGGGAAACCATCTTGCTTCAATAACACCTGCATATCGACATTTTCCCATGGGATTTCAATCTCACCACGCAAATAGTCATTGAAAGTAAAGGTGCCTTGCTCCGGTATTTTCATGCGGATCACATAAGGCTTACCAGCATCCAGGTTGGCTTGAATTTCTTCTTCGCTCAAAAGTAACCCACGCCCATCGTACTTAGGACGCAAGCCTTCGGCCATTTGCTGCTCACGCATTTGCTCAAGCTCTTCGGCACTGGCAAAACAATAAAAAGCTTTGCCCTGCTCCACGAGCTGGTGCGCATACTTTTTATAAAGCTCTGAGCGCTCTGACTGACGGTATGGGCCAAACTCACCACCGACATCCGGTCCATGATCCCATTGCAGGCCTAGCCATTGTAGGCTGTCCATGATCGCCTGTTCTGATTCTGCGGTACTGCGCACTTGGTCAGTGTCTTCGATACGCAATACGAATTCACCGCCTTGCTGCTTGGCAAAACAGTAGTTAAACAGGGCAATATAGGCAGTGCCTAGGTGCGGGTCACCCGTAGGTGAAGGGGCAACACGGGTGCGAACACAGGTGTGGTCAGTCATGCTAGCTTCTCTTTCAATTAGCAACAAAAATTTGCTGCAAATGCTAGCACAAAGGGGCAAAACTTCGTAGTGGAAAACGCCGCAATTGCGGCGTTAACGATAAATAGAATGGTTGCTTAAGCAGCTAAATCATCAAGGTAGGCAACAATGTCGGATGATTCATACAACCAGCGCACCTGCTGGTCTTGTTCAATACGTAAACATGGCACTTTTACTTTGCCCCCTTGCTCAGCAAGCTCTTGGCGGTAAATGTCATTGTTTTTAGCGTCCCGCGTTTGTATTTTTAGGCCGTTACGCTTAATCGCGCGGCGTACTTTGACACAAAAAGGACAGGCGTGAAACTGATACAATGCCATATTCGCGGTTTGCGCATCTAACTGCTGCTGCGCTTCAGCAGGACGTTTTTTACTGCGCGGAGTAAAGACAAAATTAAAGAACAAAATAATACGGCCTAGCAACCAACGTACAAACTTCATAAGCACTCTCAAACAGAAAAATTCGGCGCAGAGTTTAGCACGCTCTGAAAGTGGTTAAAATAGCTCCAACATATCGTCGTCTAGATCATCGTCGCCTGCACCCTTGGGATTATCAGGAATATTTAAGCTATGGAAATCGACCACTTGGTTGCGGCCATTATTTTTCGCATTGTAAAGAGCTAGGTCGGCTTTATGCACCAGCTCAGGGACCATTGAGGTGTTATCAAAAGCACAAAAACCAGTGCTAATAGTCAACCTTTTCACCTGCGGAAAGGTAAAATCTGCCACAGTTGCGCGCAGTCGCTCTAACACTTGCATCGCTTGGTCTTTATTATCGCACAGCAATAGCACGGCGAACTCTTCGCCTCCATAGCGAAACACATAATCCTCACTGCGAAAGCTCTGCTTTAAAATTCGCGCTACGAGAATAATAACTTCATCACCAATCACATGGCCGTAGGTATCATTAACGCGTTTAAAGTGGTCAATATCGAACATGGCAAGATACCATTGGCGCTCAAGTTCATTGTCACGGCGCTCAGCGAAGCCGTCGCCATTGATGATGTCCAT
The DNA here is from genome assembly GCF_022347925.1 of Pseudoalteromonas sp. CnMc7-15. Classification (NCBI taxonomy): domain Bacteria; kingdom Pseudomonadati; phylum Pseudomonadota; class Gammaproteobacteria; order Alteromonadales; family Pseudoalteromonadaceae; genus Pseudoalteromonas; species Pseudoalteromonas sp. CnMc7-15. Next base: position 268,584 of record NZ_JAKRFT010000003.1, read on the forward strand.
CACTTGTGAGTCAAAAGTTTGCCGGTTAAGCAGTTCAGTGAGTGGGTCTAATCGCGAGCGATACAGCAAATACAGCTGGTTGGCGTAAATATTAAGAATATTAGTGATCACGAAGGGGGAATCATGCGTCAGCGCGAAGTCACTGCTGCTTTGCACAAAACCTATCACTGCACCAAGATGGTAGATAGGAAAGTACACATATTGTCCTTGGCTACCACTAATGCGCATGCGCTCAGCATCAATTTTTGCCACTAACTGCTGAGCTTGTTCATCATTGAGTATTGCTGCTAAGCCCCCTGAATAGTTACATCGTATGTGGCCCTGCGAAGTAAATTGTTTATTCATGTACAGAGCAAAGTTGTTATCGGCAAACACCTGGCTAAGTATATCAATAAGCGCGGCATCCAACGCACGTTCACTTTGTTGCTGCGTTAGACGAATGATCCATTGATGACCACAGGAGTTACTTTGCATAGGCGCTTGTTTTGCTGCTTGATTCTCCTAAGTGTAGACGAACAAAAAGGGTTCTGTGCCCAGTGCACAATGACTGTGTGCAGGCTAAACACTGTCAGTGAAATTGATAAAATCATCGCGATGCACCAGCATAGCGCCATTACTGTAGCCCAAGGTTTCGACGATAGTTTGCTCTTTATGAGCCAGCAATTGGGCCACAGCCACACTGTCATATCTCGCCACGCCTTTGCCTAAGTTAAGCCCTTGCTCGTCACACAAAGTGATGACATCACCACGACTAAACGGCCCCTTTAATTGCGTTATACCAACCAGAAGTACACTGGCCCCACCTTTTACAATCGCTGCTGCCGCACCGCCATCGAGCACCACCTTGGCTTTGCTCATCGGCCCTGCTAGCAACCACAGCTTGCGACTGCGCCGAGGTGCTTTTAAGCTCAATACCCGAGTGCCTGTTTGCTGCTGCAAACAATTTATAATGACATTCTGGCCGTGTCCTGCACTGATCACCACATCCACACCACCGTGACGGGCGATACTCGCAGCTTCCAGCTTAGTAGCCATCCCCCCTGTGCCCACGGTGCTGCCCGAACCTCCTGCTAACGCTTTTACCTGATCATCAATATGGCGGATTTCCGCAATCAGCTCGGCATCGGGGTGGCTGCGCGGATCGGCGGTGAATAATCCAGGCTGATCAGTTAGCAATAACAAGGTATCAGCGCGAGCTAATATGGCTACCTTAGCGGAGAGGTTATCATTATCGCCCACTTTAATTTGTGTGGTTGCGACGGCATCGTTCTCATTGATGATGGGCACCGCTCCCTCTTGCAATATAGCTAGCAACGCATCACGAGCATTGAGGTAGCGCTCGCGGTTTTCTAAATCCGCTTGTGTCAGTAACATTTGCCCCACGGCAATTGAATAAAGCGCAAATAGGCTTTGCCAGGTATGCAGCAGCTGGCTTTGCCCTATCGCAGCTAACATCTGCTTTTGTGCCAAGGTCTCAGTACCAGGTTGGCGGCCCAATAATTCTCGCCCCGCTGCAATCGCCCCGCTGGTGACGATAATTATACGATGGCCTTGTTGCTTCAATTGCGCGCACTGGCGTACTAAATCAACCATGTGCGCTTTATCTAGGCCTCGGCCATGATTGGTCAGCACGCTGGTGCCCAACTTAACGACAATAGTTTGCACTTAATTGCTTCACTTTGTGGAAATGATGACTAATTATTACCCTAGGACTAGGCGCACAAACAAGTTAAATTAATTCAAGTGTGCTAGCATCGCCGCAATTTTGCTTAACCCCACGTTTGTTTATGCCTGCAAGCTTATGTTTAATTATTGCCACCTTCTTATGGGGCAGTTCTTTTATCTCGCTAAAGTATGCCATTGGCGTGTACGACCCAGCCGTGGTTATTTTCTTGCGTATGCTCACCACTCTAGCTGTAAGCCTATGCCTGTGGCGTTTTATTACGCGTTTTGATTATCGCCAGGGTGACTGGAAGTACCTTGTGTCGATGAGTTTAGCCGAGCCTTGCCTGTATTTTCTATTCGAAGGCCACGCTATGGAGCATACCTCAGCATCACAGGCAGGGGTGATTGTGTCGTGTTTACCGCTGATTGTCGCTGTACTGGCGTTCTTTATGCTCAAGGAGCGTATCAGCCGCGCCATTATTGTCGGCTTTACGCTGTGTATCGGTGGCAGTATTTTGCTCACTATGCTCTCTCCTGCCTCTGAGCATGCGCCCAACCCCATTGTTGGCAACACCCTGGAGCTACTGGCGATGCTCTGCGCCGCTTATTACACTGTGAGCGTAAAACACCTCGCGGCGCGCTACTCACCGCTGAGCTTGATTGCTTTGCAAGGGTTAGCAGGCTCGCTGTTCTTTGCGCCATTTTTGCTTTTTGTAGAAGTGCCGCAGAACCATGATCCCATTGCCTTTGCTCATATCCTCTATTTAGGCACCTTTGTAACCCTTGGCGGCTATGGCATGTATAACTATGCCATCAGTAAAGTGTCGGTGCTCACTGCTGCCGCCTACTCAAACTTGATCCCTATTTTTACCCTGTTGCTCTCTGCCATTGTGCTCAGCGAGGTACTGACCCTAGGACAATGGTTAAGCATTGCCGTGGTGTTCGCTGGGGTGATGATAAGCCAACGACATCAGGCGATTGTCGTTGACTTGGAAGAGGAAGAAATCAATGAGGCAGAAACCAACAAGCGCAAATCCGTGCCAGAGGCGGGCGAATTAAAAGGGTAGCACGTCACCAGATGCAAACCGGGAGCACTGGCCGCTGCGGTCTGCTCCTGGTGCACCACTTGTTTTTGCTCAATGCGATAACTTAATTGACGACCATCAGCGAGCGACAACACCAGTGTGTCGCCCACCTGCACATGGCGTAAAAAAGCAAAGTGGGTATCATTATGCGCAGCGATCACGCTGCTACCATCACTGCCTAATGGGCTCGAGGCCAAAGCATGAGCGGGGCCGAACGCCAAATTTCGGCCGCTGGCTCCGGCCAGCACATAGCGCTCAAGCGCTAAGTCCGGCACACTGAGCTTTGCCACCACATGGGTATCAGCGTAATACCAGGGCGCGACAGCGGCGCCTTGGCGTATCAAGCTTTGCTGCCAAGCCCGCTCAATAAGGTGCTGAGCCAACCATGCCTTGGCTTGTACATAGCCCCCTTGAGTAAAGAGCAACAACCCCAATGCAAACACCCCATAAAGGGCGTAACGCCCCTTCTGTTTACGCATGTTGACCTCGCACCTTAAGCCAAGCGGATGCAATCACCATCAGCACCATGCCCAGTAGTACATGCCACAATGACTGACCATCTGTTTGCGCAAAGCGCATAAGACGCTGCCCCTGGGCCACAGGGTTAGGCACTTGCTCATCATGCATTGCCGGGCTTTTAGCTGGTGTTTCATCAACCGCGATAAAGGCGGTGAATGGGCTTAACAGCTGATGCTTTAGCGCTAATTCCAAGACTTGCTCACGCACCGCTTGCTGTTCATTATAAAGTAACAGTGAAGCTATTTGTTGACGCGCCCAGACTCTCGCAATGGCTTCGCTACGCTCATAATTACGCGCACTCTCATGCATTGGCATACTCAGACGTAATGGACCATGTTGCGACGTGGCGTTAATGTGAATATCTTGCTGCTGACTGTCTAGCTTAATTGCCACCATTAACGGCTCGCCAAAATAAAGATCCGGTAAGGGTTTGGGCCAGTAGTCTAATTCACCACTGCGCGCCCCAGCGAGATGCAAGTCTCTCAGTGCAGGGTTGGCAAGGCGTGCTATCAATGCCTGCATTTGCGCTTGCACCTCAGAGCCATCACTAATAAAGGTGTAGCTACCACGACCCACTTGCGCAGCGCGGCGCATAAAGTAGCTATTGGGCGCACTGCCGATGCCCACCGTAAATAAACGGCTATCGCCTAATCGCGCTTTGATCAAATCAAAGAGCGCTTGCTCATTACTCACGCTACCGTCGGTCAAAAACACCACCTGACGAACAAACCCCGGATGTTGCTTAGCGTCTAGCGCATGATGCAGCGCACCAGCTATTTCAGTGCCACCATCGGCGCCAAGGTTATAAACAAATCGCTCAGCCTCATTGCGGTTAAACTCATTAGCCGCCACGGCACTGGGCCGGAATAAACGCGCCGTAGAGTCAAAGTCGATGATATTAAAGCTGTCATTTTCATTCATGTTGTCCAGCGCATAAAACAGCGCCTGCTTTGCCGCCTGCATGGAGCTGCCATGCATTGAGCCGGAACTGTCAATCACGAAAATGAGCTCTCGCGCTAAACGCTGCTGAGCACTAAATTCACCGCTCGGTGGGAGCAGCATTAACAGCCCATAATCACCACTTTGCGCTGTCTGCCTAAAGAAAGCGGCACGTGCTTTGTCGCTTTGCTCCACTTTGGCGCGCAGCACAAAATCGCGGTTCATACTTTCGTCACTCACTAAAAGCTGGTAACGACCAAAGCTAGGGTTGCGAATATCCGCCTTATAATGAGGGGTTCGAATGCTGTGCAGTGCGAGGCCAAAATCGATATCTACCTGCAGCTGCAACTTCGGCTGTGTATTGGTCAGTGGCTGCTGACCGATGGCTTGTTTAACAAAACGCGGGCTCATCCAGCCTGACGCTAACTCTGCTGCCCCACTTGCAGTCGCCCCTGCAGTCGCCCCTGCAGTCGCCCCTGCGGTCGCCCCTGCAGTCTTTTCTAGTTCAGGGCTGCTAAGCGTTGCGACCTTATCAGCCTCATCAAGACGATACTGCCTTGGGTGATAACGAGGTGTGAAGGTCATCGGCAAACGCACGCTGAGCTGAGCATCGCGTAAAGACACCATTTCTTGATACTGCAAGGTAATGCGCACTTGCTCACCGGGGCCAAGATTGGCCAGTCGCGAGGTAAACATATTGGCACGTTGCTGGTTTACTAGAGCCGCACGCTTACCGGCACGTTTAGCCGCTTGATACTGACGCTGTGCCGCTTGTTTCTCCGCAATTTTACCGACAATTTTGCGCTCTCCCACGGTCATAACCATGGCGTGTACCGCACTCTCACTGGGCAACGGAAACACATACTGAGCATTGACCGCAAACGGGTGACGATTGATAAAAGTTTGCGTTACCTCAACATGGTTAATTAACCCAGTAATACGCATTTTTGCTTGCGTATTCAGTAACACGCCGGGCGCTACATGGGCGCCATGCGCATCACTTAAGCGCAGCTGCGCTTTATTGTTTGCATGACTATCATTACTGGCTAAAGCTGGCGAACATAGAAGTAGAGAAAAAAGGCCCACAGCGAGAGCTGTGAGCACTTTGCTAGGACTACTCAACATAATCGGGTCCTCGTGATGATTGGCAAACTTAGTTTTTAGCCATTTGGCTTTGCGTCGCACCACGGGCCGTTAATGTTACGCGACGATCGAAGAAGTTAGTTTCATATTCATTGCCGTTATCGACCAGTTTCTGCTCACCATAGCCTTGAGCATAGAGTTGTTCGCCACTCACGCCTTGGTCCACAAGGTAAGCCTGCACTGCATCAGCACGACGCTGTGATAAACTCAGGTTTGCGCTTTCATCGCCCTGAACATCGGCATAGCCGTTCAAGTTCAGACTCAATTCTGGCTTACGCTTAAGGATTAAAGCGAGCTGGTCGAGCTGCTCGGCGAAATGTGGCTCGATACGCGACGAACCCGAGCGAAATTGCACCGTCATTGCCAGTAAGTTATCAATGCGCGCTTGTTCTAAGCGGTTTTGTTCATTTTCTAATGCGTCGATTTGCGCCGTCAGTGAACGGTTACGGTCTAAGGTGCTACGCAGTTGTTGGTCAGTGTCTTTATATTGGCTGAGCATCACTTGTTGTGATTCAACGGTGTTCTCTGCAGCTTCTTTCTCGCCGATGATGCCGCCGATAAATGCGCCTGCGAAAGCGCCAATCGGGCCACCGACTACGGCACCAATGGTTGCGCCCGTGCCAAGTCCCCATGCAGTTTCTGAGGCCATTTCTTTTTTCTCTTTCGCCATCGCTGGTGCAGCCATTAGGGTCGAAATAAGTGCAGTTGCAAGTAGTTGTTTTTTCATCGTCTTCATCCTTCAATACTTAATTTGGTTGGTGTATTGCAAGCAACAAAGTGGTTGGTGACTGTGCTGTCTTGCTTAGGAGTTATTAAAACAAGACACAGTGGCAACAAAGGGGAGCAAAAAAGGAAAAATGAAGGGCAATTATGGCAATAAAATGGCAAGTCTGAGCGCCAGCTTAAAATGGCAGTGAAATCACCTCTGTAGAGACGTTTTGCGGCCATAAACACCGCAGCTGATGATGAAAATAGTCGGGGCAAGCGGAAGTTGCGAAGCGTGTTTTCCCCACTTTAGAGGCCGGATTGATTGCTTGGCTGGGTAAGCACCGTTGCAGTTGCAGAGCCACCGCTTGCTCGGTGGTCAGCACATCAATGTGTGGGCCATATAGCTTGCGCAAAACAGGAGCAATAAAGGCATAGTGCGTGCAACCCATCACCAAAACATCGGCGCCTTGGTCAATCAAGGGCTGCGCGTAGCTGTGCAGCAGTTGCTCCACTTTTTTGCCACTCAGTTGCAATTGCTCTATGGTACCTGCCAGCTCAGGGCAAGGTTGGAAAATAATACGCCCCGAGGCCGTGCTTTGGCGTTGACACAATTGAATGAATCGTGGCGAAGCCACGGTATTAGGCGTTGCCAACACCCCAACCACCTTGGTTTTGCTCAATGATAATGCCGGTTTCACGCCGGGCTCAACACCCACAATAGGCAGCGTGAATTGTGCTCGCAAAGTATCAATGGCTGCCATCGTTGCAGTATTGCAAGCCAAAACAATCGCACTGGCCCCATGCTCGCATAAGTAAGAAGTAATACGCGAGCACCTTGATATCACTTGCTCGGGGCTTTTGTCGCCATAGGGCATAAAGCCACTGTCCGCAACATAGTGAATATCATACTGGGGCAGCAATTGTCGCACTTGTTGGGCAATGGCAAGACCACCCACGCCAGAGTCGAAAATACCGATAGAAGAGTGGAACAAAATAGCGCGCTCAGGGTTACTAAGGCGGCCAAGTGTAGAGCCTTTATGACACAAAGCCAAGCAACAAAAAACGGCTTAGCCAGGTATTTAAAGGTTACAGTTGCTTGTCTATAAAGTACTCTTCGACATCATCTTTAATATCGAGGTAATCGTCATTTTCTAGGTCGAGCACGGCTAAGGCCGACGCCTCAAAGTACTGCCAATCCTGAGACGGTGAAAACCGCCGCTGTAAATGCACGAAGTTTTCCGCCATTTTCAACGTTGCCATAGTCATACGCAGAGTTTCATCTTGGCAGCTATTAAAAAAATGGTGATCATGGTGGCGTAAAATAAGCTGGCAGGTGTCTTTTGGTAAGTTCCAAGCACTGGCCAAGTAATAGCCAATAACGGCATGATTAGTACGATAAGCCGCTTCTTCATAGGCCACTAAACTACAGCTATGATCGCTGTTCGCTTGCTCTAACACATTGATATAGTCCGGATACTGAACGGCTAAAGCAGGGATCCCTGCATCATGGAATAAGCCGAGCATATGTAGATTTTCGGTGGGCACTCTAGATTTAATCTTTTTGCCAATTAACACCGCCATATCAGCCACTTCCGTGGCGGTGTCCCAAAACCGCTCTAACTTGATGCAGCACTGATGTTGTGAGTAGGCTTGCTTTAGTAAAAACCCCGTCACTAACGTGGCAATACTGTCGAGACCAAGAAACATTACCGCCTGGCGAATATCAGTGATTGACCTTGCCAAGCCATAGCAAGGAGAGTTTATCACTTTCAACACCGCCGCAGAGGTGGCAACATCTTGGGAAATGAGCTCAGCAATATCATGCAACTCAGGCTCTGGTTGTTCAAGGCTATGCTGTAGCTGGGTGAGCAGCTCGGGTTTGGGAGGTAAGCTAAAGCCGCGCTCAACATCTTGTAGCACGGAGCTGTCAATATTTATCATATTCAATGCACTCGTAAATGGGTTATCGCCATCCACTAGCTGAACCTTGCGTTAACGAGATAATAGTTTAGCTGGTTATTTTTTACTACTATTTTGTTAATTAAATTTTAAAAACTAATACAAAGTAACTATTATAAAATGCATAACATCTGATCCTAGTTGCAGGGCACAAAAAAGCCGAGCATAGTACTCGGCTTCGTTAAAAACACCCCAGTTTAAAGTTGAATTACCGCATCAGTGCCTAGCCCAGGGCCGTAGACAATGGCATTGAGCAGTAACCGTGCGGTGCCTTTAGTGGCACCACGGAAGTTAGGCATATTGGCAAACATGATCACTTGGCCATTGCCCTTTTTCTCGCGCGTAAGGTAAGCGGCATTACTCATTCGCTGCGCCGCTTCAGGCCACAACAAACCACTCATACGCACGTACAAGTCTTGCCCTTGCGGAATGGTCGCCCAGCCAATCATGCGCTGCTCGGCCTTACTATTTTCTTGCAGCACACCGTAGCGCACTACCGCATCAACACCTTGCTTGGCCATAAACAAAGGCACATCACCAGCTAATACCGGCAGCTGCTGATTAACCCCATAGCTGAGCCAATGTTTTTGATCTGTGCGCCCAGCGACTATCGCTCCAGAAGGCATAAATGCAGCACTCCAATCATGCCAGCGCTCAAGCTGCTCCTTGTTCAAAGGCTTCACATCGTCGCTTTTATCCCAAGGAAAACTTAATTGTGCAGAAACCTTATGAGCATTAATCAAATCAGCATTGGCGATACGCTGTTGCTTGGCTTGCCACTCGCGCATCAGCGCCAGGTCATACTCATCGGCCTTATCAAAGCTCTGCTTCAGCAGCGCCACTTTCGAGAAGTCTTCTGCTGTGGCTAATTGCGCGGCCGAGTTACCATTAACGATTAAGGTGCCGCCCTGCGCAACCCACTTGTCCAAAGCGCTAATGTGGCTTTTCGATAACTCACCATACCAACGACTAGGGACAATGATGACATTGTAGCCACGAAGATCGCTGTAAGAGAGCATCTCTTGGCTTAAATGGCTATGACGAATACCAAGCTCGGTATCAAGCATATGCCACATCGAGCCAATATCGCCCGGAGCAATGCCATTTTGGCTAATAAAGGCTATTTTGGGTGCTTTCAATAACTTAAAGTTTTCGCCGCCAATATCGGGTAAGTCTCCTTTACCCAAACCTTGGTCTATGGCGATGGCAGATACGCCGACTTCCTTTGCTACCTTATCCAATAAGGTGCTCAGCTCGCCGCTCTCTAGGGTGTTATCATAATTATTGACCACCACCGAGCCTCGGTTGAAGCGGGTGTCGTTAAACACACCCGGCTTAGCCAATACGCGCACTTTTACGCCTTGCTCAAGTAAGCGCGCGGCAAACGCCACAGAGGCATCGCTGGCACCATCAACAATATAAGCAATGGCATTATCACGAGGTTGTACACCGGCTTCGCTGGGGCGCTGATAGGTGGTGAGATCATCATCAAGGTGCTCAGGTACTTCCAATGCCGGCAGACCAAACATCATCGATACATTCCACGCGGTGGTGTCATACATAATTGAGCTGCCATCACGCAGGGTCTTTTGTCGCTCCTCCAATAGCACCGCATCATTTAACTCTGCGTCAAACTCCATGATGGTTGCCAGTAACGGCGCATCATACTGGCGATTGGGGATGACAATAGCGCCCTTAGGGATGGTCGCATCACGCACCTGCCCGAGGTGGTTTTTGGCCTTGCGTACCTTAAGCTCTTCAGTGGTTGCATAATAATCGATGCCCTGTAAATCAAGGACATCCATCAGCTTGTGCAGGCGCGCGGTATTATCGGTTGGAAGAATAACGAAGCTGCGCTCACCATATTTTCCGTCGGGGTCAATATGCGCTAAGCGGTTACTGACAAAGTCACGATACATGGCTTTACTGTGCTGTTGCAGGGTCTTAAGGTTAGCCAAAGAGCTAATATATTGATGATCAACAGACTCTTTGTAACTACGCACATTGCCATTTTTTAAGCGCACGCCATCTTCTGCGGTACGTGCTTGTTCATATAGAATATGTACCGTTCCTTTGTACTCGGCATAGTTGGAATAACCCGGGTAGAGGTTTTCAAACCACTCGCCGGTGTAATAAGGCCAGTTTTTATCGTCAAAAGCGCTGGCGTGATCGCCGGCAAATACCTTGCTCCATTTACGCGTACTGGTGGGAATATTCACGTTCAGCGGTTCACGCGGCGGGCCCATTAAAAAGGTGTCTAAGGCACCCATTTCATGGCCATCGATCATCAGTTGCGGAAACCATTCATTGATGGCTTGTACACGACCCTTTGATTCTGGATTTACGGCAAAGTAAAAGTCGCGATTGAGATCGAAGTAATAATGGTTAGTCCGTCCAAATGGCCATGAACCGCTGTGCAGCAGTGATTGCGTGTCAAAGTTAGGCGCGGCACTGCGACTTTCTTGCAGGCGTTTAGTAAAACGGGCGCGACCATCGGGGTTCATTAATGGGTCGACCAGTATCACCAAATCATCTAGGAGCGATTCTATCTCTGAGTCTTGTGAGGCAAGTAATTGGTAAATAAGCGCTAAAGAAGCATCGGCACCGGAAGATTCATTGCCATGGATACTGTACGCCATCCATGCCGTACCTGGGGTCGAATCAATGAGAGTATCTATTTGTGATGATGAGAGCGCGTCCGGTTCGCTGAGTTTACTAATATTCGCTTTAATTTCATCAATATTGGCCAGATTCTTTGCTGAGCTAATCATTAAATAATGCAACGGGCGCCCTTCATAACTGCGGGCGTACTCAACGATTTTTGCTTTATCACTTTGCTCGGCCCACTTATTTACCAGCTCAGTAATTTGCGCTGGCGTGGCGGTGCGCTGACCCACGTCAAAGCCAAGCACCTCATTGGCTGGGGTGATATTTGCTGCATATTGCCCTTGATGTAGCGCGGGATAGTCGCCACCGGGCACCGACGTGGGTTGCATTAGCACAGTGGCATGGGCACTGGCCGCAAACACTGCACAGCCCCATGCAGCACTTGCTAATATCCTGTTTAGCTTCATAAATTTACCTTTTTATTATGGTTTTACGTCGCCTTCACTATAGCAGCTGCAATCTAAGCCGAGCATTATTTGAGCTAAATAGCATTATGCTGCGATAGCCATAAAGCGAGACAGCGCAACAGCAATTGCAGCAAACATTGGCATGATGTTTCTGTGCCACGTTATAATAAGGGCTATACACCATTGGTTTTTGTTACCCACCTAAGCGTGACAAAGGGCAATGAACCTTTGCTAAACGCGTAATTGGGGAAGCACAATCAATTTAACCAGCACTAAACTCAACCGCCTCGGTGTCGACGCACCTCTATTTTTACTCAGCGCCGGATTCATCATCTGCTTTTGCCTTTTTGCCCTGTTCGACCTCAAGACCCTATCGCAGTGGGTTGATGCCAGCTTTGCTTGGTCGGCTAAGTATTTTGGCTTGTACTGGCAGTTGTTGTTATTAGCCACCTTTATCATTGCCATCGCAACTGCCATGTTGCCCGCAGCCAAACAGCGTATTGGCAACTTAGCCGCCCCGGAATTTTCGTTATTCCAATGGGGAGCCATGATTATGTGCACCCTGCTCGCGGGCGGTGGCGTATTTTGGGCTGCTGGAGAGCCCATGGCTCACTTTTTATCCATGCCGCCCCAATTTAACCACATCGCGGCGGCAACCCCAGAGGCGGTGCCCTACGCTTTGGCCCAGTCATACTTGCATTGGGGCTTTCTGGCTTGGGCCATACTCGGTAGTTTAACCACCATTATGCTGATGCATTATCACTATGATAAAGGCTTGCCTTTAGCACCACGCACTTTGCTCTACCCGGTATTTAAAGAAAAAGCCCTGAGTGGGCCCATTGCCGTTATCGCCGATGCCGTGTGCATTGTGGCTGTGGTGGCCGGTACCGTGGGGCCAATCGGCTTTTTAGGCTTACAGGTAAGCTATGGCTTAAATGCGTTATTTGCCATTCCCGATACTACGCTCACTCAAGTAAGCGTGATTGGCGTGCTGACTTTTATTTTCGTGATGTCGGCCGTCTCTGGGGTTACCAAAGGCATTCAGATACTCAGTCGTTTGAACATGTTACTTGCGCTGGTGTTACTGGCATTTATATTGGTTGCGGGAGCCACCTCATTTATTTTCACGAGCTTTTTTAGCGGCCTTATCACCCATTTAAGCCACTTTTTTGATATGGCCTTATACCGGGGCGAGGCAGGATTATTTAATGATGCCGGCTGGCTTGGTTGGTGGACAGTGTTCTTTTGGGGCTGGTTTTTAGGATACGGCCCGATGATGGCCATTTTTATCGCGCGCATTAGTCGTGGCCGCTCTATTCGCGCCATTATTATTATGCTGTGTATCGTGGCTCCGCTTATTACCATGTTCTGGTTTACCATCGTCGGTGGCACCGGGTTAAGCCTCGAACTAGAACAAGCCGATACTATTTCCAAAGCGTTTGCTGGTTTTAACCTTCCCGCAGCATTAATTGCCATCACTCAGGCCTTGCCGCTAGGCGGGTTAGTGTCTTTACTGTTTTTAATTCTAACCCTGACATTTGTCGCCACTACGGGGGATTCGATGACCTATGTATTGTCGGTATCGACCTCACGTTCAGAGCACCCCGCCGTGCCCATTCGAGTATTTTGGGGGATAGCCATGGGCTTGATGGGCAGTATTTTAATCATCATAGGCTCTGGCGGTATCGACAAACTGCAAGCGTTTATAGTGGTCACCGCCGTGCCAGTCTCTATTATCTTACTGCCCTCGCTATGGGATGCGCCGCGCATTGTGTTTGCCCGGGCAAAAAACCCGCCACCCCATACGTGAGGGCCCGTTTAAGGTTGGGGTGTAGCGGCGAGGCGTGAGTGAGAGTTATCAACACGCCTGGCCGCAGGCCCAGCCGCAGCTCCACGCATATTGGAAATTATAACCGCCGAGCCAGCCGGTGACGTCGGTAACTTCGCCGATAAAGTAAAGCCCTGGGCTTTGCTTTGCTTCGAAGGTTTTCGAGCTAAGCTCGTCGGTGTCCACCCCGCCTAAGGTCACTTCGGCGGTGCGATAACCTTCGGTGCCGTTGGGCTTAATCTGCCAGCGGTGAAGGTAGTTGCCTAACTCGTTTATCTGGCTGTGGCTTAACTGGTTTACATTACAATCAGCAATGGCATTCGTCTCGTGTAACATCTCCACAAATCGCTTCGGTAAGATGGTGGCCAAGGCATTTTTTAGCGACTTCTGCGGGTTATCTTGTCGCTGCTGATCTAACCATTGCTCAACACTCAGATCGGGTAAAAGGTTAATAGTCACCGCTTGGCCGGCACGCCAAAACGAGCTTATTTGTAAAATAGCGGGGCCCGACAAACCGCGATGGGTAAAGAGTATATTTTCTCGAAACTGCGTGTTGCATTCACTGCTCACTTCACACTCCACACTAATCCCGGAGAGTCCATCAAAGCGGTCTTTATCGTGTTGGTGCAATGTAAAAGGCACTAAGGCCGCCATAGTCGGTAACACCTTTAAGCCGAATTGTTCAGCAATTTTATAGCCTATTGGCGTCGCGCCTAGTTTCGGCATGGTTAGGCCGCCAGATGCTACGACCAGAGATTCACACGCATAGGTTTGCGTACTGGTGGTGACCACATAGCCCTGCTGTGCTTTTTCAACACTGATGACTTCACTGCGCAGCTGCACATGAACGCCCGCCCATTGACATTCGGTCATAAGGATATCGACAATATCTTGCGCACTGTTATCGCAAAATAACTGCCCCAAGGTTTTATGGTGATATGCCAGGCCATGGCGCTCGACTAGGTCGACAAAATCATGCTGAGTGTAGCGACTAAGACAGGATTTAACGAAGTGGGGATTATTGCATAAATAGTTATGAGGACTGGCATGCTCGTTGGTAAAGTTGCAACGCCCGCCGCCGCTGATAAGAATCTTACGTCCGGGCTTTTTGCCCATGTCGACGACCACCACATTGCGCCCACGATACCCTGCTTGTGCAGCGCACATAAGCCCCGCAGCGCCAGCGCCTATAACCAGTACATCGACTTGTTGCATCACTTAAACCCACATCAACATAAAGCGGCATTATAACAGCTGAATACAACTCAGCGACAGCAACTTTACCCACTTATACGGCTTGATATAACTTTTTGTACCAGTTTTATTTCAAAATATTATTTTAACAATGTTCACAGTATCTTTACGATTGTCCCCTCATTTGATCCAGATCAAATGTAAAAATTCAACAAAAGGGATACCTTATGACAACCACAAAAACCCCTCGCTCATTGAGCGTCAAGAAAACCGTTTTAGCCTTGGCAATTCCAATGGCGCTAAGCACCACTTCAGCCTTAGCAAATGATCTTCAAGAAGTTTCTGTACCAGCCCAAGCAACCATGGCGCAAACGCAAGCCAAACTGCAAGGCCAATCGTCCCTAGGTACTCAATTCATCATAAAATACAAAAATGTACCTGAATTCGGTGTTAACAGCCCTGCTACAGCGGCAAATGCCAATCTTCGTGCGCAAAAGTTTGTAAACAACTTTAAGAATAAAGGCCTAGCTCGCGCTCAATACGTGCGTGAAATGGCCATGCAAGACCACCACGTTATTCGTACAGACAAAAAGTTAAGCGCCCAAGAAGCTCAGCAGTTTATGCAAAGTATGGCGTCGAGCGGTGAAATCGAATACATTGAAATTGACCAAATGCTACAACCATTTGCTACGCCGAGCGATCCACGCTACAGCGATCAGTGGCATTACTTCGAGCAAACAGCTGGTATTAACTTGCCTAGTGCATGGGATAGCGCAACAGGCGCGGGAGTGACTGTGGCCGTGCTTGATACTGGTTATCGTCCACATGCCGATTTAGCTGCTAACCTTCTTGCTGGTTATGACATGATCTCCGACACCTTTGTTGCTAACGATGGCGGCGGTCGTGACAATGATGCACGCGATCCAGGTGATGCAATCACCGCAAACGAATGTGGCTACACTCATGGCGCGCAAGGTTCTAGTTGGCACGGTACACACGTGGCAGGAACGGTTGCAGCCGTTGCCAATAATGGTGAAGGTGTGACGGGTGTTGCTTATGACGCCAACATTGTTCCGGTTCGTGTTCTTGGCAAATGTGGTGGTTTAACGTCTGATATTGCTGATGCAATCGTATGGGCGTCTGGTGGCAGTGTATCGGGTGTGCCTGCAAACGCTAACCCCGCTGATGTTATCAACATGAGCTTAGGTGGTTCAGGCTCTTGTAGCTCAACTACGCAAAATGCGATTAACCAAGCACGCGCTAACGGCACAGCCATTGTAGTGGCTGCTGGTAACGATAACGACAACTCTGCCAACTACAACCCAGGTAACTGTAACGGCGTTATCAACGTCGCTGCGGTAGGTCGTGACGGTGGTCGTGCATACTATTCAAACTACGGCAGCAACATCGATGTTGCAGCCCCTGGTGGTGCGCAAAGCTTTGCAAACGACCCTGAAGGGATTCTTTCAACCCTAAACAGCGGTTCAACTTCACCGGGTAGCGACAACTACGCATACTCTCAAGGCACTTCAATGGCTGCGCCGCATGTTGCCGGTGTTGCTGCCTTGATCAAAGAAGCAAAACCTGCTGCTACGCCAGATGAAATTGAAAATATTCTTAAAGCAACCACCAAGTCTTTTGGTGCAACGTGTAATAACTGCGGTACCGGTATCATCGATGCAGCAGCAGCGGTTGCCGAAGCTGGTGGCATCACGACACCACCACCAAGTGGCGATAATGAGCTTACTCCTGGCCAAGCAGAAACAGGCCTAAGTGGTGCGCAAGGTTCTGAAACCACCTTCACAATGACCGTTCCTTCAGGTGCGTCGAACGTGACCTTCACCACCAGCGGTGGCAGCGGTGACCTCGACATGTATGTGAAAGCAGGTAGCGCCCCAACAACTTCAAGCTATGACTGTCGTCCATACGAAAGTGGTAACAACGAAGTATGTAGCATTGATAACCCGGCAGCAGGCACTTACTACGTGATGCTACGTGGTTATAGCAGCTACAACAATGCCAGCCTACTAGGTGAGCTAACTACCTCAGGTGGCAGCACTGGCGAAGGTGGCGGCGGCAGCGTTACAGACATCTCTGCAAGCTCTGGCCAATGGAAACATTACACCCTAGAAGTACCTGCAGGTATGAGCACACTAGACATTGATATGTCGGGTGGCACAGGTGACGGTGACCTTTTCGTGCGCTTTGGCTCACAACCAACAAGCAGCAGCTACGATTGCCGTCCTTATAAATCAGGAAACAATGAAAGCTGTAGTTTCAGCAACCCACAAGCAGGTACTTGGCACATTAGCATTAATGCGTACCAGACCTTCTCTGGAGTTACGCTAAACGCACAGTACAACCCGTAAACAACCCTACGAAAACACCAAGGGCCGCAATTGCGGCCCTTTTTTATACATTCTCGCGTGTTTTACAGATTCGCCAGAACCTGCTCTGCACTTGAAACGCCAAATTGTTTATCTTGCTCAACAAATAACTGCGTCACGACCCCATCATCAACCACCATGGCATAACGTTTCGAGCGTATGCCACCAAAACCAGCGGTGTCTTTGTCCAAGCCAATGGCTTTGGTAAAACTGGCATCACCATCAGCTAGCATGGTGATCCCCTGCGCACCTTGGTGCTCACCCCAAGCTTTCATGACAAAGGCATCATTCACCGATAAACAGATGATGCTGTCTACACCTTTGCTGCTAAACTGCGCTTGATGAACAATAAAGCCAGGAAGGTGCTTAGCCGAGCAAGTGGGGGTAAACGCGCCTGGCACAGCAAACAGTACAACCTTTTTGCCAGCAAAAAGCTGCTCTGTGCTGGGGTTGGTCATTCCTTGCTCATCAAGGAGAGAAAAAGTGGCAGAAGGGAGCGCTTGACCTTGGGCTATCATTATTTATTTCCTCTTTTAAACGGGGTTAAACCGATTGATTATCAAGCCCTAGGCTAGCACGAATACTTTGCATTTGTTGCTGCAGGCTCAGGTGAATATCTTTAACCCGGGTATCCGATGCGCTAATTTGCGTTTGCATATCTTGCATGGAGCGCTCGAATTCAATCAGCATATCACGCTGGCGATGCGCATAGTCGGTTGCTTGTGCCGCCACTTGGTTAGCATGCTCTGCGCTTTGAGAGATATCTTCGGCGTTACGCTTAAGCTCTTCGGCGTTGTCTGTTTGTGCTTGCGCTTGCGTTGCCAACTCGCCAATGTGTTGTGACACGCGCTGCGAATTAGCACTTAAACTATTGAGTTGGGCGTGAATATCGCCCAAAGAAGCTTGTGTTTGCTGCGCCAGTTTACGCACCTCATCGGCCACGACAGCAAACCCTCGGCCATGTTCACCAGCACGAGCCGACTCGATAGCAGCATTAAGCGCTAGCAAATTGGTTTGCTCGGCAATGGTATTGATCACATCCAACACCTTGGAGACATCCTCAACACCAGCGAGTAACTGATTAAGACTTTGCATGCCTTGCTCAATACGTTGCTCGGTGGTCGACGAAGCCGCTAACATAGCATCGGCGAACCCTAAGCTTTGCGCCATGGTGGTCAGCGTATGCTGGGCGTTATCAGCCACTTGGCTATTCACCTCATTGACATCATCGCCAATACGTTGCACTTCACCGAGTAAGGTTTGACTGTGCGACGCATGTGCTGAGGTTTGCTCAGCACCACTGCGAATATGCTGCAGGTTATCGCTCATGTCACTCATAAACTCATTGATCACGCGCAGCATCTCTTGGCGCTCACGCACTTCATTGCGTTGGCGCTCTATAAGCTGGTTAAAGTAATCCGCAATTTCGCCTACTTCCGTTTCGCTATTTTTGCTTACTATGGGGTTAAGTTCGTTGCTTTCTATGAGTGTGGCGAAGCCGTCTCGCAATTGGCGCAGTGGGTTCAGCACTTGCGAGCGCTGCAACCAATATACCGCTGCAGCCAAAATAAATAACAAACCAATGGCAATGCCAAATACCACTAAAAGGCGTTGCTTGAGAACATTCTGAGCCGCGCGCAGCTGCTGTTCAGCATCAATAACCACATCAACGACACTGCTTACTTCTGTACGCAGTTGCATTATGCCCTGCTGGTGAATTTGGCCTTGTTCAATGGTACTTTGCAAATCGCGCGGATAACGTTTTGGCCAGCTGCGGATCTCCGCTTTGATATCGCCGGCGAGGTCTTCAGGCTCAGCACCAAAAAACAACTCGTCTTCATCTACCTCACTCATCACCCCGAGGTTTTCGGTATTTTCAATCTCTGCCGCTAAAGCATTCAACTGCTTTACCGCTTGTTCAACCGCTACCTGCTTGTCGGCGCTATAACCTTGGTACAACGCTTGAGTTGCGAGACTTAAATCAAGGACGCCTTGGTAATAATCTCCCGCCAACTCAATGTACCTTGAGGCACTGCCGCGCTTATCTTGCGGTGCTTGTTGGGCATAATTAATTAACGAGGTTGCCGAGCCCGCCATTTGCCGAAGTGCGTTATCTAATAACGCGGTTTCATTTCCAGAGAGCTTACCCAGAGCGCGATAATCGCCGTCAATGCCACCGAGCAGTACTTGCAAACGGGTATTGAGCTGGCGCTGCAATTGCGCCGACAACGAGGGCAAGTATTGATTTTGAATAGTTTCGATACGCTGTTTGGCGTCTACCAGATTTTGCGCATCTCCAGTACTTAAGTAGTCTTCGATGTCACCCGATAAGCCGATGATAATGTCATTTTTAAGAGCGCCATAGTGGGTGTTTTGTTGCTCCAAAGAGACTAAGGTTTTAGATGCCCACCACAGTACAGCAACAAGCACCAAACTGGCTGTTGAGAGCAACAGTGCTACCAAACGAGTAAAAGTAGAAACACGCATAAAAAACCCCACCAATGCAAGTGGGGATAGCGTATTACTTATTTATGACAGTTGTATTAAAAAACACATATAGGAGATATTGAAGGCGCCACCGACTTGGTTTATTTCATGGCCGCATTCACATACACATCAAAGCGGTTTTTCTTGGTTTTTATTTGTGTGCTAGGCGTTTTACCTTCTAAAAACGGGGCGTAGTCAGGGCGCTTTACCACAACCCGTTTTGTCGCTAATGAAAGAGCCGGTGCTAATAACGCATCCGCGTCTTGATCATCCCCCACTAAGGTTTGAAATACGCGCATCTCCTTTTTTACCAAAGCCGACTTTTCTCGGTGCGGGAACATAGGATCAAGGTACACGACATCAACAGGCTGCTCACTACTGACAATGGGTAATAACTGCTGCGACGCGCCATGCTCTAAGCGCATACGCTCACGCATCCAAGGGCCAATTTCGCTATCCATGTAAGCCCGCTCTAGACCATCGGCAAGTAATGCAGCAACCACAGGGTGGCGTTCAAATAGAGTCACTGTGCATCCAAGCGATGCCAGCACAAAAGCGTCTCTTCCTAGCCCTGCGGTGGCATCAAGAACATGGGGAATTGCGCCTTTGTTTAGCCCCACTGCTTTGGCAATCGCTTGGCCTTTGCCGCCACCGAATTTACGACGGTGCGCAGCGCCGCCGCTGACGAAATCAACACGAATAGGCGCGAGTTTTGGCTCATCCCGTTTCACCAAAGATAAGCCGTGTTCATCGTACTGAAGATAAAAAGTGTCGTTGTCGTTATACTCTGCTAGTTGAAAACGTGTTGCTAGGGTATCAACATAGCCTTGTGCCTGCGGAATTCGGCAATAGATTTGCACAGCTCGCTCCAAGAAATCACCAAGGCGTCCATAATAACAAAAGTTCGTTATTCGCAGGGACTAAATTCCCGCCTAAAACAGCTCAACATCCGTTTGACTGCTGCACTGTTGTTCTGAAGGGGGTTGGGCGAACTGCTCAATATAATGAATTAGCTCATTGCGAATACTTTGTAACTGCGCGCCTTGAGTGGCAACTAGGCGCAATAACTCTTTTTCACCATGGGCCTCAAGCTTGTTCATTAACTGGCTTTCAAACGCCATAAACGCTTCACCAAATAATGCTGCGCAGCGCAGTGCTTGGTCACTGTTTTCCATATCCTGTAGCTTCGCGTTCGTGGCCTCTAATAAGTGTGGGAATAAATCTTTATAGCGCCCATACAACGCACTGTCATCAATGGGCATATTTTTTATTAATAATGACACTTTGGGGTAATTGATAATGGTGTTGTCGTCAAAATCAACGAAGCGCTCGCCGTGGCGCTGTTGCAACAGTAGCTCCTGCTCTAGCGGACACTCTGCGCCATGGTTAGCAAAGAACTGATGCTCATCCTCGTGCCAAAACGCCACCACGACGTCGAGCCGCATTGGTTCAAAAAACGCCAAAAAGTTGCGCGATAAGCTCGCTAAGTCATGAGTAGCAAACGACTGACTGACAAAGCGCATAACACGTCCCATATCTCCCGAGTCGGTCATGGCCATCTCAGCGGTACTTTGGGCCCGATTTACTTCGTGTTCTAACTCCTTAGAGCGCTGTTTGTATTGGTACAAGACATCAATACGCGCTGCCAGCTCGTCACTGGCAAAAGGTTTAATGATGTAGTCATCAGCACCGGCATTATAACCGCGAATACGTTCTTCTAAATCTGCACGACCGGATAAAAATAGTATGGGAATGCCTTGCGTAAGCTCATTATTTTTAAGTTCTTTACATACCGCATAACCATCCATTTTGGGCATTTCAACATCAAGCAAAATGATATCAGGCTGGTGCTTTTGCGCTTGACGTATGCCTTGTTCGCCGTTTTTTGCGTGGATCACCTGAGCAACCCCAGATAACGCTTCTTCCACTAGATGGTGAATCACTTTGTCATCGTCGATGGTCAGCACTATTTTCGCCATTGGCCACTCGCATACTTAGAAAAGTTACTATTAGCATAGTATGAGTGACTGATTTTGCGAGAGAAAGTGAGAGTTTTATAGGGGAGGAAAAGCAAACAGCGCCCGCAGGCGCTGTCAGTTGTATGGCTTAAGCCGCAATGCCACTGTGCCTAAGCAATGCGTCAACGGTTGGCGCACGACCACGAAAACGCTCAAATAGCACCGCTGGCTCTTCAGAGCCGCCTTTTTCCAAGATATTGGTTAAAAAAGCACGACCGGTATCGCTATTAAAAATGCCCTCTTCTTCAAATTTAGAAAAGGCATCGGCCGAGAGCACTTCTGCCCACTTATAAGAATAATAACCCGCGCTGTAACCGCCGGCAAAAATATGCGCAAAACCATGCTGGAAGCGATTGAAACTCGGCGGCTGAATAACTGCCACCTGCTGGCGCACCTTATCGAGTATGATTTGAATTTCACTGCCCGCAGTGGGGTTGTAATCGGCGTGAATATGAAAATCAAATAACGAAAACTCGAGCTGGCGAACCATCTGCATAGCGGATTGGTAGTTCTTTGCCGCGAGCAGTTTTGATAGCAGCTCTTGCGGTAAGGGCTCGCCACTTTCATAGTGGCCAGAGATAAAGGCAAGTGCCTCTTTCTCATAGCACCAGTTTTCTAAGAACTGGCTTGGTAATTCCACCGCATCCCAAGCCACGCCGTTTATACCAGCAACGGCAGCGGCATCCACTTGAGTCAACATATGGTGCAGACCATGGCCAAATTCATGGAACAAGGTGACCACTTCATCATGGGTAAACAGTGCCGGCTTATCCCCTATTGGGCGGTTAAAGTTACACACTAAATAGGCGACTGGGGTTTGCAATTGCCCACCTAAGCGTACTTTTCGGCCCATGCAGTCGTCCATCCAAGCACCACCGCGCTTGTGCTCACGGGCATACAAATCAAGGTAAAAACGCCCGCGCAGCGTGTTATTACCATCATAAATGGCGAAGAAACGCACATCGTCATGATATGTATCGATATCTTGCTGCTCTTCAACACGCACACCAAACAGTTGCTCAACTGTTTTAAATAGACCACTGAGGACTTTATCTTCAGGGAAGTACGGGCGTAATTGTTCGTCGCTGATGGCGTACTTTTCTTGCTTTAGCTTTTCACTGTAGTAGGCATAGTCCCACGCTTCGAGCTGATCAATATCGTGTTTTTCTTTGGCATAGGCACACAGCTCCTCTAGCTCTTTTTGCGCTTGTGGTCTCGACTTTTCCGCCAAGTCATTTAAGAAGCCAAACACTTGCTCAGTGGAGTCTGCCATTTTAGTGGCTAACGACATTTGCGCATAGTTTTCAAAACCCAATAACTGCGCCAATTCATGACGCAGTGCCAATTCCTCATCCATTATAGCGCTGTTGTCGTATTCACCGGCATTGGGGCCCTGATCGGACGCACGAGTAACGAACGCGGTGTAGGCCTCTTCGCGAAGTTCACGGTTATCGGCATGGGTCATAATCGGCAGGTAAGAAGGAATATCCAGTGTAAACAACCACCCTTCTAACTCTTTGCTCTGCGCTGTTTGCGCCGCCAAAGCCTTTGCTGATTCAGGTAAGCCAGCGAGTTGCTGCTCATCGGTAATATGCTTTTGCCATGCCAGTGTCGCATCCATCACATTATTACCAAACTTAGCGGCAAGCTCACTTAAGCGACTGGATATTTCGCCATAGCGTTTTTTATCACTGGCATTCAACGCGATGCCAGAGAGCTTAAAGTCTCGTAAGGCATTATCAATAACTTTTTGTTGTGCCCTTGACAGCTGCGCGTATTCATCGCTTTGCGCTAAAGCAGTGTAAGCATCAAACAACCCTTGGTGCTGACCCACATAGGTGCTGTATTCACTTAATTTAGGTAATACTTGGTCATACACCTCACGCAGAGCTTGAGAGTTTACCACCGAGTGCATATGCGACACGGGCGAAAACAGTCGGCTTAGCTTGTCGTCCGCTTCCTCCAGCGGCATCACTAACCCTTGCCAAGTAAAGTCTTTGCCAGCAAGCACTTGTTCAATGGTTTTCTTGCACTGCTCAATACCGTGTTCCACGGCTGGCACCACATGCTCGGGTTTGATCTTTGAAAATGGCGGTAAGCCCTCAAGGCCAATCAACGGGTTGGTCATAGTAATCTCTCATTATTCGTTTAATACCTACATTCTTGGGGCGATGATGGAAAATGCAAGTGCAGATCCACCGCCTTATTTCTGCTAAGGTATGGCAATATAGTGATGACAACATCAGTTCATAGGAATAAAAAAATTATGGCTCAACATTTTGATTATATTTGTATTGGCGGTGGTAGTGGCGGCATTGGCTCGGCAAATAGAGCGGCCATGCGTGGTGCTAACGTCGCATTAATTGAAGCAACTCACTTAGGTGGCACTTGTGTGAATGTAGGATGCGTGCCTAAAAAAGCGATGTGGCATGGTGCCCAAGTTGCAGAAGCAATTAAGCTATACGCCCCAGATTATGGTTTTGATGTTGAACTAAAGAGTTTCAGTTGGAGTAAGCTGGTAGAAAGCCGTGAGGCCTATATTGGCCGTATTCACCAAGGCTACAACAAGTACTTAGCCAGCAACGGTGTAACCGTGATTAATGGTTTCGCTAAGTTTGTTGATAGCAATACCGTAGAGGTGAATGGCGAGCACTACAGTGCCGATCATATCCTTATTGCCGTGGGCGGACGCCCTATTATTCCAAATATTCCTGGTGCTGAGTATGGCATTGATTCGAACGGCTTCTTTGAACTCACCGAGCAACCTAAACGCGTTGCGGTTGTGGGTGCTGGCTACATTGCCGTAGAAATTGCCGGTGTGCTTCACGCCCTAGGCACAGAAACGCACCTATTTGTGCGCCGTCATGCACCACTGCGCAATTTCGATAACATGCTGGTAGAGACGTTAGTGGAGGTCATGAAAAAAGAAGGGCCGACCCTACATACCGAATGCTCGCCTAAAGAGGTGGTGAAAGAAAGTGATGGCAGCCTCACCATTCACTTTGAAAATGGCCACAGCCAAAATGTCGATGAAGTAATTTGGGCCATTGGCCGCACGCCTACCACCGATGCTATTAACGTTGCTGCTGCGGGTGTAGAGGTGAACGAAAGTGGTTATGTGAAGGTCGATGAGTACCAAAATACCACCGCCAAAAACGTTTATGCCGTTGGCGACATTATCGAAAATGGCATTGAACTCACACCGGTTGCAGTTAAAGCGGGCCGCTTACTCTCTGAGCGCCTTTTCAACCCAGAAATGCCTAATGCGAAAATGGATTATGACCTAGTTCCGACCGTGGTATTTAGCCACCCACCTATCGGCACTATTGGTCTCACCGAGCAAGAGGCCATCAACCAATATGGCGAAGAAAATATCAAAGTGTACAGCTCTACGTTTGCAGCAATGTATACCGCCGTCACCCAACACCGCCAACCATGCGCAATGAAATTAGTATGCGCTGGCAGTGACGAAAAAGTGGTCGGCTTACATGGTATTGGCTTCACCGTTGATGAGATGATCCAAGGTTTTGCGGTAGCAATGAAAATGGGCGCGACCAAAGCCGACTTTGATGCCGTGGTTGCCATTCACCCCACCGGCTCAGAAGAGTTTGTTACTATGCGCTAACACGCTGAGTTATTGATAACCTCTGGCAGGCTGCTCAAAGTAGCCTGCTGCCTTGTTTATTACCCTTAACTAAATTCAATCGCTCCTGCAATATACATCGACCAACCTCTCACCCTTGAGTAGCAAAAGTACTTATTAAGCTTATCAAACTACTCAAATCTCTGTTCTATTACTACGAGTAAAACACTTGTCGCTTGTTGTTTGTTTGCACAAGCTGTCGTGCTAGTCTGAGTAAAAACTCTAAGGATTTACTCATGCCAGATAAACAACAGTTTTTAGAACGCTTTCCGCACGCCTGTGAAATTAAAGTGGCTTGGGGTGATATGGATGCGCTACAACACGTCAATAACAGTATGTATTTTAAGTACTTTGAGATAGCGCGTATTGATTTCTTTGCGCAAGCGGGGCTGTTTGATCGCCTCGAGGCAGAGAAGATAGGCCCCGTACTGGCTGACAACTATTGTAAATACAAGCGCCCGGTTACCTTCCCCGACACCTTACTCATTGGAGTCAGCGTTAGCGAGATTGCCGAAGCAGGTTTTATGACTCACTACACGGTATTTTCTTGTGCCCAGCAAGCCATTGTTACCGAGGGTCAAGCTCGAGTGGTGATGTTCGATTTCAAGACATCGCAAAAAGCACCATTGAGTGATACCTTACGTACATTCCTGCATGCGAATGAAAAAGGATAACTCAATGCACTATACAAAACTTGGTCACAGTGGTTTAAACGTATCGCGGGTGTGTCTAGGGAGTATGACGTGGGGTAGGCAAAACACTCAGCAAGATGCCGATGAGCAACTCAACTACGCACTGGCTCAAGGCGTTAACTTTATTGATACTGCAGAGATGTATGCAGTTCCCCCGACGCCGGAAACCTATGGTAAAACCGAAGCCATTATTGGTGATTGGCTAAGCCGCCATAGCGACAAACGTAAGGATGTGGTTATTGCCACCAAAGTGGCAGGGAATGGCCTAGCTTGGGTCCGTGACGGCGGTGACATCACCAAAGAGTCAGTCATCAGTGCCGTTGATGGCTCGTTGCAACGTTTACAGAGCGACCATATCGATCTTTATCAAATTCATTGGCCTAACCGCACCTCGCCACATTTTGGTAAACAGTGGCCAGGTATGGTGGATTTGCAGCAAATAGATAAAAGCGCGCAGCGGGCGCAAATGCACGCTATTTTAGAGGGCTTAGATGCGTGTGTTCGTGCCGGTAAGATTCGCCACTGCGGGCTTTCAAATGAAACGCCTTGGGGCTTAAATCAGTACCTTGATCTAGCGAAGCAGTATTCGCTACCGGCCATGGTATCGATGCAAAATGAGTTCAGTCTAGTGCATGCCAAAGATTGGCCTTATCTGCTTGAGCAGTGTCACCATGAGGACATCGCTTATTTGCCTTGGTCTCCTTTAGCGGGCGGCATGCTCAGTGGTAAGTACTTAGGAGGGGCTCGGCCACAAGGCTCACGTTGGACCATTGCCCAGCGTAACGGCTTGTTCCGCGATACTCACCTTGCGCAAGAAGCCGTTGCTAAATATCAGGCTATCGCGAAAGAGCACAACATGACGGCGGCACAATTGGCCCTGGCGTGGTGTAACCAAGTGCAAGGGGTTACCTCCACAATCATTGGTGCAACCACTGTGGCACAACTTGAGGAAAACATTGCTGCATTTGATATCCAGCTTGAGGACGAAGCACTGGCGCAAATCGACTCAGTGTTAAAAGCCTATCCCGCTCCCTTTTAATGTGGAAGTAGCCTGTAACGGGCTACTTTTCTGATTTTACATCTATTTGCGTGCGCTTTTTCACATTGGCTACGCTGAGCCAGTAATACACTTTCTCTAACAGCTGATCAGCATCAACAGGTTTGGTGATGTAATCACTCATACCTGCTTGCAAGCAGCGTTCGCGATCCCCTGCCATGGCGTTGGCGGTCATCGCGATAATCGCAATGCCGGTGTAATGCTCACCCGCATCCCCTCGGCGAATCGCTAAACTGGCGCTGTAGCCATCCATCACCGGCATTTGGCAATCCATTAAAATGACGTCAAAGTGCGGATCAGCATTGAGAATATCTAACGCTTGTTTGCCATCCCCACAACTGACTAGGGTAATGGGTAAATCTTTAAAGACACCGGTCACAACCACTTGGTTAATAGCGTTATCGTCTACCACTAGCACTTTTGCACCTGAAACCGAATGAAAGTCGAGTGCGGTGACCGGTGGGCTATCACACAGTGGCTGCTCCGCCCCTTCGGCTGAAAACAAAATATGGGCCAACACCACAGCAGAAATAGGTGGTAAGAGGCATTCAACATTGTCATATTGCTCAGCAAATGCCGTATTCATTTGATACTGACTACAATTGACGATGACTTTAAGTTTTTCACTGTGCTGGGCATGTAATAAAGTATGTAAATGCGCTTGCACCTCTCGGCCTTGTTTCGTAGCGTCGACAAACAATAACAACTGATGGAAATCACCAGAAGCTGCGAGTTCGTCAACATCATGCCAGTCGGCGTCGATTACTTCTGCGCCCCACTGACGCAAATGATTAGTGATCACCTGTTTACGTATGGCCACTTCATCGATGATAACTGCGCGAGACCCAGCCAAAGGCTCAGCCATTACCGCACGGTTTTCAGCACTGCTTAACATGATATGGCCGATAAAGCGCGACCCTTTGCCAAGCTCACTCTCAACACGGATCTCGCCCCCCATCAGCTGCACAAGTTGTTTAGTGATAGCTAACCCTAGTCCGGTGCCGCCATACTTGCGGGTAATGCTGTTATCCGCCTGCGTAAACGAGTTAAAGAGATCTTTTAGCTTGCTTGGCTCAATACCCACACCTGAATCTTCTACAACAAAATCAATACGGTACTGACCTTCTTGTAGCCGACTTTGCACCTTGATTAACACATGACCATTGTCGGTAAATTTAATGGCGTTACCAAGCAGGTTGGTAAAAATTTGTCGAATACGGGTGACGTCTCCCAAAAACGTAGGTTGAGTCAAGCCACTGCTATCTAATAACAGCAACAGCCCCTTCTCTTTTGGGCGAATGGAATTGGATTGCAGTAACTCACTGAGCACCACTTCTAAATTGACACTTTGTACTTCAAGCTCCATCTTTCCTGCTTCGATTTTAGAGATATCAAGCACACTATTGATCAGCCCAGTTAGATTCGTAGCACTGGCCTGTGCTAATTGCAGATAATGGTTTTGTTGCTCGCTTAACGGCTCTTTTTTGATCAGGTTGAGCATGCCAAATACGCCATTCATGGGGGTGCGCAGCTCGTGGCTCATATTGGCTACAAATAGACTTTTGGCTTCGTTGGCTTGCTCCGCTTCCTTGCGCGTCGCTTCAAGTTGCTCTGTGCGTTCGGCTACCTTAGTCTCGAGAGAGGCATTCATACTCTGCAATTGTCGGCGTAAATTAAACTCAGTAGTATGATCATAAAGCAGCAATGCAGCCACCGCAGAAGAGGTTGGCTGCTTCTGCTCGTACACAGGTAGCACGCTAACATTGACTTGTCGTTCTTCACCATCAGCCTTACTGATACCCAATTCCATATCAAGGTGTTCACGCTTATCGATAGCGGCTTGAATTTGCTTGCATTGCCGCTCTTCGAAGCCCAACAATGTGGCAAAGTGCTGATTTTCCGAACCATTTACAGAATTAAATAACTGCTCAGCCGCCGGATTAGCACTGCACACAGCCCCTTTGCTATTTAACAGCAGCACAGGCATTGCGGTGCGTTGAAAAATGGTGTGGTACTCACGAATCGTGCGCGACAAGGTCAGCTGACGAATAACAAAATGGTGATACGTTAGGGCACTGAGTAGCAAAATAACATAGAGAATGATGAGGACCCCCAGCCACACCTGCCAACGCCTATCTATCGCCATGGCGAGACTTTCCTTACTGAGATAAAGTGCAAGGCTTAGGGCGATAGGTGTTTGTGGACTGCCAACGGTTATCGACTGCTGTTGCGCATAAACGTGTTGAGCAGAAAGCTTATCTAAGTACACCGGCATTCCCAACTCTTGTTTATTGGTGCGAACAAATTGCTGCTGCGCGGGCACGAAGGTAGCATTGAATTCATTGGCAAATAGCCAGCGTGTATCAGGATGAGCAAAAAACTGCTGTTGAGCGCCGATACCAATTAACTCTAAGCCTTGAGCAAGCCCCTGTGCTATCGAATTAATCAATACATTAGCGTCATAGTTGACGACTAATATGGCCCGGGGTTGGCCCTGCTCATCATGAATCAGTTGCGTGATGCGATAAGTCGGCTGGTAAGGCTCTTGCACGCGTCCAAACTCGTGATTCAGGTTAATATCAGAGACATAGGTTTGCTGGCTTTGCAGCTGCATACTATGGGATATATAGTCTCTGCCCCCTTTAGCTTGTAGTTGGGACTGTGGTGTACGTACTATTTCGTCGTCGACGAGCTCCACCCTAACCAATTCGGAATAATTTTTATCAGCCAAAATATAGCGAATTTGCAGCACATCTCCGTGCTCTTGAATGTAGGAGCGAAATATAGTCGCGAGGCGGTCACGCCATTGACTTAGCGATGTTTTATCTTGTTCATCAAAGCCTTGGTTATCAAGGGCGCGGATAATGCCACGATTAGGAGGAGTATTAGCAAGAAATCGAACTTGGCTGCGCCCGTATTCGAAATGCTGCTGTACGTCGTCAACTCGCATCGCTAGCTGGCTATTGATTGTTTGTTTGGCGTTACTTGCTTCGCTGCTTTGGACCAACACGTATGCGTAATAACCGACCCCCGCAAACAGGGTAGTGAGAACGGCCAGCATGACTATTAACCCGTAGCGCTCAAACCATGTCACTGTCATCGTCCCTTTAGTGATTATGCCTCATGGACTCCCGTCTTTTTAGTCTAGATGAGTTCCCGCACTTCACAACATGGATCTCGCGCTTTGTCTTCCCCTTAGAGAAACTGGCGAGACTCATGTGAATTTCTATACTCACCTAGAGCACACTGTAAATACCATTACCGCACAGGGAGAGACTATGCTTAAGCCACGACAACTACTTGTTGCCACTTTGGTTTTATGTACAGCTTGGAGTACCAAGGCACAAACGGTAGAGAAAATCATTTGGCTACAAAGCAAGACTCCGCCTTTCCATTTACCTCGTACTACAGAGTATCCCTTTGCAGGGCTATGTGATGAGTTGCTAAACCAGCTCATCACCAATATGCCAAATATTGAACATGAAAAGCTACTATTGCCGCAAAAGCGTATTCACCGCTATATGAATGAAGGCGAAAAGGTGTGCTTCCCGTGTATGATCCACCGAAATAAAGATACACATACTGCAAGGCTCAGTATCCCCACAGCGGTGTATCCTCCCTTTACACTTATCACTACGGTAGACAAGCGCGATAAACTCACACAAGTCCATGGCAAGCCTATTAATTTGGCGAGTTTGTTTGCCGATGACTCTTTTACTTATGGCCAAGTGGCTGCGCGACGTTTTAGTGGCGAGCTGCAAACGTTGCTACAACAAACGGCTCACTCCCGCCCTGCGGTATTGAGTTATCGCGCCGATGGCGAAAGCGGTGCAATTGCCGAAATGCTACAACATGACATCATCGACTACACCCTTGATTACCCGTATATGGCTCGCTATTTTGCTAAGAAATACGGCAATATCCGCGCCTTAGAAACCAACCTCACACAAGACTTAGTCAGAGGCGCAGTAGGCTGCTCCGCGAGCGCTGCAGACGGCTTCGCTGAGCAAGCTATTTCGGCCATCAACAAAGCGCTCAACCAAGACGTGTTGGAAAATACCAATTACGTGCTGTCACAGCGTTTTTGGTTAGCCCCTTATTTCACTGATTTTGATGCGGTTTATAAAACTCACGTGCTCAAAGCCACTGACGAGCAACCACCATCAACGCAAGACCCATAAAGGCAACACTGAGTAAGCGATTGATCAACACTTGATTGCGCTCCAATACAGGTAAAAATCGACCGTGGCTACACAATAGTGCCACTATCACATACCAACTCGCATCAATGACGGTAGGCGTTGCCACCATAACAGCGCCTTGCACGGTACTGACTTGCTCTGCGGGGATAAATTGAGAAAATAACGCGATAAAGAAAATAGCTAATTTAGGATTCAAAAAAGCGATAGCAAAGCCATCTGTGGCGGCTTTTTTATAGCTCCCTCGGGTTGTCTCAATGGTCAGCTTTCCTGCGCTACTACGCCAACTGTTAATAGCGAGGTATACGAGATAAGCCGCCCCTCCATAAATGAGCGCGGTGTACAATATCGGCCACTGATGAATAAGTGCGCCCAACCCTAACACCGCTATGAAGGCATACACACCCACACCAAAACCATGGCTCAATGCGGTAATAATACCCGCCGTGCGGCCACTGGCTAGACAATGCTTCAGCACCACAGCCAAGCTAGGCCCGGGAGACATCGCCCCCATTAAGCATATTCCTACCAGCGCTAACCACATTGATAATTCCATTGTTATTCTTGCCTTTGTTGTTGTATTAAATTAAAAATTGCCACCGTTGCTTCTGCGTCACTCATGGCGCGGTGATGTCGCGACAATACAATATCTAAATCGGCACTTAAACGTGCTAACGAGTATGATGCATGTCCGGGCAAGTAACTGCGACCCAAGCGCACCGTACATAGCTTCGCCATACTTAAGTGGCGTTCGGTACGAGCGAATTCTGCTTTCAAAAAGCCATAATCAAAGTTAACGTTATGGGCGACAAAAATACAGCCTTGCATAAATTGCCACAGCGATTCTGACAACTCTGCGAATACAGGGGCGTCGGCCACCATCACATTATCTATGCCGGTAAGCTCGGTAATTGCTCGCGGTATGTGACGCTGTGGGTTAACTAACGAATGCCAACGCGCAACTTCCTTACCAGCCACCACCTTGATAGCGGCAACTTCGGTGATCCGATGGCTTTGATGGCGCCCACCAGTGGTTTCTATATCAACAATCACATAAGGCTGTTCACTGTTCACCTGCCAGCGTACAGTTTGCACACTGACATCAAAGCCTGCACGCTGCAATTGTTTTAACGCCACCAGCTGATTGCGCCGCAAGCTATCACCCGGCGCTTTTATTTCCTCAAAACGCACTTTGCCAGATGTGATCACCATCAAATCTGGATAACCATCCTTGGCGCTGCGGAAGTCTTTCGCCATGGTTTCCAGCTGCGTATAAACCGCGCTTAGGGGAGCATGATTGATGAGTGCGACCAATGGCGCTAATACTTCTTCATGCCAACGAATAAATGCATTGGGCTGATGGTAATAACGACTGGCCGCCGCGCTGATGTGAGTGATTAACGCCCCTTTACTGTTATGTTCTGCGAACAGTTCACGTATTTGCTGCTGATAATAGTGATAAAACTGGCCGTCACGTAAGCTTGCAGGAAAAACATCAAACTCACTCCCCCTGCCAGTCTGCTCGCCATCAAACAGTAAGTGCCAAAAACAGAGCGCAAATAAGTGTTGCCACAGCTGATTTTCGCTATGTAGCGCTTGTTCGCCGCGTTGGGTATATAAATCTATCACCCCCTGCTCGACTTGATGGCGATACGCCTCATCTATAGCCAACGGTTCTTTCTCAGCCAGCAGGTCGCTCAGTACGCTGGTGCGTTTGCCTTGATATTTTAAAGCGTAAAAATCCTCAGCGAATACAAACACCTCATCGCTAGGCGGATCGTCAATCAGTGCGCATAAACGCTGCTCAACCCATTGCCTGTGCCCTTTTTTAAAGCGCTGACGCAGCAGCAACTCAATGGCGCGATTATCCTCACTGTGTGCTAGCACTGATAATGCTAAATCTTGATGCGGCGCTTCCGCGAGTAAGGCTTTACCTAAAAGATAGAGATACTCATGCGAGTAGCGCTCTGCCAACGCACCAATAGCGCTTGGTAGCTGCGTTACTTGCTCGCCATGCTGCATCAGCTGCTGCTCGCTCAACTCGCTAACCTGGGCCCGTAATTGCGCATAAGTGAATGCACTTTTAGCCTCTTCTAAGGTGTCAAAGCGCGGGATTACCTTGCCTTGTTGGGTGCGCATGATCCCTAAATCACGTAACGAAAAATGACCCAGCCCAGCTTGTAGGCGACCAAAAAAGATAAAACATAAATAAGCTAAAACCGGGTTATAGGCATGGACTACATAACTGAGAAATACATGGCTGTGGCAAGCTTTAGCAAAGCTCACGTGGGTTTGGCAATAGCCCAACCATTGCTCTTTACGCTTAGACAACGCCACCCCGGGCAGCCCCAGTTCACGACAAAGTGCGACTAGCTCAGCTTTGGTTAATGCCACCAACCATTGCTCAAACTCCCCCTCGTGTACATGACGCAACCAACCTCGACGCTTGAGTAAGGCGAGCGCCAGTGGCGCTTGCTCTATCTCGTCATAATGCAAGCTGCTTTGTTCAAGAAAATCAGACTTGCGATTAAAGCCACGCACCAACACACACTGGGCATTTTTTGGTAAGGCTAAAAAGTCATCAATAAAGCGTTGTTCATGGGCACCGCATAAATGCCAGCCTTGGTGCTGGAAAAAATGCAGCAACTCCAAGAAGTGATCATGATAATAGGTTGGGGGTAAAGACTTGTTGTACATAAACTCGGTAATTCCGACTTGGTGGCACAAGCCTAATACTGTTTATTTATACAGTCAAGTTATCTCTTGCGCGCCAGCTCTGGCTCACTATCACCTCTTGGGAAAGCAGCAGCTGCGCCGTAAACTCAGCTCCTGCGTGTACTTCACCAACGCCTTTAGGGGTGCCAGTCATCAGCCAATCGCCCTGCTGCAAAGCCATAAATGTGGCCAGCTCTTGCACCGCCATAAGAGGCGGATACATCATATGCTTTACTTCTCCGTGCTGTACTTGCTTGTCATCAATCAGTAAACGCACACCCAATTGCGAAATCTGTGCTTCGCTAATATCAATGAAGTCGCTCATCACCACGGCACCGTCAAAGGCTTTAGCACGCTCCCAAGGCAGTCCAGCTTGCTTGAGTTGGCTTTGCAGCATGCGCTTAGTTAAATCAAGGCCCACCGCTGCTTGAGTGAGACCTTGCTCGGTCATACGCAAGCAGATCTCAGCTTCGTAATGTAATCTATCGCCTTGATGCTGAGCATAAAGATGCTGGCTAAGACTACTGCCAGGCTTGTTAAATACCACCATCTGGTCTGGAATAGCATTGCCCAACTCGTGAATATGCTCAACATAATTACGGCCAATACATACAATTTTTCCCGGTAAGCTCATGGGCGTTATCTCTTTTTTCTTTATTTGCCGCTCAGTGTAACTGCCTTTATAAAGAGCGCCAAGCTAGACACCATAGCGTCGACGATAGTGCTGAGCGGCGTACATCAAACCCGCGCTACCTACCAAAGTGGGTAGCAGCCAACCAATTAACTGGGCATCACTTCCTAATACCGCATTAAATAGACGGCGTCCGCCAAAGGCACCAAAAGCGGTATACACACCAATACCGGAGCCTAACATGGCGCTTAGGTGCTCAATAACCCAGCTACGAGGCCGCAGAGAGGGTCGGTAAATATAATGCGCCATAGTGACTGCGATAACCATGGCTAACACCGAAAACGCCAGCAATAACACTTGTTGCTGTTGCCACCCGAGGTAAAAGGTATAACAAGCACATAGAGCCAGTGCTGCAATAAGCCCAAGGTGAGCTGGCGTGCGTAATAAGGAACGCTGCTCCTTGGCCACCAACACTCGCCGGCCATGATAAACCGACACCCACACCAATATTGATAACATGCTTAAAAACCATGCCATACGATGGTTAACCTGAAGATAGCGGCGCAACTCTTCTGCCGTGCTCAAGGTATCGATATTGCGCGCGCCCAACGGGTCTAATAGCACTAGTGCACAGCAA
The DNA here is from genome assembly GCF_022347925.1 of Pseudoalteromonas sp. CnMc7-15. Taxonomy (NCBI): domain Bacteria; kingdom Pseudomonadati; phylum Pseudomonadota; class Gammaproteobacteria; order Alteromonadales; family Pseudoalteromonadaceae; genus Pseudoalteromonas; species Pseudoalteromonas sp. CnMc7-15. The sequence continues at coordinate 303,164 of NZ_JAKRFT010000003.1, forward strand.
AAAAGGCCACTGCCTGCAACTGCGTACATTACATACGCATAGACCTTACCACTTTGATTGTGCAGCCGGGAGCCTTTGGCTGCGCACACTGGCAGCCAAAATAACACTAAAGCAATGCATCCTAATACAATATGTATATAAAGCGCCCCTTGATGTAACCAATACATAACTCTTCTCACTGTGTTGCCAATTAACAGTGTTAGAGTACAAACGCCATGCTGGCACGGTAAGTCACACTCGTCATTTTGGCGCATGACATCTGTCACAACATGCGTTGCACTGCTGGTGTTAGATGCGTGCTGTGGATATAGTTAAGAAATGAAAAAATACTTTCGTTATCAGTTATCTTGGTTAGTGGTCGTGCTCGTAACTTGGGCCGTTATCGCCATACCGCGCATCATGGTCAACACTGAGCATGGGTTTACTGCATTAGCCACCATAGAAGTGGTGATACACACACTCATGTTGTTTTGCTTACTACTGGTCATAAACGAGCAAGAGCAAAGTTACGGCTACCCGGTACGCTATGTACTACTCGTTGTTATTGGCGCGGGCATTATCGGCCTGCAACTGCTCACTAGCGCAACACTGATTCTCATCTACATGGTGATGTTTAGCGCCATTTTAGTTTATTACTTGCCGCTGCGTTACTGTTACCTCAGCATTGCTGTTAACGCGTTACTCTTTTTACTCCTACAGCGATTTTATTGGCATCACCCATGGCCTGTTTTGAATACGCTTTCTACCAGCGCCTTTTGCTTATTCGCGTTAGTGGTGAGTCAACGCACAATGGCCGAACAGCAAGCCAAAGAAGCACTGCAAATTAGTAATGCTTCATTACAAACCACTCAAGCCTTATTAATCCAAGCTGGAGCAAGTGAAGAGCGCTTACATCTTGCGCGTGAACTGCATGATGATGTAGGCCATCAATTAACGAGCCTTATAATGCAGCTAGATATTGCTCGGCGTACCGCCTCGGATACGCTTAAACCACAACTTGAACACTGTTATCAACATGCTCGGCAAACGCTTGCTAGTGTCCGCTCTGTGGTCAGTGACAAACGCAACCACAGCCCGATTGATTTACAGCCTACCTTAATGCAGTTAGCTGAAAACACGCCACGCATTGCGGTGGTTGTACACTACCAAGCTCACCCACTGCTGGCACAACTTAATTATGCCCAATGTGTGCTGCGCTGTGCTCAAGAGGGAATTAGCAACGCTTTAAAGCATTCGCTTGCTACGGAGCTACATATACATTTATATAACCATAACCCACTGCGGTTGACGATAAGTGACAATGGTGGTCACTTACATAATCCAGTACCTGGCAATGGCCTGTTAGGGTTAAAGGAGCGCGTTGAAACCTTAGGCGGCACGTTTACGTTCACCCCCAATAGTAAAGGCATGGTGTTAAATGCGGAGTTTCCCTATGCAAACGACAGCCATTAAAGTTCACCTAGTTGACGACCAACACTTAGTTCGTGCAGGGTTGGCGAGTTTGCTGGCACTCGATAAGCGCATCCATGTCAGTGGTGAGTCTGCGGACGGCCAAGCCTTTTTAGAGTGTTATCAACAGGGAAACGTGGATGCGGATGTAATTCTACTGGATGTACGCATGCCACGATTAGACGGCATAGGCGTGCTACAGGCACTTGCGAAGTACCACGCGCCGCCCTGCCTTATCCTAACCACCTTCAACGACAGCGACATTTTGTTCCGGGCTATTGAGCACAACGCCAAAGGGTTCATGCTTAAGGATGCATCACTGGAAGAGTTAGTTGCGGGGATCAAAGCACTCTCGCAAGGCGGTAGCGTATTACAACAAGCATTAAAAGAGGCGGTGATGGCTAAGCAGCGCAGTGTAGTAACGCCACAAGTACAGGGCTTAACAGCGCGCGAACAGCAAATTTTACAGCTTATTTGTGCAGGCTATGCCAATAAAGAAATCGCCGCTAAATTACACAAAGCACCAGGCACTATTCGCAACGCGGTATCGACGATATTAACTAAACTTGAAGTGCGCGATCGCACCCAAGCCACCATTAAAGCCATCGAATTAGGCCTGTACTGCGCTGCGAATACACCTAGTGATTAATACACACTTGATTACGACCCTGCTGCTTTGCCTTGTAGAGGCTTCCATCCGCACGACTGAGCGCAGAACCGATATCTTCACCTTGGTTAACGTGAGTAACACCGATGCTGCACGTCACGCGGAGTTCGGGGTAGTCATCAAAAGTAAGTTCACTAATGGCGATGCGAATTCGCTCGACAATGCCACGGCCTTGCTCAAGGTGGGCACTGAGTAACAATACAAACTCTTCGCCACCAAAGCGAGCGGCTAAGTCATGCTCACGTAATTGCTTGGTGAGGCAATAGGCCACGCATTCCAACACTTCATCACCAGCCTGATGACCAAAGCGGTCATTCACCTTCTTAAATAAATCTAAATCGACAACCGCAATGCTGCTACTCTTTCCGCTTAGCCCACCGCAGCGTAAGCTGTGCTCAGCGGCATCCATAAAGGCATTTCGCTGCATTAACTGCGTCAAGTCGTCAAACCGAGCTTGGTGCTGCCAATAGTGTTTTGAATCGGTCTCATTGAGTAATTGCGACTGCAATAGCCGCCCACCTATGGTCAACATGGAAAGGGTCACGATAAACGATTGCAGCATAAACAATGACTGCATGGGGGTATCTTGAATAAAAGGGCCAAAGTCATGACCAAAAAGCACCACCAGCGCCGCCACTACGGCTAACAATACCGAATAAACAAAGACACTGGCGCAGACAAATATCATCACCAGTACGCAAGGCAAAACAGCAAAAATAAAGCCACCGAGCCAGAGTTTGGCTGTGAGCATCGCCGCCAAAGCCAGTACAATCGCCACACATGCCAGCGCAGATTGACGCAGTGGCCATTGCTGTTGCTTCACAAAAGCATCAAAAAATGCGTAGACCAGCAAAGCACCTAAAATGTCGGAAAACAGCAATTGCAGCACATACTGAGCAAAGAGTTCGCTACCAATATACCCACCTAAAATAAGGTTGACCGTTAGCATCACGACAGACAACGCAATAGGTAGCAGATAAACTCGCACAACCAAGGTGACCAAGTCTTGAAAGCGGCTTAAGCCACTTTGTAAATGGCGTTTAACAAGCTCCGCCATCACCCAAGGCGCAAGTGTATCAATCAAAGCCGCGATACTGGTATGCACTACCCCATGGGCCATGTCCGCCACCTGCATACCAGGATAATTAGCAGCGAAACTTGCAATAAAAACCACAATGGCCGATGCCTTGCCCAATCGCAAATACATCACTAGCGCTACACCAACACTGAGCCAAATCAAGGTAATATTAGCAGGCTGAGTTGCCATAAAGGTCATACCGAACTGCGCTAAAGCGTAGTACAACAGGCCGCCAATCAATAGCTTAGGAAACGTATTGAGATGAGGTAAGCGCGCGCTTGCATGAGATTGTGCTTTTACTGTCGGTGTCACAGCGAACCTGTCTAATGATTATTTATTATTTTGGGACGAAATATACCTTGTATGAGGTAGATCAATCCAATAAAAATTTACATTTGCTTAAATAATAGTCGCAAAATGTGACTAAAAGTGATTACCCCATGCAAAAAACCACCCAACTCACCCTGTTAAAATGCATCATAGTATTGGGACTGTTGCTCATTTTGAGTGGTCATAGCCTGCTTGTCGTGGATGGATTCCGTCAGTATTTTGGTATGTACAGCTATATGCTTGGCGCTATGTGTATTGCTATTGGGCTTATTCTCTCGCTCCCCACCAAAATATATCTAACCATTTTATTAATGCGCCATGAGGGCCACGATTCCAAGCTTTAGGTTAATTTTAGGCATAAAAAAAGCGGCGCAAGGCCGCTTTCTATCGAATTGTTAAAGTTACGACTTTTCTTGTAGCGTACGTGCAACCGTACGCATGCCTTGTGTCGTTGCCCCAGCTGCCCACATGCCCGTAGCGGATGTTTGAAACGCTGCGGCTAAATCGATATGCACCCAGCCTTGGCCTTCATCACGAACAAAGCGAGACAAGAATCCGGCGGCGTTTGAAGCGCCACCAAAACCACCACCTTTTTGTGGACGACTATTAGCGGTGTCAGCATAAGGTGATGGACAGTTGTTCTGGTGGAACTTCTCCAATGGCAACGGCCATGCACCTTCAAATTCTTCTTTAGCGAAGCCTTCAACATCGCGTACCATGTCTTTGTCTAGGCCAAATAGGGCGTTATATTCCTGACCCACAGCCACTAACGCTGCGCCCGTTAAGGTGGCTGCATTAATAATGGTTTTCGCCCCAGACTCACTGGCGGCCATCAAACCATCAGCTAGCACTAGACGGCCTTCGGCGTCGGTGTTCACAATCTCCACTGTGGTGCCGTTTTTATAGGTAAGGATGTCACCAAGTTTATATGCGTGCCCTGAAATCAGGTTCTCGGCACAACAAAGGTATAATTTAACTCGCTTGTCTAAACCACGACTAATTGCCAGGGCCAAGCCTGCGGTGACGGTTGCTGCACCGCCCATATCGCACTTCATGCCCAGCATCCCTTCGCTCGGCTTGATTGAATAACCACCGGAATCAAAGGTGATCCCTTTACCAACAAGTGCAGAAGCCACTTCAGCGGCATCATCACCTGTGGGGTTAAAATCAAGCTCTAGTAGCACCGGTGGGCGCTCACTACCGCGACCGACTTCGTAAATACCAATCCACTGCTGCTCTTTTAGTGCTTCGCCTTTGATAATTTGATAGCTGACATGCTCAGGCGCCAGCGACTGAATAAACTCACCCGCCTTTTCCGCCAGGCTTTCTGGGTAAATTTCCTCTGCCGTGCCGTTGATCATCTGGCGCATCCAAGTCGCTGCTTGCTTAAGCGCTTGCAGCTCCTTAATGTCGCTTTGATCGTTATCAACAAAGCTCACCCCATCGAGTACCTTAGGGCTAACAAAACCTTGGTAGAATGCCCACTGACTTTCAGTGCACCAAGTATCGCCGCTTAACTGCACCGCTTTTACGCCTTGATTAGCTATGGCGCGGCCTGCCTTTTGTACGTTTTTTAGGGTTTCATCTTCACTTAAGTGCACCGTGGCACCTTGTTCATTGAAAGACACGGATGCAGATTCGCCCCAATGACTAGGCGCAGCTTGTTCACTTAGGTGTACTAAAAATTGTTGACTCATGTGGGTCCTCTTGGACTGTGATTACAATTACTCGCAGTTTACACTAGGGCTATGCAGTTCTAAAGCGAAGTGAGATTAATGTTATTTCCTGCCCCGTTACAAAGCGCCACCCTGCTAAAGCGCTATAAACGTTTCTTAGTGGATTTGCGCGACGAAGATGGTAATGAGTTCACCGTGCACTGTGCTAACACCGGTAAAATGACCGGTTGTGCCGAGCCTGGCGTGCAAGCCTATTACTCCACCAGCGACAACGCCAAACGCAAATACCCGCATAGTTTGGAGCTCAGTAGTAACGCCCAAGGGGATTTAATTTGTGTTAATACCGCCGTGGCTAATAAAGTCGCTATTGAGGCCATCAACAACGATGTGATCGAAGAACTGCAAGGCTATGAACAACTACACAGTGAAGTAAAATACGGTGCAGAAAATAGCCGTATCGACATACTGTTGCGCGATGCCGACAAAGCAGATTGCTATATCGAAGTAAAATCAGTGACCTTACTTGAACACTCAGGACAGGGTTACTTCCCCGACGCGCAAACGCTACGTGGGCAAAAACACCTGCGCGAGTTAACCGCCATGCGCCAACAAGGAAAGCGGGCGGTGTTACTGTTTGCTGTGCTGCACAGCGGCATCAACCAAGTCAGCGCCGCCACCCATATTGATCCGGTTTACGCCGACCTCCTGCGCCAAGCGCAGCAAGCCGGCGTTGAAGTGTTAGCCTATAAAGCCCGTATCAGTGCCGAGGAGGTCACCCTCACTCAGCGCTTGGCTTTTCAAGACTAATACTCATCTCGGCAATCAAGTTGTTGCTAATGTCGCCCTCAGAAAAATACAGCGGGCGCAAAGCGGCTTGTTCCGAGTAATAACGGCTTTGGTCGTCGAAGTGTGGTGAGTCTGAGTGTGCGCTCTGAGACATGGTCAGCAACCCTTTGGCAACCGGGCCGTTCTCGGTAAAGTTCATCACAAACATCCAGCTTGAACCATAGTTGATGGGGTAACCAGATGCACTGAGATTGGAAGCCAGTGGTGCGCCGCTAAGCGCATCATTGAGCGCGGGGTAGCTAACATAAGGGATCACCGTCGAATCAGAAAGCCCACGGCGGTCAAAGCGAAATACGTTAAAGCCGCCTTCGACATGCATAGGGCCCGCCCAGGGGAGTTTTTCTCCTGAGGCCATGCCCCCGGCCAGTGTTTTTTCAACGAACTGCAACTCACCCAAGGTCGCATCCAGGGCAAAACCATTGTCGGTCACATTTAGTACCGCATGTGCCAGAGTTTGTAATGCTGAGCCATCGGGGCGCAACGTGTTCGGAGTATTTGCTGCATCGATGCTGGAGAAGTTATCAAACAAGTGCACTGCTGGGTCAAATAAGTGCGCAAACTCACGGATCAGCGCAGCGCCTTTGGTCTGCAAGGTCATCTTGCCGTCAAACTGAGCCAACAGCGCGCAGGCATCACTTAAGTCAACCGCCCGACCATCAAGGTTAATAGGCTCGCTGCCCTGAGCCTGACATTGGTTTACAAGCTCCGGAAAGACCAAGTCATAAAGGTAAATATCATTGCCTATTAACGCTTGCTCGAGCTCAGCTAATGAGAACTTGCCGTCTTCGCCACCGCCTTCACGCAGTAGCTTGAGTCCCATGCGCGTGCGCAGTGATTGCGGGTATTGCACGTCACCATATTGCGCGGCAAATCCTGACAGCGGTTGCTCGGGGTTGGTAAGCCAATAACTGTCATTGGAATTTTGCACATAATCGCTGCGCTCTAACTTCGGTGCCTCAGCATAAGGCACCACACCATCAGCGGCAAATAATGAGGTATCGCCAGGGACTAAATCGAACCCTGTTTGCTCACGTAATGCCACTAATTGTGGCTCTAATCGCAGCGCCAAGTTAGCGGTTTCCCCTACTTTTAGAACGGTGGAGTCATCAATAAAAAAGGCATTGCCGTGCTTGTCCGCTGCCATAGTATTGTTAAAGGATACGCCATCAAATTCGGCAAATGCTGCTTTCATGTCGTCCAAGCTACTGGCGGCATTCATACGCGACCAAAAGCCTACCACATCCATATTAAATTCGTTGGCATCTTTAATGGTAAATGCATGACTGTCACTCCACCCTAATCCTTGCGCGGCTGGGGTTTCGATCATCAAGCCTTGATGTGAGTAATAGTAGTCTTTCGTCAAGGTAATACTCTGCCCTGGTGCAATGGCAACATCGACATTGATGGTTTTGCTGTTAATGGCCATAGGCTCACCATCTAAGGTGTAACTTAGGCGGTCATTGTCACTGAGCGCTAACTGGTAAATAATGAAATGCCGAGCCTTGGAGAAGGTGTGAGTCCAAGCGACATGCTCATTAAAGCCGATATTGACCACACCCGGCATGCCCTGCAAGCTGCCGCCCATGACATTGAGTGATTCTGGAATGGTCAAATGCGATTGCCAGAACCTGAGGTTACCGCGATGTGGAAAATGCGGGTTCGCTAACAAGCCACCCATGCCATTTTCCATTTTATCTTTACCTAACCCCCAGCCGTTCGAGCCCAAGTGCTCATACTTCTTTTCTAGCTTTAAGGTTTTCGTACGGGCATTCAAATTGGCAGCAAAACTCTGCGCCACCGCCCCGTTTTGGGCCATAACTGGTAGGTATTCATCGCCCTCACCAGGGTTGGCATAAAAGGCTAAATCAAGAAAGTTGGCAGAGCTGGCTAATTGCACTGTGGCCATAGAGTAGGCCAGCATATCTTCAGGGGTGAGCGTGATCACCCAAGGTTGTGAGGCGCACTCGGGGGCCAGATTAGCAGCCCCGGTGTCACTGACATACTTATTAAACCCAGCAACAAAGCCTTGATAATGGGCGCGACTTTGCGCATCGAGCTGGTCGTAATTTTCTGCAGCATAGTCATTAACGCCCAAGGCCTTATAGCCAAAGTCTGAAATCAAATGAGCGGAGTCGCCGCTACCAGGCACTTCATCCGGGCCAAAGTAACGACTACGGTGGCCTCGTACTTTGACGATTTGGTCCATCAACACACAGGCGTTGTCTTTGGCATAGGCATAGCCACTACCAAATGCCAAGCTCTCCACATTGTCTGCTTTAATATGGGGAACGCCGTAAGTGGTCCAACGTATATCAGCGTTTAACGTACCATCGTCATCAAACAGCACCAGAGGTTTAGGTTCAGGGTCCGGTTGCACTGGGTCCGGGGTTTCGACTACAGGCGAGGTCTTGTCATCGGAGTCAGAGCCGCAACCATTTAAGGTTAGTGCGCTGATGACGGCAAGGCATAGCGGCGTAAACGATGTTTTCATAGGGTGTCCTTCTCTATTGTTATTCTACTTGCTCTGCTTCACCTTGCCCTAAGCTCAGGTGTAAATCTTGACCTATAACGCCAAAAATTGACTTTGCGCGCCAATTAGCGCAGCGTGGATAAAGAACAATAAAATAATAACAAATAGCACTATGAGTCCCTCTTTTGTCAGCCATCAAGTACTGCGCTCTTTGGTTTTGTTTTTAGAAACAAAGGGGCTGAAACGAGCCGACGCCTTGCACCAGCTGCGCTGCGATGAGCAGGCACTACACCAGCCCAGTGAAAGCTTTCACCTTGGCCATTACCACCGTCTAATGCTTTGGGCGCATCAGCAACTCAATTGCGCACATATCGGCTTATACTTTGGCGTGCAATTGGACCTTGAGCGCTGGGGCGTGCTTGGTCATCTTGCTGCCGTGAGCCCTGATTTACACCGGGTCATTGACTACGGACGTCGATTTCACCCATTGGTGCGCCACACCCAAAGCCTCACCTTTCATCAGCGAGCGCAAACGCTAACTTTGGATTTAGGGCCCACGCAGTCGCACTGTTACTACGTAATTGATGAGCTTTTTGCTAGCTGGCTAAGCTTTGCTCGCATGTATGTTTTGCAAGCAGAGCAGCTGACGCCGATTGCCGTGCACCTAATGCGCTCGCCACCTAATAACACCAAGGAACAGCGTATTTACGAAAACGTGTTTAAATGTCCAGTGTACTTCAATAGCAGCACTAACAGCATGACCATCGCAAGGGTGTTGCTTGGCCAACCTCTCAAGCAGCCCGATACCACCCTAGAGCAGCTGTTACTGCATCAAGCTCAGCAACAACTGGATGCGCGCTTTGATTTACGCGAAAAAGTAAAACAGCAACTGGTAGCGCATTTGCCACAGCGGCTCAATGTAGAGCAAGCGGCGCAACTGTGCGCTGTGCCAACACGCACATTGCAGCGTCATCTGGCGCAGCAGCAAACAAGCTTCTCGCAATTATTGGATGAAGCCCGTGCGCGTCTGGCTTTACAGCTCTTTGAATCCGGTTATAAAGCCATTGATATTGCAACAAAACTTGGTTTTTCTGAGCAGAGTGCGTTACAACGAGCTTTCAAGCGTTGGTATGGCAAATCACCAAAACGTTATCTTATTACAAAAAACAACTTGAAATAGTGGCTAAGGACACCATATAAAGCTGAATTAAGAAAAGAATAAACGCCACACTTTATCGTTCCTTTTTACCAGTCATGATGGATTCAGTCGCCATCGGGTTAAGAAAAAAGTGTTTGCTAAGGGGGTGGTATTCTGCTATTTATAGCCGCCGGTTATTTCCGGGGACTGTATATTAAGGATTTAGGAGAGTGTTATGCCAGAGCAGCGTAAACTAGGGTTAATCGCTCAGGCGGGGTTAGAACCGTATCAAGAACAGCCAGGCGAAGAGTATATGAATGAGCAGCAACGTGCTCACTTTCGCAAAATTCTGGAATCATGGCGTAACGAACTGAGAAATGAAGTTGACCGCACCAAGACCCATATGGCGGATGAAGCGGCTAACTTTCCAGACCCAGTCGATCGTGCCGCGCAAGAGGAAGAGTTCTCTTTGGAACTTCGCACTCGTGACCGCGAACGTAAGCTAATTAAAAAGATTGAAAAAACCCTCACACTTATCGATGAAGACGAGTTTGGTTATTGCGAATCTTGTGGTATTGAAATCGGTATTCGCCGCTTAGAAGCGCGACCAACTGCAGATTTGTGTGTGGACTGTAAATCACTCGCTGAGATTAAAGAGAAGCAAGCCGGTCGCGGTTAATCAACCATGACAACTACGGGTTTGGGCACGAGCACACCTGCCGCGCGCCATTACGTTGGCCGTTTTGCCCCTTCCCCATCCGGTCCCCTGCATTTCGGCTCTCTGGTAGCTGCTCTTGGTAGCTACCTAGATGCCCGCTGTCATCATGGCCGCTGGCTCGTTCGCATTGAAGATATTGACACTCCACGCGTCAAAGCCGGCGCTGATACCGACATTCTAAAAACCCTCGAAGCCTATGCACTGCATTGGCATGGTGACGTCGTTTACCAAAGCCAACGTTTAGAACGCTATCAAGCAATCACCGATGAACTTTATGACCGAGGTTTAATTTACCGCTGTCAATGCACTCGCAAACAAATTAAAGCCATGGGTGGCGTCTATGATAATCGCTGCCGCAACTTGACGGTGAGCGGTGATGAATATGCCCTCAGATTAGTTCAAAACCAGATTATCGAGCGCTTTGAAGACCGCTTGCAGGGCGAGGTGAGCATCGCGGCGCAACAAGCGCGCGAAGACTACATTATTAAGCGTCGAGACGGCTTGTTTGCATATCAACTGGTCGTGGTTGTCGATGATATTGACCAAGGCATTACCGATGTGGTCCGTGGTGCCGACTTACTTATCCCCAGCGCACGGCAAATCGGCTTATTTACTGAACTAGGGGCAACCCCGCCAAGCTATATGCATCTGCCGTTAGCCGTGGCCAGCCCAGGGTTTAAACTGTCGAAGCAAAATTACGCGCCAGCCATCGAACGTGCACATCCGCAACCGGCGCTACTGGATGCATTGCGCTTTTTAGGCTTTCAGCCGGACCCTGAACTGATCCACGAGCGCGCTACAACCATTGTCGACTGGGCCGTTAGCCAATACCCTAAGATACAGCTACGTCAGGCCTTAGAAGTGCAAGTAAGTGAAAACGAAGCAGGCAACACCGAATTAACCACCCTATAAAGCCGGGATTTTTTGCTCCCTCGCTTAATTTTTCCGCCGCGCTGGTATATTATAAGCCACTTCTAAAATCGCCATAAATGCAGCCTAGGAGAGCGATTATCATTTCCAAATTGTTTCATTTTTGCCGACAAGCATTGTCCGCAAAAGAGCACATTGACACCCACTCAGCAACCGTAGGGACACTCGATGAGCCGGTGATTATCCCCCGCAGTGAGCACGGGATTTCGCGCAGCCAGTTTAGCCCTAACGCGTTAAAAGTATTATACCGACTCAAAGATGGTGGCTTTGAAGCCTACTTGGTCGGTGGTTGTGTGCGCGATTTGCTGCTGGGTCTGCAACCTAAAGACTTTGATGTGGTGACCAATGCGACGCCAGAGCAGGTTAAGAAACTGTTTCGCAACTGTCGTTTAATTGGTCGTCGCTTTCGTCTCGCGCACATCGTATTTGGCCGCGAGATCATTGAAGTGGCGACCATGCGTGGTCACCACGAGGCGCAAGACTCAAAAAATAACGTCAGTCAGTCATCTGAACACGGTCAACTGCTCCGTGACAATGTATACGGCACTATCGACGAGGACGCCGAGCGCCGTGATTTCACTATCAATGCGCTGTATTACTCAATTAAAGATTTCTGCATTTATGATTATGCTAATGGCGTTGCTGCCATTAAAGGCCGCCGCATAGAGCTCATCGGCGACCCAGAAACACGCTACCGTGAAGACCCTGTGCGTATGTTGCGTGCCATTCGCTTTGCCACCAAATTAGACATGAGCATTAGCAGCGCTACAGCAAAACCCATTACTGAATTGGCTGACTTACTTGCCCATATCCCGCCGGCTCGTTTGTTTGAAGAGTGTTTGAAGTTGTTTTTGGGCGGCAAAGCCGAAGCTAATTTCCATGCTTTGCGCCAATATGGGTTGTTTAAGTATTTATTTCCCGCATTAGACAAGCTGCTTGATGCCAACCCAGGTGGCCAAGAAGAGCGTTTTATAGCGCAGATGTTTGCCAATACCGATGTGCGGATTAACGGCGACAAGAAAGTCACCCCGGCGTTTATTTTTGCCGCACTGCTGTGGTTCCCGCTGTTAGAGCGTTGTCAGTTGTTGATGCAACGCGATCAATTGCCACATTTTGAAGCCTTGGCTGCGGCCATGAACCAAATTTTATCGGAAAACGCCCAACATGTGGCAGTGCCAAAGCGCTTCACACTAGGAGCACGAGACATTTGGCACATTCAGCACCGCTTTGATAAACGCGGTGGCCAACGTGCCTATCGCCTGAGCCAGCAGCCACGCTTTAAAGCCGCTTACGACTTTATGTTGCTACTGGTAGATAGCGGTCAAGAAGACCTAAAAGAGCTGGCTGATTGGTGGAGTGCCTACCTTAATGCTGATGTAAACGGTCAAAAGATGATGGTCAAAGCCCTAGGAGGCAATAACCGCCCACGCCGGCGTCGTCGTAGCGGCGGCTCACGCAACCGCAATAAACCTAAGGGTGAGTCACAATAATGACTCAGGTGTACTTAGGATTAGGTGCAAACCAAGGCGACCCTATCGCCCAATTACACCATGCCATTACTGAACTCAAGGCTCTGCCGGGCACCACAGCACACCGCTGCTCGGCGCTGTACGCCAGTAAACCTATGGGGCCGCAAGATCAGCCCGACTATGTGAATGCGGTGCTCGCAATGCAATGCACCTTAGGCGCACACCAACTGCTCGATGCCACTCAAGCGATTGAACAACGACTCGGTCGGATACGCAAGGCCGAGCGCTGGGGGCCACGGACTTTAGATATCGATATCCTCTTATTTGGTGAGCAATGCATTGATGATGCCCGCCTCACAGTGCCACATTACGGTATGAAAGAGCGTGAATTTGTGCTCTACCCACTTCATGAGCTAGCTCCTGATTTACAACTACCAGATGGCAGCTCGCTGCAACGCCTCGTGGCCAATACCCCACGCAATGGCTTAGAACAACTCTAATAAGGACAGCATATGGCGAAGATCTCAGTTTCTACTCTGGCAAAGAAAAAACAAGCAGGTGAAAAAATAACCTCGCTTACAGCCTATGATGCCAGTTTTGCCAAACTTTTTGCCGACAATGGCGTTGATGCCGTATTGGTCGGTGACTCCCTCGGCATGGTGCTGCAAGGCAGTGATGATACGCTCGCAGTCAGCATAGAGGATATTGCATATCACACGCGTTGCGTTCGCGCTGGCAGCCGCGATTTGTTTGTCATCGCTGATATGCCATTTATGACTTACAACACTGTTGCTGCAAGCTGCGAGAATGCTGCCAAGCTGATGCGTGCCGGTGCCAACATGGTTAAGGTGGAAGGCGGTGAGTGGCTGCATGACAGTATCCGAGCTCTCACTCAGCAAGGCGTGCCGGTCTGTGGACATTTGGGACTAACGCCGCAATCGGTCCATGTGTTTGGCGGCTTTAAAATTCAAGGCCGTGACCAAGCGCAGGCGCAGAAAATGATTGCCGATGCGCAGGCGTTAGAGCAAGCTGGAGCGCAGCTTTTGGTACTTGAATGCATACCTAGTGCCTTAGCCAAAGCCATCACCGATGCGGTGAATATTCCCACTATAGGCATTGGCGCAGGCAACCAGACCGATGGACAGATTCTGGTTATGCATGATTTAGTCGGTATTTCCGCAGGGTATATTCCCAAATTCTCGAAAAACTTTCTTGCCGAAACCGGTAACATGCCTGCGGCGGTGCAGAAGTTTTGTGAAGATGTAAAAAGTGGTGCCTTTCCTGGCCCTGACCATGAATTCAATTAGACGAAGATAGCTATGCAGACTACCAGCGAAATTCGCTCACTACGCAGCCAAATTAAGTCTTGGCGCCAAGCGGGGTTGAGCATCGCCTTTGTTCCAACTATGGGCAACTTACATGAGGGGCACTACTCACTTGTTGATAAAGCGAAAACGTTAGCAGATAAGGTGGTCGTCAGTATTTTTGTTAATCCCATGCAATTTGGTGCCAATGAGGATTTAGATGCGTACCCGCGTACCTTAAAAGCTGATCAACAGGGGTTGAGTGAGCGCGGTGCCGATTACTTATTTACTCCCACGGTACAAACCATCTACCCCAATGGCTTAGAAAGTCAAAGCTATGTTGACGTCCCTGGCGTGTCATTGGGTTATTGCGGCGGTGCCCGCCCAGGACACTTTCGCGGTGTTGCCACCGTGGTCACTAAGCTTTTCAATTTAGTACAGCCTGACTTCGCCTGTTTTGGCGAGAAAGACTTTCAGCAGCTACAAGTTATAAAAACCATGGTGCGCGACCTGTCCATGCCTATAGAGGTCATCGGTGTGCCAACCCAACGAGATGTGAATGGTTTAGCACTAAGCTCTCGGAATAACTATCTTAATGAAGCGCAAAAGCAGCAAGCGAGCACCTTGTTCACTACCTTGCAATGGGTCAAAGAACAAATACAGGCCGGTAATAACGACTTTGCCGACTTGGAGCATCAAGCTATCGCCCGCATAGAACAACAAGGACTGCGTATCGATTACTTTAATGTGGCTGAGCGCAATCGACTGACAGCAGCGACTGCCAAAGACTCTGAGCTGGTGTTATTAGTGGCCGCCTATTTGGATAAAGTGAGACTTATCGATAATTTAACGCTAGACTGCAGCTAAGTAACAGAAAAATAAAAGGGATGAATACCATGAAAGCGATTTTCGCGTTAGCTTTAGTCGCCGCTCTAAGTGGCTGTCAGAATAGTGTGGAAAACCCTGAGCTTAACCAGTGTGCGCAGCAAAATTTTCAGTGTGAAACCAACTGTAGCAACAGCACCGTTGAAGAGAGTATGACCAACACCGTGTGCGTGGCCCAGTGCCAAGAAATCTACAACCGCTGTAAAGAGCAAGCCGAAAAGCTCGGCGAAATTCAATAACCAAACAAGCCGCCTAGAGCGGCTTTTTTATGGCTCATTGCTGAGCACAACTAAAGTCCCCTCCAGGGTGCGCACATAGGCGTAGGTGAGCCCTTGATGAGTTGCCGGTGGCGACAGTGGTTCAGCCCCAGCGGCCACCGCTTTAGCAAAGCTCTGGGCAACATTATCGCAGCATAAACTCAACTCAAAGCCCAGTGCCGGTTGCTTTGGCTGAGTACGGATATATTCTTGGCGAAAGCGTGATTGCGCAAATGGATGGCTGGCAAAGGCGATTTTGGCGATCCCGCAGGCTAGTTCGCCGTAAGTGCCTTGCTCGTCAATGTAGTGTGTCGATAAACCAAAAGCTTGGTAATAAAAATCCAGCACTTCTTCGACATTATCAACGAAGATAGTCGTCCCTACGCACTTCATAGCCACTCGTTTTATTTCTGAACAATAGCTTAAGAATAGCGCTAAGGGCGTATAAAATAAACAAAAACGGCGCTCTAATTGCGCCGCTTTCATTACTTACCTTTAGACTCTTGGCTGATTTTTTTCAGCTTCCGTCGCTGTGATAAGGTCATTTTATTACTGCGTCCCGCATAAGGGTTATCCCCTTCACGGAATTCAATTTTGATCGGCGTCCCCATGATGTCTAGGGCTTTGCGATAATAGTTCATTAAGTAACGCTTATAGCTATCCGGCAACTCATGCACTTGGTTACCATGAATAACGATACGCGGTGGGTTATAGCCACCGGCGTGCGCATACTTTAACTTCACTCGACGACCACGCACCAAAGGTGGTTGGTGATCCGCCTGTGCCATATCCATGATCCGCCGTAACATCGCCGTGCTAATTCGTTTAGTAGCGCTATCAAAGGCTTCTTCCACCGACTCAAATAAATGCCCTACCCCAGTGCCGTGCAGCGCTGAGATAAAGTGAATACGCGCAAAGTCAACAAAGCCAAGACGGCGGTCTAACTCAGACTTAATACGGTCTTTGACATCGGTATCCAGTCCGTCCCATTTATTTACCGCCAATACCAAGGAGCGTCCGGCATTGAGGGCAAAACCAAGCAAGCTTAGGTCTTGATCGGAAATGCCTGTGCGCGCATCAATCACCAACAGCACGACGTTCGCATCTTCTATGGCCTTGAGCGTTTTAATCACCGAAAACTTCTCAACCACATCACTGACTTTCTTGCGCTTTCGAACACCGGCAGTGTCTATCAACACATACTCGCGCTCATTGCGAGTCATAGGTATATAAATGGAGTCTCGTGTGGTACCTGGCATATCATAAACAATCACCCTTTCCTCGCCAAGGATACGGTTAGTGAGTGTTGACTTACCAACATTAGGGCGACCAATAATAGCCAACTTTATGGCTTGATTCTCCAGCTCTTGCTGAGCTTCGTCGCTCAGCTCACCGTCGTGATCAAACGCAGCAAAGGCTTCTTCCTCAGTGCCAGCCTCTAATGCGCTGAGCTCTTCGATAACCGGGTGCAATGCTGTAGTAAGTAGCCCAGCTATACCACGACCGTGGGCAGCTGCAATCTGGTATACCTCACCGAGGGCTAACTGATAAAACTCCGCACAGTTGGAATCAGCATCGATGCCGTCGGTTTTATTTGCTACCAAGAACACCTTTTTTTCCTGCTTACGCAGGTGGTGGGCAATGGCCTGATCAGCCACCGTCATGCCAGCTCGAGCATCGACTAAAAACAGCACCACATCGGCTTCATCAATCGCCAACAACGATTGCTCCGCCATTTCTGTTTCTATGCCCTCTTCAGAGCCATCGATACCACCGGTGTCGACCACAATAAAGTCATAGCCATCATAGCTCGCTTGACCATATTTACGATCACGAGTGAGCCCGGGAAAATCAGCAACGAGCGCATCTCGAGTGCGAGTTAAGCGGTTAAACAATGTCGACTTACCAACATTAGGTCGCCCCACTAAGGCGATCACAGGAAGCATAATATACCTCTTAAACAACAAAAAAGCTCCGCCATGACCAATTGGCCTGAAGGCGAAGCCTATTTTAGGGCAAAGCCCAATTAATCTAACTTACGGCGCTTTAACGGCGCTTACTTCGCCATCGCGCGTGACAATGATCAAGCGATCATCAGCAACCACAGGTTCAACGTAAAACCCTGAGCCATCAAACTCGTGACGAGCGACTAACTCACCGCTGTTGCGGTCTAGCCAGTGCAAGTTACCTTCTTGGTCACCCACAGCGAGGTAATCACCTAGTACTGCAGGGCCTGTGATATACCAGCCACGCAGTGCTGGCTGTGACCAGCGTTCGATCCCCGAACTCTTATCTAAAGCATAGATAACACCATCAGAATCGACCACATAAATCGTAGTACCAACAATACTGAATTCGCGGTAGCTGCTGTATTCACGCTTCCAGACCACGTTACCAGAGCGAATATCAACGGCAGCTAAGTTGCCGTTATAAGCTAAGGTGTACACCATAGAGCCGCTTACTTTGGGCTCAGTGTCAACGTCGACTAAACGTTCGAACTCAGAAGCACCTTTAGGCTGGGCAATATCTGCCTGCCACGCGGCAAATCCACTGTCAGAAATAAGCACGGATAACTTACCCGTCTCTTCACCCACTAAGACTCCGCCATTCGCGACAGTGGGAGCACTTAGGCCACGCAAGGTCAACGGCGGCACTTCTTGCTCATAGCGCCAGCGCTCTTCCCCGCTATCAGGATGTAACGCCAGTAACTTACCCGAGCCTAAGTTAACGTAAACCAGGCCATCTCCGGCGGCGGGCTTTGATAGCGCTTCACCAGGAACACTTTTACGCCAAATGACCTCACCAGTTTCTCGGTCAAGAGCAACCACTTGGCCATGCTCCGAGCCGATAAATAGCTTGCCATAGGCTTGCAAGATACCACCTGAGAGTTTGGCGCTGTCTGTGCTTTCCCATGGCCAAAACGAGGCGTCTGCGCGCACATCGTTCTCCCACAAGACGTCGCCATCAGTTAATGACAATGCTTGTACTTCACCAAAACGCGAGGCAACAAAGACGCGGTCTTTATAAACAGCGGGCTGTAAACGAGAAAAATAATGCTCTACACCATCTCCCACAGTTTCTTGCCACAACACTTGCGTTTCAAACTGGTTGGCAATCTCTGGTAACACCAACTCATCTTCATCACTGGAAGAGCAACCGGTGAGCGACGCCATACACAGTGCTAAGCCTGCCAGGGTTAACTTTTTCATACTACCCACTCCTTAAGCTGCTGGAGTCTGCTCGGCTAAATCGTCTAACTTCACTTGTAGTAAAGGGTTACTCTCTAAACCGCCATTGTCTGCTGCCGCTTGGTACGACGCCCGCGCTTGTGCTTTATCGCCTTGAGCTAGGTAAATATCACCCTTGAGCTCGGCAACATTGGCCTTATAGCTTTCAGGTAACTGCGTATCAAGCGTTGCCAGTGCCGCATCATAGTCTTTCTGAGCTAGTTGAATACGCGCTAAGCGCGTGGTAGCAATCGCTTGCAATTCTGCTTTGCCAGC
Source organism: Pseudoalteromonas sp. CnMc7-15 (assembly GCF_022347925.1). Lineage (NCBI taxonomy): Bacteria > Pseudomonadati > Pseudomonadota > Gammaproteobacteria > Alteromonadales > Pseudoalteromonadaceae > Pseudoalteromonas > Pseudoalteromonas sp. CnMc7-15. Next base: position 321,884 of record NZ_JAKRFT010000003.1, read on the forward strand.
ATTTTTTTGTGCCCACGTTAGCTTCTCAGCAGCCAGAGCTAAGTCGTCATTATCAACCGCTTCTTTCGCTGCAACGAAAGCCGCCAGCACGGCATAGCTCGAGCCATTGTACTGCTCAATAAAGGCATCACTTTTAGCAACTACATCACTGTCTTGTGACCCAGCACCTTCAATCACCTTGTTAAAGGCATCAGATGCTTGCTCGGCGCTGCTTAACTGGTTTTGGTTATAGGCTTTCCAGCCATATAAGCCACCTAGACCGATAACAATACCTAGGCCTAGCGTAATACCATTTTCTTTGAAAAAGCGCTTAATCGCTTCTGCTTGTTGTTCTTCTGTTGAATAAATTTCCATTATTACCTCGTAGACTCAGGTCTAAATCATCTCAGCCAATAGCTGGGTAATTTCATTCAAGGAGTGGGTTGCTTGTGGTTTTTCTTCACGCAGGTATTTCACTGTCACCACTCCCTGCTCAAGTTCGTCTTCACCGAGGATCAGCGCTACTTCAGCACCGCTCTTATCGGCTCGTTTTAATTGTTTTTTAAAGTTACCACCACCGGCATGTACTAGCACTCGTAAACCTGGCACTTGCGCACGTAACTGGGCAGCAATAACGGGGGCTTGAATACTGGCTCTGTCACCCATTGCTGCAACGTATACATCGGCGTCACGGCGAATGTCGCCGACGCTATCTAATGCTTGCAACAACAACACCAAACGTTCCATACCCATGGCAAAGCCAACAGCAGGCGTCGCTTTACCACCAAGTTGCTCAACTAAGCCATCGTAACGGCCGCCCGCACAAACTGTGCCTTGGGCACCCAAACTATCAGTCACCCACTCAAACACAGTGCGGTTGTAGTAATCAAGACCACGCACGAGTTTTTCGTTAACCTGATATTCGATACCCGCTGCGTCTAAACGTTCACATAAATCTGCAAAATGTGCTTTAGATTCATCATCTAAGTGCTCAGATAACTTAGGTGCGTCGGCCAGAACGGCTTGTACATCAGGGTTTTTACTATCAAGCACTCGCAGTGGGTTGGAGTGCATACGACGCTTTGAATCTTCATCGAGCTTGTCTTCGTGCTGCGCTAGGTAAGCAATAAGCGCATCACGATATTGTGCACGCGCTTCATTGGAGCCCAACGAATTAAGCTCGAGGCGCACATGCTCGCTAATACCAAATTGCTGCCAAAGCTGCGCAGTAAGCATGATCACTTCGGCATCAATATCAGCACTGGCAATACCAAACACTTCCAAACCGAACTGATGAAATTGGCGATAACGACCTTTTTGAGGGCGCTCATGGCGGAACATAGGCCCCATATACCACAGGCGCTGTTCTTGATTATACAGTAAACCATTTTGGTTCCCGGCACGCACACACACCGCTGTGCCCTCAGGACGTAAGGTGAGGCTATCACCGTTACGATCGGCAAAGGTATACATTTCCTTTTCTACGATATCAGTCACTTCGCCAATAGAGCGCTTGAAAAGATCGGTTGATTCAACGATCGGGAAGCGGATTTCTTGATAACCGAAAGAGGCCACACACTGGCGCAAGGTATCTTCCACTTTCTGCCAAACTTGTGTATCACCCGGTAGGATGTCATTCATCCCACGGACTGCTTGAATTTGTTTTGCCACTGATAATCCCAAAAATTCTGTTTAGGCGCTCAAGCGCCGATGTCAAAGCGTCGATAAATTAAGCGCGCCATTATAGCCTTTTGCGCCGCTACCACCAAGTAGCAGAGCAAGGCTTAATCAACTAATTTAACGTCGATTGGCGTTTGTTGTTCTTGTTTAGCGAGGTAATCGCGCACTTGCTCTTCAAGTTGATCGACAATGTTATCGTTATCGATACGCAGCTTTTGTCGCTGACCGTTGATATACAGGCCTGAACGGCGATTTGCCCCGGCTAAGCCAATATCACTGACCAAGGCTTCACCCGGGCCATTGACTACGCAGCCGATCACAGAAACGGTCATCGGCTTGACCACGTCTTCGAGGCGCTCTTCAAGCTGGTTCATGGTGGAGACCACATCAAACTCTTGACGCGAACAGCTTGGGCAGGCAATAAAGTTAATACCGCGCGAACGTATACGCAACGATTTAAGGATGTCAAAGCCGACTTTAATTTCTTGCACAGGATCGGCCGCCAACGACACCCGTAAAGTATCACCAATCCCCTCGGCTAGGAGCATGCCTAAACCGACTGCTGACTTCACCGAGCCAGAACGAAAACCACCTGCTTCGGTGATCCCTAAATGCAACGGCTGATCAATTTCTTGTGCTAACAATCGGTATGCGCCGACAGCCAAAAATACATCGGAGGCTTTGACGGACACTTTAAACTGGTCGAAGTTGAGACGCTGTAAAATTTCCACATGACGCATCGCCGACTCAAGCAGAGCTTCAGGCGTTGGCTCGCCGTACTTCTCTTGTAAGTCACGCTCTAGTGAACCGCCATTAACACCGATACGAATCGGAATATTACGTTCACCAGCGGCATCGACGACTGCTCGAATTCGCTCTTCATTACCGATATTCCCGGGATTAATACGTAGGCAATCAGCGCCGTACTCAGCCACTTTAAGCGCGATACGATAGTCAAAGTGGATATCCGTAACTAACGGAATATCCACTTGTTCTTTAATGCTTTTAAACGCCTCAGCCGCCGCCATAGTGGGCACTGAGACACGCACCAAGTCTGCGCCTGCTTGCTCAATAGCTTGAATTTGCTTGACTGTGGCATCGACGTCCATGGTGTCGGTATTGGTCATGGACTGCACCGCAATTGGCGCGCCGTCGCCAATAGGCACATCACCTACATAAATACGCGTCGATTTGCGGCGTTTGATCGGTGACTCTGAAAACATACTACTTACTCTGTTAACGGTAATGAAAATTTAGCGAGGCGGTTTTTCGGAAACTGTGAAATATCAACCGCTTCACCATTTAATTCGATATCAACAACATCGTGTTTGCCAAGCGTGACAGCAAAAGGCGCTTTGCCAATGAGTTCAAGCTCTTGTCCTGCATTTTTTATATCGTAAACTAGGCGCTTACCATCAGCATCTTCTACCGCCACCCAACACTCACCGCTAAAACGCATATATACACGCTGCTGACCACTTTTTAAGGGCTCGCTTTGCACTGCAGTATTTGCTGTAGGTGCTGCATCAGCAGTCTCTTCACGCTCTTCTGTCGCAGTGTCAGACAGTGGCTCTTGCGCGCTCAGCGTCGTCGCTGATTGTTGTGCTTCGGGAGCAGGTGTTTGTTGACTTTGTTCTTGGATTTCGCCACCTGGTTGCACTGGCTGTTGCTCAGCGTTTTCAGGCCCCTCACTGGATATTGGGTTCGAGCTCACAGTGCTGGACTCTGGGGTAGACAAACTCAGCGGGTCATCACTATTTTGCCACCACCAAATAGCGGAAGAGCCCAAGATGATAGCCAGGATAATATAGCTTACCAGCATCAAGCGGCTGTCATGGGCTTCTTTTTCAGTTCTTCGCGAGAAGCTTTGCATGGCCGCGATTTGTTCACTGTCATCTTGTGGGTCATAACCCTCAAGCAATTCTTTATGATCTAGGCCTACCACTTTGCAGTAAGCCTTCACATAGCCTTTAACAAAGATCGGCGGGCCGAGCTTTTCGAGGCGGTCATGCTCTAAATCATCAAGCTTTTGCACTGTCAGGTTTAGCCTTTTCGCCATTTGTTCTTGGCTTAACCTGTGTTGCTCCCTCGCTTGTACTAAATATTTCCCTATTTCTAATGGAGCACTTTCCTCTGTTATTTCACTATTTTCGCTCATATTTAATAGTTTTGAGGATCAACTAAATACAGTTTCTCGCCGGGTACTAGGCGAGCGCCCTCATCTAGCTGATTCCATTCCATTAGTCGTTGCAGAAGAATGTTATACTGAGTGGAGATATTAAACAGCGTATCTCCTTCTTGCACAGTATGATAAATGTTCGGCTCTTTTAAGTAAATTTTACTACCACTGAGCACGTGATCTGCGCTCTTAAGGTTATTCCATTCACGCAATGTGCTTAAGCGAATATTATAGCGTGCAGAAACACTGAATAAGGTCTCCCCTTTTTTCATTACGTGATAAGGCAGCGCCAATGGGTCATCACTGTCGACCTGTGCGCCTTGAGCGATAAACTCGCTGACCCCTTCACTGAGCTCAGTATTACTTTGCTGTACCACCACATCTTCACTGGCTAAGGCCTGTGCATCGGACGCTTGCGTACTGTCTACAGGCGTAGTGTCATCGCCCGCATTCTGTGCAGGGGCATCACTCACCTGTGCCATTGCTTGCTCATCGATGGGTAAAGATGACGGCTCGGCGCCGTCATTGCTTTCGGCCACTACGTCAGATGCACTGTCAGCCCCTTCGCTTTGGGTCGCTAATTCAGCATTTTGTTGCTCAGCAACCGTGTCGACCTCATCGGTGACGGCTGTGGTTGCAGGCTCATCTTGTGCAGCGGAGTCATGCTCTGGCAAATCGGCCGGTGACGTTGATTGTTCATCAATTTCGGCGCTTGCTTGCGGCGCTTCAGCAGGCTGTTGCGGTGCGCTCTGCTCGCCATCGCTATTATCGTCACTCGGCTGTGCTGCAGATTGCGCAGCTGACGGCTCTGGATTCGGGGTCGTTGTCTCGTCACTGGTATCGGTGGTCGTGACCACCGCAATGTCCTGAGAGTCTGCATTAACCTGCTCGGTAGCACTTTGTTCGGTTTGAGTCGCTTCAGTATCTGAGGTTTGTGCTTTAACAGCTTCTGCGGCTGTATCCACCTCAGTATTTGCTGCTTCTACCTTGTCATTTGTGGTTGCTGTATCGTCATTTGCAACTAGGTCGCTATTTTCATGAGCACTGTCGACCATTTCTTGAGTCTGCTCGGCACTGCTGGTTGCGGCCTGTTGCTGCGCTGGTGAAGTGATGACTACCGGCGCTGTGGTAGGTGTTGTCGAGGTGCTCGACTTCTTCTTCATCACCTTGATTTTTGGCTTAGCAACGATGCGGTCATCTTGCATCACCCCTTGCAACTCAGAAAGTTGGTGTTTGCGATACTGCTCTCGCAACTGTTCAAACTCACTGGCGCTATAGCGCTGCTCGCGGACAATACGCGCTTCAATCGAGGACGGGTACGTCAGCTCGATGGTTTCTGCTAATTTACGCGCATCTTCCACATGACCCATACGATCTTGAATCAAATAACCAAGTAACAATGACCGCGATGAAACTCGTCCAGTGCGCTCATAACGCTGGAGCACCTGCTGTGCTTTATAAAAATCGCTTTTAGCATAGTGCACTGCAGCTAAATTAATGAGGCTGGAAGCACGTAAAGAACTGTGATTCAACGCTTCTTCAAGGTAGGACTCAGCGGCATCAAATTTATCAAATTCGAGTGCGCACAAAGCTAAGTTTTCGTAGCTTTCCGCCACCCGTAAATAGCTTGGAATTTCAATTGCTGACATAAACTTGTCAACCGCGCCTTCATAATCGCCAATATCACATAAAAACACCCCATAATTATTCAAGGTGTTTGGATCATTCGGCTCGAGCTCAATTGCACGTTCGTAAGCATCTTGGGCACGCTGATGCTCACCGACTCGTTGATAGTAGTAAGCCATCGAGTAATGTACTTCAGGAAGCTCTGGTGCAAACTTAGCTGCGCGTTCGAGGTTATATTTCGCCTGTGTGCTGTTGCCCTGCGAGAGATAGTTGAGGGCTAAAGAAATGCGCGTACGCGCGGCGTCGACATTATTTATTCGTTTTTCTACTACAGGCCGGTCGCTGCCCACATAGGTGCTTTCGGTTACACACCCGCCTAAGGCGAGTAAACTGACACTGGTCACTAAAAGCTTGCGCATGGCGTCGCCTCGTTAATTCCGTTATTGCACCTATATTACCGAAAAGCCCTTTTGTTTCATCTATTTTTTAACAAAAGGGCGATATTTTCTGTTATTGAGCCACATTTATAGCGATAGCGCTCTTTTCTCGCTCTTTTCTCTTGGCCAAACGTTTGGTTCTATCGACCACATCACCCACCAGCTGACCACATGCGGCGTCGATATCATCGCCTCGGGTACGACGCACGATGGTGGTAATACCGGCCCCTTGCAGTACCTTAGAGAAGCGGTCGATACGACTGTTGCTTGAGCGCCCGTAATCATTACCAGGGAAAGGGTTAAAAGGAATCAAGTTAACCTTCGATGGCGTGCCTTTAAGTACTTTCACTAATTCATGGGCATGATCGGTGCTGTCATTGACTTCTTGCAGCATCACATACTCAATGGTGATGTCTTTATTCGCTTTTGAACCGTCAATATAACGGCGACACGCCGCTAAAAACTCTTCAATAGGGTACTTTTTATTAATCGGCACTAGCTCATCACGCAATTCGTTATTCGGAGCGTGTAAGGAGATAGCCAAGGCCACGTCTATTTGCTCTTTTAACAAATCAAGCGCTGGAACCACACCTGAAGTACTCAAGGTAACGCGACGCTTCGATAAACCAAACGCCCAATCATCCATCATCAATTCCATCGCCGGAACCACGTTTTTCAAATTCAGCAGTGGCTCTCCCATGCCCATCATCACCACATTGGTGATAGGACGACGGGTGCTGTCACCGTGCAGACCGATATCACGGGCTACACGCCATACCTGACCGATGATTTCAGAAACCTTGAGGTTACGGTTAAAGCCCTGTTGTGCAGTCGAGCAGAAAGTACATTCCAATGCACAACCCACTTGCGACGATACGCACAAGGTGGCGCGATCTTTTTCCGGGATCCAAACGGTTTCTACCTCTTGGCCACCATCGAGTAGCAAGGCATATTTGATAGTGCCATCGCTGGATGGCTGCTTTACCGAAATTTCCGGAGCGCGAATCTCACACTCAGCACTCAGTCGCGCTTTGAGTTTTTTATTGAGATTGGTCATGTCGTCGAAATTGTCGATGCCAAAATGGTAAATCCACTTCATCACCTGATCGGCGCGGAACGGCTTTTCACCAATGGATGCGAAATACTCGCGCATTCCTTGGCGATTAAAATCGAGTAAATTGATTTTTTTCTCAGTCGTGGCCATGAACAAACCTCTATCAGGTGACGGATAAAACGAAGGTGGCAAATTGTACACAATTTAACCATTATAGCAATTCCTTAGCACACTGGCTGCAGTGCCAATAAACTAAGGAATTACAAGGACAAGAAAAGGGCCCGAAAGCCCTTCCCGCGACTGTTGTCGTAGCTCGAAATTAACGAGTACGAGGACAGATTTCTTCTTCAGCGAAGAAGTAAGCGATTTCGCGAGCCGCAGACTCTGGCGCGTCAGAACCGTGTACTGCGTTTTCGTCGATGCTTTCTGCGTAGTCAGCACGTAGTGTGCCAGCAGCCGCTTCCGCAGGGTTAGTCGCACCCATGATTTCGCGGTTTTTACGGATTGCATCTTCACCTTCAAGAACTTGCACCATTACTGGGCCAGAAGTCATGAAAGAAACAAGGGCACCGAAGAAAGGACGCTCTTTGTGTTCAGCGTAGAAGCCTTCAGCTTGCTCTTGTGATAGGTGAACCATTTTTGATGCAACGATCTTAAGACCTGCAGTTTCGAAACGGTTGTAGATTGCACCGATGTGGTTTTTAGCTACCGCATCAGGCTTAACGATAGAGAAAGTGCGCTCTAAAGCCATGTTTTGCTCCAAATAACGTTAAATTTTAAGTGTTAAACTTTACCGGGCGCGAATTATACGCGCTTTAGCGTGAAAATCCTACTACATTGTTACGCCCGTGAGCTTAGTGAATAAACAAGTCAGGGCGATGACAACCCCGTTTCGGTGATGATGTGCTCTACCGCCCTACTGTGCTTACCACGCTGACGCAATAGCAAAAGCTGATCCATATCAAACCATCCTAGCGCCCTCACCGCTACACTGCCGAGCTATTTTTTCACTGACCTGGACTCAGTTAAGGAATCATTATGTCTGTATTTTCACCAGAGCTGCTCAGCCCTGCGGGTAGTTTAAAAAATATGCGCTACGCCTTTGCCTATGGCGCGGATGCCGTCTATGCGGGACAGCCTCGCTATAGTTTGCGAGTTCGAAACAACGAGTTTAACCTCGCTAACCTCGAGCTTGGTATAAATGAGGCCCACCAGCAAAATAAAAAACTTTATGTGGTTTCTAATATTGCGCCGCACAACGCCAAAATAAAAACCTATTTGCGCGATATAGAGCCGGTTATCGCCATGAAGCCCGATGCCCTGATCATGTCTGACCCGGGGCTTATTATGTTGGTGAGAGAAAAATGGCCTGATATGCCCATTCACTTGAGTGTTCAAGCCAACGCCGTGAATTATGCCAGCGTGCTGTTTTGGGCCAAACAGGGAGTTGAGCGGGTGATTCTATCGCGCGAGTTATCACTGCAAGAGATTGCAGAGATCCGCGAACTGTGTCCTAACACCGAATTAGAAGTGTTTGTCCATGGCGCGTTATGCATGGCGTATTCCGGGCGCTGCTTACTCAGTGGCTACATCAACAAACGCGACCCCAACCAAGGTACCTGCACGAATGCCTGTCGCTGGAGCTACGATGTGCAACCGGCCACCGAAACGCCGACCGGTGATGTGGTGCATAAGGTGGACCCAACACTTGGGTTGGGTGCGCCTACCAATGAGGTATTTATGCTTGAAGAGCAAGGCCGCCCGGGGGAGTATATGCCAGCATTTGAGGATGAACACGGCACCTACATCATGAACTCCAAAGACCTGCGCGCCGTGCAGTATGTGGATGCGCTGACGCGTATGGGCGTTCATAGTCTTAAAATAGAAGGCCGTACTAAGTCGTTCTATTACGTTGCACGCACGGCTCAGGTGTACCGCCAAGCCATTGATGACGCCGTCGCTGGCAAGCCATTCGACGCCAACTTACTGCGCAGTCTCGAGCATCTCGCCCACCGAGGCTATACCGAAGGCTTTTTAAAACGCCATGCGCACCAAGAGTATCAAAATTATGACTATGGCCACTCTATTTCTGATTCACAGCAGTTCGTTGGTGAGGTGCTTGGTCGAACCGCAAATGGCTTGGCGGAAATAGACGTCAAAAATAAATTTTGTACCGGCCACTCATTGGAGTTAATGACACCTAAAGGCAACGTGCATTTTAACTTACAACACATGGAAAACACCAAGGGCGAGCGTATTAGTGATGCAAAAGGCTCTGGCCATCAAGTGCGTATTCCCATCCCCGAGGATATCGACCTTGAACACGCCATTTTGATGCGTAACTTAGAAAGTGGTCAAGATACACGCAACCCGTTTAAGTCGTCGTGTTCGTAAGCCATATAGCTTGATAAGGGCGCATGCTCAAGCATGTGCTCATGTCTTTATAGACAATGTCACTGAGCAAATCGCACCACGGCTGGGTGTTCACCAAGTTTAAATCTTCCAGTGACAAGGTTTGTGGCTGGTTGCTAATGTTAAACAGACAAAAAATACTTTGTTGGCGGTCGGCGCTTTGCCGCCAAAAGCCGAAAATTTCTTGGCCAAGGTGCAAAGTAAACTGCGTTGCATTGGGGTGAAAAGCTTTTTGCTTCCCGCGTATCTTAAGCAAATTCAACATACCACGATGCACCTTTTGGTGATGGCTATGTGGATCGGCCAATTTGGCCTCTAAGTCATGCCAGTGCCAACGATGGCGATTAATGGCACGATTATGCTGGGTGTTATTAAAACGCTCATAGTCGTTTTCGGTTCCCGTGAGCGAGTGAATATACACACCGGGAATTCCCTCCAGTGCCAACATAATGGCATGAGCACATAGAAATCGCGCCACAGCAAAGTTATCTGGCCCCTGCTGCGCTCCCTGTAAGGCATCAAACAACGCGATGTTGATTTCATAAGGCGCTAACGTACCGTCATTTTGTGTGCGCCAACTCACCTTGGCACCAAAGCGCTGCATACAGGCCACCAGAGCATTAATTTGCACGGTATCTAACAGGCCCTCTGCTGGGCGCAGGCCAATGCCGTCATGGGAGGCTATAAAGTTAAAATAGGCCGTACCATCTTGGGCGGGGGGCATGCGCATCATCCACTTTTTCAGTGCTGTGCAGTCACCGGTCGTCAGGGTGTGTAATAACAAAGGAGGTAAAGAGAAGTTATAAATGCAATGGGCTTCATTGGCATTACCAAAATAAGAGAGGTTTTGCTCATTGGGAATATTGGTTTCAGTAATGATAATGGCCTGTGGCTGCACATGTTCTATCAAAGTGCGAAGCAGACGCACCACTTCATGTGTTTGCGGCAAGTTAATGCAGGAAGTTCCGGGGACTTTCCACAAAAAGGCCACCGCATCGAGGCGAAATAAACGTACCCCGTTGTCGAGATAAAAGCGGATAATCGCCACAAACTCTCGCAACACCTGTGGGTTGGCGAAGTCAAAGTCCACTTGATCATGACTAAAAGTGCACCACACATGTTGCTCACCCGCTGCTGTGCGCACCTTATTGAGTAGCTCAGATGTGCGTGGACGCACCACGTCGTCTAGATTGTCACTGACATTGGCCGTTTTAAAGTAGCCCTTTCCGGGGGCAACGTTAGCAATAAAGTTACTAAACCACAGACTCTTACTAGAACAATGATTGATCACTAAATCGGCCATCAGCCGGTAATCTTTGCTGATATCGTTTATATGCTGCCAACTGCCAAGGGCCTCATTGACTTGCACGTAATTCATCACCGCAAACCCCTCGTCTGACGAATAAGGGTAAAACGGCAAAATATGCACCGAGTTAATGGCGCCTTCGGTGTAGGTATCGAGAAATTTTTTCAGTGTATACAAAGGCGGTTCAGTGGGCAGCGTATGGGGTTCATGAGCCTGAGTTTTATTCACCGAGTCGCCATAACAAATCAACACTGCATCCCGTTCATCCCAGCGACTTTTATGGGGTGTGGGCTGGCGAACCACATCCCCTTTAAGCATCAGTTCAAGCAATTGTGCCGCGAGATCCTGACATTGCGCATCATCAAGAATACCGGCGTAAATGATCGCTAAATGGTGGGTGACACGTTGCTCAAACTGGCGCTGGCGAGAAGTCATACTACCCCGCCTTGCGTATGTGTGCGCTGAACTGCTGATTATCAAGCTCAACCGCTTCACGTAAACGGGCAAACACGTCAGGCATCGCCGACACCACGCGGTTCCAGCTGGGTACGAAAGGCGCTTCCATCGGATGCTCTAAAAAATGTTGCCCGGCGTGCATAATATTTTGCGCGAACATCTCCACCGCCTTCTCTTCTTGGTGAATATCGAGGCTTAAACCATTCATAAGCGCATCATTATGATAGGTTTCGACAAAATCCAAGGCAATGCGGTAGTAAGTTGCTTTCAGTGAGCGAATGGTTTCGGTGGTAAAGGTTTCCCCTTGGGTGGCAAGCTTGCGAAATAATGCTTTGGTAATATCCACCGACATTTTTGATAGCCCAGCGTTTCTATCTTCCAAGGAAAGATCTTGGTGTTTGTGGTCATAGGTCTGGGCAATATCGACTTGACATAAACGGTTGTGAGCGTAGTTGCGGTACATCTCCGAAAGCACGCCAATCTCTAAACCCCAATCACTGGGGATACGAATATCATTGAGCACATCTCGGCGAAACGAAAATTCTCCCGCTAAGGGGTAGCGAAATGAGTCCATGTACTCGAGGTAATCGGTGCTACCTAAAACCGTTTTGAATGAGCGCAGCAGTGGCGTCACCAATAAACGCGAGACTCGGCCATTGATTTTTCCTGCCGCAGTACGGGCATAAAAGCCCTTACAGAACTCATAGTTAAAGCGTGGGTGGGCCACTGGATAGATAAGCCGAGCCAGCAGTGCACGGTCATAGGTAAGAATGTCGCAATCATGCAAAGCGATAGATTCAACTTTTGATGCTGCAAGGGTATAGCCCATGCAATACCACACATTACGCCCCTTCCCTAACTCCTTAGGGGCCACACCAAGGGCCTGTAGCTCACTATCCAAGGCACGTAAACGCGGGCCATCATTCCATAGTACCCGGTGTTTTTGCGGCAATTTGTCGAAAAATGTCAGCGCATGACGGTACTGTTGCTCGTCAGCTCGGTCCAGGCCTATGATGATTTCATCGAGATAAGGCACTTGTTGCAGGTGATTCACTATGTTTCCTAACGCGGGGCCTTCGAGTTCGGAAAAAAGCGATGGCAGAATAAGACCCATGGGCCGTTCTTGGGCAAATTGCACCAACTCCCCTTCAAGTTCAGCGACCGAACGCTGAGAAATATTGTGGAGTGTTGTGACAATGCCATTTTGATGAAAATCAGCCATGGTTACGCACCTCATCTGCTGCTAGTTGCTCTTTGATCAGCGCTAAACTACTGAGCGTTTCCTGCCAACCTCGCGGCCCGGCATGAACACTGAATAACGCGCTGCGTTTTTTTAAAATCGGGGCTGTGTTTTCGCTGTTCGCAATAACTATCGCAGTGTCTGCCGCCTCTAGCATTGCCACATCATTATGGCTGTCGCCCAGGGCGATGCTGTGCAGTGGGCAACTATATTGCGGTGCCAGCATTTGCATCACATAGTGCAGCGCTTTGCCCTTGTTCACTCCCAGACTCAGGTGCACAAAGCGCCCACCGCGCAACACTTCACATCCTAATTTCTGCGCCGCCAGCGTGAATTGCTGTAACACCTCGTCACTACCTTGCCAGTAAAGCGGATCGCTGTAATGGCGTGTTTGCGCTTGTGTTAATGTCTCTCCAGTGAGGCCAGTTAATGCACTTAAGCGCTTAGACGATAATTGACTAAAAGAACGAAAGCTGTCACCGAATTGTTCTGCCAAAGCAGAAATGCACTGTTGTAAGGTCACTAAAGGCGGGGCAAAGGGCATGATCCAATAGTTATCGCACTGCTGAGCAGCTTTAGGTGGTGTAATAAAGTGCCCTTTGGGCACGTACAGAGCGGCGCCATTTTCGCAAATAAAGGGCAAGTCTAGGTGTAAAGCCTGGCACAGCGCATGGATTTCCGCCGCTGTTTTACTGGAATTAACGATCACTGGCACCTGCGCCTGACTCAAAGCATTGAGTAAGGGCTTCGCCTCATCACACTGATAGCTGTGATGATCTAATAAAGTGCCATCCAAATCGGTAAAGACCACCGGAAATGCCGACCCCTGAGTGGCTAGTTTATTATCGCATTGGTAAATGTGTCGTGTGTTATCAAGGTGATAAACTACATCACAGTGCGCGGGTAAGTGAGCTAAACAATGGCGGGTTAAGCGCTCAAAATAGCTAATAAAGGATTTTACTCCTTGCTCGTCGAGTGTGTGCTCACTGGCTCCATGGCGGGCAATAAGCTGCTGCTCTTGCTGCCAACGCCACGCTTGCACAGTATCAAAGCTGGGCGCTTTCAACATGATGCGAATATCGGCAGCGTTGAAAACCGCTTGATACTCATTGGCCAAACGTGAATTCACACAACGCCGCCAGCGGCCATCTGGATCTTGGTTCTGCTCTAGGCTATTAACCGCGACGTTAAGCTCACACGGGCTTTGTGGCTGCGCACCAACACACCAGCCTTCAAGAATAAACACATCAATGGGGCGCTCAAAATAAAGCCAATTCTCTAACGGCTCGCGGTCATCGGTGGCTTTATTGAATCGCGGTACTCGGATACCACGAGCTCCGTCTTGAATTCGTGCGATCACTTTATTGAGCAGTGCAATATCATGGGTGCCCGGCACACCTCGGGTGGCAAACAGCGGGTGCACTGACTGCGCTAACTGTTCACGTACCGCTCTTGGGAAGTAGAAATCATCTATAGAGCACGCGCAGGTATGCAAAGCAAAGCGCTGTTGTAGTGCTTGCGCCAAGAACGCTGCTAAGGTGCTTTTACCCGACCCTTGCGCACCATTTATGGTGATAAACAACGCCTGTCCAGGTTGCTTACTATTTGCTAATTGCTGCGCCAGCGGCATGAAGTGGTGCTGAATTTGCAATTTATAACTCGACTGCAACTGTTGCGCTGATATAAATTTTTCAATATCCATGCCGTGCTCACACAAGGTTCGATTGTAACTATGAAGGTAATTTGCAGGACTTAGGCCAAATTGTAAAAGGCGGCCTTTTCATAAGGTTAGTAAATAAGCGAAGAGTAAGCGCACCAAAAAAGTGCAAAAAGGAGTGATTATGCGCTGCTATCGCACTTTGTTTTAGATCAAGCAAAGTAGTAAAACGATCACTAAAAGGCTGTGCTTGAACCACGTTTTTTGTACTATCGCGTCCGCGCTGAAACAAGGGGAGTCGTGATGGCTTTATTAATCAACGATAAGTGTATTAACTGCGATATGTGTGAGCCCGAGTGCCCTAATGGCGCTATTTTTATGGGCGAAGAAATCTATCAAATCGAGGCGAGTAAATGCACTGAATGTGTTGGTCACTATGATCAACCAACCTGCGTGCAAGTATGCCCTATTGATTGCATAAAACCAGACCCTGCACACAAAGAGAGTGTGGAGCAGCTTGCCGATAAGTATGTACGCTTAACCGAACAATCTGCCCACTACGGCAACACATAAATTACGACCGAGGCGCAGATGTATTGCTTTTCTCTGCGGTATTCACATCATCATCAAGTGCTTGCTCTAGCAAATTAGAGACACTCGCTCGCAGTGCTTCACGTTGCGCTTGTACAAAGTTTTCAAGTGCTTGCTCAGCCGCTTGTTTAACGGCTAATTCCACCTCTTCGGCTAGACTGGCCGCTTGAGTAGAAAAGCTCAATGTCATTACAGTAGTGATAAGTGCGATACGTGCGAATTTCATAGTTGTATTCCTTTTTCAGTTTAATTAAAGCATCTATTGATGCGCTTACTGTAGGAATATCAAGGTCCGTGCCAAAAATTTAAATACATAATTATCAATAACTTATATACTTATCACGCGTTTTATTCGCAGCAAAGCTGTCCGTCTGTGGACACATATGCGTCCGCAATCGGACACTTTTGTTGTATCAGCTTGCTTATCACCGCAACCAAAAACAGCCATTGCTCGATAGACTCCCCCGACACAGACTCAGTATCAAGCTATCGAGGTTAAAGATTGGTTAAGCGCCAACTATCCCCAATGGCGTGGCGCTTTTCCAGGCACCACGAGTAAAGTCAGGAATACTCAAGGACTCACTGCGATTAGCCACCGACTGCGCAGATAAGGGAGAGATCACTGACCAAGCGGCGCCATCGTATACATCTTGATCCAATGGCTCACCATTGCGCAGACAGTAGATCATGCGCCAAAACATCAAGAAATCCATCCCCCCATGGCCACCATTATGCTCTGCTTGTGCACCCATTTTTTGCCATAAGGGATGATCGTATTTGTCATACCATGGCTGCATGTCGTACTCCCACTCATGGAAGCTTTTGTCGCCTCCTTGCTCCAGAGCGATGCGATTAGGGAAGCCGGCAAACACGCCGTTGGTTCCTTGGATAAGATTATGACGACTATAAGGGCGAGGAGTAGTGGTATCGTGCTGAACCATAATACTGCGCCCTTTAACGGTTTTTATCAGCGTGGTATTCATATCGCCAGCTATGAATTCCATTTGATTACGCGAGTGTTCGGGGGGAAATTCGCGCTGTGCATACGCAGCACGTCCTAATGCTGGGGAGCTCATGGAGGTGAGGTAATCGAAACGATCGCCACGATTGATATTCATGTATTGCGACACCGGACCTAAACCATGTGTTGGATACAAGTTACCATTACGTTTGGTGTGCCATGCAGTACGCCAAGAGCCGGTCTTATGGGTGATCTCTTTCATTTGCCAACGCAGCTCATGAATGTACGCAGCTTCACCATGGAGTAACTCACCAAATACGCCCTGGCGCACCATATTTAACACCATAAGCTCATCGCGACCGTAATTGACGTTTTCCATCATCATACAGTTCATTTGCGTGCGCTCAGCGGTATCCACCAGCTCCCACATTTCTTCTACAGTCAACGCCAGTGGCACTTCAACAAACGCGTGCTTGCCGCTTGTCATGGTATCGATAGCCATCGGCGCATGCCATTGCCAGGGCGTGGAAATAATAACAATATCAATGTCATCACGTGCGAGCATATCGCGATAAGCATAGTCACTATCGCCGTAGGCAGTGGGCTTGGGTTGACCGTTATTAACAACGAACTCAACGCTGCGCTCCAGCACTTCTTGGTGGGTATCGCAGATAGCTTTGATTTCGGTGCCTGCAATGGCACTCATGCGCTTTACATGGCCGTAGCCTCGTTGACCAACGCCGATAAAGCCGACCCGAACAACCTCCATTTTAGGTGCCACCAAACCGATCACTGAGCTGCCTTGGCGTGCAGGCGTCACTGCTTGTTGTGAACTGGCACAGCCAGCCAAAGAGGCGGTTGCCGCCCCAGCGGCACCCGCGCCTGCGGCCTTAATGAAATCGCGTCGATTAAACTGCTTCATAATCTATTCCTTGGTAAATGCGTCACTAGCACGCTATCGCAAAGCGATTGGCTAGGCAAAAGGAACAGGATGAATAACGCGCTGGTTGGAGCTGTCGTCAGCTGAGATAACGCGACGACAGCAAAAGACTAAGCGTGATCGATCAGTGGTTTTAGTGTGTCAGTGTTATTGATGAGATCGCGGTACAAGGCAAACTGATTGTTTGCTCTGTCCAAATTATGCTCGGGGTACTTAGTGGCAAAGTACTTATCGCCATTAATATAATCAGTTAAAAAGCGTACACCAATCATAAATGGCATCACTTGCGCACCGAGCCAAAAACTGCGTTTTTCCTGTACCGTGATCAGCCCTTTTAATGGCTCAATATAACCCTCAACAATAGCGGCAAATATATCTTTACGCACCCGCACATTACTAAGCTCGGTACTGTCTTCGGGTTCAGGCGAGCAAAAGGTACGGACCATATCACCGAAATCAAATAACCAATAACCTGGCATACAGGTATCAAGGTCAATGACCGCCTTGGCCTGATCGGTTTTGTTGCTAAAGAGCATGTTATTTATCTTGGTGTCGTTATGACATGGGCGCACTGGAACACAGGTCACAAGTTCTGCCAGTTGGTGCACAAGATGAGTTTGCTGTTGGCAAAAGGCTAATTGCTCACCCACCTTTGCTACACGCCCTTGGCTATCCGCTTGCACCGCTTGCTCGAGCATGTCCAAGCGCATTGCTAAGTTATGAAAGTCCTTAATCACCGGATAAAGCTGCTCGGCGTCGAAATCCTCAAGCGCTGCGGCAAATTGACCGAACGCATTCGCCGCGACCTTCGCTTGGCTTGGTGAGCGCACCACTTCCTCGCTGTAACTACCACCGATAAACTCCAATGCACGCCATTTCTCACCGTTGATATCGAGTAGGTAGCGCTGATCTGTAGTGGCTACATGTTTAATAATATCAAGCTGGTATTGTTGTTTATGATGCTTTTTAAGTAAGTGCTGTTCGATTTTACGGGCATTCGCGACCAGCTTATCAGGCTTAGGAAACACATCGGTATTGAGGCGCTGTACCACGACCGCGCCGTGAGCATGTTTCAGTAACATGGTGGTATTAATGTGACCATTGCCAATGGGATTTAAACTAAGCTGGGTCGGCTCAAAGCCGAACTGGTGCGCCAATAATTGCGCATGAGAGTCTGTATTCATAGGTTCAATCTTGAGTGCCGCTTCGCTCATTGCTTAATCCCTTGAGCTGTTTTATTTTTTTTGCGATTACAGCGAGTTCATCTTTATAAGTCATGCCGAGCCAGGGCTGTGTGGCAGGGTAAACATCAACGGTCGCCAAATGATGGTCAATGCAATATTGTATTTGATCGGGAAGATAATACTCTTTTTTGACACCGTTGTCAGTGCGCGCCAAAAAGCGCTCGAAATTATCCGCTAACACATCAAATAATGCTCGCCCTACACCCCAAAAGGTCATTGACGCGAGCGCTCCTGAATCAATTTGTAACCTTTCATCCTTATCATTATAGCCGACAAGCTCGTCATCAACGTTTTGAATATTAAGCACTTCATCAACACGTTGAAGTTGATTATGGCTGTTAAGCTGACAGATCCCCCGATTCACGCCGCCCTGCTCACTACAGGTACTCGCCACCGGGTAAGCAACACAGGCCCAGTGCTCACTGTGCTCAAAGTGTGCCACCATTTGCTGATAGGCGTGCTTACCATAATAGTCATCGGCGGTGATCACGATGGCTTTATCCCTCACCTTGTCTCTCGCACATAGCAAAGCATGGCCAGTCCCCCAAGGCTTGTTGCGCTCATGTACTAAGTGAGCATAAGCCGCTGGTACATCACTGATATGTTGCTCGACCAAGTCAACACTCATGTCCTTTGGTAATTGCGGTAATATATGCTCGCACAGCGTCGCCCGCACTTGTTGATTTATGACCAATACCACATGGCGCACTCCCGCCTGATAAGCGTCTTCAATACTCAATTGCATTATGGTCTTTTGCAAACCCGGCAATACCGCCACCTGCTTGGCGCCACCAAAACGACTACCTAAGCCGCCAGCAAGAATAACTAAACTTAGCGTTGCTGCACTCATATTCGTCCAATTACTACGACAAAAGGTAGAGTGTACAGATAACTGAGGGAGTTGAGCAAATAGTTGGGAGGGAATCCAGATGAGACGCGTTTGCACGCGCCCCCACTTAAGCTGTTAATCAAGGTTGAGACACAAATACTTCTCTTCGAGGTACTCTTCTAACCCTTGGTGTCCCCCTTCACGGCCAAGACCAGACTGTTTCACCCCGCCAAAGGGGGCCACTGGATTAGAAATGAGTCCTTCATTGATACCTACCATGCCATATTCAAGCGTCTCTGCGACCCGGTGTATCTGGGCTACATCTTGACTGTAAAAATACGCAGCTAAGCCGTAGGGAGTGTCATTGGCCTGTTGTAGTGCCTGTTGTTCATCTTTAAAAGTGGCAACCGTGAGCACTGGGCCAAAAATTTCCTCACGACTGATACGCATCTCACTGGTAACATTACTCAATAACACTGGCGCCACAAAATTTCCTTCAAGGCTTTGGCGCTCGCCCACTAAGGTCGCGCCTTCTTGCAGCGCCGAGTCGATAAGCTCATTCACGTTAGTTTTGGCTTGTGGGTAAATAAGCGGGCCAATATCAACACCCTCTTCGGTGCCAGGCCCCACCTTTAATTTGGCCACTCGCTGCTGTAACTTAGCAAGCAACTTGTCGGCAATGCGTTCGTCAGCTAAAACACGATTAACGCAGACGCAGGTCTGCCCAGCATTGCGAAACTTACTGGCAATGATACCATCAGCCGCTTTATCTAAGTCGGCACTGGCGAACACCAGTAAAGGTGCGTTGCCCCCCAGCTCCATAGAAGTGCGCTTAATGGTACTCGCGCATTGTTTTAGCAGCTGGCTGCCGACCTGGGTTGAGCCAGTAAAGGTGAATTTACGTACCACTTCACTGATGGTGAGTTGCTCTCCTACCGCTTTAGCATCATCACTAAGCAGAACATTAAAGGCGCCCTGGGTGAAACCCGCTTGGTGCGCCAAGTGAGCCAGAGCTAAGGCACACAATGGTGTGTGTTCTGAGGGCTTAAGCACAAAGCTACAGCCCGCCGCATAAGCAGGTGCAACCTTACGAGTGATCATGGCAATGGGAAAGTTCCACGGGGTAATGCCAGCAACTACACCAACGCCTTGCTTAATGACACTAATACGATGCTCAGGCTTGCTAGCTGGAATAGTTTCACCGTAGCTACGTTTGGCTTGTTCAGCAAACCATTTTACAAACCCGGCACCATACGCAACCTCACCTTGCGATTCGGCTAACGGCTTACCCTGCTCCAGCGTCATCAGCTCAGCAAGGCTGTGTTGATGCTTCATAATCAACTCATACCAACGGTAGAGTACTTCGCTGCGCTGCTCAGCAGTGGTTGTTTTGAGATCTTTAAAAGCACGTTGTGCACTCGTTATTGCCTGCTCTACCTGAGAAGGGCTCACCCTTGAGGCACGCACTATCTCGCTCCCATCGGCGGGGTTAGTTACGGCAAACTCCCCCTCTCCTTTTAGCCATTGCCCATCAATAAATGAGTGTTGAAATATCCAAGCTGAATCC
Source organism: Pseudoalteromonas sp. CnMc7-15 (assembly GCF_022347925.1). NCBI lineage: Bacteria > Pseudomonadati > Pseudomonadota > Gammaproteobacteria > Alteromonadales > Pseudoalteromonadaceae > Pseudoalteromonas > Pseudoalteromonas sp. CnMc7-15. The sequence goes on from NZ_JAKRFT010000003.1 coordinate 342,042, forward strand.
ATAACGCGCCTCCAAAACAAAAAAGCCGCTGAAGATAAATTACAGCGGCTTTTTGCATAAATTAAGTTCGAACCAAATTAATGCTCTTCATTAACGATGTTGAGGTTGTATTTGGGAATTTCAACCACTAAGTCTTCGTCATGAATTTTGGCTTGGCACCCAAGGCGTGATTCGGCCTCAAGTCCCCAGGCTTTATCAAGCATGTCATCTTCAAGCTCATCACTTTCTTCTAAAGAATCAAACCCTTCGCGGATCACCACGTGACAGGTAGTGCAGGCACAAGATTTTTCGCAAGCATGGGGAATACTGATGCCATTTTTCAGTGCCACATCAAGGACTGTTTCGCCCTCTTTTGCCTCTAAAGCCGCGCCATCGGGGCATAATTCATCATGGGGTAAAAAGATAATTTGTGGCATTGCTTATACCTCGTCTACTGACTGGCCCGTAAGAGCCTTTTTAATGGATGCATCCATACGACGCGCAGCAAACTCGCTGCTGGCCGCATCAACTTTCTCAATTGCTTGTTTAATTTGCTGTGGCTCATCGGCCTGACTGCTAACTTCCGTGAGCTCCGCCATGGCTGCTCGCAGCGCATTCAACTCTTGCTCATCAAGCAAGTGACTGTCGGTTGCCAATGAAGCTTCTAGTGCCTCAACAACCCGTAGCGCCTCTACTTGCTGCTCTTTAAGCATACGCGCTTGCATGTCCTCTTTAGCGTTGCTCATTGACGATGTAAGCATCTCGGCAACCTGATCATCAGATAGACCATAAGAAGGTTTTACCTGAATCTCTGCTTGCACACCGGTGGATTTTTCCATCGCCGTCACACTGAGTAAGCCATCAGCATCAACATTAAAGGTAACCCGAATATGCGCTGCACCGGCGGCCATTGGCGGGATCCCTTTTAAGCTAAATTTCGCCAGAGAACGACAATCGTCAACCAACTCTCGCTCGCCCTGCAAAACATGCAACGACATGGCTGTTTGCCCATCTTTAAAAGTGGTGAACTCTTGCGCCCGTGCAACCGGAATTGTGGTATTGCGGGGAATGATTTTCTCCACCAAGCCACCCATGGTTTCTAACCCTAAAGACAGCGGCAACACATCAAGCAATAACATATCAGAGTCAGGCTTATTACCGACTAAAATATCGGCTTGAATCGCAGCGCCGACAGCAACAACACGATCTGGGTCAATGCTGGTTAATGGCTGTTTGGCAAAAAACTCGGCCACTTGCTCACGTACTATTGGCATTCGAGTCGAGCCACCGACCATCACCACTTCGAGCACTTCTTCGTTGCTGATCTGGGCATCTTTTAACGCCCGGCGACAGCTGCGTAAGGTTTTCTTAACCAGCGGCTGTGCCAGCTCGGCAAACTGTTCGCGGGTCACGGTAACGGTGTAAGATTGACCATCAAATTCCAATACCACATTCACTTTGCCATAGCTTGTCAGTGCTTCCTTACAGGCTTTGGCTTTATTGATAAATAACCGTAAGGTATTGGCCGTTAATTGCGTAACGCTGGTTTGCTGCTTAAAGTAATCCACTAGCAAAGAATCAAAGTCATCGCCGCCCAGAGCGGAGTCGCCACCGGTTGCCAGCACTTCAAACACGCCTTTGTTTAAGCGCAAAATAGAGATATCGAAGGTACCGCCACCGAGATCATAAACGGCAATCACCCCTTCTTGGCCCGAATCTAAACCGTATGCCACCGCTGCTGCGGTTGGTTCATTCAGTAAGCGCAACACTTTTAGCCCTGCTAATTGAGCCGCATCTTTGGTGCTTTGGCGCTGGGCATCATCAAAATAGGCAGGCACGGTGATCACCGCCCCGGTGATGTCCTCACCGCCGAAGCTTTGCTCGGCGCGGTTACGCAATGCTTTGAGAATCTCACTGGAAGCTTGTACTGGGCTAACATCGCCTTGACGAGTGTGAATGTGCAGGCTGTTATTGGTATCAGTGAACTGATACGGCAGCTGGCCGTAACTGGCCTCGATTTCCGCTTGGGCTTTACCTAAAAAGCGCTTAACCGAGATCAGCGTATTATGAGGGTCATCTGCAGCGTGCTGCTGCGCGTCAGTGCCGACGACCACGTCTTGCTCTAAATAACGCACGACAGAGGGTAAAATAGCCTCACCTTGCTCATTAGCTAAGGTTTTTGCCTCACCGCTTTGCACCGTGGCAACAAGCGAGTTGGTGGTGCCTAAATCAATTCCCACAGCGAGTTTGTGTTCATGTGGTGCCGCGCTTTGCCCCGGCTCAGCGATTTGCAATAATGCCATGTAATCTAAAAAACCTTTTCGTTTAATGCGCTAATCAAATAACTCATCTTCAATGCGTTCTAGTTCGTCTCGTAACTTGTAGACAAACTTCAGTTTGCGCACGTCATCTGCAGCCTTGTGCCATTGTGCTGAATCGTCGCTCGCTAACAGCGTCGCGAGTTCATTGCTGTATTGCTTATCTAAGGCAGCAATGTGCTTTTCAAACTCAGCGATGGCCGCATCCGGATCGCTGGCTGATTGCAATTCTTCAAGCTCTTCACGCAGCTCCATTTGCTGCATCAAAAATTCAGGGTCTTGCAGCGTCTGTTGTTCACCGCGTAGGTCCACCCCAAGCTCAGCCAGCATATACTCTGCGCGCTTTACTGGGTGCTTAAGCGTTTGCAACGCATCATTGATTTCCGCTGTTTTTTGCACGGCGACGAGTTTATCTCGCTCACTGCCACCACTGTGTCTGTCTGGGTGAGCAGCACGTTGCAACTCTAAATAGCGCTCATTAATTAAGGTTAAATCAACCGTAAAGCTGACTGGAATAGAAAATAGTTCAAAATAACGCATTGGTTAAACCCTATAATGAAAAGCCCTACATCGGGTAGGGCTTAAAAACGTGCGATGCACACCGCTTGGGCGTACTCACTGCTGGTTATTAAACAGTGAAGCTCTCGCCGCAGCCACATTCACCACTTTGGTTCGGGTTATTAAACTTAAACCCTTCATTCAACCCTTCTTTGGTGAAGTCCAATTCAGTGCCATCAATATACACCAGGCTTTTTGCATCAATGATCAGGGTTACACCCTTGTCTTCGAAGGTTTGATCTCCTTCGCTGAGCTCGTCGACAAACTCTAGCACATAGGCAAGCCCCGAACAGCCGGTGGTTTTGATCCCCACACGCAAACCTATGCCCTTGCCACGGTTTGCGAGGAAGGATTTAACTCGGTCTGCTGCTGAGTCTGTTAAGGTGATTGCCATATACTGCCGCCTTATTTGTCTTGCTTGCTCTTGTAATCTTTGATTGCTGCTTGGATTGCATCTTCCGCTAGGATTGAACAGTGAATTTTCACTGGTGGTAACTCTAGCTCTGCACTGATATCGGTATTTTTGATAGTTGCCGCTTCATCTAAGGTTTTACCTTTCACCCATTCGGTGACCAGCGATGATGATGCGATTGCACTACCACAGCCATAGGTTTTGAACTTAGCGTCTTCAATGACACCTGTATCAGATACCTTGATTTGCAGCTTCATAACGTCACCACACGCAGGTGCACCGACCATACCGGTTGCAACGCTGGGATCGTTTTTGTCTAGAACGCCCACGTTACGTGGGTTTTCAACATGATCAATTACTTTATCACTGTATGCCATAACTTTTACCTCGCTACCTTGTCATTCGCCAAGGCTTAATGATGTGCCCATTCTACCGATTCTAAATCAATCCCTTCTTGGTGCATCTCCCACAACGGAGACATTTCACGCAAGCGGCCAATGGACTCTTTAATAAGTTTTACGGTGTAATCGATTTCCTCTTCAGTGGTGAAACGACCAATACTGAAGCGAATCGAGCTGTGTGCTAGCTCATCGTTACGACCTAGTGCACGCAGCACGTAAGACGGCTCCAAGCTTGCTGATGTACAGGCTGAGCCAGAAGATACGGCAATGTCTTTCACTGCCATTAACAGCGACTCACCCTCAACAAAGTTGAAGCTAATGTTGGTAATACCAGGAACCGATTGCTCCGGTGCACCATTAAAATACACTTCGTCCATGTCGTTCATAATGCCGTCAATTAAACGCTGACGTAGGGCACTGATGTGTGCATGGTCTTTATCAAAATCTTGTTTGGCATAACGAAATGCTGCGCCCATACCAACGATTTGATGCGTTGCCAGCGTGCCCGAACGCATACCACGCTCATGACCACCACCGTGCATTTGTGCTTCTAAACGCGCACGTGGCTTACGGCGTACATATAATGCACCAATGCCTTTAGGGCCATATACTTTGTGGCCTGAAAATGACATGAAGTCGACTTTCAACTCTTGTAAGTCAATTTTCACCTTACCGGCGCTTTGGGCGGCGTCGACATGGAACATAATTTTACGTTCGCGACACATCTCACCGATGGTGGCGATGTCTTGAATGACACCGAGTTCGTTATTAACGTGCATCACGCTCACCAAAATGGTGTCGTCACGCATTGCTGCTTCCAGCTTTTTCAAATCAAGTAGGCCGTTTTCTTCAACGTCCATATAAGTTACTTCAAAGCCCTGACGCTCAAGCTCACGGCAGGTATCGATCACCGCTTTGTGCTCGGTACGCACGGTTATCACGTGCTTACCTTTTTTCTTATAAAAGTTAGCGGCGCCTTTAATAGCTAGGTTATTCGATTCAGTTGCACCTGAAGTAAATACAATTTCACGAGCATCGGCGTTGATTAAATCGGCGATGTCATGACGCGCCTGATCGACCGCTTCTTCCGCTTGCCAACCGAAGCGGTGTGAACGCGATGCGGGGTTACCAAAATTACCTTCCATTGTCAGGCATTGCATCATTTCTTCGGCAACGCGCGGGTCCACCGGCGTTGTTGCTGCATAATCTAAATAAATCGGTAACTTCATTACTTTCTCCGCTTACGGCAACCTAGTTGCTTACAGTTGACAGCTGACTTGAATATTTTCTAACTTGCTAATGGCATCATTGAGCTGTTTATCTTGGCGATGGGCCACTTCTTTAATGTCAGATTTGCTGACTAACTCAGATAAACTAATACCATGTAAAAACTCTTCTATGCGCTGACTTAAGTCAGACCACAAAGTGTGGGTTAAACAGCGCATGCCGCTTTGACACCCACCATCAGCGCCATGACAACGAGTGGCATCCACCGACTCATTAACCGCACTGATAACATCGCCGACCGAAATAGCACCGGCTTCTTTACCTAGTAAATAACCGCCGCCTGGACCGCGCACTGAGGTCACTAACCCTTGCTTACGTAGGCGAGCGAATAATTGTTCAAGATAAGATAATGAGATTTCCTGCCGCTGTGAAATATCGGCAAGGGGAACGGGCCCTGCATCGGTGTGCAGCGCAACATCGAGCATCGCGGTAACCGCATATCTGCCTTTGGATGTTAACTTCATATCGCCCCCATACTCTTCAAGAGTGTGAATTTTAATTACCTGAGTATTAGAGTCAAGTATTTACTGGAAGTACTTGAGTAAAATACTCGGGTATTGACTGTCATTGTAATTACCTGAGTAAAATAGTCAAGTATTAACCTGCAGTGTCCTGCAGTGTATAGAGGGATCATGAGCGCCCCTTCATAGTGGCGCTCTAGTGACGTTTCTGAGTATCAGTCCTGGTTGTTTTGCTGTTTATCTACTGAAGTCAGCATACCGCGCAGAATATTGAGCTCTTGTTGCTCTGGGCGGGCACGGTTAAACAAACGTTTTAGTTTTGTCATCACCTGACCAGGGTGCTGTTTGATGATAAATCCGGTGTTGCTAAAGGTACTTTGCAAGTGTTCATAGAAGCGCTGCATTTGTTCGTTGGTGGGGTACTCGTTGTCGTCTTGTTCGACCGCTTGCTCTTGGGTATCTAAAAACTGCATGCGCGTCTCATAACACAGAGTTTGTACCGCCATGGCTAGGTTCAATGAGCTGTAGTCTGGGTTCGCCGGAATACAGACATGGAAATTACATAGCTGCAACTCTTCATTGGTTAGGCCGCTGTTTTCACGACCAAAAACCAATGCCACAGGGCTGCTCTCGCCCTCTTTAACAAGTTTTTCACCGCATTGACGAGGGTCTACCATCGGCCAGCTCAAAGTGCGAGAACGGGCGCTAGTGCCTATGGCCAATACACAGCCTTCAAGTGCTTGCTCTAGCGTATCGACCACCTGAGCCTGCCCTAAAACATCCGTAGCACCAGCTGCGAGTGCGCTGGCATGACTATCAATTTCACAGGCTGGGTCAACAAGATAAAGGTTACTAAAACCCATGGTTTTCATTGCTCGAGCCGCCGAGCCAATATTACCTGAATGCGAGGTGTTAACCAAAACGATGCGAATGTTCTCAAGTGCCATAGTACGGTGTTTATTCTTTAGTAAATTACAATACGCCGTAGTTTATCATAACCCTAGGTAGAGAGCCGCTGAAAAATTTTTATAAGCAAAACAGCACTGCACAAAAAATCATCAGGTTATTTTTACTCGCGTATTTACTTTAGTTGAAAAACCGCTAGAATACGCCGGCTCGAAATATTGTTCTTTTACAACCCAAAGGTAATGCTATGCATCCGATGTTAAACATTGCGATTCGCGCTGCGCGAAACGCAAGCAAGGTGATTTTGCGCGCCTGTGAAGATTTATCAAAAGTAGAAGCCAGCCAAAAAGGCAGCAACGACTTTGTAACCAGCGTTGATAAAGAGGCGGAAGCCGTTATTCGCGAAACCATCTTAAAATCTTACCCTAACCACAGTATTATAGGGGAAGAGTTAGGCCAACATAATGGCACTGATGCTGACTACCTTTGGGTGATCGATCCCCTCGATGGCACCACTAACTTCATTAAAGATATCCCGCACTTCTGCGTCTCTATTGCCTTAAAGGTCAAAGGCCGTATCGAACAGGCCGTTGTCTATGATCCTATCCGTGGTGAGCTTTTCACTGCAAGTCGAGGTCAAGGCGCGCAACTTAATAGCAAGCGTATTCGTGTTAGTAACGCTAAAGAGCTTTCTGGCACAGTGCTAGCCACAGGCTTCCCATTTAAGCAAAAGCATCACATGGATGCATACATGGAAGCGTTTAAATCGCTATTTGTATACACTGCCGATATTCGTCGCGCGGGCTCTGCCGCGTTAGATATGGCGTATGTGGCGGCAGGCCGTGTTGATGGCTTCTTTGAGATTGGTTTGAAACCTTGGGATACCGCTGCAGGTCAACTATTGGTAAAAGAAGCCGGTGGTTTGGTGATGGATTTTGCTGGCGGGGCTAACCACGAGAAAAGCGGTAATGTGATCTGCGGTTCACCAAAACTCGCTAAAGCTATTGTAAAAGAGATTCGCCCGGTATTAACAGAGTCATTACTGAAGTAATGTCGTGACCGGCGCTTGAACTATCAAGCATAATAGAAAAAACGCGAGCCTAAGCTCGCGTTTTTTATTGCTCTCTAAAAACCGTAGTTAAAGCTGACGCCTGCAACTCTTGGCTCGGCATATTGCACATAAGTTTGCGCGATGTAACCATTCACCGGGTTATTGCCGAATTTAAAGCCGCGATTGTAGTAGTCTTTATCTAGGGCATTGCGCACCCAGAAGTTCACTCCCCAATATTCGGCTTGGTAGCCAACACTGGCATTAACAAGGTTGTAGCTCGGCGACTTTGAATTATGGCTATTTGAGAAATAGTATTCGTCTTTGCCTTCTACCCCTAAATTCACGAATAGCGCGTCGGTGATGTCAAAACGGGCATTCAATGCATACTGATAATGGGGCGCTTGCGCTTGATCGCGGTCACTTTGATCAACGCCCTCAGCGGTAACAAAACCATCGATTTCACTGTCCAGTGCACCGACACTGCCCGTTAAGGTTAAGCGCTTAGAAACAGCATACTCACCTTCAATTTCAAGGCCGTAGTTTTCGCCGCTGTTGCCGTTATCAAAGTAGCCTGCGAACTGCTGGTCTTCGGTTTTCCAGGCTTTTAGCTGGATATTATCGCGATACATGTAAAACGCGGTGATGCGTAAATTAAGGCGCTTATCGGCTGAGCTGCCCTTCACGCCGAACTCAGCATTCCACAAGTACTCTGGGTCGAAAGTGCGATGGTTTAAGAAAAAGTCAGCATCTTGGCTTAACCCTTCGTCATTGGCCTTGGCGATGGCTTCGGCATTGATACCACCGGCTTTGTAGCCTCGGCTGATACTGGTATAAATCATCGTTCTCGGCACTACTTGATATTCAAGCGCCACTTTTGCACCGACCATGGTGTCGTCCACGTTCTCGACGACCGCAGCTGAGTCACTGTATTGGCCCTCATTGCGCTCTACGCGAAGTCCCGTGACCAATCGCGTTTTGTCGCTGATAGGCGTTTCTATTTGCCCATATAAGGCAATATTTTCACTGTCATAGGTCGATGTGAAATCACCGGCATTCCAGGTGTACTGACGCAATAAGTCAACATCACGAGATTGGTAATATAGCCCAGTGACCCAATTCCCTGCTTTACCGCTAAGTTGTAGCTCTGCGGTGTAATCTTGACGGTCACGTTGATAACTATCAGTGGAGCTGTAAGCGTAAGGATGCAAGCCCTCTAAGCACAACGCTGGCTGCTCGGGGTCATTACACACCCAATCTTCATCGTAACTATATAAAAGGTCAGCGTCTAAACCGGTTAAGTTAAATTGCACATCGGCAAAGTTAAAGCCGCTGTAGATGTTGCTCAGCCCCACAGCAACACTCTCTTGAGTATCTTTACCTGGCTCATCGGCCACACTGATACGGGAATTATCTAAGGTGAACGCATCATAGCCGTTATCAATATCCATATAATGAGCAACGAGCTCCGTACGCCAATGCTCAGTAATTTGCGAGTGCAGCTTTATGCGGGCGACTTGCTCATCAATATTTTGACTGTTGCTATCAAGGTACTGGTTATCAACATAGCCGTCTGACTTATTTTGATAGAAGCTCGCGCGCACACTGCTTTTTTCACCAAACCCGGTGCCTGCAGCAATACCGGCATCCCAGGCATTGTAGTTACCCGCGCCGAGCTTCACCTTCACACTGGGCTCCAAGGTTGGCTCAGCGCTTTCCATGTGGATCATCCCCGCGAGCGCATCGGCGCCAAAGCGCGTGCCTTGTGGGCCTCGATAAATCTCTACTTGGTCAACATCAAACAGCATTGCGGCGCCACCGAGGCCGGAGTAATTAATACCATCAATCACCACTCCAACCGATGGGTTAACAGGGTCAACAAACTGCGAACGCAAGCCGATACCACGAATTTGCACAAACTTACCGCGCGACGCGCCGGCAGTAAAATTCACATTAGCAGCTTGGTTAAGTAGCTCATCTAAATATTTGGCTTCGCGGGAGGCAATATCGGCCTCGGAGAACAAGCTTGCGCTAGCGCTAAGCTCTTGGATTGATTCGCTTTTAAAGTCACCCGTTACAATGATTTTTTCAATATCACTTTCATCAGCGTGTGCACTGAGACTCAAACTTTGAGCCACGGCACAGGCCAGCAAACATAGACGTGCATTCATGCGCAGCTTGGCATCCCTAGTGGATTAAAAAAGGAACACCGAGTCTAGCAAAATCAGGCCATTAAATGAATATCTGCGGGGGCTAAACCTTAGAACGTTTACCTTTAAGATAAGCGTTGCGAAAGTCAATAAAATGCTCGGCGAGCTTGGTTGCTGCTTGGTGCTGCTCAGCTAACTCTAAAACCATAATAGCCACTTCGGCTGTCCCTAACTGGTGCTCATGTGGGGCAATACGTAAGCGATAGTCCGACACCTGCTCTGGGGCAATGGATAGCACCGGAAAACCATCTAAATAAGGAGATTTACGCATCATCTTTTTCGCCTCACGCCAGGTGCCATCAAGGAAAATAAACAAAGGCGTTTTGCCCTCAATACGCTGCACTTCAGTACAGACTCGTTGCGGTTCAACGCCTTGCTCCGGAAAAACCACCCACGGCTGGTAACGACTATCTTCTAATAGCGCTAATAAGGCAGGGTCTGGATCGGTTCTATCCCAGCGAAAAGCAAAGTTCTGCGGCACGATATCGGCAATGAGCCGACCGGTATTGGAGGGTTTAAAACTCTCGTTATGATACATCAACAAACACACGGCCACATCACAAGGCACCGTTTCAACCCCGGCACAAATACATAATGACTGCGCTAACAAGCAATGTTCACAACGGCTGAGCTTACTGCCTCGGGCTTTGTATTCGCGTTTGGCATCAGCAATTTGCTGCGCACGAAGTTTTAATACAGAATTAGTCACCACATACCTCAGGTCGACGATAGCCGCTTATTGTAAGCGAATTAAGGATGTAAGAACATGGTAAACCTAACCAACAGCGCGCGATTACGCTTTCGCCTTATGGATCTGAGCGACGCCGAGCTATTGTACGAACTAGACCAAGACCCCAAGGTGATGCGTTACATTAATGGCGGAACGCCCACCTCCAGAGCAAGCATCAACGAAGTGTTTGTGCCTCGCCTTCGCGCCTACCTTAATCCTGCAAAGGGCTGGGGCATTTGGCAAGTCAACCGTATCGCAGATGATGCCTATCTCGGCTGGATACTCGTGCGCCCTTTCGATTTTTTCAGTGACGCACCAAAATGGCACGATATTGAGCTCGGTTGGCGCTTTAAACACTCAGCATGGGGCCAAGGCTACGCCACTGAAGCGGCTCATGCGGTGCTCCATGGTCTTGCTGAACAGCAACCAGAAATACGTTACTTCAGCGCCATTGCGATGGCCGAAAACCTCGGTTCCATCGCCGTCATGAAGCGCCTAGGCATGCGCTTTCAGCGCCAGTATGTACACCATGATCCACTGGGGGACTGGCCCGTTGTCCATTATCAATTAGCGGTGTAACCCACTGTAATGTGAAGTCCCAGCGTTTGAATCTACATTGGTTAGTACACCTAACAGGCACTAAGTGCGTGTTAACCGTCATTACCCTATTGATTCAAGGAGCTGAATATGAGGCTACCCCTCATTGCTGTTGCCACTGTTGGCGCACTCAGTACGTTTGCTAACGGCCATGCGCAAACAACACCCACACAACAGTTAACCCCCCATTTACCCAAAGACATCAGGGTCACCGAGCCGGTCACGTTGCAATCGTTACAGCATGACTTTGATGTATTTTCTTGGCAGTCCTTTATTGCTCTGAATTGGCCTGCAAACGCAGACGGTCTGCCGGATACCAGCAAAACCATAGGCCAACACGGCAACGCTGTGGTATGGCAGCACTACAAGGAAAGTCGCGATATATTTTTAGCTAACGGCGCCAAACCGCCCAGCTGGAAAGAGCACAACCCGCCGCCAACTCAGTGCGATGCACCTAATAATGCCTTAGTGCTGTCGCAAGTGGGTAAAACTCCGAATGTGCTTGATGAAAGCGGTGAGCCGTTTCAAACCGGGCCACTGATAGATCAAAATGGCCAGTACACTCGCTTTGAAATTCTCACCAATAAAAAGATGTTCGATTACATCGTTGATAACGAACTCTATAACCAGCAAGGGCAACATAAATTCAAAGGCGACGCTGACTTCCCGTTTACCGATACTAGTAAGGATAAAGACGGCGCTATTATGATAAAGGCCGCTTGGAAAGTGATGGGCCCGGGCGATGACCGCAGCCGTTTTTATACCGTAGATGCCTATGTGTATAACAACCCCGACGAAAACCAGGGAGTTCAAGCTGCGTGCCAATTGCAGCGAGTTGGTTTAGTTGGCTTTCATATCGCCACAAAAGTAGAAGGCAATCCACAATGGATTTGGTCTACCTTCGAGCATGTTAATAATGCGCCCACGCAAGGCCAGCCGGCAACTAAGCAGAGCTACAACTATTATCAGCCCAACTGCGATGATTGCACTGCGGTGAATACTCCGCCGCCACGCCCTTGGGATCCAAGCACACCCCATACGCAGCCCTCGCAGGTCGAACGCGTAATTGCAATTGACGAGGCGACCAACAAGCTGAACCAGAATTATCATGCCCAACTTAAGCACGCCTTTGCCGAAAGCGTTTGGGTAAACTATGAGCTAGTGAGCACTCAATGGCCCACAGACGCTAACAGTAAAACGGACCCAACTGGCGTCCCAGCCCCCAGCTTTCTTGCCAATACCACCTTGGAGACTTACATACAAGGCGAGGTTAAACAAACGTCATCAAGCTGTATTGGCTGTCACAACAATGCCGCCATGACCAATGGCCGCTTTGCTGATTTCACCTACCTACTACAACGTGCACAAGCCAAAGGAGAAAAGTAATGAGTAAAATGGATAATTTCATCGGCTTGAGTGCCGTTTTAACAGGCTTTGCCGAGAGCAAACTCGCGCCGCAAATCGACCCTATTGATATCAAATCAGAGTACCTGCCGCTGTGGCAAGAAAAGGTTGATGAGCAAAGTAACGGCTTAAGCAGCAAAATTCTCGCCACTTACAGCGACCTAAAAAGCGTTCAACCGCCCTTGTCAGATCAAAAAATTGGTGAGGCCATGCTCAGCGAGCGCAACGGCGCTGACTTCACCATGGCCTGCCGGCAACTGATTTACCTTTGGTATATGGGGGCCTGGCCCAGTGTCCCAAAGGACAATAGTCGTACCGACTTCACCATAGTGTCAAGTAAAGCTTACTCTGCAGGGCTAGTGTGGCAGGTCATGCAAGCCCACCCTATGGGCGATTCGAATGAACGTTACGGCTATTGGGCGGAGAAACCCAGCGCCACATTAAGTGACTTTACCGGCCACAGCAGCGAGCAATAAGGAGTAACATGATGAATAGCAAAACCGAATATGATGTGGTGATTGTCGGCGCAGGAATCGCAGGTGCCATTGTTGCCTACGAGCTTGGCAAAGCAGGTAAAAAAGTACTTATTTTAGAGGCTGGGCCTGCAGTGCCGGCTGATCGCTCCAAATATATGGATACTTTTTTTAAAGCTGCCGCGAAAACACCCGAAAGCCCGTATCCACCGGCAACACAGAATGCAGTGGCAAATAGCCCAAACAACCCTCTTGGCTTACCCGATCCCAGTACCGAAAACACACCAAGATACACAGTATTACAAGTGGATGCTTGGCGTAAACCGACACAATGTTACTTTGATTATCCACCGCAAGATGCCAATGTCAGCGGCACGAGTTTAAATGCTAAGTTTGCTTTTGCCAGCTCCTACGAACGCATCGGTGGCGGTACCACATGGCATTGGTTAGGCACCTGCTTGCGCTTGTTACCACAAGATTTTGAGCTTAAAACCTTGTATGGCCAAGGGGTTGATTGGCCCGGTGGTGAGCAGTTTTATCAGGACTTAGTGCCGTTTTATGAAAAAGCGGACCAAGAGATAAACGTCGCTGGCGACAAACAGCGGATGCAACGCCTGTATGAGCAGTTTGGCGTCGACCCCAGCGGCACCTACGGTGCTCATTATGATTTCCCCATGCCGGGGATCGTCCCTGCCCTACAAGACAGAGTCTACGAGCATGCCACCTTGGGCATGAAATATGAGGGCAATGAAGTCTATGTATCGCCAACGCCACAGGGACGAAACTCTCGCCCCGGTGAGCGCCGCCAATGCGCCGGCAACACCAACTGCATACCTATTTGCCCTATTCAGGCTAAATATGATGCCACCGTGACCTTGGCTCGAGCACTGCAAACCGGCAACGTTGAGATCCGCTATCAACATGTGGCAAGCAATATCCAGCTCGATAGCACGACCCAACAGGTATGCGCCATTGATTACATCAGCTATACCCATGCTAACGGCATTGCTACAGGTCAGGGTTCGGTCACTGGCAAACGCTTTGTGCTTGCCGCGCACGCTATTGAAACTCCGAAACTACTGCTTATGTCGAATAAAAACCCTGGCTTCGAAAACGGGGTTGCTAACAGCAGCGATCAGGTGGGCCGCAACCTCATGGACCATATTATGTATTTAGGCTGGGGACTAGCGGAGAAGCCAATTTACCCGTATCGCGGTCCACTTTCCACAGGTGGCATTGAATCGCTGCGCGATGGGGACTTTCGTAAACAGCGCTCAGCTTATCGCATCGAGATTGGTAACGAGGGCTGGCAATGGGCTGCTAATGATCCCGGCACGACGCTCGCTGATTTCATATTTGGGCAAAACAATAGTCAGTTGAACGGCAACTCGGTGAATCAACAAGGACAAGAGCTACGCTTAGATGATAACTTACCAGCGAATAGTAAGTTGTTCGGTCAACAACTGGTGCATACCTTGAATCAGGCTTACACTCGCCAACTGCGTTTAGGTTACCTAATTGAGCAACTCCCCGATGCCAATAACCGAGTCGAGCTATCTTCGACGCTGAAGGACAACCTTGGCTTGCCAAGACCCAAGGTCACCTACCGCTTGGCATCCGATTACGAGCGTAAGGCGTTTGTTTCGGCGAAACAAATTACCACAGAGCTGTTCACCCAATTAGGCGCCACCGAATATACTCAAGACCCCGGCGAGCCCAACCTCAGTAATGCCGAGGATGCCTCGGCGACAAAATTCCAATACCAGGATGACAGTGGCACCTTACATAATTTTAAGTTTTATGGCGCAGGGCATATCGTTGGCACCTATCGCATGGGTGATGACCCAGCGACCTCGGTGCTTAACCACCGCCAACAATCATGGGACCATGCTAACCTGTATATGGTGGGAAGCGGTGTGTTTCCAACCATTGGTACTGGTAACCCCACATTGACGATCGCCGCCTTGGCATTTCAAGGTGCTGGCCACATACTCGACGATTTAGCAGGAGCTTAATGCCATGCACTTTTTATCTTTGACTTACTATGCCTTACTTACAGGCATCGCCACCATGACTCTGAGCACCCATGTGTATGCTGAGTCAGCAAAGAGCATTTTAACCACCGATTCGTTTGCTACGCTAGAGCAGCAAGTAATGCAGTGGGGGGAGCCAGAAAACACTCTGGTAGTGATGGATAACGACGATACGCTGACGATGATCGCCTGCGCTGATGACCAATCCCCGAGTGAGTGCCAGTACCTCGGTGGGGCCGCTTGGTATGCGTGGCAAAGTGAGTTAGTCACTGCACAATCAGCTCCGCGTGTCGCCGACACAAGTCTGGAGCTTATTGAAGCCTCTGACCTATTATTTGCGCTTAACACCATGGTTTACACTCGAGATAACGTCCCCGCCATATTGGCAAGGTTAAGCAGTCAAGGGGTGAGGCTAATGGTTGAGACGGCACGTGGTAATCAAACGATTTCTGCTACAGAAGACCAGTTTACCGACTTAACACTACCAAGTGGCGGCGATTTACTGAGCTTTTTTGCCACCTATGCGCCCAAGTTTGCAGGACTTGCTAGTAAAGCCAGCCCCTACTCATCCTGTGATAGTGACAGCCAACGTCGCATTTCTTATCGCCAAGGAGTGATGTATTTGGCAGGCCAAGATAAAGGCAAAAACCTACTGTGCTTTGTGAACCAGTACAACGACACGCTATCACCCGATAAGCAAATTCGTAATATCGCCTTTATTGATGACACACTGGAGAATGTCGAAAGTATAAACCTCGCATTTGCAACTCAAGCGCAGTTCAACGTTGCCGCCTACCACTACACGGCGCTGGCGGCGCATAAAGCGGCACTGACCCAAGGGCCAATGGCGAAAAAGCACCAAGCAAAGGCCACCGAACGCTGGTGTAAGGTAATAAAAACCATGACCAAGGAGCTGATAAAACCAAGCTACACCCGCGAGTGCCGCTAATGTATAGGTAGTGATGGTAGCAACCGCGCTCTGGTCATATGCAAACATAAAAAAACCCGGCACTAAGCCGGGTTTTTAAATTCAGTTGAAGAAGCTTACTTCTTCTTTTTCGCAGCCTTTTTGTTCGGTAGGTCAGTGATTGACCCTTCGAAAATTTCAGCCGCGAGGCCGATTGACTCATTAAGCGTTGGGTGCGCGTGGATGGTTAAAGCGATGTCTTCGGCATCGGCGCCCATTTCCACACCTAGACCAATCTCACCCAGCATTTCGCCAGCGTTGATACCGATCATTGCACCACCGATAAGACGATCTGTGTCTTTATCGAAGATAAGTTTAGTTTGACCTTCGGTGCGTGATGAAGCAATCGCACGACCTGAAGCAGCCCATGGGAATACCGCTGTTTCAATATTCAGCCCCTGCTCTTTTGCTTCTTTCTCAGTGACACCAACCCATGCAATTTCAGGGTCTGTGTAGGCAATTGAAGGAATGCACTTAGGATCAAAATAGTGCTTCTTGCCAGAAATTACTTCAGCGGCAACATGGCCTTCATGAACAGCTTTGTGAGCAAGCATAGGCTGGCCAACGATGTCACCAATGGCATAGATATGCTCAACATTGGTCTTCATTTGCTTATCGGTGTTGATAAAGCCGCGCTCATCAACGTTAACACCGGCTTTGTCGGCATCAACCAACTTACCATTTGGTGTACGACCAACAGCAACTAATACTTTGTCGTAACGCACAGGCTCCGCCGGCGCATTTTTGCCTTCAAAAGTAACGTATAGACCGTCGTCTTTCGCTTCAACACCGGTTACCTTAGTCGATAGCATAACGTTGAACTTGTCTTTAACGTACTTTTGGTAAATCTTGATAACGTCTTTGTCCGCAGCCGGAACTAGCTGATCAGCAAATTCAACAACGTCGATTTGTGAGCCAAGAGCGCGGTATACAGTGCCCATTTCAAGACCGATAATACCACCACCTAGTACCAATAGTTTTTCTGGTACGTCTTTAAGCTCAAGCGCACCAGTCGAGTCAATAACACGCTCGTCTTCTGGAATGAAAGGTAGGTTCACCGGCTGTGAACCAGCCGCGATAATAGCATTATCAAAAGTGATGGTGGTTTTGCCGTCATCGCCTTCTACGTCAATGGTGTTGCTGCCAGTGAATTTACCGTAGCCGCTCACGACTTTCACTTTACGCATTTTTGCCATGCCGTCTAGGCCGCCAGTTAGCTGACCAATAACAGAGTCCTTCCAATCGCGGATCTTGTCTAGGTCAATTTCAGGCTTGCCAAAAGAAACACCGTGTGACGCCATTTCGCTCGCGTCATCAATCACTTTAGCAACGTGTAGAAGTGCTTTTGAAGGGATACAACCGACATTCAAGCACACACCACCTAGGGTCGCGCGTGACTCAACGAGGGTCACTTCCAAATCTAAATCCGCAGCACGGAATGCCGCAGAGTAACCACCAGGACCACCGCCTAGTACAACGACTTGTGTTTTGATTTCGTTGCTCATGCTATTACCTTATTTTGTCCGAACGGGAAGCAATGACACGGTTTGCTGTCAACATGCCATCGCTCACAAAAATTGTGCAAAGATTGTATCATTGCAATTTAAAAAAATCCCAGTAAAAACCGATTACTGGGATTAAAGTTCATTATCTGTATGGCTTACATTACCAAGTGGCGAATATCGCTTAGGTAATTTGCCAGAGTCACAGTAAAGCGTGCTGCCAGCGCACCGTCAATAACACGGTGGTCGTAAGAGCAGCTTAGCGGCACCATTAAGCGCGGCTCAAACTCTTTGCCATTCCACTTCGGTTTAAAGTCTGACTTAGAGACACCCAAAATAGCCACCTCAGGCGCATTGACGATAGGCGTAAACGCAGTGCCGCCGATGCCACCGAGGCTAGAGATGGTGAAACAACCGCCCTGCATATCGGCCGAGGTTAGCTTACCATCGCGGGCCTTTTTGGAGATATCCATAAGCTCGCGTGATAACTCCATAATGCCTTTTTTGTTGACATCACGAACCACAGGAACAACGAGACCATTAGGGGTATCAACCGCAATGCCGATGTGTACATACTTTTTCAGAATCAAGCTCTCGCCGTCTTCTGAAAGTGACGAGTTAAAGGTTGGGAATTCTTCCAACGCCTTGGCCGCCGCTTTCATCACAAACACCAATGGGGTGATTTTAACGCCCAGCTTTTTCTTCTCAGCTAGCGCGTTTTGCTCTTTACGGAATGTCTCTAAGCTGGTGATATCAGCTTCATCGTATTGGGTTACATGAGGAATATGTACCCAGTTACGGTGTAAGTTAGCACCAGATAGCTTTTGAATACGCGATAGCTTCTTCTCTTCGACTTCACCAAACTTGCTGAAGTCGACTTTTGGCCATGGGATCAAGTCGACACCGGCACCGCTGCCGCCTTTACCTGCACTACCGGATTCAACTTGCTTCACTAAGTCTTTCACATAGTTTTGCACGTCTTCTTTTAACACCCGGTTTTTACGGCCTGTGCCTTTGACTTTCGCTAGGTTAATACCAAACTCACGGGCCAAACGGCGCACTACCGGTGAAGCATGGGCATAATCAGCATTTTCAACGAAGTCTTCACGCTTCGCCGGCGCTGGGCCACTGGCCTTTTGCTCTTGCGGTTGCGCGTCGCTTGCCGTTGTTGATTGTTGCTTAGCCGGAGCCTGTTGCTGTGCAGGGGCATTGCCTTGCACCTCAAAGGTAAAGATTAAGCTGCCCGTTTTCACGGTATCGCCCACGGCAACTTTCACTTCTTTTACTTTGCCGGCAAAAGGAGCAGGCACTTCCATAGAAGCTTTATCGCCTTCAACGTTAAGAATCGACTGCTCTTCATCAACGGTGTCGCCGGCACGGACCATCACTTCGGTCACTTCAACTTCGTCGCCGCCAATATCCGGCACCGTCACTTCTTTAACTTCAACACTGCCGCTGTCTTTGTCTGCTTTCGCTTCTGGCTTGTCGCTATCGCTCGAGCTTGGGCTCTCGGCACCGCCACCGCCTGCGGTTTCAAAGATAAATACCAGCGACCCTGTCTTTACGGTGTCGCCGACATTGATTTTGATTTCTTTAACTTTACCGGCTTGTGGCGCAGGCACTTCCATAGAAGCTTTATCGCCTTCAACGTTAAGAATTGATTGTTCTTCTTCAACGCTATCACCAACACTGACCATAATTTCGGTGACTTCAACTTCGTCATCACCAATATCAGGCACAGTAATTTCCACCTCGGCGCCGGCTTCATTGCTAGCACCGCTGTTGTCCTCACTGCTGTCTGCCGCCTCGCTTTGCTCGGCATCGGCATTGCCTTGCTCGCCTTCGAAAATCATAATCAAAGTGCCAGTAGAGACGGTATCGCCCTCTTTCACTTTGATCTCTTTTACTACGCCCGCTTCGCTGGCAGGTACTTCCATAGAGGCTTTATCACCTTCTACGGTAATCAAAGATTGCTCAACTTCAACCTTGTCGCCTACCGAGACAAGCACTTCGGTGACTTCAACTTCATCGCCACCAATATCAGGTACGTTAATTTCAATGCTCATTTGCAAACCCCTTAAGCGTGCAGCGGGTTAATCTTGTCGGCATCAATGTCGAACTTCTTGATTGCTTCTGCAATCACAGATTTTTCTACATCGCCACGTTTCGCTAATTCTGTTAGTGCAGCAACCACCACGTAACCTGCATTCACCTCGAAGTGGCGGCGCAGATTCTCGCGGCTGTCGGAGCGGCCATAGCCATCGGTACCCAGTACGCGATATGACTCAGCCGGGATGAAAGCACGAATTTGTTCGGCGTAGTTCTTCATGTAGTCGGTAGCCGCAATCGCAGGCTCTTCACCTAATACAGTTTGCAGATACGGCACTTTCGCCTCTGCCTCTGGGTGCAGCATGTTATAGCGGTCGGCTTCTTGACCATCACGGGTGATCTCATTAAACGAGGTTACCGAGAATATATCTGAGCTAACGCCGTAGTCATCACTTAGAATTTGCGCTGCTTTGCGCACTTCGTTCATGATCGTACCCGAGCTTAATAGCTGTACTTTGCCCTTGTTGCCTTTGTAGCTTTCAAGCTTATAAATACCCCTACGGATCCCTTCTTCCGCACCTTCTGGCATGGCTGGCTGATGATAGTTTTCGTTCATCAACGTCAGGTAGTAGTAGATATTTTCTTGGTCTTCACCATACATACGGCGAATACCATCTTGAACGATAACCGCGACTTCATAGCCGAAGGTTGGGTCATAAGAAATACAGTTCGGCACGGTGTTCGCAAGAATATGGCTGTGGCCATCTTCGTGCTGCAACCCTTCACCGTTAAGCGTTGTTCGCCCTGCGGTGGCACCGAGTAAGAAACCACGCGCTTGTTGGTCACCGGCCATCCACGCCATATCACCCACACGTTGGAAACCAAACATCGAGTAGTAGATGTAGAACGGGATCATCGGTAGGTCGTTAGTGCTGTATGAGGTCGCTGCAGCAACCCATGAGGACATCGCACCGAGCTCGTTAATACCTTCTTGCAACACCTGACCTTTTTGATCTTCTTTATAGTAAGCAACGATATCACGATCTTCTGGGCTGTAATTTTGGCCCCGTGGATTATAAATACCAATTTGACGGAACAAGCCTTCCATACCGAAAGTACGTGCCTCATCGGCAATAATTGGCACAATGTTTTTGCCAATGCCTTTGTCTTTTAGCAATACATTAAGAGTACGCACAAATGCCATGGTGGTGGAAATATCACGCTTTTGCTCTTCAAGTAATTGCTTGAACGCATCCATCTGTGGCAACTGCAACTGTTCGCTGAAATTAGGCAAACGCGTTGGCGTGTAACCATGCAACTCTTTACGACGGGCGTGCATATACTCGTACTCTTTTGAGCCTTCTTCTAAGGTCAGGTACGGTAAGTCTTTAAGCTCATCTTCGGAAACAAGATCTTCTAACCCTAGGCGCTTACGTAAGTGAGCCACGTGGGTCATGTCCATTTTCTTCACTTGGTGAGCAATGTTTTTACCTTCGGCGGCATCGCCCATACCATAACCTTTAACGGTTTTCGCTAAGATCACCGTAGGACGGCCCTTGGTATCTTGCGCCGATTTAAAGGCTGCGAATAGCTTCGATGGCTCGTGACCACCGCGCTTTAAGGCAAAGATTTCGTCGTCGGTCATATCGGCAACAAGAGCTGCTGTTTCTGGGTAACGACCGAAGAAGTGCTCGCGCACATAAGCACCGTCTTTTGACTTATAGGTTTGGTAATCGCCGTCAACCGTTTCGTTCATCAGCTGTAGCAATTTACCGGTGGTGTCTTTAGCCAGTAATTTATCCCAGCCACTGCCCCACACGACTTTGATGACGTTCCAACCAGCCCCTTTGAACAGGCCTTCAAGCTCTTGGATAATCTTGCCATTACCCATAACTGGGCCATCTAGACGCTGCAGGTTACAGTTAATTAGGTAGCATAAGTTGTCCAGACCTTCACGAGCGGCAAAGGAAATTGCGCCCCGTGATTCTGGCTCATCCATTTCACCATCACCTAGGAAGGCATAAACGCGTTGGTTGCTGGTGTCTTTCAGGCCACGACCTTCAAGATACTTGAGGAAGCGAGCTTGATAGATTGAAGCGATAGGGCCTAGACCCATAGACACAGTTGGGAACTGCCAAAACTCAGGCATCAACTTAGGGTGTGGGTATGAAGGTAACCCTTTTCCATCTACTTCTTGACGGAAATTATCAAGCTGCTCTGCGCTCAGGCGCCCTTCGACGAAGGCACGTGCATAAATACCCGGTGAAATGTGACCTTGGTAATACACCAAATCACCACCGTCTTGCTCATTTGGCGCGCGGAAGAAGTGGTTGAAGCAAACTTCATAAAATGCCGCTGATGATTGGAAAGACGCCATGTGTCCACCCAAGTCAAGATCCTTTTTCGAGGCACGCAGAACAATCATAATCGCATTCCAGCGAATGATAGAGCGGATACGACGCTCAACGTTCACATCACCTGGGTACGCTGGCTCTTGGTCAGCGGGGATGGTATTGACGTAGTTTGTGGTAGTGCCAGTTGGCATATCTACGCCATCAAGACGTGCTTGCTCTAGCACTTGTTCAAGGATGTATTGAGCTCGCTCAACGCCCTCTTCACGCACAACCGACTCAAGGGCTTGTAGCCATTCCTGGGTTTCGAGTGCGTCTACGTCAACGTTATTGACTTCAGACATATGGAGTTTTCCTTATGTTTAAAATACGAATTTAAAATGCCAAAAAGCCCCAGCTTAAGCGCGATGCTCAACTGAGGCTCACAGCGAATTTATTGTGCTCTGGTACGTCGCAAAGAGCGCTCAATACGCGAATGCTCTTTCGTTGCTTCCAGTAAGGCTTCTTCGATAAAGGCTAAGTGCGCATTACTGGCCAAGCGTGCCTCTTCTGGGCGGCCTTCAATGACGGCGTCCATCAACACTTTGCGGTGCTGCGCTAATTGCTGCGACACGGCGGTTTTCTTCATCAATACCTGCAAGTTTTGCAGTACGTTTTGCTCTAGTAAAGCTTGCATGCCACGCACCAAGTGCAGTAACACCACGTTATGAGACGCTTCAGCGATACAAAAGTGAAAAGCATTAATAGCTTTCGCTTTGGCACTCAGGTCATCACTTACTTGCGCTATTTTTTCAAAGCTATGCTTTACCTTTACAAAGTCATTTTGAGTCCCGCGCAATGCCGCATAATAGGCGGCGATACCTTCGAGGGCGTGGCGAAACTCAAGCAAATCAAACTGCGACTCTGGGTGCTTACTGATCAACTCAAACAGTGGATCACTTAAGCCCTCTTCCAATTGATTCTTTACAAAGGTGCCACCGCCTTGGCGGCGCGTAACCAACCCCTTGGCTTCGAGTTTTTGAATTGCCTCACGCAGCGATGGGCGTGATACTTCAAACTGCTTAGCCAGCTCACGCTCAGGCGGAAGCTTTTCCCCTGGTGCCAGCGATCCCTCAAGAATCATATTCTCAAGCTGGGCCAAGATCACGTCCGATAATTTCGCTGCTTTTACTTTCAATGACATCGTTGATTTATGCTTTGGGTAAATTGGTCATACCAAAAAGTGCGGTTAAGGTATCAAATTCACCGCAAGCTGTCAAAATTGACCCAGTTCACATCAATTTTTATTCAGCCAATTATGGTGGATATGCGCGCAAATTAAAGTAATTTACGCTTAGCGACAAATGGTCAGACCAGTAAAAGAAAAGGAAATAGATGCACAAAAAAGCCCCTATAGCAGAACTATAGGGGCTTTTAGCATGATATCGCTATTAACCAATATCATGAAGTAACGGCCATAGCGGCTATTACTTATTCATGAAGTCGATGCCTTCTTGAATATCTTTATTCAAGGTGCCTAGCATGTCTTCTTTGGCTTGTTGTTCAAAGGCGCTTAGTTCACCGTAAGAAAGCAACTCTTCGACACCATTTTTACCAAGACGTACTGGCTGAGCGAAGAACTGTGCGTCTTCACCATTGCCTTCAACATAGGCGTATTCAACAACATCTTCACCTTGCATGCCTTTGACTAGTGACAAGCAGAAGCGCGCTGCAGCTGCGCCCATAGAAAGTGTAGCGCTACCGCCACCGGCTTTTGCTTCAACAACTTCGGTACCGGCGTTTTGGATACGCTTAGTTAGCGCAGCAACTTCCTCATCAGAGAAGCTCGCACCTTCTACTTGAGACAGTAGAGGTAGAATAGTCGTCCCTGAGTGACCACCAATTACTGGCACTTTCACGTCGTTCACGTTCAGGCCTTTTAGCTCAGCAATGAAAGTTTCTGCACGGATCACGTCAAGTGTGGTTACACCAAATACGCGTGCAGGGTCATAAGTGCCCGCTTTTTTGAATACTTCAGCCACGATTGGCACTGTGCCATTGACTGGGTTAGTGATAACACCGACCATGGCTTTCGGGCAGTTTTTAACAATGCCTTCGGCTAGCGTCTGGACAATGCTGGCGTTTACATTGAACAAATCAGCGCGGTCCATGCCCGGCTTACGCGGCATACCCGCTGGGATTAAAACAATGTCACAACCGTTTAGTGCTGCGTCTAAGTCTTCTTTACCGAAGCCCTTTACATCAACCGCAGTTGGGATGTGTGATAGGTCAACTGCAACACCAGGAACCACAGGGGCTACGTCGTATAGAGCAAGCTCAGAACCAGCAGGAAGGCTATTTTTTAGTAGCAAAGAGAGCGCTTGACCGATACCACCGGCAGCACCTAAAACGGCAACTTTCATTTTAATTCTCCGTAAAATAACGAGATTGGGTTATCAAGATTTGGGTCATCTGACCTTTTGGTGGCCTTAAAGATAATGAAAAGCGCCGATAAAGACAAATTTATCCGCGTTATTTTGACGATAATCTCGACCATAGTCGTAAACTTCACTGTAAACCTCAGTGCCTTGGATGAAATAACCCCGGTTCTTGGGTAGAATGATAAGACTTTAAGCTACAAAGACCATTATTATGCACGCGCAAGAAAAACAAGAAGCCTTGGTAAAAGCCTTTAAAGCCCTCCTAAAAGAAGAAAATTTCGGCTCACAAGGAGAGATTGTTGATGCCTTAAAAGAACAAGGCTTCGATAACATCAGCCAAAGCAAAGTTTCGCGCATGCTCAGCAAGTTTGGTGCGGTGCGTACACGCAACGCCAAACAAGAAATGGTCTATTGCTTACCCGCAGAATTAGCCGTTCCCACTGCGAAGTCGCCACTACGCCAATTAGTGCTGGATATAGTTCACAATGAGATGATGATCATCATCACCACCAGCCCGGGTGCAGCACAATTAATCGCGCGCTTGCTCGATTCTCTCGGTAAGGCCGATGGCGTGCTGGGAACCATTGCCGGGGATGACACCATCTTTATTGCCCCCGCCAAAGTCTCTGAAATTGATATTACTCTGGAGCGGGTGCGTAAGCTGTTTGAGAACGTGTAGCCAACGACTTTAGAAAATCCACCGAGGGGGCAAAAAACGCTGAGCCCATGTCGGCTTGGGTAAAGTCCAGCCAAGCATCATAATGATGATGATCCCCTAGCTGACTTTTCAGCATTTGCGTAAACGCGTCGCCACTGGCGGCGCAGGTCACCGACAGCAAGCCTTGCTTGGTCATGGTGCCAAAAGGCATGCCCTGGTGCAGTAACAGCGGCTCGCCTTTTTCATCTTTCAACTCTGAGCGCGCCGCGTGACTGTTGGCATTAATCGGCATTAGCAGCTCGGCATCCAGACGAGTACGGCCAATCACCAACTCTTGTTCTTCAGTACTGAGCGTTTGCCAGGCATTGAGGTTGTGGGTAAAGCGCTGGACGTGCACATAACTGCCTTTTACAAAATCATTGCCGGGGTCATTAATGAGGGCCGTGAGATTCTTTTGCCGCCCATGAGGCGTATCTGGAGCGTAAAGAAAGCCATTAAAATCACGCCCGTCTAAAAAGCGATAACAGGTGATCTCCTCGACAAGCTCCACATCACTGCCTAACAGCTTCAATACTCGCTGGCCAAATAGATGATTGACATCTTCCCGGTCCGAGCGAATTTGTATAAACAAATCGAACGGCTGTGCTAGCACGTGGTGGTCACGGTTGGGGATACTCGGAAAGCTCGCTAATTCTGCAGGCATGGCATCGGGATGAAAATGCGGCCAGTACTGCGCACCTATGGCGACAAAGCTGGAAACCATGGCCTCAGAGAAGCGATCATCGTATTCGCTTTGCAGGTCCACTAACTGTGCGAGCTTACTTTTAACTGCGTGATCATGGCCATCAAGGACATTGAGAAACAAGTGCAAGCCGTGCAAATTGGCCTGCGCGCACACACCGGATTGCGCTCTGGGCATTAAGTTACCATTCCTTTCGTTGTTATTGTTAGCAGCGCCTATTACCGGCGCTAAGCCGCCCGCGCGGCTACATATAGGCTATGAATTCGCGCTTAATCAGCGAAGAAATTCACAGAGTGTGGGGTAATTGTAAGCGATAGCTTCTGACTCGGCAAAAACTCTTGTTCAGCTTTAGCAGGAATTTCAACTT
This sequence comes from Pseudoalteromonas sp. CnMc7-15, assembly GCF_022347925.1. NCBI lineage: Bacteria > Pseudomonadati > Pseudomonadota > Gammaproteobacteria > Alteromonadales > Pseudoalteromonadaceae > Pseudoalteromonas > Pseudoalteromonas sp. CnMc7-15. The sequence continues at coordinate 367,915 of NZ_JAKRFT010000003.1, forward strand.
CTTGAGCAAACACGCTGACGCGATAAACGTATTCTGTGCCGACAAAACGCTGTGATAGTAACGTCACTTCACCGTGTTCATCACCAATCAATTGCATATCGTGAGGACGAACATACGCTTGCCCCTTCCCCGATGATGGCAAAGGCTGTAAAGAGCGCACAATACCAAAGGGCGTTTGTACATGCTCGGCATCAACGATAGTGGCATCAATATACACACCCGTGCCTAAGAACTCTGCCACGACTTTAGAGTTAGGGTGCTGGAATAATTGTTTCGCCGTGCCTTGCTGCGCAATTTGTCCGTTGTGCATGACCGCTAATGTGTCGGCAAAGGCAAATGCTTCTTCTTTGGAGTGGGTCACAAAAATAGCAGAGACGCGCTGGTCTTTAATAATGCGGCGAATGTCAGCGATTAGTTGAAAACGCACCTGATGGTCAATATTCGAAAACGGCTCATCAAGCAGCAATAGGCTAGGTTTGTATGCCAGCGCTCTAGCTATGGCAACACGTTGCTGTTGGCCGCCTGAAAGCTGGTGTGGATAACGCCCTCCACACTCATCTAGATGCACCAGTGCGAGCATTTCGGCGACCCGCTGCTGTTTGTTTGCTTTGCTCATGCCCTTTAAACCAAAGGCTATGTTTTGCGCCACGGTTAAGTGTGGAAACAGCGCGTAATCCTGAAACATCATGCCCATGTTGCGGTGCTGTGGGGGCACGCAATGCTGGTCACTACACAGTACCTCTTTCCCTAAGCGGATCACCCCTCGGTGCGGGCGTATAAGCCCAGCAATGGCTTTTAGTGTGGTCGTTTTGCCGCAACCGCTGGCGCCTAGCAAACACAAAATCTCATCGTCTGCTAAAGTCAGGCTTAAATTGTTGACCACCGCCCGCTCAGCGTATTCGAAACTAATGTTGTCTAATTCTAGTTGCGCTGTCATGACCGAGAATGCTCCATTGAGCGGTTAATAAAATACAAGGGCAGTAGCCCCACTAATACAATAAATAGTGCCGACACTGAAGCCAGCTCTAATTGCTCATCGCTAACATACTGAAACACATGGGTCGCCAATGTTTCAAAGTTAAATGGCCGCAACAGTAATGCTGCTGGCAACTCTTTCATGCACTCGATAAACACTAATAAGGCAGCGGTTAAGATACCGCGTTTCAGAATGGGAATATGCACGCCAAGTAAGGTTTGTCGCTCATTGCGGCCCATGGAGTGGCTGGCCATATCCAAGCTCGGGCTAATGCGGCTAAAGCTTGATTCTATGGCGCCATGGGCAATGGCGTAAAATCGCACCAAGTAACCAAACACGATGGCAAATATAGTACCGCTTAAGAATAACCCTGGTTGATAGTCATACTGGGCGAGCCAATCATTAATGCCGATTTCTAAACTAGTCAGAGGTAACAGCACCGCAATGGCTAAAACGGTGCCAGGTAAGGCGTATCCAGTGCTGGCTAAGCGCCCAGGCCACAGTGCATATCGTGCTGTACTCAAGCGCTGGTAGTACACCACAAGAATACTCAGGGTAATGGCGAGGATGCTGACCATAGTGGCAATTTTTAGGCTTTGCCAAGCATAGAGGAAAAACTCATCATTCCACGCTTGGTCAAAATAATTAAACGCGTAGCTAACCAGCACCGCCGTCGGAATAGCGAAAGCAAGCGCCAAAATAACTAAGGCAAAGCCTGTAGCTGCCAACGCTTTAGCTCCTTTGAGAGTATAAAGAGGCTCACCGCTTAGCTGGGTTTGGCGCTCAAACACGGCGCGGTTGCGGCGCGAATAACGCTCAATAATGATAGCCAAAAACAAAATGAGCAGCATGATCCCTGAGATTTTCGCAGCGGCGGTTAATGAATAATACCCAAACCAAGTATCGTACACCGCTGTCGTTAGGGTGCTTACGGCAAAGTAATTGACGGTGGCAAAATCCGCCATCGCCTCCATGCTAATTAAGGTTATAGCGGCGACAATCGCCCCTCGAGCTAAAGGAAGACTGACTTTAAAAAAGCCTGCAACTGGGCCGTGTCCCATAATATGGGCGGCTTGAACCAGCTTATGAGACTGCTCCTTCAGCGCGGTTTTAAAAATTAAGAATAAGTAGGGGTACAGCACTAACGCAATCATCACAATTGCGCCACCGAGCGTACGAATATCAAAAAACCAGTAATCATCCGGCGACTGCCAACCAAACCACTGCCGTAACTGGATTTGCACCGGACCAGCATAATCCAGTAAGTCGGTATAAACATAGGCAATAAGATAGGTAGGCATGGCTAAGGGCAGCATCAAAGCCCATTCAAAGTGTTTTCGCCCCGGAAAGTCGCAGCAGGCGACCAGCCACCCTAAAGGCAACGCAATCAAGCAACTCAGTAGCGCTACACCGAGGATCAACACTAAGGTATTACGGGTATAATCCCACAGCACCGTATCCCAGAGGTGGTTAAACACGTTGGGATCACTTTGCAAGGACTCAAAAATAAGGAAAGCTAACGGTAACGACAGGCCTAAGCCTGTCGTCCACGCAATAAGCTGCCACGATGACAGCGAGAATTTAAAGCGCATCAATACCCAGTAATTAAAGGTCGAATTTTACCTCATCGAGCAGCTTCAACGCCGTTTGACGATGTTTACTGATTTCCGATAAAGGCAGAGAGTCCTCTTTAAAGTCACCCCAAGAGGCAACTAACTCAGACAATGGCACACCCTTTTTCACTGGGTATTCCATATTCACAGAGGCATACATATTTTGCGCTGTATTGTCGGTCATAAACTCGATCAGTTTCAAGGCGTTATCCTTGTTTTTAGCATACTTTGTTAAGGCAACGCCGGAGACATTAACGTGTGCTCCTCGGTCTTGTTGGTTAGGAAAGTTAATATAAACGGCATCAGCCCAAGTACGTTGTTGCTCGTCTTGCATCATTTTTCCAAAGTAATAGCTGTTACCGATGGCCACATCGCACAGCCCTTCTTTTACGGCCTTAACCTGCGCTCGATCATTGCCCTGCGGTTTACGGGCAAGGTTCTGCTTTAACGCGGTTAACCACTGCTTGGTTTGCGCTTCGCCATGATGGGCAATCATAGATGCGACCAACGCCAAGTTATAAGGGTGCTTGCCTGAGCGCATGCACACCTTACCTGCAAATTGCTCGCTCCCCAGGTCTTCATAGCGCACGCTGCTTAACTGGCCCACACGTTCTTTTGACGAGTAGACATTGCGCACCCGTTTGGTTAATGCCACCCATTGCCCATTGGGGTCGCGGAAGCTAGCAGGAATATTGTCGGCCACCGCGTCGCTATTAATGCTTTGCGTTAGCTCCATATCGTCTAGTTGCATTAAGGCACTAAAATTAGAGGTAAGTACTAAATCAGCGCGAGTATGCTTGCCTTCACGCTTTAAGCGCTCAATAAGCCCTTTTTTCGCAAACACCACGTTGGTCTCTATTCCCGTTTGTGCTGTAAACTTCTCTAGTATGGGCTCAATAAGAAAAGGCTGACGAAACGAGTAAATATTGACGCTGTCTTGCGCCAAGGTGGGAGCGGCTGTTAACGTAGTGAGTAACGATGCCAAGCCCAAAGCCAATGCTTTTTTCATAAAGCCTCCAATAGATAAAAATAATTCTCAAGCGCATCATATCTTTTGCACCGCAAAAGTACAGCACCATCATCACAATATAAACACCAGCTGAACAACTTCCATCTTTGCCCGAATTACTGTGAGATATATCTCACATAGCATCAGGTTATTGCGTCATTTGCGATAAAGAACAGCACGCAAAAATACACAAAACACTGATAATTAATAGATTTTAAATTATTTCGTTTATTTTACTAAATCAGTTTTTGTTACCACTACCTGACCTGTACCTAATTCATCCTTATACTGTCTCCATCGCTTGTAAGGGCATATGGGCGATAAAGTTAAGGAAAGCCAACCTCAAAGGACGGACCGGAAGTTCAAGGACAGGCGCAGGACGCGTAACGCAACGGACACGCAGACAGGACGGTAGGATTTGGCAAGATGCCATAGAAGGACAGGTGCAGGACGCATAACACAAGGGAATTGTTATTCTAAGGATAGTCAAGGGAAACGGCAAGATGCCAATATGGACAGATGCAGGATGCATAACGCAAAGGAGTTGCTACTTTAAGGACAGCAAAGGAAAAAATAGGCAGGATGCCGAGCACACCGGACGTGATACTCAAGGTTGAGTATAGGACAGGCGAGTGAACGCAGCTCACAAAGGAAATGTGAATAAGGACAGCGAAGGATTTGTCAGTGATAGCTCCACTGAGGATTATGTGCAGGATGTACATATCACAGGAAGTACAGGATGAGCTAAACAATCATAGCAGTCATAATGCGAACCACATGCGACTGACTTGGATGTGTATCACAGGTTTATACAGGAAGTGGACAAGGATGAACCTACAAAGCGATTTGTAGCGCTCACTACGGTGAGTAAAGGAACATTGGACTTGCTCCAATCCCGGCAGGAAGCTGGAAATTATTCCGTCAGCGCGGCCTTCAACGGCCGCGTATTTTTTTGTCTATCTTTTTGTCTATCGCACACGCCTAGTGGTGATACTCAGATAGACAACTGTAACTGTGCCGTGCACTGAAGCACCGTATTCCACTACTTTTACACATCAGTCGTTATTGTAAAAAAGCCTGCTTAGAGTTTACCTCACACTGCTCTACAGGACGGGCTTGAAGCGAGCGACTCACCACCCAACAGTCGTCATAAATTGAGCAGTAACACAGCTCAATTTCGAGGCGTTTATCTATCTTTAAGATATTTTCTACAGCCTCCCCTTTGTATACCAAGGGCTTTATCATTTCGCCTGCAGGAAGCGTGGTTGAACTGATATGGGATTGGTAAATGGAGTCGAACTCAGGTAAATCCGACCACCGCTGCAAATACCGCTTACCGATACTGACTTTTACATACTTAATAATGGCCGGGCCCGTGCCTCTATTCGCCACGCCATAACTAAAGCGATCCTTTCCTTTGCTTCTGAAAACCTCTACTTTTGGCCACACAGAAGCTTTCGCGTAGGCGCGATCTATGTACGCAGAATAAATAGAGATAAAGGCCGTAATTAAGCCAATAAAAAGCGCGGTCAGCGCAATGAGCATTTCTGGATTTTTGTACCACTTCTGTTTTTCCAACAACTTAGTCCTTTAATACGCGAAGCCGCTGTATTGTGTTCGCTCCGTAAACTTGGGCCCTACCCTAATACAGCATCGATAAAGGTTATTTCCGTGGCCCAGGGGAGAGAGAAAACCACGAGATACCTGATCAACTTTAAGCATTTATACTTTAGTAAGCTATCGAGTCATAGCTCAACGTTATTATTGATAGCAAAATTTGCTATCGCTTACTAGCACTTAAGCCCAAGTCACTGAAAATGTCCGCACAAAAAAACGACCCAATGGGCCGTTTACGTGCACTGACATAAAATTTTAATGACCACGCTTATGATGGCCGCGCGACTGAAGCTTTTCCTTGAGCTCCTGCAACTTTTGTTGCTGCTGCTCGGTGAGTAAGTTCCATATTTGATGCTGGGTGTGTAACCGTGCAATCTTACGTTCAAGCTGTTTAGCTTGCTGCTCTTGGATTAACGCTCGCGCAGCCTGCTCATCGAAGCTCGCATTGGTGTGCGTTAAGGCATTTAGCTGCTGTTTCATGTCACCACGCTGGCCTCGCTGCGGCTGCAGTTGCTTTTGCGCATCTAAAATAGCGTCGATTTGGCTCTGTTGCTGCTCGCTAAGCTGTAAATAATTGGCCATACGTTTGTTAAACATACCACGCTCACCATGGTTGTGGTGACCGCCTTGACCAGCAAACACGGCGCTGGATGCCAAGGCTAAAGAAAACAACGTCGCGCTAATACTCTTACCTAGTTTCATTGTGGACTCCTTGTTTGTCCTGATTGAAAACAATTCACAGTGCCTAGCATAGCGCCGTCAACGCAAAGCACTGTCAGGGCGGTGTAAAGGTTATGTAAAGGATTCACACTGCTGGCAAGGGATAAGGTAGTATAGCGTTGTCGCTGTATACGTACTGGGAATGACATGCATATTTTACTAACCGACGATGATACTGAACTGGCGCAAATGCTCAGCGAATACCTACAGAGCCAGCATTTCCAAGTGACCTGTGCGCATGATGGAAAAACAGGCTTGGAGCTTGCCGAAACTGGCAATTTTGATCTGTTATTACTGGATGTCATGCTGCCAGAGTTAGATGGCTTCGAGGTCTTAAAAAGGCTCAGAGCTCAATCGCTGATGCCAGTCATCATGCTGACCGCCAAAGGCGATGATTTTGATCGTATTTTTGGCCTCGAGCTCGGTGCCGATGACTATATCCCCAAGCCTTTCAACCACCGAGAGCTGCTCGCCCGCGTCAAGGCCATTACTCGACGCATCGAGCATATCAATGCCACTAAGCCTCGTCAGGACTTACAGTTTGCCGGTCTGGATATGTGTATGCATAGCCGCAGCGTCAGCGCCAATACACAGCCTTTGGCACTCACCGGCACTGAGTTTGCTATTTTGCACTTATTACTACAACAACCGGGCACCGTGATCAGTAAAGAGCAAATAAGTGAACAAGTGTTGGGCCGCCGCTTAGCGCCATATGACCGCTCTATTGACATGCATGTCAGTAACTTGCGCAAGAAAATAGCCGAACACATTGAGGCCGAGCGTATTCGCACGCTACGCGGTGCCGGTTACGTCTTGGTGGGAGATGCGTAAATGCGGCCATTGTTTAGCAAACTCTATGTGAAAATATTCTTGTGGTTTTGGCTCACCCTAGCCGCGACCTTCGCGTTGCTTGCCGGGCTAAGCTCGATGAGCTTCAGTGAACTGTCTTATGAGCCTTTACGCGGTGGCGATGCGCACTACTTAAAGCGCTTAGGGCATGCCATTGAGCGCAGTGCTAATAAACACGATATCAGCGCTGAGCAGCTCATCAACCATGGCCGCTTTGCCAAAAGAAAGCAGCTTTATCTGTATTCTGTTGACCAAGATAAAGCGCTACAGAACTTCACCCCACCCCACGACATTGGCCTCAATGAGCTTAATTTTCGCCAGAGCATGGCTCCACAAATGATTTTCCACGAGCACTTTCAAGCATTAGGCCCTTTGCTGATCACCCTACCGGACGGGCAATATCAGCTGTATGAGCTGCGCCCCGGGCGCAAGCTACCTTGGTTATTGCGGCTCAAACTCATGCCTACTTGGCTTAAAGTAGTTGTGGCTTTGGGTGCCTCTTTATTGTTGAGTTTGCTGTTTACCCGTACCTTGATCACACCGGTCAATGCGCTACGAAGCGCCGCGAAAGACATCGCCGCAGGTAATTTACAAAGTCGTGCGCCGAGTAACGTGCGCCATGATGAGCTTGGCGTTCTCACCGACGAGTTCAATGCCATGGCGGCGCGTCTAGAAACCCTTGTGAATAGTCAACGTTCGTTGTTGGGTGATATTTCTCATGAGCTACGCTCGCCATTAACGCGACTCTCGCTCGCCTGTGCATTAGCCCAAGACAGTGCCGATAGCGCAACCTTATTACAACTGCAGCGCATAGAAAAAGAAGCCAAGCAGCTTGATACTCTTATTGCCCGTATTTTGATGCTCTCACGGCTAGAAAATCGTCAACAAAGTATTGTGCGCCAGCGCATCAGTGTGCGTGAGTTACTGGCTCCAGTGTTTGCCGACGCCAAGTTCGAGGCCGACTCTGAGCATAAGCAGCTCTCTCTTGCTGAGCTCAGTGATAGCCATTTCCTCAACATTGACCCCCAAGTGGTAGCCAGTGCCTGCGATAACTTACTGCGTAACGCAATCAAATATGCCAATCAGCATATTGAAGTGAGCTTGCAGTGGATAGACACGATAATGCTACTGTCTATTAGCGACGATGGTCCTGGCGTTGCTGAGCATGAGCTTGCCCATCTCAAGGAACCCTTTTACCGCGTTGGCTCTGCGCGCAGCCGCGACAGTGGTGGCACCGGTTTAGGCTTAGCGATTGCCAACAAGGCTATAGAGGCCCACAATGGGGAACTTGTATTGCAAAATAATCCTCAAGGTGGTTTAGTAGCGACCATAAAACTCCCTACGACCTGATACTGAATGTTCTACTCCAGCGAAGCACTACTGCATAAAAATGATGACGCCATCGCGCAATTTTGGCAGCAAGATATGCAAAAGGGCTTTGTGGACACACGCCAAGGTAAGTTATTTTACGCCTATCATTTACCCTACCAAGCTGACTTTGCGTTAGTGATCAGCTCAGGGCGCATTGAAGCGGCACAGAAATATCAAGAACTGCTGTGGGAGTTTGCGCGTAATAACATTGCCGTGTTTATTGTTGATCATCAAGGTCAAGGGCGCTCTTATCGCCATCTTGAAGATAGCCACAAAGGGTATGTAGGGCACTTTGATGATTACAGCCAAGACCTTGCGCAATTCGTCAACGAGGTGGTTGAACGTCACTGGCAAGGGAAAAAAATACTCCTTGGCCACTCCATGGGGGGAGCAATCGCCTTAGATTATCTTTGTCACCACCGCCATTCGTTCAGCGGCGCGTTTTTAAGCGCTCCGATGCTGCAACTGGATACCGGTAATATCAAAGCTTGGCAAGCACGCCTGTGGGCATGGCTAATGACTTTAGTCGGCCAAGGCGGGCGTTATGTCCCTGGACACGGCCCTTATCGTAATATCCCCTTTGCAGAAAATGAACTGACCCATAGTGAAGCCCGGTATACACGTTTTCGCCAGCTATATGAGCAGCACAGCGATATGCAATTAGGGGGGGTGACTTACGCCTGGCTTAACGCCGCTTTTGCCGCTATCAAGAAGCTACGGACCTGCCAATGTCCTGTGCCGTTATTTGTCGCTGCAGCACAATGCGATACCGTGGTTGACCCAAGTCCTTATAACGACTTTATTCATGGTCAACGCCAAGCTGTATTAAAAACCTACCAAGGGGCTAAGCATGAGCTTTTGTGTGAGCACGATACGGTGCGTAAGCCACTCATTCGCGACTTACTCACCTTCTGTCAGGGCTTGTAGTTTAAGGCAGGATTAAAGGTACTTAGACAAGTACTTTTTGTACATCGGATCTGAGGCGGCTAATTCACGCTGCTCTGCAAGAATGTCCTTAAGTATCGCTTTCGATGTGAGTGGGTTCGCCAATACCACACGAAATACCACCGTAGGCTGATAACCGTAGGCAGCTGGAGTCAACCGGGTACGCGATACAAATGAACGCCCCGCCTCACGCTGGCGCTTTTGCATGCTAGCGGTGAAACGATTCAATGCGGCGTAAATATCCAGCTTGGTTTGCTCATCCGCCTGCTGCAACCGTGCCTTTATTTTCTCTGGCACATAACGGTAGGTTAATAAGCACAGTTCAGGCTCGGAGATCAGTTCAAAATCCGCTTCCGATTTAATTAAATCAGCGAAAAAGCGCGCTTTCTCTAAGCTTTTATCGATCAGCATCTCATAGCCTTTACGACCGATAATACGTAAGCAGGCATGCACCAACATCGCCATTCCCGGGCGGCTACCCTCTAAAGTATGACTGCCTAAATCTTTTGAACCTTTACGCAGTATATATTCAGCGTGGTGCTCTATGGCGTCGGTCGCGCTGGGGTCTTTAAATAACACGATTCCCGCGCCCATAGGCACATACATTTGTTTGTGCGCATCAATGGTGATGGAGTCTGCACGCTCAATGCCACTGAGCAGATGACGGTGATTATTCGATAACAAGGTGGCTCCACCCCAAGCCGCATCGACATGGAAGTGACAGCCTAGCTCCTCGGCCAGATCAGCCATGTCATTCAACGGGTCGATATTGCCGGTTTCGGTGGTCCCAGCGACTCCCACCAAGGCCATCACTTTGATGCCTTGGGCTTCGAGGGCACGTGCCTCTTTGCGCATCGCCGCAACATCGACTTTATTATCTTCATCGGTAGGAATCGCGATAAAGTTATCGCGGCCAATACCGAGCACATCGGCGGCCTTACCAAGGGAATAATGGCCTCGCTCGGAAACCAATACCGCCAAACCTTTGTAGCCGTAGTGGAACATCGCCGACACCAATCCTTGGGCGCCAATGCCTTTAAAATCACCTTCGGCCTTAAGCAAGCAATTGCGCGCTATCCACAAGGCGGTAATGTTCGCCACCGTGCCCCCGGAGCAAAACGCACCGAGCGAGGTTTTGGCGCTATGCATCCACTTGTCGTAAAACTTTTGCTCGCGACCATACGCCATATGATGCAGCATGCCGACCACTTGGCGCTCTAAAGGAGTAAAAGCTTTGGAGGTTTCGATCTTTACCAGGTTTTGGTTAAGACCCACCATGAGTTTGGACAGTGGCAGCACAAAATGAGGCAACGCCGAGGTCATATGACCAATAAAGCTCGGGGCAGCGGTATGCACGGAATGCGCTACCAGCTTTTCCATGATGTCCTGAGCATGGGCACTGACAAACATCGGCTCTTCGGGAACCTGAGCTGATTCAAAGTCGCGCTCGATTTCATGCAGCGGTTTTTCAACCGCAGCAATGTTCTCATTTAAAAAGCCAGCTAGATTACTAGAAATCTCGGCTTCTATTTTACTGAGCGTTGAGTCCGGTGCCTCTGGCACCGTAAAGACGCGCATCAAGCTCTGCTCTGATGCGACGGCAAAACGCTTATCACTCATGACATACCTAAATGCATTGGCTTTAAGGCGGTGACGGGTTGCTTAAAGCAGTTCAATTTAATTGCGCTCACTTTATAGCAATCACCTTAGAAAGTCTTGCAGCTTTGGTCAAATTTAAGAAAGTTAGGTGAATTTTTTACGACATTACCAGCATAAGCGGCACTTATACTGGTACAAAAGAATGAATTAACAATGCCTCATCTAAGGCTGCGCGCATGGATTGAACATGCGCACACGACCCTTAAGCAATGCTCGGTAAACTATCTATTGGCCAGCGCGGCATAACTTGCGTGCTCACATCACCAGTTTGCCCTGCTTTTAGGCGCTGCATGCCGGCGTAGGCGATCATCGCACCATTATCTGTACAAAAAGCTGGGCGCGGATAGTACACTTCACCTTGCATGCCTTGCATTACCTTCGCCAACTGTTCACGTAAATAAGTATTGGCACTGACTCCACCGGCGATCACCAAACGTTTTATACCGGTTTGCTTAAGTGCTCGCTTACACTTAATCGCCAAGGTATCGATCACCGCTGTTTGAAAAGCATGGGCAATATCAGCCTTCGTTTGTGAGTCGTCTCCTTCATTACGAATGGTATTCGCCGCAGAGGTCTTCAACCCGCTAAAGCTAAAATCCAAACCAGGTCTGTCGGTCATTGGTCGGGGAAACTTAAAGCGCCCCGGCGTGCCTTGCTCTGCCAACTTCGCCAATAAGGGTCCGCCAGGATAATCTAACCCAAGTAACTTTGCGGTTTTATCGAAGGCTTCACCGGCAGCATCATCCACCGACTCACCAAGCACTTGGTATTCACCGATATTGCTAACCTTTACCAACAGCGTATGCCCTCCGGATACCAACAGAGCCACAAAAGGAAACTCTGGAACTCGCTCTTCCAACATCGGTGCCAGCAAATGCCCTTCCATATGGTGAACCGCCACAGTAGGGAGCTGCCACCCATAGGCTAAGGAGCGTGCAATGGATGAGCCTACTAATAAGGCCCCGACAAGGCCTGGGCCTGCGGTATAGGCCACGCCATCTAAATCCTCAGGGCCACATTTTGCTTCGGCAAACGCAGCTTCAATTAAAGGCAATGTCTTACGCACATGATCGCGCGATGCTAATTCAGGCACCACGCCGCCATAATCGGCATGCATTTTCACTTGGCTATATAATTGATGCGCAAGCAAACCTTGTTCATCGTCATAAATAGCAATCCCGGTCTCGTCACAGGAAGATTCTATTCCCAAAATGCGCAATGTGAGTCTCCTACATGGGCTTAGGTGGCATGGATAAGGCCGCATATTCTACTTGGTTGCTGCAATTTTACCAGTATTGTGATATTTATTCTTTACACACGGGGGTAAGTCGGATTACAATGCCGCACCATTTTTGAACCACTTGATCATAATTTGATCAGATGAGTGAAGCTCATTTAGTTAGGTAGGTGAATTTTTAATGCCAGTAGTTAAAGTAAGAGAAAACGAGCCGTTTGACGTAGCTCTACGCCGCTTCAAGCGTTCATGTGAAAAAGCAGGTATCCTTTCAGAAGTTCGTCGTCGCGAGCACTATGAAAAGCCAACCGCTGCGCGTAAGCGTAAAAAAGCGGCTGCTGTTAAGCGTCACATGAAAAAGCTTTCTCGCGAAAACGCACGTCGCGTTCGTTTATACTAATCGCTTCTCGGTCTTGATGTCATGAGTCTTTTAGTTACCTTAAAAGATGCACAAAAAGACGCGATGCGTGCCAAGGACAAAATGCGCCTTGGTGCTGTGCGTTCAGTATTAGCAGCCATTAAACAGCGTGAGATCGACGAGCGCATTACCTTAGACGAAGCCGCGATTACCTCGGTTATCGTTAAGCTCGTTAAGCAACGCCGTGATTCTTATACTCAGTATAAAGACGCCGGTCGTGACGATCTCGCTGATGTGGAAGCTGCCGAAATTGCGGTTTTAGAAGAGTTTCTTCCAAAACCACTGAACGAGGATGAAATCAATCAACTGATTGATAACGCCATCGCCGACACCGGTGCCCAAGGCATGCAAGACATGGGTAAAGTGATGGGCGTAATTAAGAGTCAAGCTGAAGGCCGTGCCGATATGGGCAAATTATCAGGCCTTATTAAACAGCGACTCAGCGCCTAGATTGCGAAAGCAAATTCAAGCAAACCGAGCCTTGTGCTCGGTTTCTTCGTTTGTGCACGATTGAAAAATAAAGTCACTGCGACAGCTCCATTTCTTCGTGGCGATTGATATACTACTGAGATTCTCTATTCCCAATTAGGTGTTAGCAATGGCAGGCAAGATCCCACGACAATTTATCGATGATCTTTTAGCTCGCACCGATATTGTAGAGTTAATAGACGCGCGCGTTAATCTTAAAAAAGCAGGCAAAGACTACCAAGCCTGTTGCCCTTTCCATAACGAAAAAACACCGTCGTTTACCGTCTCTCAAGATAAACAGTTTTATCACTGCTTTGGTTGTGGCGCCAATGGCAACGCCATTAGCTTTGTCATGGAATACGATAAACTCGATTTTGTTGATGCCATCGAAGAACTCGCTAGTTTATTGCACCTCGAAGTGCCAAGAGAGCAAGGGCATAATAACCCAGAGCGCCCTCCTGTCAGTCAAGAACAAAAGCGCTCAGACTATGAACTAATGGAGCAAGCAGCACGATATTATCAGCAGCAACTGCGCCATCATGCTAATTCACAGTTGGTGATTGATTACCTCAAAGGACGCGGCCTTAGCGGCCAAACGGTCAAAGACTATCAAATTGGCTATGCCCCGAGTGAGTGGGAAGCCTTGTGCCAAACACTGGGGAAAAATCCCAAGCAAAAGCAACAATTGATCGAGCTTAAACTGGCCACCCAAAAAGACAATGGCCGCACCTTTGATTTCTTCCGTGACCGACTGATGTTTCCCATCCGCGACCGTCGCGGTCGGGTCATTGCCTTTGGCGGACGTATCATGGGCAGCGATGACAACGGCCCTAAATACCTTAACTCACCAGAGACCCGGGTATTCCATAAAGGTTTTGAGCTGTACGGTTTTTATGAGGCTAAGCAAGCGCACAAAAAGCTTGAGCAGTTACTCATTGTTGAAGGCTATATGGATGTGGTGGCCTTGGCTGAGCATGATATTAAATATGCCGTTGCCGCCTTGGGCACTGCGACCACCGCCGAACACATGCAGTTACTGCTGCGGGCCACCGACAAAGTTATTTGTTGTTATGATGGCGACCGCGCGGGTCGCGACGCGGCTTGGCGCGCGCTTGAAAACGCCCTTCCCTATTTAAAGGACGGCAAAGCTCTGAAGTTCGTGTTTTTGCCGGACGGCGAAGACCCCGATTCATTGGTACAGCAAGAAGGCAAAGCGGCCTTTGAACAACGCTTGGATGACGCCAAAGATTTTATCGAGGTGTTTTTTGCTCGTTTGAGCGAACATATAGATCTTACTCAGGATGCAGGCAAAGCCAAGTTACTAAGTGAAGCCTTACCACTGATTGAAAAAATTCCCAGTGAGTTTTACCAAGAAAGCCTATTAGAACGTTTAGCACGGTTTATTGGTCGCACTCGAGAACAACTCAACGCCAAGCTCAAAACCCCAAAACAACAAAAACGGGTTGAGAGCCAATTTAAAATGACGCCCATGCGCACCGCCATCGCGCTCATGGTGCAACACCCGCAATTGGCACCTACGGTTGAGTACATGCCAGAGCTTGCCAGTTTAGGTTTACCGGGTTTGGAATTGTTTTTAGCCATTCAAAAGCAATGTTTAGACAACCCACAAATTACTACCGCACAGTTGTTAGAAAGTTACCGTGAACGCCCTGAATACGGCGCATTGACTAAGCTTGCGGCGTGGCCACACCAAATAAAAGACGAGGTTTTGGAACCTCATTTCCAACAAACGGTCAAATTCATTGAAGATCAGTGTTTAAATCATCGCCTCGAGACCTTATTAATAAAGGACAAGACGCAAGGTTTAAGCTTTGAAGAACGACGTGAATACGCGCTACTGACGCAAGCACTAAAAGGCAGTGAAGTGCTCGAAAGCTAGCCAGAAAAAACTCGGTCTGTTATAATACGCAATTCACTGCGTCAAACCGGCTTGGGGCTCCCAGCTTAGGTTCTTAAGCTGACGCCTGTTGTATCAACTTATCAGGGTGGAAGAGCAAATCTCTATGGATCCAACTCCTCAGTCACAACTAAAACTTCTGATTCAGAAAGGTAAAGAGCAAGGTTATCTTACATTCGCGGAAGTGAACGATCACCTTCCACAAGACATCATTGACTCGGATCAGGTCGAAGACATTATCAGCATGATTAATGACATGGGTATTAAGGTCAGCGAGTCTGCCCCTGATGCCGATGAATTAATGATGGCTGAAACGACCACGGATGAGGACGCAGCAGAGGCTGCGGCTGCAGCCCTGGCAACGGTAGAAAAAGAGATCGGTCGTACTACGGACCCTGTGCGCATGTATATGCGTGAAATGGGGACGGTTGAGCTACTTACTCGTGAGGGCGAAATTGATATCGCCAAGCGTATTGAGGAAGGCATCAACCAAGTACAGATTTCTGTTGCTGAATATCCAGAGGCTATCTCGCACCTACTTGAACAGTGGGACATGTTCGAAGCCGAAGAAATTCGCTTGAGCGACATCATCACTGGCTTTTTCGATCCCAACGAGGACGAAACACAAATCTCTGCCACACACATTGGTTCTGAATTGAGCGAAGAAGAGCTCGATGACGAAGACGATGATGCTGACAGCGATGACGATGATGAAGAAGAAACCGATAACGGCCCAGATCCGGAAGAAGCGCGCGAGCACTTTGAAAAGCTTCGTGCCTTGTACACTGGCGCACGCGAGATTTTCGAGCAAAAAGGCCGTTCGCATCCCGATGCTAAAGCCGCGATTATCGAGATCGGCGAGCTATTTCGTACCTTCAAACTAGTACCGAAGCAATTTGATCGCATGGTTAACAACATGCGTGCAATGATGGATAAAGTGCGTGTGCAAGAACGCATCATCATGAAGCAAGCGGTACAAGTTGCTAAAATGCCAAAGAAAACGTTCGTTAAGCATTTTGCTAATAACGAAACAGATGCCTCTTGGCTAGATGCCGAAATCGCTAAAGGCGAGAGCTACTCAGCGAAATTAAGCGAGCTAAAACCGGAAATTGAACGTTGCATCAATAAGCTAAAACAGATTGAGCAAAGCACCGGTTTATCCATTGAGCGTATTAAAGACATCAACCGTCGTATGAGCATTGGTGAGGCGAAAGCTCGCCGTGCGAAAAAAGAGATGGTTGAGGCAAACTTACGTCTGGTTATTTCAATTGCCAAGAAATACACCAACCGAGGTCTGCAGTTCTTGGATCTGATCCAAGAAGGTAATATCGGCTTGATGAAAGCAGTAGATAAATTTGAATATCGCCGTGGTTATAAGTTCTCAACTTATGCAACTTGGTGGATCCGTCAGGCAATCACTCGCTCGATTGCTGACCAAGCGCGTACTATTCGTATTCCGGTACATATGATTGAGACCATTAATAAGCTCAATCGTATCTCGCGTCAGATGCTTCAGGAAATGGGCCGCGAGCCAAACCCTGAAGAACTGGCTGAGCGCATGCTAATGCCTGAAGATAAGATTCGTAAGGTATTAAAAATCGCTAAAGAGCCGATTTCAATGGAGACGCCTATCGGTGACGATGAAGATTCGCACTTAGGTGATTTCATTGAGGATACCACCATTGATTCGCCAATCGATTCAGCGACCATGGAAAGCCTTAAAGGCGCGACTCACGAAGTACTGGCAGGCCTGACAGCCCGCGAAGCAAAAGTACTACGTATGCGTTTTGGTATCGACATGAATACCGACCACACCCTAGAGGAAGTGGGTAAGCAGTTTGACGTTACTCGAGAGCGTATCCGTCAAATCGAAGCGAAGGCACTGCGTAAGTTACGCCATCCATCGCGCTCTGACCTGCTGAAGAGTTTCTTAGACGCCAGCAAATAAGCCGCGTCTTACACACTACATCAAGGCCGCTTTTTAGCGGCCTTTTTTAACGAGGATTTACAATGGCTTGGATCCAAATCCGCATTCGTGCCACCGAGTCAACGGCTGATGCCATTAGTGATCACCTTATGGACATCGGTTGTCCATCGGTGACCTTCATGGACACTAAAGACACGCCTATTTTTGAACCCCAGCCCGGGGAAGTAAAATACTGGGCAGAAACCACTGTGATTGGCCTGTTTGAGGCCAACCACGATATGCAAGCCGTGGTTGACTACCTAAAAGTACAGCCTGAGCTGAAAGAGCAATTTCATTATAAAATTGAGCAACTTGAAGACAAAGATTGGGAACGAGAGTGGATGAAAAACTTCCACCCTATCCGCTTTGGCGAGCGTTTGTGGATTTGCCCAAGCTGGCTCGATGTGCCAGACCCCAGTGCGGTTAATGTTATGCTCGACCCAGGTCTGGCCTTTGGCACCGGCACCCATGCTACTACCGCGCTATGCTTAAAGTGGTTAGAAGGCCTCGATTTAAGCGGCAAAACTGTGGTCGATTTTGGCTGTGGTTCCGGTATTTTGGGGATTGCGGCCATCAAGTTAGGTGCTGCCCGCGTTATCGGTATAGATATCGACCAGCAAGCCCTCGATGCCAGTCAAGACAACGCCGCACGTAATGGTGTTGCTGAACAGCTAGAGGTGTATTTGCCACAAAACCAACCTCATCTTGAAGCTGATGTGGTGGTTGCTAATATTCTTGCCCAGCCCTTGCGTGAACTTAATGAAGTGATTCTAAGCTTGCTAAAATCCGGCGGTGACATTGCTCTATCTGGAGTGCTGGCTGAGCAAGCGCAATCGGTAGCCAGTCATTATGACCAGCAAGTAAACCTCGCCCCTATCGAACAAGAAGGGGATTGGGTGCGCATCAGCGGGGTTAAAAAGTAACCATAGCTGACACTATTTGCGCAGCGGACAATTGTCCCTGCGCGACTTTTTTACACTTTTTACGCATCATCAACACCCCGCAGAGTAAGCTTTCACGGGCCTGTGTTCATAAAACAAACAAAAAAATCACTCCCTCAGCTCGTTACCAAATGTCAATACGAAAAGTTTAAAAAAAAAGCACTTTTGTTCAATTTATAGCCTTTGATTTTGGCGCAAAAAACCGTAAACTTAGCGCCCCTTGAAACGAGGTGAATTGAGTCGCTGTGCAAATTGGTCCGTACCAGTTAGAAAACAACTTAATGGTCGCTCCCATGGCTGGGATAACCGACCGCCCTTTTCGACAACTCTGTCGTCGATTAGGTGCAGGCCTCGCGGTCTCCGAGATGTTGTCTTCCAACCCAAAGGTTTGGCGTACAGCTAAATCCATGGGCCGTATGGATCACAGTGGTGAGTCAGGTATTCGTTCCGTGCAAATTGCCGGTGCCGACCCTGAACTTATGGCGCAAGCCGCACAATTTAACGTTTCCAATGGCGCGCAGATCATAGATATCAATATGGGCTGCCCGGCAAAAAAAGTGAATAAAAAGCTTGCAGGCTCTGCGTTGCTGCAATATCCAGAGTTGGTCGAAGCCATCGTTAAAGCGGTGGTTAATGCGGTGGATGTGCCCGTCACATTGAAAATCCGAACTGGCTGGGATGTGGATAATCGCAACGGCGTCGAGATTGCAGCTATCGCTGAGCACAATGGTATTCAGTCACTTGCCGTCCATGGACGCACTCGTGCGTGCATGTATAAAGGCAATGCTGAATACGACACGATTAGAGCCGTGAAACGCTCAGTGTCAATTCCTGTGGTGGCTAATGGTGATATTACATCGCCACATAAGGCACAACAGGTTTTAGAGTATACGGGCGCAGATGCCATCATGGTTGGCCGAGCCGCCCAAGGTCGCCCCTGGATTTTCCGGGAAATCGATCATTATTTAAAAACCGGAACGCTGCTAGCGCCGCCTGAATTAGGCGAAGTACGCAGCATATTGATGGAGCATTTAACTAATCTGCATCAATTTTACGGTGAGCCCATGGGGGCGCGGATTGCTCGCAAGCATGTTGGATGGTATTTGCACGCTCATGACGAAAACGGTCAGTTTAGGCGAGTATTCAATGCGCTAGAAACACCTCAACAGCAGGTGGAAGCGCTTAATGAGTACTTTGAAACTTATTGCTAATCCAGAAAGAAAGAGACAATACAACGATGTTTGAACAAAATGTGACTTCTCCTTTTATTACTAACGCTCACGTTCAGTCACAAGAGAAACCACAGCCTCTTCGCGACGCTGTTAAAAAAGCTGTTCACCACTACTTAAAGCAGCTTAACGGTCAGGACGTACAAGATGTATACGAGCTTGTTCTTTCTGAACTAGAAGCACCGCTTCTAGAAGAAGTAATGACTTACACACGTGGCAACCAAACGCGTGCGGCCATCTTGCTAGGTATCAACCGTGGTACTTTACGCAAGAAGCTGAAAAAGTACGGCATGAACTAATGAATACGCAGCGCTAAGCTGCACCTAAAAGCACCTTCGGGTGCTTTTTTATTTTCGTCCATACGCGAAAATGACCAGCGCTACACCTGGTCTGGTGTTATACAAAAGCACCATCATTGTTTAAAATAAGGGATTCTAAGCAAGTCCCCTTGCCTAACCCCAAGGCGTAAGCCTAGGCAAGCTTTCACTCATTGAGGTAATCAAAACAACCATGGATACACATCGTCCAATTCGTCGCGCACTTATCAGTGTGTCTGACAAAACGGGTATCGTTGAATTCGCTCGCGAATTAGCCGCTCAAGGCGTTGACATTCTTTCTACCGGTGGCACCTGCAAGCTGCTTGCTGACAACGGCATTAAGGTCACTGAAGTATCTGACCACACCGGTCATCCAGAAATTATGGACGGTCGCGTAAAAACCCTACACCCGAAAATCCACGGCGGCATATTAGCGCGTCGCGGCCAAGATGAAGGGGTGATGAGCGACAACAACATCGATGCCATCGATATGGTTGTAGTGAACCTATATCCTTTTGCACAAACCGTTGCCAAAGCGGATTGCAGCCTTGAAGACGCCGTTGAGAATATCGATATCGGCGGCCCAACTATGGTACGCGCGGCAGCGAAAAATCACAAAGACGTGACCATCGTAGTAAATGCGGGTGATTACACACGCGTAATTGACGAAATGAAAGCCAACCAAGGTTCAACCACCCATGCCACACGTTTTGATTTAGCTATAGCGGCTTTTGAGCACACCGCTCAGTACGATGGCATGATCGCCAACTACTTCGGTAAAATGGTGCCAGATTACACCGAGGAAGCGGCGGCTGAGACTAAATTTCCGCGCACTTTCAACATGCAATTCACCAAAAAGCAGGACATGCGCTATGGTGAAAACTCGCACCAAGATGCGGCGTTTTACGTTGAAAATGATCTTAGCGAAGCCTCTGTGGCCACCGCTAAGCAGCTACAAGGCAAGGCGCTATCATACAACAACATTGCTGATACCGACGCAGCCCTTGAGTGCGTAAAAGAATTCGATGCGCCAGCGTGTGTGATCGTGAAACACGCCAACCCATGTGGCGTATCGGTCGGTGAAAACATCCTTAGCGCCTATGACCGCGCCTTTAAAACCGACCCAACTTCCGCTTTCGGCGGCATTATTGCCTTTAACCGTGAACTTGATGGTGATACCGCAGAAGCCATCGTCGCGCGCCAGTTTGTGGAAGTGATTATTGCGCCTAGTATCAGCGAAGAAGCAGCGCAAATCGTTTCGGCAAAACAAAATGTACGCCTACTAGAGTGTGGCCAGTGGCAAGATAAAACCACCGCTGTGGATATTAAGCGCGTTAATGGCGGTGTTTTAGTGCAAGACCGCGATCAAGGCATGGTGGCCAAAGAAGAGCTAAAAGTCGTGTCTAAGCGCCAACCTACCGAGCAAGAACTAAACGATTTGATGTTCTGCTGGAAGGTCGCTAAGTTTGTGAAATCGAACGCCATCGTATACGCCAAAGACGGCATGACCATTGGTGTGGGTGCCGGACAAATGAGCCGCGTTTACTCGGCGAAAATCGCCGGTATTAAGGCTGCTGACGAAAACCTTGTGGTTGAAGGCTCGGTCATGGCCTCTGATGCCTTCTTCCCGTTCCGTGATGGCATCGACGCCGCAGCAGCGGCTGGTATCACTGCCGTGATTCAGCCCGGTGGCTCAATGCGCGATGAAGAAGTTATCGCCGCTGCAGACGAAGCAGGCATGGCCATGGTATTCACCGGCATGCGCCACTTCCGCCACTAAAACCGCTAACCACGCCAGTGCATAATTTGTACTGGCGTGTTTTCGTAGACTATTCAAATCAATCTGTTATGTTGGCACTAAATACCAAAAACAACAGCAAGGATTAGATTATGAAACTAGGCTTGAAAACCGCGCTCAGCGCTGCTTTAGCTGTCTCTTTAAGTGCTTGTGCTGCAACCAGTGGCACCGAAGCACTCACCGATGCCGCGCAAAACGATTTGCGTAGCGAGCAAGCAAAAAGTCGCGACCAATATCGCCACCCGGTGGAAACCTTGGCGTTTTTTGGCTTCGAACCGTCGATGACGGTAGTTGAGATCTGGCCTGGTGGCGGCTGGTACAGCGATATTATCGCCCCTGCGATGAAAGGTGAAGGCACCTTTTACGCCGCCCACTTCCCTGCTGATAGCGATGTTGAGTATTACCAACGCTCACTGACCCGTTTCCAAGATAAACTTGCCAGCGACAGTGCCTACAGCGACGTTAAACTCAGTGAGTTTGCGCCTGGCACACATCATAGCATCGCTCCTGAGGGAAGCGCCGACATGGTGCTGACGTTCAGAAACCTGCACAACTGGTATATGCAAAAAGACGAACAAGGCGTTAAAGATGCCTTTAAAGCCTTTTATGCAGCCTTAAAGCCCGGTGGCGTACTCGGTGTGGTTGATCACCGCTTACCCGAAAGCCGCGATGCAGGTAAAGCGAAACGCTCAGGCTATGTTAAAGAAAGTTGGGTGATTGAGCTGGCTAAACAGGCCGGATTTGAACTCGCTGCGAAAAGTGAAATCAATGCAAACCCGAATGATTTTGCCGACCACCCTCGTGGCGTGTGGACATTGCCACCGCGTTTAGCGCTAGGCGATGAAGACCGCGCTAAATATGAGGCGATTGGTGAAAGCGATCGGATGACGCTGAAATTCATCAAACCGCAATAGGATTTTTACGCCATGAATGTACTTGTCATTGGCAGTGGCGGCCGCGAACACGCACTTGCGTTTAAGGCCGCTCAATCAAGCAAAGTAGAAAAAGTATTTGTCGCGCCAGGTAATGCTGGCACCGCTCTAGAGCCAAAACTAGAAAACGTCGCCATTGGTGTCGAAGACATCGATGCGCTTATCGCTTTCGTCAAAGAAAACCAGGTTGAACTGACCATTGTCGGCCCTGAGGCACCGCTAGTGATTGGTGTGGTCGATGCCTTTCGCGAACAAGGCTTGGCTATTTTCGGACCGACACAAGGCGCCGCCCAACTGGAAGGCTCTAAGTCATTCACTAAAGACTTTTTAGCACGCCACGATATCCCAACGGCGTTCTACAAGACCTTTGAGCAAATCGAGCCTGCACTTGCTTACATCAAAGAGCAAGGCGCTCCCATCGTGGTCAAAGCCGATGGTTTGGCTGCAGGTAAAGGCGTTATTGTGGCGATGACCGAAGCCGAAGCTGAGGCTGCTGTACGCGATATGCTCGCAGGCAATGCCTTTGGTGAAGCAGGTAGCCGCGTGGTTATCGAGGAGTTCTTAGAAGGCGAGGAAGCCTCGTTTATCGTTATGGTTGACGGTAAAAACGTACTACCTTTTGCCACCAGCCAAGACCATAAGCGTGCCTATGACGGTGATAAAGGCCCGAACACCGGTGGCATGGGAGCCTACTCTCCAGCCCCCGTGGTCAGTGAAGAAATTCACAACCGCATTATGGATGAAGTGATCAACCCGACCGTAGCAGGTATGGCAGCAGAGGGTCATCCATATACCGGCTTTTTGTATGCAGGGCTGATGATTGCCGCCGATGGCACGCCTAAGGTCATTGAATACAACTGCCGCTTTGGCGACCCAGAAACGCAACCGATTATGTTGCGTCTGCAATCAGACCTTGTGTCGTTGATTGAAGCTGCGAATCGTCAAGAACTGGATCGCACAGAAATTAACTTCGACCCGCGCGCCGCCGTTGGCGTGGTGCTGGCAGCGAAAGGGTATCCAGGTTCTTACCCTAAAGGTGATGCTATCTCCGGGCTAAAGGTAAATTACCCACAGGGCGAAAAAGTCTTCCATGCAGGCACCAAGCAGCAAGGTGAAGACATCGTCACTGCCGGGGGTCGGGTGCTGTGTGCGACAGCGCTAGGCGATACCGTAACAGCGGCGCAACAACGTGCGTATGAGTTGGTGAAAGAGATTAACTGGGACGGTGTTGAATACCGCACCGATATCGCTCACCACGCCATTCGTCGCGAGCGTACTTAATCCAACGAGAACCTTCGTTCCGAGAACATTCGTTCAAAACAGGGTTAAGAGCTAATAACCGTACATATCAAGCGAGGCTAAATGCCTCGCTTTTTTATGACACTTTTTCTAGCTTGATTTAATCCTATAGAGGGCTTTTAGGCAACATCGAAACTTTGCAAATCACACTTCTACTCAACCCCAGCGATCATCATACGACTTACCTCACCTAATCATAAAGGTCTCTGTCAGAGACAGATAATCAATTAAAAGTGCACACTCACTTGACCTTCCCCAAAAAAATTCACATCAATGACTTTGATGAGATTTCCAATAAACTGGAGACAATAGAGGTCTCACAATGAAAAACTTTAACCCAAGAACAAATTATCCGAAAAGTCAAACAACATGAAGCTGGCGCTAAAGTTGATCACATTTGCCGAAGGTGGGTATATCGACAGGCACTTTTTACAACGGGCGCAGTAAATATACGACTCTTAACGTAAATAAAGCCAAGCATTTATTGACTGAAAAGATGTTTGAAGTTGAAAATATGAAGGGTGTGCTCTCAAATCATGGTTAAGCCTTCTTATAAGAGACGGATCTCTTACCACCTCTTAGAGCTATTTAACCTCAGTGAAAGAGCCGCATGCCAACTATCAGCGGTTTGTCGAACCGCACG
The DNA here is from genome assembly GCF_022347925.1 of Pseudoalteromonas sp. CnMc7-15. Taxonomy (NCBI): domain Bacteria; kingdom Pseudomonadati; phylum Pseudomonadota; class Gammaproteobacteria; order Alteromonadales; family Pseudoalteromonadaceae; genus Pseudoalteromonas; species Pseudoalteromonas sp. CnMc7-15. The sequence continues at coordinate 391,837 of NZ_JAKRFT010000003.1, forward strand.
GTATAGTCCAAGGGCGAAGACAAAAAACGCATTAAAGGTACAACTAAACTGCTTAGAATACTCTCATTATAGCTATTTAATGCTTCACGGCTTGTTAAAAATAGAAGGCTTAGTGAGGGTGAGGGTAGAAGCAGACATATCTTGTATATAACGGAAGAAAGGCTCCAAATTCGCCCAAAAAACAACGGCCAAGACTCTCTTGAAAGTACCGTCAAAGCCGGACCGACATAGGTATATTGACTTTGTTTCAGATCAGCTACTAGCCAATGGGTGACGCTTCAGGCCATGTAGTTGATGATGATTCACGAGAATTGGTTGGGTAACTGGTGTGTTTCAATGAGTGATAAACAGGTTACTCGACTTTTATCAGAGACACTCGAAGTGCGAGGTGCACTACTTCAATAGTGCGTGATAACGGCATAGACTTTACGGGTAAAACTATGTTCTTTTGGTCAAGAGAAACTAACGTAAAGCCCAGCTTTATCAGCCAAGGAAGCCAACTCAAAACGCTTTTGTTGAAAGCTTAGGCGACAAAAGTTCAGAAACGAGTGCTTAAACCAGCACTAATTCATAACAATGTAAGAATCAAGGTATGAAGTCGATTTATGGCGAGACCACTATAGCCGTGTTCGACCACACAGCTTGCTGAATCATTTATCGCCCGTTGAGCTCGCTAAACGGGCCGCTTAGTATTAAATATTCCATTAAATAAGTGATAATAATTCAGGATAAAAGCTACCCAACATCATAACATAAAGAACAAAAACAAAGCTATACCAGACACTTTAAATAACACAGACCACTAAAAAACGAACCAATCAATACATAAAAAAAAGCAAAAACCCCGCCAAAACGGGGCTTAATTTAACTTTAAAATAAAAAAATTACAAACCAATCATTACAACACCAAACAAGATAACCAACAAATAAAATATAAACCTTATTTTATTGTTAAAAAAACAAGAAATACTCTCATAAAGTAGAGGAGTTAGTACTCACTATAATCAAACCCCCAAATAACTAATCGTAAAGACTTATCAGGATTATGCTCTGAATTATAACCTTTATTCCAATACAGACCCTCCATGATCACATGCTCCCTTTCAGGGTAAGTTGTCTTGTAACGGGCGGTGGAGAATAACGAACCATTTACATACACTTCAACAGATGGTTGCGGCCCATAATTATCATCTCTAGTAACGATCTTAATGTAATAATTTCCAACAGAAGAACCACTACTTTGCCAAGTATCAACTTCCATGCTGCCATGCAACGTATCTGTCCTTAAGCTATTTGGTTCACCACATGTATTATCTGGTATAGTAGGCTGCGTTAACTCATTTAATTGCCATGAATTATCATAATGCTGCAAATAATACTTATTATCACTACACTTACGTAGTTTCAAAGTTGTAATTGGTCTATGCCCCGTACTCGGATCTCCGTCTAAGTCAACCCAATCTTGGAAAATTATTGCGAAATCTGGGAAATCCGTTCCAGGCTTGAAACTAAATGCAAATTCATGTTCACGTGTTTTTCCTGGTGAATATAAACTTCTTTTAAATCTAACCATTCCCTTTCTGCAACGGTGTGAACTAATATTTCCTTTGCACGCAGGATTCCGATGGGAATAGATAACATAACCATCAATTTCTTCATAGTAATACATAGTGGAGCTGTAGCCACTCAAATCATCCATTAAGTCATACTCAGGGAGCCTGATATAGTTTAATCCATACCAGCCAGGCTTCGTTCCGTTATAAATACCTTCGTACGGTTTTGGATCATAATCCCCTGCAAGTACAGCCATAGGGATTACAAAAAAAACCATTGCTATAAATCTTAAATCTAACTTCCAAGCCATCCACCTCTCCTTAAAAACGCAAAAATAAAAGAATTTAAAATAACAAAAAAATTGTAACCCTAAAAACAGCGAAATGTCTAACTATTAGTATCAAAAAAAACAAAGCATACAAATTAAAATCACCCCTTCATCAAGCAAGACCTTTTAACGTTACTTTTTTATTTATTTTATATAAGCTACTTTCCGCATTAGTTATGACTTATTGCAAACTGATCTCGCGTACTCTAAATAGCTCAGAGCTTTCAATAGCACTCTTTGTAAGCACCACTTTCTTAAACTTCTTTAATTATCGTTCCTCACATTACGGATAATAAGAGCTTCAATAAATCCATTGTCAAAACCTACTAAATTAAGTGCAGCCCACTTCTCACTATCTAAATTACATTCAAGTAACTAAATAGTTCTTATCAAGTGATTTAAGAAAAGGTATGAACGCAAATTTAACCCCGCAGTGCACCACTCGCTAAACTAGCCCGCACTACGTAATTTATTGAGTACAAAGATAATCTGATTGTAACCTAGCTAAGCACTCCCTACCTACAGCGTTTAATGCTCGCTCGATATTTGCTTCTCGCTTAACGTGCTTAATTCTGTGCCTTTGCGGATATATTGACGTAGCAAATTGTTGAAATTCTCGTTCAATCCTCTCTCCTACGATTAATATGAGTTGGCGAAGTAAATATCTACTTAAACCATATCTGCAACCCTCTAGCGAGCAGAGAAGTCCGCACCGTTATCAGCAGTAACCGTGCTGACATGGCTGCGGGAACGCCATAGCATGCCAACCACCATCTGCCCTACACCGGCCGTCATTTTCGCTGATACTTTACGTATTAGATACAAATTACTTTTGCGCTTAACCAAGCTGACGTTGGCACCTGCGCTACTTTTTCACAACACGGTATCATCTTCCCAGTCGCCAAACCTTTCCTTCTTATCACCAACCGCTGGTCGGTGTTCAATACCAACCCGGTTTGGAGTTACAACGCGCTTTGCTCGGCTACCCTTACGGTGGCCACATCGCATTCGCTTATACAGATTGCCACCGCCCAATTTGTCACGCTGCACAAACCCATTCATGGCTGACAGGTTCACAATGATTTTACTGACTCCCGCGATTTGCTCTGGACCTCATTTGTGATTCAACCCGAACTCAACGTGAGGTAAACTCACAGTGGATACGCCATATTTCGCGGTCAAGCACTTTCATTTCACTACATTACCGTGAGCGACTTAGGGATTACAACAGGTACAACAAAACGAGTTGCTTCTCACTTCACGGCTAATCGTACTGTGGTTAACGTTCCACTGCTTGCCAACCTTCCTATAGCCAAAAAACCTCGCGCAAGTATGCTTCGATATGACATCGTTGCCCGACGTTCAACTTCTTTCAACTCATGATAAGCACTTCTTTTTATTTGGTGACGATAGAATACCACCAACAAGCAGTTTGTCGTCTGTCACCCTTTAATCATGAATGGTGCACATGTTATCTGAATTCGTGTGCAGTAAAGAAAACTATTACCTCTTAATTAAGACAGCAATGATAAGCGTATGATTTCTACAGTGGCAGGTTATACTTACATCGAAGAGATTTAAAATGGCCGCATTCTTCGCCAGTTTGATTGTCTCCTCACTAGGCGCTTCCCTATTCACTTACTTCACTGTAACTAGTATCAAGCATTATCGTAGCCCAGTGTAAACACCTCTACCTTTGCATCTAGCTAAACTCCTGGTACCGCAAAGTAACTAGGCGTTAATCCGTCCATTTTTCTGTGCTTTGCTACACTTTGACCATCTAAACTAGAAGAAAGTATTGCATTTTGTTGCCACGGCTGGATTTATTTAACGTACTTGCTGCTTGTTTGCTCGCCACTCTAGTGCTTATCGCCGGTGTGTTAGCCGCCAATATTACTCAGTCTTCACCCCACAGCCTGGGCAATGAACCAGGGTTAACAGTTGAGCCGAGTTTTATGGTGCTTCCGCAAGCGGTCACATTTTCAGCGCTTCATGAAAAGCATTTTGATGACTTCACTGCTGGGTCATGGCAACAGGTTCCTTGGCAATTTGGTACACAGCAATATTGGCTACGTTTAACGATTACCAATAAACAAACTGAGCCAAGCTCGCTTGTTGCCCGCTTTGATAACCCCATGGTCGATAATTTGCTCGTGTATCACCTTGATGAAGCAGGCCAAGTGCAACATAGCGTGCAATTGGGCGACCACCGCCGCGATTTAAGCCAGCTTGAATATGCCCTGCCCCACTATGCATTTACTTTGCAGGCGCAACAACAACATACTCTGGTTATTGGTATACACACCACAGGCATAAGCAAAACCCCAGTCAACCTTTACTCCGAACAGACCTTTTTTGAGCTTAGCCGCAGTACTTTCTCGTTGTGGAGCGTATATGTTGGCGTGTTATTAATGACCGCGCTGTATAACTTGATTCTATACTTCAGCATTCGCGATCGCGTGTATTTGCTCTATGTGGGCTATATTCTTGCGGTGATGACCTTGCTCGGCATCGTGCTCGGCTATGGCTTTTATTTATGGCCCACGTCATGGCAGCAATGGTTTCACCACCAAGTCATTTTATTTAACTACGCCATTGCCATTACCACGCTGGGGTTTTGCGTTATGTTTTTGCGTTATCACAAAGACCGAGGCAAGCCGTATCGCGTGGCGATAAGTTATTTGCAGCTTTTGCTGTTGTTGTGCGCGCTCAGCCTGTTCTTACCGGAATTTTATAGCGCACCGATATTTTTTATGACCATGCCGGGGCTGTACATCATTTGCTTCTGGCTAATTTTCAAAAAGCTTATCAGTGGTTTTCGGTGGGCTAAATATTACGTGCTTTCGTGGTTTCCGTTGTTATGTGCCGCCGCCATCCAGCCGTTAGAATTGACCGGTGTTATTGAATACAGTTATCTAACCCGTCATGCTTTTTTATTCGGCAGCTTAATTGAAATTACCCTGATGGCCCTAGCACTGGCGGATAGAGTACGCTATCAACGTAAGAAATCACTGTATTATGCCATTCATAATAGCCACAGTGGCTTACTAACCTACACCACGTTGATGCGCCGTATTGCGCAACTACAAAATCAACGTCGCAGTTTCACACTCTGTATAGTGCATATGGCGAACTTTCAAAACCTAAAGAATACCATTGGCATCGAAAATAGCTCGCAACTGCTAAAAAGTATTGCAGCAACGCTCAGTGAACAAGCTAAGGCGCTTGGCTGTTATCGCATTCACCCAAGCAGTAAAGAAACTGTGGCTGAGCTTAACAACGGCTGCTTAGCAGTGCTCAGCACAGAGCCTGCGGCAACACTCGAGCATCAGCGACTGCCGCACTTGCTTGGCCAGTTACAGGCCGAGTTGAGCGTGGCCGATTTACGCCTTAAACCTAGTTACATTCTTGCTACCATCGCTGCTGAGCAAAGCTCACAGTCTTTTAAACAGCTGATAGAGCATGCTTGCCAGTGCGTACAAAAAGCCCCTGCTGGCCGGCATCGTATTTTCTCAGTGGATGACAACAGCGATGTCAGCCAGTTACAACGCGCCACTGCACTGCAGCAAGCCATGCACAGCAATGAATTGTCTCTTTATTACCAGCCGCAGCTTAATCTGCAAACTCTGCAGGTATGCGGCGCAGAGGCGCTGCTGCGCTGGCCCCAGCAACAAAGCCGTGATTTTACCGTTGAAGATATTATTCATTTGGCAGAGCAAACGGGGTTGATCAATCAGCTGACCCTGTGGATTCTTAATTGCGCCTGCAGAGATATCGCTGCGCAAGGAGCGCTGTGGCAAGGGCAGCGTATATCTGTCAACCTCAGTGCCCGAGACATTTATATTGCAGATTTTACCCACAAGCTTGCTGATATCTTTAATGAGCATGGGGTGGCCCCGACACAGCTGAAACTGGAACTGACAGAGTCTGCCCTTGTTGATGATCCAGAAGCGCTTAAAGCCCTTATTGCTAGGCTTGCTGAGTTGGGGGTCAAGGTCGTGTTAGATGATTATGGTACTGGCTACTCATCGCTCGAGTATCTCGTTAAATACGCCTTCGCGGAGCTTAAAATTGATAAATACTTTGTTATGTCATTGGCGCATTCTCAACACCATCAAGCGATTGTAAACACGACCATTATGATGGCCCATAACCTAGGTTTAAAGGTCACTGCTGAGGGCGTTGAAACGCAAGAAATCGCTCACTTGCTACGCCATTATGGTGCGGATACGGCACAAGGCTATTTGTATGCTAAACCCATGAATATTGCTGATTACAACGCATGGCTGCAGCAGCAAAAGCAATGGAGCAACGACAGTCTAGCCTAGGTTTGCTACCATACGCGCTGACTTTTAACATTGGGGCGTTAAATGCTAGGCACACTAAATAAAATGAAAGCCGCGCTAAGTGATAGCGACGGCGTACATTACCAGCTACCTGTCGGTGACGAACTGCTGTCATTGAATGAGCTAATGGGTCAGCCCATTACCTTAACTCACACCGGCAATATCTTTTGTAAAAACTGCGGCAAAAAAACCAAGAAGAGCTACTCACAAGGTCACTGCTTCGTATGTATGCGCAAGCTCGCTAGCTGCGACATGTGTATTATGAAGCCGGAGACCTGCCACTATGACCAAGGCACCTGCCGCGAGCCACAGTGGGGTGAGGAAAACTGTATGATCCCGCACTATGTCTACTTGGCTAACACCTCAGGGCTTAAAGTGGGTATTACTCGCCATACACAAATCCCCACTCGCTGGATAGATCAAGGTGCGACCGCTGCGCTGCCTATTTTTAAGGTGCAAACCCGCCTACAGTCTGGCTTAGTCGAGGTTGCTCTCGCTGATTTTATTGCCGATAAAACTAATTGGCGCAATATGCTAAAGGGCACGAGCGTCGATGTTGACTTGAAAGCGGCGCGCGATGAGTTAGTGCCGCAAATTCAGCACAAGTTAGATGAGCTGGCTGAGCTCTTTGGAGCCACCGCAGTGGAACTGCTCGACGAAGAAGTGGTAGAAATTAACTACCCAGTACAAGATTATCCGAGCAAAGTCAGTTCCTTTAATTTTGATAAGAACCCTCAGGTCAGTGGTGTACTACAAGGAATTAAAGGCCAGTACTTAATTTTAGATACGGGTGTAATTAATATTCGCAAATTTGGCGCTTACGAAGTAGAAGTAGCGCACGGATAAACATAGCGATTATTAAAGTCTGTGATACTGCAAGGTTCGCCAAGTAAAAAACCTTGCACGTAGTCACAGGCTAAGCCTTGTAAAAACTGGTGTTGGCAAGGCTTCTCCACCCCTTCGGCAACCACCAGCAAGTTCAGACTAGAGGCCATGGCAATAATGGCACTGACAATTTCGCTATTGCCGTATTCATCCGGCACTTTAGCAATAAAGCTAGAATCAACCTTCAGCTTATCAATCGGTAACTTGGTCAAATAACTAAGCGCCGAATAGCCGGTGCCGAAGTCATCCAAAGCCACTTTTACTCCTAGTAATTTGAGCGCTAACAATACTTCCCGTGCTTGGCTAAATGAGCTAATGAAGCTACTTTCGGTAATTTCAATTTCCAGTTGCTCGGCACTCACTCCATGCTCATTAATAGCCGCTGTCACGGTATCGACTAAATCATGGTGACATAAGTGCGCCGCTGACAAGTTAATTGATAAAGTGCCACTAAAGTGTGTGTGCTGTTGCCACTGGGCAAGCAGCGCGCAGCTTCGAGTGATCACCCATTTATCAATATCAATGATCAATCCGAGCTCCTCGGCCAGTGGAATGAACTGCCCCGGTGCCACCATGCCCAGTTGCGGGTCTTGCCATCGAAGTAAAGCCTCAGCACCACACAACTGCGTTGTTTGGCAATCGACAATAGGCTGTAAAAACAATTCAAACTCATCATTGACCAGCGCCTGTTTAATTCGACTGCTCATGGTTAGGCGCTCCAAAGAGCGGGCATTCATGGTCGCTTTAAACAGCTGATAAGAGTTTCTACCTAAGTCTTTAGAGCGGTACATCGCAACATCAGCATGCTTTAGCAAGGTTTCCATGCTCTCACCATCATCAGGGTAAATAGCAATACCTATTGATGTAGTAATGGTGATGGCTTGGCCTGCCAACGAAAAGGAGGGCTTAAATTGAGCCAACACTTTCTCTGCACAGGCGATCACTTCATCGATATCCGCCACCTCGTTAAGCAGTAAGGTAAACTCATCGCCCCCCAAACGTGCTAGGGTATCGCCACTGCGCACACAGCGTTGTAATCGCTTCGCCACTTGCTTTAGCAGCTCATCGCCAACACTGTGACCAAGGCTGTCATTGACGCCTTTAAAGTGGTCTAAGTCGATAAACATAATGGCTAAGCGCTGATGTTGCCGCTGACCGTGCGCGAGGGCGACACTGAGCCGGTCTTTAAACAAGCGTCGATTCGGCAGCCCGGTCAGGTCATCAAAATAAGCAAGCTTTGTGATTTTGCGCTCCGATGCTTTGCGCTCAGTTATATCGGTAAAGATCCCCGCATAGACTAAATCGCTGTCTTGCTTATCTTTAATCTCAATGATGGTGAGCCATTCGACATAGGTGTCGCCGTCTTTACGGCGATTACAAATCTCGCCTTGCCATACCCCTTGCTGCGATAAACTCTGCCACATCGCCTGGTAAAAACTGCGGTCATGAGTGCCAGAGCTCAATATTCGCGGGGTCTTGCCTAGCACTTCTTCAGCGCTATAACCGGTTAGTCGAGTAAAAGCAGGGTTAACTTGTAGAATCGTTCCCTGAGCATCGGTGATCATGATGCCATCTAGAGAAGCGGCAATAATTTTATTCGCTAAATACAAATCTTTTTGCGAGGCCTGCAACGCACAATCGCGCTCAGCCAATACCGCTTCCAATTCACTTAAATAAGCAGACTCAATTTCGGTATTGATATGCTTGAGGGTGAGCACCCCCTTTACTCGCTGCGAATCTTTGCTCGCTGTGACAAGCAAATGACGAATACCATGTTGATGCAATAACCGATAAGCATGCAGCAAGGTATCTTCACAACTTACAGTGACCAGTTCTTTACTGGCAAAGGGCCAACAGCATTGCCCCTGTGCCGCGAGCATCATTTCCAGCACATCCGTGGCGGTAATAATACCCACGTGTTGTTGCTGCTCCACCAGCACCGCATGGGTATTCGATTTCGCCATGTGTTGGGCTACGACCCGAGCATTGTCGCTGCCTTGCACTTTGGGCACACGGTGATCAAAATGATCGCCAATCAATTTTAGATTAAGGTAATGATCCAACCCCTGATTGCCGACAATATCAGCCAATGACAACAGCCCTAAGGGGGTATCGTCGTCAGCGATCACAATTAAGTGACGAATCGCCAAGGTTGCACATTTATTGGCGGCGTCATTAAGCGCACTATCATCACTAATCGTATGCACTGGAGTCGACATTAAGGTACGAATGGGTTGGCGTAAAACATCACCATTGTGCGCTTGCGCACGAACACAATCCGACTCGGTCCAAATCCCGATCACCTTATTTTTCTCACGAATGGCAATCGCACTGACATTGTGGGTGCGCATGAGTTTGATAACAGCAATGGCTGGCTGGTGAGGCATACAAAAGTGCAACGCCGATAGCTTGGCGTCTTTTACTTTGTAGTCACGAGTGCTCAGTTGCATAGCCATTCCTAGAAGTTGTAACATGGCTATACTAGACAATCACTGCATTGCACAATTTGACATAAAACAAAAAATGACCAACTTTCACTTTCCCGTACTCGCCGTTGAAGCCGCTCACCTAACCCGTTGTGATAGCGCCAGCGAACTGGCACACCTTTGCAACAGTGCTCAGGTGCTGTTTATTGTTGATGCTCACCAGCAGTATTTTGATGTATCCGGGCAGCGCATTGAGCGCCAGTGGCCGATGTTACAGCAGGCGTTAAAAGCCTACCTGATTGGCGAAGGCGAATGTTGTGTTAGCAAGCTAAGACTTGGTGATGAAAGCCAAGTGTGGAAGTTCGTCGATTAACCCAGCTGGCCTCGTAGATAATGCTCAACGCTGCGAGATAAAGCAGAGAGGTGATAACCCCCTTCTAAAAAAGACACCACCCCTTTCACGTCATGACTTTGTGCAAACTCACTAATGCATTGACTAAACCAGCCATAGTCTTGCTCGACAAATTTCAGCGCCGACATATCATCTTCTAAATGCGCATCAAAGCCCGCAGAGACGAAGATAAGCTGGGGTTTAAATTCTTGCAGCCTTGGCAGCCACTGCTGCGCAACCACTTCGCGCAATGCTTGGCCATCACTGGCAGGCGGCAGTGGTGATTGCACTAGGTTATCGCGCGCGATGAGTTCGGGGTCTGGGTATAAAGGGCGTTGGAACAGCGAGCACAACAACACCGCATCGTCGTCGCTAAAAATACTCTGGGTACCATCACCATGGTGAACATCAATATCCAATACCGCTATACGTTCAATACCCAGTGACTGCGCATAGCGTACAGCGATTGCCAGATTATTGAAAATACAAAACCCGGCGCTGCGATCTTCACTGGCATGATGCCCTGGTGGACGCACCGCACAAAAACCAGCATCGATATGCCCGGCGAGAATTTCGTCTACCGCTGTGAGTCCAGCGCCGACTGCTCGCTCAATAGCATGAAGGGTTTGTGGACATAGACGCGTATCGCCATCTAAATCGGCGTAGCCAATATCAGGTATGCGCTGCTCTACCTCATGCACTAAGCGCTCACTGTGAACACGCAGGTAATCTTGACGTTGCGCCCCACGTGCTTGCAGCTGCCGCACTTCTAAGTCTAGGCTGCTAGCAAGTAAACGATCTGAGATAACATCAAGGCGCTCCGGTGACTCAGGATGTTCACTGCCCATTTCGTGGCGGCGACATGCGGGGTGAGTAATAACAGCGATTCGAGACATAAGCGGTTTAGGCAATTACATGGAGCCTATATAGTAAACAAGCTCGCATCAATGCGCTTTTCTCCTTTAGTCTTATAATGAACAAGGCACCCTTAGGTGCCTTGTTATCACGGTTTTACTGCTCTGTGGCTCGTAAATCTAAATTACGGAAGTCGAAGCTAAAGTCTGTCACCTGCGGTGCCACCGCACGCATAGAGGCTGACTTTAACGTATTATCGCTGCCCATGGTAAATTCGATAAAAGCATCGGCTTCAAGCAATGGCTCGTCCCACTTAACGATAAAGGTGTTGCCACTGTGATGCTTGAGCTGCCCTTTTAAGCTTTTAGTATGGGTAAAATCGATACGCAACGTGCCGCTTACTTCTTCGATAATCACATCGCCGTACCAAGCATCGTGCAAAGTGCCGGTATAATAATGATTAGGCAATGCCTGTTGGTAATCTTCCACCATGGCTGGTTTAGCTGAAGCATAAGCTTTTTCCTTGCGGCTAAAGTGCTGTTCAGCGTAAATTTCGACCCAGTCTTTATCTTCTAGCTCCAGCGCTTGCTCAAAAATTTCCTCGGTCACCGCTGATAAAGCCGAAAACGCCTGCTGGTTTGATAACACCACAACACCGAGCTTTTCTTCAGGGATCAAAGAAACCTGAGAGACCATGCCAAGAATGCCGCCACCATGGCCAACACGCTTGTAACCGTGATAGTCAACAATCGACCACCCTAAACCATAGCCACTGAATTGACGGCGCGAGTCGGCAAAAGCTTTTTTCGACACGGCGCGGTTAATATGCGGTAACCACATCTCACGTTGCTGCTTTTCACTGAAAAGTTGCTCGCCATTAGCCATTGTGCCGCCATTGAGCTGAGTATTTAACCACGAGCTCATCTCTTCAACATTGGAAGCTATGGCGCCAGCACCACGGAAGTCTTCAAGGTAGTTGACAAAAAACGGATGCAGCTTGCCATCTAAAGGAATGTGCCCGGTAGCATAGTTAGTATTGTCTGGTGCAATACGCGAGAAACCGGCGCGTGAGCGGGTCATCTCAAGCGGTGTGAGAATCTTCTGTTCAATATAATCCTGCCAACTCATACCACTGACTCGCGCCACCACTTCACCGGCGGTAACGAACATTAAGTTGTTGTAGGCATATTGACTACGAAAGCTCGACTTTGGTTTTAAATGCTTTAGCCCGGCGAGAATATCCGCCACCGATTTATTGGTGTCTGGCCAAATCATTAAGTCACCCTGCCCAAGCCCCAATCCGCTACGGTGACTCAACAGGTCGCGAATAGTCATATGCGCCGATGCATACGGATCGTGCAAACGAAACTCCGGCAGATGTGTCTGCACCTTATCATCCCAGTCCAACTTGCCTTCATCTACCAGCATTGCGAGCGCCGCACTGGTAAAAGCTTTGGTATTGGAGGCAATGCCAAACAAGGTCTCGCTAGTCACTGGCTCTTGGCTTTGAATATGGCGCACACCAAAACCCTGGGCATACACCATTTCGCCATCTTCGACGACAGCCACAGCCATACCCGGCACATCAAATCGGGCCATAGAGTGCTCAATAGCGGCGGTTATTTTATCTTTATCAAGCGCTGCCGAGGCCGAATTAGGTAGGTGCAGAGCGGCGAATAGCGCACTCGAAGCTAACAATGTTTTCAGTTTCATTTTTGTTCCTTGTTATACATCTGTGTTTCCCGTAAATGCCGTTCGCGATTTAAATCCTCTACGCTGGCCCTGGTTTTAATAGCGTTCACATAATGCTCCGGTAGCTGAGCTTCACGGGCGCCGTAATACACATGCTGAACATACCAATCAAACGGCAGCGCAACTTTATCTAAGGTATTGGCAATGTAGCAAAACACCTGCACGTGTTCATTGCTGTCGATAAGAGTGACCGTGCGAGTTTCAATGTCATAACGCGGCCCTTCGATATCGTGCAAAATACCTTGTTCGTGATCACTTAATTGCCACACAACCCCATACACGGATTCATCGTCACTGGGATGAATCGTACATTTTCCAGAACCATCCAGACTGAGCATATCAAAATCAAGACGGTGGCCTTTGAGTTCTGCTACGCCAATGCGCTCAGCCCCTGGCAGGCGAGCGCGAATACGGTGAAGTGACATATTTGAGCCAAAGGCAAAATAAAACTGTGTCATAAAAGCACCACTTGTGTCGCTAATAGTAGAAGTACTACGCCGATGGCACGGTCAAACCAAAACCCCTTAGCAAGGAAGAATGTGCGCACTCGTGCTCGTGTCAGCATAATGGATAAAAAAGAAAACCACGCCCAAGTCGCCAGTGCCATATAGAGCCCGTAGCCAAGTTGCACCCATTTGGGCGTGTCGATTGAGATCACTAGGGTAAATAACGATAAAAAAAACAGCGTTGCCTTGGGGTTTAACGCATTGGTTAAAAAACCACGGCGAAAGGCCACTATAAATGACTCTGTAGGCTGCGTGGTAGTAGGGTGAACTTGCTCAACTTGCCCCGGTTTCGCGTGACGTAAAGCCTGAATACCCATGTATGCCAAATAGGCGGCTGCCATGTATTTAAGTAAATTAAATAAATCAGGTGCCTGCGAGATAAGTAATGCCACACCTACGAGGCAGTAAATAATGTGTACGAGAATACCCGCGCCCACCCCAGCGCTGGTAATAAGTGCATTATCGCGACCAAAACGCACACTTTGACGCAGTACTACGGCAAAGTCAGGACCGGGACTGGCAACGGCAAAGAAGTGGGCACTGGCAATCGCTAAAAATTCCGGCCAATAACTCATACTTGCTCCTTGCTCAGCAAGGATAGCAACATCGGGTTCGGACTATGATTGGCCAGTGTGCTGATAATCTTATGCGCTTTTTTATAATAACTGCGCAAGTGTCCTTTCAAGTGTGCAGTGCCTTGCTTTTCCCCTTTGATAAAACAAAATAACGCCAGTAAAAACACATGTTGCTGCTCAGAAAGCTCACTGGCGCGATTAGCGTAGGGGTTGTAACACTTGCCACAGCCGCCACGGAACTGATAGACGGTGTTGCTAAGCATCACGCCAAAGCCAAAGAAACTGGCCACCACCTCTGTAGCGGCACCTATCATGGCTTCGCCACCTGGTGGCAATACCCCACGCTGATAAATCATAATGCGTGCAAATGCTTGTGCATAACTGGCGATTAAGTCTTGAGGTTGATTAATTTGCTGCGGGTTATAAGACACAAAGATCGCATGACTGTGCTCAACACAGTGCGCTTGCTCGCCTCGTAAAGTACCACTGAAACGCATCAGCGGAAATTGCTGCTCTGGCATCTGCCCTGGACCGAGTAATTGAATAGGCCAATTTTGCAAGCCACTGTGCGCTTTGACTTGGGCAAACACTTGCGCCGCCATTTGCTCTGTACTGCTACTTTGACCCTGGAAAAATTCATTACTGGGCTGCACCAAGCGACTGTGATTGCGAAAGTAATCCGCATCAAAGTGTTCGAAGGCCCATAAAAAGGCATCAAGCAGCCATTGCTGTTCGCTCTCGGTCAGTAACGGCGAGGGTTTCAACCAACTTAACATGTAATTTTTTATTGCAACTTATGTCGTTAACTGCAAGCATATCAACTTGGGTAAAAAATGATAGCCATCAGCGATATGGCTCAGCTATCGATGTCACACTAACGCTCAAGGAGAGCCCTTATGATCACACGCTCGTTGTTGTTAGCCACGACCCTATTTAGCAGCGTTGCTGCCGCCGATGTAGCCGTGACCCTTTATGGCGGTCAATCATTTAGTCAAAGTTTAGAAACCAAAGAAGGCGCCGATATCGACCTTGAAGATGCCAATCACTTTGCTTTTAGTATCGATAGGACCATTACCGATGCCCGCTATGGCTTTTATTACTCAGCCAACAAGAGCGATATTCAAGGGAATAATGAGCGCCAAGTAAATATTCAACACTATATGTTTCAAAGTGCCGTAGAGTATCCCCTAGCGAGCTCGACAACGGGTTACTTTGGGGCCCAAATTGGCGCCGCGAATGTCGACCCCGAATGGTTAAGCAGCGATACCTACTTTGCTACCGGGTTATTCACTGGCGCTGGCTATCATGTCACCGACAACGCTCAGCTTATGTTCGAGGTGCGCTGGTTAGCGACCATTATTAATAATGACAGCGACTTTAATTGCACCATTAGCAATGATCCAAATGATCAATGCCTCTGGCATTTTGATGGAGATGTGCTAAACCAATTCAATACCAGCTTGGCATTTAGTATGCGATTTTAACGAGTTCAGCCATGCCACACATTGTTGTAGAACACTCAGAAGATTTGCCTGTACTCCCCCAGGTACTGGTAGAAAAAGTACACCAAGCCACCTTTTCCAGTGGCCTTTTTGAATTAGATGCGATTAAGACGCGGGCCATCGCCTATCGCCATTATCAACTTGGCGAAAACAAAGAAGGCTTCATTCACATCTGTGCTTACATTATGGCGGGACGCTCGCCCATGCAGAAACAGCAACTCAGCAATCACTTATTAGAGTGTCTGCGCACTTATTGTCGCGAATCAGATTGTCTCAGCGTCGATGTGCGTGATCTTGAGCCAGATATATACTGTAAAGGGTAATACGGACCAAGACAGGTGAAGCGAGTGTTCGATTCTCGCCTCACCTTTGGCCGTTAGCGATATACCATAATGTCTATTTGCGGGTCTTTATAGGCACTGTACAGCAGCCAGTTCTTGTGCGGCACAAAGCTCATTCCCAAATTACGAGAGAAGCCGCGCTCTTGCACCCTGATCACATCGGTCACCTTATTCGTGGCCATATCATAGCGACTAATACGATAATCGGCGCGATTAACTTTAAAGAAGTACACCTTTTCATTGTGATAATGCCATCCGTAGGCGCCCGACAAGAGCACCTCCTCGGTCAGCGGTGCCGAAGTGCCATCGCTTAAGTTAAGTAAGTACAATCGCTTACCTTGAGGTTTGGCGTATATCAAGGTCTGCTCATCCATCGCCATTGCATAAGCGCCGCCATCTTGAGTCAGCGCCTGCACGCTCAGGGTGTTCAAATCAATACTATAAAGTTGCTTCTGGTCAGAAACATAAAGGTGATGGTTGTCTAGAGACCACGTAGGACGCCCAAAATAATTAAGCGACACCTCTAGCTGCTGAGCGCGGCCACTGTGCATATCATAGATATACAAATGATTACTGTGTTCACTGAAGGCATTAAAAGCAATATAGCGGCCATCATGAGACCAGCTCGGGTCCTCTGCGGTCATCTGCAAATGCGTGAGTTGGCGGCGATTGCTGCCGTCGACATCGGCACTCCATAGCTCATCAAAGCCTGACTCATTGGAGACAAACACTATTTTTTTGGCTTGTTCGCTGTATGCGGGGTAGCGCACACTGTGCTCACCTAGCAGCAAGGGGAAAGGAGTTGAGGCCACATCAGCGTTTAGACTTAATCTCACTATCGATTTAGGAATGCGCCAACGGTGGTAATACAAGGCACCATCTGGCCCATAATGCGGATAGCTAAAGCCAGGCAAATCGAGGGCTTGTAACTGCCCACTGGGCAAATGCAAGTGATAACCTTGACGACGCCCTTGTTCAATAACAGAAAATGTAAGCCGAGATAATAAAGGATGCCATGCCACACCACGCACATCGAGAAAGCCTGATGTAAGTTGCTGTTGCTCGCCGCTGGTGGCATTGATCAAGACTAACTCTTCATGGCCTGAGTCATAGTTGCGGCTAACCACCACCTGCGAGGCATCCGGCGATAAAGCTAATGCTTCATCACGAAACTGGCAAGGCTCATGGATGCAGCTCAAAGGCCGTTTGCTACCGGTGCGCAAATCACGCAAATAAGCAATGTTAGTAGTACCATCGGCACTCAAGCCGATATACGCTAATGTGTGACCATCTTTCGAGATAGCAACATCAGCACTGCCTTTACTTAAACACTGATCCAGTATCTGCACCTTGTTATTAAGCAAAGAATGTTGCACCACTTGGCAGCCGATATCTTTACCCTTACGGTAGTAAAATAATGAATGCATATCAGCGCTAAATACCCCACGACTTTCACGATACGGGCTTTGCGTAATTGCCTGTACACTTTGTTCCGGTGCTAATAAGCTTTGTTTGTAAAGGTTGGTGGGTTGGCCAAGGCGGCGCCACGAGTACAACAGCCATTGACCATCGGGTGATACACTGGGGAAGAGTTCACGCCCTAACTCATCGGTGATTTTAGTGCTACTCGGCTGCGCTATTTTGGCTGCCGGTTGCGGCCACCAGAGAAAAATGATCGCAGACAGAGCCATAACCCCCAAGAAAATCAAAGCGAACGAGCGTTTAAGCGGTTTTGTCTGTGCTTGCTTAGGCTCTTGTGCCTGCGGCGAAATACATAAGCGATAACCCGTTTTGCGCAATGTTTCAATGTATTCATGCTGCGCATCGCATTGTTTAAAAGCACTACGCAGGTGCCAGATAGCATTAGTGAGTGCTTTTTTGCCTACATAGGCGTTGCCTTGCCAAATATGCGCAATTAACTCGTCGCGACTGACAGGCTCAGGATAGCGCTCAGCTAGATAGCATAATAATTCCATGAATTTGGGCTGCAATGCATGACTATTCTGCCCACATGTAATAATGCAACGGCTTACATCTATATGACACGCACCTATTAAAAATTCCTTGCCAAACTGCACTAATTCTATACAACCCAAAAAGCCAACATATCCACTTTTGCAGTCTACAGTGATTCACTTTAGTTAACCAAGCCGTTTGCGATAAAGGGTCGAGGAATAAAATTAAACATATGATTTTTAAGGAATAGATATTTAATAGATATAAAAAAGGTTGATAAAAGAGGCTCCCTTGTTTGCTAGTTGTCAGCAATCAAATTACAACGGTTACATGTAATTAACCACTGTAATATTACACATAATTAAAGACCCATCGCTGCCGCGCAGGCAAACTGATTTCCCCCCAGTTATTGGTTTAAAACGCTGCGGCAGCACCTCGAATATAATAATAAAGGGAACAATCGTGTCTTACTCCAAAACCCCACTCAAAAAGTGTCTAGTCGCGGCAGCAATTAGCGCCTGTTTTAGCAGCTATGCAGTGGCTAACGAGCAACAAATAGCGCGACAAAATAACGCCGCGCCCGCCACCGTTGAACAGCCAGAAGAAGTTGAGAAAATCATCGTCACTGGGTCACGACTACGTCGTACCAATTTTGACACGCCTTCACCCATTGTCAGCGTCGGTAAAGACGAACTAAACGACACTGGGCTTGGCTCATTATCTGAGATATTAGTCGATCAAATACCCGCGATCAGTGAATCATTCAGTAACACCAACAGCCAATCTAGTGTACAAAATACCGGGTTATCCACCATAAACCTACGAGACTTAGGCACTGACCGCACCTTAACCCTGATCGATGGCCGTCGCGTTGTCTCCAACAGCTACAGCGGCAACTATATCAGCCTTGGCACCATCCCCTCCGGTATGGTGCAACGTGTTGAAGTCATTTCCGGTGGTGCTTCAGCCGTCTACGGCTCTGATGCCATTGCCGGGGTGGTTAACATCATCACCCAAACAGATAAAGTCGGCAGCGAAATTAAAGTGCGCGGCGGCACCACCCCCGAAGGCGGGGGTGACGAGTTTACCCTAGATGCCGAGCATGGCTTTACCTTTGCTGATGGCCAAGGCTACGGCTTTTTTAGCGCCACATGGGATCGTCAATTTGGCATTAATTGGGAGGACCGTGACCGAGCAGCTATTGAGGCCAGTTATGATTACCTCGCCAGTAAAATGTGTAATGCCATGAACACCATCGATGGTGACCAATGTATGCGTGATATCACCCAAGCCGATTGGCGAGAGCGCAGCGATGGTACCTATGGCGGGGTATTCGAAGAAGGGTTAGATGCCGCTGACGGAGGCTACTATTACACCGCAGATGGCTTACAAAGTGGCTGGAATGAAGAGCGCGATGGTATCAACTTTGAGATGTTCGATAAGATTAAGGTCCCCAATGATCGCTTCGCTGCCGCCTTTAAATTTGATTACGATTTGAATGACAGTGTTCGCGGCTATGCGCAAGTGCAATACAGCAAAACCGGTTCCCGCAATGTGAAATCGCCAGAGGACGAATACGAAGGCGCAGATGCTCTTATTCTCGACCCATTAACGGGCGCTGCAGGTGAAATTAGCCCAGGGTATATTGAGCTTGATAACCCCTTCTTGCCCGATGAAATTCGCGATAATGCGAAAGGCCGTATCAACTGGGACCGCCGCTTTGCCGAAGTCGGCCCGGTGACCACAGATAACAGCCGAGAAACGATTCGTAGCTGGGCAGGCTTAAAAGGCACGGCCTTTAATGATGAGTGGGACTGGGATGTCTCAATAGGCTATGGCACCTTTGAGCAAAAACAAAAGCGCCTTAATGAGCTAAATACCGTGCGTGTACGCCAAGCCCTCGCCTCTGAGCGTCTGGCTGATGGCACGGTGCAATGTAAAGATGCCGATGCACGAGCCGAGGGCTGTGTACCGCTGAATATTTTCGGTATTGGTTCGATTACACCAGAGATGGCAGATTGGATCCGGGCCACTCCCGTGATCACCACAGATATTACTCAGCTTAACGTGCAAGGCTATATGACGGGCGATCTATTCGAGATGCCCGCTGGCCCAGTGGCGACTGCTTTTGGCTTTGAGTACCGCCGCGATACCCAAGATGTGATCACCAATAAGGAACAGCGATATGGCGGCGTAACCTTTAACGTAGTGCCGACCTTCTCAGGTGATATGGATATTTATGAAGCCTTTGCTGAGGCCTCCATCCCCTTGCTAAAAGACACAACCTTGGCGAAATCTCTGGATTTAGAAACCTCGCTACGCATTGCCAACTATAGCCCAGAAGGCATAGATACCATGGCGAGTTACCGCGCAGGGTTTAGCTGGGTGCCAGCCTCAGGTTATATGGTTCGTGCCAACTACTCTCGAGCACAACGAGCTCCGAACATTACTGAGCTAATGTCGCCACCACGCGGTGACTTTGATAGCTTCAGCGATATCTGTGATGGCGTAACAGCAACTTCTACAGAGCTTGGTCATGATGCCTGTCGCCAAGAAGCGGGAATAGCCCAAGCGATTGCAAACGAAGGCGTGTTTGAAGATGAAAACAGCGGCTACTCACCTAACACCGGTAACGAACTACTCAAAGAAGAAACCGCCGACACCTACACGTTAGGGTTAACCATTCAGCCCGATTTCGCTCCTAATTTAGGCATGTCGTTCGATTATTATGATATCCAAATCAGTGACTCCATCGAACAAATTGGCAATGAAGATATTCTCCAAGAGTGTTATGCCTCAGCCTCGGTGCCCTTTGGTGAAAATAATAGTTTCTGTGGTGACATTACCCGTGACAGTGATGGTCAAATCACACAAATTTTGCAGCGTGTATTTAACCTTAGCGAAACCCGTACTCGGGGCTATGACATTGCCATCAACTACCGTTACGACTTGCCCGAGTACGGTAGTCTGCGCTTAAAGCTCGATTGGAACCACGTCACCGAGTACAGCATTACCTATGAAGGTAACGACGGCACCGTGGTCAATCGCTACGATGGTGGGCTAGATTCTGGCATTTTCACCGACAAAGCTCGCGCTTCACTCACTTGGTCTTATGAAGACTTACGAGTACGTTGGACCACCAAGTATAAAAGCGACATCGTTGATAGCCATGACCGCGTTGAAGACATGCGCGAACTCTTTGCCGAGAATGCCGCAAGTTGTGCCGCCGGCGATGATAGCTGTGTCGAAAACCCAGAGCAGCCAAAATATTTATATTACCCCTCTTATATCACCCATGATATCTCGCTTTCTTATAACCTCGCATTGCAAGGGGATCAGGACGTGCGCCTATTTGCTGGGGTAAATAATATTTTTGACGACCAAGGCCCGTTTATTCCTTACACAGGCGATAATGTCGAGCATGGCGTCGGCAACTTTGATAGTGAATATGGCGGTGGTGTCGGCCGGTTTGTCTATCTTGGAGCCCAATACAGCTTCTAAACGAGTAGGCTCATCCCCTACCTTGTTGACTAAAGCCTCTCAATGAGAGGCTTTTTTATGGCTGGCGATAAAGCTGCCAAGCATTATCATGCATAAGTTTGTGCTTTTGCGGCAACACCATATCGGCGTACCCCTGCCACACCTGATGGTAACTTTGCTGCATTAAACACAGGGGAAAGTTACTGGCGAGCATCACTCGCTCAGCGCCCAGCGCGTTAATACAACACCTAATAACCTGCTGCTGCCACTGCACTGACTTATGTGGATACAACATTTCCCAGCCACTGCATTTGATCAAGATGTTGTCACAGCTGCGCAATAACGCTAGGTTGTCTTGCCATAATGACCACCCATCCACACTCACCAAGCCACAATGATTAATGACTATGTTGATAGTCGGCACAGCAATGGCCAACTCAATAAGACGTTTACACAATTGGCTATCAGCAAGTGTAAATTGCGCCTCAAAAATAAGCCCTTGCTCAGCTAACAGCGCGGCGTTGTCGATGCAATGGGGGTTAAGTAATCGCGCTCCATCTGCGCCTTCGGTGATATCACGAATACCACGCAATAGGGGGTGTTGTAACTTAGCTAATGCCTCAGCAAAATCAGCAGGGGCCAGGTCAATCCCGGCATGACTAATGGCGGCCCCAGTAAATCCCGTGGCAGCCAACCACTGTAGCTCTCGAGCGGGTTCAGCATTGTCAAAACCGGCTTCAATATGCACCGCGCCGCTGTGTTGCAACGGCTCCTTGAGGTGCAAATCCTGTTGCTTAAAATTGCGCGTAATAGCCTGTTTTTGCGGCCAAAATGGCGGTCCTTTGCGCCTTAACCAGTGATAGTCACCCCGGCTAAGGTCAAACAAGTGCACATGAGGGTCAAACAGGCGCTGCGACATTTACTGGGCCGTGTAACCACCGTCGATCACCTGCAGTGATCCGGTGATAAACCCAGCTTCATCGCTGGCTAAAAATGCCACTAGGCTCGCCACTTCATGGGCTTGCCCGAGTCGCCCCAACGGCTGCATCGCTGACTCCTGCGCCACCACTTCTTCTTTGTTAGCGCCACTGCGCTGGCAGTAGTTGTCGATGGCATTGTGGAACAACGGCGTTTCTATGGTACCTGGACACACCGCATTGGCCCGAATGCCAAACTCGGCGTAATCCAGTGCTGTGGTTTTCGCCATCGAAGCCAATGCAGATTTCGATAGGCTGTAGGCGAAGGAGTTGCGCTTACCCACCAGTGCTTGGTCAGAAGAAATATAAACAATCGCCCCTTTATTAGCGCTGCGCATACTGGGCAGCACGGCTTGGGTCGCCGCATAAGCACCTTTTATGTTGAGCGCGATGACTTCATCCAGCAGCGCTTCATCGGTCTGCTCTATGGTGGCGCTGCGATGAATTCCCGCATTGCATACCAACACATCAACCCCTTGCTCACGCTCGCATATCTCTGCAATGATCGCTTTTACACTAGGCACATCGCGCATATCACAATGGCGATACTCGCCTTGCTCCGACGTGACAATATCCAAGTTATAGACACGATACCCTTGCGCTAATAACTTTTCGACAATGGCCAGACCAATTCCTTTACTACCACCGGTTACAATAGCGATTTCACTCATATTCATTTACGCCTTGATGTACTGTAATCCCCATACTAGCATCAGCGCCAAATAAAAATATAGGAATTGAGATTATGACCTTTCGTATTGATATGAAAGTACGCGATTACGAATGTGATATTCAAGGAATTGTTAACAACAGTGTTTATTTCAACTACTTAGAGCATGCTCGTCACGAGTTTTTACTCGCTCAAGGGGTTGATTTTGCTGCGCTTGCGAGAGATAAAATTAACTTGGTGGTGCTGCGTAGCGAGCTGGATTACAAGGCATCGCTTATGCCGGGGGATCATTTCTACGTTACCGTAGAGGTTGTGCGCGAAAGCCGCTTAAAATTTGCGTTTGTGCAAAATGTTTATCGCAGTGCTGATGACAAAGTGGCCCTACAGGCCAAAGTAATAGGGACGGCGGTGAATGCCAAAGGTCGCCCTTTTGTTGCCAAAGAACTGGAAACGCTAATCGCTTAAGGTGTGGTGCGCTTGAAGGTGAGCACATGCTCGCCGCTCAGCGTCATTTGACGCTCGCCAAGGCGCACAATCGGCGCTGACTTCAACGTCGCCAATAGTGCTTGCTCTGTGCCTGTCAATGCGGCGTTACATTGTTTATAGGTCATTCCCAGATTAGTGACTTCTAAGCGTTGCTCGCGAATATTGCTGGCGGCAAAGAAGTCATTGCAACCGGAAAAGCCATTTAGCTGCAAAGCATCAATAAAGCTGAGTGAGGCTTGATGATGGCGCACATCTTGACCGTCAACGGACATAAGCTGCCAGTCATGGTACTTCGCTGCATCCGCTAGCTGCTCGTCAGTTGATGCACAACCGCTCAACGCTAAAACCATAGCCATCGCAAAGACTTGTTTTGCTCTCACCTATTACACCTTACGCTTATTCTTAGCCACATCCGTAGTGGGTATTAACTATCGCGCTAATGCTAATGCAAAGCAACGTATAATGCACTGCTTTAACTAAAAGAAAGCGATATAAATCATAAGAGTTAACTTTCTTTTTACAGTCTTACACGCTTTGATATAAAGTTACTTACAGGCTAACACTAAGGCGAAACTCCATGATCATTAAACATTCTTTTCGAACGGCTTTATGTGCCGCTATCATAGCTACCTTAAATGGCTGTGGGGGTGGCAGTGACGATACTACATCCCCAGGCCCTAGCCCCGATACAGGTTGGGTAGCCGGTGTTTTTGCTGACTCCGAACAATTTAAAGGCCAATGCGCTGCGCTAGACCAAAAGTACTGGCTGCGCTCATGGAGTAATGAAACTTACCTTTGGTACGATGAAATTGAAGACCGCGATCCCGCGTCCATCACCGATGTCATTGACTACTTCAATGTACTGAAAACGAATGACGTCACCGCGTCCGGTGCGCCCAAAGATAACTTTCACTTTAGCCTGCCCACCGATGAATGGGAGCAACAACAGCAAAGTGGCAGTGTGTTAGGCTATGGTTTTAACTTTCGCGTTGTCAAGGCGACTCCTCCGCGCGAGGTCGTGGTGACCTACAGCGAGCCGAATACTGATGCGAGCACCCAAGGCATTGAGCGAGGTTGGCAAATCGCCGCTGTAAATGGCGTGGATGTTGTCAATAGCGACAATGTCGACGCCATTAACGCCGCCTTATTCCCCACGCAAACAGGAGTTGAAACACAGTTTACCTTCACCCTACGCGGCTCCAACCAGCAACAGCGTATTACCTTAGATTCGGCGCAATTCATCCAAGACCCAGTAATGAAGGTGGGCACACTCAGTACCGGCACTGGCAATGTTGGTTATATGCAGTTTAATGATCACAATGCACCTGCCGAGCGTCAGCTGGTTGATGCGGTTAATCAACTCGCCAGCGCCAATATTTCTGACTTGGTGGTTGATATGCGCTACAACGGTGGTGGCTTTCTCGCCATGGCGGCTCAACTTGGGTATATGATTGCAGGTAGCAATAACACCAATGGGGTGATATTCGAGCAAACTATTTTTAATGATAAAAACCCAGACACAAACCCGGTAACTGGCGATCCCTTAACCCCCTTTCCTTTTATTGACGAATACATTGGCTTCGATCCCGACTCCGGGATCAGTGCGGGCACAGCCTTGCCAAGTCTTAATTTGGACCGTGTATTTGTGCTCACCACCGGCAATACATGCTCCGCCAGCGAAGCGTTAATTAACGGCTTACGGGGTATCCCCGATAGCCGTAACTTTGAGGTGGTGCTCATTGGCGATGGCACCTGTGGCAAGCCTTATGGCTTTTACCCTACCGATAATTGCGACACCACCTTTTTCACCATTCAATTTACTGGCGTCAATGACAAAGGGTTTGGTGAATATGCCGATGGCTTTGCGCCGCAGAATATTACTAATACCGAGCGCGCGCCAGTGCTTGTACAAGGCTGCGCTGTAGCCGATGACTTTAATCATTTACTCGGCGATCGTAATGAGGCCTTACTCAGTGCAGCTCTTAGCTACCGCGCAACCGGTAACTGCCCTGCAGCAAGCACTTTAGCTGGCTTAAAAGGTTATGCTGTTAGCAATGCTGCGGCTAATTCAGGAGCAGCCGCCATCGGCGACAACCGCACGCACAGCAAGTTGCAAAACAACCGGATAATGACGCCAGTGATAAAGGACTAACGGCTATGACTCTTAAAAAAATCACAACCCTGTTGGCGTCAATGCTGTTTATCACCTGTACCGGTTGCAATAGCACCAGCGACTCTCAGCTCAAGCAAACCCTACTGGTCAATGCCGCAGACGAGCAAGTCGCTGAGATTATCAGTCGCATCCTTGACGCTGATAAGGTGCGCCTCAGTGGCGGCGTGTTCACTCAGCAAAGCTCATTGGT
The DNA here is from genome assembly GCF_022347925.1 of Pseudoalteromonas sp. CnMc7-15. Classification (NCBI taxonomy): domain Bacteria; kingdom Pseudomonadati; phylum Pseudomonadota; class Gammaproteobacteria; order Alteromonadales; family Pseudoalteromonadaceae; genus Pseudoalteromonas; species Pseudoalteromonas sp. CnMc7-15. The sequence continues at coordinate 417,230 of NZ_JAKRFT010000003.1, forward strand.
ACTAAGCCATCCCAATGTGGTCGATAGCCAAGGCAACCCTATCATGGGCAAACAAATCACCATGCCCGATCGCTTTATGCTTATGCGCGATGAAGACCAGTGTTATATCCATCACCTTAATAGCGACACCCTAGTCGCGGCGCCACAGCTGCAATGCCAGTAAAAACAAAAAAGGCCAGCGCATAGGCTGGCCTTTTTTGTATCCAGTGAAGCTACTTCACTTCAACTCTTGATGAGCGCATCACGACCTCATCATTAAGCTCAATGCCAATGCCTGGCGCTTCACTGACCTTAAACTTGCCATTCACTGGCTGCGGGTCTTGAATACACAGCTCACGGTTCCACTTTTTAATGGCATAGGTGTGGTGCTCGTGAATTAAAAAGTTCGGAATCGCACTTTCTAGATGCAAGGACGCCGCCGTAGCCACTGGCCCGCCACACACATGCGCTTGAATACGCACATCGAAGATATCGGCATAGTCACAGACTTTTTTAGTCTCGGTAAAGCCACCGCACAAACCAATATCCGGTTGCAGTACGTCAATACTTTGATCTTCAAGATAAGGGCGTACACCCCAGCGGTTATATAAACGCTCACCACCGGCGATGGGCACGGCGACTTTGTCTGCCACCTTTGCATGCAAAGAATGGTTGAGGTAATTCACCGGCTCTTCGTAGTACATACAATCGAATTCTTCAGCGATTTCACCAATCTGAATTGCCGATGTTGCTCCGGGCAGGCTATGACATTCAAAAATAATATCCACCTCGTCCCCCACCGCTTCGCGAATAGCTTGCATCCGCGCGCGGTACAGTTTCATCTCGCCACGGTCGATGATCTTAGTGCGATCGTAGTAAGTGTTCCCTTGTTTATCGTATTGAATTGGGTCTACTTTCACAGCATCGTAGCCTTGCGCCACCGCCTTAAGTGCGGCTTCAGCATACTCTTGCGGCTGCACTAAGGCCTTAAATTCGCTGTCCCAGTCAAACTGTAACTGCGACGCATAAGTACGCAGTTCATCATTCACCTTGCCGCCCAATAATTGGTATACAGGTAAGCCCAAAGCTTTACCCTTGATATCCCAAAGCGCGGTATCTATCGCACTCATGGCGGCGTAGACCACCGGCCCACCACCGAGCCCCCAAAAACTCTCACGCAGCATCCGCGACCATAACAGTTCCGTTTGGAATGGGTCATGACCGATTAAAAATGCATCCGCCATTTCTTTAATCATCGCTGCTGCAGCGCTGTGCCCCAAGTCATAAGCCAAGCCTGCTTCACCTACACCACTGATCCCCTCATCGGTGTGAATACGCACAAATACGGGTGTCCAAGCTGGGCGCTCTGGGCAGTGAATATCAAATATTTCTACACGATTTACTTTCATGGCTTATCCTTGTTATTCAGCAAAGCTAGGGTCAAGACGATATGCTTTACGAAGCATAGCTGGCCACGCTTTTTGCCCGCCGGTGCTGCCGCTGTGGACCACATTCGCTTGATTATAAATATTATCGATAATAGCCTGAGGCACAGGCGTAGGTGGCTGATTCATACTTTGAATGGCTACTTGAATTTCACACGCCCGCTGCAAGTCATAGAAACGCATAAAGGCATCGCCCACCGTTGGCCCGACGGTTAACCCGCCATGATTCACTAACAACATATGGTTAGTAGTGCCTAAGTCTTGTTGTAAGCGCTGCTTTTCCTCGTCATTCACTGCCAACCCCTCGTATTCGTGGTACGACAATGATGGCAATGAGAACATAGAGTGCTGGCTGTAAGGCTGCAGGCCACCCTTAACACTGGCTACAGCGATGGTTTCTTTGGTATGCAAGTGGATTACACAGTGGGCATCATCGCGTACTTCGTGAATGGCGCTATGAATAGTGAAACCCGCTGGGTTTATTTGATGGGGCGTGTCGTCAAGAATATCGCCTTGCAGATTCACCTTCACTAAATTAGAGGCAGTCACCTCATCGAAGCTCAAGCCAAATGCATTCACCAAGTACTCATCAGTGCCGGGAATACGCGCCGACATATGGGTGTAAATTAAATCGCCCCAACGCATATGCTCAACCAAGCGATAACACGCCGCCAAATCAACGCGTAAACGCCACTCCAGATCACTGACCTTATCGCGTACGCTTAACGGGGGTAATGTCGGGATCACACTCATGAGTTACTCCACTTAAAATAGATGTATAGAAGTCTAAACACTTCTAGGGTGTCATTCAATAAAAAAAGCCACCGCAGGCAAACCTACGATGGCTTTTTTAAAATAATGACCTTATTTTACGTTGGCAAGGTATTCGGCAATGGCTTCAAACTCCGCATCACTGATGTTCATTACCATGGCTTTCATCGCTGCCGACATGCCATTGTTGCGCTTGCCAGACTTAATATCTTTCATTTGCGCTACCATATACTCTTTGTTCTGCCCTGCTAGTTTAGGATACAAAGGCATGATCGGTGCTTTACCATCAGCGCCGTGGCAAGTGTGGCAGTTTTTCTCGGTGTAGAGCGCTTTGCCATCGGCAGCATGAACATTCATAGTTAATGCCGATAATGCTAAGGCACCAGTTCCCACAAGGACTTTTGTTAGTTTTTTCATAGTAGTTACTCTTATGTTGACGGTAGATAAAATGTTAACAATGAGTGTAGACCCATGTTCTTAAACCTAGCAACTAAGAATTAACCTACACTGAGTGCCACCGACTACTGTGCTCGTGCCGTCGCCTTTGACTACCAGATTAGATCATCAGGTACTTCGTAGTCTGCGTACGGATCGTCCTCGTCTTTTTGGTCGTCCTCATTTTCCACATGGAAAACAATATATTTTTCATCGACCTCGGCTATTTTACGGGCTGGCTCATCTTGCAGCACATAAAACTGGCCTTCTAATACGCAAATGGCTAAGCGCCCTTTTGCCAGCGCCTGCTGGGTTTGTGCATTAACATCAATTTCTTTAATTTTATTGTCGTAGGTGAAGTTGAAAGTAAGCTCACCGCGAATCTCATCTTGATTGTGATGTTCAAGAATTTGTTTTACCCGTGCAACCTGCTCTCGCTCTTTAAGCTCCTGTTGGCGCTGCTCATTTAGCTGATTAGCTTTTTCTTGCTGCGCTTGTTTGGTTTGCTCAATGTGCTTTTGCAAATCACTTTGGTCGCTAGTGGCGCCTTTTTTCTTCTTTTTCTTTTGTGCTTTACGCTTTTCCGACTTGGCCAGTTTAGCTTTGTGCTCGTTGGTTAGCCCGGCTTTAAGAAGCTGATCTTGTAATGACCCCATAACTATCACTTGTAAAATACGAACTGAATAAGGTTATTTTACTCATCATTTTCGGAAATGACAGTAACAGAAGTGATTGCGAGAAACTTTGACTAAGCGCAAGCCAAGGTTTGCCCCTGAACTTATGATACACTGATGCTGCAGCTACTCATTTTATGTACTTGGGTTTATGTCTTATTGGTTGTTACTGACCTGCTCGGTCTTTACTTTTTTTATTCTTTACGCCGTACAACCCCTTTTGGCGCTGTTCGCACAGCATTATCAAGTATCCCCGGCCACTGCTGGCTCGCTCATGACCCTGACCATGGCCCCTTTGGCCATTGCTCCTTTACTTTATGGGGTCATTCTCAATCGCCGCAACTTATACCGGGTGCTCCAAGTAGTGATGGTCACGCTCGCCTTAACCAACGCCTTGATACCACTCACCGAGCAATTTTGGCAGTTGCAAGCGCTGCGATTAATTCAAGGTTTGGCACTGCCCGCCGCACTCACCGCGATGACGGCCAGTATTGCGATACGCTACCAAGGCGCTGAAGTGAGCAAAAAAATGAGCGGTTATATTGGCAGTACCATCGCTGGTGGCTTTTTAGGTCGCGCCTTAGCAGCTGGATTCGCTGAGTATCTCAGCTGGCAAAGCTTTTTTTGGCTTAATTCACTGTTATTGTTGGCACTCGCTGCATGCATTCGCGCCCATCGGGCGCCCATACGCCAAGCCCATACACCACTGCGGGGTAACCTTAGCGCACTGTTAAATACGCGCATACTTACGCTTTACGCCAGTGTTTTTTGTATGTTTTTCTGTTTTGCAGCGCTGTTGAATTATTTGCCCTTTATTTTGCGCAGTACCTACGCCATGACCAATACCAAAAATATTGGTTTAGTTTATAGCGGTTACCTATTAGGAGCGTTAACGACCTTTGTTACTCCCTATTTGCAAAAACGCTGTGCGAATATTTTCAGTTTATTGGCCACGGTATTTTTAGGCTACAGCGCCACCATTGCGCTGATGTTTTGGCATAGTTTGCCGGCTTTCCTCGTTGCCTTTACCTGTTTTTGTGCATCGATGTTTATTATTCATGCCACCGCGGCTCCGCTAGTAAACCGCCTCAGCAGCGCCAGCGCCAGCCTCACCAATGGAGTGTATGTGTCTTTTTACTACAGCGGCGGCGCACTGGGCTCGTTTGTTCCCGGGTTGTTGTATCAAGCCTACGGTGAGCGTGCTTTTTTAGGGTGTTTACTACTTGTGTGTCTATGTGGCTACTTACTCATCGCCGTGCCACAACGTTTGGGAACCGACAAAACCTGCACTTGATGCTGCCAATGCCTGAACAGACGCAGTAAGTCCTGCTTGGCCACCAGCCAAGTATAACGATTGTCAAAAGGATGGCAGTGATAAAGCGTACCAGGTGGAGTGTTCTGCCAAATGGCCTCATCTAGCCATAATTCGACCTGATTTTCAGGGTCATTCATCAATGCCAACATTGATACACACCCGGGGTGTACGCCTAAATAACGCTCTAACCGCTCATTCGATGCAAAGCCAAGACGCGATACTTGCTGCGCTGTAGAAAGCGCTTTGAGATCCACCTGCGCGTCATGGGCGGTGATCAGTAAAAAATGCCGGCGGCCATAGTTGTCTCGTAAAAATAGATTTTTTAGCCTCACTCCGGGGCGCTCTAAGGCAATGTTGTCGGCCGCTTGTGCCGTAGCTAAGGGCGGGTGAGAGAGCTTCTCACAAGTGATATCCAAAGCCGTAAAAAGCGCCTCCAGCGCTGCAATAGCACGACTCATTACAGGCACTCACCGCGCAACTGCACACTTAAATCGCGCCATAGCACTTGTGTTATTTCATAGTCACCGGGGCAATACTGGCGCTCATCGAGCTCTTTTTTTAGGGCTGCGGCACCTTGATCTTCAAGTTGCAGCTTCAGCACCCGCGATTCTTCGAAGTACTCTTTTTCAGCATAACGTTCAAACTCACGGCGAGTGATGGCTTCATCCGGGTCGAGCATTTCTCTGCGGCTGGCTTTGACAGTAATAACATAGGCAAATATTTTCTGCCCTTGCTCTGTGGTTTTGCCGTAAAACTGCTGTGACTGCACCTCATATTCGGGTTCATCATAAGATGATGAGCAGGCCGTTAAAGCGCAATAAAACAAGGCCACCGTGATTAATTTATACATGATAAAGACATTCTTATTATTAACTTTCCCTACTGTATCAAAGCCCCCGCGCTTTGGGGAGCGTATTGTCACGAAGCGACAGCCCGCACCTTAGTGCGTGCATCAGATAAAGATAATGTTTAGGTTTGCGTGATTTTTTTGATGCGGTACTTGACCTTGAAAGTAAAATTAATAAAATACCAAACGTCCTAACGGACAAGCCACTTTTTAGTGGGGCTATAGCTCAGCTGGGAGAGCGCCTGCCTTGCACGCAGGAGGTCAGCAGTTCGATCCTGCTTAGCTCCACCATTTCCTTTCTTTTTTATTATTTTTATAGTCTGGCATCCAAGCCTATCCCCCGGCTCGGTATCCTTACCTCGCGTTCAAAACTAAAAAAGCAGTGCTTTTTTCGAGCGTTTTTCACCCTGCTTAGCTCCACCATTTCCTTTCTTTTTTATTATTTTTATAGTCTGGCATCCAAGCCCATCCCCCGGCTCGGTATCCTTACCTCGCGTTCAAAACTAAAAAAGCAGTGCTTTTTTCGAGCGTTTTTCACCCTGCTTAGCTCCACCATTTCCTTCTTGTTTTATTATTTTCTTAGTCTGGCATCCAAGCCCATCCCCCGGCTCGGTGTCCTTACCTCGCGTTCAAAACTAAAAAAGCAGTGCTTTTTTGGAGCGTTTCTCACCCTGCTTAGCTCCACCATTTCCTTTCTTTTTATTACTTTTATAGTCTGGCATCCAAGCCCACTGGCCAGACAGCCGTAAGTGTTATTATTTACAACCATCCTTTTTGTCTGGCGATACGCGCTGCATCACTGCGATTGGAGGCATTTAACTTACTAATCGCTTCACTGAGATAATTGCGTACCGTGCCTTCGCTTAAATAGAGCTGCGCGGAGATATCACTGGTTTTTAGCCCTTCTTCGGTGAGCTTAAGTGCGGCACTTTCTTTACGACTTAGCGGGTTATTATCCTCCAGCGCTAACAATGCCAACTCTGGGTCGATAACTTTTTGCCCTTGATGGACTTTCTTTAATGCATCGATTAGATAATCACTGGACGCTTCTTTGAGAATAAATCCGCGTACACCCGCATCCAGTGCGCGGCGAATATAACCAGATTTAGAAAATGTTGTCATAATCACGATTTGTATACCTTCATGGGTGACTTGCTCGGCCAGCTCCAAGCCACTCATATTGGGCATTTCAATATCGCTGAGTAGTAAATCAGCCCGTACTTCAGTCAATAATGTGAGCGCTGATTGGCCGTCACTGGCTTCACCAACCACTTCAATAAAAGGGTCTAAATTTAGTAAAGCAACAATGGCATTACGCACTAGCGCCTGATCCTCTATAACAACAACGCGTATCATCGCCGCCCCCTTATTTTAAAAATGTGCATGTTAAACGCACGCCTTGCTCAGTGTTGATGTCGAGTTCACCACCTAACTGCTCACAGCGTGTTTGAATGCCCTTAAGTCCGTTGCCAAAAGAGACGTTCGTTTCTTTGCCATTATCGAACATACTCGCTTGCCAATAGCTATCAGTCTCTTTGAACTCAACCCCAAAGTGAGTCGCCTTGCTATGGCGTATAACATTGGTTGCCGCTTCTTTGCAGATAAAGCACAGTGCACTCTCAATCGTGCTCGGCAAGCGTGGCGCTGGCCCAACATGGCATTGAATGTTCTGGCTTTGCAAATTTTTAGTAATGGTTTCTAACACTCCACCCAGGCCCATTTGCTTCATCCCCGCCACCGCCTGGCGCACTTCGCTGAGTAAGTCTCGAGCCAACTGACTTACCTCGTTGATCTCGACGCTGGCTCGCTCACTTTCTTTGGCATCAAGCATTTTTTGCGCGAGCTCTGATTTTAAGGCAATACTTGATAGCGAATGCCCTAGTAAGTCATGGAGATCGCGAGCGATGCGCTCACGCTCAGCCACCGCGCCAATATGCTCAATTTGTTGCTCGCTACGTGCTTTAGCTCGTGCATGCTGACGCTCGCGGCGCTCAAAGACACCAAAAAAGAAAATACCAATACTGACTACCACCGCCGGAAGCAAGTAATAACCGAGCTGCGCCGGGGCAAAGACCACGCCACTTAGGGTCGCGCCCAGTAAAATAATCACTAACGCAGCTTTCCCTTGCCAGCCAATAAAGTGAAAACCACATAAAAACGCGATAAAACCAAATAATGCCTGGCTTCCAGGGGTGATAGCCGTTGCTGCAATACACAGCACCAGCATGGCAATCACACAGGCAACGAGCTTGCTCCCTTTAACCCGAAGAGCGAAGCCATACAGCCCGACAAAAACAATGTAAGCGACGATGGCTAACGCGATCTGTGCCGACGAAAAATAATCGCTCGCCATGATTAAAGGTAAAAAGTAAAAACTTGAGAAAATAAGTGGCATCCAGTTCCAAAAAGGCTTCTGGTTTTGTGCGATAGTGTAGGAGTAAAGCATATAACGGTTTTCCTGTGGCCTTTAACTCATAGAGCGACCATGACGCTGTATGAGCTAGTAAATAACAAGCGGCGGTGGTTATCAATACCACCGCGCTGATGGGCTTGTGCTCATAATCTACTGATTTTTAGCGATAAGCATTTTCGCCCAGCCATAATCAGGGTTCACTTGCAGCGCCTGCTGCCAGTCGGCTAAGGCTTGCTCGCCATGGCCAAGCTCCTTTTGTGTTAGCCCACGCCATGTGTAGGTTTCTGCCTCTCCCCACCCATAGCGAGTGTCCTGTTGCTGAGAGAACAATAACACTGCTTTATTAAAATCACGCAAGGCCTGTTGTTTTGAACCGCCAAACATGGACGGGGTGTTATAAGCACTAACACCTTTTATAAGGTGTACACGCGGACTATTAGGTGCAAGACGCTCTGCTTGGGATAATAACTTACCAGCTTTAGGCCCGTAGTACGCCCCTTTGAGAGGGTTAAAGGTGATTTTGAAGCCATACACTTGGGCCAGCAAAGCTTTGGCCTCGCCTAATTCGGTATCTGACAAAGGCTCAGCGAGAAGTTGTTCTAAGCTCTGCTGCGCCATCTCCAGGCTTTGCTGCGCCGCCTGCTGTTGTGCTTGCAAGTACTGACTCATACTCAAGCGGTAATAGGCCAAGCCTTGCTCGTAACCCTGAGCTGATTGACTATGTAAGCGTAGCTCTTGTATATCTAGAGTGGCTGCTGCTTGCTCAATGTGTTGCACATCGGTTGAGCTGGCAAAGGTCGAAGTGGTCACGGCGCTGATAAGTGCCAAAGCGATAATGGTTATTTTCATGATGTCTCTCCTGTTGTTTGGACATCTTTATCATTGCTTATTTACCATCCGCTGCGCAGTCACCTTTGTCATCAATAGCAGATGACATTTGTCAGCACCTGCTTTGTTATATAGCTCATGGTATGCTGGCAAAAAAACAGCCTTTGACGCGCTATGAGCTCTCACAAACAAAGCTTATTCTTTTTGCATACAGCGGTTCTACTGTTTGGTGGCACCGCCTTATTCGCCAAGTTAATTCACCTGCCAGCGTTAGATATCACCGTATATCGCACCGCAATCGCAGCCTTTGCCTTAGTTATCATGCTCGGTGCAATGCGCCAGCCCATCGCCCTAAGAAGCACCAAAGACTATCTAATAGCACTGGCACTCGGTGCCATCGTTGGCGTGCACTGGGTAACCTATTTTGCTGGAATGCAGCTTGCCGGGATCACCATCGGCATTATCGCGTTTTTTAGTTATCCGGTTCTAACCGTTATGATTGAACCGCTTTTTCATCGCGCTTTGCCCAAGCTTAAGGATATGATCAGTGCCATTGCCGTCAGTGTCGGAATTTACTTACTCATACCAGAAGCAACACTGGGAAATGATGTCACTTTGGGCATAGCGACCGGGGTGTTTTCTGCATTATGCTTTGCCCTTCGTAATATTTTGCAGCGCCAGTACTTCAACCACTATGGCGGCCCGCAAACCATGTTTTATCAAACCTTGGTCGCCAGTCTAATGCTATGTGCCTTTGTTGAGGTTCCCCCCATGGCCGTTACGCAGCGTGATATTGCTCTGCTGTTTTTGGTCGCCATTGTATTTACAGCCACTCCCCATGCATTGTTTGCCGCCTCGTTGCGCCAACTCAGTGCAACAACGGCTGGGCTTATCTCTTGCTTACAGCCCCTCTATGCCACCATTTTGGCCTTTATTTTATTGCAAGAGCGTCCAGACATCGCCACGCTGATAGGCGGTATGCTGGTTGTCAGTGCAGCATTTTTTGAGACTTGGTCAGTATCTCGACAATCGCGATAAATGCCCTTGATAAATTGATTGCCATCAACAAAGATAGCAATGACCCTGCTAGACGGACTGATAAGAAATGAAAGTATTTGCTCATCGCGGTGCCAGCGGTAACTACCCGGAAAATACGCAAATCGCCATAGAAAGTGCCCTTTCTGTGGGCGTCGATGGTATAGAAGTCGACCTACAAAGCTGTCTTGATGACTATGTCATCATTCATGATACCTGGCTTGATAGAACCACCTCAGGTCAAGGCAAGGTCAATAAAACCCCTTTAGCAGAAATTCAACGTTATGATGCCGGCCAAGGACAGCGCGTGCCGGGGCTGCAAGACATGATCGACTGGATAGGGAATAAGACCTTACTAAACCTAGAACTTAAACACACATTCTCACTCGATAAGTTCGTTGCTACCCTAGAGCACAATGTACAACAGGGTTTATTACAGCGAGAGCAGCTTATTGTCTCTTCTTTTGATCACCATCAACTCGTATGGTTGAAGCAACATCTACCTTGGGTGAAAATTGGGGCGCTGACTTCCTCTATCCCGCTCAACTACGCTGAGTTTGCTCAACGCTTGCATGCGTATAGCTTGCACTTAGACAAAAACTTCGTAAACCACGAGTTTGTCGCCGATGCGAAACAGCGCGGGCTCGAGGTCTATGCTTATACTGTAGATAAGAAAGAAGATATTCTTGATATGCGAGCACTGGGAGTTGATGGCATTTTCACCAATTACCCATGCAATACTAAGATGATTTTAGCGAATGATGCCTAGCTAGGCGCTTACTTCATCGCTAAACACTTGAAAATCTTTTGCTTTATACAATACTGAGCATGTATACATTGACGTCTACTCAGGCAAACGGAGCCCTCATCAATGAGTTGGTTTATGCGCATGTACAATTATATTGAAGAAACATTTTTTTATACGCTAACTCGTAAGATTGTTGGCAACCTTAGCTTTTTGTTTGCTTTACAGTTACTTACTTTAGTTTGGCTGTATCGCGAACTGAGCGCTCAAGAACAAGGTTTGGCGCTGTTTGCGGTGATCTCGCTATTAGTCGTCGGTGGTTTTATTTTTACGGTGTTCTATATGCGCCATTTAATCGTGCGCCCAGTGCAAGCGATGCGCGATACGTTAGAGCAAGTCAATCAACAAGATGCCAACTTAAATGCGCGATTACCCCAATTCACGTATGATGAATTTCGTGACTTATCAGAGCAATATAATAAGTTTGTACACCATCTAAGCGCCCTTTTAAATACCACCTATGAAGGTGCAGCCCAAGCTGCTGATAGCAATCAGCAGGTCAATTTATCCATGCAAAACACAGCTGAATTGGGAGCTCGACAATTACAATTTAGTAGTGAGATTGCAGCGAGCACCACGCAAGTCACGCATAGCCTAGAGCAAATCGTCGCCAATACGGATGCAGTGTTCAGTGACAACAGTGAGAACCTCACCTTTGTACGCACTTCATCTGAAGAGCTTAGCCAATTGGTATCGCAAATTCATAAGATCACGCAGCTATTAGGGCGATTTGCCGACACCGTTGCAGGCTTGAAAGAAAACTCAGAGAACATTCGCAGTATTTTGCAAATGGTCGAAGGGTTTGCCGATCAAACTAACCTGCTCGCCCTTAATGCAGCCATTGAAGCTGCTCGCGCCGGTGAAGCAGGCAGAGGCTTTGCTGTCGTTGCTGATGAGGTTCGCTCACTATCACTTAAAGTCAGTGATGCGACCCAGCAAATTAGCGACTTTATTAATAAAATGGGCACTCTGGTAAGCGATACTAACCAAGAGTCAGAGCAACTTATTGAGCACTCTTCAAGCGCTGAACAAGCAATCGGTAACACGGCTTCAGGCTTTAGTGAACTAGTGCAAGACTTTGAGAAAAACCAACAACAATTGCAGGATATTGTCGCAGCAGTGCATGAACTGGAGCAAACCCAGGCCAATACTCAGCAATCGGTGGAGCAAATTAAAACCTTAGGTGAAGACGCAAAAGCGCAAATAGACCAAGCCGCAGAGCAATGCGCACGCTCAGAGCACCTAACCCGCACCACTCAAAGCGAGCTAGAGCGCTTCGTAAAATAACCTTTAGAGCACAAAAAAGCCCAGCACTAAGCTGGGCTTTTTAAATCTTAGTCGTGATTAGCTACGAATTTGTCCTTCACCATTCACTAAGTATTTTTCTGTGGTCAATGACTCTAGGCCCATAGGCCCGTAAGCGTGCAACTTAGTGGTTGCGATGCCGATTTCAGCGCCTAGACCTAGCTGCGAACCATCAGAGAAACGTGAGGAGGCATTTACCATCACGACTGACGCATCAACACTGCGCTGGAACAAGTTGGCAGTTTGCTCGTCTTTGGTACAAATAACTTCGGTGTGGAAGCTACCAAAGCGATCAATATGCGCCACGGCTGCATCAAAGTCAGCAACGATACGTACCGCGATTTCAAGATCAAGGTACTCTTCACCAAATTCATCATCGCCAATGACATTCGCATTGCTGAAGAATTTCGCTGCTTGAGCATCAGCATTAACACGCACACCTTTTGCTTCAAGCTCTTTTGCCGCACGAGCTAAAAACGCCTCTGCCACCTCTTGGTGCACAACTAAGCCCTCTAGCGCGTTACACACACCGGTACGCTGAGTCTTACCGTTCAGCAACAGGTTCATCGCCACATCAAGGTCTGCATCTTTATCAACATACAGGTGACACACCCCTTTAAAGTGCTGAATAACCGGTACGGTACTGTTTTCAGTCACAAAATTAATCAGCCCTTCGCCGCCGCGAGGAATAATCAAGTCAATGGTGTCACGCTGCTGCATAAGATCCATCAACAGGCCACGGTCTGGATCAGGGATCACTGAGATAAGCGCCGTCGGCAAGTTGTGTTTCTCAAGCACACTGTGCAGTACACTGGCAATGGCTTTACTTGACGCTAAAGCCTCTTTACCACCACGCAAAATAACCGCATTACCTGATTTGAAGCACAGTGCGCCAGCATCCGCTGTTACGTTTGGACGGGCTTCATAAATCATGCAAATCACCCCAAGAGGCACTCGCATTTTATTGATTTTGATACCATTGGGGCGCTCACCCAATGAACGCAACTGACCTACTGGGTCATCGAGATCGGCAATGGTTTCAATGCCCACGGCCATATCTTCAATACGCTCATCGGTCAGCGTCAAACGGTCGACCATGGCTGCAGCTAAGTTGTTGTCTCGCGCATTGGCAAGATCTGATTCGTTTTCCGCCTTAATATGCTCTTTATTGGCACGCAGTGCCTCAGCCATTTCTTTAAGTACGTTGTTTTTACTCTCTGTATCAAGCAGAGCAAGCACCTTAGCGGCTTTTGCTGCTTGAGCTGAAATATCCTTAACTAAACTCATGATTTCTCCAATACTGCAATGTCTTCGTCTGAAATAATCGGGCCGATGGAATCTTGTGCTTCATCGCTAAACTCACTGGTTTCATTCTCGGCAATAAAGTTCAGCAAACAGCTACTGTAGTTTGCTCGTGCCTTAGCCAGCTTAGTGCCGTCGTCGCTGCGCACCAAAATAGTGTCGCCAACGGAGAACTCGCCCCGAACCTCGATAATGCCTTGCGGGTTAATCTGCTCGGCGTTTTCATCTAATGGCTCGCTGAAGTCACCTTCAACAATCACCTCACCCTGCTCACTGGCGGTATGTGTACGCCAATGGACTGCCTCTTGCATTGGTTTTTCATACGGCAAGAAGATAGTGCCCGGGTTTTTACCTTCTAACAACAAGTTAAAGGTCTGCTCTTTAAAGCCATTTAGAATAAATGTAGTAATACCATGGGAAGTGGCTTTTTCTGCCGCCTCGATTTTGGTTTTCATGCCGCCGGTGCCTACAGCACTGGTAGCACACCCAGCCATGGCGTAAATAGATTCATCAATTTCACTGATCTCAGGTAACAGCACAGCGTCGGTATGCAAGTTAGGATTCTTGTCATAAAGGCCATCCACATCTGAGAAAATCATTAATGCGTCGGCATCAGCAGCCGCTGCTACCATAGCTGATAAGTTGTCGTTATCACCTACTTTCAAATCATCAGTAGTCACCGTGTCATTTTCGTTGATGACAGGTAGAACACCGTGATCAAGCAAGGTAAAAATGGTGTCGCGTACACTGGTGTAACGCTCACGGTCACGTAAATCACCGTGCGTTAGCAGAATCTGTGCTGATGGGAAATCAAAAAAGCGATCCCATGTTGCCATCATCTCCATTTGCCCAGCGGCTGCCATTGCTTTTTTAAGTGCTACAGAGCGCGGCTTATCCTCTGGGAATAAGTGTGAGCCCGCAGCCACAGAGCCTGATGACACCAAAATAACTTCAATACCTTGGGCGCGGCAACGAACAATAAACTGAGCTATGGTGAGTAAATAGCGTGAACTACAGCCATTTTGCTCGGGTGCAATTAAGGCACTGCCTACTTTGAGTACGATGCGTTGCCATTTAAAATTTTGCATTGCGATTACTTTCCTTACTAGCTTTAGCTAAGTTGCTCAAGTTTTTGCTCAGTTGCATGAAAAGTTTCTTTCACCTCGGCTGACGGTGCCTGAGAAAGCTTACTCACCACAACGATTGCAAGTGAACTTGCGATAAATCCGGGAACAATTTCGTAAATAACACTGCTTAGCGTGCCCCCGTCACTAAGCACTGGTGCAAATATCCAGAATAAAACAGTTGCTGCGCCGACAACGATTCCAGCGAGCGCGCCTTGGTGGGTTATTTTCGACCAACACAGGCTAAATAATACTAATGGGCCAAATGCGGCACCGAAACCAGCCCAGGCATTACTGACCAATGACAAAATGCTATTAGATTTGTCCAGTGCCAGTAAGGTAGCAACGAGTGCCACGGCGAAAACCCCTATCCGGCCGATTTTTACTAAGGTTTTTTGCTCTACCTCAGTTTTTGAAAAAGCACGGTATACGTCCTCGGTCAGCGAGCTTGATGACACCAACAGCTGTGATGAGATGGTGCTCATGATCGCCGCTAAAATCGCGGCGAGTAAAAAGCCGCTAATCAGAGGGTGGAACAAAATTTCCGAAAAAATAACGAAAATTGTCTCTGGGTCAGCCACTTGCAAACCAAATTTGTTGGCATAAGCAACCCCAACTAAGCCTGTTCCTAGCGAACCTAAAATGGTGACTGTCATCCAGCTCATACCAATATTACGCGCCGTTTTAATATCTTTTACCGAGCGAATCGCCATAAAGCGCACAATGATATGAGGCTGGCCAAAATAACCTAATCCCCAAGCCAAGCTTGATACTATGCCCAGCAAGGTGATGCTCTGCCAAGATTCGCTAAAACTTGGAATTGATTGCTGCGCAAAATTAAGCATATCGGCACTGCCATTAAACTGCATGTAAGCCACAATCGGCACGAGTATTAATGCCACAAACATAATGCAGCCTTGGACAAAGTCGGTCATGCTCACGGCTAAAAAGCCACCTAATAAAGTGTAGGCCACAACCACCGAAACGGTAATGATTAAGCCAAGGTGGTAGCTTAAACCGAATGCCGATTCAAACAGCTTCCCGCCTGCAACTAACCCTGCCGAGGTATAGAGCGTAAAGAACAAGATGATCACTGCCGCTGAAATCACGCGAATCGGCCCTTTGCTCATATTAAAACGCTTATCGAAGAAGTCCGGTAGCGTCAGTGCATCATCGGCCATTTCTGTGTACACCCGCAGACGCGGTGCAACTAATAAATAATTGGCCAGTGCACCTAAAACCAAGCCCAGTGCAATCCACACGGTGTCGAAACCAGTTAAGAACATGGCTCCTGGCAAGCCCATTAGCATCCAACCACTCATATCCGATGCTCCTGCAGACAAGGCAGTCACATGAGGGCTCACTTGACGGCCACCTAGAATGTAGCCAGAAATATCACTTGTGGAGTTGCGATAAGCGAACAAGCCAATGCCAAGCATGGCTAAAAAATACAATGCGAGAGAGAGATATGTATAAAAATGCATTCCTTATCCTGTTTGGCCACCCTAGGTGGACTTTAGTTTTGGGCAATAAAAAGCGTCGCGATATAACAACTGGGGCGACGCTAAATTTTGCTTACGGCTTTACCTACCCAACGCTAACAAGCACAGGCATCAAGCTGTTCCAAAACCAATTAAAAGGAAAGCACTAACAGTTGTGGTTTACGCTGTGATAACAGCGGTTGCGTACGACGAGGCTGGCTAAAAACCACAATTAATTAGCACTCTAATAATTTGTCTACGAACGTTATTATGCGGATTTAGATATAAAAATCAAGGTCAAAACTTAGTCATAGCCAGTATTCATGCTATTTATAGCGCATTGAAATAGCCCCTAAGCGCGTAAAAATGCACTCTAGCGATGAATACATAAAATTTTGACCTATTATGAATTTTTAGTGATCTAAGGCTCTTTTTTACTTAAAGAGTAATCAGCTTCGCTATATCTCACGTTAAAAGGTGGGTAGTTATGCGTGTTTGACTGATGTAGCAAAACGTTGTCATCACGCTCTGCTTATCTCATACTGAGTTTTCATGGACAGATAATAAGGGTCTTTATGTCAGCAATTTATATTGCAGGAATTGCTTTATGTAGTGTTATTGCGCAATGGCTCGCCTGGGCCTTCCGTGTTCCCGCTATTTTATTTCTTTTACTCACTGGCTTATTACTTGGGCCAACCACCTCGTTACTCGAGCCCGACGAACTCCTTGGCGACTTACTGTTTCCAGTGGTGTCCTTATCGGTGGCGATTATTCTTTTTGAGGGCGCGCTCACGCTCCACTTTAGGGAGCTAAAGGGCATTGGTAAGGTGGTGCGCAACCTGTGCTCCATTGGCATGCTCATAACCTGCCTAGTCGTCAGCTTAAGTGCTTATTGGTTGCTTGAGCTCGATTGGCGTGTTGCAGCAGTGCTAGGCGCAGTATTGGTCGTTACCGGGCCCACGGTTATCGCGCCCCTACTTAACGCCATGCGCCCCACTCAAGACATTGACCGAGTGCTGCGCTGGGAAGGTATTGTGATTGACCCCATCGGTGCGCTCTTCGCTGTGTTAGTGTTCGAGGCGGTGATGTTAGTGGGGCAAAGCGATGTGTTTAGTCACACCTTAGGGGCATTGGTCACCACGCTGAGTGTGGGCTTTTCGCTCGGTGCTGCCGCAGGATGGTTAACAACGCAATTGATTCGTCGCGAATGGCTCCCTTATGAGCTGCATAAGTTTGGTATTCTTGCGCTAGTGCTTATCAGCTTTACCGTCTCGAACCATCTCAGTCATGAGTCTGGGTTGCTAGCGGTGACGGTATTTGGTATTTGGCTTGCGAACCAAGACGATTTGGAAATTGACTCGGTGCTTGAATTTAAAGAAGACCTGTCGATGATTCTTATCTCTAGCTTGTTTATTTTGCTGGCAGCACGCCTCAAGCTTGAAGATTTACTGGCTCTGGATGCACAAGTCTTTATCTTTTTGGCCATTGTGCTGTTTGTCGCTCGACCACTGAATATTTTAATTTCTACTTATGGCAGTGACTTGCCCGTCAAATCACGGCTGATACTGGCATGGATTGCGCCTCGCGGTATTGTTGCCGCCGCTGTCGGCTCGGTGTTTGCGCTCAGTATGGCCGATGCCGGTATTGTGGATGCCAATAAAATGGTGCCCTTAATCTTCACGGTGATAATTGTCACTGTGGTTTTAAATAGCCTCACCGCCATCCCGTTAGCCAAAATGCTCGGGGTCCGCCAACCTGCTCCCTCGACCTTACTCATCATTGGTGCGAACCACGTTGCCAGAGCTATAGCCTGTGGCCTAAAAGAGCAAGATATCGATGTGCACCTCTCCGATCCGGCATGGGAAAACTGTAAAATGGCCCGTATGGATGGTTTGCCCTGCTATTATGGTAATCCGCAATCGGAACATGCCGAGCGGTATCTGCCACTAACAAGCATCAGTAAGGTGTTGGCACTTTCACCTAACCGCCATCACAACGCATTAGGGGTGCAATACTTTAGCCACTTATTTAGCGAAAACCGAGTATTCTCACTCAAATCATCACAAAACCACGCGAAAGCCAATAAAGACAGTGCTACTTTCCTCTCTCGACAAATTCTATTTGGCGAGAATGGTTCTTATGCCAAGCTCAGTAGCCTGATAGCCAAAGGCGGTAAGGTCAGTGCGACTCGATTAAGTGATGAATTTGACTGGCAACAATATCAAGAAGTAAATAGCGAAGCGATTCCGCTGTTTATTATTGGTAACGAAAAAGTGGTTCGCATTATTACCGCGCAAATGGAGAATCCACCAGCCAGTGGTGAGAAGGTTGTTGCTCTGCAGCCACCAAAAATGTCGATGGTGAAAGATGCACAGCAAAACCCACCGACCAAGAATCCACAATTACAGCCAACAAAAAACCCGACATAAAGTCGGGTTTTCAAATTTGGAAGCGTACGCTTAAAATCAGATTACTTGATTTTTGCTTCTTTGAAAATCACGTGCTTACGAGCTTTAGGATCGTATTTTTTGATTTCCATTTTTTCAGGCATGTTACGCTTGTTTTTGTCGGTAGTGTAGAAAAAACCAGTACCGGCAGTTGAAACTAGACGAATCTTATCGCGCATGACTCAGGCTCCTTAAACTTTTTCGCCGCGAGCACGGATATCAGTCAGTACCGCGTCGATGCCTTTTTTGTCGATGATACGCATACCTTTAGTAGTAGTACGTAGTGATACAAAGCGTTTTTCGCTTTCAACCCAAAAACGGTGAGTTTGTAGGTTAGGTAGGAAACGACGCTTAGTCGCGTTGCGCGCGTGTGAGCGGTGGTTACCTACCACTGGGCGCTTACCTGTAACTTGACAGACTTTAGACATGTCTATTTATCTCCAATAACTTCGCTCGAGCTTAATTTTCCCTTACGGCCTTTTTGTATACTGCCCCGGGATAAATCGAAGGGCGCTCTTTATACAGCATAGACAGGCAAAGATCAAGAAACCTGATCTCAGAATCAGCTCATATGTAAATTTGATAGCGGCTAATTATAAAGATCAACGCAGCAAAGGGAAAGCAAAAACTGCATTTAAATTGCACAAATAGCTACAGTAGGCCACGCTCGGCAAAAGAGACCGCGTGGCAACCACCTATCACTAAATGATCGAGCACACGAATATCCACCAAACCAAGAGCTTGTATTAGCTTGCGGGTAATGACTTCATCGGCCTGGCTCGGCTCGGCGATACCGCTGGGATGATTATGCGCAAAAATAACGGCAGCGGCATTATGCTTGAGTGCTGCTTTAACCACTTCTCTGGGGTATACCGACGCTGCATCTATGGTGCCTTGAAACAACGTTTCTGTGCTTATTAAACGGTGTTGGGCATCAACAAACAACACTAAAAAGACTTCCCGTTGCAGCCCTTTTAATTCTAACTTGAGATAATCTTGCACCGCTTGTGGTGAGTCAAAGCTGAGCGCTCGTTCCAAACTTGTTTGTAAATATCGCCGCGCCAACTCAATTGCCGCCTGCAATTGCGTATACTTAGCAGTGCCCATACCTTTAAAACGGCAGAAATGGTCATGTTCAGCAGCCAACAAAGTATGCAACCCTTGGCTTTGGCTGAGTATCTGTTGGGCTAGGTCAATAGCATTGCAACCGGCAATGCCCGTTCTAAAAAAGATAGCGAGTAATTCGGCATCACTCAGTGCCCCGGCACCCTGAGTAAGTAATTTCTCCCTAGGCCGTTGCTGGGCTGGTAAGTCAGTGAGTCGCATGGGCATTCCTTGGCTTTTGCGCTTATGAACCTTTCTCAACTATAGTGCAATAGCGGCACATCTGGTATCTTCTAAGCTGTCACACAAGCGATATTGTCTATTGTTATGCAAAATAAAAAGGTGGTCCTTGGGATCAGTGGCGGCATCGCCGCATACAAATGTGCAGAGCTAACCCGACGGCTGAAAGAACGCGGTTGTGAGGTCAAAGTGGTTATAACTGACAGCGCTAAACATTTTATCACCCCGCTCACGATGCAAGCGGTATCAGGAGAAGTTGTTTCTGATTCACTGCTCGATCCTCAGGCCGAAGCAGCGATGGGCCATATTGAGTTTGCTAAATGGGCCGACTTGATTCTCGTTGCCCCTGCGACAGCCAATATCATTGCCAAAATGGCGGCCGGTATTGCCGATGACCTGCTCACTACTTTGTTGCTGGCCACTCCAGCTAAAGTTGCTATCGCTCCCGCCATGAACCAGCAAATGTATGCTCATGCGGCAACGCAAGCGAACTTAGCCACCTTAGCACAGCGAGACATTGCCATTTGGGGCCCAGGTGCGGGCGAGCAAGCCTGTGGTGATGTAGGAGCCGGGCGTATGCTCGAGCCCAACGAGCTTGTTGAGTTAGTGTGTGCCCCTACAGTACAGCCGTTATTAGCGGGGAAAACCCTCACCATCACCGCCGGTCCCACCCGTGAAGCACTCGACCCTGTGCGTTACATCTCTAACCATAGCTCAGGTAAAATGGGCTATGCCTTAGCCGCTGCGGGGGTGGCAATGGGAGCAACAGTGAATCTGATTTCCGGCCCGGTTAATTTACCAACGCCTGTCGGAGTCACGCGCATTGATGTACAAAGCGCACAACAAATGCACCAACAAGCACTCGCTTTGGCGCCAAGCTCCGATATTTTCATTGGCTGCGCTGCCGTAGCCGATTATCGTGCTGCTGATATCGCCGAGCAGAAAATGAAAAAGCAAGGCGATGAACTCACCCTCACACTAGTGAAAAACCCGGATATTATTGCTGATGTTGCTGCGCTGTCTGAGAATAGGCCGTTTACTGTTGGTTTTGCTGCGGAAACACAAGATGTCGCCACCTATGCACAGGGTAAATTAAAGAATAAAAAACTAGATATGATTTGCGCTAATGATGTTTCGGTACAAGGGCAAGGGTTTAACAGCGATAATAATGCCCTGACCTTATTTAGTCATGACAGCACACAAAGCATTGCGCTTATGAAAAAAGATAAGTTAGCACTTACTGTCATCGAAGCAATTGCTACAAAGTTAGTGTAAAGGTCGCAAAAGACTGGAAAGGGACCTCACAAAGCATTAATATGGCGTTCATAATAAAGGTCAGTGACCACCAAAGTTGTTAAAAAGGAACGCCATGGCTGCCTCACGTCGCACTAACCGTAAAGAGCAGATTTTACAATCACTCGCGCAAATGCTGGAAACTAGTCCCGGTCAGCGTATCACTACCGCCAAATTGGCCGCCGAAGTAGGCGTTTCAGAAGCAGCCCTCTATCGCCACTTTCCTAGCAAAGCGCGTATGTTCGAGGGATTAATTGAGTTTATTGAAGACACCTTGCTGTCTCGCATTAACTTAATCTTAGAGAACGAGAAAGAAACGCAAAGCCGTGTCTACAACATTTTGATGCTACTGTTAGCGTTTGCAGAAAAGAACCCTGGGATTACTCGAATTCTCACTGGTGATGCACTGCAAGGCGAAAACGAACGATTACGTGAACGCATTCAGAGTCTATTTGAAAAGCTAGAAACCCAGTTCAAACAGGTTTTACGTGAACGTAAATTGCGTGAGGGTAAGGCCTTTGCAAGTGACGAGGGAACCTTAGCAAACCTTTTCCTAGCGTTTGTTGAAGGGAAAATGAACCAGTTTGTACGCTCTAATTTCACGATTAAACCCAGTGGTCAATTTGATAAGCAGTGGCAAGAGCTACAGAAAATTTGGTTGTAGGTCGGGCTTTAGCCTGACAATGGAAACCGGCCTCACACCTGCGCAAGGCTAAAGGCCTTGCCGACAACAACCAACTACACACCCGTTGTAGGTCGGGCTTTAGCCTGACAATCGAAACCGACCTCACACCCGCGCAAGGCTACAAGCCTTGCCTACAAAAACTAAACCACACACTGGTTGTGGGTCAGGCTTTAGCCTGACAACCGACATCAATCTAACAGCTGCGCAAGGCTAAAAGCCTTGCCTACAACAACAAACTACACATCCGTTGTAGATCAGGCTTTGGCCTGACAATCGACATCAATCTAACAGCTGCGCAAGGCTAAAGCCTTGCCTACAACAATCAACTACACACCCGTTGTAGGTCAGGCTTCAGCCTGACAACCGACATCAATCTAACAGCTGCGCAAGGCTAAAAGCCTTGCCTACAACAAACTACACACCCGTTGTAGGTCAGGCTTTAGCCCGACAATCGACATCAACCTAACAGCTGCGCAAGGCTAAAAGCCCTCCCTACAACAAACTACACACCCGTTGTGGGTCAGGCTTGAGCCTGACAACCGAAATCGACTTCACACCCGTTGTAGATCAGGCTTTAGCCTGACAATGGAAACCGCCCTCACACCTGAGCAAGGCTAAAAGCCTTGCCTACAACAACAAACTACACACCCATTGTAGGTCGGGCTTTAGCCTGACAATCAAAATCAATCTAACAGCTGTGCAAGGCTACAAGCCTTGCCGACAACAACCAACTACACACCCGTTGTAGGTCAGGCTTTAGCCTGACAATCAAAATCAACCTCACACCCGCGCAAGGCTAAAGGCCTTGCCGACAACAACCAACTACACACCCGTTGTGGGTCAGGCTTTAGCCTGACAATGTAAACCGGGCTCACACCCGCGCAAGGCTAAAAGCCTGCCTACAACATTAATGGCTTGGTAAAGACCAACGTTGCATTTCAATTAAGCGCGACTGGGTACGCGCAAACTCAAAAGCTAAACGCTCTCCTTGATAAAGTGACTCCAGCTCCACCTCTGCAGTGATAACTAGCAACTTATGGTTATCATAAAATTCATCAACCAAAGCAATAAAGCGCCGCGCTTCGTCGTCATACTGAGCCTGGCGCTGTGGGACCTGATCGCGGATGTAACCATCTTCTGTGCCTTGGGCTACATGTGCGCTGTGCATCGCGACTCCCATAGCTGGGACTTTGTCCACATAAAGCACCTGCAGTTGCTGGGCCAGCTCCATATAATCTGCACTGGCGCGGCCATCACCACACAAGGCAAAGAAATCAATCATGGCCGCATCGCTGGCATAGGCCATAAAATGCATGCTTCGTCGATTTATCTCTCGTATACAGGGCTCAATAGAACAGCGTTGTTGCTGCTTAAACAGCCCATTCAACACATCTGGGCCATAGGCGAGATAGTAACGAAAGCCAGCAAACCCTTGCAGCCGATAATCTTGCTCACCGCTGACATCACAGACATGGCAATGCGCCTCGAGTAAGGCGATGGTAGGTTCAAAGCGCGCTCGCTGTAACCCATTGCGATACAACTGCTGCGGATGGCAATTACTGGTTGCTACCAAGACCATACCTTGGGCAAACAAAGCCTCGAATAGCCTGGCCATAATCATGGCGTCACCGATATCGCTGACGAAAAACTCATCAAAACACAGCACATCGGTACTTCTGGCATACTCTTTTGCCAACTGGCGCATAGGATTCTTCACCCCCTGCAACTGCCTCAGGCGTTGATGCACAAAAGCCATAAAGTGATGGAAGTGTAAGCGTTGCTTTTTATCACTATTGAGATGCTGGAAGAATAAGTCCATTAGCATTGATTTTCCCCGCCCTACCGGGCCATATAAATATACTCCGGTCGTGACTTTAGGGCGACGCCAAAAGCAATGAGACGATGAGCGCTGCTCAAGTTCCTGCGCTAAACGCGCAAGCTCCTCGACCGCCCGTTGTTGCGCATCATCAACGGCAAGTATTTGCGCATCAATTTGCTGTTGGTACTGTGAGAGGATTTTATTCACGGTGGCTGTTTTCGCTGAGACGCATAAGCTATACTCGCGCCATTGTAGCGAAATTAAAGCCCCGACCCAATGAAGTTTCCTTGCCGTTTAGATAAGTTCATTAGCCACGTTACCCAGTTACCACGTACCAAAACCAAGGCCGTGATCAAAGCCAAGCGGGTATGTGTAGGTGGTGAGATGACCACACAGCAAAACACCGCTATCGATGAAAACACCGTTGTTACTCTAGACGGTGAACAGTTACATTATTTGGGCAAGCGCTACTTTATGCTTAATAAGCCCGAAGGCTATGTATGTGCTAATAGTGACGATTTACATGCTACGGTGCTCGATTTAATGGATGAGCCCAACTTGCAGGAATTGCATGTTGCTGGACGTTTGGATATCGATACCACTGGCCTAGTGCTGCTGAGTAACGATGGTCAGTGGACACATCAAATAACTAGCCCAAAGAAGCAAAAATACAAGACCTACGTGGTGGAGTTAGGGCAACCTATTACCGAACACGCGGCGCATGAACTTGAACAAGGAGTGCAGCTACATGGCGAACGTGAACTCACTCGCCCAGCCAAAGTTGAGGTATTAGCCCCCTATCAAATTCGATTGCATATTGTTGAGGGTAAATATCATCAGGTGAAGCGCATGCTAGCCGCCGTTGGCAATGAGGTGGTC
The DNA here is from genome assembly GCF_022347925.1 of Pseudoalteromonas sp. CnMc7-15. Taxonomy (NCBI): domain Bacteria; kingdom Pseudomonadati; phylum Pseudomonadota; class Gammaproteobacteria; order Alteromonadales; family Pseudoalteromonadaceae; genus Pseudoalteromonas; species Pseudoalteromonas sp. CnMc7-15. Next base: position 441,456 of record NZ_JAKRFT010000003.1, read on the forward strand.
GCCCTGCACCGAGAGGCCATAGCCGGTGTTACTCTTGATGACTCACTTGCCCCAGGGGAGTACCGAGCATTAAGCGAAGATGAAGTAAACCTTTGTTGAGCGTACCTACCAAACATACACTCAAAAAAATTCAACAGAAAAAAGTCTATTTTTGCGGCTTTTGCCTTAAAAAGCCGCTGAAAAAGTGATAAGTGTAACAAACCGCTTATCGACTTGGAGCTTGCTGTGTTCGCAACGTTCTCTTTACGAAGCAAAATTATTGCTTTTGCTGTCACCCTATTTATTGCCCTTATTGCCGTCGCTTTGCTAGGTTTGCAAGCCTTGCGTCATGCCAGTGAAAACGACAATATTGCCCGTATTAATCAACTGATGAAAAGCACCGTCAATGTGGTTGAGGAGCTCGAAACCTTAGCGGCTCAGGGTGAGCTTAGTGACGCGCAAGCACAAGCTTACGCCAGCACCATACTACAAAATAATACTTACCATGACTCTGAGTATGTGTATGTAGTCAGCAGCGATCTCAACTTTGTTGCCGCACCGCATGATCCGCAATTGCACGGTACCTGCTTTAATGACTTCAAAGATGCCCAAGGCAACAGCATTGGTGCCATGGTGGAGCGCTTAGTTGGTAGCAAAACGGGTGAAATCATCACCTACCACTGGACTTCTGAGCGCGATGGTGAAGTCGTTGATTTAACCTCAGTTGTACAAAAAACGCCTCGTTGGGGTTGGTATATTGGTACCGGCATCAGCTACAAAGAAGTCGATCAGCGTTACTGGAGCACCGCCAGCTGGTTACTCGGTTTATCGCTTATCATCGCGGTATTACTCACCCTCGCCTTAGCTAAGTTTGGTTTAGCACTGACCAATGCCTTAGGCGCTGAATTAAGCTCAGTAAAAGATATCGTAACGCAAGTATCACGTGGGCGTTTGAACAATACTATCGCCCATCAAGAGCACAACAAAGATAGCATTATCGGTAGCATGGCCTACATGCAACAAGGATTGCAGGGAGTGGTAACAGGCATAAAAGAAGTCGCAGACACCTTACAGCAGCAAAGTGTGGACTCAGACAAACGCTCGGTTGAGCTGGAGCGCTTAACGCAATCATTACAGCAAGACACTGCCATTGTGGCCTCAGCGATTACCCAGCTTACGGCCTCAGCGCAAAGTGTGGTCGACCTTGCCGAGCAATCAGCTTATGCCGTTGGCGAAGCTGAGCAGCAAGGCCAAGCTGCTAACGCGTTAACAGAGGAGGCTGTTGAAACCATTTCCCTTTTAGAGAAACAAATTGACAGCGCTGGTAATAATATTCAGCTACTCGATGACGAAGTCAATAATATCGCCAATGTGCTCGGGGTTATTCAAGGTATTGCCGAACAAACAAACCTACTGGCGCTGAATGCGGCCATTGAAGCTGCTCGCGCGGGCGAGCAAGGCCGAGGTTTTGCAGTGGTCGCGGATGAAGTTAGGCAACTCGCGCAGCGCACCCAAAGTAGCACCGAAGAAATCCACAGTATGATTACTAATCTACAAAGTGCCACCAGCGAGGCTAAACAGTCGGTACAAATGAGCATTGAGACCAGTGAACAAACCGTGAGTAAATCGCAACGGGTGCGCACCGAGTTAGCGCATATCGCCCAGTCGTTGAGTACCCTAGCCGGTATGAGCCAAGAAATAGCCAGTGCCGCGAGAGAGCAGCTCGGGGCAGGTGAAGATACTGCTAATCGCGTGGTGGTGATCTCTGATACCGCCACGAACACAGCGCAGGTATCAAAACAGGCGCATGTGGCCAGCGAAAGCATGCGTGCACTCACTGAGCAATTAGAGCAACAAACGCAAAAATTTGAAACCTAAAACCTTGCATCTCGAAGGGCTGATGTTCTCGGCACTTAAGTGCTACAGTGAAGGCATAAGCAGCGAATAAAAGCGATATGATCAGCAATGGATGAGGTGCAAATACGCCATCATGGTGCGGTAAACGGTGTTACTGGCTCTTGCCATGAACTTCAGGTGAGTAAGGCGCTCTCGGTGCTTGTAGATTGTGGGTTGTTTCAGGGTGCCGAGGCCAAGCCAAGTTTGGCCATCGACTTTGATATAAGTGCCGTGACTGCGGTTATCATCACGCACTGTCATATTGATCATGTCGGCCGCCTCCCTTATTTACTTGCAGCGGGATTCACAGGCCCTATTTATGCTTCACAGGCGACATCGGCATTACTGCCTTTGGTCATTGAAGATGCGCTCAAACTTGGTGTCACTCAAGAGCAAGAGTTAGTGGCCACCTGTATTCGTTTGCTTAAACGCCAACTGGTGAGCGTTGATTTTAAGCACTGGTATGATTTACCCAACACCGATTGTCGCTTTCGACTGCAACGCGCGGGCCATATTCTTGGTTCAGCCTATGTGGAAATTGATTTGCCGCATAACGAGACCCGCCATCGCGTGGTGTTCTCGGGCGATCTTGGAGCCCCTTACACTCCGTTACTACCAGCGCCGAAAGCGCCCTACAAGGCCGATACTTTGGTTATTGAGTCCACCTATGGCGATAGCCTCCATCATGGCCGTAAACAACGTACACAGCAACTTAAAGCCGTGATTGAACGCGCGGTGTCAGATAACGGCGTGGTGCTTATTCCAGCCTTTAGCATTGGCCGCACACAGGAATTACTATACGAGCTTGAACAGATTATACACAGCGCTAAAAAGCACTCTTTCTGGCAAGATATCGAAGTGATTATTGACTCTCCCATGGCAGCAAATTTCACCCGAGAGTATCGGCGCTTTAAGTCATTATGGGATAAAGAAGCCAAAGCAAGAGTTGCTAAAGGTCGCCACCCTCTCGATTTCGATAACATAGTGACAATAGATACTCACCAACAGCATGTGCAGCTACTACAATACCTTAAGCAAAGACAAAAGCCCGCAATTGTCATTGCTGCTAGCGGCATGTGCAGTGGCGGGCGTATAGTTAACTACCTCGTTGAGTTTTTACCAGAGCCCACGACCGATGTCATTTTTGTTGGCTACCAAGGTGCAGGCACGCCAGGGCGAGCTATTCAAAAATATGGCCCGCGAGGAGGCTATGTTGAACTAAATGACCAACGCATTGATATCAATGCGCATATCCACACCATCAGTGGTTACAGTGCACACGCCGATCAGGCTGGGCTGATACGCTTTGTTACCGGCATGCGTAAAAAACCTCAGCATATTAAAATTGTTCATGGCGATAATGAGGCCAAACAAGCGTTAGCAGAGCAGCTCAGAAGTAAGCTTGCGCAGCAAACCAAGGTAGAAATAGCCACCTAATACCTATGCAAGGCTAAAGCCTTGCCTACAAAAAACACACATCTGTTGTAGGTCAGGTTTAAGCCTGACTATCTAAATACACCTAATACCTGCGCAAGGCTAAAAGCCTTGCCTACAACAACCAAGCTACACACCCGTTGTAGGTCAGGCTTTAGCCTGACTATCTGGATACATCTGATACCTGTGCAAGGCTGAAGCCTTGCCTACAACAACCAAATCACACACCCGTTGTGGGTCAGGCTTTAGCCTGGCTGTCTAGCTACACCTGATACCTGAGCAAGGCTGAAGCCTTGCCTACAACAAACTACAATCGGTTGTAGGTCGGGCTTTAGCCTGACTGTCTGGATACACCTGATACCTGAGCAAGGCTGAAGCCTTGCCTACAACAGCAAAGCTACACACTGGTTGTAGGTCACGCTTTAGCCTGACTATCTGGATACATCTGATACCTGTGCAAGGCTAAAGCCTTGCCTACAACAACCAAGCTACACACCGGTTGTGGGTCAGGCTTTAGCCTGACTATCTAGCTACATCTGATACCTGTGCAAGGCTAAAAGCCTTGCCTACAACAACTAAACTATACATCCGTTGTAGGTCGGGCTTTAGCCTGACTGTCTGGATACACCTGATACCTGTGCAAGGCTGAAGCCTTGCCTACAACAAACTACAATCGATTGTGGGTCGGGCTTTAGCCTGACTGTCTAGCTACACCTAATACCTGTGCAAGGCTGAAGCCTTGCCTACAAAAAACCACACATCTGTTGTAGGTCGGGCTTTAGCCTGACTATCTAGCTACACCTAATACCTGTGCAAGGCTGAAGCCTTGCCTACAACAACCAAACCACACATCTGTTGTAGGTCGGGCTTTAGCCTGACTATCTAGCTACACCTAATACCTGTGCAAGGCTGAAGCCTTGCCTACAACACCCAAGCTACACACCGGTTGTGGGTCAGGCTTTAGCCTGACTGTTTAGCTACACCTCTCACCTGCGCAAGGCTGAAGCCTTGCCTACAACAACCAAACCACACATCTGTTGTAGGTCGGGCTTTAGCCTGACTGTCTAGCTACACCTGATACCTGTGCAAGGCTGAAGCCTTGCCTACAACAACTAAACTATACATCCGTTGTAGGTCGGGCTTTAGCCTGACTGTCTAGCTACACCTAATACCTGTGCAAGGCTAAAGCCTTGCCTACAAAAAACCACACACTGGTTGTAGGTGTCGATAAAAAAGGAGCTAAACGCTCCTTTTTTATTAATCTTGATACCCATCCGGGTTTTTGCTTTGCCAGCGCCACGTATCTTGCATCATCTGCTCAATACCTCGCTGTGCATGCCAGCCAAGCTCATCAGCGGCTTTTTGAGCGCTGGCGTAACAGGCAGCAATATCACCATCGCGCCGTGGTGCAATTTCGTATGGCACGGCTTTATCGGCGGCTTGCTCAAAGGCTTTCACCATTTCCAGAACCGAGTAGCCATTACCTGTGCCCAAGTTATAAATGTGCACACCGCTATGCAGGCTAAGCCAATCCAAAGCTTTTAGGTGACCAATAGCAAGATCAACGACATGGATATAATCACGCACTCCGGTGCCATCTTTGGTGTTGTAGTCATCACCAAAAACTGCCAATTGCTTGAGCTTACCTACCGCCACTTGAGAAATATAGGGCAATAAATTATTTGGGATACCATTGGGGTCTTCGCCTATTTGCCCACTATGGTGCGCACCCACCGGATTAAAATAACGTAAAATAGCGAACCGCCAACGCTCATCCGATTGCGCCACATCCTGCATGATTTGTTCAACCATTAACTTTGACGTGCCGTATGGGTTGGTCGTCCCTCCCACGGGTGCAGATTCCTTAATGGGCAAAGTCTTAGGGTCACCATAAACGGTCGCCGATGAGCTGAACACTAAAGAAAACACACCGGCATCGCGCATGGCCGAAATTAACGTCAATGAACCTTGTACGTTATTTTGGTAATACAGCGTAGGCTTAGCAACAGATTCACCCACGGCTTTCAAACCCGCGAAGTGCACAACGCTATCAATATCATGGTTCTGAAATACGCTATCAAGTGCGCCTTTATCACACACATCACCTTTCACAAAGGTGACAGGCTTGTCGGCGAGCGCTTCAACGCGACGTAGCGACTCTCTGGAGGCGTTACTCAGGTTATCAAAAACCACCACCTCACTTCCTTGATTTAGCAGTTCCAACACGGTGTGAGAACCAATGTAGCCGGCACCACCTGTCACTAAAATTGCCATTTTAACTCCTTCGCTTTAAATACTCTTGAGGTGTTCCGAGAAGTCCGCACCTAACTCAGGGTGTTGCTGGGCATAGCGTACAAACGCCTTCAAATATCCCAACTTGTCGCCGCAGTCATGAGAAATGCCACTCATGCGAAATGCCTCGACCGCCTCTTGAGCTATCAGCATATCAATGGCGTCGGTCAATTGTATTTCACCACCGGCACCAATAGGTGTCTTTCTTAGCAATGGCCAAATATTGTGAGACAGTACATAGCGACCTACAACTGCGAGATTAGACGGTGCGTCTTCGACTTTAGGCTTTTCTACCATAGACTTGATGACTGCACTCTGACCAGGTTCAATTTGCTCGCCATTAATATCAGCAATACCGTACTTACTAACGTCTTGTTGCGCTACGGCCTCAAGCATAATTTGACTGGTTTGCGTATCCTTAAAACGGGCAATCATTGCCGCTAAGTTTTCACTGGTTTGGTCGGCACTGTATTCGTCTAAGATGACATCCGGAAGAATAACAGTAAAAGGCGCATCACCCACGACTGGCTCAGCACACATAATGGCATGCCCTAAGCCTTTGGCCTCACCCTGGCGTACGCCAATAATGGTAACGTCGTCGGGGCAAATAGAGCGTACTTCATCGAGCAATTGGCGTTTAACCCGTTTCTCCAAGGTCACTTCCAGTTCAAAGCTAGTATCAAAGTGATTTTCCACCGAGTTTTTCGATGAGTGTGTCACTAAAATAATTTCTTTGATCCCCGCTCGCACACACTCATTGACAACGTATTGAATAAGCGGCTTATCAACAAGAGGAAGCATTTCTTTAGGGATAGCTTTGGTCGCGGGAAGCATGCGGGTGCCCAAGCCCGCAACGGGGATAACGGCTTTCATATAGTTAACGTCCTTAACGATTAATCACTGCCAAATAAGTCTCGAGTATAAACCTTATCTTGCACATCCATAAGGCTCTCGACCATACGGTTAGAGATAATCACATCTGAGTCACTTTTAAAAGCATTCAAATCTCTGTATACGCGGGAATTGAAAAAAGACGAAGTATTGAGTTGAGGCTCGTAAACGATCACTTCTATTCCTTTAGCCTTAATTCGCTTCATAACACCTTGTATTGCTGAAGCTCTAAAATTATCAGAGCCTGACTTCATAACTAATCGATATACGCCAACAACTCGTGGGCTTCTTGCCAATACTTGTTCAGCAATAAAGTCCTTGCGAGTGCGATTGGCTTCAACGATTGCTGAAATTAGGTTGTTAGGTACGTCCTCGTAATTAGCCAGTAATTGTTTTGTATCTTTGGGAAGGCAATACCCGCCGTATCCGAACGAAGGGTTGTTATAATGGTCGCCGATGCGCGGATCAAGGCCTACACCTTCAATAATTTGCTTGGAATCTAAACCATGCTTTTCAGCGTAAGTGTCTAGCTCATTAAAGTAAGCGACTCGCATAGCAAGGTATGTGTTAGCAAATAATTTGATTGCTTCAGCTTCGGTGCTTTTTGTAAAAAGTACTGGCACATTGTCGATAAGAGCAGATGCGGAAAGGAGTTGAGCAAAGTCATTGGCGCTCTCGCAATGTCCTCCGACTATTATTCTTGAAGGGTATAGGTTGTCCTGTAACGCTTTACCTTCTCTTAAAAACTCAGGAGAGAAAATAATGCGTAGGTGGGTAAACCGAGCTCTCATTTGTTCAGTAAACCCAACCGGAACGGTCGACTTTATAATCACGGTCGCACTTGGATTACATAGCTCAACCTGTTTAAGGACATCCTCTACAGACTGAGTATTAAAGTAATTAGTTTGTGGATCGTAATCGGTGGGCGTAGCAATGACGATAAACTCAGCCTCTTGATAAGCCTCTAGTGGCTCGGTTAACGCTTTAAACCGAGACTTATTTGTGAACAAGTACTCAGGGATGTCTGGGTCAATAATTGGGCTTTCACCTCTATTGAGTTTATCGACCCTGGCCTCATCTATGTCCAGCGCTATGACCTGGTGGTGCTGGGCTAATAGCATAGCTATGGACAGCCCAACATAACCAGTTCCGACAACAGTTACTTTCATACTATCTCGCTAGCAAAGCAGTAACAATTCGTGAGCAAGCCAATCCATCACCATACGGATTATGAGCTCGACTCATGGTTTCATAAACACTCGTGTCATCGAGTAACTCACTTACCGCATCAATGATTTTATTAATATCTGTACCAACTAGCTTTACGGTTCCAGCAGCAACAGCTTCAGGTCGTTCTGTGGTATCACGCATCACTAATACAGGTTTCCCCAAAGAAGGGGCTTCTTCTTGTACGCCACCCGAGTCGGTCAAAATAATTTGGCAGTTATCCATCAAATAAACAAAGGGTAGATAGTCCTGAGGCTCAATTAACTTCACATTATCTAAACCATTTAAAAGGCGATTTACCGGTTCCTGCACATTAGGGTTTAAGTGAACGGGATAGATAAAGTTGTGTTCCGGGTATTTATTTGCTAAATGCGCTATTGACTCACATATCCGCTCAAAACCCCCGCCAAAGCTCTCACGGCGATGTCCTGTCACTAGCACATAAGGTTTTGCTGTTAACTCTCCGAACTTTTTCTGCATCTGCGCTTTTGTTTCAGGGTTCGTAAGCACCTCACTTTTAACTTTCAGCAAAGCGTCAATAACGGTATTACCGGTAATAACGATGTCAGTGTCAGCAACATGCTCGCGAAGCAAGTTATCTGCAGAAGCCTGGGTCGGTGCAAAATGTAATGCACTAAGAGAGCCCGTTAATGTGCGGTTAGCCTCCTCAGGCCAAGGGCTATATAAATCGTGAGTCCGCAGCCCTGCCTCAACATGAGCCACTTTAACTTGCTTATAAAACGCGCCCAAAGACGCCGCCAAGGTCGTTGTGGTATCGCCATGAACTAAAACCCAGTCAGGCTCGAAATCATCTAACACATCACGCAACCCTAGAAGGATCTTGGCAGTAACATCAAACAAGTCTTGCCCTGGCTTCATAATATCTAAGTCGTAATCTGGACGAATAGCAAATAAATCCAACACTTGATCTAACATCTCACGATGCTGGGCTGTCACACACACTCGGGCGTCGATATCATTATTTTGCTCTAGGGCTTTTACTAATGGGGCCATTTTGATCGCTTCAGGGCGCGTTCCAAAGACTGTTAACACTTTCATTAATTTGTTCCAACTTAAAATAGCGCAGCCCACCGGTTGGCGGGCTGTAAATATAATCTCGCAGAGCTATTCAACAATAATAGTTAGAAGATGCCTCGACTATCAACGATTACCTTACGTGCAACTACGTTAGGGTCTATCGATTTAAATTCTTTATGGTCGACTAAAACAGCTAACGTATTTGCTTGCTCTAGTGCATTTTCTAAACTCACTAATTTTGCCCCTAGTTCACTTAATTGTGCAGGCAACTCTTCAATATTCGGCTCTACGACTAAAACCTCTGCTTCACAGGCACACAACTGCTTAGTAATATCAAGCGCAGGGCTCTCGCGTAAATCATCAATATCTGCCTTAAAGGCAATCCCTAGACATGCCACTACGGGTTTTTTAAATTGCTCTGCTGCTGCTTTTATTTGCTCTAATACATAAACAGGTTTGCTATCGTTCACTTCCCGCGCAGTGCGTATAAGCTTCGCTTGTTCAGGCGCAGAACTGACAATAAACCATGGGTCAACGGCAATACAATGCCCCCCTACCCCCGGGCCAGGGTTTAGAATATTAACTCTGGGGTGGCGGTTAGCTAGATTTATAAGCTCCCAAACATCGATTTTCAACTTATCACAAATAATGGATAATTCGTTTGCAAAGGCGATGTTAACGTCACGGAATGAGTTTTCTGTGAGTTTAGCCATTTCTGCAGTGCGAGCATTAGTCAGTAAGCACTCCCCTTTTACAAAGGTTGCGTATAGGGATACAGCGGCCTGGGAACAAGCGTCTGACATACCGCCTATAACACGGTCATTCTCAACAAGCTCACGTAAAACATGACCAGGCAAGACACGTTCAGGACAATGCGCAACTTTTATATCAGCGTTATCACCTGCTTGCTGAGGAAAACTCAAGTCAGGTCGGTATTCGCTTAACCACTCAGATAGCGCTTCGGTAGCACCAACTGGAGAGGTAGACTCAAGCACAACCAAGTTGCCTTTTTCTAACACTGGCGCGATGGACTTTGCTGCCGCCTCAATATAGCTCAAGTCAGCTTCATGGCCATCCTTAAAAGGAGTAGGCACAGCTACCATAAATGCATCTGCAGGCTCAGCCTGTATTGTTGCGCGGAGCCTCCCTGCTTGCACTGCACTTTTCACCACAATATCCAGATCAGGTTCTACTATGTGCACATCGCCGGCGTTGATGGTGTCAACCGCATGTTGGTTAACATCGACCCCAATCACCTCTAAACCTCGAGAAGCGATCACTGCAGCGGTGGGTAGACCTATATAGCCAAGGCCTACAACTGATATTCGGTTAAATTGCACTCACTTCCTCAAACAAAACTTGCCTTAAATACATCACATCATTATACCCCTTAGAGGGAGGTAGAATCTACAGTATCGCAAGCCACTTCTGTCGAATAACCATAGGTTAAGTTGTTACTTGAGGCTGTCAATTAAGACTTAAATTGAATACACTAGCGACCTCTAATCAGGGTTGACGCGATAAATGATTCCGAAAGAACAACAGACGCTGCTCATAATATACGGGCGTGGTGGCCACAAAGAGCAAATGAAGCGATTACTAGAAAGTTTAAAACAACATAAAGAGTTCGACTTTGTATCAATTGCTGATGTTAATGATGAACTTGGGTCGTTAGAACACCTTCGCTGTCCTGAACCGAGAGATAAATTTCATTTTTGGAAGGCTCCTTTTCAGCTAACCTATACAGCTTTTGTAACGCTTATCCAAACCCTTCGCCTACTGCGTAGACATAATATTGTAGGGCTAGTCTCCACAGGCCCGGGAATGGCCGTCATTCCTTCAATTTTGTTTCGGCTTTGTAGAAAAAAAGTGGTTTATTTGGAATCTTGGTCTAGGTTTTATAGCGCTTCGGCTACTGGAATTTTCATGTATAAAATCGCAAATAGGTTTTATGTGCAAAACGAAACTATGCTAGCGAAGTATCCAAAAGCGACATACTCGGGCAGGTTATGAAAGTGTTAGTCACCGTAGGAAATACGAGGTTTGACTCATTGTTCAAACAGCTGGATTCTATTGCGCAATTAAATACTGCCCAAGATATTACATTTTTAGGGCAAATATCTAACGGTGTATACAAACCAAAAAACTTTAGTTTTTTTAAGTTCTCAACCCACATACAACAATACATTGACGAGTCTGAGTTCGTTATTTGCCACGCTGGGGCTGGAAGTGTATACAGCATGCTAGAACAAGGTAAGACATTGTTAGTAGTATATAATACAGATCGTGTTGATAGTCACCAAAAGGACTTATTACACTTTTTACAAGATAATAAATATGCCCTTGTGTGCTGGCGCATAGAAGATCTAGAGTCGCAAGTTTCAAAGCTTAAAGACTTTGAACCAACTCCGTATAAAAAGCCAAGCTTCAGTGCTGGGCGTGAAATTTCTGAATACTTACTAGGCTGAGCATGCCCGCTGACCATCTCACCATAATAATACCGGTATACAATGAAGAAAAAGTAATTTGCCATACTTTAGATGCCTTACTCAGCGACGGTGAGCTATGCGCAACAATTGTGACTGTTTGTAACGGATGCTTGGATCGCTCGTTTGAAAAGATAGAGAGCTACACCAAACGCGCAAACGCTACCCAACACAAAGTCACCTTTAGAAATATCGAGATAGAAAAAGGGTGCAAAATTTCAGCCCTCAACGCAGGTTATGAAGTGTGTGCCCTTTCAGGGACAGTTATTTTATTAGATGCTGATATCAGGGTTGAAGGAAAAACGATAACTAAGTTAGCAACGACGCTTAAAAACCTTAACCTAGAGGCTGCATCCCCGAAAGCTAATTTTGCGTATAAACAAAGCACTTGGCTTGTACGCCGTTTTTATGAAGCAGCTTCAAGTTCAACCTATAACCGAAGGCATAGAATCGCAAATGTAATAGCCTTAAGCGAGTCTAGTGCAAATGCGTTATTTCCCCTTCCAACTATCATCGCTGATGATAGCTACATACAGCGTTGTGTAGGCAAGAATAATTACAAGATCATTTCCTCCCTGTCTTATCGTTTTGAATGCCCAAGAACATTTAAAGATATGTTAAAAGTACAGACTCGAATCTGTAGAGGTAATTATGAGTTAGCAGAAAAATACCCTAACTTAGTTGCCCCTAAAAGTTATATCACCTCTAAATCTTTTATTAATAAAGGAGTTCTTTACGCCATAAAGTTACTAGCCAAATCCATCGCCACTTGGCAATTAAAAACAAATAAGCAAAGTTTATGGGAAAGAGATGAGTCAACAAGATAGTCATTCACCCTTGGTGAGTATTTATATGCCAACCAAGAACCGTCTTGAACTTCTTAAACGTGCAGTTCTCAGCGTCGAGAAGCAGACATACCCCAATTTAGAACTTGTCGTTTGTGATGATGGTTCAACTGATGGTACGAAAGAATACCTTACAGCCTTAAAGTCATCCAAAACTATAAAAGTTAAAGTGATCAGCAACAACACTTCTAACGGCGCCTGTTATGCTCGCAATCAAGCTATAAATGTCGCTGAAGGTATGTTTATTACTGGCTTAGATGACGATGATTACATGCTCCCGAATAGAATATCTCTGCTCTTAGCAGCTTATAAACCCGAGTACTCATTCATATCTAGTGCAATGATTTGGGACTATGGGCACAAAACACGGGTAATCGATAAAAAGCCCGGCCCAATAACACTGGAAGCTCAGTTATCGTATAACGAGGCAACCACACAAATCCTAGTCGAAAAAAGCCGTGTGATAGAGGTTGGAGGATTTGATGAAACCTTCGTAGCCTGTCAAGACTATGACCTATGGACACGGCTAATTATCGCTTATGGTGAGGCTTTTAGAATTGCAGAGCCCACTTATATTATAAATGATACAAACCCCGCCCAACGCATGACAGGAAATCCAAAAAGTGTCAGGGGCTATGAGCAATTTGCATCAAAACATGGGCACTTAATGAATGATAAAAATATTCAGAACCAAGAATTCATGAAAATCAGACGACTAAAGCAAAGGTATAGCTTAGCTTTGCTAATGAAACACAGAAAGAGTGGCCACTTTACCGACAAACTAAGATATTGGGCCGGTCAGTATTTAAAAAGGTAATACTATGTACTTTTAGTCAACTTACGTTCCTGCAGTGGCCAATACCAAAAATTAAACACACCTTGTACGAGTAGAATAGCCACTATGGGTGTGTAAACACTCTCGAAACCCACAGCCAGAGCAGCCCATGTCACGAACACCACCCCAACTCCTGCGGTGATTGAGGCAAGCGCAAAGTCGACATGATTGCCAGTCATCAATAAATTTTGTGCCAACTGTTTATTAGTATCTAAAAGGTAAACTAAAAATAAAGCCAGCATTGGTGCAAGCATTAATAACTGAGTGTCTGACTCTAAAAGGGCTAGCAAGTAATCCCCTATCGCAAAGAACAAGCTCCCTGCTGCTACCATACACCCTAAAGACACGAGTCTCACTTTTGATTGCAGCACTCTAATTCTAGTCATATCACGGCGCTGCATTAGGCTATTTAGCTTTGGAGTATGGATAGTCATATATAATAAGCTAACCGAACTAATGGTTGTAAAAATATTAAGCACAAAGGAATAGCTTGCAGAAAGAGCCAATGGTAAGAAAGATGCTGTCAGAAACACGGTTGCTTTGGCTGATAAATAATTACCTAACGATACTAAGCCAAGCCTAGATACATTGGGTAACAGTGTAAATAGTGTCTCACGCGCGCTTTTAATCCTACCCTTTAGATTAGTTTGATAAAAACGAAGCATATTATAATTTTTAACTTCAACTATAGAATGAAGAAGGTACACAATAGCTGCGACGAGTCTAGCGACAGCAATAGAAAGCAGCCCACCCCCTTGGTATATCAGTAAAATAGCTACAGAAAAAAAGATTAGGTTAGAGATAGTACAAACACGGTATATGGACGTTACGTTGTAAGTACCAAAAAAAATAGCGTTATATTGCAAAGAAAATAAGCTTATTACGATTGCTAAGCAGTAGATGCTCCACTCTAACCATAAAGACGCTCCAAGCTTCTCTTCTATTCCTGTCAAATAAGCGAAGTAAAAAAGTACGAAAAATATAGAGCACAAGCAGCCCAATAAAAAAAATGTGTATTTACTCGCATCAATTACGCCAGTAAACAACTGAGAGTTAATGTTTTTTTCGTCTACATGTTGTGAAGTGCCTTTAACCTCAAGGCGCTGAGCTCCTGAAAGTATATAATTCAGCTGTCGAGCGAAAGTTGCGCTAAGACCAAAGTCGAAGACAACGATTAGCCCATAGAAAGTAACGAAGATCATCCATACTGAAAACACATCATTGCTAAAATAAGACAATGCAAAAGGCATGATTATCAAGCTACTAGCTATGCTGCTAAAGCGAGATAGGTACCCCCATAACAATGTATTCAAGGGCGCTTGCCTCGCTTAATTTTATCAATTACGAATAGTCCTAATGCTAAAACAGAGGCACACATAGCCTCAAGTTTATAGTAAAGAGGCGCTGGCTCTGAATGCTCTTTTCCTGAACAGTGCAACTTATACCTAAAATAATTAGTATACATTTTCAGCCTACCAATAGCGCCGATACGGGCCAATAAAGCTGGCTCTCTCAAAATGACCAAAAACCGCTGAAGCATTCCTCTGGGATTGTTTTGAGCCAGTGCATTGTATGTATCACTCAATCCGCCTTCTTGATACTCAATAAGCTTGAATGTATCGTTGACACACAAGTACTGATGGTCGATTTCTGGCAAAAGCATAACAACGGCTTCAGGCATAAATTTCTCGTCAGCATAGCAAGGAAATCTATGTTGTTTCAGTAAATCTGAACGAACGAAATCGGCGCGATCACCCGCCATTTTCAAACAATGTATGCTTTCTAAAATGGTTGTCCTCATTGGCGACTCAGGGAATAAGCTCCCCATCACCTGCCCATCAAATCCGGCACACAACCCAATGACCCCGGCTAAGCTAGTATCTTTGCGATGTTTCTCCCAAGTATTCCAAACTCGTTGCAAGCATTGCTCTGGCAATGCATCATCTGAATCTAGAATAAAGAATAACTCACCGGCTGCCCGCTCAAAGAAAACATTCATACAAGTGTGTTTGCCACCATTTTCTTTGGCGATAAAGCTGATCTCAAATGGGCTAGATAACAAAAACTGGTTAACAACTTCCTTGATATTATCTGAGCTCCCGTCATCTACGATAATCCATTCAAAGTTTATGGAACTACTGACATTCTTTTTTAGAGATTCGAAAGCTCTGACAATTAGATCTGCTCGATTATATACAGGCGTGCAAATTGAGAAGTTAATCATGGTTAAAGCCTAATCGTTAGTTCTTCTCGGCAAGTGTTTTCTATATCTATCGCCTCCATTCTCTTTCTTCCGTTTTGCGCTATTTTGTCAAATAGGCTTCGACTCTCAATAAGTTCACTTACATTATGAGCATAAACATCGCAGTCGTAGGCTGGAGCAAGCAGGCCTGAATGGTTGTGAGTTATAAATTCAGGAATGGCACAGGTATCAAATGACACTGTAGGCATTCCTGAGGACATAGCCTCACACATGGATACGCCTTGAGCGTCCATTCTGGTGACAGCCAAATAAATACCATGTTCACTATGTATACTAGGAATATCTTTACTATTGATAAATTTATTTACCAGGGTAAAGCTATTTGTCAGATCACGAGCTTGGAGCTCATTGATTATGCTAGCCTCTTCAGGACCTGCCCCATATAAAGTTGAATGCACTTTACCTCGTAAGATAGCCGTAGACTCTATCATTAGGTCGACCGCATACTTACCTTTTAAGTAGAGAGGACGAATGCTTAACAACGAGTGCCTATTATGCCAATGATCTTCGAAAGCAAACTTAGATGTATCAATACCATTTGGAATCACTGATGTCTTGGCCTCAATATTGACATTAGTGTGGCCAATCGCTTCATGCATCATCCACTTCGACGGCGTAACAAACTTCACTCTAACTTGAGGCTCATTAAACAAAGCTAGTGTCTTGCGCATTTTATTGATGAGAAAGCAATCTCTATATGCCCACCTTGCCAGACTAAAAGGTGAGTGCCATTTAATATCATCTCGGCGACTACCCCATATTGTTTGGGTTTCAACACCATGTATGAAAAATACAGTGGGTATATTATTCTCTAGTAACTCACTGTATAGAGGCGCTGCATCAAGGGCTTGACTAAACCGATGAAGCAATAAATGAACCATCACTCTGTCTGCGCTGGCTAACTCCTTGCGCAAATCTGAGGAAGGTGCCATCTCAACATTGACTCCGTCTATCATGTATTTGTGTGACTTTTCCGAAGGCACAAGCACCCTTACAGAGTGCCCTTGTCGCACGTACTCTATATTTCGAGTATGCACAAACATATGCGCATAAGGATTGTCGGTTGAAGGGTATCTACCTGTTAATACAATAACTTTCATTACTTCTCTCAACATATATTAGTCCGATCATACAGCCGAGTAATAACCCAACAGTGCCCGAGTTCCATATATGACCGCTAAGCTGCGATAAAGAGAACAAAATAAGGCTAGTTAAAAATATGTACGGACCATAAAACGACTTAGTCAACAGCAAGCTGTGAGACTTGATAAGGTGGTATAGGTAGAAGGTGCCAATAAGAATGAGTGTGAAAATCCCATAAAGGTTAAACAAGTCAAAAGAGTCAACTTCTGTCGCAGCACTTCCCAATTTATCCTTTAAGGAAATAGCTTGGCCTTGGCCAAATATTTGTTCGAAAAGCACGCTTTGATTAACCACTATGTCCATTTTATCAGCAATCATTTCATCCCTGCCTGATAACAGGATACCCAATAAGCCCCGCTTTTCATAAAACCACATAATCCTATCGTACAAACCAATGGCTTGCAGTATGTCAAACACGAGGTATACGAGGATTGAAATCAAAAGAATGAAAGGCACCAGTATGTATAACTTTAACCGGGTAATTGAATAAAACCTATCTCGCTCATTAAAGATAGGAACAAGCAATACGATAAGTAGCGAAGCTAGCATCGTGGTTTTGGTTGAAACGATGAACCCACAAGCGACCGTAAAAAGGCTCAACAACAAATATTGGAAATACTTGCGATCATTCCACACTTTATGCAAAACAAAACAAAAAGTGACTAAAAAAGCACCTCCAAGTTCGTTTCCTGCTATGATCAATCCTGTACTTCCGGCTCCATCCTCGCCACTCGACTCATATGTACTTTTACCAATCCCCAGCGCCCCTAAAACAAAGTTTACACTCAACAACAAAAATGAAGTCCAGATAATTTTCTCTATTATTGTCTTTGCAAACGCCGAATCCACATTCACTAATATGCGTAGCCATAGAACAACGGCTATAGGGGTGTACACCTTTACCAAAGTAGCAAAGTCAAAGAGCAAAAAGTCAGCTCGGGCATAATCAAAAAACTGAACTAAAGGGCCAATGAATGAAAAAAGGATGAAGCTAACCAGCGTGAGAAATTGTCTCGGCTCATAACTGGCAATTAACACCAAAATGAGCGCAAAGAGAGGCACTTTGTAAATAAGAGAGATCTTAAGATCAACTCCTAAATAAATGATAGAAAAGCCAGAAGCCATATCAGCTGCTAAAAAGAGGCAAATCATCCACGCAGCTATTTGGTGCCACAATAATTTGTAACTGGCAACGGCTCTTGAGTAAAACATTTTAGCCGTAAATCTTTTCTCTGCGACTCGCAAGGCCGTAGAACAGTGCCACAATAGAAGCGATGGAGCCACTAAAGATAAACGCGACAACACATATTAGAGCACGACTAGGGGCTGACTTTTCTTCAGGAACAACGGCTGCAGCAACAGTTTCAAACATCGCCTCGTCAGACACTTTGGAAAGCAAGTTTGTTTTTGTCTGCTCTGCTATCAGCTCGTAAAATACTTCTTTCAATTCTGCGAGTTGAGTTTTTTGAGCCTGCTCAGCTAAGGCATCGATGTATTTTTGTGTTTCGGTTATTTGTCGCTGCTGCCAAAAGCTATTTAACTCAGCAACAATAATATTAAGCAGCTTTGCTGCAAGTTCCGGTGAGAAGTAAGTAACAGAAAGCTTAACGACCCCTTTTTTTGGATCAAACTCGACGTTGATACTCTCTTTTAAGGTTTCATACCCCTCCCACGGAGTAGGTATCACGCCTTTCCCTGGAGGAGCTTCTCTCACCCACTTTTTACTTTGAGCATCATATAGTTCAGCATCATAAATCAGCGTATCGGCTTCTCTATCCCACCCTTGTACAGCTAAAAGCTCAGGTAATAATTCATACTTATCAATCACACTTTGTAGAAACGCTCTCGATTCAATTAACTCCAGAGCAACTTCGGTTTTATCTGATGAGCCAGACCCCAAAGAGACTCCAGCTAAACTCGCTAAACCACCAAACTGTCCTGCAAGCTTGGACAAGCTACCTGTACTTCCCTCTGATTTGGGCATATACAAACCATGAGCTGTGTACACATTTGGCTTACTGATCGCGTAAGCTACAGCTGCTATTGAGCACACCGCAGTGAAAAGCACGATGAATACCTTATGGTCCCATAAGATAACCGCTAAGTCCCTCAGCTTGATTTCGTCGCTATTCACTTTATTCGCTTCCATAAAATTCTCACTTCTGACTACAACTTTCTCGTTATGTAAAGTAATAAAAACCTGAAAAGGTTAGCCTGGCGAAATATACGCTTAGGCTCCTTTACTACCCTATAGAGCCATTCTAGATTTAATTTTTGCCATGTTTTTGGAGCCCGCTGTACCGCACCAGCTAATACATCAAAGCTTCCCCCAACTCCCATATAGAAAGCATGCGGCCAATATGTACGAAGTTGATTAATTAACTTTTCTTGCTTCGGAGAACCCTGGGCAACAATGACGATATCAGGTTGCGTCCCTTTCACTAACTCAATTACCGTATCAATATCGTTGAAGTAACCATTTTGGGCCGCAACAATATTCACCTCACATGCTTTAAGCTTAGCTTCACAATCATCAATAACGGATTGCTTAGCACCAATAAGCAATACCTTTGAGCGGTGGGAAACAGAGCGCTTTAATATGTCTAGCCAAAGCTCACACCCTGCGATGCGCTCTAGCTTTGCCTTGGTTTTTTGCTCTAACGCTTTAACTACGCCAATACCATCTGCATACTGAATCGTGGCAGAGTTAATAATATTAAGAGTTTCAGCGTCATCCATGGCCTTGATAACTTTCTCTGGATTAACGGCTACAGCCATTCCAGGAACGACGTTTCCCCTAAGGTCAAATACGCAGCTCATTAGCTGCTCTTTGTTGGTAAACGGAATAACTTTTACGCCCGCAATTTCTATCGGCATAGGGGGGTTGTTGTTCATAGTTAATAAATTCTCTAGCGCACTGCTTTAGAGCTGGTCTTGGAAATGCCAAAAAAACGCCTGAGCTTAACAGTGATTCTCCATATTTTGGACATCACATAATAATAAGCCAGAGCAATGAGCACAAAAGACCAAAACATCAGATACTGTGGCCACTGAAATACATGAGCTAGCACTCCCAATGTGGCAAAAAAGAGAGCACTTAAGCATATGATTACCAGAGCCTGGCGAGCTGAGAATCCTAACCGCATTAAGATATGATGTAAATGCTCTCGGTCAGGTTTAAAAGGCGAGCTTCCTTTTTTCACTCTCCGAGCAATTGTCGCAACCGCATCGATAATGGGCACCGCCGCTAGCCACAAAGCTATAACGGGTGAAAAAGCCGGCATAGCAGGCTCCTGGGAGCCCTCTAATAAAAGCCACACAACAGTAAACCCTATAACAGTGCTGCCCGCATCGCCCATAAATATTTTAAATCTTTGACCCAGCGGAATTCCCAAGTTCATAATGATATAAGGTATGGTAGCGGCAACAATGACTAAACAGAAAGTCGTTAGTTCTTGTTGCGAATTAATATAAAACAGCACACCCATCGCTGAAAATGTAATAGTCGAGAGCGCTCCTAGCAGACCGTCGATGCCATCGACCATATTAAATGCGTTGATAGCGCCAACGACAACGATGGCGGTCATTACATAGCCAAAATAGGATAATTCCAGCGAGAAAGGGCCAACCAAATAGCCAGCGTTAGATAAAACGAGCCCGCCAAGCAGCATCATGAGTGCCGAGATAACAAGCTGTAGTGCGAGCCTAAATTTAAAACTAATATCTAACAAATCATCTAGCACGCCTACAAGCAGCAAAATACCGGCACAGCCTAGGTATAAATAAGATGAAGTGATGGTATTAGGAAAGACCCACAGAAAAGAGAAAACCACAACGAATACAGACAAGCCACCCACAAGAGGTACCGCCCCGTTATGGTGTTTACGCGCATTCGGTTCATCAACAAGGTTAATAAAAACAGCTACTTTCCTGAAAAAAAACAAACTCAAAAAGGAGCCTAAAAAAATCCCTAACGTACTAGCTATCACGAAGTAACGACCCTTAAGATGTATTAACCCTGCTATAAAAAAACGAGAAAAAGCATTTTCAGGCAGACATACCAAAGCACACGCCAGAATGCGCGGTAATTATAGGCTAAGCTTGGTAAAATAAAAACCGTAAAATAGGGCTACACCTCGATATCTAGCGCAGAACCAAGGTACTTAGTTACAATCTACCCATCAAAACATTACATAATATAACATTTAAGCAAGCACAAATCTTCAGGTTCGTCTCTTTGACAAGATTCTTTCATAGTTTTCACGCTCTACAGAGCACAGCTCCGTGACCTGATTGATAACATTTTGGTTACTAAAAAAGTCTTTTAAAACATCAATCACTTTTTGATTTTTTGGGCTCGCCAGGTCTTGCGTTTGATTACGGGACTCGAACGTTATTTCTTTACCGTACTGCTCACACAGTAATTTCGAAAAGCCAGGTAAATCATCCAAAAACCCTATCACACTAAATCGGTCACTGTTGTGTAAAACTTCGTCACGCATCGCCTGCGCGTCAGCTTTATCTTTAGGGTAGCGACCGGTTAAGCACATGGTGCTGGTATTCGCTAGCTGCCACCCTCTTCGATGCTCTAATATGGCACGCGCTTCTGAAATCAGGTTGTCAGTATCATTGTTGGCCACAGGGTGCATAACAGGTAACTGGTTAGTTAACCTGTTAAATATATAGTTAGACTTAAATCGTGCGACTGGCTCTCTCAGCACAGTGATAAAGTCATAAGATGAATCATATTCTTCAAGAAGTCGTGCATTGACTGCCAAGTGCCCACTGATAAAAGGGGTCGCACGATACATACTGTAAGACATTAACACGGGAAGTTGCGAGGCGTGATAATCACTGAACTTTGCGCCTTCATCCAAAGAACCATCTAGTTGCTTTGCGTAGCCCACCATAGAAGAGCGAATGACCGCATTACGGTCTATACGCATCGACCCAGCAGAAGCAAACGCGGAACGTAGCGCCCTATCGATCGTTAATCCACCACTTTTAGGGACGTGTAAAAAGGCCATTCCTTTGCTATCTGTTCTACCAGTTGTCGCTATTTTCTGAAACTGGGCATCATATCCACAGCTGTGAATGCCTTTTATAAGGGCTTTTTTTAAATATTTTTTAATCATTGAAATGCTTTTTCTTAATTACCATTTTCAAGCTCGAAGGAGCACCAATAAGACTTACAAAGGCAAGCTTGGCGAAAGGTCGAGTATCAGAAAAGAACCACAGCGCAAAGTAACCGGATACAGCATAGGCTAACACGGTTGCCCAAGCAGCTCCTAACGCACCATAGTGGGGGATCAAATAGAGATTGAGCAGCACATTGGTAACAGCGCCAAGCAAATGACTTGCAAGGCTAAAGGCTAACAAGTTTTTGTAAATAAGCCATTTTGAGAAGACTGCCCTAATAAAGACAAAAAATACCGAGATAATATGGATTTGTAAAATGCTCGCTGAAAGCGCAAACTGCTCACCAAAAAGTAATTCAATTAATAAATCACTGCTTATCACGGTTATTAGTACAATAGCGACACTCAACACAAAAAAGAGCCCTAAAATACGCTGCAATAGTTGATTAAAGTGCTCTTCTCCGCGCTTTTTAGCCCTGAAAATCAAACTGGACAAACCATTTACAGCTAAAACAGGCAATACAAACCAAAACTCTGATAGCTTAATCGCAGCAGCATACAAAGCAACGCTGGTTTCATCCCCCATCAGCCCTAGCATAACTTGATCAATTTTTAGGTAAATTATGGCTGCAAGGCCACTAAGTAGTAACCATTTTGAGCGTGACAGAAAAACCACATAGAGCTTTTTTGGCACCTTGCGATCGCGAGGCACTAAACGATGCTCTTTTCGCTCTTTGGCGTATAACCAGTAAAAAACACTGGCCACCGCAACAAACTCTACGGCGGTAATAGCTAGCAGTAACCATACATCTGCAAATATAAAAACGGCCGCTATTTTCACAGCGCTTAGCAGCGAGAGCACCACAAGCCGAGTTCTTGCAGGAACTTTTGCCTGCTCCTTAGCAATAAAATAAAATTCGATCACATATGCGCAGGTAAAGGCCTGCGCCGCCAACAGGGCGATCACTATGAGTGAATACTCAGGAAATAAAAAAAGACTCAGCACGGTGCCTATCAGCACAGAAAGTAGCGCCCCAAACAAGCGTATGCGAATTGCGGCACGCATATAAAGATGACTGCGCGCCGGGTATTTCAAAAAGGCATGGGTAGCAATATTATTGAGACCAAAGATACATAAAGGCGAGAACAGCGTTACATAAGCTAGTAACATGCTGTATTGGCCAAATAACTCAACGCCCCCTATCCGTGCGATGACAACATTGCTGGTAAACGTTAAAGCCATCAAAAAGAACCGGTCGAATATGAGTGTTAAGCTATTTTTTAACGCACTGAAGTGGCTCAATTAGTATTATCCATATTATTTCACTCAGCTAAGCCCCTAATCTTGCTTAGGGCTGCCTATCTCTAGTAATCTGCACTCACCTACCGAATCGTATTCTTAATGACATGATCATCGAAGTAAAAGGTGTGCAATTCACCAACAAAGGCGCCGAGTTGATGCTTGCTGCAGTAAAAAAAACGCTGGCACAGCATCTACCTAATGCAAAAATCGCCATCGCCCCATCAAACAACGCCAGTGCTAAACAAATACAAGCACAAGGCTACCTTGTGCGCCGACATATAAGAAAGAGACTGTTCGATCTGAACTCGCTCTCTTCACTCATTCCAGCAGTTGTTCGGCACTATTTACGCCAACACCATAACACGGTATATGAAGCCGACCTTGATGCAGTGCTCGACGCATCTGGGCTTAGCTATGGCGATCAGGGCAATGATATCGTATTAGCGCAAACAGCTAAAGAATGCACGCGTCTTAAGCGCCGTGGAATTCCCTATATTTTTTTGCCGCAATCCCTCGGGCCATTTACTCGTAAGAAAAACCAGCATGCCGCTAAACAAGCATTTAGCCAGGCCCGGTTAATTTTCGCACGCGAGCATACTTCCCTTGGTTATGTGCAACAGCTTGTCGGAAAAGATGCCCAACACTTATTCCTCGCACCTGATTTCACTAATTTACTCGCCGCTGACACAAGCGAAGCAACCACCAAGGGACGGTTCTTAATTATCCCGAATAGTAAAATGCTCAGTGAAAAAAATAGCGATACACGTTGGCAAGCCACCTATCAACCCTTATTAAGCAAACTTGGTAGCGCCTTGGTTGGCATGGGTGAAGAGGTGGCAGTGCTTAACCATAGTGGCCGTGAAGATAAAGCATTGTGCCAGCAACTGGCTAAGCAAATAGGTAACGTCGAGGTGATTACTCCCAACTCAGCCATAGCCGTTAAGCGCCATATCGGCGATGCACGCGCTGTTATCTGTTCCCGATTCCACGGTTGCGTCAGTGCACTCAGCCAAGGAGTCCCTTGCTTAGCAACCGGGTGGAGTCACAAGTATC
Organism: Pseudoalteromonas sp. CnMc7-15; assembly: GCF_022347925.1. Lineage (NCBI taxonomy): Bacteria > Pseudomonadati > Pseudomonadota > Gammaproteobacteria > Alteromonadales > Pseudoalteromonadaceae > Pseudoalteromonas > Pseudoalteromonas sp. CnMc7-15. The sequence continues at coordinate 465,279 of NZ_JAKRFT010000003.1, forward strand.
AAGAGCTTTTTGCTGAATATGGCTGTAGCGAGTACTTATTAGCCCCCAATAAAACACCAGATTACATTCGCCAACAACTTGGGCTGTTAACTCACCCACCCGCTCTCACTCAAGCCCAGTTAACGGCCAATGCCGAGCAATATAAACAGCAAAGCGAGGCTATGTGGCGACAAGTTCTTGAGGTACTTAACGGTAGTCAAGATTAAAGGCAGCGCTTGGCTGCCTTTTTCGAATTAAAAGCTGAAGGAGTCAACCAAACGCTTAAACTCTTGATACACGCTTTCATTAGCGGCTTCATTGCCGCTAACCGATAGCGTGACCAATTCATTGGTTGCTTTATTTAATACGGCTAAGTTGTAAATATGTTGGCGGTTGTCATCTTTAGTGCCGCGATATATATACTCTAAGCTTTTATGTGGTCCCTGATAGAGCTCAGCATCACTGCCCACCCGGGTAAACTGCATATCCTTAAAACCTGCTTTTAGTAACCCTTTAATCCCCCGGTCAATAAATGCTTGCCACTCTTGCTGGCTGCCGGTATAAGCTTGCCCATCTAAATGTTGGCAGATCACATTGCTGGCGACTTTCACTCCTTTAACTGAGTGAGTATCCACCCATTGTTTGAGCTCCAATGTCACCTTAGGGCTTAACTGAGCTTGCTGACTGCGGCTTTGGGCTTGGCCTTTAAAGGCGATAGTAATAGCGCAGTGCTCACTATTACTTGCAAAGCCTTCGCTGCTTGCCAGCAGTGCACTGGCACATAAAATCATTGACGCTAATCGCATTACCTCTCCTGAATTTCAGCCATAAAAAAGCCCAGCATATGCTGGGCTTTTAAAAGTATCAATTAGCAAAAGCTAATTACTTACCTTTTTGCTGTGAAGTCACTAGAGACTGACGTGCGCCAGCTGCTTTCGCATTGCTGAATGCGTAAGCATTTACGTCGCCGTCATCAGCGTCGATGTTGAAAGTAACGCTTAGCTTAGTTTTGTCAGCTACTGGGTTACCGTCTTCGTCTTTCAACCAAGACTGAAGCTGGTCCTGACGGTACTTAGTAACTGTACCAGCATCTAGCTCTAGAGTAGATGCTTCAGAAGTGTACTCGTTACCAGAATCATCGATTGCAGTGATGATTACGTCAGCAGCTTTGTTTGACTCGTTAGCAAAATGAACTGAAGTGTCAAGACCTTCAAAACCAACTGGGAAGTAAGGAATGTTGATAACAGTTGCATCAAGCTTCCACTCACCACCTTCACCTAAGTAAACAAGGTCGCTAGAAAGGTCAGCTGAAGAAACACTAAATGTTACATCAACATCGCCAGTTACTGGGATAGCAGTACCAGCATGATCAAATGCAACAGTTACATCTGAATCTGTACCATCAGTGTTTGCATCAGTGTTTGCAAGTGGGATAGTGATTTCATCTTCGTCGCCATTGATAGTTGCGATCGTTTGACCAGCACCACCAACAGTGTCAACTACCGCTTCATCACCAGCACCGGCTGCAGCTACTACGCCTTCAAAGTTACCTTCTAGCTTTAGAGAGTAGGTTGGTGCTGCTAGAGCAGCTAGTAGCGACTCGTCATTTGTTACAGTAACTACTAGGCTATCTGTTTCTGTAGTATCAGTGTAAACAGTGTTGTCAGTACGGTTGATTACTGCATCAAGCTCTGTTTTAACAGCGAAAGAAAGCTGGTTTACTTCTTTTGCTAGTACACCGGTACCAGTTTCAATTTCGTCGCCAGCTGCTGTTTCTGATTGGTAAGATAGAGTAGATGCACCTGATAGATCTACTTTGTTACCGCCTAGCTCGATAGTGAATGACGAATCAGCAGTTAGTGGGTTACCAGTGGCAACAACGAAAGAGATAGTGTGCTCGCCTTCGGTTGTGGTATCGATTTGTACATTATCGAATGTGAAACCACCTGTACCATAACCAAATGTAATGTCACCAGAAACACCTTCACCGTCTGCTGGATTATTAGTAACTGCACCACCAGCTGCTGCTGCTAGGTCGTCTAAATCTACAGAGCCATCAAAAGTCAAAGTGATTTTAGCTGTTGAAGGGTGGTTTTCTGTTACAACAACATTAAATTTCAAAGTGTTGTTATCAGCTGTGTTACCTGCTGCAATACCTTCAGCTGATAGTTCAATTTCAGAACCAGCCACTTGGCTAACTGTTGCAGCTTGAGCGCCAAATGCACCCACGATAGCTGTAGCTACTAGCGCTTTTTTGAATAGTTTCATTATTTCCATTCTCCTAGTTTCATGAAACTGGCACATTGTAATGAATCAATATACCAAGATTTACTTCTTTTATCGGCTGGAGTTTTGCCGAATCATTGCAAATTTAAGGCTAAGTGCGGGTTATGTCAAGGCAAACATTGTAATCTTGCCGAGATTTTACGCGATTTCAGCCAACTTATTATTCACTGTTAATTAAGCAGAAATGCTATGCATCTCACCTTAAAACCTTAATATGACAGTTTTATTGTAATAGTTCAAAGTCACAAAGGAGTAACAGTGGTTTGTAAAGGCATTTACAAACTCAACCCTCTGTTACTTTCTGCTTCGCTAAACTAGCCCGTTCTTGGGCTAAATTCAAGCTAAAACTTAAGATTTTCCAAGCCTTGAATAAAGCTTTGTTTCACCCGCTGCCAATCTTGCAAATCTTTTACAATTTTAGGTGTAACCAGTACCACTAACTCGGTTTTATCGCTACTGCCACTGTCGCTTCTAAATAGATGCCCTAGTACCGGAATATCTCCCAGTCCCGGCACCGAGTTTGAACCGTTCGTTGAGGTTTCGCTAATAAGCCCCCCAAGCATCACAGTTTGTCCATCCCCGGCGACCACCTCAGTACTTAAGGTACGCTCGAATATAGCCGGGTTGCCGCCGGCGCCTTGGCCATCATTAACACTGGAGATGTTTTGGGCAATGGTCATAATGACTGTGCCCTGTGCGTTTATTGTTGGCGTTACGGTTAAGTCCACCCCGGTTTTACGGTACTGGATTTCAGTGGTTTGTCTATCACCGCTGATTGGGTCGGTGGTGGTACTGCCTATAGTCGGAATATCATCACCTACGCTAATATTGGCAGCAACACCGTCGCGCACAAGTAAAGTAGGCCGTGATAACACATTCACCAGGCCATCCGTTTGGTTTAAATTAATATTAATGTTGCCTGGTAAGCCAACAATGGAGTAGCTAAAGCCGCCCTCGTTATCAAAGCTGAATGTTTCTTGGCGATCACTTGTGCTGGCACCGCTTTTAATGGCGTACTCCACACCTTTGGCATAACTGCCTGTAAGTTTTACTTCCGCAATCACTACTTCCATCATGACTTGTTTAGGCATGATATCGAGCTGCTTAATAATGGGTTGCAGCTCTTGGTAGTACTGCCCGGTAGAGTAAAAAATAAGGGCGTTGGCACGTTCATCCACCACCAGGCGAATACCATCGCCCTGAATGGTTTGTGTTGCTTTTTGTTGGCCGCGATTTTGATTATCGCTGGCAACGGCGCTGGGCTGTTCGCTTTGTTCGCGGGTACTTTGTGAGTCACCAAAAAAGCTTTGACCACTTAACAGAGGAGCCAGTGACTGACCGAGATCAGAAGCTCGCGCGTAGCGTGGATGATAAATATAAAAGCTTTGTTCAGAGCCGGTTGCCGGTTTATCTAATTGCTTTTGCCAATACTCCAGCCGATCTATCAACTTATCAGAATTAGAAAAAACAACCAGCTTGCCTAAGTGCTCGATCGGTATAAAATTAACTACCGGCGCATTAGTACCACCACTTTTTGCACTATAACCCTCTTGCTCTAAAAGCTGTTGAGCCTTTTCCACAAAAGTTTCAGTAGCAATATACTTAAAGCTCATCATCGCCATAGCTTTGTCATATAAGGCTTTGCTGTCAACCATCTGGATAATGTTGATAGCTCGTTGGACCTCTGTTCTTTTACCTTCAACGATTACCATATTCTGGGTTGAATCAACATGCAGCTTAGCATCAAGCAAACTTCTTAACGTCACATTAAGACCACTTGAAACCCCATACTCTAGCGGCACTAATTGAATTATTTCACTACTGACCTGAGGTACCGATTCTACGCTTCTACCAAAACCAAAAGCATACTCGGATTTATTCTTTTTACTTTGCGGATAAATATAAAAAATGTCATCACTTAAAGATAAGCTAGCACCATTTTGAGCTAATACCTCTTGAGTCAACTGAAACACTCTCTGTGCAGAAATTGCTTCCTTTAACTCCAAAGTAACTGGGTTGTTTTTAGCCTTAATGCTGGGCTCGACTAGGTAAGAAATTCCTAAAAGATCTCCTAAAGTATAGTGGATAAACTCGTTTAAGGGTAAGGCATTAACCGAGAGCTGGTATTGCTTTTTTTCGCCAAAGCGCTTTGAGAGGTCGATCTCCAGCTTTAATGCCTGCTCTGTATCCTTTAGGTTTTTTAGTCGCACTAACTCGGAGCTACTTTCATCCTGTTCAACTGCAGCTACTGTATCGGAGCTCGTTTCTCTCTTTTCTCGTTCTAAATAAGAACGCTCTACACTGACGGTATCTGGCTGATTGCCCGCATTGGGATTGACCAAGGATGCACAACCATTGATAAATAAGGCGCTGGTAATAAGCAGCGCACAGGGCTTAATTCGATGTCTCATTGCTACGCCGTTTAAATAATTCAAATTCTTTCTCACTTTGTTCACTTGCCAGGGTAACGCTGCGCTGGGAAATGGCCTTGAGCCAAATACCGGGTTCAATATCTTGCTCTTTACCCACTTTGACCAAGTTACCTTCGGATGTTTTGATTAACACAAAGTAACCCTCGGCCTGTTTGAATATGCCGAATAACCGCAGTGCTTTACCTTCAAAAAGCACACTGTGAGCCTGCTCTTTTTGTTTTTGCTGTTGCTGCTCTTGGCGCTGTTGTTGCTGCTTTTGTTGCTCTACTTGCTGCTGGTTAGCCAACCAGCGCTGCTCTAAGTTGTTCTTGCTCTTTGCTGGTGTATGTGGCTTTACAAGCGCTAAAGCACTCATTAAGTCTTTATCATTGGCGCTTTCTTCATTACTGTTAAACCAATAAGGGATAGCCAATGTAGCCACACTGAGCGCACTTAATATAGCTGCGAGGAGCTTCATAGCGCCTCCTCAAAGTACCAAGTACTTAACCGTGCTTCTGAATTCACCCGTTCATTTGGCTTTCCTTGCCAGTTATTACCACCATAGCTATAGCCTTGATAACGGACAATTGGCATTAACGTTTCAATTCCTCGAGTCATAGCCACTAAGCATAGGGGCGCGCCTTTGAGGTTTACCGTAAAGCGTAGCTGCTTTAACCTTGGCGTTACTTCGTTAGGTTCTTCCCAGTTGAGCGTTTCCAAAGTGCATTGTGACGCTTTTAAAACGGCTTGCACACTTTTTTGCACATCAAGTTTAACCTCGCTAAGTGGTTTACCATGATATACATAAGGGAGTAACTGCTGGCGAGCAGCTTTTGCACTTTCAAGCTGCTGCTCTAGCTGTTCTCTATTATCTAACAGCGCAGCTATCTTATTTGCACGGCGCTCAGATAGCTGTGCTTCTTGCGCCAACTGCTGATGATATTGCCATAACGGGTCACTCACATACGTAGCGACAAGCAACGCAGCAATAACGATAAGGTAATGCTTATATTGATTAAGTTGTGCTTTCACAGCTCAGCCTCCGCTTTCGGCGTAACGGCTAAGGTAAAGTTATCGCCTTGACCTGTGTTACGAATCGAGCCGTCAAAGCTTGCAGCTTGCACCAGAGGGTGCGCAGTAATAGCACTGAGCACAGCCGTGGCATTGGGCGCGCTGCCTTGGATATAAATGACATTTTGCGGTTTGCGCAAATAGCGAATAACCATTTTTTGCTCAATTGCGGTATCAAGTATACGCCAGTAAGGGTGCACCAATGGCGCTTTTGCTACATGTTCATTGAATAACGCTATATCACTATTATAACGGTCTAACTCACGCTTTTGCTGCAGCACCGTATTCGCCTGAGCTTGGTTATCCTGAGCTGATGTTTCGTGTAGGTGTATTTGTATTAGCTGCCAGCCCACGGTGAGGCCTAAATACAAGGTGACACAGAGCAAGGGTCCAAGATACAGTGCATGCAAAACCGTTTTATTCGCAGTGTCACCTGTTTGAATAATCATAACACGATAAAGCTGCGCGAATGTGAGCTGCGATAATGCATCGGTTAACAACTGCGCAAATTGCTGTTGGCTTGTTGTTTGTGCTTCGACACTGCTGTTCATACCCACACTTAGTGCAAAGCGCTCAGCAGTGGGCAGCAGCGTATTTGCATAGGAGCTATTGAAGCTTTCGGTATTACTGACATAAAGCTCGCCTGCGGGGGTCTCTAATGTGTATAGGCTTGGAGAAGGTAACGCTCGCTCTAGTAACCTTGTTTCCGGAATGAGAACTTTAGCTCGCTGCAACAGGGGGAGGACCTGCGGGTTGATACTCACAACTGTCGCCTTGTAACCGTCAATTGAGGCACTTTTTACAAGTGACACCTGTACAGGCCCATTAAGTTGCTCTTTGTGAAGTTTAACAATTGACTTGGCGTCTTCTAAACTGGTTGCCGGGTATTGGTGCTCGGTAATGCGATAGTGTTTTTTGGCAAGAATAACAACGGGCTTTACCTCATTCAATGGTGAAAAGGTACCGTCTAAACTGCATGGCTGCTCACTGAAATAACACAGCAACTTAGCCAGCTTGTTACTAATAAAAGAAGACTGTAATAAGTGAGCTACTTTCACCCTTGATTCCATCTACTATTGGTTATGATTACTGCACGATAGGGGTGCCGAGGCTGAAAGCGCACATCAAACTTTTTTGTAAGCGAGATCCCCTGAGATTGCGCTTTCAATTCTATCCTTAGACGACCACTGGTGGCAAAACTAATGTACTCGGAAGTATTAATTCCTGAAACTTTAGTAAACTCACTCGTTGTTAGCGGTCGAGATTTTCGCTCCGCAGCGATACGGCGAGCTAGCTTGTCATCATTTGTAAATATTTGCAATAAATACTCAGGTGCATTACGTGGGTTAAAGTACGTGATCAGCTCGGTGGTGAAATAACGCTCTAGTATCTCAGGAGGAATCTCATTCGCCCCAGCGACATAACGCAGCTCCTGCTCGGATTGTAAGTAAGCATTTCTAGGAACGCCAAACTTACGTGGTGATATATCTGACTTCTCTTGCCCATATAGACGCTTTAAGTCGTCTTCATCTTTCCAATCTTCTAGAGAGTCTTGAATTTTTCGTCGATTAATTTCTGATACTCCAAGGCGCTCAAGCGCACGCGAAAACAACCCATCTGGAGTAAAATTTAGATTGATCAGTGATGCTTTATCTTGAATGGAAACAGTGACATTATCTGATAATTTAAAAGGCTCGGAATAAAAATTCCAACGCTTCACAATTGGGTTGTCACTCTGCGCTGTGCGGTACATATTTTCAGTGAGAAGGGTTACAAATAAGTCTGTTTGCGCTTGCTCAAGTTCTAACTTCAAAGCAAATGCATTTTTTACTTGAGCGGCACTTGCTACCTGTTGTTGTACTGTGGTTTGAATAAATAGTGCTAGTGTTGCCAGCACGATACTTATTATCAATACCTGTACTAACGCGATCCCCTGCTGCTTCATGCTAAGCACCCACCCTCATATAAGCAAATAACCTTGCACTTGAGTCGCGAGGCAGTTCAAAATGTAGCTGGGTACGCTGACCTTCTTGCTCCCAGGTTAACCTGACCGTCTGTGGCAAAACCCTGCGTTCCAAGGGATTATGTGCATCGTACCATTGTGGCTTTATGGGTTCAGAGGTGAGCTCTGAAGGATCGTCATGCTCTATCATCTGCGCTAGATTCTCAAAGCCATAGTAATCTACTTGGAAGCTATCTAACCCTACTAATAGCTGTATTGGCTGAGACCAACTCACCCCCTTTAAAGGCCAAGTCGTGTAGATGTCTTTGTCTAAAGGGATTTCGCGATAACTTAGTACTTGAGTCTCTGGATGAAAGCGAAGATTAATAAGCGCTATACCGCTGCTTCCGATGGGGCTGTTAGAAACAAAAGTAAGCTGAGACTGTGTCCCTTGAAACAACATTAGGGGTTTAGTTGGATCTGCGTTTTCAGCAACGATAAATGGTGCTGTAGAATGTAAAGCTCTATTTATCATATCTGTTGCCATCGCATTTTGACTTAGCTCCCAGAAAGTATCAGTGCGCTTTTGCCATCGCTCTGTGTACATACTGTAAGCGAAGTAACCGCTAAACATTACCACTGATAACAAGGTGGTAGCGATCATCAGCTCTATTAGTGAGAAACCGGCGTTATTATTTCTTACCATACGACTACTTGAAAACGTCCAATAGAACCACGTTGCTCAGCCTCAAGATCAACTTGATACAACCAAAACCTCTCTGGAGGATCGAAAGCTTCATCATAGTCTCTTTGTGGTGCTAGCTTGTTAACTAATTGAGCTCGCCAAAGGAAACGAACTCCTCCTATCTCGAGTTCACCCGAGACATTGCTGGCTGCGTTCTGCGCTTGAGGGTTCATTCTAAGTTGCTGTTTAACCTGATCCACCGCCACTCCAGCAAACTGATATATTTCCGCTGTCCGTGCCGCTTTTTGAGCAGATAAGGTACTTGCTGAGTATACCTGAGCAGTTAATGCTATCGCTGAAAATAAAATAATTGCAGCAATCAGCACTTCGATTAATGTAAACCCTCTACTTGTTGTCATTATATGGCTCAAACAGAGATAACAAATTATAACGTTTGATGTGTTCGCCTTGAATAACACCAAACTGCTGAGGTTGCACGTGCGTATTTGTGTTCACCACATAATCATTCGCAACAAAGGTTAAATGTTCAAATCGAATATCTTCCTGAACAGGACCACTAATGCGCATGCTATTCTCTTGCAGGCGAACACTTGCTTGCTGCCCTGAAAAATAAGCCTTTTGACCTAACCTGCGAAATATTTGACGAACTTTTTCGACCTCAACTAGCCGCTCTTGCTGGTCGATACTTTTGCTAACTAAACCTCCTGTGAGCCCCATAACCACTGCCATAATGGCCATGACGACCATAAGTTCAATGAGGGAAAAGCCAACTACTTTAGAACGGTACATCATTAATTGACACCATACTCATTAGCATCGTAATGACTATGCCCCCCACAAAGCCCCCCATAAAAATCAACATTATCGGCTCCAGCATGGTTGTTAGGCGCTTTATAACATGCTCTAGATCAGCCTTGCTACGGGTGGCTACTTCTGTAAACACTCGAGGTAACCGCCCTGTTTCTTCACCCACCTTGATTATGGATAGGAAAAAATCAGGAAAGATGCGTGTTTGCCCTAACACTTGACTAAGTTGTTTACCCGACTTTAGCTGCTTCAGTGCTTGCTTCGCATCGCGGCGCAACTCTTCATGCTTGAGGGTGTCGGCTGTGAGCGCTAGTGTTGTATCTAGTTGTAGCCCTGCCTCTAGCATCATTGCCATGGATTGCGCGAACCGGATTCGTTCTGCGGTGAGGATGACCCCCCCCACTCCAGGCAACCGGGAAGCTTTTACATAAGCCCAGTTTTTTACCTCGGGGCGCTTAAACGCATAAACACCAAAAACTATTAGCGCAATAACCCCTAATACAATTAAGTTCTGGTAATCGACAAAGGTATTACTAACGTTGATTATCATTTGCGTGTACCAAGGCGCTTGACTCAGGTCGGTGAAGATCCCCGACATTTTGGGCACGATAAATGTCAGTACAAAATACACTGCCATAACACAAACGAAGAAAATAACTGAAGGGTACGTAAGGGCTTGCGAGATCTGAGATTTCAGATCCTTTTGGAATTTAAGATCGGCAGAGAGCCTAGCTAGCACCTCAGGTAAATTTCCCGAGGTTTCACCAATTTTCAGCAAGCTGATGTACAGCGGGCCAAATAAAGCTTCATGTTTTGCAAAAGCTTCGCTTAATGAGGCGCCCCGTTTAAGGTCTGATGCAATTTGACTTAAAAGTCTGCTCAACGCGGGGTGGGCGTTTGATTGACGAATTATCTCAATTCCTTTATCAACACGCACTCCGCTTTCTAGCAACAACGCAAGCTCACTGGTAAAAAATTCAAGCTGATCTAAGTTCACTCTTTGTGAGAAAAGCTGCTTGAAATCAAAACCTGAAGATATAGGCGTTAACTTTATTGGAGTGAGCCCTTGACTCACAAGCTGCTTTTGCGCCTCATTTTTGTTAGCGGCTGAGAGAGTGCCCTGATGCCGCGCACCATGACTATCTATGGCGTGATATTCAAACTCCATTAGCCGGCGACTCGTAACACTTCATCAATGGTTGTCACCCCATTGATCACTTTAAATAGACCGTCCTCAAATAGGTTTCGCCGCGCAAGATCGCTATTATGCTGCTGTGCCTTTTGAATAAACTGGTCATTTTTAGGAATTGTTTTTATTGTATCGTCACAGCGTAAATATTCATTCACCGCTATACGCCCTTTAAAACCGGTCCCATTACAGTGGTCACAGCCATTTGCCTGCATCAATTTTAACTCTGAAATACCGGCTTTTTCAGCAATATCTTTTAAAGGGTATTTATCTAGTAATGCTTTGGGGTCTTGATGCGGCTGAGCGCAATGCGAACACAAACGTCGCGCTAAGCGCTGTGCTACTACGGATACTAATGCAGCATTGAGTAAGAACTCTTCAACTCCTAAATCAAGTAATCGCGTGTAGGCACTTGCAGCATCGTTGGTATGCACTGTACTAAACACTAAATGCCCGGTAAGAGCGGATTGTAATGCAATTCTCGCAGTTTCAGCATCACGAATCTCACCAACCATAATAATATCAGGATCTTGACGCACGATTGAGCGCAACCCAGCAGCAAAATCGAAACCAATTTCAGGGTTAACTTGAACTTGGTTAACGCCTTCGAGTTGGTACTCCACAGGGTCTTCAAGAGTGATGATTTTAACATCCTCGTTGTTCAGCTCATTTAAAAAAGTATAAAGCGTTGTTGTTTTACCCGAACCAGTCGGCCCTGTAAGCAATATAACCCCGGTAGTTTTGGCAAGGTCTTGCTGAATAAAGCCCTGAGTATCTTGAGAAAGTCCCAACACAGACATGTCGTAACGGATTGAATCCTTGCGCAGAAAGCGAAGTACAATGCTTTCACCCTCATTGAGTGGTAAGGCGGACACCCTGATATCAAGCTCTTGGTTTGCAATCCGAAGTTCTATTTTACCGTCTTGAGGACGTCGTTTCTCAGCGATGTCCATCCCCGATAAAATTTTCAATCGCGTTGTGATTGGTAATTGCATTTTTGGCGCTAGCGTATCAACTTCATGCAGCACACCATCAATGCGATAACGGACTCTAAAACGCCCTTTGTGAGGCTCCAGGTGCATATCTGACGCGTTTCGCGCCAGCGCTTTGGTAATAAGGGAGTTTAATAAGTTAACTGTAGGCGCTTCTGACGCGAGCTCTCTTAAACGAGCTTCTTCATCGCCTGTTAACTCGTCGTCATCTAAACTGTCGCTTGTTTGACTCTCTATTTCATAAAAGAACGTTTGTAACTGAGCCTCTGTGGCAACACTTAGCGATAATTCCACTGGGTGATTGTTAAGGTATTCAGCTAAAGATAAGTCTAAAGGGTCTAAACAAGCTATTTGCCACTGTGTCTCTGTTGCCGATACCAATAGACAATCCAAAGCTTTAAGCTCTTGATTGACTCTAAAAGGCACTGACTCAGATACTTGCCATTGGGGGAATTGAGCTTCATCGAAAAGTGGATAACCCAGTAACTCGCTATATAAAGGCGCAAGCTCTTCCTCAGTTAAACATCCCATATTTACCAAGATTTTTTCGACACGACCATCGTAGCGCGACTGGTATGATAGTGCTTTGTCTAGGTCCGCTTGGCTGACATTAAACTGCTCAACAAGTAGCTTGTTCAAATGAATCATTTGTGGATTACGTCCGCGTTTTCATCCTCGCCGCCAGGCTGACCATCTAAACCATAACTCATAATGCTGTAAGGCATACCATTTTCACCAGGTGTATTATAAACGTACTCTTTACCCCATGGGTCGAGCGGGATGGCTTTAGGAAGATATGGTCCATCCCAACCTGGAACATCACTTTGTCTTAACTCTTGAAGGCTTTGCGGCACGCGCCCCACATCAAGGCGATAAGTGTCAATAGCGGTTTCAAACATCTGCATTTGAGCGACAGCTGTTTTTTGTTTTGACGAGCCTACTTTTGAGAAAAGTTTTGGCGCAACCAAAGAACCCAAAAGGCCCAAAATAATTAATACAATCATCAGCTCCATTAAGCTGAAACCCTTTTGTTTTCTCATAACAAACTCCGTAAAAACATTATCGCTGCAGTATATCAAGCGACCAATTTTGTGTCGATATAGGACAAGTGCGTTGCTTATTACTCTTTTTATTAACATCACAAGTAAGTAATCACATGCTCTGCTGACTTTTTATCTGAGTAGGGAATCATGCCGCTAGCCTGTGCATAGCCAAAGGCAATAAACATAACGACTCGTTTATGTTGCGGCAATCCAAGTAAAGCCGACACCTTTTTATCCTGTTTGTGTAATTCAGGCCAATTGATAGGACAAGACGCAAGCCCAAGAGTTTCAAGAGCTAACATAAATTGCATACTTGCCAAGGCAGAATCTATGTAAATAACGTGTCTGTCACGCTCAAGAGGATAATAAGAAAGATCACCTACTACAGCTATCAAATTAGCTATATTATCTGCGAAACCAGCAGTTCCACCCGGCAGTTGTGCAACTTTACGCTTTAATGACTCGTTTTCAATAACATAAAACTCAAACGGTTGACGATTACAGGCGCTTGGTGCCTGCAGAGCGACAGTCATAGCTTGCTCTATGAGAGCTCTATCGACCTTAGTTTGCTCAAACCATCGGGTAGAGCGTCGAGACTGTGTTAATGCCAATAGTTCTTCATACTTCACACGGTGCGCCTTACGCTGCTCACTTTGATAGGGCACTTTCTCTAAACAAGCTTTAGAAACGGTAAAACCTTGCTCAAAGCGCTTTTTCTGCGTAGCGATAGCTGGGTGGTTTGAATCTGTAGCGCTAAAGTACTCCTTTAGAATGGCTTCGGCCCACTGCATTTCCGACTCATCCATTTCTGCTGTCTGTAGTGCGAGAATATACGCATCCAAAGTTTGCACTAAGTAATCAAGTGCAAACACGGGTTTGCGGGGGCGCATTACTAGCCCTTTCTCAAGGCGGTGAATATTTCTTCTCAAAAGTGGGCTAGAGCGGCCCAAAATACCTTTTTGTTGATGATATAGAAGTTGCCCTTTTAAAACTGCCTGTTGCTCATACTGAAAGCCACGATTGAAGATAAAATAGTAAAGTGCTGAAAGCGTGGCGGACTGAGCACAAAGGGGTATAACGCAGCTTTGCACCGCGTTAATAACTCGCTTTATAAGGTTTTTTAAGCGACTAGCCATATTTTAAACCTCAAAGAGGCAACCACATATTGTGATTGCCTCGTCCAATATTACAGCGCACCAATTGCTGCTACGGCTACACCTACTTGATACAAGATCTGTGTCGCAGTGCTCCACAACGTGAGTGTATCTATGTATTCGGCATTAAGAGGCACAACAATAGTATCACCTGGCTCTAACTGAGTAGAACGATTAGCAGCGAACCAGCTACTTTGCTCCGGAACCTCTACTGCGCCGTTCGCTTTGATGATATAAATTCTCTCGTCATCTGCACGCTGTTTTAAACCACCGCTACGCTTAATGTAATCTTCTACGCTCACATCAGGCTGATAAAGGTGAGAAGTTGAAACATTTACTTCACCAATCACACTCACTGTGTTGCGCTCACTTGGAATATACAAGGTATCTTTATCACGCATTTCTAAGGTGGAGCGGTTATCTGCAATAGCCTGCAAATCAATAACTAAGCGGCCAAGGGCATCAACATCAGACAAATCTTTCAATAAATTATCCATATCTTCATAACTTAACGATGTGTCAGTGACTGAGCTCTGGAAGCTACGTGAAGCCATTTCACGACGTAAGTCTTCTGAGAGCTTACGTAACTGTTGTTGCTCTTGAAGGCGGATTGCCTCTCGGGTGAAGATAGCACCCTCAGGAAATGCGTGTTCGGTAAAACCGCCAGCACGACCTAACACATCATTCAGGGTTTCGCCGCGCTTAATAGTGTAAACGCCCGGAAATTTAACTTCACCAACTAAGCGTACGCTGATGTCATCTTGCCAGTTAGGTGTTGGAAAAATATTAACTGAGTCTTTACTGTTAATTTGGTAAGTTTCTTCGCCATTGAGCGCTGCATACAAACTCACATCAACATGTTCAACCGTGGCCTGTTCACCTTTTACAAATCGCGTTATCTCTGCTCGCTGCAGATATGCAGACTCTTTTAACCCACCTGCAGCCGCAATGGCTGTTTTCATCGTTGCATTGACAGGCAGAGGATACACACCAGGAAAGTGTACTTCTCCATTGATGCCAAACATGGCTACTTGGTCATTATAAGAAGCCTGTTGATTCAGTTTTAAAATAATCGGTCGCAACAGCAGCTCTCGACTAAATACCGAGTAGTCCTCTTCTGGAATCTCTTTTTGCTGCCCTTGAAGTAGTGCGGTTAGGCTATCTATTTTGTCTTCTTCTTGCTTTGCAACCGCCGCTGCAAGCTCTTTGTCGAGCGTGTTACCTAAACCGATGAAATCATAAAACTGCTTATTCTCATACTCTTGCCATAACTCCATCTTATCTTGTAATTCAAGCTGCTCTTTAGTCAAAGCCATGGAGGAAAGTACGCGCTTTTCATCCTCTTTGGTTTGATAGCGGCTGAAGATAACGATTACATCTCGAGGCTTAAGTTCAAGATTGTGGCGCTGATCTGATTCAAGCGCTTTTGCAGGTGAGAATTGATGGATGGCAATGTCACCCTTGATATTTTTCTCACGTACGATTAATCCGTATTCGTAATCAGCAATAGGCAGCAGATCTGATTTCAAAGAACCAATTAAACGGGTAACTTTGTCGCCTTTTTTCCATGCATAGTTGCCAGGGTAAGTTACGGCCCCCATGAGCGTAACGGCATTTTCTAGCTCATTACTTGATTCAGGAACCTTAATTTTATCGCCATCTTTTGGCTGATAATCATTTGTAGATTCACTTAAATCTAATTGAATAACCGTTTTAAAGCTGTTGCCTTTAAAACGTTCTACTAAGGTTTTTTTAGGGAATGCATCAGCCTTCAAACCACCAGCCATAGTTATGAGGTCTCGTGCTGTTTCCCCATCTTTCAGTTCAAAAATGGCAGGACGGCGCACCTGTCCACTAACAGCAACCTGTTTTCCCACAGGAGGAATAAATACAACATCACCGGGCTTTAATATGGCGTCATTCGAACTGTCGCCACTGACCAGTAAATCGTATAGGTCTAACGTGGTCACTTTTTTCCCTGCTCGTTTTAGCTGAATGTTACGAAGAGAACCAATTTCAGTGACTCCACCACTGACAAACAGTGCGTGAGTAATAGAAGCCAGTGAAGGCACCGTGTAAGCACCCGGCTTATGTGCCTCGCCTAGCACGAGTACACGCATACTGCGTAAACGCCCCATAGACACAAACGCTTGCGCGCCAATGATTTCTTGCTCAACTTTAGTTTTTACTAATTCTTTTACTTCGACAAACTGCATACCAGCCACGCTAATAGGCGCAAGCTTAGGAATAGTAAGGCGGCCCTCTCTGTCGACGGTGACTTCTTCGTTAGTGCTTTCTTTTCCGTAAAAAGAAATATTGAACGTATCACCTGGGCCAACAAGATAAGTGTCTGGAACTAATGCATTCTCTGAAGGCATAAAGGAGGTGGGTTCACCAGCAAAAAGTTCGTAACCAAATGGCTCCAATTCATCTTCTTTTGGTTTGAACTTTTCCTCTTCGGTCAGTTCTTCGTCTTCTTCACCGAAACGGTTTTTCTTATCTTTGTCTTCATCCGTTCGAGGAAATACACTGGGAAACTCTTCGCTATTACCTTCCTCTTCACCACTTTGGCTTTGCAAAGCTTTCAGGTCAACACCGTACTTCTTTGCCAGCGCCTCTTGTTGCGCTTTAGGTAACTTTTTGAATTGTTCCATCTGCGCCTGAGTAGGCTGCGCTGTTTGCGCGAGCGATGACGACGACGATGCTAATATAAGCGTTATTAGTAAAAGTTTTAAGAACTTCACAACATCCCTTCCCGAGAATAGAAAAATAGAAGACAACCGCGGCATATTACCGGAATTTTGAGCGAAAAAAAACGGAAGATGGTGGTCTTCCGTTGTTATCTCGCGTTACTTGATTTGTTAAAAGTTATACACCAAGGTTAACGCGGTTTCGGTGTCAGTGTTTTCTTTGTCATCCGCAACATCGGAGTTATGAGTGACGTTAAAGCCCACCTTCATTTGCAAAGAGCCATTAATTTTAGTTAATAGCGCTGTTTCTGAACGGGTTTTAGTGTTGGTACTACCGTATTCCATCGCAACTAGCTGAGTAAATTTGGCACCCTCGGAGATTTGCCAGGTGTAATCAGCCTTTGCTAGGGCGATAACTTCACCTTCCCACTCGTCAGCCAGTAACTCACCGTCATCGCCTACTTCAGTGCTATCGTCTGGGTATTGGAAATACTTATAACCCGGACCAATTTCCGCATTGAGCACCATGGTGTCGGTATCGAGCAAACGCAAACCGTAACCGCCAGAGACCACCGCTTCTTGGCGGTAAGCGCCAAAGTAGTCACTTAAATAGGAGCCATACACGAATAAGTGCGCGTTTTCCTCGTTGAGCTTGTAGTTACCCTGCGCCGATGCAAAATACTTTTCGTTAGTGCGCTCAGTTACTTTAGTACCGTTGTCTTTCTCGACTTCGTCTTCTTTATAGATGCCGTCGAGCTTGTACTCGTTATTCCAGTTTTCAAGGTTGTGCTTTACGTTTAAAGCGCCCTTGAATGTAGTTGTTTCGGTATTACCACTGGTGATAATGGCACCTAGCTCAGCGTTGGCTTCCCAAGTCTTTTTTTCGCTAGCCACAGCGCTCGTTGCTACGCCTGCAGCAACGAGAACAGATAAATACTTCAATTTCATGTCAGCGCGGTTCCCCTAGTTTATTCGCTGGTTTTATGTAAATGCACATCCATTTGAGGATATGGAATACCGATGTCGTTGTCATCTAAAGCAATTTTGATGTTTTCCATCAAATCAAAATACGTTGGCCAATAGTCAACGGTGTTTACCCAAGGGCGAACCACAAAGTTCACACTTGAATCAGCCAGTTCGTTCACGGCCACCGTGTATGCTGGCTCTTTTAACAGCCTTGATTCAGCATCAAGCACTGATTTTAAAACTTCTTTGGTCTTTTTAAGGTCGGCATCGTAGCTCACGCCAATAACCAAGTCGATACGACGCGTTTTCTCACGTGAGTAGTTTACGATGGCGCCAGACATAATCGATGAATTAGGCATCACGATAATTTTATTATCTGGTGTATTTAGCTCAGTAGAGAAGATTTCAATTTTACGAACGCTTCCTGCTTTACCGCCTGCTTCGATGTAGTCACCTGATTTAAATGGACGCAAAATAATGATCAGCACACCCGAGGCAAAATTAGAAAGCGACCCTTGCAATGCCAGACCTACGGCCAAGCCCGCCGCACCTAGAATAGCAATAAAGGAAGTGGTCTCAACACCGACTTGTGATAGCGCCATTAAAATAGTGGCGATGAACACCAAGGCATAAATAATGTTGCCACAGAATGAGCCAACCGCTTTGTCTACTTTACGCTTGGCAAAACCTTTTTCAGTCAGCTTGCTACACCACTTAGCAAGGCGCATACCGACCAAAAAGACAATCAGTGCCAAAACAAATTGAATGGCGTAGTGAGTGAGCAGTCCGGAGTTTTCCGACAGCCAGTTTGTTATTGCTTCCATTAGCGCTCCTAATTATATGCTGATAGCCCATGACACCTTACAACTTTATGCTTTGTACCTATGCGCCGTAAAGTACCTAATCTATTATTTTCTCAAGCCGAACCTAAACGCCAACTGAACATTAGTGCAACTCAAGCAACAATAAGCCTAGCATATGCTTTTTGTGCTGTAATACTCCGTGGTTAAGCGGCTTTCATTGTGTTCACTGAACAAATTTGCAGCGAACGAATAATTATCTTAAATTTACACTTCACAAGGTGGCGGAAACTATGTATCATGCGCGCCACACATCACGAGGTGATGTATCCCCTTTGTGGCGGCTGTAGCTCAGTTGGTAGAGCCCTGGATTGTGATTCCGGTTGTCGTGGGTTCAAGTCCCATCAGTCGCCCCATTTTTCTCTTTCTTATTTTTATTCCTTATTTAAATCAAACAGCTATCAGCCCGTTTTTATTCCGTATTACGCCAATATTGTGCCCAATAGCTTGCAAGGCTAAAGCCTTGCCTACAACACATCTTTCTGAACCTGTGGGTTGGGCTTTAGCCCAATCCCGTGCTTTGCAAGGCTGAAGCCTTGCCTACAACACACCTACCCTGAAACTGTAGGTTGGGCTTTAGCCCAATCACGCGTTTTGCAAGGCTAGAGCCTTGCCTACAACACACCGACCCTGAACTTGTAGGTTGGGCTTTAGCCCAATCCTTAGCTTTGCAAGGCTGAAACCTTGCCTACAACACACCGATCCTGAACCTGTAGGTTGGGCTTTAGCCCAATAGCACCTTCATCCCAACACAGGCAACCTTGTAACTCTCGAGCTATAATTGAATGTCCACCATATTCAAAGGAGCTGAATATGCCTTATAGTGATTTATTAAAAGGACGTTATTCGCAAATTCACCGCGAGTATTTTATTACTTTTTGTTGTTACAAACGCACACCATTTTTTGCCTCTGCGAAACTAGCACAGCTATTTTGCACCACGATTACAACGAATGAGCAGGCTTGCGGCTGCCAATGGTTAACCTGGGTCTTAATGCCAGACCACTTCCATGGGCTTGTGTTGCTGCACCATAGCGATCTTAGCGCTTGTATACGGCACCTAAAAGGTTGCACCGCAGCCATGGTTAATCGTCAATTACAGCGTCGCGGTAAAGTTTGGCAAAGCGGGTTTTATGACCACGCTTTGCGTGAGGATGAGCAGCGCATTCACATAGCCAGGTACATCGTTGCCAACCCATTGCGAAAAGGGATTGTCTCTAGTGTGCGATTATATCCGTACTGGAATTCGGTTTATTTATAGGTTGCAAGGCTAAAGCCTTGCCTACAATACATCTTCCTGAACCTGTGGGTTGGGCTTTAGCCCAATCCCGAGCTTTGCAAGGCTAGAGCCTTGCCTACAACACACCGACCCTGAACCTGTGGGTTGGGCTTTAGCCCAATCACGAGCTTTGCAAGGCTGAAGCCTTGCCTACAACAAACCAGTAAAACTTTGTAGGTTGGGCTTTAGCCCAATCTCGTGCTTTGCAAGGCTGAAGCCTTGCCTACAACACATCTGGCGGAACCTGTGGGTTGGGCTTGGTCCAATCCCGAGCTTTGCAAGGCTAAAGCCTTGCCTACAACACACCTGCCTGAAATTGTGGGTTAGGCTTTAACCCAATCGCGTGCTTTGCAAGGCTGAAGCCTTGCCTACAACACATCGACCCTGAACCTGTAGGTTGGGCTTTAGCCCAATCACGAGCTTTGCAAGGCTAAAGCCTTGCCTACAACACACCTGCCCTGAATCTGTAGGTTGGGCTTTAGCCCAATCTCATGCTTTGCAAGGCTGAAGCCTTGTCTACGAGAAACTTGTTTTGTAAGGCTAAAAGCCTTACCTACACTAAATCTGTTCTGCACGGCTGAAGCCTCGCCTACAACAATTTGAGGTTAGGCGCGTTCGATGTCGAAACTAAGCACTTCGCGAATATGCTTTTTGCCACAGGCAATCATCACGAGACGATCCACCCCGAGGGCGACTCCGGCACATTGTGGTAGGCCGGCATCCAATGCTGCTAACAAGTTTTCATCCAAGGCTACGGGCTCAAGCCCTTTAGCAATACGTTTGTTGTTGTCATTGGCAAAGCGCTGGCGCTGTTCATTGGCGTCGGTCAGCTCATTAAAGCCATTAGCGAGCTCTTGCCCTTGGTAATACAGCTCAAAACGCCCGGCAACGCGCGGGTCTTGCTCATGAAGACGCGCTAGTGCCGCTTGCGAGGCCGGAAAATGATACACAAAACACGGCTGTTGCTGGCCAATCGTTGGCTCTATCACCATGCAAAATAGCAGCTGTAATAAGGTGTCAGCCTCTTCTTCATTTGCGGCGATATCGGCAAAGCCATGAGTGCTTGCAAGCTGCTTTAATTCACGCAAACTTGCCGTTAACGGATCCACACCCAGCACCTGTATAAACACCTGCTGATAGCTTATATATTGGGCTTTTTCACAATCCAGTAGCTGTTGCATCAATTCGTCAATCTCAGCCATAAGATCAAACTCATCAAAGCCTGGACGATACCACTCAAGCATAGTGAACTCGGGATTGTGATGACGACCATTTTCCTCGTTACGAAAGGCTTTACAGATTTGGAAAATAGCCCCACTGCCTGCTGCAAGAAGGCGCTTCATCGCATATTCGGGAGAGGTTTGTAAATACAGTGGCAAGCCCTCGGCATAACCTTGGCCCACAAACTGTGTGGCAAAGCTATGTAAGTGTTCATCAGTCACTGACGCCTTGCTTAGTGACGGAGTATCCACCTCCATCACATCACGTTGATAAAAGAACTGCCTAATCTGCTGAATGAGCTTAGCGCGCTGCTGCAAAGTATGAATATCGGCACTGGGCTGCCACATCACAAAAATCTCCCATAAAAAATCCCAGCGCGGCTGCCCGGGCTGGGATATACACGTATAAGGTGCTTATTTTACGCGACCCACGTACTCAGCTGAGCGGGTATCAACCTTGATCACTTCACCAATTTGGATGAACAAAGGAACACGTACCACGGCACCGGTACTTAAAGTAGCAGGCTTGCCACCAGTACCAGCGGTGTCGCCTTTTAGGCCTGGATCGGTTTCAGTTACTTCAAGTTCAACGAAGTTGGGTGGCGTTACAGCAATCGGGTTGCCGTCCCATAAAGTAATGGTGCACACATCGTTTTCTACAAGCCATTTTACGTTGTCGCCTACAGCTTTTTCATCAGCAGCGATTTGCTCAAAGGTTTCGTTGTTCATGAAGTGCCAGAATTCGCCATCTGTGTATAGATAAGCTAGGTCGGTATCCATTACATCAGCCGCTTCCACACTTTCGCCTGACTTAAAGGTTTTCTCTAATACCTTACCTGAGATCAGTTTGCGGATACGAACGCGGTTAAATGCCTGGCCTTTACCCGGCTTAACCACTTCGTTTTCTAGGATGCTGCAAGGCTCGCCATCCAACATAAATTTTAGGCCACCCTTGAATTCGTTGGTGCTATAATTCGCCATCTTGTCCTCTAATAACCGTTTTTCGAGTAATTAATCCGTCAATGATACAAAGAATCGAAGTAAATTTGCATAAAAACTGGCAAAAAGAATTAGCCGATGTAGTCACTCGCCCCGAAGAACTGCTGAGTATGTTGGATTTACCCCCCGATGCGTATCAACCGGATAGTGAGGCTAAAAGCTTATTTAATCTACGAGTACCGCGCCCCTTTATCGCCAAAATGGCCAAGGGTGACGCCCGCGATCCCTTGTTATTACAAGTGCTGCCACGACGACAAGAGTTTCAGCAACACTCGCAGTACAGTGTCGACCCGTTGCAAGAACAAGATAACAACGAGCCGGGTTTATTACACAAATACCGCTCCCGTGTCTTGTTGATGTTTAAAACCGCGTGCGCAATCAACTGCCGATATTGTTTTCGTCGTCATTTCCCGTACCAAGATAACCAACTCAATAAAGCCGCTTTGGCCGATAAACTAACCTACATTGGTAATCATCCAGAGATCAATGAAGTGATCCTCAGCGGTGGCGACCCGCTCATGGCAAAAGACGAAGCACTGGCATGGTTTTTAGATAAGCTAGAGCAACTCCCCAACATTAAGCGTTTACGCATTCACTCGCGCTTGCCAGTGACCATCCCGGCACGCATTACCGAGCAGTTATGTCAGCGTTTTGCCCAATCGCCCTTACAAATAGTCTTTGTGCACCATATTAATCATGCAAACGAGGTCGATGAGGTTTTTAGCCGCGCCTGTAAAAAGCTGACCCAAGCGGGAGTAACGCAGTTGAATCAAGCGGTGCTATTGAAAGAGGTCAATGCCAATGCGTCTGCGCAAATCGCCTTAAGTGAGCGCTTATTTGCCGCCGGGATACTCCCCTACTACCTGCATCAATTAGACAAAGTGCAAGGCGCCGCACATTTTGAGGTAAGCGATGATGAAGCCCGCACTATCATGGCAGAAGTACTTAGCGAACTACCTGGCTTTTTAGTGCCAAAGTTGGTGCGTGAGGTCGGTGGCGAACGCAGTAAAACCCCCATTGATCTGCATTTAGAGCCATAAAAAAAACCCGCTTAACGCGGGTTGCTTGGGGTTCATTTACGACGCGCTGCCTTGCTATTACACGTGGATATTAATGTTATTACCCAAGGTTGCCGTAGTCGAGGCGGCTGGGCTCTGCGCTGCTTTGGTCACATTACCTGCTGACTCAATCAACGCCAATGCAGCCTGGCCATCGGCTTGCTGTCGTTTTTTAGCAAGGGCCGCGCTATAAACCTCGGCGCCTTGATCGGCTGTGCTCATGGCGGGAAGTGAACTTCCTGATATATTCATAACGCTTACCTGACATTTTAAATGAATCCACGTACCATATCGGCCATCTGCTCTAAAGCTTTAGAAAAAAATGCACGCAATTATCGAAAAGTTAAACGAAAACCTTAAACTCGCCTATCGTCAGGCCTTAGACGCCGATCAAAAACTGGATCAGCTACAAAAAGAAGGCCATGGTAAGTTTCAAGCCCTGTTCAATCGCGACGCGGGATTCGACTTTGAAGCAAAGCGCTTTAAACCCTATGTATTGGACGTGGCCGCCGATGTCGAGGCTCTTTCCCAAACCGAGCAACTTGATGAACAAAAGTTGAAACAAACCGTGGTTAAACTGCAACATATACTCACTTTGCTGGCGACTTTTAAAGACCAGTAAAGTCCTGTTTAAAACAAGGATGTTAAAATGCAATTACCTCACTCGCTGACTTGGGTTGGCTTTGATTTAGACGGCACTTTAGTCAATACCGCTGCCGATATCTGCGCCGCCATTAATACCACGCTGGAGCATTACCAAGTCGGTCAAGTCACCGTGGACGACGTGCAAACTTGGATAGGCAACGGTATTGATAAAGCCACCGAGCGCGCCTTAGCAAAAGTGGGTGCCACGCATATTGATGTTAGCGCGGCGGCGGCTAAAGTCAGTGCGGCTTACAACCAATGTGTGACCGATTCCTCGACTTTATATGTTGATGCCAAAGCGACTCTGCAAGCACTGCAGCAGCAAGGGTTAAAGTTATTACTTGTCACTAATAAAAATGAAAGCCACACTCATGCTCTGGTAAATGCATTGGGCATTGCCGATTACTTTGATGCCATTGTCTGTGGTGACACTCTGCCCCAGCGCAAGCCAGACCCAGCCATGCTGTTTAGTGCCTTAAATAATCTCAGTCTTGATATTAGCGAAGGCGTGTATGTGGGAGATTCAAAAAATGATGTGGCAACCGCCAGAAACGCCGGCTGCCCGGTGATCTGCGTTAATTATGGCTACAACCACGGGTTGGATATTGCCGATGCTAATCCGGATAAAATCATCACCCGCCTTGGAGAGGTCGAAACATTGCTCGCGGCGCGTTAAGCGCCTTTTGCCTTCACCCACCGCTCGCGGAGTATGCCCCCGCGTTGGCGCAATGCAAGTACAACCACCGCGAGCGTTGCCGCCACCAATAGCACCTTCAATACCAGCGAAAATTGTAATATCACCACCGTTGAGCACACTTCAATGAATATCAACGCATAAATAAAGCGTAATACGTACTTTTCGTTAATTTTACTCATTACATACCCTCCTAGCGGTGCGCCTATGGCGACCACGGGAGCTGCGAAAAACCACGGTTCAAAGGCCACATGGGCGCCGTTTAGCTGCCCTTGTAAAATGAGCAGTACACTGCCAGTCACAGAAAGTATCGCCATAAAACACACTGTGGTTGGGATCAGTGCTTTGGCGTCGAACTTTTGCCGCAATACCAGGTAGAAAAACAGCAAGGTATCGGCTCCGGCGCCAATATATGCCGAGAGTAACCCGCCCAGTGTAGCGATAAGGTACAGCGACCAGCTGTTTCGCCACTGCAGCAACCGGGTATCACAGCGCTGCATCAATAAGTAACTACAAGCCAATAGCAAGAAACTAAAGATGATCTTAAGTGGTTCACCGTCAACCGATAATGAAAACCCACACGCTAAACCCAATAAAGCAAAGGGCATTAATCGCGCCAGCAGTGACCAATATATGCGGATCCCGCGAGAAACAAAAAAAATGGTGGCAAAGGTCATTCCCACAGACTGAATCGCCAATGAGAAGACCTTTGCGCTGTGTGCTTCAAACCCGAATAACTTAGTGAAGACCGGAAAAGCAACAGCTCCGCCACCTAAGGGCGTCGCACCTGCGACAAAGGATCCTAATACCATAGTCAACGATGTTCCCCAGTTATGCACAACATCAGTGACACTAAACTGCGTCGCAAATGCTGAACTCCACGCTATAAAAAATAGCGTCAGTAAAGTGGGGTAAAGATAAGCTCTTTTCATCGTTATTGGTTGCTCGTTACAAAATATGAACACGCTTAAGGTGTCGTGTTAGCCCTTCACCTTGAAAGCGGTGGCGACCATGCAACATGGCATGGTTATCCACCAGCAAGTAATCGCCTTGTGTCCACTGATGGGCGTAGAAGCTATCGCTGTCATATAGGTGAGCTATCAGCTCTCGCAAAAAAGCGTCACCTTGCGACGAGGACATGCCCTGCACTTGGGTCTCCACTGGATTAACGGCCATATTATCCTCATTAAAGGGTTCAATAAAGCGCATTCGCTGACGTTTAGTCGTTGGATGCGGGCTAATCAATGGCTCCTCAATAGCCCCACCATAATGCGCCTTTTTCTCAGCAAAATAGCGGATCACCTTATCTTGATACTGCTGTAACTGCTGGGATGAACAGCTCTCAAGCAACCGACAGGTATTCACAAAGGTGGTTTCACCGCCACCACTCATGGCACTACTTTGTAGACACTGAAAGAAGTTAAATCGTGGCGTCGCCCCTGCAAAGGCACCATCCCAATGCAGCTCAACCTTTCCTTGACTAAAAATATGATTTTGCGGCTGTTGGTTTATTTTTAAGTCCAACACATAACCAAAATCCCACGCCAGCAGCGGCCCCAGCTTTTTCGCAAAGGCCACCATTTGCTCATCGCTGCTGGGGTCAAAGCCACGCAGCAGCACCATACCTTGGTTCAAGATCACTTGCTCAAGTTCAGCAATGTTTAAATGTGCTAGTTTCTTCGCACCGCTTTCTCGTGCGTCAATCGTAAAGCACGCCGGTGAGACCTGTTCGCTGATCATAACTGTGGCTCTCTATGCATACGCTCATAGTGGCTGGCTTGACCATTAATGAACACTAAGACACAACCCAGCTGCTCGGCTTGCTCCCGAGGCATCAAACTATGCTCGTCGCCGTCTTTAACGAGTACCGAGTGCCAAGGCGTGGTCCACACGTCGTTTTGCGATACCAGTGAGATACCGATTTTCTCAGAAACCAAATACTGCGGGTGAATCGATAATCGCAGCGCCTGAGGCAACTCCTGTTTCAACAACCGCCCCCACGCATTACTGCGCTGAATAACACGGTAAGCTGCGGTTTTAGCAACCTTTTGCAGCGCTGTGCGGCTATGTTGAGAAAACTTTTCGATACCCGAGAAATCTTCTAACATGAAACGGGTAATGCCCTTGTACATGGTGCTGGCTTCTTTCTCTGTTTTAATGCGCTGACGCAAAGATTTGAGTGTTTCACCGTATTCAATCATCAACTCCTCACGCAATACCGCAAAGTCATTGACCTTGTCATATACATCTTCGAGGTTAAAGAAGTCGAAATAATCCGGATAATGTTGATTGGCAAAACGACGTAGGCCGTTTACATACTCACTGACATGGGCGTCGCTGACATGGATAATATCGGCGAAAACGCGCCCATCTGAGCAGATCGTTACTTTTGCACCTGGCTCATAAACCTCTTCAATTTGCTGACATAATTGCACCAGCCGCTCAAATGCAAAAAACTCTCCTTTATCTGGCAGATAGCCCAAGGTTTTGTTGCGATTGGGTGATTTTGCCGGAAAGGCTGGCAGCACCATATTGATGGGTTGCTGGCGATGAACAAAGTCCAACACCTTTTCATAATGACCGGCTATTTGCTCGTCAAACGCCACTTCTTGCTCAATCGGTAGCAGCCGCCGCTGGGCAAAAATGAGTTCTAAAATAGCCCGCGCAGTGGCATCCGCCGTATGTGCATTAACCCTGTTGTTGTTTGCTAAATTTTCCATTTTTGTGCTCTTTGTTCTGTCAGTATCAGTGTTTAAATAATTCCATCGCGTGGGTAAGCGATAGCTTGTCATTAATTGCTGCCTCGACCACTAGCGGCATTTTTTCTTCATCAAAGTCCATACGCTGAATTTCACACAGACTGCGTAAGAACCCTAAATAAGTGACTTCCAATAAGGCCTTATCAAGTTCGGCTATGGCCATCTCGTCTAACATGACGCCCCGGCTATGAGCGTGTTTCATGCGGCACTTGGTGAGCTCAATATCAAAGAAGTGACCGCGATTAAGACGATGCTCTTGGCCTTGGATCAGCTGGATAAACTCATCTTTAAGTTCATGAATGCGGGAAATCGCCGCCCCTTGCACCATGGCCAGCGCTTTTTCATTCAACTGCTCTTGGCTCATTTCACTCATGCTCGGGCAATAGCCAAATTGGCGTGCCATGGACGACGGTAAAATAAAGCCGAACCAATGCATTAATAAGGCTTCAAAATGCGTGCGGTGCACCTCGTAGCTGCCGTGGTAGTTCCCGGTAATGTGCAGCATAAAGCTCTCAAACCAGCCTAAGAGGTAGGCATTGAAGGCCTTGGTTTTGCCTGCAAACATGGCCTCGTTACCAGCTAAATCCGCCTCTATAAGTTCACCAATCATACGGTTGGCATCGGTTAAATAGGCCGAGCCCGGCGACAACAAGGGGTCTAAAAAGGCCGATGACATGCCGGTGAGAAACCAACGATCGGTTGAGAACGACTGCTTGGCCCGCCGTGATAGCCGCTTCATGGCTTTGTAATCCTGCAATTCGAAGTGGCTACCGAGAATTTCCTGCATACATTTATGCGAGCGTAAAAATTCCACGAAGTCGTCACTGGTTTTCACATTTAAGCTGACGTCGGTGTTTTTAGCGGTTACACCGATACTGACAGTGTGCTCATCCAATGGAATGAGCCATAACCAATACCCTTTATACATAAAGTGGTTGGTCGCTAATGCGCGGGTGGTAAAGTTGGTACGTGCACGCCACTGTTCACTACCCAGGCTATCGAGTGGCGTGGTGAACTTAAAGCGCGCCCAAGCTGAGCTCACAGAATGGCGATGATCTTGCGACTCGATTAAATCCAGCTTTTTACCCAGCGGCGCAGCAAACCCGGCGGCATCGACTAAATAACGACAGCGAAAGGATTTGTCTGCGGTTTTCACGCTGTGACCATGCTCGCCATCGAGTTCGATATCGCTGACCGTCTCACCCAGTAAAACGTCCACACCAATATCTCGGTTAAAGCGCACTAGGTCGTTATCAAACTTAGCGCGATCAATTTGGTGCGCCGGAATACCGTGATACCAGGTGCGCCCGAGCTCACTCATTTCCTCAACATTGAGATCACGGTCGACGCTGTCGAAGAAAAATCGCAAACCATGTTTGTACAAATGGTTGGTGTCTAAGTAAAAGCCCAGTTGCAGATCACTGGCGGCGTAATCCCAAAACGATTCTAGGGTTGATTCCCCGACCCAAGAATTAAATGACTTTTTGCGCTCTAACACGGTGACCGATAGCTCGGGGTGTTTTAGTTTTAATTGTCGTGCTAAGCAACCACCAGCCATTGAACCACCGATGATCACAACATCACTATACTGACTTACCATACATGCTCCTTACAGGTAATAGGTCAATCTTACTTCTATAAAGTCATCATCTCGGTAGAGGTAAAGCGGCTGCTGTGGCTGTTGTTCAACAAACATCCGGGCCTCAATATCAAGACTCAACTGACTATGAATACGGGTTTCGAATTCACCCTTAATGGCGATGGAATCGCCGCCATTATCGATAAGGGCTCCCAATAACAAGGTGGTGGCATCGGTGTCGTTCCAAGCGAGGCGAGAGCCTACAAAGCTGCTATTACGATATATTTGATTTTCCCGAGCCTCGGCGTCGGTGTCGCGGTGCAGCTCCAACAACAGACTGAGATCTTTACTGCTGCCCGCCACCCCATAAAAGTAATATTCCCCCCCTAGGGTGTAAGCCCAGCTACTACCACCGTAATCATGATTGCGGTGCACCGCTTCGAGCTTACCGAGCCAGCGCTCACTGGTGTATTGCGCATCAAGGCCCCATTGCTCCAAGGCGCTGTAAATAGCTTGCCCTTGGCCTTGCTCGGTGATTTCAAAGGCTGGGGTTTTATCTAAACCGTGGAAGAAATAAGCACCGACATCCCAATCATCGAGCACCGTGGCATAACGTAGCGCCAGTGATCCCCGAGTGTGCTCAGATAAACCGACAAAGCGCTCTTGGCTAATGGCCACTGGCAATGAAAAGCGCTCATCGGGTTGGCTATAATCGCGGGGGCGAAACCAAGGCATAGATAACAGCGATAAGGTGCCGTTTTCGGTAAAGTAGTCAACCTGCACTAATAGTTCACCAAGCTTCTCTTCGCCTTCAAAGTTACGCGCAGGAATACGTTGATTAACAATATCCACCAAATGACGAGACTCGGCGACGCCCCAAAACACCGTGTTCATACCGGCGCTTAGCTGCCAGTTATAGAAGGTTTTCTGTAGGTAAGCCTCTTGTAAATCCCATTCAGGCAGGGCGCTATTGGTCGCGGCCACAGTCACCACCGGCTTTATATGCGCTTGTATACCCGAGGCGCGGGAGCGGTAATCAAGCTCGAGCCATAGCCTTGGGTCCCAAGCAAAGTTATGCGTTTGCTGAGCCCGAGCGCTATCGCCATTGTATTGCCGGGCGCCGAGCTCTACCGCAGGCGTTATTTGCCATTGACCATACACGCAAGGCGCAAACACACAGAGCAATAGCCACCACTTCCTGAACATCACTACATCCTTACTTCAATGACGATTTAACAAAATCGCGATTACTTAAGCGCACAGAGAAATCGTAATCAGAGAACACCAAGGTGGTTTTTTTACCGCTTTGATGGTTTTCCATATGCATAGTTTGTGGTCGCCAGAATTTGTCTTGATAGTGCTGATAATCAGACAAGGTCAGGGTTTTAAGATGGGCTTCTTTACGGTCATAAAAGTCGATTTTGCGCACCTGGTAATGGCTTAAGTCAATTAAGGCGCGCTGGCGGGTATAGCCAGAATTTTCATACTTGGGGATACGGTCGACCACCGCACAGGTGAACTCACCGCATTGCTGCTCATCAATATAGCGATATTCGTACTTATTGAGCTCTTGGGCGGTAAAATCTTCAAAAGCAAACTCACTGCCCACAAAGGGGCCCGATTTATTCGCCGAGGAAATGCGCTTTACGCGTTTTAGCGCTGGAAGATAAAGCCATTGATCGTCTGGCTCCAGTATTTGCGCATGCGATAACAGCTTGGTGTCTTGTACATCGGCCGGGGAGTTAAAGACAATCAGGCTTTTATCGCCTTTATCTTCGTCGGCCACTTCTTTGGTGAGCATGCTTAAGCTGCGGCTCGATTTACGCCCGCTGGCGTCTTCAAGGTGCATCATGACATCGACGCGACTGACGCCAAAGCCGCGATCGGAGCGGTCACTTTGTGCCGCGATTTCATAGCCTCGTTGTTGCGCATCGCTGGAAGCAGTTGCAGCCCAAACTGGCGTGATAAAGGTGACTGCCGATAGCACGGCAAAAGCACTAGGAATTAATGGCTTCATGCGGGTTCTCCTTAATAGCTGAAAGACTCGGTTGAGATGAGGTAGACGGGCGTGCAACAAGCATGAGCAGCGCCGGGAGTAATAAGAAATCAATGATCAGCGCCATAACAATGGCCAGTGCCGTTAACATGCCCATTTGCGCGTTGATCATAAAGGTGGAGTAAGCCAGCACCATAAAGCCGCCCGCTAAAATTAAGGTGGTCACGAAGATGGCCTCTCCGACAGTGGTAAACGCATATTCGATGGCCGCTTGCGGTGTGAGGCCGCGCTCTCGCCGAGCTCTTAGGTACTTGCTGAGGAAGTGCACGGTGTTATCGACAATGATCCCTAACGAAGTGGAGGTCACTGTGGCCGCCGCAACCCCCACTTGCCCCACTAACAGTGCCCATACACCAAAGGTGAACAACATCGGAATGGTATTGGGGATCAAGCTTAAGAAGCCGTACTTAAGGCTACGTAAGGTAAGGATCATAATCAGGCAAATCGCGATAATGGCAATGGCATTACCACTGAGCATGCTTTGTGCGTTACGTTGGAAAATATGTGAAAACATCACCGTAGCGCCAGTGGCTTTGGCATGCATCGGCGCTGGTGTGTTGCTTTGCAGCCAGCCTTCAGCGCGCTCAATAAAGGCCTGAATTTCTGCAGTAGACAGGTTATCCAGCGTCAGGCTTAACCGTGAAGCCGATTTATCCATACTGACGCGGTCAGTTAAATCGAGGCCAAAGGGCAGTGACATCTCGTACAGCAACAGATACTGCGCCGCCAACTGACGATTATCAGGCAAGCGATACAGCGCCTCGTTATCCTGATGCATATTCTTATTTAAGCGTTTAATGATGTCGGTGTAGCTATACACATGGACTACTTCTGGCTGTTGACGTAACCATGTGGTGAACTCTGCCAGTCCCTGCTGATACTCGGGTTTACTGACGCCGCCACTTTCACCACTTTGAATGTCAAACTCCACTACATAAATGCCTGTTAAGTGCTCCATGGTGAAGTCGGTGTCGCGACGAAACTCAACGCGCTGATCAAAGTAGTTTACGAACTCGTCATTGAGCTCAATTTGCGGAATAGCCAAGCCACAGCCAATGCTCAGTAGCACTGTCGCAGCAATAATCATTCGATACTTTTTCGCGACCTGATTACCAAAGCGCCCTAACCACACATTCAGCCCGTTGCGCTTTTTCTTATAGGTTTTCTTATCCGGCAAAATAGCCAGTAAACAAGGCAGGAATACCAGTGACAGCAACCAAGCAGCGGCGATACCCATGGCGGTGATATTCCCTAAATCAGCAAATGGCGGCGCATCAGACATATTTAAGGTTAAAAAACCAACGATGGTGGTGATACTGGTAATGGACACGGCAACAAAATTGACCCGTAAGCTCTCTTTAATTGCAGCGAGCTTGTCCATGCCCTCTCTTCGCGCGCTAGCGTAAGACAACAGCACATGGATGCTATCGGCAATGGCCAAGGTGAGAATAATGGTCGGTGCGGTGATGGAGATAGGCGTAAGCTCTATACCGATATAGCCAGTTAGGCCCATGGCCGCAGCGCTGGCAAGGATCACTACACCCACCGCAGCAATGGTACCGGGAATACTGCGCAGGCTCATATACATCACCACTATGAGCACTAGGTACATAATCGGCGTGAGGGTTTGCGCATCGGTTTGCCCAGCTTCACTAAAGGCGTTGTTGAGCATAGAGATGCCACTAATAGCAAAGGTAAGCTCAGGGTGCTGCTGCTTCATTTGCGCCACTAAATCGCGCACATAATTCACCGCTTTTGGCACTTCCGCCAAAGACTTCCCTGGATATTGCACGGTAATATTAATACCCGAGGTGCGGCCATTGTTGGCAATTAAGCGGTTGGCCAGTAGCGGTTCATCAAGGGCTATGCGTGCTTTTTCTTGCAATGCTGGCCAAGATAATTGCTCGGCATTTTTGATCAGATCGGCGACGATAAGGTCGTCTTGCTCAGCATAGGTATGTTGGAAATTAGTGATAGAGTCGACACGACTCGCAAAAGGGGTTTTCCACGCCTGTTCGGTGAGCTGCTCCACCACCTTCGCATGATTAGGCGTTAACCCTTGGCTTTGCTCGTCGTGCACGACGATCAGAATGTTGTCATTTTTACTGTATTTGTCTTGGAAGTTCTCAAAGGCAACGAGCTCTGGGTTCTCGGGGCTGAAAAATGCCCGGTAGTCGTTCGAGAAAGTGAGCCCTTTAGCCCCTATTGCCAGTGCGATGCAAATCAGCACACTGACAATAAGCAATAGCCAAGGGTAGCGTGTCACGCACTGCCCCCACCGCAGGGCTAAGTTGCTAATAAAGTGGTTCATTATCACTCCTTATAACAGAACACACATTCTGATAATAGTAAAAAATAACGCCTCAAGTGAGGCTCTTTATTTTCATAATAGCACAGTACCTTATTCAGGTTCAGCCATCATGTCGAATATAGTCGTCAAATATTGCCGTAATGTGTCACGATGAAAATCACTGCGAGCCATCACTGCTACGCCTTGCAACACACCGAGTAAGCACACGCTTAAATCAAATGCACTGAGCTCCTGGCGTACCTCGCTACGTGCTTGAGCTCGCTCAATAAAATGCTGAAACTGTGCGGTCAGCTTGGCATAAATATCACGCACAATGCTGTTCACATCCATATCTGTTTCACCAATCTCGGTAGCTGTATTGCAAATAAGACAGCCATTAGCGCCATGCTCAGCAATGTTCTCGCTGTACATGGAGAAAAAACAGCGTAGGTCTTCAAGCTCACCATCACTTTGCGCTATACGCTTCAGCCCTGGGCTAATTTTGCTGAGGGAATACTCTTGCAAACACCGTTTGAACAGTTCTTTCTTGTTACCAAACTCTTGGTAAAAACCATACCTACTCACACCTGTTGCTTTAACCAACTGCTCCATTGATGTATCGCGGTAACCTTGGCGCCAAAACATAATCGTTGCTTTGCGCAGGGCTTCACTTACATCAAATTCTCTGGTTCGTGCCATAGGTTGTTCTCTGCTTAGCGTTTTTAAGAATGTACATTCTGAAATAAAAAAGATCAAGTTAAGATCAAAAAGAAAAAGCGCCCATTGGGCGCCTAACTTTGCCTTAATTGAATAGTGCTAGTCGTTAGCGATAGGCTTTCTTCGGCTCGATACCCAGCTCAGGCAACAAGGTTTTCTCAAACCACGAGCTTATCAAGCGAAAATCATAATAGTTGGCTTCGTTGGCTCGAGGTGAGCGAATGCGATCCATAAACTGCATGTCTTTTAAGTCCGCTTCCCCTTCACTGACCACCTTACCCTCGGCATCGGTGACCGAGTAAGTAAAGTTAATCTTAGGCATGTAAATAGGTTTAATCACGCGGATCTCATTCATCCCAAAGCGCACATCGCCGGCCAAATCGAGGTTGGTGATCTCAGCGTTAAACACATACCCTTCAGGCAGATTTTCTGCTTCTCTATTAAAGTGCTTATTAAAGTTTTTAACCAGTCGCTTATGAAACGGTCCTTTTACTTCATTAGCTGGACGCGCATCGGTGTAATCGTCTAAGTCATGCCATTTGATTTTTGCTTCGCCAGCATAGCTACTAAGGGATGTAACTAATGCCGCGATTGCCAAACTGTAGCTCAGTGATTTCATCATACTCTCCAATTGCGTACGTCTATCTATTATAGACCGCTTGTTGTGTTGTTTGATTACTAAAACACCGCCAAGTTCGTAACAATTAGTAATCATTAATAACTATTTGTAGCCTGTGTACCCAATCGAGTCAACGCCCAGCAACTAACCCCTCTGAGTTTTACAGTTTGCCTCGTCGAATATCTCATTTAGCAGCAGCGACTGTTTATTGCTTGAGTCTAACGTTCGCTACTCCTTGAGCGCCCAAACAATAGGAGTTACTAAGCCAATAATTGTTGCCGCCTTCAGCTTTCTCTCAGTACGTCAGAAGAATATTGCTGTCAGGGCCTAGTTTGGGATGAAATTCAGCAGCCATAAAAAAACCCAGCCGAAGCTGGGTTTTATAAAGTGAGATAGCTTGAGGGATGATTACATCATGCCGACCCAAAATGCAGTCGCGTCCAGGATTGCCGCTAAATGTGGCCTGGTGGTAATATTATTGTCTACATTGTTGGCTACATGACGGACTACATGGCGAAGCGAGAGAACCAATACTTAAAGCTAAGAGGGAACATTTGGTGGTATCAAAGGCGTGTTCCCCGGGCCCTGATGGCGCGATTTAACGGTGAAACTATGATTTCGGAGAGCTTACACACAGGTGACATACGCGAGGCTCGAGCTAAACGCGATATACTGAACGGCAAGCTGGAGGAACAAAAGTTTAACGCCTACAATCCAGACCGACACAGGTTCCTAGAACTCGTTAAGACGTTCTCCGAGGATAAGGAGCGTAACCCCGAAGAATGGGACCTACCATTGGACCCCAGAGAAATGCACTCTAAAGGTGACGTGGCGGCTCTCGACGCGTTCACAACGGTTAATGGCTATCATGATCAGCGGCACAAATACGGAATAACACTAAAAGAAGGACTCGAAGTCTGGAATCGCAAATTTAAGAAGGCCAAGACCCCAGAGA
The DNA here is from genome assembly GCF_022347925.1 of Pseudoalteromonas sp. CnMc7-15. Classification (NCBI taxonomy): domain Bacteria; kingdom Pseudomonadati; phylum Pseudomonadota; class Gammaproteobacteria; order Alteromonadales; family Pseudoalteromonadaceae; genus Pseudoalteromonas; species Pseudoalteromonas sp. CnMc7-15. The sequence goes on from NZ_JAKRFT010000003.1 coordinate 500,244, forward strand.
CGGTAGCCAAAATGAAAAAGACCGTTTCCGATTTCCTTGCGTATTTAAACGTGTTTGATGTTCAAATAGCCGATATTACGAACCGTCAAGTGCACGACTTTATCGAGGTATTACAGACTACCAAAGCTAAAACTACGATTCTCGGTAATATAAGCCGACTTCGTTCTATTTGGACCTATTGCAAAAGTTTAGGGGAAGTTTCAGGTGAGTGTCCATTTGACGGTCACAAGGTTGTGGGTTCCGAAGGTCACAACCAGTATCAGCCGTTCACCATCGAAGAAATGGCATGGATAAGGACCAACATTGCAGTCGATGACCCAAAAATGCGCCTACTTTTAGAGCTAGGAGTTTTTACTGGGTGTCGTATTTCGGAATTATGTAATCTTACTCCGGAACGTGTAATTCAACAAGAAGGCATAACCGCAATTTTTATCAATAAAGGAAAAACCTCGGCGGCAACTCGTTTGGTTCCTCTTACTGATGAGCTCGGAAAACGCCTAAAAGCTTTTTCAAAAAAGTTACCACACGAGGAACGCTTATTTGGTATCGACGACAAAGATGCTAGCCGTTGGTTCTCCCGAATTAAGACGGAACATATATCAACTGATAGCGCAAAGTGCTTTCATTCTTTTCGCGTTATGTTCGCGACGGCTATGCAGCAAGCGGAAGTCGATGAGTTAAAAGCGGCGGCTATTCTTGGGCACAAACGGGGCAATACGATGATTTATGGTTATTATTCTAAGGGGTATGAGCTCAAGCAGCTTTATGATGCTTATATGCAAGCGGTTAAGTTCATCCGGTGGTAGAAAATTAGTTAGTTGCCGCTTAACTGTTCTACAACGCTCTTAACGGTTTTTTCGGTCATCTGCTTCTTTTCGTCCTCTGTCGCAATACTGAACAGTATACCCCCAACGATAACCGTTGTTATAACGGCGGCGAATACTCCCGAAAAGCCGTTCCATAACCATTTGGCGGAGCGCCTCCACCATGACGCTTGTTCGTACGTTTTGGCAGAATTTTTTAGTTGTCGAACGGCATCATCGAAAGCCTTTTTCTTCTTCTTTTCCAGCTCATCGACTTTTCGAGCGTGTTCTCTTTCCAATCGTGTTGTTACATCATTGGCGATGTTACTATGTACGACTGTAAGAAGTGTTTTGGCTTGGTTTCTAAAGCCGTCCAGAATCTGTTGGCTGCGGACAACGGAATCGTGGTGACTCTGGACTTGTTCTTGTATTTCTTCTTCAGGAGTATTATTTTTGCGGAGTTGGGTCGCAAGATCATGTTTGGATTTTTTGTAAAACGCGTAGGCGACGAGGCCGACCAAATCGTTATCGCCCTCCACAAGACACTCAAAAACCCAGTTTTTCTTAGCTGACTTCATCTCATCCCTGTACTGCTCAGCGAGAAGCCTTATGCGATTTTAGTTTCTCTTAAAGACAAAACCTTCATGAAAGCGTCTCGATACAAACCGTTAAGCTTGCTTTTCGACGACTTATTTTTAGAAGTATCTCGCGACATCTCTTGTATCTCGGAAATTGAGATCCCTTCAAGAGCCTTCATGACTGCTCTAATATGCTCTTCGTCCAGTTCTCGTATTTCGCGAGGCTGCTTATATGCATACTTCATGGAACCCTCCGTTTTAACACACCCTTATTTTGGGCGCTCGTATCCTACGTTAGTTCAAAAAAAAGTCAATAACAATAGATTGTCAGTTGAATTCACCATTATTCGTTATATTTCATCCTTGGTGTAAGACATGTCTTACAAAACGACCCATCCTTATACGAAATGTCTTACGTGCGCCTGCGAAGAGTTCAATAAGGTATACGCTGGGCGAACCGCTAAGGCGAACTTAAATGGTGTTCGTACAGGGTTGTATCTCCATGAACTTAATCATAGGATGCGAACCTCTATGATCCTGTGCGAACTGTTTTAAGGAGTCCGAATGCCTTCTCACCGATATGGCTATGCCCGAGTATCCACATTAGACCAATCCACCAGCGTTCAACGAGAAGCCCTCGAGGCGGCGAAATGCGATCGTGTTTATGAGGAGCTAGTCTCGGGGACTTCGAGAAATGGACGCAATGAGCTCGCTCGGGTTCTTGAGATACTTCGAGAGGGTGATACGTTGGTTGTTACTCGAATCGACAGACTCGCTCGCTCGATGAAAGACCTACAAGACATCGTTCACGACCTTAAAGGCCGAGGCATTTATCTCGAAGCTACAGAGCAGCCGATCGACACTAGTACCGCTGCGGGAAAAGCGTTCCTCGATATGCTCGGGGTTTTCGCCGAGTTCGAGACAAATCTCCGTAAAGAGCGTCAACTTGAGGGAATCGCTAAGGCGAAGGCTAAGGGGGTCTACAAGGGTGGAGCCCCTTTGGCCAACGAGAAAAAGGAACTAGTCCGACGCCTGTACCGAAGCGGATTGAAACCAGCCGAAATAATACGGCAAAGCGGAGTTGGTAAGACGTCCGTTTTTAAAATAATCAAAGAGTTGAGATCCTGATCTAAGACCCCATTTTTCGATTCGAAGCAAATCATGGTCGACAAAAGACGTACTTTTTTGCACGTTTGAACGCCTCACAGAAGGGTCTATAAGCCAATTTAATCAAGGCTTTGGGGAGATCCCCCCTTGCCCCAAACACTGAGACGTACGGATATGTGTCGACCTATCTTTAGGGCAATAAAAGGAATGAGAAGCAAACAGTTAGAAGTGTCCCTCGGCCTGCTCCGAGAGGACTCCAGACTCCAAGTTAGATCCCCACGTTCAATAAAAGCTTTGCAGCGCGAAGTCGTCGAGAAGAGCCTCGAGGATAGCGTCGAAAAGTTTAAAGTGATTCTCGACACGGGCTCGACGCTCGATCCGATTGAAGTTTTTGAAGACGACGGCTTGTACTACATCATTGATGGACACCACCGCTACAGGGCCTACCTCGAGCACGAGGGGTTTGAACCACCGTTTAATGAGCCCGATTCCAATGCTCGCAAAGTTCCGGTATTAGTTCGAGACGGAGACCTTCTGCACCACCTCAGGGCAAGCCACACTGTTAACACAAAGCACGGAGTTGGCCTTGAAAAAGGTGAGAGAACTCAACGGCTACTTTTTTCACTGGTTCATACTCCACAGGCAGAATGGAAGCCGATCAAAGAGATGGTCCGGGAGACAGCATTATCCGAAAGCCAAATCGATAAAATCCGCAGGGCTGCGAGAACGTTGATCGAAGAAGCTGGGATAGCACCTCCGTATGACCCAGACGATATTCAAACACAAATTGAGCAATGGGTCGCTCAGAAGAAAAAGGTACATAAGACCGCAGATGGTAAAAGCCGAGTTCCAACTGACGACCAGGGCTACCCCAGTGTTACCTACGTCAATACACGCAAGGCCGTTGCAGAGGTGGACGACGACACAATAGTTAAATCTCGAGTCATCAAGTACCTAGAGCCCTACGCAATGAACAATCCAGAGGCAGTCCGAGCTGCTGTTAAACGACTCAACAAACTGTACGACCTCGGTATAACCGTCAAGAGTAGCTGGACGCCACCTATAGAAGAAGAGGATTTTTAATGCCGAACTAATCGCTCTCCGTGAAGCCTTTAAAATTGCCATTGAGTACGTCGAGAGGGATCTCCCCGTAGAGATACTAAGTGACTCCGACTACTCACTTAAAGCTGTATTCGTGTGGGCTTCTGGCTGGGAGAAAAACGGGTGGCTGACGTCTAAGAAGGAGCCCGTCAAGAATGCCGACTTGGTGCGAGAGTGCTTGGCCCTATCGAGACCTATGGAAGGCAAAATTCAGGTGAAGCATGTCGCAGCTCATAACGGAACTGAGGGCAACGAACTCGCAGATCGACTTGCGATGCAAGCCTCATTGAACAAAGTGACCGAATGGTGCGAGTACGGCTCGTTTAAGACTGTCGAAGAATTGTTGAAGATGGAGCGAGGTTAGTCGTACGATAAACAAAAACGATTGGAGCAAAAACAAGAATGGACTTGGAATCGATACGCCCGAGTGAGTCACCACGGATAATTGATCTCGTTGCCGAGGTTGGCATAGATACGAGCGGTTGGCTAACAAACTCAGATGGGTCACCTTGCGAAACCCCAGCGAGTAACCCGAAGTTTTGCTATGAGTGGTGTTATCGAGACTTCGAGAAAAAGCTACTCCTCGTTAATCTTTGGTTCGACGAGACCCACGTCGAAGATGGCCGATTGGTGCAACGTCTCAATATGAGTCGTATCGCGTCCAACGACCCAGACTCCAATAGAAGACGTCGTGCAATGGCCATGGACTCCGCATTCAGAGTGGCCAACCTTGGTGGATGGACGATAAGGGCGATGATTTTAGGTCGTGATGTCGGAGCCGAAGGGAAATCAAGAGCGGCGACTCGAATGTTAGATCCAAACGAATGGCAAATTGAGAAGTACGACGACGAGACTGGAGAATGCATCCTCGTCCGAGCAGGTTCAAGGTCATCGACGCTCGAAACGTCAACTAATAACTGGACTCAGGAGGAGTTGAAAGCGTCCGTCGAAGCGTACGTCGAAATGAGAGACAAGCAGACCGCTGGTGAACCGTTCATAAAGAAGGAGGTCTATCGACGTCTTGCAGAGCGTTTCGACAGGACCGAGAAGTCTTTCGAATTCAGGATGCAGAACATCTCACACGTATTGGCTCAGCAAGGTCGAGAGTGGATCAAAGGGTTGCGACCCGCGAGAAACGTCGGAGCGAACGTAACCAGGGAGATAGAACTCTTACTGGCAGAAGTCGAGAAGAGCGCGCCAACCGACGTTGCGACGTTCAATACGCAGGTAGAAGCGCTCCGTAAGAAGCAGCCCCCCTCGCCTCCTTCTGGCAACAAAACCCCGTCTAAAAGCGAGACTACCTCCACGTCCTACAAACGAGACCCGTCGGTTGTAGCCTGGGTACTTAACGAAGCTGGCGACGAGTGCGAGTCTTGTGGCTGCTCCTCTCCTTTCGTAAAAGACGACGGCTCGCCGTATCTCGAAGTGCATCATGTCGTGCGTCTCGCAGACAATGGGCCGGACACGACCGATAACGCGGTAGCTCTATGCCCCAACTGTCACAGAGCGCTTCACCACGCCGCCGACAAGCACGACCGAAGGGAATCGCTTTATGACATGGTATCTCGACTGAGAAAGCCGCACAGAACGACGTAGCGACCGTAAAGCGGGTCCTTCCTGGAGTGTATCTCGAGGGTAATTCGCGCCGCGTCGTTTCATTTCTGCAAGGGAAAACCGACGACCTTTCTTTTGTTGCGGGTCCCTACTAACTTGTTGCAGGTGGAGCTGTATAGATTAAATAGTTACAAAATGCCGCACACATTATGAACATCAGTCGCGCCTCAGCCTCGCCAACATTAGATGAATCTTCAAGCGCATGTCTTATCCCGGCCTCATCGTTGGTATACCCGTAAATACTGCTAAACCCATTTTTCAAAGCTGGATGCAGCCCCTCACGTCTTCCTATGGTGTTTAAAGCAGAACCAAGAGTTTTTTCGCCAGGAGCAAGCTTCTTGGCGATTGATTCAACAGCTGAAATCGATTCCTTGATGCTGTTTCGATAATCAGGCGCTTCCCTATCAGATAGCTTTTTTAACGCCATTCTGATGTGCTCTTGCGCCCCCCCGGCTAACGGAGAATGTGATCCAAGTATTTTCTCCACTTCTTGAATTTCGTGTTCGGACACTACGCTGGTAACACGCCCATCTATCACTCGATATGCCGCGTTATTTGTTTCCAATGCTTTATTCACTAGGTCAGCGAAAGAATCTGCATCATTAAACTGGTACGGCAAAAGAAGTTCGACAAAATCATAAACCCGGTTCCAGTCGAGCTTATTAAATTCTGCTTCGATAAAATTTAGGCACTTAGTCCAATTGTTAGGACGTTGGTTAATTGGGATTTTGAAAAAAGCGAAGGCCTTTTGACTCAACTTATCCATGTTAGACAAGGTAACATTAGCAAGGCCTGTAGAGTCAGATACGGAGTTGCCAGAGCTAAACTGCCCCCAAAAAGACAGGTAGATGGCATTCCAAAGGTCTACCCTAAGGTTTTCGTCTATGGACTCCTTTTGGACCAGTTGGGTTTTAGTTAAACCGTTTCGCTCGGAAAAGCTCATTTGAACTCCTTTTAATAAAAAAAGGATGCCGTCGTCTCCAACAGGCACCCTCTTTATTGTCTACATTAACGTCTACGACGAAATGTAACGAATTGATTTTAAATTAATAAAATCCGGCAGACTGGCTTACATCATGCCGCCCATGCCACCCATTCCGCCCATGCCACCCATATCTGGTGCAGCTGGTGCGTCTTCTTTAGGTAGTTCAGCAACCATCGCTTCTGTGGTGATCATGAGACCGGCTACCGAAGCTGCGAACTGCAATGCAGAGCGTGTTACTTTCGTTGGGTCAAGGATACCCATCTCTAGCATGTCGCTGTACTCGCCTGTTGCCGCGTTGTAACCATAGTTACCTTCGCCGCCTTTGACTGCGTTCACAACCACTGATGCTTCATCACCAGCGTTAGAAACGATTTGGCGAAGTGGCGCTTCCATAGCGCGTAGGGCTACATTGATACCATGATTTTGGTCTTCGTTGTCAGCGGTAAGTGAAGCAATCTTAGTTGCCACACGAACCAGCGCTACACCACCACCAGGTACAACACCCTCTTCAACCGCAGCACGCGTTGCGTGTAACGCATCTTCTACGCGGTCTTTCTTCTCTTTCATTTCAACTTCGGTCGCAGCGCCGACTTTGATTACCGCAACACCGCCAGCTAGTTTCGCCATGCGCTCTTGTAGTTTCTCTTTATCGTAGTCAGACGTCGCTTCTTCGATTTGCGCTTTGATTTGACCCACACGGCCATCAATCGCTTCTTGCTCACCAGCACCATCAATAATGGTGGTGTCATCTTTGGTGATTACTATGCGCTTCGCTGTACCTAAGTCTTCTAGTGTCGCTTTTTCAAGCTCAAGACCGATTTCTTCAGAAATCACTGTACCACCGGTTAGGATGGCGATGTCTTGTAGCATCGCTTTACGACGGTCACCAAAACCAGGCGCTTTAACCGCCGCTACTTTAACGATGCCACGCATGTTGTTAACAACCAGTGTTGCCAATGCCTCACCTTCTAGGTCTTCAGCAACAATCAGCAATGGCTTGCTAGTTTTCGCTACCGCTTCTAGGGTAGGTAGAAGCTCACGGATGTTTGATACTTTTTTGTCAACCAATAGGATGTGTGGGTTATCTAGTTCAACAACACCTTTTTCTGAGTTGTTGATGAAGTAAGGAGAAAGGTAACCACGGTCGAACTGCATACCTTCAACAACATCCAGCTCATTCTGTAGTGATTGACCTTCTTCAACAGTGATAACACCAGACTCACGGCCTACTTTTTCCATTGCTTCAGCAATGATTTCACCAATTTCTTTGTCAGAGTTGGCTGAGATAGTACCCACCTGAGCAATGGCTTTGTTATCTGCACAAGGCACAGAAAGGTTTTTCAGCTCTTCGACTGCGGCGATAACAGCTTTGTCGATACCGCGCTTAAGGTCCATTGGGTTCATACCCGCAGCAACAGCTTTAAGGCCTTCGTTAACAATTGACTGTGCTAGTACGGTTGCAGTAGTGGTACCGTCACCGGCGGCGTCATTCGCTTTTGAGGCTACTTCTTTAACCATCTGCGCGCCCATGTTCTCGAACTTGTCTTCAAGCTCAATTTCTTTCGCTACAGAAACACCATCTTTAGTGATTGTGGGTGAGCCAAAAGACTTATCTAGAACAACGTTACGGCCTTTAGGACCTAAAGTTACTTTTACTGCATCTGCTAATACATTTACGCCTTTAAGCATTTTAGTGCGGGCGTCATTTGCAAAACGTACTTCTTTTGCTGCCATTGTTTCTTTCCTCTAAATTCTGTTTAAACCAAGTGTGTCAACATCAAGGGGTGAGTTAGCTCACGATACCTAGGATGTTGTCTTCACGCATAATTAGGTACTCTTGACCGTCGATTTTTTCAGTCTTCTCAACGTAAGAGCCGAACAACACAGTGTCGCCCGCTTTTACTTCCAATGCGCGTACTTCGCCGCTATCCAATACTCGGCCGTTACCTACTGCCACTACTTCACCTCGCGATGATTTTTCAGCCGCAGAACCAGTCAGCACGATACCGCCAGCAGACTTGGTTTCTTCTTCTAGACGCTTAACGATCACGCGATCATGTAAAGGACGAATGTTCATTTGTTTGTTTCTCCTAACAGTTTCTGAACAACTACAGAAAAGTCATTAAAATTTAGTTGCCATATCTAATGGGGGTCGAGGTTTTAAAACCCAAGAGTAAAAATTAAAATTTTTTACTCTTTTCGTTCATATTCACCTTCGATAGTGGTGTGCTCTTCGCGACGCTCACTGTGTTGATGCTGTTGATGGCTGTGAAATTCAGCACTGAAGGTGCTTTGCCCCATACCTTGGCTCATGCGCACTTGCGCCTGAGAAGCAAAGGTTGCGGCCATTTTATTGCGCACTGCTGGCGTCAGTAATAAGAAGCCGAATACGTCGGTCACTATACCGGGCGTCAACAACAGAACGCCAGCAATGATGACACAGATACCAGTAAACATTTGTTTTGCCGGCATTTGCCCTTGTGCCATTTGCACCTGCGCCTCACGCATTGCGCCAACGCCTTGTTGCTTCACCAGCTTAGCGCCCAAAATCGCGGTAACGATAATTAAGGCAATGGTGGCAACACCGCCAATCACCTCGCTTAATTGAATCAATAGCGCGATTTCGATGATTGGAACAATGATAAATAGTAAAAAAAGTGCTCTGAACATAACGGCTCTCATAAAAGTCGATGAAATAGAATTGAGGTTGATAAGGTCAGATTTCAAGTCATCTGTTGTCGCTCTATGGGCTTTGCCCTTGCTATCAGCTAGTATGGGGGTTAGAAACGGGACTCACAAAAAGGTTCAGTATGACTACTCACTACCGGCTTATCTTTACAACTTGTGCAAATAAACAAGAAGCACGCGCGATGGCAGAACAATTGGTGCAGTTAAAACTCGCCGCCTGTGTCAACATTCTTCCCGAAGTAGAGTCAATCTACATGTGGCAAGGAGAAGTGGCCAGCGAAAACGAGACCAAACTGCTAATTAAAACCAAGTCTGAGAAAATGAACCAGGTGATCCAAACCATTAAACAGCTACATAGTTATGAAGTGCCTGAAATTCAGGTTGTTGATGTGGCCACCGGAAACCTGGCGTATTTTAATTGGATGGATGAGGTATTAAATTAATGCGTTATGTGCTGTTTTTGCTCACCTTAGCGTTTAGCTCGCTAAGTTGGGCGAACAACTCCGTTTTAAATAGCTTATTAGAGCCCTCTAAAAGCACTTTTCTCCCCGTTGAGCAGGCATTTAAGCTCGACTTTGACCAACAAGGCGACACTTTATTTGTAGGGTGGGATATTGAGCCAGGTTATTATCTCTACAAACACAAGTTAGAGTTCGTCGGTAAGGGCGCCACCATCACTCCACCCAGTGACCTTCCCCAAGGGGACATGATTGAAGACGAGTTTTTCGGTCGCACTGAGGTCTATTTTGATAGTGTGAGTATTATTTCCAAACTCAGTGATGTGGGTGATAATGCCAGTGTCAAAGTACGCTATCAGGGCTGCGCCGAAGCAGGCCTTTGCTACCCCCCTGAAGTGGTGGAAATTCCGCTTACGGCCCTTGCTGCCAGCACGGCGACTAATGCTGCGCCAACCACCGAGGCCCCGGTTAACAAAGCCACCAGTGATGAGGGTGAACAATCACTCACTGAGCGTTTAGCCAGCCAAAGCTTGGTCACTAATTTAGTATTCTTTTTTGTTGTCGGTATCGGCCTGGCGTTTACACCTTGCGTGTTCCCCATGTTCCCGATTCTTTCTAGCTTAATCGCTGGGCAGAAAAACCTCTCTACGAAAAAAGCCTTTAGCCTGTCGTTTGTTTATGTGCAGGGCATGGCCGTGACCTACGCGTTACTAGGTTTAGTGGTTGCCTATTTCGGCGGGCATATTCAAGGCTATTTACAGCACCCCTATGTCTTAATCAGCTTTAGTTTGCTGTTTGTATTGCTGGCGCTATCGATGTTTGGGCTGTACGAGATTCGTTTACCTCAAAGTTTGATGAGCCGCCTCACAGAAGTCAGTAATAAGCAAAAAGGCGGAAACTACACCGGCGTATTCTTGATGGGCGTGCTCAGCGGTCTGATTGCCTCGCCGTGCACCACTGCACCACTTTCTGCAGCGCTACTTTATGTGGCTCAAAGCGGCGATTTTGTGGTTGGTGGCTTGACCTTGTATGCCTTAAGCCTAGGTATGGGCCTACCGCTGCTGCTATTAGGCACCTCGGGCGGGAAATTACTCCCCAAGGCCGGTGGCTGGATGGAGCAAGTAAAAACCTTGTTTGGCTTCTTAATGTTGTTTGTGCCACTTATCTTATTAGAGCGTATTTTACCTTTCGAGGTGATCCTGCTAATGGCCGGCTTGTTGGCAATTGCTACCGCTATCTACTTACATTATTGGCAAAGCGGGCAAAACCAAGGGAAAGGAAAAACGACTCTATGGGGTTTTGCCATGCTGCTGTTTGTTGGTGGCTTAATGCTGGTACAAAACTACATTTGGCCTAAGCCACAGAGTAACAGCACGGCTGCGACAGTTTCCTCTAACGAAAACCATGGTGAATTTGTACATGTAGCTAATTTAGCAGAACTGGAAACCTTGATTGCTCAAACCGATGGCTTGGTGATGGTTGATCTCTATGCCGAGTGGTGTGTGGCATGTAAAGAGTTTGAGAAGTACACATTCCCGAAAGACAACGTGCAACAGCAGTTTGAGCATTTCACCTTAGTACAGGTCGACCTCACCGAAAGTAATGACACCACCATTGAATTAATGGAGCACTACACCGTTTTTGGTCTACCAAGTATTTTGTTTTTTGATAACAGCAACGAAGAATTACCTGAGCTGAGAGTCACCGGTTTTATGGGGGCAGATGAATTTGCTTCCCACCTACAAGCAGTACGTGACGCAGCACAGTAATCCTTTTTACTGATTAATGCAGGGTGAGCCTCATCACCCTGCTCATTTTCCCCACACTAGTAAACCCCACCTAGCCAAACCTGGTTAACAAGGTCATTAGACCAGTATTTTGCTGCTATTTACGTCGAACTCTCTATAATAGTCGGCAAACGTGAGAAAAGTTTGCTATTTGCTACTTTTGCCCTTAAGTTAAATACTATTATTTGTACAATCACTTAAAACTCACACGATAAAGGATTTTAGTCGCATTATGGCTGCAAAGTTTAAGATTTTAGTTATTAACGGTCCTAACCTAAACATGTTAGGTAAGCGTGAGCCGGATAAATATGGCGTAAAAACACTGGCGCAGATCACCGGTGAACTAAATGATGCAGCAGCGGCCTTAAATGTTGAGCTGGCGCACTTTCAAAGTAACAGCGAAGCAGCATTAATAGAGCACATTCACGACGCGTGGCAGCAATTTGATAGCATTATTATAAACCCTGCCGCATTCACCCACACCAGTGTGGCTCTGCGTGATGCTCTACTCAGTGTTGATATTCCCTTCTTTGAAGTTCACCTCAGCAACATTCATCAACGCGAACCCTTCCGTCACCACTCTTACTTTTCTGACGTGGCACAAGGGGTTATCTGCGGTTTTGGTGCAATGGGTTACCACTTCGCGCTTCAAGCAGCGGTCAACCGGTTGCAGAATTCGAATTAAAAACTAACTAACAGGCGGGTTTTTCATGGACATTCGCAAAATAAAGAAATTAATTGAACTAGTTGAAGAGTCTGGCATTGCTGAGCTTGAGATCACCGAAGGTGAAGAGTCGGTACGTATTAACCGTCATAGCCAAGCTCCTGCGATGCCACAGCATTACGCCTTGGCGCCACAAGCGGCTCCTGCTCCTGCAGCCCCAGCGGCTGCTCCAGCCAGTGACGCACCAGCAGCAAGCGATGCACCTGCTCGCCCTAGCGGCCATGAAGTAACTTCACCTATGGTTGGTACATTCTACGCGGCCTCTTCACCAGAAGCCGCTGCTTATGTTGAGGTAGGTAGTAAAGTTAACGTAGGCGACACTTTGTGCATCGTTGAAGCGATGAAGATGATGAACCAGATTGAAGCTGATAAAGCCGGTACGGTTAAAGCAATCTTGGTTGAGAATGGCGAGCCTGTTGAGTTCGACCAACCTCTTTTCATCATCGAATAATCGCGCAACTCAAACAAGGCACTAACTATGTTAGATAAAGTTGTTATCGCAAACCGAGGTGAAATTGCACTTCGTGTTCTGCGCGCCTGTAAAGAGCTAGGTATAAAAACGGTTGCCGTGCATTCTACCGCCGACCGTGACCTGAAACACGTGCTCCTTGCAGATGAAACTATTTGTATTGGTAAGCCACCTGCTACCGAAAGCTACTTAGATATCCCCCGCATTATTGCTGCGGCGGAAGTCACCGATGCAGTCGCTATTCACCCAGGTTATGGTTTCCTATCGGAAAACGCTGATTTTGCCGACCAAGTTGAGCAAAGTGGCTTTGTATTTATTGGTCCTAAAGGCGACACCATTCGTCTTATGGGTGACAAAGTATCGGCCATTGAAGCGATGCGTAAAGCCGGCGTTCCTTGTGTACCCGGTTCTGATGGTCCGCTCACTAACGACACCGAACGTAATATGCAAATTGCTAAGCGCATCGGTTACCCAGTGATCATCAAAGCCGCTGGCGGCGGCGGTGGCCGTGGTATGCGCGTAGTACGCAGCGAGAAAGAGCTGGTCGACTCCATCGCCCTTACTCAGCAAGAAGCCAAGCAATTCTTTGGTAACGGCATGGTTTATATGGAGAAGTTCCTAGAAAACCCACGCCATATCGAAGTGCAAGTATTGGCAGACGGCCAAGGCAACGCAATTCACCTAGGTGAGCGTGATTGCTCAATGCAACGCCGCCACCAAAAAGTCGTTGAAGAAGCACCGGCACCGGGTATCACCGCAGAAATGCGTAAGTACATTGGCGATCGCTGTACTCGCGCGTGTATCGAAATTGGTTATCGCGGCGCGGGCACCTTCGAATTCCTATATGAAAACGGTGAGTTCTACTTTATCGAGATGAATACCCGTATTCAGGTCGAGCATCCTGTAACAGAAATGGTAACAGGTATTGACCTAATCAAAGAGCAGTTAAAAATTGCTGCTGGTCAGCCATTATCAATTACTCAGGAAGATGTGCAAATCCGTGGTCACGCAATTGAGTGCCGTATTAATGCGGAAGACCCAAAAACCTTTATCCCGTCTCCGGGTAAGATCACCCGCTTCCACCCAGCCGGTGGTTTGGGAATTCGCTGGGATAGCCACATTTATGCGGACTACACTGTACCGCCACATTATGACTCAATGATTGGTAAGCTTATTTGTTACGGTGAGAACCGTGACGTTGCCATTGCTCGCTCGCGCAACGCACTCAACGAGTTGGTTATCGACGGCATTAAAACCAATACCGAGCTTCATAAACTGATTTTATCGGACGAGAACTTCAAAAATGGTGGCACTAATATCCACTATTTAGAGAAGAAACTTGGCCTATAGAGCTAAATGTTAAGCAAAGCCAAAGCCGACCTACGTCGGCTTTTTTTGTGCCTGCAAACCCTAAATCGGCTTTTTATAAGTAGCGCGCACTCACCCATCATCTCAAAAGTCCAGAGCAAGTCGTTTACGAGGTTACAGCTCAAGCTACATCCTTAGGTTAATTAGTAAGCGATTGATTTCGAGCGGCAAAATAATCACCCTGCAGCTAGTGACAAGGCCCACAAAAGTTTTTATACTGCTCGGCGCTTGTCAGGATACTGATACCTTTATCAGTGGCACGCAAAATGGCCCTATAGCTCTGTTGGGCGAATCAAGACCGAAGCATCGCTTCGCAGATTGATGAGGTGGAGGCAGGAAGCCGACAGGATACCGCTTCATGGATGAATTTAATGAGCACTTACAATACGAAATGGCCCTATAGCTCAGTTGGTTAGAGCGCACGACTCATAATCGTTAGGTCCCTGGTTCGAGTCCAGGTGGGGCCACCATTTTTCCTACTCTTCCACGTTATTAACTGATAACCGAATCCCTTCGGTGCTACCTCTGTGCTACTTTGCAGTATAGTTATTTTCTTGGCTGAGTTTCACAATGCGCAAACCGTCATTTGGAATTAAGTGTGCTCTTTTCCCATCGTAAACGGCTAAATACCTGTGTGAAAAGCGAATTAACCCTCCTTCAAGAATTTTCTCATCACCTTTGAAGATAAACACACAGTCAGAGTCTGTGACCTTTCCCCCAAAATTAACACCATGACTTTGATGAGATTTCCAATAAACTGGAGACAATGGAGATCTCAAAATGAAAAAACGTTACACCTAAGAACAAATTATTCGAGCAATCAAACAACATGAAGCTGGCGCTAAAGTTGATGATATTTGCCGAGAGATGGGAATATCGACAGGCACTTTTTATAACCGGCGCAGTAAATATGCAGGCCTAGAAGTAAATGAAGCCAAGCGTTTAAAAGAGCTTGAATCAGAGAACAATAAGCTCAAGCGTTTGTTGGCTGAAAAGATGCTTGAAGTTGAAGGTATGAAGGATGTGCTCTCAAAAAAGTGGTGAAGCCTTCGGATAAGAAACGGATCGCTAGCCACCTCATCGAGCTATTTAACCTCAGTGAGCGGGCTGCATGCCAACTATCAGGAGTTAGCCGAACCGCATTTCGATATTGTCCAAGAGCGAAGGCAGACAACACAATAAGAGAGCGATTAAAGCGCTTAGCTACTGAATACCCTCGCTATGGTTATTTGATGCTTCACGGCCTCTTAAAGGCTGAGGGCTTAGTGAGCAATAAAAAGCAGACATATCGTATTTATACGGAAGAAGGGCTCCAAGTTCGCACCAAAAAGCGGAAGAAAGTACAACGGCCAAGACTTCCTTTGGAAGTACCATCAAAGCCGAACCAGCGTTGGTCTATGGACTTTGTTTCAGATCAGCTAGCCAATGGCCGTCGCTTCAGAACGCTGAATGTGGTTGATGGATATTCACGAGAAATGGTCGGGCAGCTTGTCTGTGTTTCAATGAGTGGCAAACAAGTTGCTCGATTTTTATCTGAGATGATAGAAGCACGAGGAGCACCCAATTCAATAGTGTTTGATAACGGCACAGAGTTTACGAGTAAAGCCATGTTCTTCTGGTCAAAAGAAACCAAAGTAAAACTCAGCTTTATCCAGCCCGGGAAGCCAACTCAAAACGCTTTTGTTGAAAGCTTAAATGGTAAATTCAGAAATGAGTGTTTAAACCAGCACTGGTTCAGGACGATGGAAGAAGCAAGGTATGAAATTGATTTATGGCGAGAACATTATAATCATGTTCGACCACACAGTTCGCTGAATTATTTATCGCCAGTTGAGTTTGCTAAACGGGCCGCTTAATATGAATTATCTCATCGAATGAATGGTACTAATTCAGGGGAAAGGTCAGCTTCAGACATAGATTCTAATAATCTTTGCTGCCAGAATGAAAATAACTACTAGCCTGTTTTTAAAAAGCTTTCACATAATATTCAAAGGAGCTAAAAATTATGGGACGGTTGATTATCAGCTTATTGATGCTTTTAAAATTTCTTTCCATCAACCTCGATGGAGTTAAAACTACACGGACGAATAGATGATAAGATCAAAACTCGGTACTAAGTTGACATTATCGTTATTCCACATATCATCCTTTTTATTTTTCAACCCCGCCTATGAATGAGATTGATGTACGACAGGCCGTTCATAAAAAACTGCTTAAGAAGTATCGCAATGATGGCACAACTTTAATTGTTGATGAGTTGGGCGTACGTCAAGGCAGTGCCCGAGTAGATATCGCGGTTGTAAATGGTGTGCTACATGGCTTTGAACTAAAAAGTGCGAAAGACAATTTAAATAGGTTACCAGCACAAGTAGAGCACTTTTCCTCAGTCATGGACAAAATGACTCTTGTCGTTGCTGATAATCATCTCCAAGAAGCTATGGAAATAATTCCCAGTTGGTGGGGAGTGAAAGTAGTTGCTCAAGGTCAACGAGGCGCAATACATATCAGCACTGCGCGTAGAGAGAAAACAAATAAATATGTTGATCCATGGGCTTTATCACAACTTCTCTGGCATGAGGAAATATTGGACGGTTTGGCTATGTGTGGAATAACCAAAGGAGTTAAATCCAGGCCGCGCTGGGTACTTTGGGAAAAGCTGGCAAAAGAAATGCCTCTTGACCAGCTTAAGGATTTTGTTCGTTCAACTCTCAGAGCGCGTTCAGATTGGAGAGATACCTAGCGATCACTGAAGCATGATGATTAATTCCCACATCCTTCCAAGTAAAGCCCGCACCACAACGAACGTCATTTGTCGCCCTATCTGCAATATAGCGATCTCCGGGGCTAAATTCTGGACCATATTGTTTATAAAAAGGGCTCTCCACGAGAATTTGGCATAGGCGCTGTGTTTGTCCCCAGCCAGGTCCTTTAATCCCCCCTTTTCCTTTTACTTGCTCACCTTTTACGAAGATCCAATGATTCTCATCTGAATATCGAATTGTAGCTGCGGGATTCATAAACTCTACTGGCGTTGAATAATCTAACTCCGCCGGCGCAAGTGCGTAATCACCATACGCTGGTAGCCGTGGTAAGCCTGCAATTCGCATGAGTTCTTTCCATAGCTCAAACTCAAGCATTGGCCTTGTGATTACTTTATCTTTTTCAATACCCGACATCGAAGCCAGATAAGAAGTGGAAGCCATTGATAAAGATCTCCATGCCGTTAGACCATTCAACTGCATAAGGGCCAACACCAAGCGCTCTTTCAATGCACCTTTGTTCTCGAACGATACAGTTTTTATATCTAGTAATAGATCTGTATCCTCAAACACTGTGGAAATACACTCATATAGCTCTTCACATGCTTCAACAATAGCATCTGAGTTTAAGTTGCTTACATCTAGCCTTAAACAAATACCATGGCCTGAATGGCGGTTCGCCGCCTCAATGTAGTCTCGGCTTGACTCTAAGGTGACTACCGGTACAAAGTTTATGTTAGCTTCTTTAGCAAGTGCTGCGATACAGTCTAAAGAATGTAGCTCTTCTCCATCTTCAGTAACGATATACTGATCAAACATGATGGCATCTAACCTCAGGACCCGATCTCCCGACATTGCAGGTATAAGCTTTTCCAAGCAAAGTCGGATATGCTCTTCTACTGAGTATTTATCTCCCCCACCATCTTTTCTCGAGAGCTTTGGAATTGGCGGAATTTCCCATATAGGATTGACCCCCCCAGCTACATCAATTGGTAGCTTGGAGATGGCATCACACTCACCTCTTTGAATTCTTAGTACAGGATAATAATGGTAGTCCATAAGGCTGATTCCTTTTATAAGCCAAAATGTTGGGTGTTCTAAGTATATGGAGGCAGTATAATTATCATTCAAGTCCGGTATGATAAACGAGCTATTCAGTATGCTATAAATAGCTAAATATGACCCCCCTCAAAACTGTGAAACGAAAACCCCTTTAAAGTCACCGGGGTTTTTCAAAGATTTTTTGGTCTCTACCTATTTACACTTCCCTTGAGCTAACAGTAAAGGCTTGGAGTTAACCATTTACCTTCAATGCCAAAGGTTATTAAACAAGGGCATTTTTCATGAATAAGTTTTTTTATCGTTCAGAAGAAATCGCTGAATTTCTTTTTATCAGCAAACAGTTTCTGTTCAATCAGATCTCGAAGAATAAACAAGGCCATGGGAATTACCCTTTACCTCCACATATAAAAATCGGTGGGCGCCTTCTTTTTCCCGTTGAAGACTTCCATACCTGGTTAGACTCGCAACCACGCCAGTAAAGTACTTTGTGGCGATGTGTAGTATGAAGTGTTCAATGGGACGAGTTAGCCTCAAATCAGACATGTTTTCTATGGTTTGGCCTGTTTTTGCACTTGATGGTAAATCAAAAGGTGCAATGGAGTTTGAGTACAAGGGAGTAAAGATAAAAGTTATCCCAAGCGTATTGGGGCGTGCAACAATCAAAGACAAAGAGATTCTGGTTTTCTGCTTAAGCCATGTCATGGCATCAAAAAATGCGGATTTACCAGTTAGCAACACTGTCAGCTTCAATAGCTATGACTTACTCAAAGCAACAAAGCGTGGAACATCTGGCAAAGAGTACAAGCAACTTGAAAAAGCGCTTCATCGATTAGCTGGCACACAGATTACCACTGATCATAAATTCAATGGAAAGCGCTTTTTGGAAACTATGGGCCTCATTGACCACTTTAGGTTAATTGAAGGCGACGGACTTAGTTATTGGCAAATAACCTTACCTGACTGGATTATGGAATCCATCAATAGTAACGATGTACTAACACTTGATGATGCCTACTTCCAATTGAAAACACCATTTGAGCGCCGCCTATACGAAATCTGCCGTAAACGCTGCGGCAAGCAACCATCACACAAAATTAAACTTGATAACCTACGCGAAAGAATTGGTATCCGGCTACCGCTCGCAGCTTTCAGAGGACGAGTTATCAAGAGCAATAAAATCTTGGATTACAGAATTAGAGTCGAGCGTGATGATATTCTTATATTCCGCGACTCAGATAAGGGAAGGCAATTGCTTGGTGAGTTCGAGATTAAGCGTCTAAAGGCAACGAAAAACCTCTAACCCCCTATGGATAGTATCGTACTTTTGATTATTATTCTTTGCTGCCCCCCAATAGATATGAGCCCTTCCACCAACTTAACGCAGAGCTCCCTAAACTTATATTCGAAAAAACAATAAACGAAACTGTCCTTAATTTTGCCTTCATAACCACATCGTATACAGTTCAAAAAAAGAACATCAATGTTGATTTCTTACTCAATATGCTGGTAGCATACGCTCCCTAGAGCGCGAAAGTGGATTTTTGTGGGCTTTTGTTGGTTCATTTATTGCTCTAGTCAGTAGTTCCGACTAATTTTAGTAGTGAACAATGATAAGGATAAACTATGTATATTCTCTATATTCTGATTGCTCTGGTTGGTTTAACACTCACTTTGAACCAAGTTTTTTCTATAGTTGCAGATGAGCGCCAGAGAAACAAAATGAAAGCAGTTGAAGATAAGCTCGACAAAGCCGGAGTTACCCCTTCTGGTTCAACTTTGTCGCATGGCATGTACGTGAACAAAAGCAATGGTGAACTGGTAGCTGACCAGAAACCTTCTGCCGTATGGTATAAGCGCCTCATATAAAAATAAGTAAAAATAATTGACTAGAAAGCTCACTAAAAGTGGGCTTTTTTGTATTTGGAGAAAAAAGAATGGAGTTCACTCATATTGGCTGGATCCCCTGTATTAACGGCCACTTAGATTACGGACTAATGGCTCCGGGTATTTCAGGTAGCTTCACCACAAAAAAATTACGAGACAACAAAACTACCAGAGTTAACTTCGGCCATAGAAAACAATATGACCACCATTCCCGTAGGATAATTCTCCAATCCAAATTAGACTGGAAAGATACCAATACCCCTGACTTCGACGGAGAGTTCAGGATAGTCGTCGTTGGGGAAACTAATGAGTCAGAAAATTTAGATAATCGTATTCTTAGTGGCAAGTTGTTTATTTACCCATTGTCTGAAGAGCCTGAACTCACCAGTGAAGGCAAAAGTGAATTACCTTGGTTTGAACACATTCATCAAGCCAAATCCTTTCAGGATAAGATAAATAGTAAGTTAAGTAGCGAAGCTTGGGAAAAGCTACAACAGCAGTTAAATACCCACTTCCTCGGCGTAAAAAGTTCACTAGAAAGTGACTTCAAAAAACATATTTCATCTCACTTTTATGAAATATGCTTTCAAGTCGACCCCCATGGATTCACCAAATTAAAACTAACCAATTCTTCTACCACACTAAGTGATGAAAAAAAGTACTTAACTCTAAGACAAGCGTTTTATTACATCAAGTACTCTCTTCATTCACACAAGCACCACTACATAGAAGAGGACTCATTAACAACTATCGTTCCTCTTGGGAATTCAACTTCAAGCCACAAGCGGCAAGTAGCCTTAAAACTTCTTGGTCAACTTAAACGAGAGCTAACTAGTATAAAGCGAACATACTCTAGCGGTGGACAAAAAGCTTTTGGCGAAGAGCAAGGTATAATTTCCTATATGAACTCGCTATGCGCTTCTCTAAAGTCAGCTAGGTACATAGATGAAAGCACATATACAAGAGAGAAAGAGTATTTAAATTCTTTATCTAGCTCTTTTTCCGTCCAATCAGGAAAGCGAGAGAAAAAAGACCGAAGTGAAGGAGACATACGCTCTAAATATCGAGTGTATGTCGCTTGGGTACTTTCTCTGATCAGCATCATATGGCTTGTTATCGTAAAAGGGTTTATTAACTACTCAGATACAAACAAGATCGATGCTCCAGGTGGTCTAATAACGCAACTAAGCGCTGTCATCTTAACCCTAATTTGCGGTAGTTTCTTGTACAAAAAGCTTGTAGATAGGGAAATAGAAAATACATTGAATACCGAAGGCCTAATTGCATGGGTTGAAAGAAACTACATAATCGAGAATCAGGTTTTCCGAAAAAAACAATATATTAGAATTCTTAAGGCAGCCCTCACACTTATTTTAACAGTTGGTGTTATTTGGGGCCTGCATGCAACGATTAGCTTCTAAGGTCGGAGACCATGCTTTTCTGGGTGTTACAACACTTAGAAAAGCGCCTAAATAAGTTCAGACAACAACATTAATTTACCCTCTTTTCCAAATTTGCTAATAGCAGTTCTCAAGTTTGCTATAAGATCATACGTGTCACAATCAGGCGAACCGTTTGAAAGTACTTGTCTCCTATTTACAACATCTTCTGCCGGCTCCCTGAGCTCCTCAGCTGTTAATATTGTATACCCAGCAGCTACATCACTTTGATCGGTTAAGTGGTTTAGCAAGCGTTTTTTAGGTCCAGTTAACCAGCCTCTGCTCGTTACTTTACCAAACACATGAGGCGATACCTTGTATTTTTTACGGCGTTCAAAGGTTTCAACTAGTTTAGTAGTCATAGGGAATTCAACGTCTCACCATTATTGGTGTCTTTCAGAAGGTATAGCTTGTCCTACATAAACACCTGCGACCAAGACAATTGCAATAGCTCCATCTCCCGTAAACCGGTAAACGTTGCAAACTCGCTGTAATCGCAAAACGCCTCTCGGCCATGTGGCGAGTATGGCCTTGCGTCTGGTGAGCATAAAGCCGCCATGAACCACTTAGTGCCGCATCTGAAAACGGTGGCGCATTATCTAGGTGTAGAGCGCTTTATTGATGTGCAAATACAAGGACAAGAATTTGCTGATGAGCGCCACCAGCAATCTCGAGAGCAGGCATTTTCGCGCCTTAGTGAGCTTGCTCAGCAGCTCACTGCGCAATGACTTAAAACCGCGTAAGGTCGGCTGCTAGCGATTTTTTGGGCTTTTCAACCACACGGTGAATTTCTTGCCCCTCATCTAGAACAATAAACGTGGGTGTGTACTTAAGATTAAAACGTTGAGCCACACCCGCCTTATCCTGCTTTTGGTAGTCCACGGCAACGAACGACACCTGGGCGAGCTCAACTTCGCTGTGCTTTAGCAATTTAAGCAGTTTAGGGACTTCCCGCTCACTGTCGTGACACCAGGTGCCTAACAACACCACTAACTCCTTACCAGCTAACTTAGCCATTGCTTGTAAGTCTTGCTCTGTGGGTTGGTAGTCTTGGTAATGCTGTTGAAAAGCGGGGTAATCGCTTAGCAACTGCTCGCCGCTCATCGCTCCTTGCTGCACCTGCTGGGCTTGCAGGGGTGTTACCATCAACAAAGCACACAACAGGGCGCAACTAACACTTAGAAATACTTTCATTTATCCTCCGGCGTCATGGTAAAACATTAAATGATAATGATTTACATTTATTCACCTTTCTTTATAATGGCTCGCGTATCTAATTCAGTTCCAAAGCGTCTAGCAGTTTCACAATCCTGTAAGCGCTTCTTTATTCATCAAAATAACGGATTTATTTTATGTGCTCTTTTAGATTTTCCCTACCTTTTTTAAGTCTTTTACTTTCGTTCAGCTCCATCAATTGCGCCTTAGCCAGCGCTAAAGACGATACCCGTCATATCGAGGTTCTCACGGTAACCGGACAAAAGCTCAATAACAGAGACTATCGCGTTGAGTCTTTAAATTCGGCCACCGGGCTGGATTTGAACCACCTTGATACCCCACAATCTGCCATTGCTATTAACCAGCAGCGTATGCAAGACCAACAGCTGACCAGCCCTGTCGAGGCGATTGGTGCTGTCACCGGGATCAGTATTCGCGAGGCGGATAATGGCAAGTTTTCCATTCGAGCGCGCGGTATTGGCGTCAACAGTATTTTATACGATGGTATTGCAACCACCTACGACACCCGCTTCAACTACGGAGATAACTTAACCGATACAGCAATTTATGAACGCGTTGATGTGGTACGCGGTGCCACTGGATTAATGTTAGGAGCCGGTAACCCTTCTGCAGCTATCAACCTTATCCGCAAACGCCCAACCGAGGTCGCTCAGGTTAATGTCTCTGCTTCACTGGGCTCATGGGACTATCAACGAGCAACCGTTGATGCCTCTGGAGCACTGAGCCAACAAGGGGGAGTTCGTGGTCGAGTTGTTGCTGCCTACAGCGACCGTGAATCTTTCCAATCGCGCTTTGCACAGAGCCAAACCACTTTATACGGCGCAGTTGAAACCGATATTGGTCGCGCTAGCTTATTACGAGTAAGTGCGGACTATCAATACACCGACCCAGAAGGAACCATGTCTGGAGGGATGCCGATATTTTATAGTGATGGTAGTCGCACGCAGTACGACCGTGGCACCTCAACGGCACAACCTTGGTCATCATCAAAAACCCAAGCGCTTAATTCGGTGGTGACGTTTGAGCATCACTTCAATTCACATTGGCAACTCTCAGCCAGCTATATATATGGCGATAACGACTTAGAGTACGATGTCTGGTGGGTACGCGGAAACCCCGATCGGGAAAGCAATGAGGGCATGGTCCCCGGCTCAGTTAACTTTATTGACGCCGAACGAACGCAGCACACAGGCGATATCGAGCTACTGGGCCAGTTTGACTGGCTAGGCCAATCGCATCAGCTGCTTGTGGGTTGGAATCAGCAAAAGCAAGAATTTGCCACGCCTTACTACCCAGCAATCAACGCTCCAACCCAGGTCGGTGATTTTCGCCAAGATGATTATGCATTCCCTGCGCCGCAGTGGGCTGACACCGCCGCTTACGGCTCGTATGGTGAGACCGAGCAACAGTCAGCCTATGTGGCTGCACAGTTGAAACCAACGGCATCATTGTCGGTAATTAGCGGTGTGCGCTTAAATCAATGGCAAACCGATACCGATAATTTCGGCCGGGCGCATGATTACTCACTAAACGACGAACTCACTTACTATTTAGGGTTGTCTTACGCGCTCACCGATAACTGGGTTGTTTATGCCAACAGCGCTGATATTTTCTCACCACAAAGCTTAATTGGCGAACAAGGCCAATATCTCGACCCAGTGCAAGGAGAAAACCTCGAGTTGGGTATTAAAGCCACCTTGTTTAACGACAAGCTCGATGTTGCTTTTTCAGCCTTTCAAATCGACCAAGATAATGTTGGTGAATACACTGGCGAGACCATTCCAGGCACCACGCAGCGTATTTATAAAGGCATTGACGGCACCCGCACTAAAGGCGTAGAGCTCGAACTTAACGGTGCTATCACCGAAAATTGGCAAGTGTATCTGGGTTATACTCATGCCGAGGGCGAAACACCAGAAGGCGAGATATTAAACTCAACCAACCCAGAAGATCAGATTAAAGTCTTTTCTACCTATGATTTTTCTGGCGCCCTAGCTGGCTTAACCCTCGGTGGTGGCATTAACTGGCAAAGCGAAACCTTTGATGAAGTTTCCAACCCAGTGACCGGCCCAGTAGAAGTAGGTCAAGGTGGCTACGGTATCGCCAATATCATGGCTCGTTATGCTGTTTCTGAGCACCTTACGCTCAGCATTAACCTCGATAATCTCTTTGATAAACGCTACTACAATCAAATAGGTTTCTACGATCAATACCGCTACGGCGCGCCACGCAACTTTAAAGCCTCAGTGCGCTATCAGTTCTAAACCCTTATCGAATGTTCTTGGTGCGCTGCCCTGCAGTGCACCACTTCCTTTGCTCACTGCCCTACTCCCTACACCACTGTGGTGATAACACGTTGCAAGTGCACGACTTTTCGGGTCACGACCGTGAATTTACGCTAAACTTAGGCGTGATAGTGACTGTACTTGGTGTATAACAACTAAACCCTAGAGGCTCAGCACGGGTGCATCCTTTTTTTGATGCGCGCCAACTAACTTTGGGAGAGGCAATGCAAGGTATTGACGAAACATTACTGTCACAGCTAGAAGCTGGATTTAAGCTGCCTGTTAAGCCCGCCGCATTAGAGCAGCTGCAAGCGGAGTTAAACCGCAACGATCCCAGTATTGATGTTGTTAGTGAGCTTATTGCCACCGACGTGGCGATGTCAGCTACCGTGCTTCGCGTGGTAAATTCACCCAATTTTGGTAAAGAAAAGGAAATCACCGATATTAACTACGCGGTGATTCTCTTAGGCCTCAATACTATTAGCCATATTGTCTCGCGCTATTTGCTCAAACAAGTATTTCGGCAACAAGGGTGCTGTATTTCCCTGGCGCGGTTTTGGGATACCTCAACCGAGATCTCACGCTTATGCGTTTACATCGGCCAAAGCTTAACGCGAAGCTTGCCTGCTGATAATTTACAAACATTGGGGTTATTTCATGATATCGGCATTCCCGTGATGGCGATGAATTATCCTGATTACGTGAACGTACTAAACGAAGCCAACGACAACGTCCATGCATCGTTGACTCAGCTTGAAGATAAACGCTATCCCTGTAATCACGCCATCCTTGGTTTTTACATGGCCCATTCTTGGCATTTACCGAAAGTGCTGTGCAATACCGTGCTTCGCCATCATGATTTAGACTTTTTAGATGAACACCAAAGCAGTGAAGAAGAGCGCTTGTACTACGCGATTTTAAAGGTGGCAGAAAACATTGCTCATACCCACAAACGCTTTCGTAGCATCAATAATTGGTCCAGCATTGAAAGCCAAGTATTAGCCACTCTGGGGTGGCAACAAAATGAATATCAAGCCCGTTTGGAAGCTGGAGAGTCACTACTGATATTTAATGCCAATTGAGCATGCTACACTTTGGGCAAACAGCACAATAAGGACGACACATGCTTGAATGCCACAGCGACAAACCCATTACGCTGATTGTGGGCTCTAAAAACCCAGTAAAGATCAATGCCGCCAAAGCCGCCCTTGCCACCTATTTCCCGGATAGAGACATTATTTGCCAAGGTGTGGACGCTCCCTCAGGAGTTGCCGATCAACCTTTAGGTGAGGCGCAAACCCTGCTTGGTGCGCACAACCGCATTCGTTATTGCCAAGCGCATTATCAAGGTGATTATTACATGGCTATGGAAGGCGGCGCCGCGCAGTTCGACTACGGGGCGGCCACTTTTGCCTTTGTGGTTATCGCTCATGGCGACGAGCACAGTGTCGGACGTAGCTGCAATTTGCCGCTGCCAAAGCACT
The DNA here is from genome assembly GCF_022347925.1 of Pseudoalteromonas sp. CnMc7-15. NCBI lineage: Bacteria > Pseudomonadati > Pseudomonadota > Gammaproteobacteria > Alteromonadales > Pseudoalteromonadaceae > Pseudoalteromonas > Pseudoalteromonas sp. CnMc7-15. Next base: position 526,075 of record NZ_JAKRFT010000003.1, read on the forward strand.
TATACCAAAAACTAGAGCAAGGCCAAGAGCTTGGCAATGTGATGGATGAAGCTTTTGCAACCAAGAATATTAAACAGCAAGGCGGTGCTATTGGCTTGTTAACCCAAGGCCACGCCACCCGTCAAAGCAGTTACCAACAGGCCTTGTTACTGGCAATGGCACCTTTTAATCACAGTGAGTTATTTGCGAGTACACGTTAATTATGCGCTACCCTTGGATTCTTTTTGATGCCGATGAAACCCTGTTCCACTTTGATGCTAAAGCGGGCTTAACACACATGTTTGCCCGCTATGAAGTGGACTTTGCTGACGCTGATTACCGCACCTTCGAAGCCGTAAATCGGCCATTATGGGTGGCATATCAGGACAACACCATCACTGCGCAGCAGTTACAGGAACGCCGTTTCGAGCACTGGTCCGAGCGCCTAGGCGTGAGTGCTCGAGAGCTAAACTTACGCTTTATGGAAGCGATGGCAGAAATTTGCCAACCCCTGCCCGGTGCAATCGAGCTGCTTAACGCGCTACAAGGTAAAGCGAAGCTGGGCATTATCACCAACGGTTTTACTGAACTACAAAGCGCACGATTAGAAAAAACCGGCTTAAAAGGCGCTTTTGAGTGGTTGGTTATTTCTGAGCAAGTCGGCTATGCCAAACCTCATATGGCGGTATTTGACCATGCCTTCGCGCTAATGGGCCACCCACCAAAAGAGCAGATACTGATGGTTGGCGATACACTGGAATCGGACATTGTTGGCGGCATCAATGCGGGCATTGATACTTGCTGGCTAAATCGCCATGAGAAACAGGCCCCTGAGCATATGACCCCAACATATGAAGTAAAGTCGCTGTGCCAGCTAAGAACGTTGCTACTGTAACGCCGAGCCTACCAATATAAAAAATGCCAGCACATGGCTGGCATTCACACACGGGAATATTTCTAATGGAATAGAAATTAGTTACTTCCAAGAGGTCATCTTGTGACCTTTGAGGGCATAGAACAGGAAGAATACATAGCTAGGTAACATCACCCAATACGCATTTTGCTGTCCTTCTGCGGAAATCGTTGAACCGGTCGCTAAACTCAAAAACACTGGGCCGAACGCCCCACCAGCAATCCCCATCACTAATAGGCCTGAGCCGACGCTAGTCAGTTTGCCTAAGCCCGATAATGCCAGTGGCCAAATTGCTGGCCATACCACAGCGTTAGCTAGACCACACAAAGCGAGCATCAGTACCGTGTCTGGTAGTGCAGGCCCACCAAAAGGCACTAACAATGCTTGCGCTAACACCGTAGAGTCGCGACTCACTGTGGTAACACCAATCACCAAGGCAAAGCCGAGAATTGCTGAGCCACTGAGTGCGGCTTGCTGGGAAATAACGCGCGGAATAAGAATAATCCCAAGAATATAACCCGCCACCATGCACACCATAGTGTAAGAGGTCATGACCCCGTAGTTTTCCACGCCGAGAGCGAGTGCATAAGAGCCAATAGTATCACCGGCGATCACCTCAACTGCGACGTACAAGAACAGGGCCATCACGCCCAGAGCCAAGTTCGGGTGCGCTAATGCGGCTTTAACCTGACCCTTACCACCTGCTTGCTCTTCATCATCGACCAACTCAGGCAGCGGAGAATATTTAACAGCTAACGCCAACGCACCGATAAACAGTGCCATGCCCACATAAGGCCATACTAAGCTGTTAGCCATGGCATCAATATCATCTTGGCTGAGCTCTTTGCCCACTAAACCGGTAAAGTTGCTAATAATCAGTGCGGTAAACACCATAGGCGCAAACACCCCTGCACCTTTATTTAAAATGCCCATAATACTTACACGTGCTGCCGCTGACTCTTCAGGGCCAATGCGCACGACATAAGGGTTAACGGCTGTTTGCAGCAAGGTTTGCCCTATCCCCATCACCAATTGGGCAAATAAGAACAATGCAAACACTTGGGTTTTGGCGGCCGGAATGTATAAGAACCCCGCGACCATCATAGTTGCCATACCCAGTGCCATGCCATTTTTATAGCCGATTTTCTTAATCACTAGTGCTGAGGGCACAGCCGTAAAAGTAACCGCAATATAGAAAGAAAATAGAATAAGCGAGGCCTGAAACGGCGTCAGCTTCAAAATTTGTTGGAGGTAAGGCATCAATGAGCCATTGAGCCATGTTGCGAACCCTAGAATAAAAAACAGGGTTGCGACAATGGCCATAGGCACAAAGTTGCTTTGCTTTTTAGTTGTTGACACTGTTGCTTCCATAAACTCTTCTCGTTGTCGATATAGATAACACCAAAACTAAGCAGATCATATAGTTATCTCTACCGTTTCGATGGAAGCTGACTTCAAAGCCAGCATATAAGTAAGCGCACAAGCTCACCGAATATAAATATTATTGTTATAGCCGCGCTTTTTTCACAGCACGTTAGGATAAAACTAACGCCTAGTTCACAAAAATGACAGCGCTGCCATAAACTGTACGTCAAAAGCGTTTATTTTACCAGCAAGAATTTTATCAGCCTGATAAAGGGCCATATAACAAAGAGTTGGCTTAATTATGCCGGGTTACAAAGGTTATTAACCGGCGCTTTGCGCTGTCTATATGCAATGAGTGGAGAGATACAAAAAAGGCATCGCCTCACAGCCATGCCTTTTTATGTATGCGGTGATTAACGCACGCTAGTGGTGCGACTGATTTGATTATTCACCCGTGAGCGCAGTAACACCTCAGCGTTCGCACTGACAGTGACCGACTGCTTATAAGGCTGCCAAGTACTGCCGTTATCTAGGCTGTATTCGATACTTAGCCCAGGATAGGCGCTATTAGCCACCAACTTACCCTGCTCGATCACACCGCCAGGCACCGGTAAGTGCAAGGTAATGCCATCACGATCGAGCTTGTACAGCTCCTTTATTGCTAAGGCACTGGCAAAGCGCTGCCAATCCTGCTGGCGTGCGCGAGAATCGGGTTGCTCTCCTTCCCACTTCGCTTTGTGCCATGCACGCTCAGCGACCGCAAGCATACGGGGGAAAACCATAGCTAAGACTTGTTCTTCGGTACGAATCGTTTCAGACCATACCTGCCCTTGCATTCCCAACACATTTTCTGGCTTTTCCAAGGCTGGCATTGGTCGTCCCACCAAGGCTTCGAGGTTATCTATTTTATCGCGGGCGCGGGTATAATCAGCATTGGCATAAAGGTCGTCAGGCATATAACCAAACACTTTCTCGGTATCGGTGTAGCGCGTTGCCCAGTAATATCCGCGCTCTTGTGGGTGCGCTTCATAAGGGTGGTCAAAATATAAGTGTGTGCCATGGGAGAGGATCACTTGATAACCGGCGTTAGCCAAGCGATAGGCACGATCGGCGACGCCCCATTCCCAAATATTGTCCCAGGCGTTGGTAAAGAACACCTCGTTGGGGTATTCATCGCGGTTAAACGGGTTGACCTTGTCGTACATAATGCCGTCTTCCCACACCCCAGGGGCAATGCCGCGCTTATGCAGCAACTGCGCCACCCGCTGAGTAAAGTAGGGTTTTAAATCAGCCACTCCGGCCACCCCATTGTTGGCTTCGGCAAATAGCGCTTGGCATGCGGGAGAGCCAATCCAAGAGCCAGCTCCAACTTCATCACCGCCGATGTGCAAGTAGCGAAGTTTAGTCCCCGCTTCACGGTACATTTGCTGTAACTCATAAGTGACCTTATCCATAAACGCATAGGTTGAGTCCAAGCACACATTCATTGAGTTATCGGTGTAATTTTGCACCGTGATATAGCTGGACGTGTCTTTTGGGTCACTGAGCAGATAGCGGGTGGCGGCACTTAAATCAACCTGACTAAATTCTTGAGTATCGGGTTGTGGGTTAGTTAAAGAGCCTTGAGCATATTGCTCTGCCTGCTGCTTAAGACGACGATAACGAGCTTCCATCGCTTTAATAGAGGCACGAGCATGGCCGGGCCCCTCAATTTCTGGGATGATCTCAATATGGCGGGCTTTGGCAAACTGCAATAGCTCGATAAAGTCGGCGCGACTTAAGTAGCCATTGCCAGAACCTGACTTAAATGGCCCCGTGCCCAACTGCGTAAGCAAACAGCGATTTTCTTGTAGGTCGAAACAACGATACGCGCCAATTTCAGTAAGCTCGGGTAAACCAGGAATTTCTAAGCGCCATCCCTCATCTTCGGAAAAGTGCCAGTGTAAGCGGTTCATTTTATAGCGCGCCATTTGCTCTACGAGCTTGAACATCGCTGCCTTACCGTGATAATTACGGCCATTGTCGTAGTGCATGCCACGCCAGCCATAACGGGGGTTATCGCGCACTTCAAGGTTAGGTAGTGTTGCCGCACCGGTCGCTGGTAACAACGCCAACAAACTCTGCATGCCATAAAAAGCACCGGCATTATCGTGGCCGACGATGCGGATAATGTCGTCATCAATTTCCAAGTAATACCCTTCGGGCTCACCTACTTGAGCATCCACGCTGAGCTTAATAACTTTATCTTCGCCAGTATTGAGGTGATCGGCCTGAGCGCTGAGGTTCAAGCCATATTTGGCTTTAAGATCCGCAGTGAAGAGCGCAACTTCTGAGCTTAACTGCCCGGCAAAGCTGATACTCCAGCTCTCGTCTAACACCGCACTGCCACGATGATAATCCACCTCTTGTGGCCTAGGAATAATCCGTTTAACTGCTTGCTCAGCATCGACCTTGGTTAAACCTTGGTTACGCTCAAAACGCACCTTTGCATCAACCAAGATGGTTTTATCTTCGGGGTTGTTGTAACGGCGGAGCTGCTTGGGCTCACTAAAAGGGATAACGAAGTCACTAAAGTCCTCGCTGTCGGTATTAGCAAAAATGGCAGGCTTAGTATCCTTAGCAACAACAAAGGCACGGGGCATAAAGTCACTGTAAGCGACTATCCATACACTGGCTTCAAATGGGATTACTAGGGTTTCACCACTGGCTAAACCGGCAAAGTCACTGGTGGGGATTAATCGATGTAAGTCGCCATTAACATGCTCAATACGCAGCCCTTTAACGCTTTGCTCCTTCATTTTGCGCACGTTATGCAAGTAGATTTGCCAATCTCCCTGGCCTGCCGGCAGCGCCACATCGGAGCGGTTAGTCAGGGTAATGCTGCCAAGAAAGCTGCTGTCTTTGTTGTGGAAGTTGTCTTCTACCGCGAACATAAACTCGGTATTCGCAGCAAACTGGTTAACTTGCTCTTGGCTCAGCTGAGCCTGAGCCGCAATGGGGAGCATTAAGGCGGCGATAAGGCGTTTTCTAAACATGGTGACTCATTCCTTCCCTTGTTGGTGTTATTGTTTTTTTGGCTGATTATCGACCATCATATAAAATTCATAATGACAGCGCTATCATTTATCGACTATTTACATCCGCTGATAAAACACAAAGGCGGCCGAAGCCGCCTTTATCAATTAATACAATCTGCCTGCTAGGGTATTAATAGCCCGCCGCATGACCGTCTTTTCTGGTTTCAGAGGCGCCGTAATAAACTCCGTTTTCCGGGTCACGCATAATCGCTTGATAGCCTCCGAATGGCCCCACCGCGCCTTGCAGGGTATGACCTTTTTTCATTAGCTGACGCTGCGTTTCCATACTAAAGCCAGTTTCGAGTGATACATAGCCGCCGTCGGTCATCACTTCATCAGTAGGCTGGCTGGAGCCTGTATGTAAGATCCGAGGCGCATCGCCCGCTTCTTGCAAGTTCATACCAAAATCAATCATATTGATGAGGATTTGCGCGTGCATTTGTGGCTGTGTTGCTCCTCCCATCACCCCATAACTCATGTACGGTTCGCCATCTTTGGTCACAAAGGCAGGAATAATGGTATGGAACGGACGCTTGCCGGGTTGGTACTGATTAAAATGCCCGGGCTGTAACGAGAATAACTCTCCTCGGTTTTGCAGTACAAAGCCCAGCTTTTCGGGGGTCATGCCTGAGCCCATACCGCGATAATTACTTTGAATGAGCGACACCATGTTACCGTCTTTGTCTGCGGTCGTGAGGTAAATGGTATCCCCTTCTACCGGTCCGGCTTGATCACGCTTCGCCGCTTTATTGGGGTCAATCAACTTGCGTCGCTCGTCGGCATAGTCTTTAGAGATCAGCCGTTGCACAGGAATGTCATTAAACGCAGGGTCGGCATAATATTTAGCGCGATCGGCAAAGGCTAACTTCTTCGCCTCAACAAAAGTATGAATATACTGCGCACTATCAAAGCCCATGGCGGAAATATCATAGTCTTCAAGAATATTAAGGATTTGCTGTGCCGCGATCCCCTGACCATTCGGCGGCAATTCCCACAACGTATGACCACGATAGGTGCTGGCCACCGGCTCGACCCATTCGCTAGTATGGTTCGCTAAATCTTCATAGCGCAGATAGCCGCCGTGGGCTTGCATGTAACGGTCTATTTCTTTGGCAATTTTGCCCTTATAAAACGCATCACGCCCGCCCATGGCTAGCTGTTTATAGGTATTAGCCAATGCCGGGTTTTTAAATATTTCGCCTTTTTTCGGCATTTCACCATCAGCCATGAAGACTTCTTGGAAACCCGGATATTGAGCCCGCGCTGACACACTGCGCTGCATGTAATAGGCAATCAATTCACTGACCGGAAAGCCGTTTTCTGCATACTCAATGCTCGGCTTTAGAATTTTTGCCATGCTTAGCGAGCCAAACTTTTTATGCAGCTCAAACCAGCCATCGACAGCACCGGGCACAGAAACCGGTAAAGGCCCATAGCTGGGGATTTTACCTTCCTCAGCGGTGAGTTTCTTTAGTTCATCGAAACTCAAGCCTTGGGGCGATCGCCCTGAGGCATTCAAACCATAAAGTTTGTCATCCTCAGCTGAATACACAATGGCAAATAAGTCGCCGCCGACTCCGCACCCTGTGGGCTCGACTAGGCCAAGCGTGGCATTGGCAGCAATCGCAGCATCAATAGCATTACCGCCTTGTTTGAGAATATCTAAGGCCACCTGTGTCGCCAGCGGTTGGGAAGTTGCTGCCATTCCTTGCGTTGCAATCACTTCCGAACGGCTGGCAAAGCTATGGCCGGTAATACGATCATAAGCCTGGGCCACCCCAGATAATACACTGAGCGAAATCCCTGCTGCGCATAGTCCTAATGTTATTCGCTTCATACTCTACTCTGTTGTTTTTTTAGTCGCCTAATTAACTTAGTGATAAATCGACAGTGAAGCAATGTCTTTGCGGTCGCCAACATAAAAAAGCCCAGCAATTGCTGGGCCTTGTAGCGATTAATGGAAATTACCAAATCTTAACGCGATCTTCGGGTTTGATGTACATCTCATCCCCTTCTTTGACGTCAAAGGCCTCGTAGAATTCAGGCATGTTTGGCAATACACCAATCACACGGTAGTGACTTGGGGCGTGAGGGTCAGTCATCAAACGGTTGCGTAGCTCTTCATCACGATACTTACGACGCCAAATTTGTGCCCAGCCCATGAAGAAACGCTGCTCACCGGTGAAACCATCCAACTCTGGCGCTGGTTGGCCATTTAATGACAGCTGATAAGCCTTGTAGGCCACGGTTAGGCCGCCTAGGTCACCAATGTTTTCGCCCAGTGTTAGCTCGCCGTTGACGCTGGCATCTTCAAACGGAGCGAAGCCGTTAAACTGCTCCACTAATTTCTTACCGCGCTGTTCAAACTGCGCTAAGTCCTGCTCACTCCACCAGTTACGTAGGTTTCCGTCACCATCATACTTAGCACCTTGGTCATCAAAGCCATGGCCTAGTTCGTGGCCGATCACCGCACCAATCGCACCGTAGTTGACGGCGTCATCCGCTTCTAGGTTGAAAAATGGCGGTTGTAAAATAGCTGCTGGGAACACAATTTCGTTATTCACTGGGTTGTAATAGGCATTAACGGTCTGTGGCGTCATATGCCACTCAGAACGATCAACCGGCTTACCTAGTTTCTCGCGCATTTCGTTATACGCCCACTCGCTGTAGCGAATAAAGTTACCCGCTAGGTCATCTGCTTTAATTTCCAGTGCCGAGTAATCTTTCCACTTATCTGGGTAACCGATTTTCGGTGTGAATTTATTTAGTTTTTCTTTGGCGGCCACTTTGGTTTCAGCGCTCATCCACTCTAGGCCGTCAATCGCTTGGTCAAAGCCTTTGATCAGGTTCTCTACCAGCTCCTCCATACGCGCTTTCGCTTCTGGCGGGAAGTTGTCTTTGACATAGACCTTACCGAGCATCTCGCCTAACACGGCATTGGCAGAGTCCACCGCCTTTTTCCAACGCGGTTTTTGCTCTTCTACGCCGCGTAATGTGGTGCTGTAGAAAGCGAATTTACGATCGACAAAGTCTTTACTTAGCTCATCGGCATAGTTGCTCACGAAGTGGAAAGTCAGGTAATCCTGCCAAGTATCCAGCTCAGTTTCTGCGAAGATGCTGCCAAAGTCCTCAAAGTAAGACGGTTGGCGAATGATCACTTCTTTGCTGTCGATATCCGATTGCGCTAAGAACTGCGCAAAGTCGAATTCACCCGTTAATTCACTGGCCTCGGCTACCGTCATCTTATTATATGATTTGGTCGCATCACGGCTTTGCACTCGGCTCCACTGGGCTTTGGCAAGCTTACTCTCTAATGCAACGATGTCCTGGGCCGCTTGCTGAGCATCTTCAACACCCGCTTTAGTCAGCATATCAGTGATGTAAGTAATATATTCATCACGAATAGTGGCGAACTTTTCTTCATCTTTTAGGTAATAATCACGATCTGGCAGGCCCAGACCTGATTGCGATACATAAAGCGCATATTGGCTGGAGTTTTTGGCATCATTGTTAACATACCAAGCAAATGGCGTGGTACCACCTTGAATGCGGATGTCGGCCATCAGCGATACTAACTCTGACTTATCGCTCACGGCGGCAATGTTCTCTAAGTACGGCTTTAATGGCGTAATGCCTTTTTCCTCAAGCGCATCAGTATTCATGTAGCTGGTATAAAATGCGCCCAGCTTTTGCTCATCACTGCCCGCTTTAGCGTCGCTATTTTTAGCTGCTGCTTCAATCACTTCTTTAAGCGCTGCTTGCGACTGATCATATAAAGCGGTGAATGAGCCGTAGTTAGATTTATCACCGGGAATCTCGGTGCGCTCAAGCCACTTGCCGTTAACGTGATAGTAGAAGTCATCTTGTGCACGCACGTTACTATCGATATTTTCAAGCTCAATACCTGAACCCAGCTGCTGCGATTTTTTTGTTTCTTGTTTTGCAACTGTTTCTGCTTGTTGATTGTTACTGCTTGACTGTGTTGGCTGCTCACTGCAACCAGTCAAACCTAATGCTAAGGCCGTAGCCGCAGCAACTAAGGTTACTTTATACATGTTGTTGTCCCGATTAGATTAATAGAGTTATTATTCCGACTACGCCATATTAACCTGAACATTTGCTAAACACAGGCGCAGTTTGTAACAATTTATGACTGTTCCAGTAGCTTGTTGATAATCGCTACATTCGCCTCAGGAAAGGCGTAGTCGTTTAAGGCTGCGATATCCACCCAAGCCCCTTGCTGCCCTTCGGCACCATGTGGTTCGCCACTGAAGTCGGCGACGATATGAATATGCAGACACACATGCTTATCGCCGTAGTCATGCTCGATGCGCATAAACTCTTCGGTGCTATGCACACGGATTGCCACTTCCTCGTGCAGTTCCCGGCTCAGTGCTTGGGCAACTGATTCACCCGCTTCAATTTTGCCCCCAGGAAATTCCCACAGCCCGCCCTGGTGCTTATCTTCTGGGCGCTTACAAATATAGGTTTGCGATTCGCGTTTAATAATACCTACGGCAACGTCAACCTGCTTCATAGTACAACTCCATAAACAAAAAGCGGCAATATGCCGCTTTTTAAACCATTATTTTAACTGTGCTATTAGCTTAACTTGCCACAGCACTGCTTATACTTTTTACCTGAACCACAAGGACAGGGAGAGTTACGGCCCACCTTTGGCTCACTACGAGAAGCCACAGCTGCCTGCGGCGCATCGCCACCGACTTGCTCAGCATCAGCATGTTGATACTGACGAGGAACCTCTTCCGATTTACGGTGCTGCTCTTCGACTTTCTCTACGTCTTCTTCGGCACGCACTTGTACCTTGCTTAGAATATTAACTACATCAATCTTGAGGTTCTCTAACATAGCAGAGAACAACTCAAACGATTCACGCTTATATTCTTGCTTCGGATTCTTCTGCGCGTAGCCACGTAAATGAATGCCTTGGCGTAAGTGGTCCATCGCGGCAAGGTGATCTTTCCAGTGCTGATCCAGGCTTTGCAGCATAACCGCTTTTTCAAATTGACGAAGCACTTGTGCGCCGACCATTTCTTCTTTCGCTTTATAAGCGTTGGCCGCCTCATCAACAATACGATCACGCAGTTTTTCTTCAAACAGCTTGTTATCGTCGGCCAGCCACTGCTGAATAGGTAACTCGAGCAGGAAGTCGGCTTTTAGACGCTCTTCTAGACCAGACACATCCCACATTTCTGCCAATGATTGCGGCGGAATGTATTGATCAATCACACCATTAACCACGTCATGGCGGATAGCGGTAATAGTCTCAGAGATATCCCCTTCTTCAAGCAACTCGTTACGCTGAGCGTAAACGACGCGACGTTGGTCATTAGCCACATCATCGTACTCAAGTAGTTGCTTACGAATATCAAAGTTACGGGCCTCAACTTTACGCTGCGCATTTTCAATAGCACGGTTAACCCATGGATGCTCGATAGCTTCGCCACGCTGCATACCCAGCTTGCGCATCATGTTAGTCATGCGTTCGCCGGCAAAGATACGCATCAGTGCATCTTCCATTGATAGGTAGAAACGGCTTGAACCCGCATCCCCCTGACGACCAGAACGACCACGTAGCTGGTTATCGATACGGCGAGATTCATGGCGCTCAGTACCAATAATATGCAAGCCACCGGCAGCGATAACGGCATCATGGCGCTCTTGCCACTTAGCCTTGATGTCGGCGATTTGCTCTTCACTTGGGTTATCAAGCTTATCGATATCACTTTGCCAGTTACCACCGAGCACGATATCGGTACCACGACCGGCCATGTTAGTCGCAATTGTTACTGTGCCAGGCAGACCTGCATCAGCAACGATGTCGGCTTCTTGAGCGTGGAATTTGGCATTCAATACATTGTGCTGAATTTTCTCTTTACGCAAATATTGCGACAGATACTCAGAACTCTCAATTGAAATTGTCCCCACGAGTACCGGTTGGCCGCGCTCTTGGCAGTCTTTAATATCTGCTAAGATAGCTTCGTACTTTTCGTCTTGCGTCAGGTAAACCAAATCAGCACGATCGTCGCGGATCATCGGTTTGTTGGTAGGGATAACAACCGTATCTAGGCCATAAATTTGTTGGAATTCGAACGCTTCGGTATCAGCGGTACCCGTCATACCGGCCAAGGTTTCATAAATGCGGAAGTAGTTCTGAAAGGTGATCGATGCCAGCGTCTGGTTCTCGTTTTGGATTTTCACCCCTTCTTTGGCCTCAACCGCTTGGTGTAATCCCTCAGACCAGCGACGCCCTTCCATAGTACGACCGGTGTGTTCATCAACAATAATAACCTCATTGTCTTTGACCACGTAATCAACATCTTTCTGATACAGCTTATGAGCTCTAAGAGCCGCATAAACATGGCTCAGTAGGGTGATGCTACCAGCTGAGTACAACGAGTCACCTTCTTCGATTAGACCCCGTTGCGTTAGCAGTTCTTCAACTTTAACTTGGCCGCGCTCGGTCAAGTGAACTTGCTTGCCTTTTTCGTCGATAGTGAAATCACCATCGCCTTCAACACCCTCTTCGTCTTCTTTTTCTTGCAGTTCGAGCTCAGGCACAATCTTATTGATTTGCGTATATAGCTCTGAGCTATCCTCTGCCGGGCCAGAAATAATCAGCGGGGTACGCGCCTCGTCAATAAGGATTGAATCCACTTCATCGACAACAGCGAAGTTAAGTGGTCGTTGCACACGCTCATCAATGCTGAAAGCCATGTTGTCGCGCAAATAGTCGAAACCAAACTCATTGTTAGTACCGTAGGTAATATCTGCACTGTAGGCTTCTTTTTTCTGCATCGGCATCATGCCAGGCACGTTACAGCCAACCGATAAACCTAAAAACTCGAACAGCGGGCGGTTGGTTTCCGCGTCTCGCTTAGCAAGGTAATCATTCACGGTAATAACGTGCACACCTTTGCCGGTCAAGCCATTTAAGTAGGCTGGCAACGTTGCCGTCAGGGTTTTACCTTCACCGGTACGCATTTCTGCGATACGGCCCTGGTGTAATACCATGCCGCCAATTAGCTGCACGTCGAAGTGGCGCATGCCATAAACACGCTTAGAAGCCTCACGCACAACAGCAAAGGCTTCTGGAAGAAGGTCATCTAGACTGGTGCCATTATCGTAACGTTCGCGAAACTCGGCGGTTTTCGCCTTTAACTCGTCATCACTGAGCGACTCTAGTTGGCTCTCTAACGCATTTATTAAAGCGACCGTTTTGCGTAGGTTTTTTATTGTGCGGTCATTGCGGCTACCAAAAACCTTGGTAAATAATTTAGTGATCATGATTTAACCGTTACATTCTCATCTGCATTAAGCGCTCTGGGTCAAACCCGAGTCACTTGCTTACTTAATATCATCCATTTATACAGCACCAGCGTGACATTAGAAGCACTTGGCGTGGACAAACTAAAATGTGACTGCTTGAGCGGTGTACTTTTGAGCGACATCATAACAAACTCAATGAATTGCAGCACCTAATAATACCAATTCCATTTATCCTGTTGGCCGCAGTAGTTTACAGCATTAGAAATTAATGGCATTGGTATTATCGCTGGCCTATCATAGCGTTCATAGAGATCTTTGCAATCATCCGAATGACTGGCTGCCCACCGCTTGCAATAAAGAAGTGATTCTCAGGGCTCAAGCATTCTCTAGAGGTGGTGACGATTTAGGCGAATTCAAGAGGCACCTTAGATTTATGGCGAAAGATAGGTATGCACCCAAACAACTTGACGAAGTTTTGGGCCAGTTGAGCCCGCGTATGGGGTCACGTATTGCCGGCTATAGCGCTAAAAGCCAACAGCTCAGCCAGCAACAGACCGTGCTGCGTGAAGTGATCGGTGAGAATCTAGCGAAGAAATGTCGTGTTGCTAATATTCGTGATGATGCGCTCATCATTGAAGCACAAAGTGCCACCATTGCGTTAAAACTCAATTACGTAAAGATGGATATCCTTTCCGCCTTTCGCCAACAAGGCTTGGCGCAACTTTGCCAAGTAAAAATTCAAACCTCTCCCGATGCCGCGAGACGTTTAACTCCTCAGTCGCAGACCGGCAGCAACAAAGCAACCGCGACGAAGAAGCGGGCCATGAGCGAGCAAAGCGCTGAGTATTTGGAACATGTGGCCGAGAATGCTCCTCCCTCGTTACAGGAGAAATTACGGCGCTTGGCGCTACACGGCAGACAAAAAAAATGACGCTCAACGGCGTCATTTTTTTATCAGTATTTTTTAAGCTGTTTGCAGCTCAAGTGCCGGAGCAGGCATCGATACGGTGTCTTCGAATGTTGCCCATTCCCATGCGGACTCGGTAGCCATAATCTTACGCAGTAACTTATTATTCAGGTCATGCCCTGATTTATAAGCTCTCAGCTTACCGAGAATGTTGTGACCAGTCATAAACATATCACCCACACAATCGAGGATCTTATGTTTTACAAACTCATCGTCATAACGCAAGCCATTCGGATTCAATACTTTAAAATCATCCAATACCACCGCATTATCCATACTACCGCCAAGGGCTAGGTTATTGGCATGCATGTATTCGATGTCTTTCATAAATCCGAAAGTACGCGCGCGGCTGATTTGTTCAATGAAGTTTTGCGCCGTAATATCAAGACCGATACGCTGACGGCTTTCATTGATAGCTGGGTGGTCGAAAGCAATTTCAAAGTCGATATGGAAACCATCATAAGGCTCAATCTCGGCCCACTTGTCGCCCTCTTCAACGCGTACCTTTTCTTTCACGCGAATAAAGCGCTTAGCAACATTTTGCTCGGCTAACCCGCCTTTTTGTAGTAGATAGATGAACGGCAACGCACTGCCGTCCATAATAGGTACCTCTGCACTATCTAACTCAACAATTAAGTTGTCGATACCTAACGCCGCAACCGCAGCGATAAGGTGTTCAGTAGTCGATAAACGAACGCCGTCTTTGTTTGTCAAACAGGTACATAATTGCGTATCACCCACCGCTTCCGGGGTTGTCTCGAAATCCACAACCGGATCAAGGTCCACGCGACGAAATACTATCCCAGTATTTGCGCTCGCAGGTCGGAGAGTTAAGGAAACCTTCTCACCTTTGTGAAGCCCAACACCCGTGGCTTTGACTACTTCTGCAATCGTACGCTGTTTAATCATAGGCTTTCGCTCACTCTTTAAACTAAAGTCAGACGGCGGATTCTACCACACATCGCTGCTGTTAACAAATCAGTTTATTTTCTGTACTAATCAGCCTGCTTACGCAAGAACGCTGGGATGTCGAAGTAATCGCCACCGTCTTCTTGTTTCTTGCTGCCAGCGCTATTGCCGCTGCCTTTGTGGCTTTCTTGGCTCGGCGTTGCCGCTGGGCTTGCACTGCTATTATCGACTTTAGGCTGCTCTTCTACCGGCTTGGACTCTTCGCTAGCGCTTTGAGTTCCCTGCGAAGCAAAACTTGGCACAAACATAGACGTGCTCTGGTTGTTGCTCGTGCTAGAAGTTACATCTGAGCCTGAAGCTCGCTTGAAACCATTGTCGACAACACCGAACTGTGGACGACGATCACCACCGAGACCCGTTGCAACAACGGTTACGCGCAGTTCATCGCTCATTTCCATATCAATTGCGGTACCGACCACCACGGTGGCATTTTCAGATGCCAAGGCTTTAACGTGATTACCAACGATTTCGAATTCTTCGATTGATAAGTCCATACCGGCAGTAATGTTGACCAAGATGCCTTTTGCACCCGTTAGATCCACATCTTCAAGGAGCGGGCTTGAAATCGCCGCTTCGGCAGCTTCTTGTGCTCGGTCAGGACCTGATGCTGAGGCTGAGCCCATCATCGCCGTCCCCATGGCTGACATCACCGTACGTACGTCAGCAAAGTCGACGTTGATCAATCCAGCGCGGGTGATCAGCTCGGCAATACCTTGTACCGCACCATAAAGTACGTCATTTGCCTTAGCGAAAGCGTCCAATAAGGTTGTGCCTTTACCGAGTACTTTGAGCAGTTTGTTATTTGGAATAGTAATCAATGAATCAACAATTTCCGCCAATTCACCGATGCCATGTTCCGCTGCTGCTGCACGCTTCTTGCCTTCAAAATCAAACGGGCGGGTAACCACAGCTACAGTTAGAATACCGAGCTCTTTAGCTAAACGCGCCACCACTGGGGCTGCACCCGTGCCCGTACCGCCGCCCATACCGGCTGCGATAAATACCATATCAGCGCCTTCTAGTGCGCTTTTAATGGTTTCTGCATCTTCTTCGGCGCTTTTCTTACCAATATCTGGATTGGCACCAGCACCTAAACCTGAGGTGATCTGCGTACCTAGCTGAACCGTAACGTCAGCTGATGATTTACGCAGTGCTTGCGCATCGGTGTTCGCGGTAATAAATTTTACCCCTTCGATGTGCTGTTGCACCATGTGTTCAACGGCGTTACCACCGCCGCCACCGACACCTATTACTTTGATAACAGCTTCTTCGCTGTGTTCTTCCATCATATCAAACATGTTAACTCTCCGACTTGAGCACTAAAACTCGCCTTGGAACCACTTCGTGATTCGGTTCCACCAGTTACCCTCGTCTGCTTTCGCTTTTGTTGCGTTGATCGACTGCATGGTCCGACCATATTGTAACAAACCTACAGCGGTTGCAAATGAGGGATCGTTTACATAGTCGGTCAATCCGCTTATCCCTATCGGACTGCCGATACGTACCGGCATCTGGAAAATGTCTTCAGCCACTTCCAGGGCACCGGCCATCTTCGAACTACCGCCGGTAATAACCAATCCTGCGGCAATTTGATCTTCTAAGCCTGAGCGCCGAATTTCTTCGAGCGCCAGTTCAAATAACTCTCTAAAACGCGGCTCCACTACCTCTGATAAGGTGTGGCGCGACATAATGCGTGCTGGGCGACCGCCTACGCTAGGTACCTCGATTTGCTCTTCGTTGCTGGCCATTTGGCTGCTTGCGCAGGCGTGTTGCACTTTAATCGCTTCCGCATGCGAAATTGGCGTACGGAAAATTTTCGCGATATCACCAGTCACCTGGTTTCCAGCGACAGGGATCACTGCGGAGTGGCGTAGCGCGCCATTAATGTAGATAGTGATATCCATGGTGCCACCACCGATATCTAACACCGCAACACCCAGTTCTTTCTCATCATCAGTGAGTACTGAGTAGCATGATGCAAGGGCATTAAAGATAAGCTGATCGACTTGTAAGCCACAGCGCTCAACACATTTCTCAATGTTTTTGGCCATGTCATTTGAGCAAGTAATAATATGCGCCTTAGCTTCCATACGCACACCGCTCATACCTAACGGGTTTTTAATGCCTTCTTGCATATCAATGCTGTATTCCTGCGGCAATGCATGCAACATTTTGCGCTCCGCAGAAATAGGCACTGAACGGGCAATATGAATGACGTTATCGATGTCCTCGTCGGTGACCTCGGTGTTATTAATCGCCACAACACCGGTTTCATTCTGACATTGAATATGCTTACCAGAAATACCTAAATACACTGAGCTGATACGGCAATCAGCCATGAGCTCAGCTTCATCGATGGCACGACGAATAGACTCGGAAACAAGGTTGAGATCGTTCACCCCCCCTTTATCCATGCCATGCGAAACCTGGCGGCCGACGCCGACTATGCTGAGCTTATTGTCATCGGTGATCTCACCGACGGTGGCAACTACTTTTGCAGTGCCCACATCTAAACCGATCACAAGGTTACGTTCTACTGACTTGGTCATGCCTTACTCTTTTGTTCTTCTTCCGTTACATCCAGCGGCTTAAACTGCACCGCAAGGCCGGTATCATATCGTAAATCGACAACATCTACTCGCACATCTTGACGTTTTTTCAAGTGTGGATAGACATCAATAAATCGCTGCACCCGCTTAGCTTTCTCTTCACGCCCTAAGTTCAAACGAATGCCGTTATCTAACCATAATTGCCAGGCAAAGCGCTCCGAAAGCGCCAAGCTCGTAAGGTTAAGGCCATTGACAGCAAACAACTCTTTAAAGCGTACAAACGTTTGCCACGCCTCTCCTTCGCTGCCCTCGGGGCCAAATAGGCTAGGCAGTTGAGTATTCACCTTGTTGGTGGGGGCAGAAAAAACCTGCCCTTTAGTATTGAGCAGCATGTCATCGTTCCAATAAGCAACGGGATGATGTTCAACCACATACACCTGCAAAGTGTCTGGCCATTGCTTGCGCACCGAGGCGCTGGCTACCCAGGGCAGTTCAGTCACTAATTGCTGAACATGCTTTACATCAAGCTCAAAAAAGCTATCCAGATCGGCTTGCTTAATGGCGGTAATAATATCTCGCTCTTCGGTGTAATGTGGCTCACCCAGTACCTGCAGTTGCTTGAGTCGCGCGTCTTTATCTTGGACCAACCAATCGGAGAAATTAAAGGTCAGTTTAATCACCACAAATAGCACCAACAGAAAGAAACTCACACCAAAGAGTAGCGACCAGTTGGTACGCTCTTTTAAGTTGGTAAGCTTCTCTCTCAGTTCACTCATTTACAGGGTCTGCTCCAAAATGCGTTGTACTAACTCTGAAAATTCAATACCTTGCGCTTTGGCCGCCATGGGTACTAGAGATTTCTCTGTCATCCCTGGCACGGTATTCACTTCTAGCAAATAAAACTCGCCGTCATCACCTTGCATCGCATCAACCCGTCCCCATCCTTTGGCACCAACAAGATTAAATGCATGAAGCGCCATCTCTTGTAACTGTGCTGTTTGCTCAGCACTGATATCAGCAGGGCAAAAGTATTCAGTGGTGCTGGATTGATATTTGGCTTGGTAGTCGTAAAAGCCACTGGGAGTGCGCATTTCAATCACAGGTAAGGCCTTATCAGCCAAAATCGACACAGTAAATTCGCGGCCACTTAACCATTGCTCCACCAGCACTTGATCATCAAACTGAAAAGCGTCTTGCAATGCTTGCTTTAGCTGCTGTGCGGTATGCGCTTCAGCCATACCAATACTAGACCCTTCATGAGACGGCTTAACCATCACGTGACCAAGCTGTGCCATTATCGCCTGGCTGTCGTAGGCACTGTTTTTATCGACCACAACATAAGGAGAGGTACGCAGTCCCGCTACCTGGAATAAGTGTTTGCAGCGCACCTTATCCATAGCCAACGCAGAACCCAATACTCCCGACCCGGTGTAAGGCAAGCCCATAAATTCCAGAGCGCCTTGTAAGGTGCCATCTTCCCCGCCGCGACCATGCAGGGCAATAAACACCCGTGCGAATTGGCCTTGCATGAGTTCGTGTAGAGGTTGATGTGCGGGGTCAAACTGGTGAGCATCAACACCCGCTTGGACAAGCGCGTTGTGCACTGCATTACCTGATTTTAGCGATACTTCGCGCTCAGCCGACGAGCCCCCAAGTAGAACAGCTACCTTACCGAAATCTCGACTCATGACGACACCTGCTCAAGTTGGTTTATTTGTAGCTCAGTGGCCGCCAGCTTCTTCACTAGCTGACCAATATTGCCTGCTCCTTGAGTGATCACTAAGTCATCATCAGCCAAGGTGGTCGCCAGAACACGGGCCAACTCGTTGTGATCAGCCACATGCAATGGCTCTTTACCACGCTGGCGCAAACTGCGACACAAACTCTTAGAATCAGCACCCACAATAGGCTCTTCACCGGCAGCATAAACATCGAGCAAAATCAGCTGATCGACATCACTCAATACCTTAACAAAATCTTCGTACAAATCGCGGGTACGGCTATAACGGTGTGGTTGGTAAATCATCACCAAGCGTTTTTGCGACCAGCCGTCACGCGCCGCTTTAATAGTGGCTGCGACTTCACTCGGGTGGTGGCCATAATCGTCAATAAGCATGACTTTGCCACGCTCGTTAGTGAACTCACCATAATGCTGGAAACGACGACCGATGCCCTCAAACTTCTGCAGCGCACTGAGAATAGCGCTATCACTAATGCCTTCATCCTTTGCTACAGCAATCGCGGCGGTGGCGTTTAAGGCATTGTGTTTGCCGGGCATATTTAAGGTCACGTCGAGACGCTCACCCTGTTTTGACAGTACCGTGAACGAGCAGGTACTGGCATTTTGGCTAAAGTCAGTGAGCCGATAGTCAGCATCACAGTGTTCGCCATAGGTTGTCACCTGACGAGAAAAGCGGGGAATCAGCTCTTTAGCGACTTCAGAATCAATACACACCACGGCAAGACCATAAAATGGCAAGTTGTGTATGAAATCCACATAGGTGTCTTTCATTTTTTCGAGGCTGCCATCATAGGTATCCATGTGATCTTCTTCCACATTGGTGATCACCGATACCATCGGCTGCAAGTGTAAAAATGAAGCGTCACTTTCATCGGCTTCGGCAATTAAATAACGACTGTCACCGACCTTTGCGTTACTGCCGGCACTATTGAGTAAGCCGCCGATTATAAAGGTGGGGTCGAGCTTGGCCTCAGCAAAAATACTGGCTACTAAGCTCGTCGTGGTAGTTTTGCCATGAGTACCAGCAATGGCAATACCATGGCGAAAACGCATCAACTCAGCGAGCATCTCAGCGCGACGCACAATCGGAATACGGGCACTTCGAGCAGCGATAATTTCAGGGTTTTGCTCATCAATAGCACTGGAAACCACCACTACCGACGCATCTTTAACATTGTTTTGGTCGTGCCCAATAAACACTTCTGCGCCGACTTTAATCAGCCGCTCAGTCATTGCACTTTGGGCTATATCCGAACCGGTAATACGATATCCTTCGTAAGCCAGCACTTCGGCGATACCGCCCATACCAGCACCGCCTATGCCAATAAAGTGAATTGTCTCAACGCGGCGCATCGCTGGTCGTTGGCCGTTATCTTGTTGCTTGCCCAATTTTGGGGCTGTGCTCATTGCCTGTGTCATTAACTATACTGCTCACATTGTTTGGCAACCTGTGCGGTTGCATCGAGCTTGGCGAGCGCTTTCGCGCGCTTGCCCATCTCGGTCATTAATTCTGGTTGCTGCAAATATGGCATCAACAGCTGTTGTACAGAGCTGTGATTAAAGTCGCTCTGTTGCATACATAATGCTGCTTCACCTTGCACCAAATACTCTGCATTGGCGGTTTGATGGTCATCCACAGCATGTGGAAACGGCACAAACAGCGCCATCCGCCCAGCGGCTGCAACTTCACTGACTGTCAGCGCTCCAGCGCGACAAACAATCACATCAGCCCATACCAATGCTGCGTCCATATCATCAATAAATTCAGTTACTTTCGCTTCAAGCCCTAGCTCATCATATTGCTGCTGTACATGCGCTGAGCGCGCCTTACCGGTTTGGTGCCACACGGCAAGAGGATAACTCTGGGTAAGCTCAGCAAAAGCACCAGGCAGCACGTCATTCAACACTTTCGCTCCCAAAGAGCCGCCCACGACTAACATGTTAACTGGTGAGCCAACCTGCTTAGGTTCAATATGCATCAATGACTGGCGCACCGGATTACCCAGCACTTTGAAATCATCATTGGCTAAAGCCCCGGGGAAGGCCCCAAGCGTTTGTG
The DNA here is from genome assembly GCF_022347925.1 of Pseudoalteromonas sp. CnMc7-15. NCBI lineage: Bacteria > Pseudomonadati > Pseudomonadota > Gammaproteobacteria > Alteromonadales > Pseudoalteromonadaceae > Pseudoalteromonas > Pseudoalteromonas sp. CnMc7-15. The sequence continues at coordinate 546,984 of NZ_JAKRFT010000003.1, forward strand.
TGGCAATTTTAGCGAGCAGTTTATTGCTCATACCAGCGACCGCATTTTGCTCATGGATAATTAAAGGGATGCCTAAACTTTTTGCCGCCAAACCAACGGGGCCAGTTACATAGCCGCCCATAGTCAGCACCACATTAGGGCGACGCTGCTTGAGAATATGACGCGCTTTAAAAAACGCTTTCAAAATCATCAGTGGCGCTTTGAACAGTCGCATTAAGCCATTCCCACGCACGCCTTGAACATCGATAAAATCAATCTCGATGCCGTGTTTAGGGACTACTTCGGCTTCCATGCGGTCGTCGGTTCCGACCCAAGATACCTGCCAATCGCGCGCTATTAAGTATTGGGCTACGGCAATGCCCGGAAAGATATGTCCACCAGTTCCACCTGCAGCCACTACCATACGTTTACTCATGCTGCCCCCTGAACTGCTGAAGTTGAGCCACTGACACTTCGGCGATTACCACGCGGTGTTGCTTGCTTAGTAGCCATTTTCGTTTCAAAATCCACTCGCAGTAACACGCCCGCCGCAATGGCCATCACTAAAAAACTAGACCCCCCGTACGAGATAAAGGGTAAGGTAAGGCCTTTGGTTGGCAAAATTCCGGCGCTGGCACCAACGTTCACCATGCTTTGAAAAGCAAACCAAATACCAATTCCTAAAGCTAAATAACCCTCGTATTCCTTATTCGCTTTGAGGGCGCGCTGGCCGATAAGCAGAGCGCGAAATACCAAGGTTCCCAACAGTACGAGAATGGTTAATACACCTATAAAGCCTAATTCTTCCGCTACCACGGCGAATATAAAGTCATTGTGAGCGTGTGGCATGTATTGCAGTTTTTGCACGCTGTTGCCTAGCCCTTGGCCTAGCCATCCACCCTGCCCATAGGCCATCAACGACTGAACCAGTTGATAACCTTTGCCAAAGGGATCTTCCCACGGCTCCAAGAAACCCACCACACGAGCCCAGCGGTATGGCTCAAAAACAATAAGAGCGATGACTAAACCTATGCCAGAGAGCATAAGCGCGAAAAACTGCCATAGTTTCGCGCCGGCAAGGAAAAGTAGCCCGACCGTGGTGACAAACATCACCACCACGGTGCCTAAATCCGGCTGCAACAAAATCAATCCGGCGTAGACAATGAACACACTAATGGGCTTAACAAAGCCTTTTAAGTTCTCCTGTACTTCGTCGCGTTTTCGCACGAGGTAGCCAGCTAAGTAGCTAAAAAAGAATAACTTCGCTACTTCAGAAGCTTGGATATTAATCGGCCCCATGGGGATCCATCGCTTCGATCCATTGATTTCATTGCCGACAATTAATACCAGTACTAATAAACCTAAACCTAACAGCAGCAAATAAGGGTTGGCCACTTTCCACCATTGCATCTTTACGCTAATGGCGACAATAAATAGCACAAAGCCTAAGGCCACAAACACAGCTTGGCGGATCATGATATGGTAAGGGTTATCGTACAGGCGCTCCGCTTCCGGCATCGAGGCGCTGGTCACCATTACAAAGCCTACGCCAATGAGACATAGCAACGCGTAGATAAGTGGCACATCATAAAGTTGCCCTGAAGGTTTTAGATGGAATAAGTCTTTAATCTTTTCCCAACTCATGATGACCCCTCCAACACCTGTTGAATAAAGTCATTACCCCGGGCCATGTAATTGCTGTACATATCTAAACTGGCGCAAGCCGGTGCAAGCAACACAATATCGCCAGCCTGCGCGCAGGCTTTTGCCTTTTGCACCGCTTCACCCATGCCACTAACGCGATGACTGCCTGGTTTGAGCGCGGCAATGGCATCACCGTCTTTACCGAAGCAGATGAGTTCAGCGACTTGTTCGGCCAAAGTTTCTCTCAGTGGTGTCAGATCCGCGCCTTTGGCATCACCACCAGCAAGTAAAATCAATCGCCCGGGCTCAGCGGCTAAGCCTTTAATTGCAGCCAATGTAGCTCCGACATTGGTGGCTTTTGAGTCGTTGAAATAACGCACATCATTTAAGGTAGTAACATACTGACAGCGGTGGTCTAAGCCTTTGAATTCTGACAATGCACGCTCAAACACACCGATATCAAAGTGAAAATCATGACACAACGCCATCACTGCAAGCACATTGAGTTGGTTATGGCTGCCCGGTAACACCGTTTTACGGCAAGGCAATAAAGGCGAGTTACGGTATGCGAAATAGCTCTCGCCCTGATGTTGCATGATATGGTAGTCAGCATCATGCAACGCAAAGCTCAGCTGTTGTGATGCATGCTCTGGGTAGGTATCTGTGTCACCACGATTGTACACAGCTAACTGACAATCTTGATAAATACGCTGCTTGGCGCGGATGTAATCAGCCATGCCTGCGTAGCGGTCAAGATGATCTTCACACAAATTCAAGATGCATGCTGACTTCGCGGCTAAGCTGGTTGTTGTCTCTAACTGAAAGCTCGACAGCTCTAACACATACGCATCCATATCTTGCGCTAGCAAATCAAGTACTGCGGTGCCAATGTTGCCACCTAAGCCCACCTGTAAGCCGCCGCACTCGAGCACTTTAGCTAACAGCGAAACCACCGTGGACTTACCATTTGAACCTGTCACTGCAAGCACAGGTTTGTTATTAAGACGAGCAAAAAGCTCGACATCGCCGATCACTTCAACACCTTCGGCAATTGCTTGGCGCACTTGTGGTGTACTGAGAGCGATGCCTGGGGCGATAATAATGACATCAAACTGCGTCAGTTCGGCTTTGTCAAACTCGCCAAAGCGACGTTCTAAGTGCGGCACGTGAGAGTCGAGCCACAATTGTGTTGGTACCTGCTGACGGGAATCAATAAGCACAGGGTGAAGATTATGAGCATGCAGAAAACGCACCGTGCCCAGACCAGATATACCCAGTCCGAGCACCGCGATACGTTTATTTTTAAGCGTGTCTAAATAGCTCATTACCTAATCTTCAATGTCGCCAAACCGGCCAAAACTAATACAATGGAAATTATCCAAAAGCGCACGATGACGCGCGGTTCTGGCCAACCTTTTAATTCATAGTGGTGATGAATGGGGGCCATACGGAAAATACGCTCACCGCGCAGCTTGTAGGAGCCCACCTGTAAGATCACTGACAACGCCTCCATCACAAAGACCCCGCCCATAATTACCAATACCAACTCTTGGCGTACCAACACGGCAATAATGCCCAGTGCTCCGCCTAGCGCCAAGGAACCAACATCGCCCATAAAGACTTGAGCTGGATAGGTGTTGAACCATAAAAAGCCTAACCCAGCACCAACAATGGCGGTGCACACCACCACCAACTCACTGGTCAGCGGTAAATGAGGGATATGCAGGTAGCTGGAAAAGTTCGCATGACCGGTAACATAAGCGATGATTGCCAACGCTGAGGCGACCAAAATAGTCGGTACGATGGCTAACCCATCAAGGCCATCGGTAAGGTTGACCGCATTAGATGTACCGACTAAAACGAAGTAGGTCATTACAATGTAGAACAGTCCTAGCTGAGGCATCACCTCTTTGAAAAACGGCACTATCAGCGCGGTTTCCGCTGCTTGCTGAGAGCTGGCATAGAGCGCAAACGCGACGGCTAAGGCAATAACTGATTGCCAAAAATACTTCCACTTAGCGATTAACCCTTTAGGGTCTTTGCGAATCACTTTACGGTAATCATCAATAAACCCAACGATCCCCAACGAGCCAATGACAAACAACGTTGCCCACACATATTTATTGCTTAAATCGGCCCACAGCAAAGTGCTGGTAAAAATAGCGCCCAGAATGAGTAGTCCACCCATGGTGGGTGTGCCGGATTTACTTAGATGAGATTGTGGTCCGTCATCACGCACGGTTTGACCGATTTGCATACGCTGGAGCGCCACGATCAATTTCGGCCCAAAGTACAACGACATCAACAACGCCGTTAAAATTCCTAAAATGGCTCGCAACGTCAAATATGAAAAGACATTAAATCCACTATAAAATTGGGTCAGGTATTCAGCCAGCCACACTAACATTACTTCTCTCCCTCGCTGGCTAACTGCTTGCCATGCGCCACTAAATCTTCCACTAAAAGCTCCATGCGTGAACTGCGCGATCCTTTCACGACTACCGTTGTTTTTTGTTGTGTCTGTCGTAAGTCTTTAAGCATTTGCTCAAGGAGTTGATCACGCCCAGAAAAGTGGCGTTCGGCTTGTTCATAGACATCACTGGCGTAACGGCTCAATACGCCCAGAGAATAAACGGCTTCAATACCGCGTTGTTTTGCATACTCACCCACTTGTTGATGATAATCACGGGCATCTTCACCGAGCTCATTCATATCACCCAAAGCCAGTACACGGTGGCCTTGCACGTCAGCGAGTAGGTCAATCGCGGCTTGCACCGATTTGACGTTGGCATTGTAACTATCATCAATGACTGTGAGCTGACTTGATACCTCAATCAGATTAACGCGGCCATGGGCTTGATGCATGGTCTTAAGACCGCTGGCAACCTCTTGTAAGGAGCAGCCGACACTGGTCGTTAATGCTGCAGCAATCAAGACATTGGTGACATTATGTTTACCGGGAATAGCAAGCTCAACAGCGACTTTCTCTTTGTTGTTACACAGCGTAAATGACGCCCGGGCTAAAGCATCAAGATGAATATCTTCTGCCCATACATCCAGTTGCTGACTCATGGAAAACTGCTTCACTTTGCGTGAGCCCAAATCGTCTAGCCACTGCTGTTTAAATTCGCTATCAGCATTAATGACTGCTACACCATGCTCGCCGAGACCAGAAAAGATTTCGCCTTTCGCGGTGGCCACTCCTTGTAACGAGCCAAAGCCCTCAAGGTGTGCCTCAGCAACATTACACACTACAGCCACATCGGGTTTAGTTAATGATGTGGTGTAGGCAATTTCGCCGAGGTGATTCGCGCCCAACTCAATAACGGCGTACTGATGTTTTGGCGCTAGACGCATTAAGGTTAATGGCACACCAATATCGTTGTTAAAGTTGCCTTTTGTCGCCAGCACTTCCCCTTTTTGTGCCAATATTGCCGCACACATTTCTTTCACTGTAGTTTTACCCACGCTCCCTGTGATAGCGATGGTTTTAGGGGCGACTTGGGCTTTTACCGCAGCACCGATTTGCCCTAAAGCTAACCGTGTATCAGCCACAATCAGTTGTGGTAAGGTACTATCTACTGGGTGTTCAACAATGAGCGCAACGGTCCCTTGCTGCTCGGCCACATCAATAAACTGATGGCCGTCAAAATTCGGCCCTTTAAGTGCTAAAAACACTTCCCCTGCACATAAGCTACGCGTATCAGTATTAATATTTTCGACAGCACAATTCTCGCCCTGGTAGGCACATCCTAAGGTGTCGCTAAGCCAGTTTAAATCCATGGCAATCATTATTTACCTCCTTGTTGATGCAATAACTGCTGCACCACAGTGCGGTCGCAAAACGCGAGTGTCTGCTCGCCAATGATTTGATAGTCTTCATGGCCTTTGCCGGCGATGAGCACAATGTCCTCACTGCCCGCTTGTGTAATCGCCAAGGCGATTGCTTTCGCTCTGTCCACTTCATAATGAGCTTCAATATTGGCACTGAAACCGCTTTTAATATCATCGAGTATGGTGTGTGGGTCTTCGCTGCGTGGATTATCGCTGGTCACCACAACACGGTCAGCATACTTTTGTGCCGCCTTGGCCATTAATGGCCGCTTACCTTTATCGCGGTCACCGCCACAACCAAACACACAGGTCACTTTACCAGGTGCGTGTTGACGCAAGGCTTGTAATGCGAGCTCTAAAGCATCTGGGGTATGGGCATAATCCACCACACAGGTTGGCTGCTGCGGTGCACTATACGCTTGCATACGCCCAGCGATAGGCATCAAAGTTTTACAGCCAGCTAGTAACTCAGGCAGCGGATAACCTAGGCCAAGCAATGTTGCCAGTGCGGCGCACACATTATAAAGGTTAAACTCACCGAACAGTGGCAGCTCTATTTGCCCTTCTCCCCAACTGCTGCTGATCTGCGCGCGTAAACCGCTAGGTAAAAACTGAATATCGCTAAAATACACATAGCGACCGAGCTCAGGGGGTAAGGTTTTACGGCCGTATACAACCAAGTCATCAAATGGATATTTTTCTAGCCACCCCTGAGCAACCGCATCGTCTTGGTTAAGCACCACCATTTTCGCATTACAATCACGCATGAGGATCAGCTTGGCATCAGCGTAACTCTGCATATCGCCGTGGTAATCTAAGTGATCGCGAGACAAGTTGGTAAATACAGCGGCGCGAAAATGGCTATTGGCAACACGGCCTTGAATAAGGCCATGCGAAGAGACTTCCATTGCCACTAACTGTTTTTGTTGTTGTTTTAACTTGGCGAAAATCTGTTGCAGCTCAACACTGCTCGGCGTGGTATTGCTCAGCGCATTCATCTGCTGGGCATCGCCCCAGCCCAACGTGCCGATTATGGCACTGCTGCGCTCACAGTACTGCGCTAAAGTAGCGATAAATGAGGTGGTAGACGATTTCCCATTGGTGCCAGTTACGCCAACCAGATCAAAGGCATTACTTGGCTCGCCGTAAAATTGCGCCGCCAACTGCGAAAGACGCAGACTAAGCTCATCCACGACAATAATGCGCTCATCATCACTGTTAAGTTGACAGCGGCTGTCGGCAATAACCGCATTCGCTCCTGCGGCAATGGCTTGTTTAGCAAATTGTCCGCCATCCAGTTGATGGCCTTTAATAGCTACAAAGACATCGCCGCGATTGACGCGGCGGCTATCGAGCTGTAACTCATTGACCAACTCAATGTCGGTATCTATGCCCCAAGGTGCGAGTACTTCGCGAAGATTACGCATCTCCACCTCCTTCTTCTGCAAGGTTAGCGACGGGCTCTAAATCAGGTGCTACATTCAAAATACGCAGCGCATTGGACATGATCTCAGCAAATACAGGGCCGGCTGTAGCACCGCCATAATAAACATCGCCGCCGGGTTCGTTAACCATCACCACAACCGCTAATCGCGGATCACTGACCGGACCAAGGCCGGCAAAATATCCCACGTATTCATCGCCATAGCCACCCGCAACCGCTTTTTTAGAAGTTCCTGTTTTAGCCGCTACACGATAACCATCCACTTTCACTTTCGAGGCCGTGCCGCCTTTTTCAAAGACGCTTTCCATCATCTCAACTACCGCATTCACGTCTTTTTCTTTAAAGACGCGTTCACCTTGCAAAGGTTGTGGTTGTTTTAAAATCGTCAGTGGCCGAGAAATACCGCCCGAACCCAAGGTGGCATAAAAGCGCGCGAGCTGCGCGGTACTAACAGAAATGGCATAACCAAAGGATAAGGTCGCGATTTCGAAATCTGACCAGCGGCGATTAGGGTAGAATAAGCCACTGCTTTCGCCCACCATGCCAGTGCCGGTATCACTGCCAAAACCAACACGCTCAAATAAACCGACAAAATAGTCTTTAGGGAGATCTTGGGTGATCTTCGCCACCCCCATATTGCTTGATACTTTGAGTATTTCTCGCAGTGACATTTCACCCCGATTATGGGTATCTTGCACTAGACTACCACCCACACGCATCCACCCTGGGTAAGTGTCTATGGTGTCGTTCGCCTGAATATTTCCATAATCTAAACCAGCTAACACTGACAAAGGTTTGATGGTTGAACCCGGCTCAAATAAATCGGTAATAGCGCGGTTGCGGCGCTTATGTGGCGCTGCATCTTCTAAATTATTGGGGTTGAACGAGGGACTGTTAACCATGGCTAGAATTTCGCCGGTTTTTACATCCACCACCATAGCCGAACCTGATGTTGCTTTATAGGTGAGCACGGCTGATTTCAACGCCTTATATGCAATAACTTGAATACGTTGGTCGATGGATAGCTCGATATTTTCTGGCTCCACGCGCTGACGTTCGTCAAGCACCGCCACTTCGCGGCCACGCGCATCCTTACGAATAGTACGTCGTCCTTCAGTGCCCGTGAGTGCTTCATCATAGAGTTTTTCAATGCCTTCGATGCCATGACCATCAATATTGGTAAATCCCAATACATGAGCGGTGATCTCTCCCGCTGGATAATAACGTTTAGACTCGTCTAGCAGATGCACGCCTGGCAGGTTGAGTTCATCAATATAATTGGCAACCGCTGGGGTTACTTGGCGTTTTAAATAGACGAAGCGGCGGTCTTTATCACCGGTAAGGCGCTTATCGACATGGGCACGTCCTAACCGCAATACATCGGCCAGTTCACGCCAGCGCATATCTTGTTTATAGAAGGCTTGTTTTAAATCTTTTAAGTGGACGGGTCTGTCCAAGACATCTTGCGGGTCTTGGCCCTGCTTTTTGGTATGACTCACTACCTTCTTGCGCAGGTACTTATCAATCGCCTTAGGGTCAGCGTAAACACTCACAACAGGTACGCTGACCGCCAACTCTTTGCCTTGACGGTCAAAAATCATACCGCGCTGCACTTGAAGCTTCTCTACTCGCACGGTGCGTTTGGCGTTCTCGCTACGCGCTTTATCCGGCTCTATCACTTGCAAATAAGCGGCACGTGCAACTAAGGTGACAAACACCATAAGCACAGCACCGCAGACCAGCATAAACCGCCAGGTGATAAGGTTGTTACCATTGTTTTTACGCTTTGCAGCTCTCATGGGACTATTACCACTTCCTCGTCTTCACTGGTGGGGCGCTTCATATCCAACTGCTCTTTCGCTATTTGCTCGATGCGGGCATGTTGAGAATAAAACTCTTCTTCAACTAATAAGTAACGCCAGTTCAAATCTAATTCGTCCCGCTCTTGTAATAAGCGGTCTTGAGCGATCAATTTTGCTCGCGACAAATGAGTGACTTGTACTATAGCCAAGGCACTGATAAGAATAAGAAAAAGCAGCCCCAATGTGATCTTATTGTCAAATAGTCCCCGCAAGATCTCTAACAAGAGATTTGGATGGCGATTTAGTTGTTGTTGGCTCATCCCAATCTCTCAGCTACACGAAGGACGGAGCTGCGCGCACGGCTGTTGCGAGCGATTTCTTCCTCGCTCGGCTTAATGGCTTTGCCTACTGCCTTGAGCGTTAACTGTTGTTTTAATTGCTCATCGGTTAACGGCAGACCTCTAGGCATTGCCTCTCCCTTGCTCTGCTTTTTAATAAACTGTTTTACAATGCGATCCTCTAAGGAGTGGAAAGAAATCACCACTAATCGCCCACCCGGTTTCAATACTTTCAGAGCAGCTTGTAATGCCGTCTGAATTTCCTCTAACTCACTATTGATATAAATGCGAATAGCTTGGAATGTGCGCGTTGCTGGGTGCTTATGTTTGTCTTTAACAGGCACCGCCTCATCAATCAGCTTGGCTAATTGCGCGGTTGAATTAATGTCAGTGTGGGCGCGAGTCTCGATTATTTTGGTTGCGATACGCCGAGCAAACTTTTCCTCACCGTACTTTTTAAACACGAAAACCATGTCCTCTAACTCTGCTTCTGCCAGCCACTGCGCAGCACTTCGCCCTTGAGAGGGGTCCATACGCATATCTAAGGGGCCGTCTTTCATAAAGCTAAAGCCACGTCCGGCATCATCTAGCTGAGGTGAGGACACGCCAATGTCGAGCAAAATACCATCGACCTTGCCGGTAAGTCCCTGTGCTTCGGCGACTTCATCAAGATGAGAGAAACGACTGTGGGCAATATTAAAACGCGAGTCATTAGCAAAGCGTTGTGCCGCAGCGATAGCACTCGGGTCTTGATCGATGGCTTGCAAGCGCCCCTGCTCACCAAGACGAGCGAGTATTTCGCCAGAGTGCCCACCACGGCCAAAAGTCCCGTCGATATAAATACCATCAGGTTTAATGGCCAGAGCCTCTATTGTCTCCGTCATTAACACGGATATATGTTGAAAGTCTTCGCTCATGCGTGTGTTCGCGCCTTTTAGAGTTAGAATGAAAAATCAGCGAGATCTTCATCCTGTTCAAATTCTTGTCCTAGTTCGATAGCAATGTCATCTTGCATTTGCTGCTGCCAGCGCGCCTCATCCCAAATTTCAAACTTATTCAGTTGCCCCACGAGTACGATTTTCTTACCTAGTTGCGCATAGTCGCGTAGATGAGGAGCTAATAGCACACGGCCATTTTTATCAACTTGATAATCCATCGCGTTCCCTAGCAGCAAGCGCTGCATACGCTTCGCTCTGGGCTTAATGTTCGACAAACTCGCTAAGCGTTGTTCGATGACTTGCCATTCACTCAGGGGATACAGCAATAAACAGGGATCACTTAAATTGATAGTACAGATAATTTCGCCGCCATTATCCGCAAGCAGCTGATTTCGATACTTTGTTGGTATCGCAAATCGGCCCTTGTCATCAAGGCTGAGTGTGCTGGCGCCGCGAAACATAAATAAAATGCCGTCCAAGTGTTGCTGTTTTGGTTTTCGGTAATAGTGCAGATCCACATTGATCCACTAAAACCCACATTTTCCCACTGAACTACAGTCTAGGGCTTGACAAGCCTTTTTGTCAAGCAATGAAAAATCCAACAACCTCTTGCAAAGCTAGATAATATGCGGGTTTTAAGGAAGTCTATGAATTCGGTGGGAAAATGTGGATCATACTTTTACCTAGGGAATAAATGTTCATTTTTTATTCATTCCATGTGATACCGTGATCTTCGCTTTGTAAATTTTACTGCCTGAGTGCGTAAGTATTTAGTCTTACCCTCTCAATTTTATCTGCGTATGTTATTAAGCTGCTGATTTTGTTGACTTCTAATACTTGGAATGAGAGTTGCGTTAAAAACAGTGAACTGTCAGATCAAAGGAGATACACCATGGCAAATGCTAATACTAAGACTGCTGAACAAACGCAAAGCAATTCAGCTCACACACCCACAGCTCCAACTACTGAAAGCGCCTCTAAAGCCGCCCACGCTGCGGTAGACCAAGTGGCTCAGAAAGCGGCCACGGCGGAAGACTATGTACGCAAACATGCCAGTGAGTCTGCCGAGACTCTACACGAGAAACGCGAAGCGCTAGAAGCGAGTTTGAAAAGCTCTGTGAGTCGCAGTCGCCGCTTTGCGCAAGAAAATCCATTGCTATGTGCGGGACTGGCATTCGCGGCAGGCATGGCCGTTACCGCTCTTATTCGCCGTAAATAATCATGGCTGAAGAGCATCATGACTCGGCTGCTGAGAACGAGCAGCATGATGAGCAATCTGCGTCTTTGACGCGGGTTGCTCAATTATTTCAAGATTACGCGCAGCGCTGGGGTGAACAAATACAGTGCATCTTTGAGCTTGCTGCCACTGAAGCTAAAATCAGTGCCAAAGCGCTGTTATTAACTTTGGGTTTGATTGTCGCCATTGCTATGACCGCATTGGTAATTTGGTTAACCGTTGTAGGCGCCGCCGCCACGGTGCTGTACTGGTTAACTCAATCGATTGCTTTGAGTATCTGTGGTTCATTAGCAGCGCAACTACTTCTGCTGTGGTGGCTAATCCGGCAAATGAAGCTTGCCTTGGCGCAAGTGAGTTTTGAACGCACCATCGCAGTAAGCAAGAAACCTTCATCTTCACAGGAGCAAACCGATGCTGACCCGTCTGATCCTGGAAAAACAGACTGAATATGCTGATTTACTGGCCGAGCAAGGGCAGATTCGTAAGCAGCTTATCGCTTTGGACAAACAGCAGTTACATTACCAAGGTGGTAAGTTGATGAGCCACCCCAAAGGTGTGGCTACGGCATTTTCTGCTGGCAGTCTTACAGAGCTGCTAACCAGCCGCCCTTCTTTAAAATGGTTGCGACTGGCTCAGCTTTTAATTTAGCCCATAAAACGACGGTTGTGCGGGCGGCTAAAATCTAAAACGGGCCCTTTAGGCACTACTTGAGTAGGATTAATCATGGTGTGACTAAAGTAATAATGACGTTTAATGTGTGCCATGTTGAGTGTTTCAGCCACGCCCTTAATTTGGTATAAGTCACGCAAATAATTCGCTAAATTATCATAGCTCTCTATGGTGCGCTTATTACACTTAAAGTGGCCAAAGTAAACGGCATCGAACCGTATCAAGGTCGTGAATAACCGCCAATCTGCTTCAGTGAGCTCGCTGCCCACCAGATAACGCTGACCTGCCAGTCTTCTTTCTACTTTTTCCAGAGCGCTGAATAGCGTATCAAAGGCCTGTTCGTAGGCTTGCTGTGTAGTGGCAAACCCCGTTCGATATACGCCGTTATTGATACCGTGGTAAACCAGCTCGTTAATCGCGTCGATATCCTTGCGTAAGTGCTCAGGATAAAAGTCCAGCGTGTTGCCAGTCAGATGGTTGAAGGCCTCATTAAACATCCGGATAATTTCCGCTGATTCATTACTCACGATACAGTTTTGTTGCTTATCCCACAGCACAGGAACAGTGACACGACCGCTGTATGTAGGATTATTGCGCGTGTACAACTGATGCATATAGTGGTAGCCAAATAATGAATCACCCGAGCTACCCTTAGCTTGATCGAAAGTCCATCCTTGCGACAGCATATCTGGGCTCACTACCGACACATCAATATAGTCTTCAAGGCCTTTTAAGGTGCGGAAAATAAGCGTTCGATGCGCCCATGGACAGGCTAAACTCACATATAAATGATAACGCCCCTTCTGCGCTTTAAACCCTTCCCGGCCACTTGGTCCAGCACTGCCATCAGCGGTGACCCAGTTACGTAACTGAGCACTTTCTCGCTGAAATTCACCTTTGCTACTATCAGTGTCGTACCACTTGTCTTGCCACTTTCCATTCACGAGTAAACCCATAAAGGTAGCCTCCTATTGTGATAATTGTCCGAATTGCCCGTTTTGATAATCGCGGATAGCATCCTGTAACTGGGCTGGTGTATTCATAACGAATGGACCCATGTGTGCGATCGGTTGGTGCAACGGTTCGCCCCGCAGCAGTAGTAACCCACTGGGTTTATCCGTGGTTGCAATGATGGCACTGTCGCCATCAAGCACCAGCAACTGTCCCGCCTGATACCTTTGCCCTGCAGCAGTAATTGAACCAGTGTGTATATAGGCTAGCACCCGCTCACAGCCCATCGCCGGCATCTCTAGTTGCGCCTTTGATTCGATGTTGATATCAGCAATGGCGCCGTTGCAAGCTAGGTTGCTCAGAGGTGACTGCACTTGTTCAGCGTTAAGAGTCCAAGCTCCTGCCAAGGCTTTTAAATGCACTCCTTGGCTACTTATTTGCGGCAAGCCACTTTGCGCTGAGTCCTGATATTGTGGCGCATTCATTTTGTCTTTGGCATCCATATTGAGCCAAATCTGAAAACCGTGCAGGCCTTCACTATCAGCTAGGGGCATTTCACTATGGATGACTCCTTTACCTGTACTCATCCATTGCACATCACCGGCGCGAACAGCTTTACGGTTGCCAAGATGATCGCGATGTTCAAAACCACCTTTAATAAGATAAGTAAACGTTTCAATGCCGCGATGGGGATGCGCGGGAAACCCTGCCATGTAATCGTCACTATGGTCTGATTTAAGCTCATCAAGCATTAAAAAGGGATCTAGATAACGACCGTCGAAACCTGGTACGCGGCGGATCTTAACGCCCGCCCCATCTTCAGCAGGCTGGGCATTGAGTACTTTAATAACATTCATGGTGCACCTTTAGACTTACGCTGATAACTCGCGTTATGAAACGACATAGGTTCAGTGTAGTGTGCGTTTATGGATAGAGTAACCGGAAATATTAGCGTGCTAGATGCTAATTTTTAGCATACTGATTGAATGACCTCGCTCAAGTGTTGCAACGGCGATTGACCAATCATCGCTAGCTTAAAGCGAGGTTTGAATAAATTCTTACCCTCGTCAGTTTTACTCACTACACTGATAGTACAGTAATAACGGTTGTCGCTAGCATGGGTGTGAGGGGGGATATGCATGGCTGAAATTAGCTTTTACGGTGCGGCACAAGAAGTGACCGGCTCATGTCACTTGGTTTCGTCTCCAGCGCTTGGCGCGGTACTACTAGACTGTGGCCTACACCAAGGAATGAAAGCAAAAACGGAGGCGGTACGTGAGCAATTTCCTTTCAATCCCTATTCCCTGGATGCAGTTATTTTATCTCATGCCCACTTAGATCATTGTGGACGTTTGCCGTTATTGGTTCATGATGGTTTTAACGGTGATATCTATTGCACTGAGGCAACCGCACAGTTGCTGCCAATTATGTTGTTTGATGCACTTAGCCTGTATGAGAACGACTTAATGCGCGAGAATCGTAAGCTCAAACGAAAAGGTCAGTGTGAATTGACGCCACAATACACTAAAGCTGATGTCCTGCATGTGCTCGCTCTATTAAAACCCACTGCCTATCAACAGCAGAGAAAATTAGCCGACAACGCCTCTGTGTGTTTCTACGACGCAGGCCACATACTCGGCTCAGCGGTTGTAGAATTGAAATTTGATGAGCATAGCCGTCAAAAAACCTTAATTTTTTCTGGAGATCTAGGCAATAAAGATACCTTGTTGATGAAGGATCCTACATGCTTGACGCGGGCCGACTTAGTGGTCATGGAAGGCACCTATGGCGACCGTGAACACCGCACTCAAGGCGATACCTTAGCTCAGTTTAAAGATATTTTGCACCGCGCATACACTAAAGGCGGTAATGTCATGATCCCAGCCTTTGCCGTAGGACGAACACAAGAGCTATTACTTTATTTGGGTAAGTTACAGCTCGCTGGGGAGCTTGACGATTGGCACATATTTTTAGACAGTCCAATGGCCATAGAGGTCACTCAGATTTATGACCAATGGCTGCCAACCTTGGATTGTGAGGGCGTAAAAGCGCTATGTACCGGCGAACAAACCTTACTCAAGCGCTTTCTCAGCACGTTGCACCTTATGGTGTCGCCAGAAGAGTCGATGTCAATCAACAAGATCACCAATGGCGCACTGATCATCGCTGGCAGCGGTATGTGCACGGGTGGGCGCATCACTCACCACTTTAAGCACCGTATCTGGGAGAGTCGTAACACCCTTATTTTTGTCGGCTATCAGGCCCAAGGCACCTTGGGGCGTAGGCTGGTTGAAGGGGCAGAACATATCAGGATGTTCGGTGAACAATTCGCTGTCAAAGCCAATGTTGAAACCTTAGGTGGGTTTTCCGCGCATGCAGGGCAACAGGAATTGAGTGATTGGATTGGACATTTTCAGCTGCCATTACAACTCGCATTAGTGCATGGTGAGCCCGGTGCCTTAGCCACACTTAAAGAAAAATTGCGCTGCGATCATGGGATAGAGGCAGAGATACCTGTGTATGGGCAAACCATCAAGTTCTGATGCAATTGGCAGCTTCAGGTAAAGCACTATCAGTTAGTTGCTAATAAAGAACCCTGCGCGCCACAAGGTGTACCTCTGTCCGCCAACATGGCTGAAAGAGTTAAATATTACTTAGGAAAGGTTCCAAAAAACGCTTGATGATTCAAGCGGGCATGGAATTGTTTGAGTCAGCCTATAAGTTAACTGAATCGTCCAATGACAATCTGGATAGACTAAAAACAATGTGGTTTCAGATGGTTGGGAATTTTTTAGGTGTGTACCAAACCATGTACCTTTGGTACACGGATTTATATGAAGATGTTTGGAATTTTAGCAAACCGCTTGAAAGATCAAGCGGTTACTAAAATTTCTGAGTCAACCGGTAAGGCAACTATGTACTTCTCATGGGCTCGTCCTTTAGAGCGGTTTAGAGATACTTGAAGACGTTTTCCATACACTCTAAGTGCTTCAGTGTAGAGTCATTCTTCAAGTGAAAGTTGTAACTACCAAAATACACCATTTTGATGAGTTGAAATTAGCTCCAAGAGCCCCAATAAAAACCTTGTTATAAGCATAATTATCGCTCAGGAAAACAGAATTGGAAAAAGTCTTAGATGAATATTTGAAGAAATATCCCGGGCGAAGGGCCAAAAGAATCGCCAAGGACTTAGAGCTAGATAAAACAAAAGTAAATAAGTACCTTCACGGTGAAGAAAAATACATTCAGGACCCTAAATTTGGATGGCACGTTATAAACCATAGCTACGTAGTGCTTGAATTACGCAATACTTGGGTAACTGCTAATTCATTTGAAAAAAGCTTGGAAAAGTGTGGGTGTCCATTTCGGGAAAGTATTAAAGGTGTACTTATTGTTTTCCCTGAAGAATGTGCCGTTATGCTAGATGCTGGGGCGCGCATTTTATACTTGGCTAATTGCTTAGCTTTAGAAGGAAAGCTAGTCGAGTTAAGGTTTTGCGAGACAGGGAAAGCTTTTTCTTACTTAGACAGAGCTGGGTTCTTTATTCATTTACGTAAATCAATCGCTGTTACACCAACGAAACCGGAAACGTCTATGGCAGATGTATGTCGGGGAAATGCAGCTTCTTTACTTGAGCTTGATAGCATAAATGTTGAAGACTTTGATGAGTCGATTCCTGATGCATTAACGTCAAAATTTGTTGCTCTTTCCAGAAAAGAGTTTGAGGGCGCTGCCTACAATGTGTTCTCTGAATTGTGTAATAATGTTGTCGAGCATAGCAGCTCTGAACTAGATGGTATTGCAGGGCTTCAATTATACGGTGCTAATAGTAGTAGACCACATATTCAAATTGTAATATCTGATGCGGGGCTCGGGATTGCTAGTACACTGAGGCCTGCTCTTGAGAAAAGCAAAGATTTGGGGTTTGATGTTTCAAATTACTCAGATGCGGAGCTAATTGCTAAAGCTTTCTCGGATGGAGGGCTAAGTAGGTTAAACCAGACACCGGATGATGGTCGAGGGTTAGGCTTACTAAAAAGTAGTAAAGGAATGAGAGAACACGGTGCAACTTTAAACATTAGACAAGAGTCTATGTCCGTAACTCTGAGGTTAGAAAGTGGAAGTATTTCGATTTCCAAAGAGGTGTCTAACTTACCTAAGCTTCCCGGAACTCACATTTGTTTCGACTTCGAGCTTGATTAATTCAAAATGTTCTGCTTAAATAGCGCACTATGAACCAGAATACACTCCCTATAAAACTTAGAGATCTGACAGCTCGTTCCGATGTGCATGGAAATCGGGAGGGTAAAGAAGTATATCAGAAACTCTTGGAACTAATACAAAGCCACCCAGAGTCGAATTTGGTTGAAATTTCTTTGGATGGAATTACAAGATCGGATGCCTCTTTCCCCAGAGAAAGTGTTGTTTCTATCGCCCGCCAGTTCAGTGGCGAGAAAGGAGTATACCTAGTCGGTGTTGATCCAGAAGATAGTGATTTATTAGATAATTGGCATTATGCTGCATTGTTTAAGAAACAACCGTTAACAGTTTGGTTCGGTGATCAATATAAAGCATTAGGCCCTCAGTTAACTTCAAGTATGGCTTCTATCTTGAGTTATGTTCTTGGTAGAAAAGAAACTACTGCTTCTGATATCTCTATGCATTTCGATATCTCAGTCCCTAATGCCAGCTCAAAGCTCAAAAAGCTAGCTCAAGATGGCTATATTCTACGTATAGAAAAAGTAGCAGCATCGGGCGGCATTGAGTTCGTTTATTCCCCAATAAAAAAATAGTATCAACTCTGGTTAAAAACCCTTGACTTAACCAGAGGTGTGATCAATTATTGCAACACCTGGTTAAACTCAATAAATTTAACCAGATTTAATTTGGGTAAATAAAAGGCAAGCTATCTGCTTGCCCATTATCCAGGTATACATATATACCCGTTCGCACCGATAGTATGTATCGCCTAGTTAATGGTAGTCAATAGCACTCCCTTTTATTTGCCATTTCTTTAGCACAAACAAATAGAATGGTGATCTTTATGAGCAATACAAGACTAGAAGCTGGCCTATATAAAGGCGTAAAAATTTATGAGTTACTTTCTGTTGTAGAAGGTGAACAACTTTATCTTGAGCAAGAAGGTGAAATCGATATACCTGTTAGTAAAAGTGACTTGGTATTAATAAAGGGAGCGGAAAAGTTTGTCTCTGGGAATTCAAACCTTCCTGAAAACCATAAACTATTAAGGCCTATTTCATTTAGCATCAATGGAAAGGAACGAGGGAGCTTAGACAGAGCTAAGTTGTCTGGTCAGCAGATAAAAGAGGATGCTCAACTAGGCAATGTTGCCCTATACCTAGCTTTGGATAATATGCCTGATTATCTACTGGATGATGAAGAACAGCTTATTATTTCTCATGAAATTGCATTTCTGGCGGTTGAAAAGTTAGATAGCGACGAGTCGGCACCTGATCTTGAAGACTGTGCTTGTAATCCCCACGGGCCAGGCCATAAACAAAAATATAAGATCAAAGTCGACAAAGACAAATTTGTTGTTGATGCCCCACGGCTTTTTGGAAAAGAAATCCTTGCGCTTGCAGGCTATTCGAATACAGCTGAGAGAGCCCTCTATCAAAAGTTTGCAGGGGGGCGTACAGAGATGATTGAGCCAGAAGACAAAGTTGACTTTACTGCGCCTGGTGTTGAGCGGTTTATGACAATTCCCTGCGAACAGACTGAAGGATTACAAAATACGAGGCGTCAGTTTCAACTCTCTGAAAACGATACCATGTATTTGGACTCTTTAGGCCTCTCCTGGGAAACGGTTATAGAGCGAAACATCAAGCGAGTTGTTATCTATGACTACCCGATTGTTGAAGGGTATACGGTCGATAAAACGGACGTATATTTTCAGATACCTCCCAGTTACCCGATGACACAGATCGATATGGCGTATTTCTATCCAACCCTTCAGCGTTTAGACGGTAAGCAAATCAATTGCACAACACAAGATAACTTTGATGGCAAAACATGGCAGAGATGGTCAAGGCACAGAACAGCCTCAAATCCATGGCGCCCTGGGCTTGACTCTATAGAAACGCATATTGCGTATATGAATAGCTGGTTCATTAAAGAATTTAGTAAGCGATGAGGGGAGCGGTCATGAACGTCGAATTAAAAATTTCTTCGCCTACATTAGCAGAATTAAACAACCACCTTTTTCCAGGCGACGGGAAAGAAGCCGTAGCATTCATTCTTTGTGGGAGCCATGTTACTTCAAAAAGGACTATTTTGTTGGCTCATAAGGTTATACCTATACCTTTCGAAGATTGTGTATTAAGAGAGAAAGACAGGGTTGTATGGAAAACAACAGCCCTTCAGCATATTTTGAATGAAGCTGAGAATAACAACTGGGCGGTTATTAAAGTTCACAGTCATCCAGAGGGGTATGATGAATTCTCGAAGTTTGATGATACTTCTGATGCCGAGTTATTCCCTTCAATATATAACTGGCTAGGTAACGGGCTACCTAATCTCAGCGCTATATTGTTGCCCAAAAATAAAGTGATAGCACGCGTAGTTGACGAAAACGGTCAGTTTGAGTTTGTTTCCAAAATATCTCTTATTTCAAACGAGCTATCTATTTCGTATAAGGACGGCGAAGACCTCAAGATAGCCGAGGATTTCGAGTTAAGGAATATTCAAGTCTTTGGGAGGCAGACGCGAGATACTCTTAAAAGACTTAAAGTTGCTGTTATAGGCACCTCAGGAACTGGGTCACCAATTATAGAGCAACTAAGTCGGCTAGGTGTTGGTGAGTTAGTACTTGTTGACCCGGATGTTGTTGAGGAAAAAAATCTTAATAGAATTACCAATGCTAAACGAGAGGACGCGGACAAGAAGAGCTACAAGGTTGATGTACTCAAAAAGGCTGTTGTCGAAATGGGATTGGGTACATTTGTAACAGCTCATGCATTATCTATTTTTGACCCCAACGTGGTAACGAGTATAGCGAGCTGTGACTTTATTTTCGGATGCGTTGATTCTGCTGAAGCTCGATGCTTATTAAACCGTGTGTGCAACTACTATTTGATTCCGATGATAGATATAGGAATTTCACTCGTCGCAGATGGTGAAGGAGGTGTGACTAATATCTGCGGTAAAGTAGGCTATTTTCAGCCTGGTTTATCAGATCATCTCTCACGTCGCTCCGTATTACCTCAGACTCTTGAATCGGAAGCACTTAGAAGGATTTCACCGAACGAGTACAGGAAAAAGTTAAGTGAAGGGTATATAAAAGGCGTTCCAGAGAACAGTCCTGCCATCATTCCCGTAAATACATATACCTCTTCCTTTGCTGTGTTAGAGTTTTTGGCGCGAGTTCACGTTTATAGACATGATTCGAATGAAAAGTTCGCAGAGCAGCAGTTTTGTCTGGTAAATGACTTTCGGCTAGCGAAAGCAGAAAACCTATTTAGTGAGGGGGCCGGTGCAAAAACAATATTGGGTCTAGGTGATAAGCCGCTTATTCTGGATATGCCGGAGTTTAGTGTAAGCAAGGAGGTTGCATAATGAAGCGGGTAATTAGGGACTTCTTCCAATTTTTCAGGGCTATTTTCTCCAGCGCATACACTTTTAAATATGCGAATGAAGAGCCAGATGTTATCAGAAGTCGAGTGTTATATGTCATAGGTGAAAATGAATTTTTCATCTATGCCGTGATGTTGTGCCCGTGTGGCTGCGAAAGCAAAATCCATCTAAACCTTCTTACAAACCACAGACCTGCTTGGCAGATTCATAAAAATGGAAAGTATCCAACACTAACGCCTTCTATATGGAGGCAAGTGGGGTGCAAAAGTCATTTCTTTCTGCGAAATGGGCATGTTGTTTGGGCTGGAAATGAAACCGATGGTAAGCAAGATCTTAGGTGAGTGATGATGAGAAATGTACATACAACGATCAATGACTATTACAAAACATTTGAATCATACCGGGGGGTCTTTTCATATAAATCTTGGTTAACATGGTTTGTTATGATTTCAATGCTTTTATCTTGTTTCTCCATTTTTTGGTTCGTTGGGATTACCAATCCAGAAGCATATTTTGGGTTTCCCGATGCCAGTAAATCTGTTCGAATGATTGTGTTTTTAGCCATTGCGGCTATTACGACATTTAGCTGGTTTAAGGTGACATTCAAAAAAGACAGCTTGACTCGCCAACGAGCTCAATCCATTTTAGATACCGAAGAAGATAAACTGTGGAAACTGGAGAAAATGTGGCTACATAAGCATCTTCCACACAATCAATTCGAGTATTTAGAATTGGCTGAAAAAATTGAAAGCTCAGTATCTTTACGTGAAAAATACAGAGGATTCAGTAGCTTCAGTGCGAAAGATATTCTTGAGCATATATTTTCAAACGAATCGAAACCCAGAGTATTGGCGATGTTTCTAATGTTATGTGCAGGCATAGTAACCCTATCTATAAAAGGTGGGGCAAGCCTCGAAACAGTTTTTGAATTCTACGGTAAAGCTTCTTGGAAAGAACTCATTATGATTTTTCTTTTTGTCCCTGTTATGGTTTACGTGGCTTACCTAGAAATTAAGTTTGTCGTTATTGTCCTGGCCCGCGGACTTGAGAGATTATTTGAGAGATACGATGGCCAAAGTGCATATAGCCGAAGGAAAACTAAGATTTTTATTAATGCTCTGGTTAGATACTTTGCGTTCGAAAAACCTCGAATAAGGGTTAAAAATGATTTTCGATAAGCTAAACGTGATTAAAAGGCTTAGACTTTAAGACTAGGATTTCACGTATCCTATTTCAGCCTGTATTCCAAAGCTTTTTACCCGAAAAAGTAAGGCAGTAATCAGATTGCTAGCTAGCTTTATCCTTATAAGCTGGCTAGCCCTTACGCGTAACGAGTACCGCACTCCACCTGATGTTCATAGCGCCGTAATCTATAACCTATTTATATATTTAGGTTTTTTGTCCAAATTGATAAATTATAGATATAAGAGAAATTCCTAGATAACCGTCCACTTTAAGTACACTCAAAATAGCCGTTCAGTTTCTCGCCTACGAGCGGTTATTTTAAGCCATTTCGGAATCTATAGTAGCCAGTTACCATTAAAGTCATAGACTTAAAACAGGCACTTCTACTATGACTAAACAAATCGGATACATTCGTGTGAGCTCAGTTGATCAAAACACAGCTCGCCAATTAATCGACATTAAGCTTGATAAGACCTTCGTTGACAAGTGCAGCGGCAAAGACACTAACAGGCCAGCCCTCAAGCAGTTAATTGAATATGCTCGTGAGGGTGATGTAGTTCACTGCCATGACATAAGCCGCATGGCACGTAATACCGAAGACCTACTTAGGTTAGTCCGTCTATTCACCGAACAAGGTATTAGTTTGAAATTCTACAAAGAACACCTTGATTTTGCTGGCACCAACAATCCGGTTCAAGAATTGATGGTTACACTACTAGCTGCAATCTACCAATTCGAACGGTCTATGATACTTGAGCGCCAACGTGAAGGTATAGCTATTGCTAAAGCTAACGGTAAGTACAAAGGCAAAGGAATTAACAAGGAACTGCACGAGCGCATCAGGCAGATGTACGCTGATGGGATGAACAAGATGCAGATAGCAAAAGCCCTAGGCTGTGCTAGGGCTACTGTTTATAAAGCATTGAACCAAGCCTAACCTCTCTCTTTCGGTTTCCAATAACTGCTAATATCCTTCTCATCCATCATTGGAAAAAGCTGTATTACTAGACCGTAAATCCTATTTTCTTTAGGGAGGTTGGTGATATTTCTGGCAGCTCTGGCCTGAATATTTCCCCATCCAATTTCTGTTACCGTGATATATGAGAAATTATGTAAATTCAAAACTGCATGTCGAACTTCGGCTTCTGAATATTCTAAGTGCAAGTCCTTCATAACATTTTGAAAGTGAACTGCCTCACCTAGGTCGAACATTGGCTGAGATTCTGAGGGGAAGCTGTGATAAAGGAAGTCGTCAGTACCAACAAACTTGCCAACATTATCAGCATTCAACCCCTTATCTAAAAGAAATACCCCACCCTCTGGCATTTCGAATTGGAAAAGGTCATACAAATACAGGGCTAACTTTATCTCTAAAACACTCAGGTGTGGATTCGAAATAACGTTTGTAACGAACGATAAAGGCTCATCTTGCTTAAGTTTGTAAAAGTTCAGGAATGTTCCTTTCTCATGGGGCAATTTCATGTGTTTCTCATTCAAGTTAGCCCTGTGAGTCGAGAAATCGCCTGAGTTTATCAAGCTATTTTTTGAGTACTCACTACCACCATGGGCAGTAAGCTTTAATGGAAATGCCTCCGATCCTATCGCAATAACATCCGTCATGGATTTTCATTCCCCCAACCTAATTATTTTACTATTTGCCACACCCCTTATGAGCTAAGGGTTTCGTTCATTTAATGTTGCCAACTTATTCATCTGACCTCAACCTACTTTTAATTTCACACAAGCGAAAACTCTACAACCCTTACAGGTATTGGTATAGAGCAACTTTTGACTCCATCTAAATTAATTAAAAAGTCGAGGAATAAGGCTCCTAAACACTCGGTTGATAATGACTATGAAAATTAAATCAACCTAAAAAATAGGAACGAAACCATGGCTAGTTGCAAAAAGAAAACAACACCATCAAAGCGTAAATCAGCATCTCAAAAGCATGCTACCAAACTCTCACTCGCAATAATAAATGCCACAAAAGCAATCCAGAGACCTGTATATGATTTTTGGAAGGCAGAGGCATATAAGGAACTGGAATATAACAGCTTTAAGGATTGGGCCAAAGCTAATCAGGAAAAGTTCAATCGGAGCTATGACAGTATCAATAATGATCTTCATACAGCCCTTATTACAGTAGATATGTGTGGTGAAGAAAATATTGGAAAGTTCAGCACGTACGCTTTACTCCCTATGAAAAATCTGACCGAGCAAGATCGCAAAACTGTATACGAGCACGCTCTGTCTGAGCTGGAAGTGTCCGAACTAAAAGGCAGCCATTTGACTCGTAAACGGGTTGAGAAGTACTTGAAGGAGCTGAATTTTTCAGCTCAAAAGGAACAGGAGGATAATGAACAAACCAACACTAATACACAAACGCCTAAATGCCCGTTGAATTCGGAACAGCTAAAACTTCGGAAACAGTTCAACGAAGCTCTCAACAACAAAGAAAACCGACACTTTGCGAAACGTGTCTGCTCAGCTATTTCTGACGCAATTCCTAAAAAGTCTACGTTGTTGATATGCCGCGATCTCTTAAAAAAGCATGACTGTAAAGATGCTGTTCGAGAAGTAAGAAAAGCCATCAAGCAGCTTGAAAGCAAGTAGCCAATAAGGCGCATATGCGCCTACTCCCCCCACTTTTAAGAGGTCGTTACGATGAACACATTTATTAAATCATGCAAAGTAGATTATATGCGGTTAACACTGGACGTAAGAGATGAAGAGCATCAAGAACTAATAAGGCTAAATATTGAAGACTTGGCCTGCCGAATAGCGAATAAAACAACAGCTGAGCTGACCCAAATACTATACCCAAAAGCCGGATACGAGCGCTTTATTCGATTGCCGTTGTTTGAGGAAGAATTTAACCACTCAGGTAGTAACATAGAAACACCGCATCTGGTCGTAAAATGTAGCCCGAGCTCTTCAAGCCGAAGGTTTCTAACTATTGAACTTAAAGGACACAAGTACTCCAAGTCACAATGGTACTGTGCGAGGCTTTTTTTGGAGCACATCCTGACACCAGAACTTTATCTTTATTACTGGGACCAACTTACGGTTACAAATGTACACATCGCATTGGGTAGTGATATACCGCTGTCTAAATTGCTGTTTGATAAGCTTCTCTCACGCAAGGCTGGCATCTATTTTAACAGTGACGGCGATATTGAACTTATCTATTTTCAGCCTAAAAACAGGATGCAAGAACTGGCCGTATACGATAGAAAGGCTAAGGAAAAGAACTTTGGCTTTAAATTTCAACCAGATGAATCTACCAGAGCGGAATTAAGGCTTGGTAAGCTAAAAACACCGCTGAATAAGTTTATTTCCGACCATGACTACTTGAACAAGTTTAATAGCATAAAGTCATACAGCTTAAGCAAAATTAAGCGCAATGGTTGTTTAGGGCGCTATGAATTAATGGCTATACAAGCGATGGGGCTGACACCATTTTTAAGAAAGCATGACAAATATGAAAGAGCGAAGATCAGGCAAGCAATTAAGCCATACCTAGTACCGGTAATTAAAATGAATGCCATCAAATCTGAGTGGTTAAAGCAGGTAGGTAGCATCTCTACAATGGTTCCCCTTAAGAAGCTAAGCGTTAGACACACAAGCAAGTACAAGGAGAGGTTTAATCATATGTACATGTAAGTATTAGAGTTATTTACCAGTTACCCATCATACTAGCGCAAATTGAAGAGTTGAGAGTCTCAACTCTTCCTTTTCACCGTTCCTAATACCAGAAGCCGGAATAGGTGGTAAATATAGTGATTTACTTGCCGCCAATGCTCACACTTCCTACTTACAGCAAGCTCAGCAGCCTTAGCTCCGCGCCTGTTCTTCAGCAATAAACTGGTTCGTTTTGTAATTCACGTAAATTAAGCTAAACAGAATTGTCTTGATTGTGCTTAGCTTTCTTCCAAACTCACTTTCGAGCGTGCGTTTTACACTGAAAGAAATAAAGATGAAAGACGACAACATAATTAAACCAATCACTATATCGGTTGTACCACCTTCAACTGTTTCATAGACCAGCATTTCCACCACAACAGCAACAAACAGTGCTATAGGCTGCAAGGCCGCTTTACGCCCGTGTTGGCTGCGCAAAAAACGATTGATTAAAAGCCACAACACCAAGCCACCAGGAATAATGCCAAGCGTAACAACAACAGGGAAACTTGGGGCTGTTAGCAGCCGAGGCTTTATTACAGGTTCCGTAGCTTCCTGACTGTCACGGCCTTCGGCAACGATACTTGCATCTATCTGATACTTCTTGAGTCCCGCTTTCAGCTTTACTGATTTCTCTTTGGAAAGCGATTTTCGAATCACCACTGACCCATCTGAGTATTCTTGTTGAATCACATCCAATGGCCGTTTAACTAGCTTCGCGATAAGCGTTAGCTGACTTGCTAAGCGATCTTTAACGGCATTGTCTTTTCCAAATACCACTGTGTACAAATCCTGATTTTGAGACTCCGTTTTCCTATCCGCCTTAGCCTGCTCTAAGTTCAACTCTTTGGATGCACGAATAAAACCTTCCGGCTCTTTCAGAAGAAAAAGAGGAAAGCCAATTGAACACTCTTCTTTTTCAGCCCAATAACGAATGTGAATGTTCTTATTAAATTCGTCTATCCCTATCACTGCACTACTAGGAATGGTGACTTGCTCACCTGTAAGAAAATTTGGGATTGATAACCCCGTGCCAGAGACGCTTATAAACGCTTCTTTGTATTTTTTAGAGAATAGGAACTTAAATCCAAAGTCGATCAGAAATGCCCCAAAAATCACAATCAAGTCTCCTGTAATCATCACGAGCAATTCAGCCGTCTCTATGAATTCCTGATGACGCGATAAGAAACGCTTAATCACACTGGGTAAAGGCGTTGGGTCGCTCATAAAAAATACGCCGCCCATATAGAAGCACCCAATACCGAAAGCTAAAGCAATCAACCCGAATTCGACTGTTCTTAAAGATGATTTATAACCCACGTTCGACTCCTGTTATATAAGAACTCATATATCCACTTTCCCGCTTTAAAATTTATCTTAATTAATCAGGCTGATGCCTGATGAAGAGCCGCAGCTCTTTATTCTCTGGGCTAGGCCGATGATTTTGCTCATACCATCTTGAGTTGCAGGGTTGTTAGGCTCGGCCGTATCAACGATGACATATTGTTGAGTTCCGTAGGCGGTTACAAAGCTCAGTCTCAACACATACTGGGTATCCAAGCTGAACAGCCCTTTTTTGCCAAACGATATCTCGATTGCCTTACCATTTTTTTCGACTTCATGCCCACCAAAGTGACTAGACAGGCAATGCACTACAGCATATGTGCTGTCTATCGGGTTGCCATACTGCCCAAACGAGAACATCGCATCAGGATATCCAAGGTCTCGAAGGCTTTGGGCCGCTTCACTCGATTGCGCTGCAACAGCGTATTGCCTGCTATTTTCCTTCGCTCGTTCTTCAGCTCGCATTATCTGGCGGTTGTTTTCCTTTTCAGCTTGCTGAATAGACTTATGTGCAGCTAGGAACTTGGTTTTAGTAGACTGAGCTTCAGCTAAAATAGCCTTCACCTGGTTGATATTCTCAGCTGGTAGCCCTCGATTTTCGAGCATCTCGCCACTTCGCATTAAGGCTTCTAAGATCGATTCCAGTTCGAATTCATTGGGGAGCTGTGCGCGCCAGTTCGGTGATTGCATTATGGTCTGTAAATCAAGCTGGCCCTTGGCGTGTTGGTCGATAAAGGGGTTAATTTGTTTGTTCAGCTTTGTTGCATATTGATTGAATACAGCCAAATAAGGCTCGTAACGCGTATCCTTTAAGTAGCTGTTAAACTGCTGAGATACGTTTGAGGTTTTAGGAAGCAGCTCCCTGTCGCTGTAAGTCAGCATATCCTTCATGTCCACATTGCCCGATTGCGTCAAGGGAGTTACTGCCTTTTCCCACTCTGACAGTTGTGATATTTGCTCACGAATATCTTCAATTGCTCCCTCGGTCAACGCCTGAGGTTGCTTGTTGCCAAGCCCTGTAGCGGCTATTGAAGAAATGCTGTCACGCTCGATTGGTAGCTTTTTGTTTCTAAAGCCATTACCACTATCATACTGGATACCATATTGGTTCAAGGTGCGCTCTAAATTATCCATCAACTTGCCACCTTTTCCCTTGTACTCATTGGCAAATTGGCGGACTTGAATATTAGCCTTTATCTCTGCCTTAACGGTCTCAAAGTAGGCTTGTTGTTTCACCAGCTTTTGTGTTTTGAAGCCCTCAGCACCGTGCTTTTTCGTGTATTCGGTCAGGCACTCCTGAAACCTTTTCTCAATTCCATCAACCAACCCTGTCGACCAACTTCCGAATGGACTTCTGATCCGATTAGGTTGATATGCCTTTGGATCAATGTAAGAGCTTTTTTCTAGGTGACTACAGTTAATTGTTGTGGCTTGGGCACTAAGTGCAGTGGTGGATAAAGTAACTAATGCGATGGCTTTCCATTTGGCGCTCATATTAGGTTCCCTCAATGGAATTAATAAACAGTTGCTTTAACTAAGGAATACTTAGCTCAAACAGATACTAAGTACTCCTTAGTAAATAAGTCAATGGAAAAACTAAGAATCTCTTAGATGAGTTATAAAGAATCAAAGAGATACTGAATATGTCCAAAAGCCCGTTCCCCAAGCGGTTAAAGGAAGCAAGGGAGAAAGCAAAATACACTCAAGAGAAGCTAGGTATCGAAGCTGGTATTGATGAAGGTTCGGCAAGTGCCCGCATGAACCAGTATGAAAAAGGGGTTCATGCGCCCGATTTTAGTATGGTAAAAAGTATAGCGATAGTGCTTAACGTGCCTACGGCCTATTTCTACTGTGAAGAAGATGAGCTTGCCGAAATCATCTGTAGCTATCAACCCGACGAATAATCTCAACTAAGAAATTTCGTCGCCTACCTCCGGCCAAGGTACACCCTACAGGCCAAAACACAATCCCCGTAAAATCTATGCAACAACTTCAACGCATTGATTTATGGGGATTTCATGACTCGCTCATATAATAAGCTGCTGCCCTCTAATATGTATCAGTCCTACGCCACAGGCTATACATATCGGGCGATAACTTCTGGCTTTATTGACTCGACTGACTTAATAGCGGTCAAAGGCGCCACCATAAAAAGTATCTGTGGCACCTCCTTTAAGTTCACGGGGCAAACAGAGGACTTCGACAACCTCACCCAGCACTTACAGCAGCGGCTAACTGTCACCAAGGGTTGCGATCTAGGCCACAACTGCCGCGTCTTTGAGCACGGATTACAACTACCAGCCAATAGCTGGAAAGTGATTAAGCTCATGGCGGTGCTAAAGGTAAACGGCGGCCTCTATGAATGGATACATTGCTGTTTGCCTTCGGATATACACATTAACTCAATGTTTTCTCATATGGTTGGAATCACTGAAGAGGCACTGATTAACATCAACCTAGCCTTGGTGGAAACAGGCCTTGTCCGAGGTTCACAGTATCTTCAACTAGACCAATCGGGTATCCCTCATGCCTTGGTGGAAAAGTTAGTGGGTGAAAAGGTGACAAGCTACACCGAGTTAATTGAGCCATTGGTACAGATACAACCACCATCAACCTTAGGCTTAAGTGACTTTGAACACCTTGAGTTAGAGGATTTAATCGCCTTCCTTGATATCGCGTTAAACCACTCCATTCAAGGGGTCAACCTACTTCTGTGGGGTGAACCTGGCACAGGCAAATCAACCCTGTGCCGCTTGTTGGCTGACACCTTAGGCGCTTCGCTTATCGCCATTAAAGCCTTGGGTGATAACGTCCAACAGCGAGAAGTCGATTATGAACAAGAGAAACTTAGCTCTAATCTTAGGCTTCAGCACCACCAACTGATACAACGTATCGTCAGCCATGATGAGAAGTCGCTACTCATGTTGGATGAGGCCGAGGACATACTTGTCCAACAGGTCTTCAACCACCGAGCATCCGGCGGCAAAGATAACCTACATGCCATGCTCGAAGCCAACACGGTGCCGTGCATTTGGGTGGTCAATTCGGTGGAAGACATCCCTGCCAGTGTGCTTAGGCGGTTCAATTTTGTAAAACACGTTTTCGTGCCTGACAACCGAGTGATGGAAGGCATTATCGCCAAAACCACCAAAGGCCTAAGGTTAAGTAAGCCATTCAAAGCACAGCTTGCCACCAAGGACAATGTTACCCCAGCCAATATCGCCAATGCCGCCTTCGTATGCCATACCATAGGCCACCAAGGTAAGCAGGCTGAAGCCTTGGTAGACAGCCTAATTACCGAAGTCCACCAAGCCTGTGGCTTTAAAACAACTACAGCCACCTACAAACCACAAATGGCGTTTTCACTCGATAACCTAAATATCAAAGGAGGCAATAAAGCCTTGGTGGATATTGAACGCGCCATGAAACAACATAGTGGTGTACGTGCCTTATTCACAGGGCCAAGTGGTACAGGCAAGTCTGCTCTAGCCAACCACCTAGCCAAAACAACCAATCAAGAACTTATCACCATCCGTTGTAGTGACGTCCTCGATAAGTATGTTGGCGGTTCTGAGAAGAACATAGCCAACCTGTTCGCCAATGCCACAGAGCAAGGAGCAGCCCTATTTATTGATGAAGTGGATAGCCTGTTGGCCGATAGGTCTGGTGCTTCTCAAAATTTTGAAATACAGCAAGTTAACGAGCTACTGACTCAAATCGACTGCTTCGAGTTACCTCTCTTCGCTGCAACGAACTTTGATAAGCATCTCGATCGCGCTGTAATGCGTCGCTTTGACTTTAAATTAGCATTTGAATATCTGACATCAGAACAGCTAAAACGGCTCTTCAGAGAAGCGTGTGGACGCTCTCAGATAACAGATTCACAGCTTCAGCAGCTCGCAAATCTTAAAAATATCGCTGTCGGCGATTTTGCGATTATCAAACGCAGACAACAACTTTCGACGACTAAGCTATCCGCCCAAGACTGCTTAGACATTCTCATTACTGAATCCAATCACAAGCAAACCACAAGGCCAATTGGCTTTGTAAAATAACCACCAACCAAAAGGTAAATACCATGACTAAA
Organism: Pseudoalteromonas sp. CnMc7-15; assembly: GCF_022347925.1. NCBI lineage: Bacteria > Pseudomonadati > Pseudomonadota > Gammaproteobacteria > Alteromonadales > Pseudoalteromonadaceae > Pseudoalteromonas > Pseudoalteromonas sp. CnMc7-15. The sequence continues at coordinate 577,713 of NZ_JAKRFT010000003.1, forward strand.
TCAATATTGAGTACGCTCAAGGCCGTTTCTCGCCCAGAGAAAAGCACCACACCCGAGGCCAAGCGTCGTGACAAGCTAATCAACCGCCTTCAAACCCAATTGGAAATGGCAACGGCACTGGTTAACGGTGAAATCTACACCTGTTACAAGGAAAAGTGGCAGAAGAATGAAGATACAGGCCAACAGGAAAAGGTGAAAGTCGCCAAGAAGGTGAGCCCTTGGTTCTATGCCAAAGGCGGTAAGTATTATCTGGAGGTGAGATTCGCCAATAAACCATTGGAGCTATCGAAGGGAAATCATGCGATTGAAGTTGGTGATAAAGAACACCTACCGGTGGTGATTCAGACCGTGATCGATGCCACCGCCAATGGTGAACTGGATAAGGCCATTGAAATGGTATCCGTCAGCCTGCCAATCAATAAAGCCTAACCCTCCTCCAGCCAAGGCCTATCGTTTGGCCTTGGCACATCTAAGAGCACCACCAATGAAAATTGACACTGCAACCTAGGGCATAAGCTAGTATGGCACATAGTTGAACCAGCCTGTATTTGCACCGCCATTTGCAGTATTATTTTCGTTCAAATAATGCAAGCCTATGTCAGCTTTATGCTGGAGCGGACGGTGAACGCTTTGCTCTCAGGAAAATGGGAGCGCAGCGAGCCGAGTGCAGCAACTTGTTATAAGCGGCGATACAACCTTAAACAGGAACTAAAATAGAGTTCTCGTTTTTATATCCTTTAATTTCACTACCTTGAGCATCTGATATGGGGCCATCAGGTTGTGAATAGCCATGGTACCAATCAGAAACATATTCACTGTAATCATCAATCCACGACTGTCTAATAGAAAGCTGTTCTGGACAGTAAATCCTACTCTCCAGATAAACTCTTTGCATACGATCAATTTTGCCTCTTGAATACATATCCCTAATCAAACGCATGCATTCGTTATAGCTATGAACCCCATTGTTATGTCGCAAACAAGTCAAAACATGAGCATAGGTATTATTTAATATCTTATCTATAATTTCACTTTGCTCATTACATGTAATTGCTTTGACTTGTATGCCTGCTTCAATTTTTGTATTAACAATAGTTTCCACTTCTGGCTCAGAGCGCTGTTCATTCATATAATAGAATTGGACATCAAACTTATGTGTTATGTTATATAATTGGGGTAAGCTCTGCCTTGTAGTGATAAACCCTCTCCCAAAGGCTTTGATTTTATTTAACGTCTCACTTCTTACTCTTTGCCTCTCCGTACACCACTGATAAGCGGCCTTACCTATTGTTTCCATATTGTCATTACAAAGTCTTACCAATAAGGCTTCAAACACAAAGCCTTTAAAAACTGACTCACTCTGCTTTGAACGATAGATTAACTCCCCATTGTGATTAAGTTCTAAGAGTCCGGTTTCCAGCCCATCTGAAATCAATTTTTTATGGTACTTTTCTTTTAAGACTCGCCTTCTCTGCTCTTTTGTCAGTCTAGGGTGAGCAGCATCTAGCATAGAATATGGAACTGTTAATAAACTCTTTAACTCACTATCATTTCTGTAATCATTGCTTGATAGGAGTATTATATCGCTCATCTACACCTCATAAGATTAAGACGTCCATTCATTAATGCGTTTGTTAAATGCTTACTCACCAATCCCTAACCCCGCTTGGGAGAAATATCTGTATAGCGTTTCTTGAGAGTCAAACAGCTCAGCTATCCGATACTCGTAGGGATCAACTACACGTAACTTCCCGCTTGCATTTAGTTTTCTCGGCAAGGGGAGTAAAGCTCGTCCTTCATCAACAGAAACAAGAATAGTTCGATCAATGTGACTTTGACCAAAATAGATGTCACACCAATACCCAGTAGCTTGAGGCTTTATGAAAACATTTGCCCAGTCCTCTTTGAAGTCATCACACTGGGTTCCCTCATCTGTGTAGTTGACTTCGACGCGCAAATTCACATTACTTGAATATATAGCAGTTGTTCGTAATCCTATTGATTGAGCCTGCCAATCATGTTTTGAATGAGCGGCCAGAATATGGTGCCTAATATTCTCTAATGATGGATTTTCAATCAGTGGTTCCAGCTGAACACCCTGTTCTCTGACTGCCAATATCGGCTTTATGGCACGATACAGATCGTTAACCAAAGACTCCCTGACTTCACTTTTGTTATCATAATTATCAGCGTTCAATTCGTACTGAATAGGCCATCGCTTGTGATTTAGATCGAACGGAAGATTTCCTTCAGCCTTTCCATATGCCGTATTCATGACATTAACAACACATAGATCAGTTAAGTTGCTTAAGGCATACCCCAGTTCAATCATAACATTGGGGTTTGAACATAGCTTTTCGCCTTCGTTACCAGCTATAAAGCTAACATCACCTATAAAAACAGCGCTCTCCTGTATTTTTCCAAATATTGTATTCGCAATATCAGGTGTGCCTGCAACACCCTTCGTATCTTGATCTAACCTAACGGCTTCATCTAATTCCAACTCTTTATTCAGCTTTTTTACGGCTCTTTCAAGGCAGTCCTTAATGAAGTTTCTATTGTGCTTCGATTCTAAATCACTTTGCCACGAATAAAATATTTTCAATGCCCAATATTTCCTTTGCGTTTAAAACTTATTAGCGAGACCTTGTAACGTAGGAGACCAAGCATGTATAGACGAACTAGTAAGACTTAAAAAAGTTATCTTAAATCATACAGTAAAGTAAATACTGCCTCAGCACAATGAGAAGGTGGTGATGTATCAGTTCAACATATTCCTGAACTTCTTAGAGTTATTGAAATTACAGATTACGACAACGGTGTGGCAACTACGCATACGTTAGAGTTATATAAAACCAATCGTATTGACTGCTACAGAGTAATAGTTGTAGCAAGCTTTGGAAAGAACGTATTGGCTGGAACAACATTCTTACTGGCATTAAAAAAGCACTACCAAGACTAGCAAGATAGTGAGCGTCCGCTATTCTCTCTCTGCTGACTATCGGAGTAACTTGAAAGACGTCTCAGGGGAAGCCATTCTCAACTACGACAATGGCTTTTTATTTTCGCCTCCTAGCTCCCGATACTAAACGCATCCACCACCTCAACCAAATTCTTAATACTGGTCGCCTTATGGGTATAGTTGCTGGTGATACCAAAGGAACTGATTTCATGGCCCACCACCTGTTGAAGGTTGTTAACTGGCACACCGTCATTCATCAGCTTGGTAATAAAGGTGTGGCGGAAACTGTGGAATGATCGCTTATGGCCTAATTCATTGAAAGTTGGCACACCGATGGATTCCATTAGCCTAGGCATCCAACCTGTTACCCTTACCGACTTATCCAACTCATCAAATACCTCCTGCTCACATGTCGCTACATAATCAAGAAAGCCACTAGTAATCAATTCGTTATGCATCGGGATCTTACGTTTGGCATTATCCGTCTTTAATTTCTGGTCTTTATGTTCATCGGTGATCAGTATGTAATGGCGCTGGGTTTCCTCATCATACCGAATATCCGACTTCCTTAACTGAACCAGCTCACCGAGGCGTGCCCCAGTGTATATGCCAAGCTGAATAATCCACTTCTTCCATGTTTTTCGTTCTTCCTTAGCGGCATTTAAAAACTGCTTTAGCTCTGTATCAGAGAAGGCACCTCGGATATTGGTGGTAAAGTCTCGCTTGATGGAACAAGGTGATACACTAATAAGATCCACCGTGTCTTTCTTGGCATATGCAAACACCGACTGCGTCCATTTGTAATAGCCTTGGACGGACTTAGGCGAAATCAAATCATCCTCGGGCACTTCACACTCCACCCGTTCTTGCCAGCTCATTTTATTGTATGGCGCGATATTCATGCGGGGCAGTTCAAAGCACCTGTCAATGAATCGTCCTATATCCTTAGGCTTGTACTGTTCGATAGGCCTGTCATCCATCAATATCTGCCATACCGTGTGGAATCGTTCATAATCCTTCTGTATTTTCTCGGTCAGCTTTTCCTTCTTAATCTTAAACTCAAGGAATTCGGCATACACTTCAGAAAACAGTGGGCCCTTTGGCTCATCATCCACCTCAACCATAGGCGCAACCACCATAGGTTCGGGGGCTTTGGTTAATAAGCCTTGGACTTCTCGCTCTCCTAGGAAGTCTTCATTGAAAATGGATGCCAATAACTCATCCCGTATGGCATTACTGGCCTTAAGCTTACTCAAAAGTACGCGGTAAGGTAGGCTATTTGGCTCAATGGCAAAACCATGTTCGGCCAACAGTTCATTGGCCTGTTGTGGTATCCCCTCGCCTTCGGACGGTTTGTCCTTCATCCCAGAGAACACCTTCATAACCGAGGACATGGATGCTAGGAAGGACCATCTCTCGTCGTCCGACAAGCCTTTCAGCACCTCAGCGAAGCGATTAACCCGCTCTTCATTGGAATCAGTATCCGCCATATGAACGAACAACTCCTTGAATCGACCATCCAATTCCAGTATCGATTTATCGCCTAAGGCATTAATGGCATGACCACCATCACTGAAACCTTGTTCCAGTTTGGCTATTATTGGGTCTATATCGGCTATGGTTAACTGCTTTTGCATGGCGGTTTTCAATTGGTCGAGCTGCTGGCTTATAGAGCTAGTGTCTAACGCCCTAGACCGAATGACAAGCCCCTTTAGCTGTGAAATGAATGGCTTAAGGCGCTGCATCAATACCAAGGCCACCTCAAGTTTATGTGTCCTAAGGCACAGCCGTATTTCCCTTACGCCTAGGCGCTTAGGTATTTTGACCCTAAGGTAGTACGTAGCCTTACGGCGATATAAATATTGGCAACCAGCTACAGCTCGCATATACACCCCACTAACAAATACCGATTTCAAGTGCCGTGTACCAAACCATGTACCGTTGAAATCGAGTGTTAAGCTTGAAAAATCAAACTCTTAGCGAGAATGCTATCAGGCAAGCAAAGCTACCTAAATCAATACCTTAGGATATTTTTGAGATGCAGATGTTTCGCTGTGATTAGCGTTTTGAAGTTGAAAACCGTGTACCAGTGGGTACATGGATTTGCGATGTGATGAAGAAGAATTTTAGAAAACCGCTTGATCTACATAAGCAAATCAAGCGGTTACTAAAGCTTCTGAGACAGCCTATAAGCCGGGTTCTGTTCTCTCCCGAAGGAGATCGATAATCATTCGTCTAGGCCATAAATTGCTCTATGGCTCAAGCAACCTACCCGGTTCCGATGTGGGCCACACCATAAGGAACCCTATTTGGTCTTGCTCCGGGTGGAGTTTACCTTGCAACCAACTGTTACCAGTGGCCCGGTGCGCTCTTACCGCACCCTTTCACCCTTACCGGTCCCGAAGGACTTAGGCGGTTTTCTCTCTGCTGCACTTGTCGTAGGCTCACGCCCCCCAGCCGTTAGCTGGCACCCTGCCCTGTGGAGCCCGGACTTTCCTCCCCCTGATCATTTTCGTCACAGGCAGCGATTATCCGGCTGACTCAGGGGCGCCATTATACGCATGCCAAGTGATTTGCCCAGCACTTTATTGCTTTTGCGCTATCACGGCCTTATACAGTGCATTTTTCTTTTGTCCGAGATAGTCAGCAGCCACACCGCAAGCTTGCTTCAGTGGCATGTGCTCTTCCAGTAAGGCAATCAAACGCAGTGCCTCTTCACTTACGGCGCTGGCCTTATTCGGTTTCCCTGGCAGCATCAACACGATTTCACCCTTTTGTCGCGCAGGGTCCTGCTGTAAAAACTGTTGTAACTCAGTGACCGTACCACTGAAGAAGGTCTCGAAGCTTTTCGTTAACTCTTTAGCAAGCACGACTTGAGCTTGCTCTCCTAGCGCGGCACTTAAATCCTCTAAGCTCGCCATAATACGGTGCGTACTTTCGTAAATGATGCTGGTCATGCCTGAGTTATACGCGTCACTGAAAAAGCTTTGTCTGGCTTTGGATTTTGCTGGAGCAAAACCAATAAATTGGAATTGATCGGTGGGTAATCCGGAGCAACTCAGCGCCGCAATAGCTGCGCATGCGCCGGGAATTGGGGTTACTTGAGCCCCTTGTTCACGGCATAAACTCACTAAGGCATAACCAGGATCGCTTATCAGTGGTGTTCCGGCGTCGCTCACCAGCGCTACGTTTTGCCCTTGTTGTAGCCAAGTGAGTACCTGCTGTGCCTTTTGTTTTTCATTATGATCATGCAAGGCAAAGGTACGCTTACTGAGTCCCAGGTGCGACAGCAGCTTGGCAGTGTGGCGCGTGTCTTCAGCAGCGATTAAGTCGACGTCACTTAGGGTTTTGATAGCACGCTGGCTGATGTCATCCAAGTTACCAATGGGTGTGGCAACAATAAACAAGGTACCTTGGTCTTGGGGGTCGGTTGAAATATCCGCATTGGACATTGAGCTCTCCTGCATCAGTCAGTAAGATAAGCGAATCACACTAAGGCCAATTGGAATACAAAGACTGTGCGACTCAAATCGATTGCTTTTATGCTGTTATTGTCAGGCTTATCGGCCTGCAGCACAACACAAAAGCCACAAGAAAGTGAAAATCTTACAACTAACGTGAGTGAGCCTGAGCCGATTCAGACACTCAGTGCACAGCAGTTATACCAACAAGCTCAAAATAGCGAAGGCGCCACTCGCGTACAGTTACTTAACCGCACTCAAAATCAGGCTATTAATGAGCAAAATTGGTCGCTACTATTGCAAGCCAGCGACACCCTGTTACGCAGCCACCCTGAGCAACAAATTCAAGCGGTGTTATTAAAGTCTTACGCGCAAGCGCAAATGGGCGAACCACAACGTGCTTTGCACACCTCACGCTCAGTGCAATCGCAATTGCAAACGCCAGAGCATTTCTACTGGCATCAGTTAGTGCAAGGCACCGCCTACATGCGAATGCAAATGCCTCAACAAAGCGCACCATTTTTATTACGTGCTTCAGAAACCGCAAACCGCTATCAAATAGAAGCATCACAGTTAAACCCCATTTTGTGGCGGTCTTTACAATCTTTGAGCCCGCAACAGCTAACAAAGTATGACTCCGGCTCAGCTATCGCTAAAGGCTGGGTACAACTTGCTAAAATAAAACAACTTTATTTGGGCTCTCCAGTTGAGTTACACCAAGCTTCCAATAACTGGCAACGCCGCTATCCAGGACACCCCGCGAGCTTTGCTCTAGACGAAAAAGTGGCTGAGCTGATGAAAGTTGAGCCCTATAACGCCACTAAATTAGCCGTTATTTTACCTTTAAGTGGCGCTAATAAGGGCCTAGGTGAAGCCGTGAAGTCAGGTGTATTGGCGGCCCTAGATAACTATCAATTCGAAGACATTTATTTCATTGATGCAAATTTAGAAAATCAGCAACTAACGCAGCAGCTCAATGACAAGCAAATCGATTTCGCCGTAGGGCCATTACTGAAAAGCAACATTAACCGCTTTGAACAGCACAACTTGCTAGAGGGAATACCCAGCATATACCTGAACCGCAGCGACATCGAACGCCAGTCTTTACAGCATTATTATTTTGCTCTAGCCCCGGAGCACGAATTAGATCAGGCCTTAGCACACTTTATGGCTAAAGGCTTTGAAAAGCCGCTGATCTTGGCCCCAAATGAGCGCTCAGGACAAAGATTGAGTGAGCACTTTAGCAGTCAGTGGCAACGTTACAATGAGCAGCCACCACTTGTGGGGTTATTCGATGACAATAAAGAAATGGAAAAAGTCATCACTGAGTTACTTGAAGTCGACGATAGCGAAGCACGCATAGACGCCATCGAGGGCATTTTTAAGCGCAACGTAAAGAGTGAAACCCGTTCTCGTCGCGACATAGATGTGGTTTATCTACTCGCTAATGCCACGCAAACTCGACTATTAAAGCCCTATCTTGATGTAAACGTGAGCACCTTTGTTGAGCGCATTCCCCTGTATGCAAGCTCCAAAAGCCACAGCACGCGCATTGATAGCACCGATAAACGTGATTTAAATGGCTTATACTTCACTGAGTTACCGTGGATGCTACCGACAAAGGGGTTAGCTAACCTGAATACTCGGCAGCTCAGAGAACGCTTTGATAGCCTCTGGCCTGACGTTGCCGACATTGAGCAGCGTCTATTTGCCATGGGCTATGATGCGATTTCACTGATCCCGCAATTGCGACAGCTCAGTATGCTGCCAGGAAAAAGCCAAACCGGTCTTACTGGAGAGCTAAGTGTAATAAGTAACGGCGAGATTGTTCGCCATCTAGCGTGGGCACGCTATCAGTCAAGAAGCATTAACAAAGTGAGTCTTGAGCACCTCGATCCCACACCGCTTTTCATGAAGAAGCAATTTGAGGAATCGAGTAATGTCATGGCTCCCGAAAGCGTGGCGCAATAGCCGAGAAAAAGGCCAGCACTTTGAGTTGCTGGCACAGAAATACCTAACTCAGCAAGGGCTGAAGCCGGTGGCGCGCAATTACCATTGTCGCTATGGCGAACTGGACCTGATAATGAAAGAAGGTCAAGTGTGGGTATTTGTTGAAGTAAAGTTTCGTCGCCACAGTAGTTATGGCGGGGCTCTGCATGCGCTTAGCCACACCAAACAACAGCGACTACAAAGAACCATTGCACACTATGTGCAACAAAAGGGCTTAGCAGGCTGCGTATTGCGTGCTGATTTTGTCGCAATACAAGGTGAGAAAGAGCCAGAGTTTCACTGGATAAAGAACGTATTATAAATGCAGGAACAAGTTAAAGCACTTTTTACCGAAAGCATTCAGGCGCAAATTGCCGCAGGGGAAGTTTTACCTAGCGTGCTTGAAACCGCTTCGTTGAGTATTGCACAGACATTGATTAACGGCCGCAAATTATTATGTTGTGGCGCTGCTAGTTGCCATATGCTCAGCGACCATTTTGCTGCTCTGTTGGTGAACCATTTTGAGACCGAGCGCCCGTGTTTACCTGCGGTATCGCTGTCATCGCATGCACTGAATTTAAGCCCGGCTGGCTCATCACAACCCAGCCGCGATATCTTTGCTAGGCAGATTAAGGCGCTCGGCGAGCAAGGGGATTTATTACTTGCCATTGCTATTAATGGCAATGAAAAGAATGTCGTCAGCGCCGTAGAAGCCGCTTTGACTAAAGACATGACCGTTATCGTGTTAGTCGGCGATGATGGCGGCGAGCTGGCGGGACTGCTCAGTGCAAGTGACGTCGAGATTCGCGTACCAGCTAAGCGTCCAAGCCGTATTTTGGAATCTCATTTGGTCAACATACACTGTTTGACAGAACTTGTTGATATGACCTTATTCCCACAGGAAGAAAGCTAATGAATAAGAACCTTATAGCTATTTTAGTTGGTACTGTGCTCTTGCAAGGCTGCGCCGCAGCCGTAGTGGCCGGCACCGCTGGCGCAGTCACAGCAGCCAACGACCGCCGTACTATAGGCAGTCAGATAGATGACAATAATATTGAAATAAAAACCACCATGGCGATTAAAGAGGCGTTAGGCGAAAATGCCAATGCCAACGTGTCTGTCGTCAGCTATAACGGTATTGTATTACTGCTAGGGCAAGTGCCGAGTGAACAGTATAAAACCACTGTACAACGCGCAGCAGAGCGCATCGATGGCACGCGAAAGCTTCATAACCAATTACGTATTGGCTCTCCTACCAGCATCACCACACAAAGCCACGATACCTGGCTAACATCTAAGGTAAAAACCCAGTTGCTGGCAGCTGAGGATGTCAGTGGCAACAATATTAAAGTAGTCACGGAAAACGGTGAGGTCTTTTTAATGGGGCTGGTAGCAGACGTGGAAGCAAACAAAGCGGTCAATATCGCTCGCAATATTTCAGGCGTGGAGCGCGTCGTTAAGGTATTCGAATACATGTAAAAACGTGAGCGCCTATTATCGGGTTACTTAACTCGCATTTTCGTTATCAACGCACACAAAAAAGCCACTTCAAACGAAGTGGCTTTTTGCTATCTAACTCGTGCTTAAATCGAGTCTTCTACCATGATCTTCGGAGTAACAAAGATAAGTAGCTCTCGTTTCTCATTACGCTCACTGGTTGAGCGGAATAAGTAACCTAGGTAAGGAATGTCACCCAACAAAGGTACTTTACTAGCAGAGTTAATAATTTGCTGCTGGTAAATACCACCAAGCACCACTGTTTGACCATTTTCTACTAACACCTGCGTCTCAATACGTTGTGTATCGATTGCTGTCGCAGGGCCAGTTGGCGTGTCTACAGTGTCGCCTCGTGTATCCTGGGTAATAGCAAGATCGAGAATCACTTTGTTATCTGGCGTGATATGAGGCGTCACTTCTAAGCTCAACACCGCTTTTTTGAAGGTTACGGTAGTGGCACCACTTGAGGCGGCCTGAACATAAGGAATTTCGGTACCTTGTTCAATTCGTGCCTTTTTCTGGTTAGCCGTTGTGATTCGCGGGCTAGCAATGATTTCACCTTTGTTCTCTTGCTCTAGCGCTGTGAGCTCGAGGTCGATCAAGGTGCCATCTGCTAACTTCGCTACATGCATACCAATGCTTCCCGCAGGGTTAGCGATAGGCAAGTTAACATTTAAACGGTCGCCAATACTTGGGCGCTGACCGTTAGCAATAGCATTGGCACCATCAAGATTACCAGAAATACCGTCACTGTCTTGCTGGTCACTGAAACCCCAACGAATACCTAAGTCTTCTTGAACATTGTCACGAACGGTGACCATGCGCGACTCAATCACAACCTGCTTAACTGGCACATCGAGGTTTTCAATCATACGACGCACGTTTTCAATACTTTTCGCCGTATCTTTGATAAGCAACGTATTGGTACGTTCATCAACAGACACACTACCACGCTGAGAAATAATGCTGTTTACATCCGTTTTCAGTAGGTCTGCAAAGGTCTGCGCCTTAGCATAGTTAAGCTGAATATACTCACTGTAAAGCGGCTCCAAGTCTTCAACTTGCTGTTTGGCCTTAAGCTCTTTTGCTTCTCGTGCTGCAAGTTCTTCGGTCGGTGCAACCATTAAAATGGAACCATCCATACGCTTATCTAAGCCTTTAACTCGCAGCACAATGTCTAACGCTTGGTCCCAAGGTACACCATCTAAACGAAGAGTAATGTTACCTGCTACTGAGTCACTAACAACAAGGTTAAAGCCGTTATAGTCAGCGATAATTTGCAATACTGCTCGAATTGAGATGTCCTGGAAGTTCAAAGACATTGGGCGGCCTTGGTATTCTTTACCATTACCCAAGAAGCTACGCTTCGACTCATCTTTTTCAACAGTGATAGTAAAGATGTTGTCTAGCTGCTGATAGTTGTAATCAAAGGCATCTGTGGTATCGATAACGATACGACTGTTGGAACCATCTTTGAAGGTTTCAATCATGCTCACGACAGTACCAAAGTCCATAACATCGAGTTGATACAACAGATCATCGATAATGTCCGTATTATGGAATTCAACAACAATCTTACCCGCTTGCTCTCTTACGTCGATAGCCGCCATATTCTCTTGCAAGAATACCAGCACCCGAGCTTCGCCTTTTTCGCCACGACGAAAATCTAACGCTTGGATACGGTTGATGTAGCTTGTGCCTTCATCTTCTTCTGCAATTGTTTGTGCAGCATCTTGCGTAGGGTTGTCAGAAACGTGCAAGTAGAACAGGTTTTTGTCGATACGGGTTTGATAAATCTTTAAGTGATCAAGATAAACCGTCACTTTAAAGCCGTCGTTTACGAACTCACTGGTGACTTTTTCAACACCCGCCTTATTGATTAAGACCTCTTCAAGGCTCTGTTCATAATCGGCTTCGTCAAAAAACAGTTCAATTCGCGCTGGCTCACTGAATACCTGAATCTGCGGTTCGATGTAGATCTCTTCGTCAAAAACGAACTCGATCTCAGTTTCACCTTCCAGCAAAGGGTTATAGCGAACGTCGTACAACAGCGGTACTGCGGTCGCAAAACTCGACATAAATAGGGTCGCAAAAGCGAGTACCAAAGAGTAAATACGATTCATATTGAATCCGTGTTTTTGCATTGTGCTTTTACCTTGATTTTTATGAACTGGAATCATCGCCTGCCTCCAACATCTCTAGCTTGGTCAGGCGTTCTTTCCAACATCCTGCTCCATCAGGGATTAACTCTAATAATTCTATATAGTTACTGCGTACTTGTGTCACTTTACCGTGATACAAGCCAACATAGTTGCCGCGTGATACACGGTGCAATGTTGCATCCGACGCTTTCACTAACGCCCACGTTTGCTCACCTGAGCCTAAAGTTCCCTTCATTGATAAGTTATCCAACGGATAACGCTCCAGCGGTTCCTTTTTACGCTGTGGATCGGGGTGCAAACAGTTTTGCACTTGTATCAATTTATCTTGAATAACTTCCGGGCGCGGTGCCACAAACGGGCTACGCAAGCTCGAAGCATCATACGCAAAGTGTTCAAACTGCGCGACTTCGGGGATAGGCTCAACATTAGGTTGAGTGCTGGCTTTTACCCGGTTAATAAATTCGCGTTGTTCGGTTGTATCATCAAAACAACCGCTCAATAACACCGCCACGGTGGTAATTGTGAGGAGTTTTTTCATTATTCTGCCCCCTCATAGCGATAAGTTTTAGCAACCACACTGAATACCAGCTGGTCATCACCCGTCGCTTCAATTTCAAAGTCGTGCAAGCTGATAATACGAGGTAGCTGAGCCACTTTGCCAACAAACTCGCCAAACTCGTGATAACTTCCCTCTACTTCGATTTTGATCGGAAGCTCGGTGTAGAACTCTTTCTTAATCTCGGGAAGCCAACCTATTTTTACGAAGGTCAGGCCACTTGTTGTCCCTACATAAGAAAGGTCATCAAGTAACCCTGGGGTTTCGTTCGACGTTGGTAGCTTCTTCAACAACTGCGAGAACTTTTCTTCCATTTCCTGCATTTGTTGCTTGTAGATTTCTAATCTACTTGCCACGGCGTACTTAGTACGGTAAGTGCTGCGTAACTCAGACTCTTTTTGCTGAGCTTGCTCGTAAGAGGTTATTTCGTCAGCAACCAATAGTTTATAGCTGAAAAACAACACCAATGCTGCAGCAATCACACAAACAATTGCTTTTACGGCTACCGGCCAATCCCCGATATTATCGAGTTCCAGCTCATTCCAATCGATATCGTTGAGGGATTTAAGATCTATACTCATTCTTGTGCCTCGCCAATTTCATCGAAAGACTTCACATTGAATTGCATATTGAAATCGCTAAGTAATCGTGACTGCTCTTCACCGGCTACAATGCCTTGCAATGAGGCATTTTCAAGCAGGTATGAACTCTCTACCTGACGGATCATAGTCGATAAACGGTTGTTTGACTCACTTTTACCCGTTACTTGAATCGCATCGCCGCGACGCTCTAAGGTCGTGAAGTAAACACCTGAAGGTACAATTTTCGCCACTTCATCCATTATTTGGGTACCGAGGTTTCGGTTACTTTGCAGCTCTTCAATTAGACGCATGCGCTGTTGCAAGCTTTCTTTCTTCTTATCTAGCTCACGAATTTCTGCGATGCGCCTATCTAAGATCTGAATTTCCCGGCTCAGGAAGTTGTTACGAACGTTCTGCCCATCTTTGAGTGCGCTGTAGAATGAACTTAAAGCAAACATTGACGCAAAAGCGGCGACTAAGACAACAACTAGAATAGTTACAAAACGCTGTTGTGCTTCTTTACGCGCGGCCTCACGCCAGGGCAATAAATTTATATGTGGCATGCTGAGAAACTCCTCAATGCAAGACCCGCAGCAACAGCGAACTGTGCCTTATGCTTTTGCATTAGCTCTTGGTCCACTTTGGAACCAATCTCCATGCTCGCAAATGGGTCAACGACAACAGTGTGGATCCCTAACTCGTCGATTAATAGTCTATCTAATCCTTCGATCATTGCCGTTCCACCAGAGAGAACAATGTAATCCACTTGGTCTTTCCCGCTGGTCGTAAGGAACATCTGCACGGCCCGACGCACTTGCTGTAGCAATGAGGTCTGGAACGGCGCAAGTACCTCAAACGTGTAGTTTGGCGGCAAATCGCTGGTGCACTTGGCGCGCTCAGCTTCGTCAAAGTTTTTATTGTAGTAGGAGACAATAGTGTTAGTGTACTGCTCGCCACCGAAGACTTGGTCTCGGGTGTAGATGGTTTCACCCTTTTGCACCACACTCACTAGCGTCATCACCGCGCCGATATCCACAAGCGCCACAACTTTATCTTTCGCATCTTCTGGCAGTGCAGCATAGCTCACATCCAAGCTGCGTGATAACGCGTACGTTTCAACATCAACCACCTTAGTATCAAAGCCACCGGCCTCAACGGCGCCGGAACGAGCTTCAACACTCTCGGTGCGCGCAGCAGAGAGTAAAACATTAACCTTGGATGGATCAGCTTCATTTATTTCCAACTTTTCAAAGTCGATACTGACTTCATCAAGTGGATAAGGAATTAAGCTGTCAGCCTCAATTTCGATTTGTGACTCTAGTTCAGAGTCACTCAGAGACACATCCATGTAGATCATCTTAGTGATCACTGTTTGACCAGAAACTGCAACAATGGCATGGCTAACAGACTTTGGAATGCGCCGTCTAAGTTTTGCAATAACTCGTCCAATCGCCTCAATGTCTTGAATGTTACGCTCGGCCATAGCCCCTTTAGGCATGGGCTCTATAGCAACAGCATCAAGGCGATAACCCTGCTCATGCTGTGTTAATAACACCGCTTTTACAGAGTGCGAGCCAATATCTATACCGACCATAGCAGGCACAGACTTTTTAAGAAGTCGATTTAACATAAGAGCAACGTGAAACCTTTTTTTATAATTATAATAGACTTATAAATTATCGATGAAAAAATTTTATTCACTATTCAATCAAGATATACTACCAATCTCTTCGCTCAATTGGGAGTCCAAACAGGGAAATATCCGTGAAAATATTCAAAAAATTTTTACAAATCCTTTGCATATGTGTCCTCTTGGGCTGCATCGTACTAGCTGGGCTGTACCTTTACGTCAGATCTGACATCCCCAGTGTGGCGGTGCTAAAGGACGTAAAATTGCAGACTCCAATGCAAGTATTTACCCGAGATGGAAAACTTATCAACCAGTTTGGTGAAAAACGGCGAATTCCCGTAAAAATCAGCGAAGTACCTCAGCCTATGCTGAATGCATTCCTGGCCACTGAAGATAATCGTTTCTACGATCACTACGGTATCGACCCTATCGGTATTGTCCGTAGTGCAATCGTTCTTATCTCGACCGGTGAAAAGCGCCAAGGCGCAAGTACCATCACCATGCAGCTGGCACGAAACTTCTTTCTTACTCGGGAAAAAGCATACATCCGAAAAGTGAAAGAAATATTTATCGCATTGCATATTGAGCAATTATTAACCAAAGACGAAATCTTCGAGCTCTATCTCAACAAAATTGAGCTTGGTAATCGTGCCTTTGGCATCGGTGCTGCAGCACAAGTGTACTATGGAAAGCCTCTACAAGAGCTTGATTTAGCGCAAATGGCTATGATTGCAGGCCTACCTAAGGCGCCTTCTGCACTTAACCCTATCCGCAACCCTGAGCGTGCTAAAAATCGTCGTAACGTCGTGTTAGGCCGGATGTTAGATGAGGGCTATATCACTCAGGCTGAGTTTGATGAGGCAACTAACAAACCAATTACCGCCCGTTTCCACGGCGCCGAGATAGAGCTTTATGCACCTTATATTTCTGAGATGGTGCGCGCCGAGTTGGTTGCTCAGTATGGCGAGGAGCAAGCCTATAATTCAGGTATGCGAGTTTACACCTCGGTAGAGTCAAAAGTGCAGCAAGCTGCTCAGCAAGCATTGCGTGATAATCTATATGCTTACGATATGCGCCATGGTTATCGCGGCCCCGAGGCCGTACTATGGGATAACGAAACCGAAGCTCCTCTTGACGAACCACAGTTAATTGCCCACTTACAGGGCCTTAACCCACTCGCCGACTTACATGGTGCAGTGGTGATGAGTGTGGACGAACAATCCGTTGAAGTACTTAATGAATTAGGTGAACGGTTCACCATAGAGTGGGACGGATTAAAATGGGCGCGCAAATTTATTACTCAGTCTCGTCAAAGTTACGCTCCGAAGAGTGCGGCCGATATTCTCTCTGCAGGCGCACAGATTTGGTATCGTTTCGACAATGATGGCCACCCGCTGTTAGCACAAGTTCCCGAAGCATCCAGTGCATTGGTCTCTATTGACCCTAAAGATGGCCGCATAAAGGCGATTGTCGGTGGCTACAGCTTTGAACAAAGCCAGTACAATCGAGCGGTTCAGGCAAAGCGCCAAGTTGGCTCTAACATCAAGCCCTTCATTTACTCAGCGGCGTTAGAGCACGGTTACTCCTTAGCAACCATTATTAACGATGCGCCGATAAACCACTGGGATAAAAGCCAAGGTGTTGCTTGGCGACCCAAGAACAGCCCAGCTAAATATGTCGGCCCGATCCGTGTTAGACGTGCCTTAGCGCAGTCAAAAAACGTGGTTTCAGTCAGGTTGCTGCGCGGCGTAGGTGTAGACCCTGCCGCTGAACACTTACTCAAGTTTGGCTTTCATGATGAAGATATTCCGCGCAATGAAACTCTGGCGCTGGGGAGTGCTTCATTAACACCTTTAGAATTAGCTCGCGGTATGAGCGCTTTCGCAAATGGTGGGCATTTAGTTGAGCCTTACTTTATTACCGAAATACAAAGCGCCGAAGGCGAAGTGCTAATGCAAGCTCGCCCCTATAAGGCCTGCTCTGAAGAGCAAAAGCGCAGTAATGAAATGTTTGCAGAGTTGGCAATGCTTGAGCCCAGCGGCGCCAGTGAGGGTACCCCCGACGACACTGACAGCACAGAGACTACTGATACCCAGTTACCGCAATGCGCACCTCGGGTTATTTCTAAACAGAATGCCTTCTTAATTGCCGATGCGATGACCAGTGCAATTTGGGGCGGTGGCAGCTGGAAGCATGGCACCGGCTGGAATGGCACTGGCTGGCGCGCGACGCGGTTAAAGCGCCGTGATTTATCAGGTAAAACCGGCACCACCAACAACTCGGTCGATACCTGGTTTAGTGGCTTTAACGCCAATGTTATGACCACAGTATGGGTTGGCTTCGATAACCCAGGTAATCCGCTAGGACGTACCAGTTACAACAACAACTTAGGGAAAGGACAAACCTTTGGTGCCGAATCTGGTGCAAAAACAGCGCAACCGGCTTGGATTGATTACATGCGTGTGGCCCTTGAAGATGAGCCTGCGGCCCCTATCGAGCCACCCGAAGGACTGGAATCAGTACGCATTGATCTAAAATCAGGATTATTAAGTCATCAAAACGACCACACCAGCCGCTTTGAATACTTTATAAAAGGGACTGCCCCCACTAAGTATGTGGAAAAAGCGCCGCCGGTGATCTTCGAAACTCAAGGGCAGGATGAACCTGAGCTGCCCACTGAAGACGAACTCTTCTAAATAAAAAAGCCAAGCAATAATGCTTGGCTTTTTTATTACCCTGTTACCGCATTAACTAAGACTCTCAATAAGCCAGTAGAGATCTGAGTGGACACCTGCAGCGGTGACCTCTTTCCCTGCACCAGGGCCTTGAATAACCAAGGCATTCTGCGCATACCAGCGACTGTTGATGACAAAGATATTGTCGCCGGGACTTAATCCCGCTAACGGGTTGGATTGTGCCACTGCAACAAGACCCACTTGGGCTTTTACCTTGCCATCAACAATGCGTAAGTCAGCGTTGTACCTCAGTACCTTTTGCTCTTTTTGCGCCTGCTGTGCGTGGGTGCCAACAAAGTCATCAAGTAAGGCAATGTTATCCAGAAAATCTTGCCAGCTCCCTTGTGCTAAAGACTCTGGCATCAGCGGGCTTAGCTCAATATCGTCAATGTCCAACTGCAAACCCAACTCGCGTGCGAGGATCAACAGCTTACGTTGTACATCTCGGCCGGATAAATCTTCACGCGGATCGGGCTCGGTAAAGCCTAACTTTTGCGCCGCAAAAAGCAGCTCAGAAAAAGCTTGGCTGCCATCATAGTGACTGCATAGCCATGATAGCGTCCCAGAAAACACACCTTGAATACGGGTGATCTCATCGCCACTGCGCTGCAAATCGGCTAATGCAAAGTTAATGGGTAGCCCAGCGCCAACACTGGTGTTATAACGCCATTTGAGATTGCGCTCTGCCAGCTCGTTACGTAACGACTGATACCAGCTATGTGGCGCTGTTCCGGCATACTTGTTGGCACTGATCAAATGACAGTTAGCACGCACAAAATCAGGGTATAAACCACTGAATGACTCACTGGCGGTTATATCAATGACCACCTTGTGTTCGTAATCAAGCTCATTGAGGCGTTCGCACAACTGCTCGCTTTGGTAGGGAACCGCTTGTTCTAACCATTGACCTTGCCAGTTCTGCGGGTCTAATCCACAGGGGTCAAACAACATGCTGCGACTTCGCAGTAGACCAACCAGTTTTACCTCAAAGTGCTGCTCTAAACGCGCTAACTGCTGCGTAAACTGTTGTAAAAACACACTGCCCACATTTCCAAGGCCGGCGACAATCACGGCAATTTGCTGGTGTGCACCAATTAAAGTGCGATGTACCTTCCCTAAACTATCGGCATCAATGATTTGATCGGTCAGTACCAAGGCGTAGTCTTGATCACAGTGGCTAAAGCGGATAGTTAAGTTAAGTTGCTCTAAGCATGCCAGCATTTCCTGGTAGCCCTGCTGAGTATACTGGTTTGGGCTGACTAAGGCGCACCCATTGAGGTTTGACTCAACGAGTTGTCCACGCTCTCCCAGCTCACGGGAGATAAGAGTGCTATGGGCGCTGGGTACAATCAAAAAGTCTACCCCCTGCTGCTGAAAGTGGCCTATGGTGTGCTGTATAAGCTGGCTTAAGGTTGCCAGTTCATCCACTTTAAGGCTCGACACACGATATAGGTCAACGCCCTCTATGGTGGTCAAAAAACGTTTATGCTTACAGTAACCTTCGCGGACAATCTCAGTGCCACTGTCATCGCTGTCATAGGAGCTGCGCACCGATAGCTTGATGGCGCTACCTTGCAAAGGCGACAGCGTTTTCGCATGCAATACCGGATTACCTAACTGGGCCAGGCGGTTGGCTTGGCTACGACAAATTTTTTGATACTTTAAGGCATCGGCTACTTTGCGTGGGTCGGTGCTGAAAACTCCCTGCGTATCGGTCCATATACAAACTTGTTTGGCGTTGACATAACGGGCCAATAAGGTGGCGCTGTAGTCACTGCCATTGCGTCCCAAGGTGACTGTTTGCTGGTTGCTATCGGCGGCAATAAACCCCGTTACAACGTTGATTTTATCCCCGGCAATATGGCGCTCGCAGAGCTTTTCATTGTCCAAATGCAGTAGTTGCCCTTGGTGCACACACAGTAGCTGCCGCGCATCAAGATCTTGCGCAGCATAGCCTAATTGCTGCAAATAGGTCGCGAGCAAGCGGGCCGACCACAGTTCACCATGGGCTAATAAGGACGCCTCATCTAAGGTGTTTGTCTGCAATTGCTCAGCTATGCGCTGAAGCTCACTATTAAGCTGTGATTGCAGAGCGTGGGCTTGGTGCGCTGCTAATAGCTCATCAATAAGCTCATGCTGATGGGTGCGTAGCAACTGCAAGACATCATGATAGCCATGGCTATCGTGCTGTTGATAGGCCTGCCACAACTTCACTAGCGTATCCGTGGTTTTCCCCGCCGCAGAGACCACCACCACGTCACCGAGTTGGCTGTTGCCGATAACAATATTGGCGACCGCATGGTAACGCGCCGCGTTGCTGAGACTCGAACCACCAAACTTATGTACAACCTGAGTCATAGTATCCTCTTATTTGCTTGCTAACGCGTTAAAAGCGGCTTCTAAGTCATCGATAAGATCTTGCTTATCTTCAATACCTACAGAAATCCGGATAAGCGTGTCGCCGACCCCAGCCTCAAGTCGTGCGGCTTTATCCATGCCCGCGTGAGTCATGGTCGCCGGGTGACAAATAAGGCTTTCCACCCCGCCCAACGACTCCGCTAAGGTAAACTGCTGTACTGAGGTGAGGAATTTTGCACTGTCTTGCAGCTGACCTTTAATATCAAAGCTCACCATACCTCCAAAGCCCTGTTGCTGCGCCTTCGCCAAGTCGTGTTGTGGGTGCGAACTCAACCCTGGATAGTAAACAGACTGCACACTAGGATGCTGTTCAAGGTATTGAGCAATCGCCAAGGCATTTTCTTCATGCTGCTTAAGGCGCACTTTTAAGGTACGCAAACCACGCAGGGTGAGATAGCTATCGAAAGCGGCGCCGGTAATGCCAATATTATTAGCCCACCATGCCAGCTCTTCACCCAACTCTTTGGTTTTGGTGATCACCGCACCACCGACCACATCGGAGTGACCATTGATATATTTAGTGGTCGAGTGCACCACCACATCACAACCCAATAACAATGGGTTCTGTAAGGCGGGAGATAAAAACGTGTTGTCGGCTGCAACCAGCGCACCGATGCTCTGCGCGGCATCGCACACTGCGCGGATATCCGTGAGTCGCAAAATGGGATTACTGGGCGTTTCAATCCACACCAGTTTGGGTTTGGCGGCCACTAAGCGTTGGTAACAGTTTGATTGAGTGAAATCGATAACCTCAACCTTGAGCAACCCCCGTTTGGCTAAAGAGGTAAATAAGCGATAACTGCCGCCATAACAATCATGGGGGATCACTAGGGTGTCATTGGGTGTCAGTAGCTGCGTCACTAGATGCACTGCGGCCATACCTGTCGCGGTGATAATTCCGTGCTCTCCCCCTTCTAGTTGCGCTAAGGTCTGCGCCAAAATATCCCGATTGGGATTACCACTACGACCATAATCATATTCGCGTTTGCTATCAAAATCGGCAAAGGAATAGGTGGTCGATAAATGAATGGGTGGCACCACCGCACCATGGTGCTTATCAGCATCAATACCATGGCGCACGGCGATGGTGTCTTTTTTTAGTTGTGACATATTTGCCCCCAATCAAGAAAATGGATGTTTAGACGTCCAAAAGGTTAAATTAACACAATTTAGAAGTCAAAACATTTATACGTCTAAATAGCTAATTTATGAATATTTGACTATCCTTACCAACGCGATAAAATTTCGTCCTTATTGATGCCTAAGTGACCAAAAATAAGACGCAAATTATGGCCAAGTGGAATGGTGAATACATTCACCCTTATGCGGAGCATGGAAAAAAAGCCCAACAGGTAAAGAAAATTACCGTTTCCATCCCGCTCAATGTTTTAAAAGTATTAACCGATGAACGTACTCGCCGCCAGGTGAATAATCTTCGTCATGCCACCAACAGTGAGTTGCTGTGTGAAGCATTTCTACATGCCTTTACTGGCCAGCCGCTGCCAAATGACGAAGATCTCCGTAAAGACAACCCGGAGAAGGTACCTGAAGAGGTGAGAAAAATTATGGAAGAAATGGGTGTGGAAGTGCCTGTTATCGGAGAGGACTAACAAAGATAAGCAAGTTTAACTAACCCCTGAGCATTAGGCCCCTTTGCTGGAGTAAGCATAGTGTTATGCATACATGTCGCAAGTTGGCCTGTATGAAAAGTCGTTAGTGAAGCTATTACTCTTTGCAAGCCATAAAAAAACCCAAGCATTGAGCTTGGGTTTTCTTTTTTCTAGCGCTGAGTAGTAAAGTGATTACTCAGCCATATAATTCGCTGGCATATCAATTTGCGCAACACCTGAGTCCACAGCCGCCTGCGCCACGGCTTTCGCTACGCGTGGCAATAATCGTGGATCCATAGGCTTGGGAATAATGTATTGCGCGCCAAACTCTAACTCGCTCACTCCAGATGCCGTTAACACTGACTCAGGTACTGGCTCCTTGGCGATACTGCGAATAGCCTCTACAGCGGCAATTTTCATCTCATCATTGATAGCGGTGGCACGCACGTCCAGTGCACCACGGAAAATAAATGGGAAACACAGTACGTTATTCACTTGGTTCGGGTAGTCAGAGCGCCCAGTGGCCATAATTAAGTCTTTGCGCGCACTGTGTGCCACATCCGGCTTAATTTCTGGGTCTGGGTTAGAACAGGCAAAAATGACCGGCTTGTCGGCCATCAATTTAAGGTCTTCAGCTGCGAGCAAATCTGGGCCAGAAACACCAACGAACACATCGGCATCAGCAATAACGTCTTGCAAGGTACGCTTATCGGTGTTGTTAGCAAATAATTGCTTATATTCATTTAAGTCATCACGACGCGTGTGGATCACCCCTTTACGGTCAAGCATGTAAATATGCTCGCGCTGAGCGCCACACTTAATAAGCAACTCCATACATGCAACTGCCGCTGCGCCAGCCCCCAAACACACGATCAGAGCATCACGAATATCTTTACCTTGAATTTCTAAAGCGTTTAGCATGCCTGCGGCAGTGACGATAGCAGTGCCGTGTTGATCATCATGAAATACTGGCACATTACAGCGTTCAATGAGCGCTTGCTCGATTTCGAAGCACTCTGGAGCTTTAATATCTTCGAGGTTAATACCGCCAAAGGTATCGGCAATATTTTCTACAGTGTTAATAAAGTCTTCCGTGGTGCGATGCTTCACCTCGATATCGATGGAGTCAAGATTAGCAAAACGCTTAAACAGTAGTGCCTTGCCTTCCATGACCGGCTTAGACGCTAACGGCCCTAAGTTACCCAACCCTAAAATGGCACTGCCATTAGAGATCACAGCAACCATATTGCCTTTGGCCGTGTATTTATAAGCATTGTTAGCATCGGCAGCGATTTCACGCACCGGCTCTGCAACACCTGGGCTGTAGGCTAAAGCGAGATCGTTAACGGTCTCGGCGCTTTTGGTGAGTTCAATGCTAATTTTTCCTGGAACGGGGTTAGCGTGGTAATCGAGGGCTTTTTCACGAAAGTCAGACATGAACGAGTATCCTGCTAGAAATGTATGTGAGAGTTCAGCTAGTTAAGGCAAACCATACCGCTTTTCTAAATATATTCAAGCAATATCAGGTCTATCCTGTTGTACGAAATTAAAGGGTTTTAAGCCCAAATTCATGCACATTATCTAAAGCTTTATGTGTAAATTTTGATATTCCATGCACTATAGGGACTTATGCATGCATAAAAAACCACCTAAAGCCATGCATAATGCTATATCCGAATAACTTAATATAACTAAAAAGAATACCGATCGGATAACGAATCTTATTGTTCGCTAATAACAAAGTAAGTGAATTTTAGTGAACTTTAGCGTCATTATTGTGCTTTTTTGTCACTTTAAATGAGCTAGAGCTTAAGGTGAAATGACTAGTATGAATAATGGGGATGGATTAAAATCATAGACACAAAAAAAGCACCCGAAGGTGCTTTTCTCGACAAGCAAAGATTACTTCTTGCTGCTAAGCGCACCGAAGCGCTTATTGAAGCGATCTACACGACCACCTGTATCAAGGATCTTTTGCTTACCAGTGTAGAAAGGGTGACACTCTGAACATACGTCTAGGTGAATGTCTTTACACAGGGTAGAGCTTGTCTGGAATTTGTTGCCACAAGAGCACGTTGCGTTGATTGCTTCGTACTTAGGGTGGATACCTTCTTTCATGGGGGTTACCTCTAAATAGGCCGTATCGCTCTCCAAACCCGAAGTTTGGCACCATACGCGTTAGTTTCAATGTGCCAAAGCATGGATATAACCCGCTCAGCACCCTTAAGGCCGCGTATTTTATTTTACTCCTGATTAATGTTCAAGCTTTAATTGCGGCTATTCACTGCGCCATGAATTTAGTACATTAGCGCTATATTCTAGTTCTTGGGGCCTGATTTTTGTTGCCATCATCTCGCGATTCCAACAGCCACAGTAGCAACGCGACCCCGTGCTACGTTGAAGTAGCACTTAAGGTGCCCTTACACCGTAGCTTCGACTATTTATTGCCCACCGAGTTGTGCTCTCGCGCCGTGACTGTAGGGGTGAGGGTCAGTGTTCCTTTTGGTTCGCGTGTCCTGACCGGTATGGTATTAAAGGTAAAAGCCAGCACAGAGATGCCGGAAGAGAAAGTCAAAGCCGTTAAGGCCGTGCTCGATAGCACTGCCATTATTGATGACAGTCACCTACAATTATTGCAATTTACTGCTCGCTATTATCATTATCCATTAGGTGAAACCGTCTTTACCGCTTTGCCAAAAGCGCTGCGTGAAGGCGCGGATATTGATAAAACCAGCATTAATTACCTGCAACTCACCGAGCAAGGGCAACAGCAGCCGACACTGCGGGCGAAAAAGCAACAAGCCTTGCTTAAGCAGCTGGCTGAATCAGGGAAATCGCCCACCACGGAAATTAAAGCTCTGGGCTACTCCAAAGCCACCATTGATGCCCTCATTAATAAAGAACTAATAACCCAAGCAGTTGAATTTGATAGTCAATGGCGCGAGCAGCCATTGCAGGTGGCCAACAAACCAAGGTTAAACAGCGAACAAGCCATCGCCTGCACTGCCATTAACCAATCCCCTGGCTTTGCCGCTTTTTTACTTGAGGGGGTCACAGGCAGCGGCAAAACCGAGGTGTATCTGCAGTGCTTAGAGGCGGTTTTGCAACAGGGCAAACAAGCCTTAGTTTTGGTCCCTGAAATAGGCCTAACACCACAGACGGTAAACCGCTTTCGCCGCCGCTTCCCCAATACGCCAATTATGCTTTGGCACTCAGCGTTGACAGATAATGAACGTTTGCAAACCTGGCGGTTCTGCCAAAAAGGTAGCTGTGCCATAGTGATCGGCACACGTTCGGCGATTTTTATGCCGTTTTTACGCCTAGGCATGATTATTGTCGATGAGGAGCACGACGCCTCATTCAAACAGCAAGACACCCTACGCTATCACGCTCGTGATTTGGCCGCTTATCGTGCGCAACAGCAAAACATTCCCTTAGTTCTAGGCAGCGCGACCCCTGCCCTGGAAACACTCAACCGTGCGTTGTCCGATAAGTACCAATTGCTCAGTCTCACTCAACGGGCACAAACCAGCAGTGACAATCAATTTGAACTCATAGACATTAAAGGTCAACACCTTGAGGCTGGACTCAGCCATAGCGCCCTTGCCTATATCAAGCGTGAGCTGGCGAGACAAAAGCAAGTGATGGTGTTTTTGAATCGTCGCGGCTTTTCCCCTTCGCTCATTTGCCATGAGTGCGGCTGGCTCAGCGATTGCTCGCGTTGTAGCACCAGCGCGACCTACCACAAGGCCATGCGTCGTCTGGTGTGCCATCATTGTGGCGAGCAAAGTGCACCGCCCATGCAATGCCCGGATTGTGGTAGCACACAAATAAACCCGGTGGGGCTGGGCACCGAACAATTGCAAGAAGCACTAAGCGAGCAATTTCCCGACACACCCATCAGCCGTATCGACCGAGATTCAACACGACGTAAAGGCAGTTTGGAGGAAGAACTGGCTGCCATCAATCGCGGCGGCGCGCGCCTATTGGTGGGCACACAAATGCTAGCCAAAGGCCACCACTTTGCCGATGTCAGCCTAGTCATTATTCTTGATGTCGACGCCGGGTTATACTCATGTGATTTCCGTGCCACCGAACACTTAGCACAACTAGTGACTCAAGTAGCAGGACGCGCAGGGCGCAGTGGCGAACCAGGCACCGTGTTACTGCAAACTCACTTCCCAGAGCACCCACTATTGCAAGATTTAGTCAATAATGGTTACCAACACTTTGCCCGTTATGCTTTGCAAGAGCGCCATGAAACAGAAATGCCACCGTTTTCGCACTTAGCCCTGCTAAGGGCGGAAGCGCATGATTTATCGCTACTGTTGCGCTTTTTATCGGATTTAGTTCCCGCAGCCCCCGTGCCTAAGATACAATTGCTGGGTCCGATTCCCGCACCGCTCGAACGAGTCGCTGGCAAATACCGTTATCAATTGCATATTCAAGGGCAAGATAGAGGCGCGCTACACGGCTTTTTGGCGCAACTAATGAACTACCTCGGTAGTAATAAGCTGGCGCAAAAAGTACGCTGGAATTTGGACGTTGATCCCATAGACATGATGTAAAGAGAACACAAAAACAATTATGGCGCAGCACGACTATATAAATCGCAAACGACCTCAGCGTGGTAAGAGCAAAAAAGCCCCAGCAAAAAAGCCTCTGCCGCTTGTGCTTATTGCTTTGGCCATTTTGTTACTCGCCGGGTTCGCTTACGGCCTCTGGTATATAAAAACCAATGCTGATCCTGAGGCTGTTGAGCAAGTTAAGCAGAAACCAAGCGCCTCCAAGCCAGAAATTAAAAAACCGCAAACGCCCGAATTCATCAACGAAATAAAGCAAGCCGAGATAGAGGTTGAGGTCAAAGAAATTGAGCAAAAAGGCCCTTATCAAATGCAATGCGGGTCATTTAGAACCTATGCACAGGCGGAAACGCTCAAGGCCAAAATAGCCTTTGTCGGGCTAGTATCAGAAATCAGGCGCACTGAAGGCAGCAATGGCGTCTGGTTTAGAGTACGGTTAGGCCCCTATCCGACCAAGCGCGGCGCAGAGAGCGATAAGAACAAGCTTAAGCGTCAGGCAAAAATCATGGGCTGTGGCATCTGGTTGTGGAATTAGCCAAAGCGAAAGCCGTTATCGCCATGTAAATAACCAAGCAGGCACAGCAAATCAC
Organism: Pseudoalteromonas sp. CnMc7-15; assembly: GCF_022347925.1. Classification (NCBI taxonomy): domain Bacteria; kingdom Pseudomonadati; phylum Pseudomonadota; class Gammaproteobacteria; order Alteromonadales; family Pseudoalteromonadaceae; genus Pseudoalteromonas; species Pseudoalteromonas sp. CnMc7-15. Next base: position 604,487 of record NZ_JAKRFT010000003.1, read on the forward strand.
ATAAAGGGATTGCAAGTTTACCTTGAAATCCCTTTTTCATGCCCATATTTCCTCGCTATTAGACAGTTACAAACACCCAGACTGGGTATAAGGACACACATGACCACAATCGTTTCTGTACGCCGTGAAGGCAAGGTTGTTATTGGCGGCGATGGCCAAGTTTCGCTCGGCAACACGGTAATGAAGGGCAACGCGCGTAAAGTGCGTCGTCTTTTCAACGGTAAAGTGATCGCCGGGTTTGCAGGCGGTACAGCCGATGCGTTTACCCTTTTTGAGCGTTTTGAAAGTAAATTAGAGATGCACCAAGGGCATTTAACCAAAGCCGCTGTAGAGATGGCCAAAGATTGGCGCAGTGACAGAGCCTTAAGGCGACTCGAAGCCATTCTTGCTGTTGCTGATGAAACCACCTCACTGATTATTACTGGTAATGGCGATGTGGTACAGCCTGAACATGACCTAATTGCGATTGGTAGCGGCGGCAACTTTGCCCAATCAGCCGCAATTGCATTACTAGAAAACACCGAGCTTGGTGCGCGTGAAATCGTTGAACGCAGCTTAAAAATCGCTGGCGATATCTGCGTATTTACCAACAACCACCAAACTATCGAAGAATTGTAAAAGGAGCTGCCATGTCAGCTATGACTCCCAGAGAAATCGTTCACGAGCTTGATCAACACATTATTGGTCAGAGCAATGCTAAAAAAGCGGTGGCTATCGCCCTGCGTAACCGTTGGCGCCGTATGCAGCTCGACGAGAGCCTGCGCCCGGAAGTAACACCGAAAAATATCCTTATGATCGGCCCAACCGGTGTGGGTAAAACTGAAATAGCACGCCGATTAGCCAAACTTGCTAATGCTCCTTTTTTGAAAGTAGAAGCGACTAAGTTCACTGAAGTTGGCTATGTTGGCAAAGAAGTAGAGACTATTATCCGCGATCTCGTCGACATTGCCATTAAGATGGTTCGTGAGCAGCAGGCGAAGAAACACCACTTCCGTGCTGAGGAAGCTGCAGAAGAGCGTATTTTAGACGCATTACTGCCACCAGCTAAAGACACCTGGGGCGAGTCACAACCGAGTGAAAATAGCAGTACCCGCCAAAGTTTCCGTAAGAAATTACGTGAAGGTCAGCTCGATGATAAAGAAATTGAAATCGATGTTGCTGAGCAAGCGCCTAATGTTGAAATCATGTCACCGCCCGGCATGGAAGAAATGACCAACCAGCTACAGAGCATGTTCCAAAACATGTCCGGCGGCAAAACCAAAAAGCGCAAGTTGAAGATTAAAGAAGCCTTTAAACTACTTGTTGAGGAAGAAGCCGCCAAACTGGTTAACCCCGAAGATGTTAAAGAGCTCGCTATTGAAGCTGTTGAGCAACACGGTATTGTGTTTTTGGATGAAGTAGACAAAATTTGTAAGCGCGGTGAAGCAAATGGCCCAGATGTAAGCCGTGAAGGAGTACAACGTGACCTGCTGCCGCTTATCGAAGGTTCAAGTGTGAGCACCAAGCACGGTATGGTGAAAACTGACCATATTCTATTTATTGCTTCTGGCGCGTTCCAAATGGCCAAACCCTCAGATTTAATCCCTGAACTACAAGGCCGTTTACCGATCCGAGTTGAGTTGGACGCCCTCAGCGCCGATGACTTTAAGCGCATTTTGACTGAGCCGCATGCTTCGTTAACGGAGCAACAAATCGCGCTTATGAATACCGAAGAAGTCACCATCGAGTTCACTGATGATGCCATTGACAGCATTGCTCAAGCAGCATGGCAAGTGAATGAAAAAACAGAAAATATTGGTGCTCGTCGACTACACACAGTCATGGAGCGATTGATGGAAGAAATATCCTTCGATGCTTCCGATAAGGCAGGCTCACGTCTTACCATTGACGGCGAGTACGTCAATCAGCACTTGGGTAACTTGGTGCAAGACGAAGACCTAAGCCGCTTTATTTTATAACGGCATGGGCTTGGGCAACTCCACCCAAGCCCTTTTTACTGAGGCTGGTTTATGTTGATAACAACCTTACACTATCATCAGCGTTCAAAAACCTTAGACATTCACTTTGACAATGGCGATAGCGCCGAGCTCAGTGCTGAATTCCTGCGTGTACACTCCCCTTCTGCCGAAGTACAAGGCCACCATCAAAGCGAGCCAAACCTCGTTACCAACAAACGGGACGTTGGTATCAACAAAATCGAACCTGTTGGCCACTATGCCGTGCGCTTAATTTTTGATGATGGCCATCTCAGTGGCTTATACAGCTTTCGCTACTTAGCCGAACTGACCAGCAACAAAGATAATCTCTGGCAGAGTTATTTGGCGCGACTTAAAGCTGCGAATGCCCAGCGTGATGCAAGTATTGCGATTAAGGTGACGCCTTAAGCTAAGTGCATTGCCATCACCACCTAGGGTGGGTGAGTAAAGAAAAGGGGGCTCTCGCCCCCTTTTATTATGTTACTGTCTTCGGCTTTTTCTAAACCTTGTATTTAGCCACGGCATCGTGCAACACCCGAGCCTGCTCTGCTACTTCCTCACTGGTATGGGCATTATTACTTGCATGGCCGCTGGCCTGCTCAGCAATATCACGAATACGCACCACGTTTTGATTCACTTCAGAGGCAACCTGTGATTGCTGTTCAATGGCCACCGCGATTTGCGTACTCATTTCCATTATGGTTTCAATTTCTTGGGTAATTGAGCTCAGTAAGTCGCCAGCACGAGAAGCTTGCTCTGCACTCTCACCTCCTTGGTCGCGACACTGTTGCATAATACTCACAACTTGTTGGGTCCGCTGTTGCAGGCCGGAAATAATATTTTCTATCTCTTGTGTGGAGTCTTGTGTGCGTTGCGCCAATGAACGTACTTCATCCGCAACCACCGCAAAGCCACGGCCTTGCTCACCTGCCCGTGCAGCTTCTATGGCAGCGTTCAACGCTAAGAGGTTGGTTTGCTCAGCGATACCGCGAATAACATCCAGTACCGAACCAATGGTGTCAGCATCTTTTTCTAAATCACCAACCACCCCAGAGGCATTACCAAGCGAGTCAGAGAGCTGGGCAATACGAGATACGGTGGCATCCACTTCCTGACGCCCTTGAGAAGCACTTTCATTAGTTGTTTGCGCTCGTTTCGCAGCTTCCTCTGTGTTGCCAGAGATGTCATGAATGGTTGCCTGCATCTCGGTAGCCGCTGTGGCCACCATATCAGCTTCTTGCAACTGCTCTTGTACGCCAGTACTGGTTGATGCGGTGGTGCTAGCTAAGTCTTCTGTTGCGGCGTTCAATGTCGCTAGGGCGTTATTCACATCAAAAATCAGCCCTCTAAAACCGGCGGTGAGGTTATTGATATTACTGGTCAGCGTAGCAATTTCGTCATTGCCATGGGTGTCAATTTGAATACTTAAATCATTGGTCTCACGAATACGGGTAATAGCACTGACCGCTCTATCAATTGGCTGAATAATAGCGCGACTGGTCATTGTCAGCAGCGCCGCCACCAAGATTGCAGCAATCACTAAAATTGTCAGAGCGGTGATCTGAGTCACTCGCATCTCTTGCTCTATCATCTCTTTCGTGGCGCCCAGCACTTGGCGAGCATACTTGTCACTTTGCTCAACAGACTGGCGTAATTGCCCCAGCGCGCCAGACTCTAAATCAACGCCCAAGCGTTGTTGCGCATCAACCAAGCTTTTAAATTTACTGCGATAGTCATCAAGGAGGGTGATTAACTTGGTGCGATAAGGCGCATCAAACCCCGCGCTTTGCACTTTGTTTTTCAGCGCGCTGAAATGGGTGTCAAACTTCCCTAGATACTTCACATCAAGGCGCAACATAAAATCTTTTTCAGCCCGGCGAAGTTGTAACATCAGCGCCAGCATTTCAAAGTTTTGTCGCTCTTTAAGAAGGGTTTCGACTTCATGTACGGCGCTGCGTAGAGCGCCGTAAAGTGCATCTTTCGGGTGCAAGCCGATTTCGCGCTGTAAAGCCTCGACGTTGTTAAAGTCATCACGATACTGCTGCGCCTGTGAGGCGAAATTATCAATCAGCTGAGTATCACCATCGAGGGTCACAAACTGCTCGCGCAGTTTTGCTATCCGCGCTTCAAGCGCTTGATATTCACTGGCGAACTCATCCAATGATTGTTCTTGCTTGTAAAATAGAAAGTTTTTCTCATGCTTACGTAAGGTAAGCTCATGAACATTGAGCTCTTCAGCATTTTCCAGTGTGGAATTAAGTAACCCCATTATGCGGGCTTCATAGATAATTACAGCGAATAACACCAGCAAAGCTGTTGCTACGACTGCGCCATTTAACTGTAAACGACGTTTAATCGTGAGCTTTTTCATAAAGTTCATGGTTTTGACCTTCTAAGTAACTGCAGCGCCATTATCTTCAAATTTTAGCCGTCATATATGATATGTCGCAAAAAATTTGTCGATTTTTCTTAAAATCAAGGCAGTTATATCTTAATCAAGCGACCAGAACCAACAAAAATTACAACACGTTGTGCCACAACTGCTCATTTAAGCCTTTACGCTGATGCCACTGCCCCTGTACTAACCAATCGACCAAAGGCGCAGGATCTTGAGGATAGTTAATCCGAGAGTGGGTCGCAATATTGACCCAATCTTCGAGCGCATCTTGGTCAAGATAGTGCATCACTTGCGCCCGCTGCATTTGCTGCAACGTCAACGCATTTGAGTATTGCTCGAATTGACCGTTCAGAGGTTTAAGCAAGAGCTTCTTACCCAATGTAAGCGCTTCACTGGCAAGTTCAAAACCGGCATTGGCTATAACTCCGCTCGCACTTGCCAAATCACGCAGGAAGTTTGCCCGAGACGGGCGGCGCAAATGAATATGAGCAAGTGACTGGTCTTGCGCGTGTGGGTGATAACAGTAAAACTCTTTGCCAGGGAAATCTTTGAGATAATGTATGACCTCCTCCAGCTCCTCAAAAGGCAGGTACACCAATACCTTGTTATCAACATACTCACTATCAACCGCTGTGCCATGCTCAATAAACGGGGGAATAATAGAGTCGTCAAAAGGCTGCCAATGCACTCCGAGATAAACATCCGCTGGAGCGAAGTTGCGGATCATTGCTTTGGTAAAGAGGTTATCGCCAGTCACTGGTACGTGAGGTGATAAAAATGCAGCTTGATGGCTCATGCCAATGACAGGAATTTTTTGCCGACGCCCAGCCCACGCGGTAACAGGCTCAAAGTCATTAAAGATTAAATCATAATGGCGTAAGTTGAGTTCACGAATATCACTGATAAATTCTCGTATTTTCGCTTGTTTAACCGTTTTAAAACCATTGACTCGCCCCCGCTCGGTGACAAAGGTAAGCCCTGTTCGCGTCTGAAAGTCGGCAAACTCCTGCATATCAAAATAGTCAGCTTTGCTACGCCCAGAAAATAAGTAATCCACTTCAATACCTGCCTTGGCAAATGCCTTGGCCATGACCCGAGCGCGTGTGGTGTGGCCATTCCCTGTGCCCTGAACGCCATAAAGAATTCTCATAAAGTCCCTGTAATAATAAGTGCTAAAAGTGCACAGCCGTAACCCATCAACGAGCCGATGACTACATCAAGGGGATAATGCACCCCGAGCAACACCCGCGATAACGCTACCAAGCTTGCCCACGTATAAAGAAATATAGCTAGTGGTGGATAGAAGTGGCTGACTACAGTAGCAAATACCCACGCTGCTGCGCTGTGCCCTGAAGGCAAGCTAAATTTGTCGCTTGGGCGAATATGCGCATGGCTTATCACGCCATCACAGGGCCTTACACGCTGAAACAGGTTTTTCGTAGCGTAGTACACTGGTCTCTCTATTAGGTAAGCCACCAGCAGTACCATCACTAACGTCTGTTGCTGCGCGGTACTAAATGCCACTAGGTAAAGAGCAAAGGCCCCATATAAAATGCCGTCTCCTGAACGTGATGTCATGCGAATGCAGTGATGTAACCAGCGTCGGTAACGCGGGCGAAATATCACCTTAAACAGTGCCCTGTCTATGCGATCTATGTGCGATAAGATCATTCGCTTTCACCTAACTAGCTGACTTACTTTGACTATAGTGAGCGAAAATAACAATTACATGACGTTTTTTAGACACTAATATGTCGTCTCACGATGACCTTGCGCTTCGCTTGCTAAGCCCCATAACCTAGGTATACTTGATGCAAAAGTGCCCGTAGGAGAGCCCAATGGAATACAGTACTTCTGAACTTTGCGACCATTTTGCCGATGTAGTTGATGTGCTTGAACCCATGTTTATTAACTTTGGTGGTCAAAGTGCATTTTGCGGCCGTATAAGAACGGTGAAATGTTTTGAGAGTAGCCAACTGCTGCGTGAGGTACTGCAACAAGATGGTACTGACTGTGTGCTGCTTGTTGATGGTGGCGGTTCTACTCGCCGCGCGCTGGTAGACATAGAGCTTGCAGAACTAGCCGTCGAGAATAATTGGGAAGGGATCATCGTATATGGTGCGGTACGCCATGTTGATGAGCTTGAAGAACTGGAGCTAGGCATCCAAGCGATTGCCTCAATTCCTGTGGGCGCAGACAATCTCGCTCCGGGTGAAGAAGGAATTCCAGTTAACTTTGCCGGGGTCTCTTTCTACGAAGATGATTATATTTATGCCGATAGTACCGGCATTATATTGTCCGCCGAGGAGCTAGAGCTGGAGTACATCGAAGACGAAGAGCTTGATGTATTAGAGGATTAATCCACTATATGAACCATGCAGTCACTATTTATGATGAGCAGAGCTTACAAGGCATAGTGGCTGCTCGCTCCGGCGAACAGCGTGTGTGGCAGGCGATGGCCTTGCTCGATACGCGTTTGGAGTTCAGTCAAGCCCTCAAAGATGCTTATGCCTTTGGCATACGTTACGTTATTCTCGGTATTCCAGAAGATATAGGCCCTCGGGCAAACTTAGGTAAAGGCGGTGCTCAACAAGGTTTTCGCGCTTTTTTATCAAAGTTTTTAAACCTTCCTGTCAATGAATTTACCCCCGTACAAGACACTCTCCTGCTAGGAGAAATAGACTGCCAAGCGCTGCAGCTGCAAAGCCAAGCTTTGGACAATCTTAATCCAGACGACACGGTGCGCCTACGGGCTTTGTGTGAGAATATAGATCAGTTAGTCGAGCCTGTAGTGGCAGCTATTCTAGCGGCCGGACTAACCCCGATAGTGATAGGTGGCGGTCACAATAATTGTTACCCGTTACTGAGCGCAAGCAGCAAGCATTTCGGCTGCGCCATCAATGCGCTCAATCTAGACCCACACGGTGATTTTCGTGCACTTGAGGGACGCCACAGTGGCAATGGTTTTCACTACGCTGCACGCCGGGGATATTTACAGGGCTACCATGTTATCGCTCTGGATGAACAGAAAAATAACCAAGATATATTAGCCGCACTGCATGAACATCACGCCAGCTATACCAGTTATCATGCTCTTAAAGTAGCCACGACCACATCAATAGCAGAGTCGGTGAATAGCGCCCTACACAGCTTTACTCTTAATAGCCCACTGGCCATAGAGTTGGATGTCGATGCCATTACCTGCGCGCCAGCCAGTGCGTTTAATCACCGAGGTGTAAGCCTTAGCGAAGCTGAGCAATATGTCTTTTGCGCTGCGCGCACTTCGGCGCTGGCGTACATTCATTTGTGCGAAGCGGCTCCAGAGCAAGACCCTAATGGTTATGACGCTGGTGCGAATGCCGCTGGGCAAATTCTCACTGCCTTAGTTATTGCTTTTTTACGTGCAAGATACCAACGCTAGCTGAAAGATTGTTGGTGACGCCACTGTCGCCCCCACCCTAATAACCCTTCTAATGGTAAAGGCTGGGTAAAAATGAACCCTTGCGCGCCTTGCACATTGAACTCTTTGATATAGCTAAGCTGGGCTTCGGTTTCAATACCTTGGCAAATCACTTGCGCCTTTAGGTGGCGATGCATGTCAATAAGGCCATTGAGTAGCGCTTTGTTGGCGCTGGTGTAATCAACATCTTCGGTCAATGCGGGGTCTACTTTGACGTAACTTAGCTTAAGCTTCGGCAATTTCGCTAAAAATAGCGGCGTTTCGCCAAGGCCATCCAAACAGACGTGAACCCCCACCTGGTGTAACCGAGTTAACAATGATAAAGCGCGATTATCCAACGACATAAGCACTGGCAGAGGACATTCAACAATTAAATCGCCATGAGCAAGATTATGCTCTCGTACCATACGCTCAGCAAAATCAACAAACTCATCGTGCAAGACTTCTTCACCATACAAGTTAATGCTTATCGGGGTCGGCTGCCCGTCCATTTTTAATGCCAAGGCCATTTCCGCTGCACGCTCAAGCACATGAAATGCCAACTTATAACCACGTCCGACGGCGCGCAGATCAGCAATAAATTCTTCGGCTTTTAATAACCCTTTTTCTGGGTGCTGCCATCGTAGTAATAATTCTACATACAAGAGCTCTTGTTTGGGCAATCCAATTACAGGCTGAAAATAAAGCACAAAGTCTTGCTCAAAATCGACCTTTTCTAACTCTTTCAGTTGTACTTCGTGGGCTTGCACCTGCTGTTCTAGCTCAGCGCTGTAATGACTAATGCGTTGCTCGGGATAAAAGTCACGCGTTTTAAACGCGCACTGCAACATGTCATCAAGGCTTGATGCTGAACTCGCCCCTTGTACGATAGCGATATGCGGTTTTAGCTCGACGATACCTTGCTGAGAATTGAACGGCCGCTGAGCGGCATCGGCTAGCTGCTGAGCAACTTGCTCATGTACGTGTCGCTCTTGGTCAAAGACCACCACTGTGCCGTAACACAGCGGAGCAACTTGGAAAAGTTGCGCGCTCTGTTGCACTTGTCGTCGCGGCACATTGAGATTTAACACTTGCGGGTGGTCGATGACTTGATTCATCCGCGTTAAAGCTTGCATCAATAATAGCTCAGCGAATTCTTGCCCGAGCTGACGGTTAAGAGGCTCATAGCCTTCTATTTGCACTAAGATCAAGGCGATATCAGCGCGATTATTAGCGCTCCAATCTTGATATTGCGCTAACGCTTGCGGCCAAGAAATAATAGGGAGAGAGTGGTTATCAAGTGTATTAGCTTGTTGGTTGGATGCAACTTCCGGCTCACTAAAGCTCAGCTCCATATAAGCGCTAAGCTGCAACAACAAAGGGACGATGCATAACCAAGCGCTGTGCAGCTCAAAAGAGAGGTGCGTTGCTATCAGCAAGCTCTGCAATAGCACTAACCCACCCTTGCCAAGCAGTAATCGTTTATTTTGATGCCGGTATACAAGCCAACAACGAACGCCATAAGCGCCTAACAAAATGACGCTGGCGACTTGCCAATAGCCACTGATATAGGCCAGCCCAGCGATTGAGTAGAACATCGCACTTAAGCCATCACGGCGCTCACTGACGAGAACTACGCTGACGATTAGCGCCATCATAAACAGTCCGCTAATAAAGGCGCTCAAATGAATGCTGGTGATCATGATTATTATCGTTATTGTTGACGCGGCTGACGCTTGTTAATAAGCCAAGTATAGCCGCTTATAATTTAGCCGCCCATGATCAGAAAGTTTTGCTTAACACTCCCTGAATCCACAGTTGTTTCAAGGGCTTGGTTCCAAATTCGTAACTTAATTGTGCGGGGTGTTCAATGTCCCACAACGCCACATCGGCACGCATCCCTGATGCAAGCGTACCTCTATCTGCAAGCCCTAACGCTCGTGCCGCATGACATGTCACGCCTTGTAATGCTTGCGCTGGTGTTAGTCGAAACAAAGTACAGGCCATATTCATCATTAGCTGCAATGAGCACAACGGGGATGTGCCGGGATTAAAATCAGTGGCAATCGCGATAGGCACATTATAACGGTGCAACAACTCTATCGGTGGATACTGACTCTCTCTAAGGTAATAGAACGCCCCCGGGAGCAACACCGCAACCATACCGCTTTGTGCCATTGCCTTAACCCCTTGTTCGTCAAGGTATTCAAGATGGTCACTCGATAACGCTTGATATTTCGCAGCCAAGGCAGTACCGCCCATATTAGAGAGCTGCTCGGCATGGAGCTTAAGTTTGAAGCCTAAATCCTGCGCCGCCTTAAGTACCCGCTCCGTTTGCGCATGGGAAAAACCAACATGCTCACAAAAAACATCTACCGCACTGGCCAGTTTCTTGGCCGCCACTTCAGGGAGCATCTGCTCACATACCAGGTCGATATAACCATCACTGTCACCTTGATACTCTTTCGGCAATGCATGGGCACCTAAAAATGTGCTCTGAATTGATACTGGATGATGGCTATCAAGTAACTTGGCGACCTCCAGCAGTTTTAGCTCAGCAGCTAGGTTTAAACCATACCCTGATTTTGTCTCTACTGTGGTCACTCCTTCAGCGTAGAGCGCATCAAGGCGCTGTTTGGCGCTAACGTACAACTGTTCCGGCTCTGCCGCGCGGGTTGCGCTCACGGTGGTCGCAATCCCTCCCCCTTGCTCAGCAATAGCTTGGTAACTTTCTCCTTGTAAACGGCGCTCAAATTCTCGTGCACGATTACCGGCAAACACCAAGTGAGTATGGCAATCGATGAGCCCTGGAGTCACCCACGCCCCTTTTGCCGAGGTCACAGGAATACTTAATAAATCCAGTTCTGGGAGCTCACTCATCGGCCCAAGCCATTGAATAACCCCCTCACCCATGACCACGGCTCCTTGCTCGATAACACCATAAAGGTCATCACCTTGAGGCTCCATAGTGGCGATATTTACATCTACTATAATGTGATCCGCGTGCATTAGACGTGCTCCTAATGAGTAATTTGCTAAGCTTGTATATACAAGATATTTATGCCATGTTTACATAATAACCAAGGCAGTGCAAAGTGCCGCGATGGTATTGATTAGGAGCCCCCATGTCGTCAGCTAAGTATCATCAAATTAAAGATCATATTTTAACCCAGATCCGCAGCGGACAATGGCAAGAGTTCCAACGTGTGCCATCAGAAAACCAGCTTGCGCAGCAGTTTGCAGTCAGCCGCATGACCGCACGCCGTGCTCTAAGTGAGCTTACCGATGCCGGCATACTCACTCGCACTCAAGGCTTAGGGAGCTTCGTTGCCAGTTTTAAATCACAGTCATCACTGTTGGAGATCCGTAACATCGCCGATGAGGTGCGTGAACGTAACCACAGTTACAGTTGTGCGCCGGTAACCCTAGAGTCCATTGATGCCGTTGCCCCCATCGCTATTGCGCTAGGCGTGGAGCCCGGCGAGCAGGTGTATCACTCAGTATTAGTGCACTTTGAAAACGATGCGCCCCTGCAAGTAGAAGAACGCTTTGTTAACCCGGAGCTGGCACCTAACTACCTACAGCAGGATTTTCATACCCTGACGCCACATGAGTATTTGTCTCAAGTTGCCCCTCTGACCGAGGCCCGACATACGGTCGAGGCTATTACTCCAAACCAACAAATGTGTACGTGGTTAAACCTCTATAACGAAGAGCCTTGCTTACAAGTGATCCGTCGTACCTGGTCACAAAGAGGCATTGTTAGCTTCGCTAGGCTTGTATCTCCGGGCAGCAAATATCGCTTGGGTGGCCATTTAACATTCACTAAACGCAGTTAAAAAATTTTATAAAAACCAATTGTATATACAACCTATCAACAGGTGACATTATGACAACACACAGATTAGATAATAGCCGCGTTATTCGCGCCCCGCACGGTGATAAAATCGCCGCTAAAAGCTGGCAAACTGAAGCTGCTAAACGCATGCTAATGAATAACCTCGACCCAGAGGTTGCCGAGCACCCTGAAGCACTGGTTGTGTACGGCGGGATAGGCCGCGCAGCTCGTGACTGGCCTTGTTTTGATGAGATCATTCGCACCCTAGACCGCCTTGAGGACGACCAAACCTTATTGGTGCAATCAGGAAAGCCTGTTGGCGTTTTTACAACCCACAGCAATGCTCCCCGAGTGCTCATCGCGAATTCAAATTTGGTGCCTCATTGGGCTAATTGGGAGCACTTTAACGAGCTCGATAAACAAGGTCTGATGATGTACGGACAAATGACTGCTGGCTCATGGATTTATATTGGCTCTCAGGGCATAGTGCAAGGAACCTATGAAACCTTTGTGGCAATGGCCAAACAGCATTTTGAAGGTCAAGCAAAGGGCCGTTGGATCCTCACCGGCGGCCTAGGAGGCATGGGCGGAGCCCAGCCGTTAGCAGCAACCATGGCAGGCTTTAGTGCCTTAGTCGTTGAGTGTGACCCAAGCCGAATTGAGTTTCGTCTAAAAACCCGCTACCTGGATAAACAAGCCAGTAGCTTAGACGAAGCCTTAGCAATGATTAACAGCGCCTGCGCTCAAGGTGAAGCAATCTCAGTGGGGTTATTAGGTAACGCCGCCGATGTTTACAGCGAGCTGGTTGAGCGTCAAGTTACACCCGATGTGGTCACCGACCAAACCTCCGCTCATGATCCATTAAATGGCTATTTGCCACAGGGATGGACTCTGGAGCAAGCTCATGAGCTGCGCCAGCAAGACCCAGAGCGGGTGGTACGCGAAGCGAAGCAATCCATGGCGGTGCAGGTACGTGCCATGCTGGCTATGCAACACGCAGGCGCCGCTGCCACAGATTATGGCAACAATATTCGCCAAATGGCACAAGATATGGGCGTCAATAACGCCTTCGATTTCCCTGGTTTTGTGCCTGCTTATATTCGCCCTCTCTTTTGCCAAGGTATTGGTCCCTTCCGCTGGGTGGCTTTATCGGGCGATCCAGAAGACATTTATAAAACCGATGCCAAGGTGAAAGAACTTATTGCCGATGACCCGCATCTGCATAATTGGCTTGATATGGCTCGAGAGCGCATTCAATTCCAAGGTCTGCCGGCTCGTATTTGTTGGGTAGGGCTCAAAGATCGCGCCCGCTTAGCGCAAGCCTTTAACACCATGGTTAAAAACGGTGAACTAAAAGCCCCGGTTGTCATTGGCCGCGATCACCTTGATTCTGGCTCAGTTGCAAGCCCTAACCGAGAAACAGAAGCAATGCGCGATGGCTCAGATGCGGTATCGGATTGGCCGTTATTAAACGCGTTACTGAACACCGCTGGCGGCGCCACTTGGGTGTCACTACACCATGGTGGTGGCGTAGGCATGGGCTTTAGCCAACATGCTGGGGTAGTCATTGTTGCCGATGGCAGCGATGAAGCACACGACAAACTGGGGAAAGTGCTGTGGAACGACCCCGCTACCGGAGTGATGCGCCATGCTGATGCCGGCTACGATATCGCCATAGACTGCGCTACCGAGCAAGGCTTAGATTTACCTATGGTCAATAAGGAGCAACGCCATGATTAATGTTCACCTGCACCCTGGTCAGCTCGATTTAGCCACTTTGCGCCAAGCGCAGCAACAACCTATCAATATCACCTTAGACGAGAGTGCTTTGAGCGCTATCGCCGCAAGCGCCGCCTGCGTGCAACAAGTGATTAAGGATAAGCGAACCGTTTATGGTATTAATACTGGCTTTGGCTTACTTGCGAACACCAAAATTGCTGAGCCGGAATTAGAGCTGCTGCAGCGCTCTATTGTGCTCTCACATGCCGCCGGTATTGGTGAGTTGATGCAAGATAGTACAGTTCGCTTAATGATGTTGTTGAAAATCAACTCGTTATCACGCGGTTTTTCCGGGGTGCGGCAATGTGTTATCGATCTCTTAATTGCCCAAGTTAATGCTGGTATTTACCCGTGCATTCCCATTAAGGGCTCAGTGGGCGCATCCGGAGACTTAGCGCCCTTAGCACATATGTGCCTACCGCTATTAGGAGAAGGAGAAGTGCGCTATCAAGGTGATATCTTGCCAGCAGCGCAAGCCTTCGCCAAAGCTAACCTAACCCCCATCACCCTTGCCGCGAAAGAAGGCTTGGCACTACTCAACGGCACCCAAGCGTCGACGGCATTAGCCTTAGAGGGACTATTTCAGGGCGAAGATTTATGGGCACAAAGTGCGGTTATCGGCGCCATGAGCATTGAGGCGGCAATGGGCTCACGGGCACCTTTTGACGAGCGTATTCACCTCGCCCGAGGCCAACAAGGGCAAATCGACAGCGCCCAAGTTTTTCGGCAACTGCTAGATAAAGAATCAGCCATTAGCCGCGCTCATATCGACTGTGAAAAAGTGCAAGACCCTTACTGCTTACGCTGCCAGCCACAAGTACTAGGGGCCTGCTTAACGCAAATTCGCCAAGCCAGTGAAGTCATTCTAGTCGAGGCCAATGGCGTCACCGATAACCCGCTGGTCTTTGCTGAGCAAGGTGAAATCATTTCCGGGGGCAACTTTCATGCCGAGCCCATTGCCATGGCAGCGGACAATCTCGCCTTAGCGATCAGCGAAATCAGCGCGCTGTCTGAGCGCCGCATCGCCCTACTTATAGATTCGAACTTATCTAAACTACCGCCATTTTTGGTGGAAAACGGCGGCGTAAATTCGGGTTTTATGATAGCCCAAGTCACCGCAGCAGCTTTGGCCTCGGAGAATAAATCCTTAGCTCACCCAGCATCGGTCGATAGCCTACCCACCTCGGCCAACCAAGAAGATCATGTGTCGATGGCCACCTTTGCTGCGCGACGACTGCAAGATATGGCGGAGAATTCTCGCGGTGTACTCGCAGTAGAGTATTTAGCTAGTGCGCAAGGGCTTGATTTTCGCGCTCCGCTAAAAGCGGCCGCCAGTGTTGAGCAAGCCAAGGCCACTTTGCGAGAGCACGTCGCTTACTATGACAAGGACCGGTATTTCGCCCCCGATATTGAGCGCGCTAATCAATTGCTCAAAGAGCGCGCACTATGTGCTCTGATTGACGGGGTGTTGCCGTCGGCTTAAATGGGTTGCTGATAACTAAACCCTAGTTGTTCGATGGCGCTTCCATCGATACGCCGTTTAATGGGCCTCTGATTGGTAAAGGTCGGAGGCTCATTGCCCAAACGCTGACAGTGATCACGGTAATATTGCTGTTTCGTAGGGTGCTGAGGATGAACCAAATTGTAAACGCTTTGCGTTTGCTCATAGTGCGACAGTAGCTGCAAAATGCCGTCAATCACATCGTCACGGTGCACCATGTTCACCACGTCATCGCCATGTGATGATAGCGCTTTACCACTAACAAAACGCCCCGGTTCCCGCTTCGGGCCTATAAGACCTCCTAGACGCAGTGCCCGCCCCCCCTGTTGTAACACGCGCTGTTCGGCAGCAAACAAACGCTGCTGACGTTCACTGCCTAGCGTCAATTCACTGCTTTCTTTGTAGTCGCCACTCTGTTGAGGGTAGATACCCGAGCTTGAGCACAATACGAACCCTCGGCCATGCAATGTTTGATAGAGCGCCAGCGCCGCCTCGAGGCTTTGTAGGTAGTTGCTATTGGGGTTTCGACTCCCCGGAGTCATTGCACATAGCCAAAACGCATCGGTTAAATCGAGGTCATGCTCAAGTTCACCACGCTCGTTAATAACAAATTGACGTTCGTGACTTTGCTCTCCACGACGACGGTGCGTTGCTTGTACCTGCCACCCTGACGATAAACAGCGCTGTGCCAGCGCTTCACCAAGCCAACCGGCTCCAATAATCACGATTTTTTTTGTCATATTTTCTCCCAAATTAACTCAGCGCCATCTACACTTTGCACAGTACAACACCAAGGAATTCAACTTGCTATGTTTTTAGTTCGTTTAGTTTACGCTTCCCGTGTCAGTGATTCTCTCAGCACTGACGATGTGGCACAAATTTTAGAGCACTCGCGCAGCAACAACCGAAGTAACGATATATCAGGATTACTCTGTTTCAACCATGAATACTTTTTACAGTGTTTAGAAGGCTCAAGAGCCAGAGTGAATGCTTTGTACCAGCGCATACTAAGCGATGCACGGCATCAAGATATACTGCTGCTGAGCTATGGTGAGATCACTGAACGTAATTTTGGCCGTTGGAGTATGGGTTATATCCCCGCTTCAAGCATTATTCGCGAAACCACCATGCGCTTTAGCGGCAAAAGTGAGTTTAATCCGTATGAAATGACCGGCGATAGTGCCCATGCTCTACTGGTTGAACTGGCACGCAATACCCCGACTTTGGAATAGTTCACGCTCAATTGCTGTAGATCAAAGCACCGCTGTGCACGTTAAGTAAACTAGCCGCACTTCCACCTATGTGAGAGAGCGTCGTGATAGCACAAGTACAATGGCACAATGAGCTAATAAACAAATACAACGTTTCTGGCCCGAGATATACCTCTTATCCTACGGCTTTACAATTAACTGATGGGGCTGATGGCAATACGCTAATAAACGCACTAAATCAGTGTCAGGGCGATGAATTATCGTTGTATATTCATATCCCCTTCTGTCACCAACTTTGCTATTACTGCGGCTGCAATAAAATTGTCACCCGCCACCAACATAAAGCGGATTTATACCTGGATTATCTAGGCCAGGAAATGGCGCTATTAAGTGAGCATAGCCGCCACTTAAAAGTTAAACAGCTGCACTTGGGCGGCGGCACGCCAACTTTTTTAGATAGCGCACAGATGCACCGCTTAATGGCACTCATTAATGAACACTTTAATATTGCCAGCGACAGTGAACGCAGCATTGAAGTTGATCCCCGCGCTTTACCGCTAGAGCGCATTGATGAGCTTAAGGCGCTCGGTTTTAATCGTATTTCTTTTGGTGTTCAAGACTTCAATGATGAGGTACAAAACGCCGTTAATCGACCACAGTGCGCACAGGATGTAGAACAACTGGTTCGTCGCGCGCAAGCGGTAGGCTTTACCTCGGTCAATGTTGATATGATCTACGGATTACCGAAACAATCAACGGCTTCCTTTGCGCGCTCCATTGCCAGACTGATTGATATTGGCCCGGATCGCGTCTCGGTATTTAATTATGCCCATCTGCCAGAGCGTTTTGCCGCGCAGCGCAAAATTAAAGACGCCGATTTGCCCAGCGCCCAAGCCAAGCTGACGATGTTTAAAGAAACCCTCTCCGCCATGCTCGCGGCTGGATACCAATTCATTGGTATGGACCACTTTGCCAAGCCGGATGATGAACTGGCTGTCGCTCAGCGCCAAGGTCATCTGCACCGGAACTTTCAAGGATACACTCTCGGCGGCGACCTTCCCCTACTGGGTTTAGGCGTGTCCGCCATTTCGCAACTGGGCAATCACATTATTCAAAACCACAAAGAGTTGAAGCTGTATTACCAAGCGTTAGAACATCATACTCTGAGTGCTTGTAAAGCACTGACACTCAACGATGAAGACCAGATTCGCGCGGCGATAATAAAGCAGCTTATTTGCCACTTTGAGCTAGATATGGACGCATTCTCAAATCAATACGATATAAACTTTAAAGCGCATTTTGCCAACGAGCTAGCGCAGTTACAGGGGTTTATTAATGATGACATGCTTAGCGTTAGTGAGCAGCATATTCGCGTAACTGCAAAAGGCATTCTCTTCATTCGCATTATCTGTATGTGTTTTGATCAATACTTACAACAAAAACTCAACCAACAACGCTTTTCGCGAGTAATCTAGAAGTGATAAAAAAGCCGCTGTACAGCGGCTTTTCTTACATAAACACATGCTTACTGTTGGGGTCAGCTGTAAATTCAGTGAGGATTTTTTCTGCATCCTCAAGAATATCCGCTTCCAACTCTTTTTCTTTACGCCAACGCGCACTGTCTTGCTTGAAGATTTCCTTCTTCGAATATTTTTTACGTGCCTCATGAGTAGGTAAGTCCTTGACCGCATCGTACATGGCATAGACACCCGGATAGTGCGCCTGCAAGTCGCGCTCTTGATCGAAGCTGTACTGGCTCATAAGCACCCACACTCGTAAACACCCTTCCGAGTATTCACATTGACCTTCTTTCATCGCTTTCGCGAGCAGGTGGATACTATCACTCAATTTTGCATTACGGGCTAAGCGCTTTTCGGCGAGCTCTGCTCGTTTAGCTGCAATCGCCTGATTTTGCTCCTTCACTTGCCAAATCAAACGCCCTGCGTAAAAAGCCAACCCAGCAATGATCAGCGCCCCAATTACGATGGCAATGATCCACATGGAATTCATTTTTTATCCTCTTCGTCTAACCACTCATCCGCCAAAGAATCATTCATATAACTATCAAGCAGATCTTCGTCATCCGCATAGTCTTCATCATCAATGCCCAATATCTCGCATAGTTGCTCATGACGTGCGACTTTGGCATTGAAATATTTTGCATCTTTGCCTGTTAAAACTTCGCCCTGATCGTGACGCTCAATAAGCGCTAGCAGGCGCTCATCCGCTTCAATCTGTGCCAACTCTTGTTGCGGACTCAGTTCTGGCTCATGCGCTTGGCGCAGAGTCGCTTGTGGTTGAAGATTGCGCCGAGGTTTAGACTCAGGCTTGCTCTGTTTAGGTGCCTGTGGTGTTAAGCTCACAGGCTTTTTGCTGCCCACCCGCTTATCTGTTTTGCCGCTCTCACTGCTCTCGCTACCCTCAACTTTTAAAAGTTGTGAATTACGGTTACCGGGCTCGGCACCTTTTTTCTTTTTCTTGCTGCGCTGCTCTTTCATCGCTCGCAGCTCTCTGAGCTTATCTTTACTTAAACGCGCAGTGCCGTTGTTGATGACCTTGCGGGACTTTTTCTTTCTCGTCATAGTTAATCTCTATCGCGCGGCCGTGTTAAGAAGATCACATCAGCCGCAATAAATTCCACATTAAATCCAAACTGCTCGGCGATATAAGCAAAGGTAGCTTTGCTATAAAAGGCAATGTGTGTTGGATCATTTTTATAGTGCCAGGTGGCAAAACGCTCAGCATTGATAACTAACTTGGTCATCAAAGCTAAAGTGCCCCCTGGGCGTAATAATTCGTACCATTGTCCAAGGACAATATGAGGCTCGGCCAAATGCTCTATTACTTCGGTGCTGCATATAAAGTCATAACGATCATTAAGTACACATTGATCAGGGTAGTAATAGAGATCATACAATGCCACTGTATGTTCTTGCTCTTGCAACATAGCAGCGAGTAAGGGCGCTGGCCCACAGCCAAAATCTAAGCCTTTACTTCGAGCAACTAAACGCTGCTGCAACGGATTAAAGACCCTGCTTAGGAAACGACGGTACCCTGGGTCATCAAGGTCATTCTCATGATGATCATAGATGGCCTTCTCTTGTGCTGCCGTTACGTATTGACACGCCGCCACAAACACCAATGCACAACGCTGGCATTGCCAGTAGTCGCGTACTTTGTCGCGGTAGTAGTGATTTGGGTTTGAGCTTTGACACAGCGGGCAGGTATTCGCTTTCATAGCGACTATTGTAACAGGACAAATAAAAAGGCGGTAGAGCTAACCTCTACCGCCTCGCAACTCGAGCGCCAAAATGAATTTGGACACTTCTCCCTTCGACTTGATTTTAAGTCTTATTTTATTATTTTTGTTATCACTTTCCGTATTGTTTTTATTATCTTCCGTGTGGTGTTTTATTTTTCTCGGTCTTCCTAACTCTTTGTTATTCTTCCTTGGTTGTGCATCTTTCGATGCTCCCCTAGCGCACAAACTTGCCGCGATTCCGTTACGAATTTCCCTGTTGTTATTGTTTGTTGCGACAGCAACTAATTTACTGATTCATAACTTAGTTACAACTGGTTTAACTATTTTTTGTAGTTTTGTTGCCGTACCAAAATAGGTAATTTTTTTAATTTCATTAAGTTAAGGTTTATTTAGTGATTTAAAATGAGCAATAGATTACATTCACATATGGTCAATGTCTCACAAGCAGGTGGAGATATCGTCAACTTAATTAACATGCACAAAAAAAGCAGCTAATGCTGCTTTCTTAGTCACTTTTCAAAACCCCATCCATTTGGACGAGGCTGAATATTAGTGCAGACCACCTAGGTACTTTGATAAGACCTCGATATCTTCATCGGTCAATTTCTTAGCGATGTCACGCATCATGCCATTGTGGTCATTTGCACGTGCACCATCACGGAATTTCTCTAGCTGCGCCTTAAGGTATTCCGCATGCTGGAACGAGATTTTTGGGAATCCAGCTAAAGATGTACCGTTACCACGAGGACCATGGCACGCAGCACAAGCAGGAATCCCACGTTCAGCGTCACCTGCTTTGTAAAGCATTTCGCCCTGCTCGACAACATCTTCAGGGGTTGTGCCCTCAGACATATTGAGCGAGGCAAAATAAGCAGACAAGTCTTTCATATCTTGATCGCTCAAAGGCATTGCCATGCCACCCATGACTGGATCCGCGCGACCTTCTTCGCCCCCAGAGGTCATGCCTAATTTAAATTCTTTAAGCTGCTTATATAGATATTCAGCGTGCTGACCTGCGATCTTAGGGTACATGGTGACAGGCGCGTTACCATCAGCGCCATGACACGCAGCACATGTCGCCGATTTGTCTTTACCTGCGCTGGCGTCGCCATCAAATGCTGCTGCGTTGTTTGCACTCAACACACCAACTAACATAGTTAAGGATAGTGCTAATTTCTTCATGGTAAATTCTCTGTTTCGGACCCTGTATTCGTTTACAATCTTTTCGATGCAATGGCTCTATTCTACACGATAAAAATTTCTCTGGCACGTTTTCTGCCCACATTAAGCTTATAAAATGCGGGGTTTTAAGGAAAATTTGTCTCAGCGCATAGTTTTGCCGAGCTTTCCTGACCCATTGCTTGCACCTTTAGCTTAGCCGCTTTCTGATATAAACTAGCGGTTAATCTAATTTTGGTGCCTCACTGAGGAGTTCATGTGGCCAAATCCCGCGTTGATTATACGCAAGCTAAGTTTATAACAAGTGCCCCGGATATCAGTAAATTACCGGAGGATACAGGTATTGAGATCGCGTTTGCAGGGCGCTCCAATGCCGGGAAATCCAGTTCACTAAATACGCTGACCGAACAAAAACTCGCTCGTACTAGTAAAACGCCTGGACGCACACAATTGATCAATACTTTTGCGTTACAAGAGGATCAGCGGCTAATTGACTTACCTGGATATGGTTTTGCCAAAGTGCCAATGGAGATGAAACTAAAATGGCAACGCTCTTTAGGTGAGTATTTACAAAAGCGCGAGAGTCTAAAAGGCTTAGTAGTGTTGATGGACATACGTCATCCCCTAAAAGATCTCGACCGTCAACTTATCGAGTGGGCCAGCTCCAGCGACATTCCTGTGTTGGCGCTACTGACTAAGGCTGATAAGTTCAAGCAAGGCAAACGTAAGTCTGAGGTGCTAAAGGTGCGCCGCGAGCTTGCTGAGGTAGCAGACAACATCACTGTACACGCATTCTCGTCGCTTAAAGGTACCGGCTTGAATGAGTTAAGAAAGCAGCTAGATGAGTGGTTTTTAGGGCCTGTTGTCACTCAGCCGCCGAGTGAAAACGACTCTCCTGCCGAATAGATTATAAACTCCTCACCCTGGGGCTGAGCGAGCTGCTCGGCCCACGCATAATACACCGTACGCGCTAATTTCGCTTGCACCCCATAAGGCAGCTGCAGATAAGGCAGCTTCTGCCCTTGCGGATCGGCATGTATAAGCAGCGGATGCTGTGCGCCGAGCACAAATTCACGGCCAATATTATCGATACAAATAACCGCTGGATGCGCTGCGTTTTGCGCTGTAGCTAGACGCCAGTCAACAACTAATAGCGGCGCATCGTCCACCCTGATAGCCATCTGTTCAACAGGGGTTTTTAGATAGTACTGCCCTTGCTCACGCCACAACACCGAAGCAAACAACTTAACTAAACGAGCACGTTTAATTTCGGTGCCGTGATGGAACCAACGACCATCTGCAGTAATATGAATGTCGATGGTGCCGCATTGCTGCGGCGACCATTGATCTAAAGGCGCAATTTGCCCCTCAAGTTGCTGCGACAGAGCCGCTAGCGCTTGCTCATTACTGCTCATTTAAGGTCAGTACAAAAGAGACAGGAACGGCGCGAGTTATAGAGTCTAACCCGGCTAATGACTTCAACTTGTCGATCCCCGATTGCAACGCAAAGTCAGCAGGACTTACTAATACTGGCATCATAGAACTAACCACCAGGTCACCGGCACGACTTGCCACCACGCTCACAGCTATTTGCTGAGCTTTAGTTTTACCGTGTAACGCGAGCTGTGCTTGAACATTTCCTTGAGCCACGCCGGTATCTTTCGCTTGTGCGATTAATTCACTGACATTCGCAGTAACTTCCATCGCGGGAAACTCGACGGTGTTAAAAAGAAATTTCTGCATGCGCTCGTTGCGAATCGGGATCTGCGTCTCAACACTGTTGAGATCGATCGCTAGCTTAAACATGCCGCTCTCATCAACGCTGCCTGAAACGTCTTTGAAGAAGTGGTTCTCCGCAATAGCGTTATTCTTTACTGAGACAAAATTTACGCGGCTGTGATTATTATCTACCTGCCACGCAGCTAATGCACTGGTACTGCCAACAAGCAGCGCTCCACACATTAAAGAACGAACAAAACTATTAAACATTACGCTTTCCTTCGATAAGAATGATTATCACCATGCTAGCAATAAAGTATCTACAGGTGAACTAACTACTCAGGGATACTTAAAAAAATGAGTAAGGGATCAGCCAGCAAAATGCTAGGAAAGAGAATAAAAAACATAACAGAGAAGGAGTAGAAAAAGCCGGCCTACCAAAACGGTAAGCCGGTATAGCAATCTGGGGAGAAGCTATCAATACGCTGTACCATCGCAAAGCGAGTGGCACATCATCAACAGGATGTCCTACAGGATGAGGACGCGCGGACTGTAGCAAATCAATATCGAGAAATAAACGCAAAGCGCGCGCAACAGCGCTTATTTAATCCTATATAAACCAAATAAAACTATTTCTTATACTCTTTTACAGGGTTTTAACTAAGTGCAGCTTGAGCACAAAGTACTCAAGCTGCTTGATGCTAGTGTGCCTGCTGCCAATTATCTCCGCTATCCGCCTCGGCGATTAACGGCACATCTAAACTAGCGGCTTTGGCCATAAGATTGCAGATTTCTTTGGTGTAGGCATCAACATGTTGCTCAGCAATTTCAAACACCAACTCATCGTGTACCTGCATCAATAGTTTGACCGTGCCTTGTGGTTGTTGTTGCACCCATTGGTGTACGGTGATCATCGCTTTTTTGATAATATCCGCAGCAGTTCCCTGCATCGGTGCATTAATTGCGGCCCGCTCTGCGGCCTTACGCCGTGCTCCATTGCGAGCATTGATCTCCGGTAAATGTAAACGGCGACCAAATAGCGTTTCGACATAGCCTTTATCTGCGGCTCCTTCGCGAGTGCGTTCCATATATTCTAAAACGCCAGGGAAGCGTTCAAAGTATTTATCCATATAATGCTGGGCCTCATGGCGCGGAATATCGAGCTGCCGCGAGAGGCCAAATGCCGACATACCATAAATCAAACCAAAGTTAACGGCTTTGGCTTTACGGCGCATATCATTAGTCACTTCCTCCAATGGCACAGAGAAAACCTCGCTGGCAGTGGCACTGTGCACATCTAAGCCGTCAGCGAAGGCGCTGAGCAGGCCCTTATCCTGTGAAAGATGGGCCATGATGCGCAGCTCTATCTGACTGTAATCGGCAGCGACAATTTTATAGCCAGAGGCGGCAACAAAGGCCTCACGGATGCGGCGACCTTCTTCTGAACGAATGGGAATATTCTGCAGGTTAGGATCGGTCGAGCTTAAACGTCCGGTGGCGGTCACCGCTTGATGATAAGAGGTGTGCACACGTTGAGTTTTCTCGTTCACCATCAGCGGTAGCTTGTCGGTGTAAGTTGACTTCAGTTTAGCCAGCCCTCGGTGCTCAATAATGACTTTAGGCAGCGGATAATCATGCGCCAACTCTTGCAAGACTTCTTCTGCGGTTGAAGGAGCTCCCTTAGGAGTCTTTTTGATCACCGGCAGTTCTAGCTTCTCAAACAAAATCGCCTGTAGCTGTTTTGGCGAGCCTAGATTAAACTCCTCGCCAGCTATGTCGAAGGCTTCTTTTTCCAACTCCTGCAAACGCTCACCAAGGCGCTGCGAGTGCTTTGCTAGCATCGTTGAATCAATGGCAACGCCAGTGCGTTCAATATCAGAGAGCACATTAACTAAAGGCAGTTCTATATCGCTAAACACGGTTTTTAAACTGCTATCCGCCTCAACTTTTGGCCACAAATGCTGGTGCAAACGCAGGGTAATATCAGCATCTTCGGCAGCATAAGGAGCGGCCTTTTCTAACTCAATCTGATTGAAGGTCAGCTGCTTTTTACCCTTGCCGGCAATATCCTCAAAGCTAATGGTTTTATGGCCCAAGTATTTCAGCGCGAGGGAATCCATGTCATGGCGAGTACCAACGCTATTAAAGACATAAGACTCGAGCATGGTATCGAAGGCAATACCATTAAACTCGATACCAGCATTGGCTAGTACACTTTTATCGTATTTAAGGTTTTGTCCTACTTTCGCCTTGTTAGCGTCGGCCAAAATCGGTCCAATTTTTGCCAATACAAGGTCAAGAGGCAGTTGCTCCGGTGCTCCAGGATAGTCATGGGTAAGCGGCAAATAAGCGGCTTCTCCAACCGTCACAGCAAAGCTCATACCGACTAGCTGCGCTTCCATGTAGTTCACGCTTGTGGTTTCGGTATCAAAGGCAATGAGCTCAGCTTGATTAAGCTTATCCACCCAAGTATCCAGCTGCTGCTCGGTTAAAATGGTTTCGTAATGAGCATCACGGGTTGGCACTTCTTGAGTATCGGTGGGGGCATCAAGATGGGTGTCGGTGTTGCTGCCTTTATCCAGCACTTCAGCCAACCAACGACGGAATTCACACTCACCATATAGCTCAATCAGGGCATCGGTATCAGGTTGCTGCAGTTTTAGCTGCTCCAAATCGCTGTCGAGTTCAACATCAAGCTTGATCGTTGCTAATTCATAGCTCAGTGGCAGGTGCTCCACGGCATTGCGCAATTTGTCGCCTATTTTGCCCTTTACCTCATCGGCATGGGCAATCACTTCATCGAGAGAGCCGTACTTCTCGAGCCACTTAACTGCGGTTTTAGGACCACATCCCTCTACACCTGGGATATTGTCGACTTTATCACCCATCAAGGCTAAATAATCGATGATACGATCGGGCCCCACGCCGAACTTTTCTTTTACACTATCGGGATCGGAAATACTGCCCGTCATGGTATTAATCAAGGTCACGTGTTCGTTGACCAACTGCGCCATATCTTTATCGCCTGTGGATATCAAAACGTGACGCTGCTGCTCACTGGCAATACGTGCATAGGTGCCAATCACATCATCCGCTTCCACACCTTCAATACTAATCAAAGGAAAACCCATCGCACGAATAATATTATGCAACGGCTCTATCTGAGTACGTAAGTCATCCGGCATGGGTGGGCGATTAGCCTTGTACTCAGTGTACATATCGTTGCGAAAGGTTTTCCCTTTGGCATCAAAAATCACCACCATGTGCGTAGGGTCATACTGCTTGACCAGGCTTTTCAGCATGTTGACTACGCCATAAATAGCCCCCGTAGCTTCCCCTTTAGAATTAGTTAGGTGTGGTGGCGCATGATATGCACGGAATAAATAAGAGGAACCATCAACGAGGATAAGCGGATTTTCTGCGATCTGCGCCATTTTTCAACACTCAAACATGTCAGTTT
The DNA here is from genome assembly GCF_022347925.1 of Pseudoalteromonas sp. CnMc7-15. Lineage (NCBI taxonomy): Bacteria > Pseudomonadati > Pseudomonadota > Gammaproteobacteria > Alteromonadales > Pseudoalteromonadaceae > Pseudoalteromonas > Pseudoalteromonas sp. CnMc7-15. Next base: position 630,249 of record NZ_JAKRFT010000003.1, read on the forward strand.
TTTAATAACGCAAGGATGCCATAAGGCGCTTAAGAAAACGAGTTGCAATTGCTGTTAAGCGCTGTAAATAGAGTAAAAGTAATGAACTAAAAACCTGTGGATAACTTTGTAGATAAAAATCATGACTTACCCTCCAGGTCCATTTTTCGAATCCAGATAGGTTTGTAACTCATTGTTTTAGTTAGAAAAAGAAAAGACTGCGTAATTCGGTTTTCTTTTTTATTTTATTTATCCGATGTGGAAAGTGGCTTTCTAAGGGGCGCTAAGAATGCGTGTACAACGTCCTTTTCGATAACCAGCTACGCATTCTAGCATAAAGGATCAAAGATCCTAGTGATCCTTTATAACTTTTTTCTCTTAGTGGCATGAGAGCTGAGCATAAATCAGCGTTGACGGGAGCTACCTAGGATCGTTACCTTACTAGGGCAGAGAATATTATCTTTCATCTGATCAAGGAGCAAAACAATGGCGAATGTGGCGATAATTTTAAGTGGCTGTGGGGTCTTTGATGGCGCCGAAATTCATGAATCAGTACTGACTTTACTTTATCTTGAGCAAGCGGGCGCGCAGTATCAATGTTTTGCCCCCAATATAGACCAGCACCATGTGATTAATCACTTAACTGGGGAAGAGCAGCAGCAAACACGCAATGTATTGGAAGAAGCGGCGCGTATTGCCCGAGGGGAGATTCTTGATCTCAAAGAGCTTAATGTTAGCGACTACGACGCCCTTATTTTGCCCGGAGGCTTTGGCGCCGCAAAAAATTTATGCGACTTCGCTCTAAAAGGTGCCGATAGCTCATTAAATTCAGAGGTAGAGCGGGTCTGTAAAAGCTTTGCCGAACAAGGCAAGCCAGCGGCTTATTTGTGTATCGCGCCAGCAATGATTGCGCACATCTACCCACAAGGCACAAAAGCGACCATAGGTAACGACAACGATACTGCCTCAGCGATGAATGCACTTGGCGCCGAGCATGTGGACTGTGCCGTTGATGACATCGTCGCTGATGAAAAAGCGAAGGTTGTTTCCACGCCTGCCTACATGCTTGCGGGCTCCGTCAAAGAAGCAGCCAGCGGTATCGAAAAAGCCGTGAATAAGCTGTTGAGCTGGGTTTAACGCGATGTGCAACGGCGACAATATTTTGCGCTAGCGCATAAAATGGCTACTTTTTAACGCATTAATGAAATCTAGGCATTTTATAAATCGCTCGCTGCGGTTATAATTTGCCGATATTTCGTCACCAGGTCGTATAGACCGTTAGCACCCGAATGAGCAAAGAAACATGAAGAAACTATCAGCTGCACTGTTACTGTTATCCACTGCTGTTTACGCGCAACCTTACGACAACTCACTCACCGAGGAAGCTATCAAAAAGCGCCTGCAACCTGTTGGTGATGTTTACCTTGCCGGTGAAACTGCTGCTGCCGATGCGGCGCCAAGCGGCCCTCGCAGTGGTGAACAAGTATATCAAGCGGCCTGTTTCGCATGTCATGGTTCAGGTGCACTCGGCGCTCCAAAAACAGCAGCTGACTGGGAACCTCGCCTAGCAAAAGGCATGGATACATTGCTTGATCACGCGATTAATGGTTTCAATGCAATGCCTCCGCGCGGTACTTGTATGGATTGTTCGGATGAGGAAATCCAAGCTGCTATCGACTTTATGGTTAAGCAGTAACAACGACTTGTTAAAAGTTAAAAAAGGGAGGCAATGGCCTCCCTTTTTCGTTCCTAGTATAGAGGTCGATACTCCTTGACCTGAACCAAAAAAGATGGAATATTTGGCGGTTAATAAATAAACAAAAATAACAAATGGCACGTTCAGTGGATGAGTGGTCCCCGCAGGAGCTCAATAAGCTCCAGAAAAAGAATAAACGCCTGAAGGCGTTGCTGCAAAAATACAAGCAGCAACACCACCTCCAACATGCCCTTATTTTACTGTCAGAACAAGCCAGTACCATTCCTGAGCTGTGCTCTTTCTACCCTGCAATTCAACGTCTGCTAGCCGATTACGTACCGAGTAAAAATTTTTATGTGGTCCTGCGTAACCCAGATACAGGACTACTTGAGCTCTCCTACTTCGTTGATCAGAAAGACGGAATACAAACTCCCTTAGTCACCGATCAGCATTTTGAGCAAGGTGTGACTGGCTACGTATTTCGTTCACGGGCAACCGCCTACTTCACTCGTGAAACCATGACGGCAGCGCAGCAACAAGGCAAGTTCAAAATTTTAGGGGCGCAAGCCGAACATTGGCTTGGTGTGCCTATTTATCAAGATACCGATGTGATTGGTGTCATGGTGTCGCAAAGCTATGATGCCAAACAAGGCTATAGCCAAGAGCAAATTGAGCTATTTGAGGTCATCGCGCTGTATCTAGCAACGGCCATTGAGCGGGTGAAAAAGCGCGAATTACTTGAAAGCCAAGTAAAGCAACGTACTCAAGCATTAACGCTTAGCAACCAAGCGCTTAATGACGAAATTAGCCAACGTAAAAAAGCTTTAGAACGACAGCAAACGTTATTCCAAATATCGGAACTGGCGAGCCAGTCGATCAATATTGATGATGTCTACTACCATGTTCACCAGATCATGAAGTCCATCACCTATGCGGAAAACCTTTATATTGCGCTGTATGATAAAGACAATAATTGGCTTACCTTCCCTTACGCCGTCGATGAGTGCAGCGAAGACTTTGGTCCGCGACCCTTTGCAAAAGGCTTTAGTGAGTTAGTACTAACATCCAAGCAGTGCCAATTAATAGATAGGGCTCGCAGCGAGCAGTTGATTGCCGAGGGCATCATTGAGCGCCAAGGTAAATTAGACCCAAGCTGTCGCTGTACTAGCTGGCTAGGAGCTCCCCTAAAAACAGCGCAAGGAGTGATTGGACTCATTGTTTGCCAGGCATACAACAACAAGTACGACTTCGTGCAAGAGGATGTTGAGCTCATCGCTTACGTCTCCAACCAAATTGCCAACGTGCTGCAAAACCATTTATCGCAGCAAGCGCTGCGACAGAGCCACCAAGAATTAGAGTTACGTGTGGCTGAAAAAACGCGGGAGCTACGTCAAGCCAACTTACATTTACAGCTACAAATTGACGAGCGCCGTAAAATAGAGCAGCAGCTTTATCATGATGCTCATCATGATTCACTAACAGGGTTACCCAATCGCAGTTTGTTCTTATCTCAGCTTGAGCGCACGTTGGGGCAATATCAGCGCTTTCCTGAAAAAGACTTTGCCGTATTGTTCATCGACCTGGATAAGTTTAAAGATATCAATGATAAGCTGGGTCATCAGTGTGGCGACCAATTCCTCATTGAAGTGGCGGATAAGCTTAAACAATGTATTCGCGATCATGATTTGATCGCCCGCCTTGGTGGCGACGAATTTGTTATTCTGCTCACCCAACTCAACGAGCGTCAACAAGCCGAGGATGTTGCCAAGCGCATTATTGCAGTGATGCAGCAACCCTTCTGCAACCAAGGGATTTGTATTCAAAGCGGTGCCAGTATTGGCATTACTTACAGTAAACGCGACTACAGCCATACCGATGAAATCATTCGTGATGCCGATGCCGCCATGTATTATGCCAAACAAACTGGCAAAGGCCGCTTTGAGTTTTATCACCCGCTGCTAGGCTATGGCAACGATCAGCAAGAGCCACATCAACGTCATCACCTAATGGATTTGCACACCCATTTTCGTGCTAGCGACATCGTAAACTTCGACCAGCAGCAGCCTCACGCGCAATTACTCGATGCTTATGGCGAGCACCCAGTGCTCGGGAGTACCAGTTTTGAACAACTTAAGCGTTTTGCCAGTGATAATTACGAGCTCGCTAAGGTAGAGCTCAAACTGCTCAAATATGGCTTTAATCAACACCAGAGCGACATTATGAGTTTACTCAATTGCTCAAGTTTGTTGCTGGATGATAAACACTTTGAGGGGCTTAGTCATTGGGTCGGTCAACTGACGAATAAAGATAAACTCTGCCTGTTGTTCAGTGAAGCCGAGCTGCGCTTTTGTAGCGCTAACCAAATGAAAAATTTAGACAAGCTCTACCAGCAGGGATTGCATATTGGGCTTAATGAGTTTGGTAAAGATCGCTGCGAGCTAAGCTTACTGACCCAGCTGCCCTACTTCTGTGTATTACTCAATGCTACCTTTAGCCGTCGAGTATTACAGGACCCACGTTACGATCATATGCTGCAAGGCGTGTTGGCAGTCACACAACTAAATGACTGCATGGTGATCGCTAAAGGGCCCTGTATTCTTAATTATCGCTCGCTGCTTGAGCATCACGGTGTACACCACTTTATTGGTCAGCAACACGCCATTGCCGAGCAACAACCACTTCACGCTATTCCTTCTTAAGCATGGCCCTTAAATTAGCCACTCGGGCCTGCCCTTGCTCCATGCGTTGTTGCTGATTTTGTGGTGCTTTTCGTGCTTCGAAAGCCAAATCTTGCTGCGGGAGTTCTTCCACAAAACGGCTAATTTCTGGGGTCATGGTTTCACCAAATTGACGACGGCTTTTGGCATACGTCATCACTAACTCTTGTTGCGCTCGGGTGATCCCCACATAGGCCAAGCGACGCTCCTCTTCAACATTGTCCTCGTCAATACTGGTTTGGTGTGGCAACAGCCCCTCTTCCATACCGACCATAAATACATAAGGGTACTCCAAGCCCTTAGAGGCATGCAGTGTCAGTAGTTGCACCGCATCACTGTCATCTTCCTCTTCATTACGCTCCATCATATCGCGCAGGGTGAGCTTCATCACCACCTCAGGTAGGGTAAGGGCTGGATTGTCAGCATCACCAGTGAGCATGTCAGTGATCCAACGATATAACTCAGAGACATTCTTCATGCGCATCTCAGCGGCTTTAGCGCTAGTCGAAGTCTCATACAAATAGGCTTCATAATTAATTTGTCGCACTAAGTCTTTCACCGCCTCAAGGGTGTCACTACGTTGGCAGTTATCGGCTAACTCCAAGACCCACCGAGCAAACCCCATTAACGCGTTAAAACCTCGCCCTTGTAAACGCTGTGCAAGCTCGGGCTCAAAACATGCAGCAAATAAGCTAATGTGCTTGTCATTCGCCAACGAACCCAGCTTCTCCAAGGTCATAGGACCAATTTCACGCTTGGGAGTGTTTACGATGCGCAAAAACGCATTATCGTCATCTTGGTTTACCAGCAATCGCAGGTAAGCCATCATGTCCTTGATCTCAGCACGCGCAAAGAAGGACATCCCACCACTGATTTTATAGGGTATACGGTTACTCATCAGCGCCTTTTCAAACACCCGCGCTTGGTGATTACCGCGATATAGAATAGCGTAGTCGCGGTAGCTTGTGCGCTTGGTAAACTTATGGGAAATAATCTCTGCTACCACACGTTCGGCTTCGTGTTCCTCATCGCGAGTACCAATGACTTTAATCTGATCACCAAAGCCCAGCTCACTAAACAGTTTTTTATCAAAAACATGCGGATTATTGGCAATGAGAATATTAGCCGCTTTAAGAATGCGTCCAGCACTACGGTAATTTTGCTCTAGCTTGATAAGACGCAGATGCGGGTAGTCTTTACTCAATTGTACGAGATTTTGTGGCTTTGCCCCGCGCCACGAATAAATAGATTGGTCATCATCACCTACGACAGTAAAGCGCGCCCGCTGCCCGACCAATAGCTTAACCAATTGGTATTGGCTGGTATTGGTATCTTGATATTCATCCACCAGCATATAACGAAAGCGATTTTGCCAACGCTCACGCACCTCGGCATGACTATTAAGCAATAACGTCGGGATCATAATCAGATCGTCAAAGTCGAGCGCATTGTAAGCACGCAACTGGGTTTGATAGCGGGCATAAAGTTGTGCAAAAAGGGCTTTTTGCTGCTCTCGAGCAGCCGCAATAGCCTGTTGTGGCAAGATCAGCTCGTTTTTCCAGTCGCTGATTTGCATTTTCAACAACTTAAGTAAGTCTTTGTCACCATCTAGCTCGTCTGCGGTCAGCTCATTGAGAAGCTGATTCGTATCTTGGTCGTCAAAGAGTGAAAAGCCTGCTTTGAAACCTAAGGTTTTCAACTCTTTTTTAATTATCTCTAAGCCGAGGGTATGAAAGGTGGATACCCACAGCCCTTTGGCCTCTTGCTTACCTAAAGTTTGCGCAACGCGCTCACGCATTTCCTTGGCAGCCTTGTTGGTGAAGGTTACCGCTGCGATGTTACGGGCTCGATACTCACACTGCTGAACCAAATAAGCTATCTTATTAGTGATCACGCGGGTTTTACCAGAGCCCGCACCAGCGAGGACGAGACAAGGCCCGCTAATGTATTTCACTGCTTCGTTTTGTTGAGGGTTGAGCTTCATAAAACCTAATCTGAGTATCCGTGGGCTACGTATTTTATCTTATTAGCGCAAGTGATACAGCCGCGATATCAGGGCCGTGACAAATAAATAAGTATGCACTAACGCAAACTGTATTGTGACTTGGGTTAGATACAGCGTATATAAACGTTGCTCTAAGGCAAACAAGTTGTTATTTGTGCTTGAGGTTAGTTACACTTAAGTCTGTGAGAAAAGGAGCTGTGCAATGATAAACCCTGCAAAAATTGAAGAAATTGCTCGCCAGATTGGCAGTAACATGCCTAAAGGCATGCGCGATATGGCCGAAAACTTTGAAAGTAAGACTAAACAAGTACTGCAAAATAAACTCTCAGAGATGGACTTCGTGAGCCGCGAAGAGTTCGATATTCAAAGCCAAGTGCTAGTAAGAACACGTGAAAAGCTGACGGCGCTAGAGCAAAAAGTGGCGCTTTTAGAAGCGCAAATTCAGGGTAACCAAGAAAACCAAGACGAAGGTTAATTCGAGACGAGATTGGCTGCCCAACTATTCGTTATTGCGCATTAGCTCTCACGCGCAAGGCAACGTTGTGCAGCGCCTCTTTGTAGCTGCTGTGTAGCTCTTGATGACAGCGAACCACGGCATCGAGGTCATGTAAACGGCCGTTTTCAAGCCCATACACCCAACCATGCACCGTCAACGGCTGCTCTCTAGCCCATGCATCTTGGACTATGTTGGTACGGCAAACATTACGTACTTGTTCAATCACATTAAGCTCAATTAAGCGAGCCAGACGCTGAGCCTCAGGTGCGCTATTTAACAGTGATAAATGCTGGGCTTTAACGTCATCAACATGGCGTAACCAATTATCAATTAACCCCAGCTTGGCCTCATCGAGCACTGCCTTAACGCCGCCACAGCCATAATGACCCACCACCATAATATGCTGAACTTTCAAAACTTCTACTGCATATTGCATCACCGACAAACAGTTATGATCAGTGTGCACCACAACATTGGCGACGTTGCGATGAACAAATAACTCGCCGGGCATAAGGTCTACTATTTGGTTTGCAGGGACGCGAGAATCTGAACAACCAATCCACAAATATTTAGGGCTTTGCTGCTGCGATAACTTTTGAAAAAATTCTGGGTCATGGTCCGTAGTTCGTTCAGCCCATTGCCTATTACTTTCAAAAAGGTGACCTAGATTCTTCATTGCATCTCACTGTTTATGCTGGCTTCAATTAAGATATTACGAGGTGTGATTTCAGTTTCGCAAAACTCACTGAGGCCCACCTGATAATTGTGTTGCTGCAAATATAAAGCACGATCTAAAACCAGCCAAACTTCTATTGCCCTTCTAAAGAGATGTCTTACCAGTTCGATTCGCTCCGTCATGCGCTTCCTTTGCTCTGCGAGCTTCAAATAGCGAGTAAAATCGCACTTTTCTGGCAGGGTTAAGCCCTTTTCTCGTGCCGCCCATAAACAAAAATCTGAGAATTCACCGCTGAATATCTGCTTACCAACCGAAGGCACGGGCGTGTACTGTGAGCGCTTAAATTGCTCACGCACCAACTGTTCAAACCCGAGTCGCCATAACACCTCTTTTTGCCGCACGCGCCGCACTCGCTGTGGTGCAGTCACTGTTTGTTGCAGCGCAAGTTTTAGATCACTGCTGGTCAACTGCAATGAGCTTGCCTGTGCAGCTGCGCTCATTGGTTGGTAATAGTCGCCATCGATAAACAGATGATAGCAACAGGGAGAAATTGAAATACGAGGTGTTTGCTGCTGACAGGCCTGACGTAACAAGGATTGATGCAAGCCACCGCAAGCATGTAGGGCAACAGCGTGATCACACTGCTCAATTAGGGCACTAAAATCATCTGTCAGTACATTGCCTTGGTGAAAGTGAATCGGTAAGTTTAGCTTATCCGCTAGCTGTTCACCTTGCTCACATAGATGCTGCTGAATTTCCACACTATGCACGGGTACCTGATGTTGGTGCGCGAGGAGGCGCCCGAGATGACCTTTACCCGCACACCACTCTAAGACGGTACTGCCTTCCTGCGCAGGTGCGAGTCCATCAACAAAGCACTGTAGCTGGGTCAATTTACGGCCTTTAATACCATTACTTAGCCAAAATGGTAGCGCTTGAGGCTGTGCCTGTGTGCTGGTAGGCAAATCGGTTAGTTCTGGCAACTGCGAAAGCTGATCAATATGAGCACTGAAGTAGTCTATTAACTGTGATGGCTGGGCATCAAGCTCAGCCACTTGCTCATCGCTGAGATTCTCCAGCACCGTTGTCAGTTCAGGCCAAGGGTAGTGCTCGCATGAAAATGCTACACATTGCCAGTAATCTCGAGTGTCATTAAGCAATTGATCTAGGCGTTGAAAGTGCGATGTTAACGATGGCATGAGAAAGACTAACGGACTGCAATTGTTAGATTATATCAAATCGCTTGGCTCAAGCGCAGAAAACTTTATCTCGCCACTATACTATTTAGATTTTCGCGCTTGCACCACGAGTCGAACATAAGTCGGGACGGCAACTAAGATGATGGCAATAGCCAAAATGAACATCCACGACAAGCGCATACCACTTTGTTGTATTGGCTGGTACATAAAACCGCGAAAGTACTCCTGCATAGGCTTATCATCCAGTGCATAAAGCTCTGCAATCAGTCGCCATCGCGCATCAGACATTGCACCTAGCGTACTGCCAGTTCGCATCATCAAAGGTTTGAGTTGGTCTGCTTCAAAAGCCAGCTCTTGTAAGCTTTTATCAACGGCATAATGACGCTTAGTGAGGGCAATACTGTGCTGTAGGTTGAGTAACGCGTAACGCCAACCGCGCATGCTCGCTTGATAAAAACGCGCTACCACTTCAGGCTGAGCATCAAGAAAGGTCTGTGATGTAAACAACACGTCACCATATACATTGAAGCCATGTTGCTTTGGGCATACGAGACGATAATCAATACCTTGTTGCGCCAAGGTATAGGGCTCGTTGGTAATGTACACCTGAATGGCATCGAGGCGCCCTTCAATCCATGCAGCCAATGGCTCCTGAGCACCAATATCAACAACCTCTGGCTGTATGCCTTCATTGGCAAGCATAGTGATAAGCTCAGCATTCTCACTGGCGCTAAGCGAGCTGATTTTCTTACTATCGAAATCTTGCGGAGCGAATATTGGTGAGTGTTTCTTTACTAGCCAGCAATAGGGGGAGGATTGCATCAGTGCGGCCATTGCGACTACAGGCTGACCCTGCAGACGATGCTTAAGCAAACCGGAGTGACTGATACCAAACTGAGCATGATTATCGAGCACCTTGGCCACGCTGTCAGTGTCGTTACCAACAGCCTCGACAATGTCGACCTCTAAGCCCAGATCACGGTAATAACCCAGCTCTTTGGCAACATAATAACCTGCAAATTGAAATTGATGTCGCCATTTTAACTGTAAGGTCACTTTAGTAGGGCTGGCCATTACTGAAAAAAAAGGGCCAAAAAGCAAAAATAAACTCAGTAGGCCCTTTTTCCATTCCATGCGCTGCTTCACTGTACTTCCTTGTGCTAATGCTGTTAATACTATATTAAAGCTTAGGCTTAAATACCAGCTTGTTGGGCAATTTTACCCTCCTCTTCGCAGCCGTTGTGTGCGAGAAACTGCTGATAACACGAATTACCTGTTTCTTCTACAAACCCATATCCAAGGCGTTTCAAGTGCTCATCAAAGGCATTATAATCTTGCCCAGGTACTTCAAATGCCGCCAACACATTACCCAGCGCAGCCCCATGATTACGATAGTGGAATAAGCTAATATTCCATTTGCTCCCCAAAGTATCGAGAAACCGCGCTAGCGCACCAGGGTATTCGGGAAATTCAAAGCGCAGTACCCGCTCTTGTAGCTGCTGTGTCGGCTTGCCGCCAACCATATAACGCACATGTAATTTAGCAAGCTCGTTGTCGGACATATCAACATAGTGATAGCCCTGATGTTCAAGCTCACCGAGTAGTTCTTCAAGCTCACTAACACCTTGACGCAACCCGATACCGACAAAGATTTGTGCTTCACCCGGGCCGGCATAACGGTAATTAAACTCAGTGATCGCACGCCCGCCTAAGCATTGGCAAAAGCGCTTAAAGCTACCTTTCTCTTCTTTAATGGTCACCGCCAATAACGCCTCGTTCTTCTCACCGAGCGCCGTTCTCTCGGCGATGTGACGAAGACGGTCAAAATTTAAGTTCGCCCCGGAGAGCACCGCCGCTAAATTAGCTCCTTGCTGAGCCTGTGTTGTCGCCCATTTTTTTAGCCCTGCCAAAGACAGCGCGCCAGAGGGCTCCGCTACAGCCCGCGTGCTGACAAAAATATCTTGTACCGCAGCACAAATTTCATCACCACTGACGGTCACGACTTCGTCGCAAAACTGCTGTGCCAGACGAAAGGTTTCACTGCCGATGGTCTTCACCGCGACGCCATCGGCAAAACTGCCCACCCGCTCGAGCTCTACAGGTTTTCCGGCGGCCATAGCCGCTTGCAAACAGGCGCTTTCCTCGGCCTCCACAGCAATGATGCGGATATCTGGGCGCAGCGATTTAATATACACCGCCATACCGGCTAACAAACCGCCGCCGCCAACCGGAACAAACACCGCATCCAACTGCGGAAGCTGCTGCATTAGCTCGCGCGCAATCGTGCCTTGGCCAATGATCACATCGGGATCATCGAATGGCGGCACAAACACCGCCTGCAGTTGCTCGGCCAGTTTTAAGGCATGGGCTTTTGCAGCATCAAAGTGATGGCCGTGTAAAATCACCTCACCGCCGAAGCCACGTACTGCACTGACCTTGATCTGCGGCGTGGTAAGGGGCATCACGATAATGGCTTGATGCCCTAACTCGGTGGCACTTAACGCCACTCCTTGTGCGTGATTGCCAGCTGAGGCGGTGATCACCTTGCTGCCTTTTTCCAGTTGCCTTAGCTTGTTGTATGCACCCCGTAACTTAAAGGAGTAAACGGGTTGTTGGTCCTCACGCTTAAGCCACACCTTGCACCCTAGTTTTTGCTCTAACGCAGTCAGTTCACTGACCTCTGTGAACTTAACCAAAGGCTCCATATTGGCTTGGATAATAGCGCGAAAATAGTCAAGCTCGGAGGCGGCCATCAGCTTAACTCCTCAAGCTTTTCAAGGTCGCGAACAGCGCCTTTGTCCGCACTGGTTGCCAACAGCGCATACGCCTTGAGCGCGGCTGTTACAGGACGATTACGGTTGAGCGGCTTATATGCATCTTTGCCACGTTGCTGCTGTTTTTGTGCCCGCGCCTCAAGCTGCTGCTGCGATAAACCCAGATTGATACCCCGATTGGGGATATCGAGTATCACTTCATCCCCATCTTCAACTAAAGCAATCGCACCGCCACTGGCAGCCTCAGGAGAAACATGGCCCACAGAAAAGCCCGACGTACCACCGGAAAAGCGGCCATCGGTAATAAGCGCACAATCCTTGTCTAAGGCCATGGATTTTAGATAACTAGTCGGGTACAGCATTTCCTGCATGCCCGGGCCGCCCTTGGGGCCCTCGTAGCGGATCACCACCACATCGCCTTTTTGTACCTGGCCGCCTAAAATGCCTTCCACTGCATCGTCTTGTGATTCAAACACCCTGGCAGTGCCTTTAAACACTAACATGTCATCACTGACCCCCGCGCTTTTCACAATACAGCCGTTGGGAGCTAAGTTGCCATAAAGCACCGCCAGCCCGCCATCTTGGCGAAAGGCATGTTCGACACTGCGAATACAGCCCTGCTCGCGGTCCAAGTCCATCTCTTGCCAACGGTAATCCTGACTCATGGCTTTGGTGGTGCGGATGCCAGCAGGACCAGCACGGTAAAATGTGCGCGCCGACGTGTTCTCTTCTTTGCTGGCATCATAGCGAGCGATCACCTCGCCAAGGTTGGCCCCCCCAACATGGCCGACGGATAAATCCAACTTATCCGCTTTCGCCAATTCATTGAGAATGGCCATAATCCCGCCGGCGCGATGCACATCCTCGATATGGTATTGCTGCGTCGCAGGAGCGACTTTACATAAAAATGGGGTGCTGCGTGAAAGCCGATCAATGTCACTCATATCGAAATCCACCCCTGCCTCTTGGGCGGCGGCTAATAAATGCAACACCGTATTGGATGAACCGCCCATGGCGATATCCAACGTCATTGAGTTCATAAAGGCAGCCTGATTGGCGATGTTACGCGGCAGCACCGAGTCGTCTTCTTGGCCATAGTAACGCTGACATAAATCTACGATGCGTTGACCGGCTTCAACATAAAGCTGCATCCGATCCTTATGCGTTGCTAACGTGGTGCCGTTTCCTGGAAGAGCCAAGCCTAGGGCTTCCAATAAACAATTCATCGAGTTGGCGGTAAACATACCCGAGCATGAGCCGCAGGTTGGACACGCAGAGCGCTCTACTTGTTCTGAGTCTTCATCGCTGACACTAGGGTCGGCGCCTTTGATCATGGCATCAACCAAATCTAATTTAATGTCGATATCCGCAAGACGGGTTTTGCCCGCTTCCATCGGCCCGCCAGAAACGAAGATCACCGGAATATTTAATCGCAACGCGGCTAACATCATCCCTGGGGTGATTTTGTCACAGTTAGAGATACATACCATGGCATCGGCACAGTGAGCATTAACCATATACTCCACCGAATCGGCAATGAGGTCTCGTGACGGCAGAGAATACAGCATGCCGCCGTGGCCCATGGCGATACCGTCATCAATGGCGATGGTATTAAATTCACGTGGCACCCCACCGGCATCACGAATGGTGTGTGCCATTAGCTCGCTGAGCTGGTTCAAATGCACGTGCCCTGGCACGAACTGAGTATATGAATTAACCACCGCGATAATCGGTTTTTTAAAATCGCTGTCGTTCATGCCGGTCGCTCGCCAAAGCGCCCGAGCCCCTGCTCTTTTGCGTCCTTCGGTGGTTGTTGCGCTGCGCAGTTTTGCCATGTTTACCTCTATATATTTGCAAGCGCAGCCGTGGCTGCCTTGACTTACCTCATTCCCAAAATAGTGGTGCTAGTGGCACCTCGTCGTTAGTCGTTTACGTACTCTAGCCAGCCGCGCGGGTCTTCACTGCGCCCTTTGACCAAATCAAAATAGGCGGTTTGCAGCTCTTCGGTGATAGCGCCACGCTGACCTTCGCCAACCTGAATTTGGTCGACACTGCGCACCGGAACGACCTCGGCTGCCGTACCGGTCATAAAGAATTCGTCGGCAAGGTACAATGCCTCACGGGCTATTGACTCTTCACGTACTTCATAACCGCGCTCTTTGGCAAGCGTCATAATGGTGTCGCGGGTCAGGCCAGGTAAAATACAGGCGGTGGTCGGTGGCGTGTATAGCACACCATTTTTAATCACAAAGAGGTTTTCGCCTGCTCCTTCACTCAAACACCCATTGGTGTCTAAGGCAATGCCTTCAACATAGCCGTTACGCTTGGCTTCACCTGATATAAGCTGCGAAGACAAATAGTTGCCGCCCGCTTTTGCCGCCGTGGGCATGGTATTAGGCGCTAGGCGGTTCCATGAAGAGATACATACATCAACGCCTTGAGCGAGACTGTCCTCACCGAGATAGGCGCCCCATTCCATGGCCGCTACGGTGACATCGGCTAGGTGTGATTTGGGGTTTAACCCCAAACCAACGTGACCTAAAAAGGCAAACGGGCGCAGATAAGCATCGCTAAAGCCATTTTGTTTCACCGCTTCTTTACACGCCTGATTTAATTCTTCCAGTGAAAATGGGATTTCCATGCGGTAGATTTTTGCTGAATCAAAAAGCCGCTTCATATGGTCAGTTAAACGAAAAATAGCCGGCCCATTAGCGGTGTCATAGGCACGGATCCCCTCAAATACCGAGCTACCATAATGTAAGGCATGGCTTAATACGTGCGTGGTGGCTTGCTGGTAAGGGATCATCTCGCCGTTGTGCCAGATTAATTCGGATGTTTGTGTCATGTGTTAATACCTTCTTATAAATCCGTGTTGCTGTGCGCCTTGCTGGTCGCAGCGCTAAATCGCTTGTTGTTGTAGTTGTTGCAAAGTCACGCTTTGCACATCTACCAGCTTATTCAGTTGTTGCGTTAAAAGATAGATGGGTTTGTCGCTGTCGACAGTCATATTGATAGCATAATGCTCTTCACTGCTGGCTAATTCCAACGCCGTTAGCTTGAAACCACGGTGGCGAGCAACTCGTAAAAAGCGTTCAACGGCGACGGTTTGATTGGCAAGATGTAAAGTTAAGCGATGTTTCATGGTTGCCCCTGTTGGTTTGTTTGCGTCAGCATTTGATCGTTCGCGGCACCTGGCGGTACCAATGGCCAGACGTTATCGGCATCATCAATACACACATGCAGCAAATACGGGCCGTCACTGCTATGCAACTCGCTAAGCGCAGCCTGTACTTGCTCCTGGGAAGTGATGCAGCGCCCTGCGATGCCAAAAACGCGCGCTAAAGCGACAAAATCTGGATTGTCAGAAAGGGTCGTTTCACTGTAGCGTTCAGCGAAAAATAGCTGCTGCCATTGGCGCACCATACCCAACCTTTGGTTATCAATAACCACTATTTTAATATCTAAATTATTACGGCGGATGGTGGCCAGCTCTTGAATATTCATCATGATGGAGCCATCACCAGAGACCACCACCACGGTATCTTCGGGGCGGGCGATTTTCGCGCCAATGGCAGCAGGTAAACCAAACCCCATAGTTCCTGCGCCGCCGCTACTTAAATGGTTGCTCGGGTGGCTAAATTGCATGTGCTGCGCGACCCACATTTGGTGCTGACCAACGTCACAACATACCACTGCATCGGCACTTAGCTGCTGCGACAGTTGATTAAGTAAAGCTGGTGCATACACGGTTTCACCGGGGTAGTCGTAGCGCCACGCATGCTCTTGGTTTAGCTCCTCAACATAGTTACACCATTGCGGCTCGCTGACAAAACACTGCAATTGCGGCAGTGATATTTTTAAATCCGCCACCAGCGATGCATCTGTAGGCTTTCGCTTGCCAACTTCAGCAGCATCGATATCAAGGTGCACAACTTTCGCGTTCGCCGCGAACTTAGTCAGGTTGCCGGTCACGCGATCGTCAAAACGGGCACCTATACACAACAGCAGGTCACATTCTTGTACCGCCAAGTTAGCGGCCTTAGTGCCATGCATACCTAACATGCCCAAATTAAGTGGATAATCCGGTGTGACGCTGCCTAACGCCTTAAGTGTTTGCACCGCTGGCATATTGGTCTTGTATAGAAACTGCATGAGTTGCTGCTGGGCTCCAGCACTTTGAACCCCACCACCGATATAGGCCACTGGCCGCTGAGCTTCGCTTAGCAACTGATTAGCCAATTGAACTTGTTGCTGGCAAGGTTGCGACGTCGGCTCTGATTCGGCTAGCCAAGGCTGGTAATGCGCCTCATTCATTTGAATATCTTTTGGAATATCAACAAGCACAGGGCCTGGACGACCACTTTGAGCTAAGTGGATGGCTTGTTGCAGGGTATGCGCTAAATCTTCACTGCGCTCAACCATAAAACTATGCTTAGTGCATGAAAGAGACATTCCCAAGACGTCAACTTCTTGGAATGCATCCGAGCCGATTGCCGCTGTGGGTACCTGCCCGGTGATGGCTAATAACGGCACGGAGTCCATCATGGCATCGGCAAGGGCGGTGATCAGGTTTGTGGCTCCCGGGCCACTAGTGGCCATGCACACACCCAGTTTGCCGCTACTGCATGCATAACCCACAGCGGCGAAGCCAGCTCCTTGCTCATGGCGAGTTAAGTAATGAGTGACTGGAGATTCATAAAGGGCATCGTAAATGGGCATGATGGCCCCACCAGGGTAACCAAATACCTCGTTTATGCCCTCTTTGGCTAATATGTCGATCACTAATTCTGCGCCAGTCATTTTTCCTCATTCCTCAATGTGTTGGCCCATAAACGAAGAAGCCCCCCGAACTTTTCAGTGCGGGGGGCTTCTTTGCGAAATTACTTTTTTAACGCACTACAAAGCCCCCGTGGTAATAATAATCACCACGACGTTAATCACTAGGACTAGGCTAAGTTGCGTATTCAACATGTACTTTTCGCTTCGCTTTTTTAAGTTTGTTACCGCATTTCTGCGCTCTTTTTCTATTAGTACCTTGGCAGCCCCTCTAAGTCAACCATAAAAACAATGCGAAACAACTAAAAATGACGACATTAATCACATAAAAAAACCTCAAAAGTCAGTTAAGAGAAAAATAATTCCAACTTTTTCATTGCGACATTAAAACGTATTTAACATAGTGTGCTGTAACAGCTGAATATTTTTAGTAAAAATGGTCAGCCAATAGGCTAAATTACCGAACTCAGTTACACTGGCTAAAAACAACTACCTCTGGATACCATTATGAAAAAAACCTTCTGGCCACTGCTGTACATTTGTTTTGCATTTTTCACTCAGCTCTGCCTCGCAAACACCACTCCGGCACTGTGGCAAGTGGAGAAAAATGGCGTTACTTCCTATTTGTTTGGCACTGTGCATGTTGGTGATGAAGCAATGAAAGGCCTCCCCTCTTATGTTGAGCAAGCAATCAGCCGCAGTGATAAAGTGGTCGTTGAAGTAGATATTAGCGCGCTCTCACCTATGCAGATTCAACAACGCTCCATGCCGCTAATGATGCTGCGTAACGGCCGCACGCTAGAAACTGAACTGAGCAGTAAAAATTATCAACGCCTCAGTGACTATTTTGCACAAAAGAGTATTAATATTGCCATGTTCTCGGGCTTAAAGCCTTGGGCCGTTTTACTCACTATGGTGCAAATCGAGTATCAAAATGCAGGCTATTCAGAGCAAAACGGAATCGACAAGCAAGTGTTAGCTAAGGCAAACGCAATAGGTAAGCCGATAATGGAGCTCGAGTCGCTAGAGCAGCAACTAGAAATGTTCAGCGCCTTAGATAATTACGCTGATGAAATGGTCAACGATACTTTTCGCCAACTCAAAGACCTCGACCACTATTTTGCTCGATTGATCAGCGCGTGGAAGCAGGGAGATACTGACATACTGAGGCAGTACTACCACGATGCTTTTGATGACTCTGAATTCGGCCAACTTAACGAGCATATTTTACTTATTGAGCGTAATCAAAACTGGGTCGCACAACTTAACCAGCCAATGCAGCAGCAGTCACTGTTTATCGCCGTAGGTGCGCTCCATTTACCGGAAAAAAATGGGCTCGTTAACCTACTGCGCGAACAAGGATTTACGGTTACGAAAAGGCAGCCCTCTCAATAACGTGTTTTTTCAATAACGCGCTCAACTGCTGAGTATTGACCGGCTTGTTAAGTACGGCATTGGCACCGACAGTGATACTCTGCGCGATGCGATGCTCATCTTGACTGGCAGTCACCAAAAAAATAGGCACGCTGAGCGCTAAGCGCTCACGAATCTCAATAATGGTACTTATGCCGTCTTTGTTTGGCATATTTAAATCCATTAATACGCATTGATAGTGATGTTCTAGTAATTTATTGAGTGCTTGCTCACCATCATCAACAATGGTGGTGTTAAAGCCTATTTGCTGAGCTTGTTTAGCAAGCACTAACTGATTTATTGGGTTATCTTCAACAATCAGAATATCGCCATGCTGGCTGCTTGGCTCTAACCGGGCTTTGTCGATAGTAAGTACGGGCCAAGTTAGCTTGGCCTCAGTGCCTGTTGTGGTACTACGAATCGTAAGGCTTCCACCCACCTCTTGAGCCAACGCATACACGAGGCTGAGACCTAATTTCGCGCCCTGAAAGTGCTGTACCTGCTCGGTGTTGTAATACACAGCATGTTGCTGAGCAGCCTCAATATCAGCAGTAGCAATGCCATCGCCGTTATCTTTAACGACAACACTCAGCAGCCCAGATGGTTCATGGTATTCAAATTGCACATGCACCGCAGCGCGCGTATGTATAAAGGCGTTGCTCAATAGCTGATTAACTGCTTGGATTAAATGCAGATGATCAGTTTGTGCTTGAACAGGTAGGCTATCTTCACCCTCGACACTCAATCGCTGCAGGGTTTCAGACTTAAGCTGCCAAGGCGCCAATATTGCACTCACCGTTTGCTTTAATGACTGCTCGGTCACTAAAGTAGTAAACGCTCCCGACTTAAGCTTCTGCAATTCCAACATTTCTTGCACTAGCGCCTGCAAATGTCGGGCGCAGCCCAATGCCGTTTGCTGTTCTTCGCGACCAGCCGCATTATGAGAGTCCAATAGGCCAATAATCCCCGTAATTGGCGTCATTAGCTCATGACTCATATTAGCTAAAAAGTCAGATTTTACCCGATGCGCATGCGCGGCTTGACGCCGTTGGTAACGAAGCCGATAAAGAATGGCTGACACTCGACGTGTCAAAGGATTAAAGATGAGCCACCACTCACATAAAATAGTAGCAATGGCTGCCAGCGTTAAAAGGGGAATAACAAGCTGTAAATGTTCTATTTTTTGCTTAGATTTTGACTCTAATACGGTGACAACAGCATCTAAGTCCTGCAATAACGACAGTAGTTTTTGACCCTGAAAAGCACTTAAAGGTGCATCGCTGCGACTCGCTAACTGCACATACTGGCGCACCCGACCATCCAAGCCCTGCTGGTGATAAAGCGCCAGCACCTGAGGGCTTTGCTGCACCAACTGTGAGCCTAATAAAAACTCATGGTTATTATAAAAGCGCATAGTGGCACGAGCGAGTTGCTGCTGCTCAAAACTTACAGCACGGTCATTGACGGCCAATTTATGCAATGCAATCTTCTGCGAAAGCATCCGCTGCATACCTGCAATATTTATTACTTTCGCGTCATTTCGCTGCATATTGATACTTTTCATCACATACACTGTAGAGCTAAGTATGACAACAACAAGCACACTGGCTGCCCAGAAATAACGTTTTTGTAAGTGTTTGGTAAGACGTTGCATAAGAGGGCCTTTGCAATAACCCCTTAATACTGACACAAAATCAGCCTTTGTAAAATTTGTTCTCGCTTTAGCGTTGACAGCGTTAAGCATAAAGTGATTGAATAAAAAGGCACCCTTATTGAGTCGGCCGCATGTGCTGTGGTCGCAAGGGCTAGAAGAGGAGCGTCATTCAGGTAGTTATGGGAAGGAGAGCAAACTCCAAAGCACCATAACGAGGGGAATGTACGCCGAGAGACCTGTAAAGTTTGCTACTTACTGTCTCGGGCGCATGGGTTGAATCCCAGCGACTGTCACCATAAGCGCTTAGCGCTATGTTTTTGGTGGAGAGCTTCTGGTCTTAGTAACGCTGGGCCCATTTGGCTCTGTGTTTTAAGCCCATTCGCTCTTCGAATTTAACCAGTTCGATGCGAGGCGGGCAACCCCTTCCTAATTCAATCGAACTCGCACTAAGTTCGTGAGAGATGACTACAACTCATTCTTTAGCAGATACCATTGTCTGGACAGCATTGATCACTCCGATGCATGCTGACGGCAGTATTGATTTTAACACCTTAACCCTACTTGTGCGCGAGCAAGAGCAAGCGGGAAACGGCATTCTTATTCTTGGCTCTACTGGTGAAGCTCTGGCTCTCAGTATAGATGAGCAACAAGCCGTAGTTCGTCACGTTACGGCGCTCACCTTGCGTGTGCCACTGATGGTTGGCGTGGGGGGGTTTAATCTTAGCCAGCAACTACAATGGCTTAGTTTTTGTAACCAACACCCCATAGACGCCTACCTTCTGGGAGCGCCCCTATATGCTAAACCGGGTATTCAAGGGCAGCTACATTGGTACTCGGCACTGCTGGATGCCAGCAAAAAGCCGTGCATGTTGTACAACGTGCCCGGACGCGCCGCAGTTAGTATTCCCCCAACAGTCTTAGCACAGCTACAGCAGCACCCACTGTGCTGGGCACTTAAAGAAGCCAGCGGTGATATTGCACAATTTGAGACTTACCGCGAAGCCGCGCCTGAGTTAGCAATTTTCAGTGGCGACGACGCGCTGATGCCTTATTTTGCTCAGGCCGGTGCAGCGGGCCTTGTATCTGTGGCCGCCAACGTCTGGCCACAGCAGACACAGCACCTGGTACAACAATGCCTTCAAGGGCAAAGCATCAATGCCTTTGTCACCTGGCGCAGTGCAATTGATGCGCTGTTCAGTGCAGCCAATCCAGTGCCCGTTAAGTGCCTTTTGCATGCTCTTGAACGCCTCAACAGCCCGGTATTACGACCACCATTAAGCCACCTTGAGCTTAATGACACACAACCACTTCTTAATGCCCATGAACGCATTGTTGCGTGGGCACATTGATAAAATTAGTTAACAAGGTACCTCAGTTATGAGTTGGTTAGACTTACTAAATGACCTCGAAAGCGGCCACGTACGCGCCGCAACACAAGACGAACACGGCCAATGGCACGCCAATGTGGACGTAAAAAAAGGCATTCTCGAAGCCTTCAAAAATGGTAATAACACCGAGTTTGCGGGCGGCTTTGTTGATAAGCATAATCTAGCTCCTCGCGGTTTTAGCGCCCAAGATAATGTTCGTATGGTGCCTGGCGGTAGTGCTGTGCGTCGAGGCGCTTACGTTGCCCCTGGCACCATCATCATGCCACCTGCATATGTCAATATTGGTGCCTTCATCGATAGTGGAACTATGGTCGACAGTCATGCCTTGGTGGGGTCATGTGCGCAAGTGGGCAAAAACGTTCACCTCAGTGCCGCCGTGCAATTAGGTGGCGTGCTCGAGCCAATTGGCGCTAACCCTGTGGTGATTGAAGATGATGCCTTTATCGGCGCGGGCTGTGTCATTGTCGAAGGGGTGGTGGTTCGCCAAGGTGCGGTACTCGCCCCTGGTGTACGTTTAAGCGCCACTATCCCAGTATATGACTGCGTTAACGAGCGACAACTCGATAAGGGCGAAGCGATTCCGGCCAACGCCATCGTTATACCTGGCTCCCGCCCAAGCTCTAGCACTTGGGGACGCGAACAAGGGCTCAGTATGAGCTGTGCGCTTATCGTAAAATATCGCGATCAGCACAGCGATGCATCGCTGGAGTTAGAAGAGGTATTACGCTAATGCCTGTCTCTGGCGCATTGTTAAACGCTTTTGATACCCTCACTCAGGAGCGCCAAGAACCTTGCTTTGTCTACGATCTTGACAGTCTACGTAAGCACCTTGATGAGCTGATGGCGCAAGATGTGGTGAAGTTATGGTATGCGGTAAAAGCTAATCCTTTATCTGCGGTTGTCGAGACTCTGGCAGCCGCTGGCTTTGACTTTGATGTCGCCAGCAGCGGTGAGCTCAATCAGGTGCTTTCACAGCATGTTGGTGCACAACGCATCCTCAACACCGGGCCGGCAAAATCGCGCCAGCAGTTAGGCGAATTCTTAGACGCTGGGGTACGTACCTTTGTGTTGGAGAGTATCAATCAAGTTCGCTGGCTTAATGAGCTGGCGTATAACCAAGGTATTGAAGTGGATGTGTTGCTCAGAGTGCAGTTGCGCTGGCCAGAGGGTGAGCGCAATCCGCTCGGTGGCAATACCCTGACTCCGTTTGGCTTAGCGCCAGAGCAGTGGCAAGGGCTCTACTTAGCCGACTATCCTGCGCTGAATTGCATTGGCCTGCATATTTTTCAGTGGGGCAACATGCTTGATGCGGCCCAGCTGCTTCACCTATGGCAAAGCATGTTAGCGCCATTACAAACACTCTGTGAACGCCTTGGTTTTGCCATGCAAGTACTGGATTTGGGTGGCGGCTTAGGCGTTCCTTATGACAGCGAAAGCAGCCCGCTAAAGTGGCAGGATGTGCTCGGCGCACTGCGCGATATTAAGCGGCAAAGCGGCGTAAAAGAGTTGTGGATGGAGCTGGGCCGTTACGCCGTCGCACAATGTGGTTACTATTTAGACCCCGTCATTGAACAAAAAACAAATTATGGCGAGCGCCAACTGATCGTCGCTGGTGGTATTAATCATCTTTTACGCCCCGCTGTGGCAGGGCAAAACTTCCCCGCGCAGTTATTACGCCGAAGTACAGCCGAACAGGTAAACTATCGTATCCATGGACCTTTGTGTACGGCGCTGGATAGCCTAGGACAACACTCGCTGCCTGAGGATATTGATGAACATGATTGGCTCGTGTTTATGCAGGCCGGAGCCTATGGCTTCACCGAGAGTATGCCATTTTTTCTGTGCCACTCATTGGCTGGTGAATACGTGTTTGAGCACGGCACTTTGCGCGTGGTTCGCGAGCCACAACCGGCCAGTTTTTATCTGAGGTAAATATGCACCCTGTCAGTCAAGAAAACATTTATGTGGGTGAGGTAGCCAATGGCCTGCCATTAACCATTCCAGTTTACCGTTTAAAGGGTAATGGCACAGGTAAAAGCGTGTATATTCAGGCCAATATGCATGGCGCAGAGGTGCAAGGTAATGCTGTCATTTACCAACTATTGGAGCAGTTACAGACCCTAGAGCTTAACGGCGACATCACCCTAGTCCCCTATGCGAACCCCATTGGTTGCAACCAAAAATCAGGCGAGTTCACACTGGGCCGCTTTGACCCTATTACCGGTGTTAACTGGAATCGTATGTATCATTACGATAGCCAGTTGCCAAAGCTCATGGCCGAGCAATGCGCGCATCTGTCTAGCGGCGAAATTCGCAATACATTTCAGCACGCGCTAATTGCGAGTGTCGA
This sequence comes from Pseudoalteromonas sp. CnMc7-15, assembly GCF_022347925.1. Taxonomy (NCBI): domain Bacteria; kingdom Pseudomonadati; phylum Pseudomonadota; class Gammaproteobacteria; order Alteromonadales; family Pseudoalteromonadaceae; genus Pseudoalteromonas; species Pseudoalteromonas sp. CnMc7-15. Next base: position 653,372 of record NZ_JAKRFT010000003.1, read on the forward strand.
CGCTCAACTTGAGGCCCCTGCGCACACGCTGTCAACGGGTAAGCGCATCGCTTTGCAACTTCAGCAGCTCGCACATCAGGCCGATATTGTTTTAGATTTACACACCGGGCCGATATCTACTCAGCATTTGTATTGTCCTGAATATGCTCGTGCTAGCGCTAAGTATTTTAATATCGCTAACGTTTTACTTATACCCAATGAGTTCGACGGTGCCCTAGATGAAGCGGCATTTTGCCCTTGGTGGCAACTTAAGGCTCAGCTCAATGCATTGGACTGTGCTTTTGAAGTGCCTGTGGAAGCATTTACCGTTGAGCTTGGCTCACAAGAGCGTATCGACCTCAGTGCCGCCAAAGACGATGCCGACAATATTTTAACTTATCTTAACTACCAAGGCGTGTTGCAAGACGCACCCTTCTACCCAAAAGAAATGACGCGCTATGGTTGTATGCTCAGCGATTATAAAACCTATTATGCCCCGATGGGGGGAATGGTGGAGTATTTAGCCCCACTGGGGGAGCCGATTGCAGCGGGAACTCCAATCGCCAACATATTGCGTATGGAGCGATATTTAAGTGAAACGCCGCTGCACACTTTACGTGCTGACAGCGATGCGATTGCCATTCTCCATTTTGCCTCTGCGAGTGTAAATCAGGGCACCGAACTCTATAAATTCTTTACCAACACCTTCGAGTTGTAAACCATTGCGTGAGAGTCAGTGAGTTTACTCACTGCCAGTGGGCGACTTTGTCGCCCACTTTTTCAGCCTAAATTCACCCGCTTGTTGCTAAAAAGGTGTACTATTGATTTCATCTTCTGTCCCTTTTATTCAGCACACGGATTTTTATGAATTGGCGATACACTTTATTGGCTTTGACCCTGATCGGCCATGCGTGGGCGGATGAGCCTGCAACAAATGCAAATAACGAACAAGACAATGAGCTAAGTATTGTCAAACAGTGCATCCTTAATGAAGCGATTGCCGGTGATGGTAAACAAACCTTGGATGAGCTTCGTAAAAAGTGCTCTGATTTAGAAGAAAGTAAACAGCTTACAGCCATTGATAAGCGCAAGGCTCGTGAAGAGGTGACGGAGAAAAACCGCAATGTGATCACGCCGCACAAGCGCAACTATATTTTGCCCGTGACCTACATGAAGCACCCTAATGAAGAACCCTTTGGGGATATCAGTGCTTTAGGCGACACCAATACCGGCGAAAACTTAGATAATGTTGAAATTAAGTATCAGCTGTCGCTAAAAGTACCGCTTTACGACAACTTCAGTGACGAGGACCAAGCCGTCTATTTCGGCTTTACTTTGCAATCTTATTGGCAGTATTACAACAAAGATATTTCTGCGCCATTTAGAGAAACCAATTATGAGCCGGAAATTTTTTGGATTAATTATCTAGACCCTGAAAACGTGCTTTGGGGCGACGAAATGGCCATTGCAGTGGGTGCTGTGCATCAATCCAACGGCCGTAGCCAACCTTACTCGCGTTCCTGGAACCGCTTATACGTCGACTTTATTTGGGAAAAAGACGGCTATGTATTTAGCTTTAAGCCGTGGTACCGCATCCCTGAAGATGAAAAAGAAGATCCTATGGTTGCCGATGGTGATGACAATCCAGATATTTATAAATACATGGGTTACTTTGAGCTTAAAGGCGTGCGCCGTTTCGAAGAGCATGAGTTTAGCTTTATGCTGCGCAACAACCTAAACTCGGATAATCGCGGTGCCATTCAACTAGATTGGTCTTTCCCTGTGTGGGGCCGTCTTCGTGGCTATGCTCAGTACTTTAATGGTTATGGTGAAAGCTTGATTGACTACAACCAAGACACCGAGCGCTTTGGTGTCGGTATTCTACTCACCGACCTTCTGTAGTATAAAAGAAAGCCCCTTCAGGGGCTTTTTTAATCTTACTCACTTTTAACGATAACAAAGCGGCCGGTAAACTCCCCGACCAAAATGTCGCCATCATAAATGTGTACTGGCACCTGATAACGTGCTTTCCCTTGGGTTGTTAAATCGCCAACATTCCCCTCACACTGGGTTAAATCAACCTGGGCTCTAGGCTCTTTGTTTATAGGTTTAAGGTACTTTATCTGCGCATCAGCAAGCACAATGTCCCCCATAAGTTGGGACTCTTGAAGTGCCAAATAAGTTGCTCCCCACCCTGCTAGCGTTGCCATAGAATAAACAGAGCCAGCAAACATGGTGTTGTGCACATTAACATTAGCATCCAGATCAGCACTGACACTAAACTGCCAGTCAGTATACGTTTCTACTTTGATTCCCATCTTATCGCTGATAGGAATCGATTCGCGCCAAGTGTCTTGCAAGACCTGAGTCCAATCTGGATGACGAAACCAACCTGGCTCGCTAGGGCGTTGCTTTACCATTTTCCAATGCTGCACATCACCAAAGGCAAGATGCGCTTTTTCTTTAAGCTCGTAGCCATGGCGTTGATAAAACTTCAAAGCTCGCTCGCGAGCAAACAAAACCAATTCACTCGCATCCTGATTCCAAGCTATTTTCTCCAGCTCATGTAATAGCCGGCTACCCAGATGTTGGCCTCGGTGAGCGTCATCCACAGCCATATAACGCACTTGGGCTTGTTGCGAGTTATTAAAGTGCAAACGTGCCACGGCGATCACCTCACCGTCCTTATTCTTAATAAACCGATGCTCTGACTCTTGTTCTAAATCATCCTGCTCGCTGCCTCTAGGCTGCTCCCAAGGTGCACGCAAAACTTGCCAACGTAAATGATAATAGGCCTGCCAATCATCGCTACTTTGCGGAATAGTTACTTCGAACATGCCAACTCCAGATAAAAAGTGATGCCTCACCTTACAAGATTTACCAACGGGATAAAATAAGACCAAAGCACTGCGGTTTCTCGCACCGTAAAATTTAGTGCACAATTAGGTAAAATGTCACAAGGTGTCTATGCTGTTGTTATGGAAACAGTAATCGAACATAGCGGAGCCGTCTCCGAGCGCTTTGTTGCTGATTGTGCAAATATCGGCCAACTTTTGTATTGGCACAAATTCGGCTGCACAAGTATTCAGGTACGCCAACATAAACAGTTTCGCTGGTTGCTGATAAACCAAACACTGCAATCCATTATTGAGCGCAGTCGCCCTAATCACCTACTTTTTCCGCACCTACAAATTTTTGCTCAGTATTGGCACACCTTGCCCACCCCGGACAGAGTTCTGGAATTGGGGCTAGGTGGGGGGGCGATACGCAACTATTTACACCACAGCTACCCTGATACCGAGCTTATTTCCGTGGAGCAAAACCCCGATATTATTCATTGCTATAAACGCTACTTCGGTGGTCGTCATGACACCACTTTACGCTGTGCCGATGCCGAGCAAGTACTGAGTGAGCCTGGGTGTTACGACTGGATAATCATTGATTTATTCAGTGAGCTCGATGCTCCAATGTTCCTCTACAAACATCGGTTTTACGACAAAATACGCGCTGCGTTGAACCATGATGGGCACCTCTTTATCAACTTTTTGGCCCACCATGAGTCACAGTTGCAGCAACTTAAACACTTGTTGATAACTTGTTTTGGCAAGCCACCCGATATGGTTAAAGTAAAAGGCTACTCCAATCATTTAGTGTTTTTGTCCCGTTAAACGGCTAAATTGAACGTCACCGGGCCATCATTGACTAATGATACTTGCATATCTGCAGCAAATTGTCCGGTCGCCACAGTGATGCCTGCTGCTTTAGCTTTATCAACAAACAGCTCATATAGCTGTCTAGCTTGTTGTGGCGTTGCCGCACTGGAAAAGCTAGGACGCATCCCTTTGCGAGTATCGGCGGCAAGCGTGAACTGCGACACCACCAAAAGCTCACCACAGGTGTCTTTTAGGCTTAAATTCATCTTACCTTGCTCATCGGTAAAAATACGATAGTGACTCACTTTATGGAGTAGTTTGTCGACCTGTTGTTCGCTATCGGCCTTTTCTACGCCTAATAACAGCACAATCCCTTGGTCTATTTTCCCTACTACATGCCCTTCAACGGTGACTTCGGCGCGACTAACGCGCTGTATTAATCCTTGCACTGCTGCCTCTTTAACTTCAAATACATATGGTCGGTTGCCCGACATTGAGCTTGGCAATATACCTCATCAGCCAAGCTGTGACCAAGGCCTTCAAAAATATCTAAATGTGCTTGTGCGGCCGTGGCAAATGCTTGGGCTCGCGCGTATGAACACACCAAGTCGTGGCGCCCGTGAACCATCCATACCGGCAGGCCTGCGAATTCCTTGGCATGGTCCATGAGCATATCGTCACGTAGAAAAAACTGGTGTTTGAAGTAGTGCAGCTGTAGCTGTGCTCGGTTGATAAGAGCAGCGGGTTCTAGCAGTTTAATACTTGGTGCCGTGCCGCAACATAAGGTTTCCTCCCAGGCCACCCATGCTTTGGCGGCTTTGAGCTGCGTGGGCTCGCTGTCACTAAAAAGTTGCTGATGGAAACCTTCGATCAATGCTGACGTTGGCTGGTTTTGTGGGTTAAATTGGCGATAATATTCAGGGTAAAATTGTGCTCCGGCGCCACTTTTCCCCAAACACCAGTCGTAATCCTGTTGGCTTGCAAAAAAGCTGGCCCAAAGCATCAAAGCGCTTACGTGCTCACGGTGTTGCAAAGCATACACCATCGCTAGGGTAGCCCCGAAAGACTCTCCACACACAACCCAGCGGCCAATTCCCAAATGACGGCGAATGCATTCGAGATCGCCAATCAAGTGTTCCAGGGTATTATGCTCGCAACTATGGGGGGTGGAATTACCACACCCTCTTTGACTGAAAAGTAAAATTCGGTAGTGCTCGGGATTAAAGTGTGCGCATTCAAAGCGACTGAGCCCTCCACCAGGCCCCCCGTGACAGACAATCACCGGCAAGCCATCCCCGCTGCCATGTTCCTCAATTTCTAGTTGGTGCCCTTGTCCGACCAAGACATGGTGGGTTTTTCGTGGCGCACTAACGGGGTAGCTCAATGCCATTGTTACTCCTTAAGTGCGCGCTTCTCCTCGGCGACAATATCATCGATAGGAGGCTTGCTCACACTGATACACACAGTGAACTCTGCACCGAGTAGTACCACAGCCCACGACAGATACACCCACACAAATAAGATAGGTACTGTCGCTAGCGCCCCATAAATCACTTCATATGAGGGGAAATGACTGATGTACATAGCAAACCCCTTTTTTGTCAGCTCAAATAACAGTGCTGCAAAAATAGCCCCGGGAACCGCTGCTCTAAATGGAACTCGTGTATTTGGTACTAGAGTATAGAGCATCACAAAGCCAACAGTAGAAATAACGTAAGGAAGCGACTTTAAAACAAAACCACTAAAACCAGGAATGCCACCATCAGCAAAAGACACCAAAGACACAATGTAAGACGTGGCACCAATACTTAACCCAAGCAATACTGGCCCTAAACTCAGCACCATCCAATAAATAGCGAAAGAAATAACCGCAGGGCGTTTCTTTTTGATACGCCAAATCCGGTTTAAGGTGAGATCGATATTACGTATTAAAAATAACGCCACAACAGCCAAGAAAGAGACCCCCACGGCGGTCATTTTATTCGCATTCCCTGTAAATGCGCCGATATGCTCTTTAATTACATCCGTTGAGGTGGGCACCATGTTATTAAAAATAAAGCTTTCGATGGCAATACGGGTATCTTCAAAGCCAGGAAAAGCCGAGAAAATGGCCACACCTACAGCAATTAAAGGCACTAAGGAAAGCAGGGTTACATAGGCTAGATAGCCTGCGTTAACAGTGATTTGATCTTCCATACACCGAGTAAAAAAATACCGCCACCAGCGCGGCTGTGCTTTTACCCAGATGGAGAGTTGCGCTTTGATTTTCTCACCGTTGAACTGCATGAGTTACCTAAAATATGAAAAACCTTTTGCTTATCATAGCAATCGACCACATAATTTACAGTATCAAGTATCCATACAAGGGTTGAAAATGATTAAAAAAATCGCGCTAGCTACTGCATTTATGACGCTCACAGCGTGCCAGTCCGCTTACTATTCGGCAATGGAATCTGTCGGCGTACATAAACGAGATATCCTTGTTGATCGCGTTGAGGAAACTAAAGAGTCACAGCAGGATTCACAACAGGAATTTCAGTCAGCATTGGAGCGTTTAAGTACGTTAATTAACTTCGATGGCGGTGATTTACAAGACGCGTACGAGCAGCTCAATGATGACTATGAGTCAAGTCTAGCGGCGGCTGATGAGGTCTCAACTAACATTGATAAAGTAGAAGATGTGGCAGAAGCTCTATTTGACGAATGGGCCGATGAACTAGAAGAGTACCAAAGCGCCGCTCTTAAACGCGAAAGCAGTAAAAAGTTGCGTGCCACTGAGCGCCAATTTGAGCAGCTCCTGCGCTCTATGCGTGCCAGCGAGGCGAAGATGCAACCCGTGTTAGAGTCTTTACAAGACAACGTGCTCTACCTTAAGCACAACCTCAACGCGCAAGCAATCGCCGCGATAAAAGGTGAATTCACGAATCTTAAGCGCGACATTCAAGTACTTATTGATGATATGAATCGTTCAATCGAAGACTCTAACCGCTTTATTGAGCAAATGAATCAAAGCTAACTCTCTTTGATAACCCACTGCCCGCTTGATGGCGGGCATGTTCTACTTGTTGTACTACAGTAAACTGCCCCACCCCACTATCTAACTTTTCAATAGTCATGGTGAATTGCCATGCCCCTTGGCCATCGACATGTGTTAACCGCATATCCAGCACTAAATGTTCTTGCCTATCTAGGAAAAGAGTGAAATGAGCAAGACTTTATTCCAACGATTTCACACAGGTAACAACACCCAGAGCATTTGCTTTAGGCATAAAAAAACCCGCAACACAGTGCGGGTTTTTCAAATTAAGGGCTAATTAGCTCTTCTTTGATTCACGAGATGCGCGCTTACGCTCGCTCTCAGTCAATAATTTCTTACGGATACGGATGCTTTCCGGAGTCACTTCTACCAGCTCATCATCATCAATGAACTCAAGCGCTTGCTCAAGGGTCATCTTGATTGGTGGCACAAGTGTTTGCGCTTCATCAGTACCTGAAGCACGCACGTTGGTTAACTGTTTGCCTTTTAGGGCATTAACCGTAAGGTCATTGTCACGGCTGTGAATACCGATAACCATACCTTCGTATACTTCAACACCATGGCCGATAAATAGCTTACCACGCTCTTGCAAGTTAAATAGCGCGTTAGTCAGCGCCTTACCTTGGGCATTCGCTATCAATACACCGTTCATACGCTGGCCGATCTTACCGCCTTTGTGTAGGCCGTAATGATCAAACGTGTGGTACATCAAACCAGAACCTGAGGTTAACGTCATGAAATCAGTCTGGAAACCAATCAAGCCACGGCTTGGGATCATAAAGTCCATACGAATACGGCCTTTACCATCTGGAGACATATCAGTCATTTCTGCTTTACGTAAACCCAGCTGCTCCATGATAGAACCTTGGTGCTCGTCTTCACAGTCGATAGTCACTGTTTCGTAAGGTTCTTGGATTTCACCATCAACTTCACGCAAGATAACTTCTGGACGAGACACGGCAAGTTCATAGCCTTCACGACGCATGTTTTCGATAAGTACGCCCAAGTGTAGTTCACCACGGCCTGATACACGGAAGCTATCAGGGTTATCGGTCTCTTCTACACGTAATGCCACATTATGAACTAGCTCGGCTTGCAAACGCTCAAGGATATTACGTGAGGTGACGTATTTACCTTCTTGGCCAGCAAAAGGTGAGGTGTTTACAGAGAACGTCATGGTAACAGTAGGCTCATCAACACTCAGTGCTGGTAACGCTTCAACTGTGTTGACATCACAGATGGTATCAGAGATTTTCAACTCGCCAAGGCCACTCACCGCGATGATGTCGCCGGCAGTTGCCTCTGTCGCATCATGACGGTCAAGACCTAAGTAAGTAAGCACTTGGCCCACTTTGCCGTTACGTTTACTACCATCAGCACCGACAATAGTAACCTGCTGATTTACTTTCACAGTACCACGCTTAATACGGCCTACGCCGATAACGCCAACATACGAGTTGTAATCAAGCTGTGAGATTTGCATCTGTAGCGGCCCTTCTGGATCCGCATCTGGTGCTTCAACTTCTTTCACGATGGCTTCAAACATTGGCTCCATGTTGTCAGAAGGCTCATCTAAATCGAGCGTTGCCCAACCATTAATCGCTGATGCATAAATAACTTTAAAGTCTAACTGTTCGTCGGTTGCACCTAAGTTATCGAACAAGTCAAATACTTGATCCATAACCCAATCAGGGCGTGCACCCGGCTTATCAACCTTGTTAATAACAACGATTGGCTTCAGCCCTTGCGCGAACGCTTTTTGCGTTACAAAGCGCGTCTGCGGCATTGGCCCTTCTTGTGCGTCAACAAGTAATAGTACGGAGTCAGCCATCGAAAGTACGCGCTCTACCTCGCCACCAAAGTCGGCGTGCCCAGGGGTATCGACGATATTGATATGGTAGTCTTTCCAGTTGATTGCCGTGTTTTTAGCTAGGATGGTAATACCACGTTCTTTTTCAAGATCGTTCGAGTCCATCACTCGCTCTTCGTTGCCACCACGGGTTTGTAGTGTGCCCGATTGCTCAAGCAATTTATCAACCAAAGTCGTTTTACCATGGTCAACGTGTGCGATAATCGCGATATTTCTTAACTTTTCGATGCTCATATATTTACTTAGAGGCTAACCCCATATTTCCTAAATGATCCACACCCAGCGGCGCGGGCCACCTGTGTCGAGTTTAAAAGGTCGCGTATTATCCCTTATAACGCCACTAGATGAAAGTTTATCCAGCTAATTAATTTACTTCCGTGCCTAACATAGCCTAGTCGCTTGACATAAAAATGACACCGAGATTGTGCTATCAGTGTTTTTTAGTGCGCTCACATCCTTATTTGAGTCATCCCTTGATACATGACAATGCAGCCTGAAAAATTTGCACTACAATGTAGCAAGTTCGCACCCTGTTGGTGCAAAAAATAAGTTTGAGATTACCAAATAGAAAGTAACCCCTTACTAAACAGACGCTTACACTTTTGGCATGGTTTAAGCTTACCCATGCACAAATGCAGTAAATTGCAGCAAATAATAATCCATAGTTGGAGGACACATGTCACAATCGGTATTAGATTTTATTAAAGAGCACGACGTAAAATTCGTTGACCTTCGTTTCACCGACACCAAAGGTAAAGAGCAGCATGTCTCTATTCCTCATCACCAGGCTGATGAAGACTTCTTTGAAGACGGTAAAATGTTTGACGGCTCTTCAATTGCAGGCTGGAAAGGCATTAACGAGTCAGACATGGTGCTGATGCCTGATGCTGAAAGCGCTAAGCTTGATCCGTTCGCCGAAGAAACAACACTTATCGTACGTTGTGACGTTGTTGAACCTTCAACTCTTCAAGGCTATGAGCGCGATCCTCGCTCTGTGGCCAAGCGTGCTGAAGAATATATGCGCTCAACAGGTATTGCCGATACGATTCTGTTTGGCCCTGAACCAGAATTTTTCCTTTTTGACGATGTTAAGTACAAAACAGATATGTCTGGGTCAATGTATAAAATCGACGCTGAAGAAGCATGCTGGAACTCAGATAAAGATTACGAAGGCGGTAACACCGGTCACCGTCCTGGCGTCAAAGGTGGTTACTTCCCTGTTGCTCCAGTGGACTCATCACAAGATTGGCGTAGTGCCACTTGCATGGTGCTTGAAGAACTCGGCCAAGTCGTTGAAGCTCATCACCACGAAGTAGCAACAGCCGGCCAAAACGAAATCGCCACCCGCTTTAACACCATGGTTTTGAAGGCGGACGAAATTCAAGAGATGAAGTATGTTATTCACAACATGGCGCATCTATATGGTAAAACCGCTACTTTCATGCCTAAGCCTGTGGTTGGCGACAACGGTTCAGGCATGCATTGTCACCAATCTCTAGGTAAAGATGGTAAGAACATCTTTGCAGGCGACAAGTATGGTGGTCTATCAGAAGAAGCGCTTTACTACATCGGTGGTATCATCAAGCACGCCAAAGCTATTAACGCCTTTGCCAACGCTTCGACAAACTCATACAAGCGCCTTGTTCCGGGTTTCGAAGCACCTGTTATGCTTGCTTATTCAGCACGTAACCGCTCAGCGTCTATTCGTATCCCTGTGGTTCCATCAGAGAAAGCTCGCCGTATTGAGGTACGCTTCCCAGATCCTACAGCGAACCCATACCTTGCCTTCTCAGCGATGCTAATGGCGGGTCTTGACGGCATTAAGAATAAGATCCACCCTGGCGACGCCATGGATAAAGATCTATATGACTTACCTGCAGAAGAGGCAGCAGAGATTCCAACAGTGGCAGCGTCATTGCAAGAAGCTCTTGATTCACTTGATGCGGATCGTGAATTCTTGACGCAAGGCGGCGTATTCACTGACGACCTTATTGATGCATACATCGGCTTGAAATCAGCTGAAGTAGAAAAGCTCAACATGACTACACACCCTGTAGAATTTGAAATGTACTACAGCGTGTAAACCGCATAACTACCACTTAGTTATATCATGTGTGTTCTCAAAGCCTGCTTAGCAGGCTTTTTTTATGGTAAAAAAGTTGTAAATAGACTAAAGTTAGGGTTTAACCAAGCAATTGGTTAATTTTCGGCTAACTATAAGAATAATAAACGTAAAATAGGAAGTAGCGTGACAACGAAGTGGTCTATCTTATGCGTTTTCATGGTTCTGGGTTTGAGTGCCTTTAACGCCAACGCAACCAATAAAAGCATCTATGTATGGAAGGATGAGAACGGTGTATTAGTTTTTTCTGACTCTCCAAGAAAAGGAGCTGAGAAGGTAAAGTTAAACTCCCCAGCGATGAGTATGCCCTCAACTAACACGCAAATTCTTGAGCAAGATAATAGCGCTGACCAAGGAGTTAATTTCTCAGTCGCTATTACCACTCCAAATCAAGAAGAAACAATTCGTGATAACACAGGCTCTGTACATGTTACCGGCCAAGTGTCACCGCGCTTTATGCAAGGCCACCGCGTGCAACTTATGCTCGACGGAAAGCCTTACGATAAACCACAATCATCAACGGTATTTGTTATGCGTAATGTTGATAGAGGGGCGCATCAAGTACGGTTACGCCTAGTGGATGGCAATGGTAAACAGCTGGCTACTTCTGAGCCTGTGACATTTTATCTGCATCGCCGTTCAGTGATCACAGGCCCTTAAGCTGCATATCACTCCGGGTTGCACACCGATTGGGCAACCCGGCTAAATACTGCTAAGATAACTCGCACCAAATTGGTGCAATACCGAAATTAATAATGAAGCTTCCTCGTGATTTTTTCCAACAAATGTGGGAAAACCTACATACCGCTATTTTAGTCTTAGACCAAGATTTCAATCTGGTGTATGCCAATACCAGCTGTACCGAACTCCTTGGGCTAGGCTTAAAACGCATTGTGGGCCAGCCTTTCAAAGCATTATTTAATTACCACTCGGTAGAATTGGAGCGTATCGCTGACTATACCCTTAAACAAGGGGTCGATTGCCACCAACACAGAGCTGACGTGGTATTCGTAGACTCTCGCCATGCCAATTTGGCGCTCAACTGTCGGCGTTTAAGCCACCAAGATCAGTATTTTCTGCTGTTTGAAATTCGCCAAACCGACGAAGAAATTCGCCTTGATCAGGCGTCCAACCAAATGCATCAACACCAAGCGGCGCGTACCTTAATTCGTAACCTTGCTCATGAAATTAAAAATCCTTTAGGGGGAATACGCGGAGCGGCGCAATTATTGCAGTATGAGGTTGATCAGCAGGAGCGGGATGAATGTGCACAGCTTATTATTGATGAGGCTGACCGTTTACGCCATTTAGTAGACAAGTTACTCGGCCCGAATCAGCGTTTACAAAAACAGGCTATTAATATTCACCAAACGCTAGAGAACGTTTTACGTCTTTGTACTTTGGATAGCAGCAAGGCAATTACCTTGCACAAAGATTATGATCCGAGCATTCCAGATGTAAAAGCTGATGGTGATAAGTTGCAACAAGTGCTTCTCAATATCGTGCGCAATGCTATGCAAGCACTCAGTGAAGGGGGTCATATTAATGTTAAAACCCGAGTGCGATACCATGTACGCCGACACGATACGACACTAAAGAAAGCCTTGCAGATCAAAATAACTGATAACGGCCCGGGCATTGCTCCGGAGGTTAGAGAGACCTTGTTCTACCCCATGGTGACCAATAAAGAGGGGGGCTCAGGGTTAGGGTTATCTATTGCCCAAACTCTCATAGACCAACACCAAGGGTTTATCGAATGCGATAGCTGGCCGGGCCATACCGAGTTTACACTATACTTGCCACTGTAATTGGGCCACGAGGTATACGATGAAATCTGTTTGGCTAGTCGATGATGATGCGTCAATTCGCTTTGTATTACAAAAAGCACTCTCCCGTGCAGGCTATGAGGTAGAAAGTTTCGCCAACGCCCATGATGTTCTCAGTGCCTTGGAGTTTTCAAAACCGGCCGTGTTGCTCTCGGATGTGCGCATGCCGGGTATGGATGGTATGCGCTTATTGGAGCAGATCAGCGAAGATAACCCCAATCTGCCGGTGATCATTATGACGGCTCACTCAGATTTAGACTCCGCAGTGCAGGCATTCCAAAAAGGCGCCTTTGAATACTTAGCTAAGCCCTTCGATTTAGAAGAAGCTGTTAGCGTTGTTGAGCGAGCCATGCGTGCGCATTCGCAGAAAAAAGCGAAAAAGGCCAATAGTGAACAAAAGCGTTCAGTTATTATCGGTGAAGCCCCCGCCATGCAAGAGGTGTTTCGCGCCATTGGCAAGTTGAGCGCATCAAGCATGAGCGTACTTATCAATGGTGAGTCTGGCACCGGTAAAGAGCTGGTTGCCAGTGCCTTACACCAGCACAGCCCACGTAAAGACAATCCGTTTATCGCCTTAAATATGGCGGCCATCCCTAAGGATTTGGTGGAGTCAGAGTTATTTGGTCACGAGAAAGGCGCGTTTACTGGGGCTGACAGCGTTCGTAAAGGGCGCTTCGAACAAGCAAATGGCGGAACGCTCTTCCTTGATGAAATTGGCGATATGCCACTTGATGTGCAAACTCGCCTACTGCGTGTACTCGCCGATGGCGAATTCTACCGTGTGGGCGGCCATCAAAGTATAAAAGTTGATGTGCGCATCATCGCTGCCACTCACCAGGATTTAGAGCGTTTAGCTCAACAAGGTAAGTTTCGAGAAGACTTGTTCCACCGCTTAAATGTGGTTCGCTTAAAGCTGCCAGCTTTGCGAGAACGTCCAGAGGACATAGAGCAACTGGCAGAGTACTTCCTCAATAAAAGCGCACAAGAGTTAAAAATTGATAGCAAGACGCTAAGCCCTCAAGCATGCGATCAAATGCGCTTGTTCAATTGGCCTGGAAATGTGCGGCAACTTGAAAACACCTGTCGCTGGCTAACGGTAATGGCTCCCGGTGAGTACGTAACCGCAGAAGACTTGCCGCCAGAAATACTCAATGCGCAAACGTCTCAAGTTGATGCCGATTGGTTGGACTTATTCCAACAATGGCTAAACAATGAGTTTAAGCAAGGCAAAGACAATGTCTGGCCAGAAATTCAGGCACAGCTGGAAACAAGGCTGATTAAATCGGCCCTTGCAAGCTGTGGAGGGCATAAACAGGATGCTGCTCAACGCATCGGTTGGGGCCGCAACACGTTGACGCGTAAGCTAAAAGAGCGCAATATAAACGCCAATTAACGCACCGACGAAGAGGATAGGCATGAAGCTGATTGAACATATAGCCATGTATAAACGCATGGAGATTATCAATCGCGTGCCTTTCTTCCGTAGCTTTGAGTTAGCCGAGCGGCAAATGCTCTTAGAGTCATTCTCGCAGCTGTATTTATGCCAACAAGGGCGCTACGTATTCAAGTTGCACGAGCAAAGCCAGCAGTTATATATCGTGTTAAGCGGCGAGCTGGTAGTGTTCCGCCAATCTGACCATAAAGAACTGGGCCATATTCGACCTGGCGACTTTGTCGGTGAAGGTGCCTTTATTGCCCACCGCGAGCGCAGCACTAATGCCAAAGCGCTCACCGACACCATAGTGTTAGCCATTGAGCCACTGGCTTTAACTAAATTACCTGTGGTGGTGCGTGAGAAAATAAAAGATCAATTGATACTCGGTATGAGCGAGCGCATCGCCCGCCTCAGTAGCCTGTTAGAGCGCCATACTCCTTAGCGAAAATGCCGCCACGCACTCGCTAACGCACGTAAATCCTCGACTCCGCACCATGCTTGCAGCTCCGATTCATCAAGTGCGAGGTCATCCCCACTATAAAGCGCCAATGTCTGCTCGTCGTCATGAAATAAGCCATGACTTTGAAAACACGCCTCACCATCACCGAGTAGCAATCTCATTTCTCGTCCCTGCACGAGCTGCTCTGCAGTGCTATCAAGAGCGGTAAAAAACGCTTCAATGAGCTCATCGTTTTCATAGAGCTCGTCATTGAACCAACGGGCAATAAGCCGGTGTTCGTCAGATATTTTTACCCGCTTACCCCATGTTGGGTCTGAGTAGAGTTGGTATTCCATAATAGTGCTGCCAAAAAGATGCGGCGCGCATAATAGCAATATCGATACGCTAAATCGAGCTGCTCATTGTACTGCGATATCAGCACTAACGGCATCATGTTAGTATACGCCTACCCTGTCGGCTTCCTATATCGATTATGTTCAACACCCTAGCAATAATTTTTCCACTCATTTTCGTGGCGACAGCCGGTTACATTAGTGCAGCACGCTCGTTTTTAACAGCCGAACACCTTAGTGGCATAAGCCGCTTTGTATTTTACATCAGCATTCCGGCTTTTTTGTTTGTTAATATGTCCCAAGCTGAGCTCAGCAAAGCAGTCAGCCTCGATGTCATGCTTAGCTTCTATCTTCCCGTTATCGGCCTGTATCTACTGGTACTGGGGTTTTATCGGTGCCGCTGTGGGCAGTGGAGTATAAGTGCCATTCGCGCGCTTGGGGCGTGTTATTCCAATACTGTACTTATCGGTTTACCTATCGCGATGCAAGCACTCGGTAAGCACGTAGCCGCAACGGTTTTCGTCATCATCACCTTTCATAGTGCGTTATTGTTTTTGCTAACTTACAGCTTCGCCGGTAAAGAGCAGCGCGTTACTTGGCCAAACATCATCCGGCAATTAGTTATCAACCCGGTAATACTGGCAATTGCCCTAGGGCTGTTAGCGAATGCAGTCAATTTAGCGCTACCCCAGGTAATCAATGAAGGACTGACATTATTGGCAGAGCCAGCCATCGCCGGCGCCTTATTTGTGCTTGGGGCAAACCTGCACCATTATCAGATCAAGCCAGGCATCAAATCGGCTCTTACGTTAACCTTGTTAAAGCTCGCAGTATTGCCGACGCTTGTATACCTAACTGCGACCTACGGATTTGCTTTAGCTCAAAAGCAAACCTTGCTTTTGGTGCTACTTAGCGCCTCTCCTTTAGGGGTTAATGCGTATTTGGTGAGCAAACAATTGCAACGAGAGTCAGCCACCTTAGCCAGTGCGGTTGTGCTCAGCACGCTATTAAGTGTGGTGAGCTTTGTTTTATGGCTGGCTGTATTAAGCTCATAAAAAAGCCCCTCTGCGAGGGGCTTAATAATGCACTTTAACAGTAATAATTAGAACTTAGCTCTAATACCAACATAGAAGCGCTGACCGATAGGGTCATAAGTACCCGCATCAGTTTCTGTGCCAGTGTCATTACCTGATATACCCGTTAAGATACGTGGTGCTTCGTTATCAAGTAAGTTATCAACACCACCATATAGCTCGTATTGCTCAGTGATGTAGTAAGATAGCTGAATATCGTGATACACCTCGCTGCCAATACCGATATAACCTGCAGGTAAACCATCTGGCGCACTGTCGCTTACAAGGCCAGCTAAGAATTGATCATCAAAGTCAGCTGCGCCAATATAGGTCATTGACCAGTTGAAGCTGAAATCATCGACATCATAGCCAAACGTCCAGTTTGCTTTGTGATCAGAGTAACCAATTTCTCCCGCCCAATTGTCCTTATCAGCACCTGGTAATGGAATATCGTAACCATCAATTAGGTAAGTATAAGCTAGACGCGACTTAAACATACCTGGACCTAGGTCAGTTGAGTAAGTTGCAGTTAAGTCGACACCCTCAGTTGCGGTACCACCACTGTTTGATTGGCCTGAATCGATAAATTCAATAGAGCCCGCACTGTTATTACCAGCATTCGTTGGACGACGTGTTATGAAATCACAGAAGCTTGTATCACCACCGCCATAACATTGATCAAGAATGAATTGACGAGGAGTTGATACAATTGCATCTTCGATTTCAATATCGAAATAGTCGATAGTGATATCTAGGCCTGAGATAATGTTCTCAGGAGTTAACACGATACCGACCGTGAAAGAGTCACCCACTTCCTCGGTTAGCTCAGTGTTACCACGGTCGAAACCACTGATACCTTGAATATCAGATTGATTCAGTGTGAACTCACCGTTTTCAGCGATGTTCGCAGCTACGCCAGCATCAGCACGACATGCATCTGCTGCTGCGCCGCTTGAAGAAGCAGTGACACCATTACAAGGGTCGATAAGATCACTTGGGAAAGTCTGGCTAGGTGGTGAGTACAACTCGTCGATGTTAGGAGCACGAGTTGAACGAGCGCGCGTTGCACGAACACGCACACCATCAACGACAGTCCAATCTAAGCCCACGTTCCAGCTTTCAGTATTGCCTACTGTAGAATAGTCAGAAAGGCGTACTGCTGCTTTGAGTGACAAGCTATCTAGTACAGGAACGTTCGCTTCAACATAATATTCGGTAACGTCAAACTCACCCTCTGTAGCAGGAATAGCATTACCTGCGTTCAAGCCAGCTTGCTGCAGGGCATCGAACTCACTGCGTGAGAACTCTTCACGGTACTCTGCACCGAACGCCACACCAACATAACCAGCAGGCAGTTCAAATAGCTCACCAGTGAAGTTAGCACCAATAATTTCCTGCTCTACTCGCGTTGACAACATACTTGGCGCTTTAACATAGTCGAATGCGTCGCTAGTGATTGAGTTAAAACCAAATACATTAATTGGTGTACACCCGAAACCACGTGCTGTCTCATCAAGACAGATTGCTTCATCTGTAATGCCATCGCCATCCAGATCTTGGGTATCTGTAACCGCTTCTAATGCATAACGGAAGTTTTGCACGTTAACTAGGCCATTAGAAACTTGGTTTTCTTTCGTTTTGCCGTAGATGTAATAAGCATCATAGTACCAGTTATCACTGATTTGGCCTTCAAAACCTGTAGTAAAGCGGAAGGTATCACGATCAGCCTGATAGCCTCGGTTACCAATGTCAGCTAGACGCTTAGCGAAGAAAATATCCCTCATACCATCGCCATCAGTGTCTGTAGCGCTGTTATAAATGGCATCTGGAACATATGGGTTACGCAGAAGCTCACCGTTTCGCATAAACTCAATAGGTACCCGACCATTGCTGTAAATATCATCTGATGCGAACGGGAAAGGCTCGAGTTCAGTTACCGATGTTGTCGCTGCATAGGTCGCTTCGTAAAAGAACTTATGGTTATCATCAAGCTCATAACTACCATTGGATGCGAACAGGTAACGTTCGGTTGGGATCGCAATAGTACGACGCCCAGAACGGTTAAAGCCATCGGCAGGACCGTTATCACCGTTGGTGTCAAAACCTTCTTTTAAGTTGTTGTTTTCATCAAAAGTGAAACGTGTATCGCCAGCATCAAAGCGACCCTGAGGTGAGAAGCTTGAGTAGTAAGGGCGGACATATTCGAAAATTGAACCTGGGTTTTCATACGGGTCGTTGAAATAGATAGCCGAAATTTGGTCAACAGCTGAGATATCACGGTCACGTGAATATACTGCACCCTGGTCAGAATAGCCGAGGTGGAACATAACTTGACCTGCACCATCAGAGGTTGTTGTTCCGGTTGTTACAGAAAACTGCTTCTCAGTGTTGTCACCCTCTGCAGATTCCCCATACTGACCTTCAAACTCTATACCTTCAAAATCATCTTTGAGCACAAAGTTAACAACACCAGCTACAGCATCTGAACCATATACCGAAGACGCACCACCGGTCATAATTTCTACGCGTTCAACAAATTGCGCTGGGATAGTATTTAAATCGACAGCCGAGCTGCCAGGAACACCTGAAACGTAGCGACGACCATTAACTAGCACTAAGGTACGCGCTGTACCCAAGTTACGTAGATCGACAGTAGCAACACCACCACTGGATGTAGAGAAGTTAGAGTTAGTTCGACTTATTGCTGGAGTACCAAAGGTTGGATTTTCCATTAATAAGTCTTGTAGGTTTAGAGTACCAGACTTATCAATACTGGCACCGTCAAGTACTTGAATCGGTGAAGCTGACATTGCTTCGGCTGAACGAATCCGCGATCCGGTAACCTGAATACGCTCTACTTCTTCAACACCTTCCTCAGCCGCATGGGATAAACCGGAGTATGCACCTAAGCTAGCCGCACAGAGCGCCAACTTTATACCTGTTGATAATTTGCTATAGTTTTTCATTTTGTCTTTCCCTGTAAGGTTTCCATTATAGATATATAATAAAAACAAACCTAATATTATGTTCACCTTGAGATAACAAGGTGAACATAATATTAATCACAAAGAATAAAAACTCAACATTCACATGGCGTTACGAGCCATATCAAAGTACCAAAAGCAGAACAATAAAAGCCCAGAATGTTAAATTAATGAGAATAGAACTTATATTTTCGATATTTATTTACAAAAAAAAGGAGTTTATAAGTAGATCGCGTGAATAGGTGTTTTTTAAGCAACAATAAAAATTTTTAACCTTACCATGTTGCTAAATTGATAACAAAATAAACACCCCTCATTATTGAGGGGTATATTATCGCGGCTATGCTAATAATCTCGGCGATACTTCGCAGCGTCGATAATGGCCCACACATAAGCAATTGCGGCGATGATACCCGGTACAATCAACCACCACAGTGCCGCACCACCGAAAACAAAAATCGCAAAAAGCAGCGCGGCTAAGATGCGACCTTGAACAAGTTGTCCTAACCCAGGGAAAAACACGTTACATAGCGCCGCAATGACATTACCACCAGAGCCTTGTCCTGACATAATTACCTCAATATATAGTTAGTTTCTCTTTTACTTATCAAGTTTCAGGCCAAGTAAAAACAGCCTTATTTTCAATAGGTTAAAAATAAACACTTGGATAACAAAAGCATAATTTAGTTGTTCATGCTAAAAGTTAGCCTTTTTTGCTGACCATGAAATATGTTAATACAGGTTCATTCAGAATAAAAATACATCATCAGGCTATGTTAACAACATTATCTCGTCCACTCGCAGCGCTAGTGGAAAAGTACTTACCCGACCCTCTTGTTATAGTGATCTTGCTTACATTCTTAGCGATGTTCAGTGCTTTGTTATCTACACCTCATTCGCCAACTGCCATATTGACTATGTGGGGAAGTGGCTTAAGCAACCTACTGAGCTTTGCAATGCAGATGTTATTGGTGTTAGTCAGCGGCTACCTATTGGCCACAACGCCCGTTGTATCACGGTACTTACATGCCGTGGCGCGGCGATTAAAATCACCTGCTTTAGCAGTCATAGTAACAACCTTTGTAGCTCTGTTAGCAAGTTGGATTAACTGGGGCTTTGGCTTGGTCGCTGGTGCATTATTTGCCAAAGCCGTGGCACAATACTGCCGTATCGACTATCGCGTCTTAGTGGCCAGCGCTTACTCAGGGTTTATTGTTTGGCATGGTGGCCTCTCTGGTTCTGTGCCATTGACTATAGCGACACCGGGACACTTCAGCGAAAGTGAAATTGGTCTTCTACCCACGAGTGATACGCTATTTTCAACCCTGAACCTGTCTTTATTGCTAGGGTTATCTATCTTACTACCTACTATCAATTATTTATTATTACCTAAGCCTCAGCACAGCGTTTATGTAGACCGTACACGTTTACAATCCAAGGATAAAACTGTAAAGCCGCCAGCTAAAGGAATAGACCACGCTCGTTGGCCGTGTGTTGTAGTTGGCTTACTGGGTCTCAGCTACCTAGCTCATTTCTTTGTGCAACAGCAGGGCGGGCTTAATCTTAACGTCGTTATTGCGCTGTTTTTATTTTGCGCTTTTTTACTACATCACAGCACACACTCTCTGCTTGAGCATCTGTATGAGGCTGTTCGCAGTGGCAGTGGCATTGTTATCCAATTTCCTTTCTATGCAGGGCTGATGGCCATAATGAGTGAGAGCGGGCTTGCTGAGAATATATCGGCCGCACTGATGTCTTTAGCGAATAGCCAAACGCTGCCTCTTTTAAGTTTCTTGAGCGCTGGATTGGTCAACATATTTGTCCCCTCAGGAGGAGGCCAGTGGGCGCTTCAAGCACCTCTTGTTATTCCTGCCGCACAAGCGTTAGAAGTCCCTATCGCTTCGGTTGCTATGGCTGTCGCTTGGGGAGACGCTTGGACGAACCTTATTCAACCTTTTTGGGCTATCCCTGTACTGGCGATTGCTGGGTTAAAAGCAAAAGACATTATGGGCTTTTGTATCATTCAATTACTCATCACTGGTGGCTACATCAGTGTTATTTTGCTGATAGTGGCATAAAGCAATACAAAGGGATGGGTTTTTAGATAATTACCAATAATTCTCGTGTCATTTAGTTGCAGGGCTTAGCAACCACTTCTACATTACAATAAGGGATTAGAGGGAGAATGGATGAAAACCTACACGCAAGCCAATCTGCAACATAAATACCGTGTTGCCATCGTCGACGACTCACCAGCCATTTTAGTGGTGCTGCGCGCGGTGTTTAATGAGCTAGGTATTGAAGAAGTGTCTACGTTCGATGACGCTGAGTCGGCCTATACGGCGATCGAAAAAGCACCTAGTCTTTACGATATTGTGTTAACAGATCTGAACATGCCCGGCATGGACGGTATGGCTTTTATGCGTAAACTCGGGGAGCTCAAATACGGAGGAGCTGTTGTCATTGTATCCGAGATGCATCCAGAGATCATAGCCCTTGCCGCACGCGTAGCTAGGCAGCACCAAGTGCATTTGTTGGGAAATATAGAAAAACCCGTGCACTTGCATTATGTTGAGCACCTAATTCAGAAACTTGAATGTTTACATGCTTCTTCTAGAGACCCTTTGCGCACCGTTTCTGAAATCGCTCTTTTAGACGCCATTAGTCACAGCCGTGTCCTTCCTCTTTACCAGCCCAAGCGCCACATTAGTAACGGTAAAGTGGTGAGCCTAGAAGTGATGTCACGCATACTGCCTCGCTATCAAGATAGTGATTCCATGGCTGAGTGCTTCGTTGACGTTGCTCGTGACAATGAGTTACTTAACTTATTGACCTTTCAGCTAATTGAGAAGGCTGCCAAAGATTTAAGTTCTTTTCGGCACGCTTATGGCTCGCACCTAAAATTGGCAATTAATCTCCACCCTTGCCAGCTCGCAGACCTTAGTTGTCCTGACAAGTTAGCGTTAATATTATCACTTAATCAGCTTGCTCCAGCAGACATCTTAATTGAAATGACAGAGCATCAGCCACTTAATGATAAGCATATTCTAGAGACCATTAGCCGCTTGAAGATGCGTGGATTTGAGCTTTCTTTAGACGACTTCGGCAGTGGTTTTACTGAGGAGGAGCAACTGAGGAGTTTGCCACTTGATGAAATCAAAGTGGGACAACCTCTCATTTCTCATA
This sequence comes from Pseudoalteromonas sp. CnMc7-15, assembly GCF_022347925.1. Lineage (NCBI taxonomy): Bacteria > Pseudomonadati > Pseudomonadota > Gammaproteobacteria > Alteromonadales > Pseudoalteromonadaceae > Pseudoalteromonas > Pseudoalteromonas sp. CnMc7-15. Next base: position 675,329 of record NZ_JAKRFT010000003.1, read on the forward strand.
TTGAACGCGACAATTTTGCGCAACAGATAGTCTATCGCTTGGATGATTTGGCCACTGACCGCAAGTTACGCTTATGTGCCGTTGGATTAAGCAGCACGCAGGAGTTAGACTACTTAGCTCAACGCTTTCCACATATGTATGTTCAGGGGCCACTGGTGTGCAAGCCGCTTTCTCGAGAGGATTTACTCGTCTGGCTTGAACAACAAACAACACAAGCTAGCAACTGAGTGAACCTACCTTTGAAACAGTTGTTAACAATCTAAGCGTGCCAACTACTGTTTATTGAACCAACATTCAGATATTCTTCTTTCCTAGGCTGCCCCCATGCAGCCAGAGAATAATGCAAAAACCTCAACTTTATCGTAAAGTATGGTTGAAATTTGTTCCCATTGAGCAAGCTGATAATATTGAATGCAGTCGCAGCTGTCTGTTTGATTCTAGGTGTATTTGAATGTCGATTAATGTATTACTTGTTGAAGATGATGAGTTGCTGGTAAAGCGCATAGAGAATCACTTCACGGGCACTGAGTTTACTATCCATGTAGATACTACGGGTAGTAATGCTTTGCCTATGGTTCAGGCCTCACAAGCAACTGGCCAGCAGCCGATTCAACTGGCTATTGTCGATATTGTACTACCAGAGCAGGATGGCCTGATGTTGGCCAGAGAGCTGACTACTTTGACAGAAATCGGCGTTATCGTGCTCTCAAGCAGAGACTCACAATCCGATCGTATTGCCGGACTTGCACAAGGCGCAGACGACTATATTTGTAAACCTGTTGATTTGTTAGAGCTCGAGTTAAGAATGCGTGCGGTTTATAAGCGCTTAAACGGCTCGGCAAGTCAAGAAGACTCTACCGAGTACATTGAATATGCAGATTTCAAGCTTCATCCAGATAATCGCACTCTCGTTACCGCAACAGGTGAGGAGATGCGCCTAACCGAAGCCGAGCACAAGGTGCTTATTTGCCTAATTGCCAATGCTGGCAAGGCCACATCACGGGAAAAAGTATCGGAAGAAATAGGCCAGCCAGATTGGAGCCCAACCGATAGAACGGTAGATGTTCTTATCGGCAGGTTACGCAAAAAGCTAGGGGATGAAAAAGAGCAAAAACGTATTGTCACTGTTCGTGGCAAGGGTTATATGCTCTCTTCTAGCTAAAAAATGAGCTGCCCTTTTTGATAAGCCGCTAGAGTTTGCTCAAAAGGCTGTTGCGCATAAGACTGATCTTCTGCTTCACTCAAAGCCTGTTCTTGGTAGTCGATCGCCTCATCAAAATTACCTAACTTCGCGTGAGCGGCCGCTAAATAGGCGTACGCTAAAGGATGGTCGGTCTCATCACTGACCTGCTCCGCAAGGGCAATAGCATTTTTGAGCTGTGCGCCATTATCCGAGTAGCGAACATACCACCCAGCTAACTCTCGCATCGCGATTAACTCACCCTGCTTAGCGGCCTCATTAAGCCAGTAGCGAGCTAGCTCTAATTGCTCTCGTTGCCCTGATGCTTGTGTAAGTAAACAGCGACCAAGCTGGAGCTGAGCACGACTATGCTGGCGCTCGGCGGCTTCGAGTAGCAATCGTTGGTTACAGTTAATACCGAGTTGATAAAGCATATCGCTATGCCCGGCTGCCGCTGCTTTGAGCTGCCAATAGCGCCATTGCTGCTCCTTTTCTTTATTAACCAAAGGTTTTACATCAGCGTAAGCTACTACGCTGTGGTTCTCATAGCTCGCCTGTTGCTCTTGGTTATTGTAAAAAAACCGTGCTAAATACCAGTTGCTATCACCCAACAATCCCTGCTCTGCACCCAGTGACCACTGACTCATCACTTCCCGCGCATGCTCGTCTAATTGACTGGGGATATCAATATGCTCAAAAGCCGACACTTCTTGAACACGCCCCTGATTATCAACGTTCACTAGGTAGTTGAAATTATAGTAACTGGGGTCAATCGTTTTTGTAGGAGTAAAATCAGGCTGTGTAATCGAATTAAAACGAACCATTGGCGCTTGCTTTGCCACAACTTGCACGTCGCTATCCACTGGCCATAACTCAGGTTGATAATCGAGTACTCTTAGCAGTTCAGCCAACTCAGCTTGAGCATCAACATCTCCACGCCGGGCTTGCTGTAATAAGTGTTGCTGCTTGGTACGTAACTGCTGCATCACCTCGCTATCAGGTGAGCCACTAAACACCCCTCGTATAACCGCATTATGAAATACTTCACCTGAATAACTAAAGCGTGTTTCATCCAGCTTTTCGGCAATACTTTGTGCGAACTCTGGTGCAGGGTAGCTGTGCAGTAAAATATAATCCCTCGGAATACCTTGACTATCTATATCAAAAATATAGCTCGCGACACCAGGGACCCCATCGCTCTTTAGTCCGCTAGGGTATTCAGTGGGTGGATTAATGCGTTTGCTTGGTGCGGGGTTATATGTCAGTGCACGGCTTAGTTCATAGCGTACAGTGGCGCTACCTTGACGACCAATCTCGGCAATCAGCTGCTGAGCTAGGCGCTGTGCCCGTTGTAATTCATCACTGCTTAGACGCTTAATAACAGACTTTCGGGCCTGTTGCGCCATTTTGAAATCGTTGGCCATGGCCACAGAAAAATATGCATACGCTTTAACGGGGTCGGCCTTAACGCCTTGACCACGTAGGTACTGTACAGCTAAGTTAAATTGGCTGCGACCATCGCCTAACTCGGCCGTCTTTTCAAAAAGAGTAAAGGCGCGTTGATAATCTTGATTTAAATACAGGTCCATCGCTTCATTGGCATTACCCCAGCTTAACATGGGGGCAAGCGCTACGGTTAAAATCCACGCTTTCATTGTTCACTCCTAGCAGTTCTAAGCGCCAATGTTAACAGCTGGTAAATAACCGCGCAATGGCTATTCCCCAAGCCGAGCCAGTAGACGTTCAAAGGCACGGTAGCTTAGCGCTTCTTTAATATGCTCTACTTGGATATTCGCCATTGCATTCAAATCGGCAATAGTTCGAGCTACTTTTATCACACGATGGTGCGAGCGCGGAGATAACTGTAAGCGCTCACTAGCTAGCGCCAAATATTCATGACTTTTCGTATCTAACCGACAATGTTGGCTGAGCTCTTTATTGGATAATAAGGCATTAACAACCCCTTGGCGCTGCAGCTGGAATTCATAAGCTTGCTCAACGCGCTTCCTGACCGTAGCACTTGACTCTTGTTTACTGTCTTTCAATAACTCAGTGCTGGGGATTCTAGATAACTCTATCTGTAAGTCTATGCGGTCAACAAATGGCCCAGAAATACGAGACAAATAGCGGAGCACTTGCTCAGGATTGGCTCTTTTGTCGGTATGGTGTCCCGTTGGGCTTGGGTTTAACGCTGCAATAAGTTGAAAGCGCGCAGGGAACTCAACTTGAATCGCCGCTCTAGAGATAGTGACGACACCTGTTTCCATGGGCTCGCGCAGACTATCAATAACTTTGCGCTCAAACTCTGGCAACTCATCAAGAAACAACACACCGTTGTGTGCCAGTGATATTTCTCCGGGCTTTGGCTTTGATGAGCCGCCAACAAGGGCTACTGCTGAGCAGGTATGATGTGGAGACCGAAAAGGTCGCTGCCGCCAGCTCGCCAAATCAATATTGTGTCCTGAAACCGAATATACGGCTGCGGTCTGTAATGCCTGATCCGTCGTCATCCGGGGCATAATCGTTGCCATGCGCTGCGCTAACATTGATTTTCCAGTGCCAGGAGGGCCTGTAAACAAGACATTGTGTCCGCCGGCAGCAGCTATCTCAAGTACACGTTTCGCCAACTCTTGGCCCTTCACCTCACTAAAATCAACTGGCAGTTCAGGGCTGGCATTAACCATCTCGGACTGTGGCAGGAGCAAAGGTAGCGACTGCTGATTATTGAGGTCTAGCCAAACTTGGTGCAGTGAATTTGCACATTTACACTGCGCATCAGCGACAAGTTCAGCTTCCCTTTCATTTTCTGAACTCAAATATGCTGTACGCTGCGCATTTCTCACCGCCATCATTGCCGGTAACACCCCACGTACAGGCCTTAACTTACCATCTAACCCAAGCTCAGCTAAAAACTCACAAGCCAAGGGTTGCGACACCGTTAGCTGCCCAGAGGCGATAAGTATGCCTATAGCGATAGCCAAGTCATAACGACCACCCTCCTTAGGTAAGTCAGCGGGGGCTAAATTCACCGTTATTCTTTGACTGGGGAACACAAAGTGACTGTTCTCCAATGCGCTGCGTACCCGATCTTTGGCCTCTTTAACCGAGGTTTCAGGAAGCCCAACTATATTAAATGCGGGTAACCCGGAGCCAAGATAGACCTCAACCGTCACCTGTGGTGTTTCTATACCGACTTGAGCACGAGTAAATACATGAGCCAGTGACACATCCTTGTTCCTACACTAGTTAGTTCTCTAAACAGTTTAGTTGTGATAGCGGAAAACATGTAAGCTTAATTGCCATCTTATAGCGGCAAGGCGCACAATCAGTGTCGTCAGCCCGCCAATCCACATAGCAAGCTGTTGGTTTATTTCCATACTAACTAGTTGTGCATACAAGCCAGCCCCAATAGCACAGGCAATAGCATAAAGCGGCCCCTTAAGCAGCATAGGGACTTCTCTCGCTAACACATCACGGATCATACCGCCAAAACAGCCAGTCAAGACTCCCATGATCACCGCCGTCATCACTGGCACCCCTGCTCCCAATGCCTTTTGTGCCCCCATAATTGCAAAGAAGGCTATCCCCAGCGCATCTGCCAATTGCAGTAAGAAATGAGGAAAGCTTTGGCGGATATTTAACCACACTATAGTTATCGCCACTGTCACTAATATGGTTATAAAGTAACTGGTGTCATGCACCCAAAACACTGGCATATCGAGAATGAGATCTCGCAGTGTACCGCCACCTATTGCTGTGACCGAAGCGAGTACAATAACACCGAAGCCATCCATTGATTTTTCGTGCGCCAACAAAGTGCCGGAAATGGCGAAGACTGCGACTCCTAGCAAGTCAAACCAATGATAGAGTTCTCCCATTTCTCAATACTCAATTGCTCTATAGTAAACAGTAAGATAGCACCCAAGAGGCGCTCTGCGAAGGGAGAGTGGCATATTGCCAGGCTAGCCTGTGTTGTAGGTCAGGGTTTACCCTGACTGGGATGCGGTGTTGTAGGTCAGGATTTATCCTGACTAGATGCTGCAAGGCTCAAGCCTGGCCTACAGGTGTGGTGACAGGGGTTTCGGTGTGTTGTGGGTCGGGATTTATCCCGACTATATGATACAAGGCTAAAGCCTTGCCTACGGGTATGGGGTTTTTCTGATGTTTAGTTATGTTGTGGGTCAGGGTTCTACCCTGACTAGGTGATGCAAGGCTGAAGCCTTGCCTACAGGCATAAAAAAACCCGCTGCACTAATGCAACGGGTCTCTCTAATTAGGAGCCTGGTGATGACCTACTTTCACATGGGCGAACCCACACTATCATCGGCGCAGTTCCGTTTCACTTCTGAGTTCGGCATGGGGTCAGGTGGGTCCAGAACGCT
>NZ_JAKRFT010000004.1:0-433241 GCF_022347925.1 Pseudoalteromonas sp. CnMc7-15
AAAGGCGAGAGCCGAAGCCCCCTTTGGTCCGTAGACATTATGCGGTATTAGCCGTCGTTTCCAACGGTTGTCCCCCACCTCAAGGCATGTTCCCAAGCATTACTCACCCGTCCGCCGCTCGACGCCAGAGGTGCAAGCACCTCTTCGTTTCCGCTCGACTTGCATGTGTTAGGCCTGCCGCCAGCGTTCAATCTGAGCCATGATCAAACTCTTCAATTAAAAGTTTTTTTGAATCCGAAGATTCAGCTCAATGAATACTGATTTTGTTCTTGTTTCCAAGAACGAATTGACTGTGCGTTATTACTTTCACTTTTAAAAAAGTAAAATCAAAACAGCTCAAGGCTGAATCTTTTAATAACTTATGGTCACTCAGCTCAAATGAGACTCTAAATTTGTTTGCGTCATTCAGTAAAACTGAAATCGGCTGTTAGAACTCAATCTGTACGAGTGCCCACACAGATGATTGCTTCATATTTTTAAAGAACGTTTCAGGCTTTCGCCTCGGAAGCTTTGCTCCCGTTCAGGGCTGCGCATTCTACGCTTTCATGATTTTGTGTCAACACTTAATTTTAAGTTTTTTAATTCGCTTTAAACTAAGTTTTATTTGACTCTCTAACACTGCGTCTAGCTCGTTATCCGTTGCTGTCTGCCGTGTCAGTGGGTGCGCATTATAGGGAGAAACGAAATTGACGCAACCCCTTTTTTAAATAAAACAGCAAAAAATATTACCTCAAGACACTCCCCACAACTTAACCACCACTTACCCACAAAACCCTGTGGATAACACTGCTTTTCGAACATAAACTAACCGATTATGTGGCTCTTTTATCTATATACCCCAATTCACTAAAAATCTCGCGACCTATGTGCTAGATTGCCGCGCTATTCTCATACTAACTAAAGGTACACGTGTTATGACCGAAATCGCTAATACTATTAGCGGCCTTATTTGGGGGCATGTGCTGGTATATTTGCTAATCGCTGCTGGCCTATTCTTTACTGTGCGATTGGGCTTTATTCAATTTAGAGACTTTGGCCATACTTTTAAGGTTATGTTTAACAGCCGTCAAGGTGCGCAAGGTGGGATATCCTCATTTCAAGCATTTTGTACGTCACTCGCTGCACGCGTTGGCACTGGCAATATGGCCGGGGTGGGTGTTGCTCTGTATTTAGGTGGTCCTGGTGCGATATTTTGGATGTGGCTTATTGCTTTAATTGGTATGGCCACAAGTTTTGCCGAAAGCACATTAGCCCAAGCGTATAAAGTGAAGGATGAACACGGCAATTTTCGTGGTGGTCCGGCCTACTACATGGAAAAAGGCTTGGGTAAACGCTGGATGGGCGTTGCTTTTTCATTATGCTTAATTCTTGCGTTTGGTCTGGTGTTCAATGCCGTACAAGCAAACTCTATTGCGGCGGCTTTTAATGAGGCCTTTGCTATCCCCAATTACGTTGTCGGCATCGCCTTAGTTATAGGCTCAGGCTTTGTCATATTCGGTGGCTTAAAAACCATTGCTCGCTTTGCAGAATTGGTTGTGCCCTTTATGGCACTGGCTTACTTAGTGCTAGCACTATATGTGTGCGCGGTTAATCTTGAGCAGCTTCCTCAGGTTTTTATGGTCGTTATCAACCATGCGTTTGGTATTGAGCAAGCCGGAGCGGGTGCCATTGGCTATGGAGTCATGCAGGCGATGATCCAAGGCATAAAACGCGGCTTATTCTCTAACGAAGCTGGTATGGGTAGTGCGGCTAATGCAGCAGCAACAGCTACCCCCAACCCACCGCATCCTGCATCCCAAGGTTACGTGCAAATGTTAGGGGTGTTTATCGATACTATAGTGATCTGCTCCGCCACCGCCGCGCTTATATTGCTCTCAGGGCAGCTGGCCCCAGGCTCTGGCTTGACTGGGATCGCTCTTACACAAAATGCTTTAGTTACACACGTTGGTGAATGGGGCGCGATTTTTGTAGCCGTTGCCATCTTATTTTTTGCCTTTACTTCCATTGTTGCAAATTACTCTTACGCAGAAACTAACCTGTTATTTTTGGAACATAATCACGAGAAAGGTATGCTGATTTTCCGCGCCTTGGTATTGGCTATGGTGATGTTTGGTTCTTTAGGTGAGATAAAGCTTGTGTGGACCCTCGCCGATATCTCAATGGGGATGATGGCCATTATTAATGTCATTGCATTGTTTATGCTTTCGGGCGTCGTGATTTGGCTGAGTAAGGATTACCAACAACAACGAAAACAAGGTGTCGTACCCACCTTTGATAAAAACAAACACCCCAAGTTAGCACAAGAAGTCGACCCCGACTCTTGGTAAAAACGCTTGGTAAAAAAAGGAGCTTCACGCTCCTTTTTTTGTATTTAAGGCAGCTGTGCCCCTAGTTTTGCTAGTGCTATTTGAAGCTCAGCAACTATTTCGTCAGTGCTTTGCATAGAAAGCTCATTCAGCGAGCCGAACAGTGCACTGTTTTGCTCATAGCTGGTTGCTACTATTGCTAAGTTATTGGTATCAACGATGCGCGAAGTGATCTCAACTTGATGGAAAGCTTGAGAGCGATTGGCATGATTGCTAATCACTTCGCCCTCTATCACACCGTCCGCGTTCACCTTTTTAGCCAGTTCAAAAAGCGCTTCTCGCGGGTGTTGCTCATATTGCTCTTGCAAATCATGCTGTTTAAGCAGCATATCGACGTTGTAACTAGGGATAACAGTGATCCCAGCAAGCGTGCTCAATTGGTAATCTACACGCTTGCTTACTGTGCGCTCGCTACTGTCTCCGCTAAATGGCGCAACGATTACAGTATGCCACTGCTGCTGCTCATAACGAGGGTTAAATTTAACTGCGGTGCACGAGCACAACAAGACAATAATAGGGAAAAGTAGGAATATCCGTTTCATTTGTATAACGACCATGACATTAAATTGACTGCCAATATACAAAATAACTGTAAGTAAAAAAAGAATTTATTATGGAGGCGGAACCCGGAGTCGAACCGAGGTAGACGGATTTGCAATCCGCTGCATAGCCACTCTGCCATTCCGCCGTAGAGATTTGATTTTAGCATGTTATTAAGAATTGGAGCGAGTAACGAGGTTCGAACTCGTGACCTCAACCTTGGCAAGGTTGCGCTCTACCAGCTGAGCTATACTCGCAATTCTAAATATATAAGTGCCACTTTATACTCATTGCCGAAGCAATGCTAGAAAATGGTGCCCGGGGCCGGACTTGAACCGGCACGCTGTTACCAGCGAGGGATTTTAAATCCCTTGTGTCTACCAATTCCACCACCCGGGCGGATGGCTGACATGCTGTCATACACACGTTAAGTAGATTGGAGCGAGTAACGAGGTTCGAACTCGTGACCTCAACCTTGGCAAGGTTGCGCTCTACCAGCTGAGCTATACTCGCAATCCTAACTGTATAAGAGCTAACTTATACTCATTGCCGAAGCAATGTTAGCAAATGGTGCCCGGGGCCGGACTTGAACCGGCACGCTGTTACCAGCGAGGGATTTTAAATCCCTTGTGTCTACCAATTCCACCACCCGGGCTCGGGTTGCTATACGCGTGTGGAAACGTTGAGATATGGAGGCGGAACCCGGAGTCGAACCGAGGTAGACGGATTTGCAATCCGCTGCATGGCCACTCTGCCATTCCGCCATCAATGATTGGAGCGAGTAACGAGGTTCGAACTCGTGACCTCAACCTTGGCAAGGTTGCGCTCTACCAGCTGAGCTATACTCGCATCATTGAACACTGTTTATAACGCTTAGTTAAAGCAGTGGTGGGCTAGCGCCCTCTCAACACCGACGCATTCTACAGAGATTATTAAACGCGTCAATACAAAAAATATGGGTTTTGAATCGTTTGCTTAATTTTTATCTAAAACGGCGTGTTATTATACATTTAGCCTTCTTTAGCGAAGAAGCTATGGCGCGCAGCCATGAGATACTGCACCATAGAGCCAAAGGTCAGAATAGTCGCTATGTATAATAGAATATAACTCAGGGTCACCATCCAAGGCTGAAATTGCCAAATCAGGCCAATAATGGCGAGCATTTGCGCTGCTGTTTTCACCTTACCAAGTTGGGATACCGCTACCTCACCACGCTTACCCTGCTCCGCCATCCACTCTCTTAAAGCCGAGATCACTATTTCGCGGCCGATAATAATCAACGCCGGTACGGTCATCCACGCACTTTGATAGTGGCCGACTAACACCACCAGGGCTGCACTGACCATTACTTTATCGGCAACAGGGTCTAAAAAGGCACCGAACGGCGTCGACTGATTTAAACGCCGAGCTAGATAGCCATCAAGGATATCGGTGATCGACGCTAGCCAAAATACAAATGCTGCTGCGAAAAACGCCCATTGACTTGGTAGATAGAAGATAAATAAAAAAATTGGGATTAAACACAACCTAAAGGCTGTTAGGGTATTGGGAATGTTCCACATAACTACTAGGCGTTCTTAGCGTTTTCTTTTCAGTAATATTCGCACGAAGGGCTATGCCTTGTCATGCAAATGGTTAAATATCTTTTCCGCCATCGCGGGACTGATCCCCGGCGCTTGGCTGAGCTGCTCAATTGTCGCGCTTTTCACGCCTTGCATACCACCGAGGTATTTTAGCAGAGCTTGGCGACGCTTTTGCCCTACGCCACCGATTTCCTCAAGCACTGATTGATTGCGCTGCTTCTGGCGCTTGTTACGGTGTCCAGCAATGGCAAAACGGTGCGATTCATCACGAATATGTTGGATAAGATGCAACGCCGGTGAATCACTGCCAAGAGATACGGTTTTTCGCCCGGCATCAATCAATAACGTTTCTAAACCTGGCTTTCGGCTAGTGCCTTTAGCAACGCCCACAAGCAAGGGCATTTTTGCAAACGGCCAATCGCTAAAAAACGCCACGGCTTGGTTCAATTGTCCCTTACCACCGTCAATAAAAATGACATCCGGGATCTTGCTCTCGTCAGTCAGCTTGCCATACCGTTTATTGAGCGCAAAGGCCATCGCGGCATAATCATCACCTGGGGTAATGCCGGTGACATTAAAACGTCTATATTCACTCTTATTGGGCCCTTGACGGTCAAACACCACGCATGATGCCACCGTGTTCTCACCCATGGTGTGGCTGATATCAAAACACTCCATACGAGCGATATCATCAAGGTGTAGCGCCTCTTTAAGTAGTGCGTAGCGCTTATTGATAGCATCTTGCGTACTTTGCTGCACTTCTAAGCTAGAGTCGGCATTTTTGTTCGCTAACTGCAGATACTGAGCACGTTCACCACGATGCACTGTATTGAGCTTTACTTGTGTGCTTTTAAGCTCACTCATAGCATTGCTCAACGGTTGCTGCTCATCAATTGCAAAAGGCAGCACCAATTCTTTCGCGATACGTCCAGTCGCTCCTGGCGCACAATAATACTGGGCAACAAAAGACGTTAAAATTTCGTCATCACTGGAGTCTTTTGGCACTTTGGGGTACAACGTTTTGCTGCCCATCACTTTATGATCGCGCACCATGAGAATATGCACCGCAACCATGCCATTACGGCGACAATAACCAAGGGCATCTAGCTCAGCGTGCTTTCCGGACACTGACTGCTGCTCTTGTACTTTACGTAACAACTGGATTTGGTCACGGTACTTGGCAGCTTTTTCAAAGGCGAGTTGCTCACTGGCGTGCTCCATTTTAGCCACTAATGAGCTTATCACCTCATGGGATTTGCCACCGAGAAACTTACGTACGTAGTCTACTTGGGCGCTGTACTCTTCATCACTGACTTTGCCAACACAAGGCGCACTGCAGCGTTTAAGTTGGTACTGCAAACAAGGACGACTGCGTGCTTTGTAGTAGCTGTCTTCACATTGACGTACGGGAAACAACTTTTGCATCAAACGCAGACTTTCAGAAACGGCGCCAGCACTTGGAAAGGGACCAAAGTATTCACCTTTGATTTTACGCGCACCGCGATGGAAAGCTAATCTAGGGTGTTGATGCTTAGTCAATAAAATGTACGGGTAGGACTTATCATCGCGAAGTAAAATATTGTAGCGAGGCTGATACTTCTTGATCAGATTATTTTCTAGTAGCAAGGCCTCGGTTTCAGTATTGGTCAGCGTTACATTGATATCATCAATATTACGCACCAATACTTGCGTTTTAGCATCGAGGCCCGTTTTACGAAAATAGCTTGAAAGGCGCTTTTTAAGGTTTTTCGCTTTACCTACGTATATCACTTGCTGCTCACTATCTAGCATGCGATATACGCCGGGTTCTTCAGAGACCGTTTTTAAAAACTGGTCGGCAGCAAAACTCATAGCCAGGATCAGTGGTCGCTATCAATATCTATCATTTTATGGCGAATGGCTAAGTGCGTGAGTTCCACGTCGCCGTTCACAGCCAGTTTTTCGAATATACGATAGCGATAGCTGTTGACCGTTTTTGAGCTCAGATTTAATCGGTCGGCGATGCTTTGCACCTTTTCGCCTCGCGTAATCATCAGCATAATTTGCAGTTCGCGATCTGAGAGAGTTTGAAATGGGTTTTCGTCGGTACGACCACTGAACTGCGCCAACGCAATTTGCTGAGCAATTTGTGGCGCAATATAGCGTTGACCGGAGTTCACTGCGCGAATCGCATTAACCACTTCTTCAGGGCCTGCCCCTTTGGTGAGGTAACCGTGAGCGCCAATTTGCATGACTTTACTAGGGAAAGGGTCTTCGCAATGAACAGTGAGCACAATCACTTTAACATCAGGACAGTAACGGCAGATCTTCTTCGTGGCCTCGAGACCGCCAATGCCCGGCATGTTCATGTCCATTAGTACGATGTCTGGCTCATTTTGACGGCAGAACTGCACCGCCTCCTCACCAGTTTTTGCTTCACCGATAACCTTAAAACCGCGAACATCATCAAGGATGCGCTTTATCCCGGTACGCACCAGTTCATGGTCATCTACTAGCAGTACATTAATCAACAGGAAAACCCTCTTTATACACGTGTAGTTACAGCTGTTTTGTACAATAACTACACGTATTATTCTTACACCCTAAATCAAGCACTTGTTTTATCAGAAAAACGGTCAACCCACAATGCTATGATACCATCACCGGTCACATTACAGGCCGTGCCAAAGCTATCTTGAGCCAAATACAATGCGATCATTAATGCAATTGCTGCATCAGTGAACCCAAGCATACTGGTTAATAGCCCCAGTGCCGACATAACCGCACCGCCCGGTGCCCCAGGGGCTGCGATCATCACTATACCTAACATTAGTACAAATGGCAGCATTTCCGTCAAGCTCCCTATCGCCATTGTCGGTGATAATGCCATCACCGCCATGGCACAGGTGACGATGGTAATGGTCGAGCCAGAGAGGTGGATGGTCGCGCACAGCGGCACGCTGAAATTAGCAATGTGTTCTTTTACGCCATTATCTTTACTGGCTTTAAGCGATACCGGGATGGTCGCGGCACTGGACATTGTGCCAAGTGCGGTTAAATAAGCAGGCAACATATTCTTTAATAACATCCAAGGTGAGCGCCCCAATAATAATCCGGTGCCAATGTACAGCACACTTAGCCATACCCAGTGCATAACCAGAGCGATGGCAAGGACAACGGCAAAAGTTTGTAACGTTGAGGCTACGGTGCCGGCAACGGTCATGTCAGCGAACACCCCGGCAATATAAAATGGTAACGCTGGGATGATGACTTTAGAGAGTAACCCGTCAATCACTTCTTTCCCTTGATCAACCACTTGTTGTAACTGTGTCAGCTGGCGCTGACTGATACCGATACCAAAGGCGAATGCCGCCACTAATGCACTCATCACCCCCATCAACGGCGGTATCTCTATATCAATAAAGCTACTCAGAGCCGATTCTTCACCGCCATGAAAGTTGATTGAACCACTTATATAAGGGGCGGCCCAAGTCATAACAATGATTGCCAAGGTCCCTGCTACCACCGTCGAGCCATAAGCAAACCCCACTGTGCGGCCAAGTAAATGATTCGCCCCTTTGGGCAGCCCAGCGATGCCTGAACAAATAAAAAATAAAATAATAAGTGGAATGGTAAAGCCTATCAGCTCGCCGATAAGCACTTTGGCAGTATACAAAGCGCGTGCTACGGCCTCCGGTGCAAAGGCGCCGATTAGCATTCCAAGGACAATGCCAGCAACCAATTTAAGTATTAATTTCATGATGGTTTAGCAGTAGTGAATAATGCCACCTGTTTTAACATTTTTTGTCATCAATGTATGGAAAAACCGCTGAGCACAAAGCTAAGTGTCTAATCATTGAGCACCTGTGCGGTTTATCGCGCTGAATCGCAACTGAACGAATATATTTTGTTTACACCCTGCTAACTTGTTACAACAGCGCCATCAATAATCATCACTTGGACATGTTTTGCTTTTGTCTCGTTTTCTCGCAGGTCGCCTTGCTGTTTTAGCCATTGCCGTTACTCCCTATATTGTATTGGCTGAGACGGCACAGCCGGCAATCAATATCCCCTACTTCGCTGATGCAGCGACTATTGATGGTCGCTTGGATGAGCCGCAATGGCAACAGGCTAAGCGCATCAGTGTAAATAACATCACTTGGCCCTATGAAAATAAACCATCACCGGTGAGTACCACCGCGCTGATTTATGAAAATGACGATACCCTCTATTTAGGGTTTATCGCCGAGGACCCTCACCCAGAGGAAATTCGTGCCTTTTATCGCGATCGTGATAGCGCTTGGGATGATGACTTAGTAGGGATAAAACTGGACACCTATGGCAGTGCCAAGCTGGCCTATCAGTTTTTTGTCAATCCACTTGGAGTTCAACAAGACTCTATCGAAAATGAGTTGAGTAAAACTGAAAACAGTGCCTGGGATGGCATTTGGGATAGCGCAGGCCATATCACCGCTCAAGGATACCAGGTGGAAATAGCCTTACCTATGCGTATGTTCAACTTCGATGACGCACCACGCAGCCAAGCCATGACCATGGAGTTAGTGCGCTTTTATCCACGAAATGAGCGCCTTCGCCTCTCAAGTATGCAATTGGACCATGGTAATCACTGCTGGATATGCCAAATGCCGCAAGTGAACGGTTTTGCTAATGCCGAACAAAGCAGTAACCTCACCGTTGTCCCCTCCTTGGTGCTTAACCAACAGCAACAACGCGACATCAATGGCGCGGTCCTAAAGCCTTGGCAAAAAGACAATAACATTGAGCCAAGCTTAGACCTGAAATGGGGGATCACTCCAGATTTAACGCTCAATGCCACTGTTAACCCCGACTTCTCACAAGTAGAGGCCGATGTTGCACAGCTCAACGTCAATGAAAGCTTTAGCTTATTCTTCCCAGAAAAGCGCAGCTTCTTTTTAGACAATGCCGACTATTTTGCTTCGAATTTAAACTTAATTTATACCCGAAATATCGCCGCGCCTGGCGCAGGAGCGAAACTAACCGGAAGCAAGAATGGCCACACCGTGGCCGCATTTATCAGTAACGATGAGCAAACCAATGTGCTTATACCGGGTAATTTGGGGTCGCGAGTTGTGAGTTTAGAGCAGCACTCACAAGCCGGCGCGCTGCGCTATCGTTACGATATCAGCAGTGCGTTTTCCCTGGGTGCCAGCTCGACGTTCAGACGCAGTGACGATTACAACAACGAAGTGATTAGCATCGATAGTAAATATCGGTTTGACGACTTCACCACCTTGGTGGTGCAGGCTCTAGCATCGCAAAGTGACTATAGTGAGGACTTCATTGAGCAATTATGTGATGCTGATGAACCTTGCCAAGCGTCACCCGTGCAACCTTGTGATAGCCGCTATGACTGCAGTTATTCGGAAGCTTTGCTACGTGTGAACGAGCAGCGCTATGATGGCTATGGGTATTATTTAAGCTTGGATAGAGACACCAAATACTACAGCCTGTTTGGTAATTATCATATGCGCAGCCGTGGACTGCGTGCGGATT
This sequence comes from Pseudoalteromonas sp. CnMc7-15, assembly GCF_022347925.1. Lineage (NCBI taxonomy): Bacteria > Pseudomonadati > Pseudomonadota > Gammaproteobacteria > Alteromonadales > Pseudoalteromonadaceae > Pseudoalteromonas > Pseudoalteromonas sp. CnMc7-15. The sequence continues at coordinate 10,004 of NZ_JAKRFT010000004.1, forward strand.
TAGGCTTTCTTAGTGAAACTGACTTCAACAAGTTTACCACCGGTGGTGAATACCGTTGGTACGCCGAGCAAGACGCATGGTGGAATCGCGCCCGATGGTATGCAGATTGGGATATCACCCACAACCAAGCAGGCGAGTTAATAGAAAAAGAGGCGCAAAGCTTTGTTTCACTTGACGGCCCCTGGCAAAGTTATCTAGAGCTTGGCACCATTAGTCGAGAGCGGCGTGGGTTACGAGCCGATCCATCATCCTTAGCAATCGACGGTAATAGTGCGCGCTTCAACGAAAACGAAATAAATCTATTTGCGTCCATCAAACCCAGCGCCGGTGTTGTTGCTGATATCGATGTAACGCAAGGTAATAAGGTTGATTTGGCCAATAACCGTTTGGGTGAGTTTGTGCGTATTCGCCCCACTGTGAATTACAATATCAATTCGCATCTAGCGCTGCGCTTGCGCCACACCTACGAGGACTTGCAACGTCGCTCAGGTGAGGACATCTTCAGCGCTAATTTAAGTGACTTGCGTTTAACCTATCAATTTAATTTACGTAGTTTTTTGCGTTTAACCATGATTTATACCGACATCGAGCGCGAGCCCAGTAGCTACGTTAAAGAAGTGGATGCGCGCTATCGAGCATTGAGCACCCAGCTACTCTACTCTTATAAGCTCAATCCACAGTCCGTGGTGTTTGTAGGTTACTCAGACAGTGGCTACCAGGACGATGACTTATCACGGCTGGAAAAAGATAATCGAACACTGTTTGCAAAATTCAGTTACGCTTGGATTTTGTGATATAAGAAGCTTCATTTATATGCCTCTCCGTTATAACTGATTGGCTATATCATATAGCCAATCTTTCCTTTAGTTTTCATAAACAGTGAGTAAAGTGAGGGTATACAGCGACAAACCCGTTAGGTATTGAATATGTCAAAGATTTACGAAGATAACTCCCTATCCATTGGTAACACCCCGTTAGTAAAACTTAACCGTGTTACCGGTGGTAATGTTTATGCCAAAGTAGAAGCTCGCAACCCGAGCTTCAGCGTCAAGTGCCGTATTGGTGCTTCAATGATTTGGGAAGCGGAAAAATCAGGACAACTGACCAAAGATAAAGAGCTTATCGAGCCAACATCAGGAAATACCGGAATTGCCCTCGCTTTCGTTGCGGCCTCTCGAGGTTATAAGTTAACGTTGACCATGCCCAACAGCATGAGTTTGGAGCGTCGTAAGCTACTCAAAGCGTTGGGTGCTAATTTAGTGCTCACCGAAGGCCCTAAAGGCATGAAAGGTGCGATTGAGAAAGCCAAAGAAATTCATGACAGCGATCCTGATAAATACATTCTGTTACAGCAGTTTGAAAATCCAGCTAACCCGAAAATTCACTTCGAGACAACGGGTCCAGAGATCTTTGATGCACTCGATGGTAAAGTCGACTTCTTTATTGCTGGTGTCGGCACTGGCGGTACTATCACCGGCGTAAGCCGCTATCTTAAGCAAGAGAAAGGCTTAAATGTGCAATCTATTGCTGTTGAGCCAACGGATTCTCCAGTGATCAGCCAAACAATGGCAGGTCAAGAGGTCAAGCCGGGCCCTCATAAGATTCAAGGTATTGGTGCTGGTTTTATTCCTGGTAACCTAGATTTAGAGTTGTTAGATGGGGTTGAACAAGTCAGTAATGATGACGCCATCGCTATGGCACATGAACTAATGAAAAACGAAGGAATCTTAGCCGGTATTTCATCTGGTGCTGCTGTGGTCGCTGCTAAGCGTCTTGCTGAAAAGCCAGAGAATGCTGATAAAAACTTCGTGGTTATTCTGCCAAGCTCTGCCGAGCGCTACCTTTCAAGTCCGTTGTTTGCTGGTGAGTTCAGTGATCAGGAACTTGAGCAGTAAAGCCAAGAGCCATTCTTTATTCTGAAAAAAAGGCGCTTTAGCGCCTTTTTCTTTACATACTTTCAATTGCCCCTCACACTTTATTCCAGTGTATAGCCTTTATTAAATACAGTGGAATGAAACGTACTTTACTTCTTGCTCTGATACTTTTATTGACTGCCTGCGGCCAAAACGACGATGATATTACAGGCGATCCTAACTCTCCGGGCTACGTGGCAACTCAGTACTTCTATGCGTTGTACAACCACGATAACCTTGAGCGCGCCACACAATATGCAACCCCCAAATTAGCGCGTATTATGCGCTCCTACGGTACGGCATCACAATTCACCCGTAACCTAGTTAATTTACAATATGATCAGGTTACCATTGAGTTAGACCGTACCGAGATGAGTGTTCGCCAGCAATACGGTGACCGCGCTACCATCAATTTAGTATTCACCGGGCACTTTCATGGCAACCAAGTCGATGATATGCGCAGTGTGAAGATGATCCGTGAACGCGGTGATTGGCTGGTGAGTGAGATTGTCCCCGACCCTTACGGTCGTTAGTAAAAAAGGCCGCTTTTGCGGCCTTTTATTGTCTCTAATCACTCAAACTCTTGTGCGGCAAAGACATCCACAGCGATGACCTCTTGCCTTAGTGACTCAGCCGCCATCAGTTGCTCGCTCTGCTCAGCGCTAAGCTTATTCTTAGTCCGTGCATCTTCAATCAGCTGCATCATCGTCAGCCCTTGAATCTCTCCTTTTTTACGCAACTTATGAACCTCACGATATCCTTGAGCTGCATGTTGTTGCGCTTCTAAAGCTTTATCCAGCACCGCTGTACCATTGCTGTCATCAACCACACATAAATGCGTGAGGCGCTCACGTACCACGCCACTGCGAGTCATATGCTGCGCAACTTGCTTAGCGACCTCATCCTTAGGCATTTTAAAATGATTGCCCAGCGGCAGTACCACGGCACGAACGGCCAACGACAGTGGCCAGCTTCCTAGGTTGTAGATAAATTCATCAAAGGCTTTGGCGCACAGATAAAGGCTGCGCTCAACGCTGTATTGTACAAATGGCAAATCTGCATGTTGATGGCCTTCATCTTGGTAGCGCTTAAGTACTGCAGAGGCGAGGTACAAGTGGCTGAGCACATCACCCAAACGAGCCGACAGCATTTCCCGGCGTTTTAAGTCGCCCCCGAAACGGAGCATGGCAATATCGGCACAAAATGCCAGTGCTCTAGAGAAGCGCCCTAGATAGCGGTAGTATTTGGCTGTCGCTCCACCGACGGGCGCCTTGGCAAAATAACTACCACTGAGCGCATGCACGAACGACATAACGCCATTGCCAGCACTGTATAACATATGCTGGCAAAGCAGCGGATCAAACTCGCGCACCCCTTTTTCTTCATCATCAAGCCCTGCAGCGACCATTTCATCAATCACATAGGGGTGGCAGCGGATCGCGCCTTGCCCAAAAATCATCAGATTTCGGGTAAGAATATTGGCTCCTTCTACGGTGATCGATACCGGTGTGCCCATATAACAATGGGCGAGATAATTATTGGGGCCCATTTGAATGCCCTTGCCGGCGTGTATATCCAAGGCATCGTTGATCACTTGGCGGCCCATCTCGGTCATATGATACTTAGCGATGGCGGTGATCACCGATGGGCTTAATTTTTGGTCTATCGCCGTTGCGGTCAAGACCCGCGTAGCTTCTAATTGGTAGGTTAATCCGCCGATGCGAGCGAGGGCTTCTTGTATTCCCTCAAACTCGCCAATTGCGACACCAAATTGTTGCCTTAGCGCCGCGTAAGCGCCACTGGTGCGCGCACTCAAGTGCCCGGTTGCAGTGCTCAGCGCTGGCAATGAAATACCACGCCCTGCACTTAAACATTCCACTAGCATGCGCCAACCGTTACCTGCTTGCACTTCACCACCGATAATCCACTCAAGTGGAATGAAGACATCTTTCCCTTCTGTGGTGCCATTTAAAAAGCCCATATTCATAGGTTTATGTCTGTCGCCAGTACGTACTCCAGGGTGGTCGGTGGGGATCAATGCACAGGTAATACCGATATTTTTTGTTGTTCCTAATAATCCGTCGGGGTCGAACATTTTAAAGGCCAAGCCCAATACTGTCGCGCGCGGTGCCAAGGTGATATAGCGCTTTGACCAGTTTAGACGTAAACCCAGCACTTCCTTACCGGCAAATTCGCCTTTGCATACAACCCCAGTATCTGGAATGGCACCGGCATCCGAACCTGCTTCTGGACCGGTTAAGGCAAAACATGGCAGCGCTTCGCCTTTGGCAAGCTTAGGTAACCACTGTTGTTGTTGGGACAAGGTGCCATAATGAAGCAAAAGCTCAGCGGGCCCTAAGCTATTGGGCACCATGACAGTCACCGCAGCACTTAGGCTTTTACTGGCAATTTTGGCAACAATGGTTGAGTTGGCCAATGCCGAGAAGTCATGGCCACCGTGCTCTTTGGGAATAATTAGGGCGAAAAACCCCTCATCCTTTAGGTACTGCCACACGGACTCTGGCATGTCCTGTTGTGCGGTAATGGTTTCATCATCAAGCATGGCGCACAGCTCAACGACTTGGTTATCGATAAACTCACGTTCTTCAGCACTTAACTGTGAGGTTGCATACTGGTGCAATTGGTGCCAATCGGGGTTGCCGCGAAAGAGCTCCCCATCCCACCAGATATCGCCCGCTTCCATGGCATCTCGCTCTGTCGCAGACAGCGGCGGTAATGCTTGTTTAAACCATTTGAAAACTGGTCGAGTAACAATGCTCATGCGAATATCTCGTACTGCGAAAATAACGATCACAGCTACGATGATTAATAAAACTAACCACATCATCTTGTGTTCCTTGATACCATAAAGGGTGTTTTTCAGTATGGACGAACGGCAAATATTTACAATCCCTTCAATGTACTAGCCGAGTGCTCCGACTATCTATAATAATTTACCCCTTCTGCGTACGCTGCTATATTTAGCCGGCGTTAGCGATGCCCACCATCGCCGATAACAATTAGAGGAAAAATAATGACACGTCTTCCATTTAAACTGAGCCTGAGTGCGGTTTTAGTCTCGGTAACCTTAGGGTTAAGTGGCTGCATTGACACAACCACAACTCAGCCCACTGAGAGCGCTGCAGAAACAAAAATGAGCAGCAACAAACTCACAGCAACTGATGCCAAAGCGTTTTTAGCAAACACTGAACAGCAGTTAGCCAAGCTGTATGAGAAAAGTAGCCGTGCCGCGTGGATTTACGCCAATTTTATTACTCATGATACGGCACAGCTCGCAGCGGCTGCGAACCAAGAAGTAACCGAAACCATCGTGCGTTTAGCCAATGAGGCTGCCCGTTTTGATGATCTGGAGTTAGACGCTGATAGCCGTCGCAAGCTCGATAAACTGAAACTGGCACTGACGCTACCGGCACCACAAGATGCGGCAAAAACCGAAAAGCTGGCCAATATTGTCGCTGAGCTTGATGGTCTGTATGGCAAAGGCGAGTATTGTAAAGATGATGGCCAATGTTTAAGTCTCGGTGAGATGACCGCAACCATGGCATCGAGTCGCGACTACAATGAGTTATTAGATCTATGGCAAGGGTGGCGACAAATTTCTAAGCCTATGCGCCCTTTATACGAACAGCAAGTCACGTTAACGAATGAAGGCGCGCAAGAGCTTGGCTATGCCGATACAGGCGCAATGTGGCGCAGTAAGTACGACATGCCTGCCGATGAATTTGCCACTGAACTTGACCGCCTATGGGGCCAAGTTAAGCCTTTATATGACTCCCTGCACTGTCATGTGCGCGCCAAACTGGGTGAGCAGTATGGCGAAGATAAATTACCTGAAGATGGCACCATTCCAGCGCACTTACTCGGTAATATGTGGGCACAACAATGGGGTAATATCTACGACTTGGTTGCGCCTGAAAATGCCGATCCTGGCTATGATGTAACCGAACTACTAGCGCAGCATGACTATGATGAGCTAGAGATGGTGCGCGGTGCGGAAAAGTTTTTCACCTCCATGGGCTTTGCACCGCTACCTGATACTTTCTATGAGCGCTCTTTATTTACCAAACCTCAGGATCGCGATGTGCAATGTCATGCATCAGCGTGGAACCTCGATAGTAAAGATGATTTACGTATTAAGATGTGTATTCAGCGCACCGGCGAAGAGTTTGCCACCATTCACCATGAATTAGGACACAACTTCTACCAACGCGCTTACAACCAGCAACCTCTGTACTATCAAGAAAGTGCTAACGATGGATTCCACGAAGCCATTGGCGATACGATTGCGCTATCGGTCACTCCTGAGTATTTAAAAGAGATTGGCCTATTAGATGAAGTCCCTGATGAGTCTAAAGACATTGGCTTACTCATGCGCATGGCACTAGATAAAGTGGCCTTTATCCCATTTGGTTTGTTAGTTGATCAGTGGCGTTGGCAGGTGTTTTCTGGCGAAATTACCCCTGAGCAGTACAACCAAGCTTGGTGGCAGTTGCGCAAGAAGTATCAAGGGATCAGCGCTCCCATCGCTCGTTCTGAGTCAGACTTTGATCCGGGGGCCAAGTACCACGTGCCTGGAAACACGCCTTATACTCGCTATTTCCTAGCCCATATTTTACAGTTCGACTTCCATCGTAGCCTGTGTGAGATTGCCGGTAATGACGCCGCCATTCACCGTTGCTCCATCTATAACTCAAAAGAAGCTGGGCAGCGACTCAACGAGATGTTAGAAATGGGCTCTTCGCAGCCATGGCAACAAGCGCTCGCAAAAGTAACAGGTAAAGAGCAAATGGATGCAACCGCTATTCTTGATTACTTTGCACCATTACAAGCTTACCTAGATGAGCAAAACAAGGGTCGTCAATGTGGTTGGTAAGCGTTATTAACCATTAGCGACAAAAAAGCCCAGCATATGCTGGGCTTTTTTGTCGCTAATGGTTAATAACGCTTAGAACTGTGCAGTTGCTTTTAGGAACCACTGATCATAGCTTGACTCATCCCAGTTGCTGCCGTAACCAGCAGATACTGCGAAGTTGGTGTCGATGAAGTATTTCGCACCAAAGTTATAGAAGTCTTCATCGTCGAAGTTAACGAATACTGACGTCATTTTGTTGAAGTAGTAGTTAGAACCTAGCTGCCAGTAGTTGTCCGCATCGTCACGGTTAATGTACTGTGCTTCAACAGTTAAGTAGTTACCTTGCTTAAGGTCTTTGAAGTACTTACCGTTAAGCTCACGGTGGTCGAACTCGTCATCAATACGCACTTCAAAACCGATGTAATCAGTGCTGTTTAAAGCGTGATCGTAACGGCCAGAGAAGAAGTAAGTTTCATCACCGTGCTCAGGGTCTACGCGCTCAGCTTTCAACAAGAAGTTGTCGCTAACTAGGTAACCAAGGCTTAGTGTGTATTGATCAGCACTGTCGAAGTCATCTGGGTCAACAACGCTGTAAGACGCGCCTACTAGGAATTGATCCGCGAAGTATTCACCGCCTACGTTGTAGCCAGTCGCATAATCATTGTCTGAGATACGACCAAAGATGTTTGACTCTTTGTTAATATACTCAAACTGATCAAGCGGGCCCAACACCTGCTTTGGTGCGAAGTAGTAAATCGAATCTACGGCAACATTGTCCTCACTTTCTACATTGAGGTATTCAAGGTTGCTGATTGATTGATAAGACTGTGCGAAGGCAGCACCGGAGAAAAGTACAGACGCGATGGCGACGGATAGTTTTTTCATAAATAGATTTCCCTATATCTAGTTTTTTAAAACAGCGCCACTCTAGCGCTGTTGAAATGAATTATAACTTAACTAAGCACTTGATTGTTTTAAATAAATGTTAGTTTTTGTTAGATATAGGTACAGTTTTTTACAAAACGTAGCGAGATAGGATCCGATACACTTCGTTAATGTTATCACCCGCTTTAAAGTTCTTACACAACGGACTCGGATCAGAGCCTATCCAAATTTTCAGTTCAGCATCCATATCAAAGTGGCCAGCACTTTCCTTACTGAACTTAGTGATTTTACTAAATGGAATACTAAGCACCTCCATCTTCGACCCTGTTACACCTTGTTTGTCTACTAAGATCAGACGTTTGTTAGTGAACAAGAATAAGTCGCGGATCACTTTATACGCTTTTTCTAGGTTCTCACCTGGAGCAAGTATCTCTTCAAGTAAAGAGTCCAACTCCCCTTCATCTACTTCACTGGCATTGCCAATTAATCCACTAAGTAATCCCATTGCTATGCTCCTGTTGCGAATAATTGATTTTCTAGGGTGTGACCGTTTATCAGGGCGCGATAACGCCACTGTTGTTTATGGCACAGCGTTAGCAAGGCGATATCCATTGCCTCACTGAGGCCCTCGCTGCTGTAACCAATAACAAATTCATTACGCTGACTATTATCAACGCTCACTACGTGAGGAAGCGCCTTTAACGCCGCTGCAACGTGATCGTTTTGCTCACGTAGTTGCAGAGTTAGATACGCCAACTGCTCGGTTTGCGAGTCCAATTGATGGGTCGCCAAGCGCCCTTGCTGCAAGTATAAAACGCGGTCGCAGAGCCGCTCCAGCTCCGATAAGTCGTGCGAGCTCAATACAAAGGTCGTCTCGGTACTGAGCGCACTGACCAACTCTCGAATAGCCCTGGCATTGGCGGGGTCTAAACCAGCCGTTGCTTCATCAAGCATCACCAACTTCGGCGAACCAAGCAGCGCTTGGGCGATACAAATGCGCTTTTTCATGCCATGAGAAAGCTCTTTAGCACGACTGTCTGCGGTGTCTTTGAGATTGACCAGTTCCAACACCCGCTGTGTTTCTATTTTTGCTTGGCGCTGGCTAAAACCTTGCAGGCGGGCATATAAAGCCAATTGCTGGGCAACACTAAAGTTGGGGTCCAGTAGCGCGTCTTGTGGTAAAGCACTTAACTGACCGAACAACGCGGCGCTGCCGGGACGATGTCCCAATACCTTAATCTCGCCTTCACTGGGTTGCAAATAGCCGCAGATAAGGCTAAACAGCGTGGTTTTACCTGCGCCATTGGGGCCGACTAACGCAATGGGCTTTCCGGTTTGTAATTCAATATCAACATTATCGAGCGCTTTTTTGCTGCCGAAATAGTGGCTAACGCCGCGTGCTAAAATTAACTGGCTCATAGACTACTCCGCTGCAACTTATAAAAACTTAGCGCTAACAACAGGCCACTTTGCAACAATGGCCAAGCTATGTCGGTGACAGGGCTGGGCCGAACGGTGGCGATATTATCTAGCGGCTCACCGGGAATAAGGTAATCCAACCACATCGGCAGTCCTAACTGGCTTTGTAGAATAGCCAGTACCATTAACCCTATGGTGTACAATAAAATAACGTAAATAAGCGCCATACGTGATGAGCGCGCTATGGTATTCAATAACGTCATCAAGGCAATAAATGGCATTAGGTTAACCAACAGGAGGAGTTCAAACTGCAGCGCGCGTGCCAAAGCAGGGACCAGTGCACTGGTATCGCGAAAGGCAATGAGGATCAGCGTGCCGATAATGCTAATTGCCAGTAACGCAGCGGCGCTTAAGCAATGACCGAAATAGCGCCCTAATAGAATTTCAGCGCGAGTGGCGCGTAAAGCGATGAACCGCAGCGTGCCGCGTTCTTTGTCGCTAACAAATTGATCACTGGTTAAATAAATAATGAAAAGAGGAAAGGTGACTAAGGCAATCAGCCAATATACGGCCATTTCCGCATCAGGCCAGTGCAATAAACTCTGTAACCCGAGGTTGCCAAAAGCGGCAAGCATAAACTGTTCAAAGTTAGGGTCTGAAAGCACCGATACAGCTTGAGAAATACCGTAGCGATAAATCATCAACCATACTAAGGCAAAAGCAAGCAGCGCCAACCACGCCTTTTTGGTAAGAAAGTGTCGCGCCAGTTCAAATTTAACCAGCTCGAAGATACGCCTTGGATCCATCCTGATATCCTGATTTGTAGTTATTTGTAGCTACTATAAATGAAAAAAGCGCTCAAAAGTATGAGCGCTTGTAAAAAGATGTGTCTGACGCTACTTCTTGGCTAAAGCATTGGCGTACACATTAAGCCCTTGGCTGAGGTCGGCAATTAAGTCATCGACGTCTTCTAAACCGATATGCAAACGCACTACCGGGCCATACTGCCATGACGTTTCACTGCGCAAAGCCTTCATGCTCAGGTTGGTGGTAATTAGACTCTCAAAGCCACCCCAAGAGAAGCCCATTTTAAAATGGTGTAATGATTCAACTAAAGCATCAAGGGCTTGTTGTGTGCCCTCTTTCATTACAATGGAGAATAACCCATTACTGCCATCAAAATCGCGTTTGAAAAACGCATGGCCCGGACAACTTTCCAGCGCAGGGTGACGAACATGATCCACTAACGGGTGCGACTGTAGCCACTTTGCTACTTGCAATGCACTGCGCTCATGTTGCTGTAACCTCACAGCCATGGTGCGTAGCCCTCGCAAGGCCAAATATGCATCGTCGGCACTGCAACATTGCCCCAAAAGGTATGACTGCTCGCGCAGCACCGGCCAATGCTGCTCATTGGCAACACTGACTCCCATCATCACATCACTGTGACCTACTATGTATTTGGTGGCCGCCTGAATACTAATATCAACACCATGCTCTAAGGGTCGAAAATGCATACCATTGCCGTAGGTGTTATCCAGCATGGTCATAATATTGTGAGCCTTAGCCTCGGCCACCATGGCGGGCACATCTTGGACCTCCATGGTGATTGAGCCGGGGGATTCCATAAATAGCACCTTGGTATTTTCCTGGAAAAGCGTACTAATATCGGCGCCAATTTGCGGGTCATAATAAGTGGTTGTCACCCCTAACCCTGCCAGCACTTTGTCGCAAAAATCCCGGGTAGGTTCATAGGCATTATCCATCATCAGAATATGATCGCCGGCTTTGACAAAAGATAGCAGGCTATTACTGATGGCAGCGGCGCCCGACGGATAAAGGGCACAGCCGGCTCCGCCTTCTAGCTGGGCAATCGCTTGTTGTAGCGCAAAGTGTGTTGTGGTGCCGCGACGGCCGTAAAATAATGCATGGTTTCCGCGATTTTTAGCTGCGTCTTTAAACTCAGCAACGGAATCAAAAACCACGGTAGAGGCGCGCTGTACCACAGGGTTAACAACCCCTTGAGTGAACTTTTTATCTCGCCCAGAGCTTATCAACTGTGTTTGTTTTTTCATTTGTTTTCCTCATTCTGTGCAACCCAAGTATCAATAAGATACCGTGAAATAGAATCGCAGCGGGGAAGTTTGTAGTCAGTGCCCGCATCTCCCCAAGTGCCAAAATGCTTTAGCTCGTCTCTAGAGAACCAACGTGCGTCGCTGAGCTCGTCTTGGTCAATAAAGATATCTGTTGAGCTTGCCTGTGCCATATAGCCTAACATCAGCGAGCTTGGAAAAGGCCATGGCTGTGAGGCAATATAGCGTGGCGATTGCACGGCTATTCCCGCCTCTTCCATCACTTCTCTGGCAACAGCAGCTTCGAGTGTTTCCCCTGGGTCGACAAATCCAGCTAAGGTAGAATAGACGCCCTCAGGCCAGCTTGCTTGACGACCTAATAAACAGCGTTCGATACCATCATTGAACATATGATGCACCAACATAATAACGGCCGGATCGGTACGTGGAAAAGTAAGGTGACGACAGTCGCGGTTGATGCATTTTCGGGCATGACCGGCCTCCGCTTGAATATTTTCATTGCCGCAACGGCCACAAAAGCGGTGGGTCTTATGCCAATGGCACAGCCCTCGCGCAAGTACCAGTATTGCAGCAGCGCCAGGCTCAACTATCGAGCCATAACGGCGGATATCGACAAATTCACCTTCGGCATAAGCACAGTCTTTAGGCAATGTTTCACTCACATCAAGAGCAAAGTAATGCTGGCATTGATGCTCACCTAAATAAATCGCGTTATCGGGGGCGAAGTCTTTTACTTGCTCATAGCTCAAAAACAGTGGGGTTTGATTATCAATACTGAACAGATTACGATCTGTATTTATTAATACATAACGCCCCAGCGGGCGTTTATTTAACAGCCAGTTAGGGTCTTTACGCTCGCTTGAGTGCCTATCCAATGGCAACTGGGTGTATTGCAGCATGGTTTTGCGGTAATTCAGGACAACATGGTTCTACATTATCACAGTTCAGTAAAATCACAGTAATGCGGGTGATAGTGACATCGCTTCTTTTATCGTTACATTAATCATCAAGGGGTTGTGCCTGTTCTCATTAATAAATGCCTCTAACACAGATACAAAAAAAGCCCGAGCTGGGCTTTAATGGTATTTAGCGTGATGTTACTTAGCCGCTAGGCGCGCCAATAACTTCTGATTTTCGGCCTCTATATGCTTGTAGAAATCAACATCGGCAAGCTCACTGGCTGCGGCTTCATCAATAACGATAACGGCATCGCGATGCATCTGCAGTGCCGAAGCTGGGCAAGAGGCAGTTAGCGGCCCTTCTACCGTGGCTTTGATGGCTGCCGCTTTATTTTCACCGGTTGCCAATAACACCACTTTTTTGGCATCAAGTATGGTACCAATACCCATGGTAATGGATAAGTGCGGCTGATATTCATCCTCGCTGAAAAAGCGAGCATTATCATCGATCGTTGCCTTCGTTAGGGTCTTAACACGGGTTCGCGATGTTAGGCCTGACGAGGGTTCATTAAAGCCTATATGGCCATTGCGCCCTATTCCAAGTAACTGAATATCGATGCCACCGGCTGCGAGAATGCGCGCTTCATATTCTTGACATGCAGCAATAGGATCTTGGGCATCGCCCGGCGGTACATGGGTACGCTCTTTGGCAATATCAATGTGGTCGAACAACTGCTCATTCATAAAGAAGCGGTAGCTCTGCGGATGAGAGCCGTCTAAGCCTAAGTATTCATCTAGATTAAAGCTAGTGACTTGTGAAAAGCTGATATCACCCTGTTGATTTTTTTCGATCAAATTTTGATAAAGCGCCACTGGCGTTGAGCCTGTCGCCAGGCCGAGCGTGGAAGCGGGTTGCTTTTTTAGCTGGGCTACAAATAGGTCAGCGCCGTAACGGGCCACCTCTGTAGCATCTTTAAGAATCACGATTTGCATGTTTAGCTCGTTGTTATAGTTGATAAAAATGGGACCTATGACCAAGCGTTCCGTGCAATCTGAACTTGGTCATAGGTCAGAACCTAATCGGGATACTGTAATTAGGTTTACACCATTATGACAACGCTGTCATTATTGGTTATAAAACCTCATTTGTAAAGTAAAAGTGAGCAAAAAATGTCACTTTTTTAGTTATTTATTAAGCATCAACAGGGTTAAACACTGACAAAGATTTTACGTTTATACATCCAGTGTAGGACAAGCAGCTGTACTGTTAACAAGGCGACGACAGCAAATAGAGGTTGCCATGGCTCACTGACAGAGCGCACGACCCCACCAAACACACTATTGGCGATGTAGCCCCAGTTCACTAAGCTTGAAGCAAGGTAAATAATAATTGAATTAGCGCCGATAATTACAAACGGATAAGCGGCTTTACGTTGGCCAAGAATATCAACCACGCCATAGAACACCGCCAATAAAATTGCACTCCAGCCGACAGTAACGAGTACAAACGAGCTGGTCCACAATTCTTTATTCACTGGAAAGACACTGTCCCATCCCCAACCTAGCGCTAAGCTGACTAACCCCGCAGCAAACAGCTGCGCCGCTACTCGCCATTGGCCTTGAGTGGCACCTTGAGCAATTAATTGCCCGGCAAAGACACCTAAAATAGCGTTGGCGGCTGCAGGAATATTTGACAGTAAGCCTTCTGGGTCAAGAGGCCGGTTTTGGTAGGTAATACCAGGTAATAGGTGTTGATCAACCCAGGCATTCCAACTGCCCTCAGGACTCAGCGGCGAGCCGTGGCCGCCGGGTACCGGCAACACCGTCAACCAGAGCCAGTAGCCTAACAAAATTACCACAGCGACAATCGCTTGAGTGCGCAACGAGGTATGCCACACCAGCATCGCCGCGATAAACCAAGCAATAGCTATACGCCCAAGTACACTGGCATAGCGAATTTCGTCAAATGCCATTGGCATTCCTGTGCCCCAGCCGTGATTATAGAGAACTCCTAAGGCACTAAGTAGTAACAGGCGTTTTACTGCTTTGTGATAAAAAGGTTTGCGTTCGGCCAGCGGCAGATGATCAATCCGCTTCGGGGAAAGCCCCATGGCCACACCAGAGAGAAAGATAAATAGCGGGAAAATAAGGTCGTAAAAGGTGAAACCGTGCCATTGCGAATGCACTGTATGCGCTTCAAACGCCTTCCACCCTTGCCAACCTGTTAATACGAACAATGCAGCAAAAATAGATTGCCCGCCTAAAATCCAAAACATGTCCATACCGCGCAGCGCATCTAACGAGGCTAAGCGTTGTTTTTTTTTGCCGGTATCAGGTGTTGTCATAGTTTCTCGCTGTTAGTTTCTGCGCACTGTTACATCACTGTATCCATGCGTACCTCTTCCATGACGGCCTGTTTTATAAGGGGTTCACTGTGCTTAGCGGCTAAGGCGTATGCCGCCTATGTAGGTGGCCTGCACATGTTGGTGCTCATCCAGCGCCACAAAATCAGCATCGAAACCATTTAGGAGACGACCTTTGCACTGTGCTAAGCCCAAGTATTGCGCCGGATAGAGCGATGCCATACGCAGACTCTCAGCTAAGCTGATATCCAATGTATTTACGGTGTTGCGCACAGCACTGGCCATATCCAACACACTGCCAGCTAATTCACCCGTACTGGAATTCAACCGGTCGCCGGTGCGATAGACTTTACGGCCATCGAAAAAATCAAACTCTTCGGCATCGGTGCCCACTGGAGGCATTGCATCGGTAACAAGCATTATCTTGCCGCGCTGCTTGGTGCGAATTGCCAACTTCGCCGAATCCGGGTGCAAGTGATGACCGTCGACAATTAACCCGCACCAACTACTGTCATGCCACAACGCCGCACCGACAACCCCAGGTTCACGTGAGGTAAAGGCAGACATAGCATTAAATAGGTGGGTGAAGCCATCAGCGCCGGCGTCTAGCGCCGACATCGTGGTTTCATAGTCGGCATTGGTGTGGCCCAAAGAGACCTTTACGCCCATGGCAACTAAACGCTTAATATCCGCTGCGCTAACATTTTCTGGCGCTAAGGTAACCATTTTAATACCAAGGTCATCGCGCTCGTAAATCGCAAACTCTTCATCGCTAATGGGACGAATAAACTGCTCGCTGTGCGTGCCTTTTTTTGGCAAACTGAGATGAGGTCCTTCAAAATGGACACCTAAAATACCTGGAGTATTTTTTGCCACCGCTTCAGCCACTGCGTCAGCGGCACGACGCATAATCGCGATGTCGTCTGTGATTAAGGTCGGCATATTGGCCGTTGAGCCAAATTGACCATGTGCTCTCGCTATTTGTGCTAGGCAGTCAACACTTTGTTCAGCATTAAAAAATGCACCGCCACCACCGTTTACTTGTACATCAATAAAGCCGGGGACTACGAGCCCAGAAAGTTCGGTGACAGGGTCGCTGGTGGGTGCATCAATAAATTGCACTTTACCGTTAACACTTTGAAAATAAACATCGTTATGAAAACGCTGCCCGTCAAATAGGCGTTCAGCATGGAAACTTTGACTCATTTAATTGCGACCTTTTGTTCTTCTTCTAACAGCGCATTTTGGGCAAAATAAACAGCGCCCATCTCGGGTGGCTGACGAGGCACTTCAACACGTTTAGCTATATCAGGATCTAACCATTTTTGCATGGGTTCAGACAAGCCGCCAATCATAGATAAACGTGGAGGGTTAATTTCTAATAATCGTTTAGCCAAATTACTGATGTAGCGCGCACCGTCTTTAACTATGGTGAGCGCGACCATATCACCATCATGAGCCGCCTCTATGACCATACGCGCGAGTTTGGCGTAGCTGCTTGAGGGTTGACCCGCCATTTGCTCTGCAACTCCCATTGCTGAGCTGGCATTAAAATGCAATTTAAACATCTCACTCAGGCGAGTTTGCGGACCTAATCCGTCCAAATCTAATAACACCGCCTTGAGTGCTTCAAGACCCAGCCATGCACCGCTGCCTTTGTCACCTTGAGCAAATCCATGACCGCCATAATTCACACTATGACCTTTAACACAGGCAAAGCCACAAGAGCCAGTACCGGTAATAATCACTGCCCCGTCACCGCCCTCATGTGCGCCGATACAGGCAGTATGTAGGTCGGTGGTCAAATACATTTTTTGAAATGGGTGTTCCCACTCACTGATTTTCTCAAATAGACTGGGTAGGTTAACCCCTGCCAAGCCTAAACCAGCCACTAATTGATGCACGCTCTCTAGGCGTAGGCCTGCATCACGCATCGCTTGCTGAGTAGATACCATAATCGACTCTAAAGTGCGTTCAAGACCATGTAATGGATTTGCAGGGCCGCCCAAACCGGTACCTAGTACTCCCCGTTGGGCGGAGTAAATGGTCGCCCGGCATTTGGTTCCCCCACCATCTATGCCTATAAATAATTGCTCTTGACTCGCACTCTTCGCCATCATTGTACGACCTCTAACCTTGTTAATGTATTCGCAAATACGCTTTATCGTTTTTGTAGCGCGTATGCTCTTCCTCAACCCATGTTGAAATTATGTTACACAATTAATGACAGCGTTGTCATTAATTTTTTTAAATTTTCCCTAATTAATTCTATTCACTAGGTTACTACTTTGTTTTTATTGGTCTTTTCTTAATTCTAGCAGGATAGCTAAGACATCAGCATATATGAATTCATTAGTTCCATCAATCGAGAATAATAGAATAAATAATTCCTGCCATCTGACTTACCGCTCAACTTGCATGTGTTTCCTTGCATCAACGGGTTTATGTAACTATATTGAGTTACCTAAGTACATGTAACTTTAATTAGTTACTTAACAGAATGTAACCACTGAGAGTTCCTTTATGCCCCAAACACCTTCTTATTACACTGTGTTAAGCGGTGATCTCGTCGACTCTCGTAAGCTAAGCAGTGACGACTATGACAATGCATTATATAGCCTAGAGCAAGGGCTACGCGCTATCTGTGAACGCTTCGATGGCGACTTTAGCATTTATCGCGGTGATGCCTTCCAGTGTATTCTTAGCCAAAGCCCCACCCCTTTGCTAGCCAGCATTATGCTGCGGTTGTTTTTACGTGCCCGAGCTCTGGACGCACGCATTAGTGAGGCATGGGGCCCGATAGATAACTACCGCAAAGACATAAAAACCGCCACCGGTCCAGCGCTACTCCTCTCGGGGACGGGCTTAGATAATATAAAAAATATGCGTCTTCGCCTTAGTCTACACCAAATAGACATGAGCCCAAGTTTTGTATTGAATATTCGCTTTATAGATAACCTGATCAGTCACACCAGTGCCAAACAAGCACAAGCCTTGTATTTGTACCATTGGTTACGTAATAATGACCATGCAACCATAGCCAAAGAGCTTGAAACTTCAAGAGAAAACGCCACCAAGCTACTTAACGCTGGCAACTACCACCTCGTTGATGAATTTATAGCCGTAGCCGCAAAGGAACATGCTTATGGATGAGCAAATAGCACTTCTATTGGCGCTATTATTAGCGCACTTTATTGCCGATTTTTATTTGCAACCAATGCACTGGGTGCACAATCGCAACACTTACCACTATAAATCAAGCAAATTAGCACTGCATGTGTTAGTTCACGGCGTGCTATCGGCCACCGTGCTTATTGCGTGGGAGCACATTTACGGCTTGGGTGAGTGGCCGGGCGTGTTGCTGGCTACGTTGAGTATTATGCTCAGCCATTGGCTCATTGATGTAGGAAAGTCCTATACTCGAGGCGGTATTATACCCTTTGTGGTTGATCAGTTCGCACACATAATGGTGATCATTTCGCTGTGCCTGTGGCTCAGTGATGCAGATACCCTCACTCAATGGGCGAGTCAGGGGCTGAGTAGACAATCATTATGGGTTACGCTGCTTGCCTATGCATTGGTTTTAAACCCCTGCTCCGTGGCTATTCGCATGTTATTGGAACGCTGGCAGCTACCTTGTAGCCATAATGAGCAACAGCTGCCACAGGCGGGTCATAGTATTGGCGTACTTGAGCGCGTGCTGATGCTCACCTTTGTACTGATTGATGAACTCGCTGGTGTCGGTTTTGTGTTAGCGGCTAAATCGGTGTTTCGCTTTGGCGATTTGACCAATAGCAAAGAAAAGCACCTGACCGAATACGTGATGCTGGGCACCTTATTAAGTGTCACCTTAACATTGGCCATCGGCCTCGCGACCCGCGCTTTGTTAAACACCCTATAATGAAAAAGCCCGCTAATGCGGGCTTTTTCTAATTACTTTACACCAAGCTCTCGTAAGCGCTCTTGTAAGTAGCTATCTGCTGTATAGCGCTCGGAGAGCACCACATCCGGGCGCGGATGCAAAAACAGTGGCAGTGAAATACGTGATTTCGTTGACGCTTTCCCCGTCGGGTTAATAACGCGGTGAATGGTCGACGGGAAGTAATCACCTGATGCTTCTTGCAGCATATCACCAATGTTGATGATCAGATTACCGAAGTCACTTGGCACATCTAACCAACCACCCTCTTTAGTTTGCACCTGTAAGCCAGGCTCGTTCGCTGCAGGTAAAACCGTTAATAGGTTAATATCGCCATGCGCCGCCGCGCGAATAGCACCCGGCTCTTCGTCACCGGTCATTGGCGGATAATGAAGTATACGCAGTAAAGTTTGCTCAGAGTCCTTGATCATGTCTTTAAGATCAATGGAGAAACGTTTTTGTACTTCTTCTGGTGCGTGCGCCTGCACCCAGCTCAATAGCTCGCTAGCAAACTCATTAGCAAGTCGGTAATACTCACGAATTTGCTCTTCTAGTTGTGCCGGGACGCGACCTTTAGGGTAAACGTGGTAATACTCTTTAATGTCTTTAACATTGAAGCCTTTGGCTACTTCACTTACTTCCGGTGGAAAGTATCCGTCTTGTGTAGTCTTATCATATAAAAACTCGTGCTTTTGCTCAGAGTTGAAAAAAGTCTGCCAATTTTCATAAATTGATTCCACTAAAGACTGCGGGATCGGATGGTTCGTCAATACCCCAAAGCCGGTATTGCGAAGAGACTCGACAAATTCAGCAGGAGCGTTGGGCGACTGATAGTCCACTGTAGGTAAGTGCATGGTAAATTTCACCTGTTCGTTGTAGCGCTAAGCACGAAAACATGCTTAATTTTAGCGCCAGAGCTTAGTCAAAGCCACCATAATTCATAAGGACAATTGTCCGCAGAGCCGTCTCAGCGAAGCGGCTATTGACGCAGATCAAAGTAACAGCGCAGCTGACATTGCTTGCCCGGATAGCCAATAAAAAGCCCGGTATCAAACCGGGCTCTAAACTCTTAGTCCTTAACCTGCCAGTTAAGTGTTTCACCGGCGCAGATAGGGATCACTTTGTCATCGGCAAGTGGATAACTTTCGGGCACTTGCCAGGGTTCACGTACCAACGTAATAGTATCGCTGTTACGCGCAAGGCCGTAAAAGTCAGGACCAAAATGACTGGCAAAGCCTTCTAGTTTTTCCATCGCATCGGCTTGCTCAAACGCTTCTGCATATAGCTCTAATGAAGCATGGGCGGTATAGGCGCCGGCGCAGCCACAGGATGCTTCTTTTTTATCTTTTAAATGCGGTGCCGAATCGGTGCCCATAAAGAATTTCGCGCTGCCACTGGTAGCCGCTTCAATCAAGGCTTGTTGATGGGTATTACGCTTAAGAATCGGTAAACAATAGTAATGCGGACGAATTCCACCAGCCAACATATGATTACGGTTATATAGTAGGTGATGAGCCGTGATCGTAGCTGCCACATTGGTTGATGCTGAGCGTACAAACTCCACGGCATCGCGGGTAGTAATGTGCTCGAGCACCACTTTCAATTCAGGGAAATCAGAGACCACTTTTTTCAGTTTGGTTTCGATAAACACTTTTTCACGGTCAAAAATATCGATGCTGGAGTCGGTCACCTCACCATGCACCAAAAGCAGCATGCCGACTTCTTGCATTGCCTCAAGCACAGGATAGATGTTTTCAACATCCGTCACTCCTGAAGCCGAGTTGGTGGTCGCGCCAGCAGGATACAATTTAGCCGCGACAATTTTACCGCTGGCTTTCGCTTTGCGAATTTCTTCAGGCGTGGTGTTATCAGTGAGATAAAGTACCATTAATGGTTCAAATTGCGCGCTAGGACCTGCCGCCATGATCCGTTCACGATAGGCTAATGCCGTCTCGGTACAGGTCGCAGGTGGCACTAGGTTAGGCATAATAATCGCGCGGCCAATATAGCGGCTCGCATCACGCACGGTATCTTTTAGCTGTTCACCATCGCGTAGGTGAATGTGCCAATCGTCAGGACGAGTGAGGGTAATACGTTGCGGGGTACTTGTCATTGCTCTTATCCACTGAAAAATTTGTGTGATCTTAGGGGGGATACAAGGGAAAGTAAAGCAATCTGCGGGGTAATACCTAGGCTGAGCGGGGGTGCCTGGGCCTACCCCGCCACAGTGACCTTAATTTAGTTCAGCTCTTGTCGTAACTCCTTTGCGGCCTCTACCATGTTATAAAGCGCGGCTCGGGTTTCTTGCCATTGCCGCGTTTTCAAACCGCAGTCAGGGTTAACCCATAATCGCTCAACAGGTATTTTCTGTGCAGCTTTGTGGACTAAGGTCTTTATCGACGCAACATCGGGCACATTAGGAGTGTGAATATCATACACACCCGGCCCTATTTCATTGGGGTAATCAAAGTGTTCAAAGGCGTTCAGTAACTCCATATGAGAACGGGACGTTTCAATGGTGATGACATCGGCATCCATATCAGCAATAGCGCCAATAATATCATTGAATTCACTGTAACACATGTGGGTATGAATCTGAGTTTTATCCTCGGCACCGCTTGCAGCGACGCGAAATGCATAAGTCGCCCAATCCAAGTAATCTTGCCAATGACTTGTTTTTAACAGCATGCGCTCACGAAAAGCAGGCTCATCAATTTGAATAATGCCAATGCCCGCATTTTGCAAATCCACAACCTCGTCACGCAGCGCTACCGCGATTTGCTTGGCGATAGTGGGGTTGTCTAAGTCATCACGGACAAAAGACCAAGATAGAATCGTCACTGGCCCAGTTAACATGCCCTTCACTGGTTTTTTTGTAATTGACTGCGCATAGCGGCTCCAATGCACAGTCATTGGTTGCGAACGGGCCACATCACCCCAAATGATCGGTGGCTTCACACAGCGGGAGCCGTAGCTTTGCACCCAGCCAAACTGAGTAAAGGATACGCCCTCAAGCAGTTCACCAAAATACTCGACCATATCGTTACGCTCAGCTTCGCCATGCACCAGTACGTCCAAACCAAGCGCTTGTTGCTCTTCAATGACGTAGCGAATTTCAGCTTCCATTTGCGTGTGATACGCCTGGGAGTCTAAAGTACCATTTTTAAAATCCCGCCGCGCTTGGCGAATAGCTTGGGTCTGCGGAAAAGAGCCGATAGTGGTGGTCGGTAATAGTGGCAGTTGCAAGGCTTGACGCTGGGTCTTAGCCCGCTTAGAAAACGCACTTTGTCGCTGTGCGTCTTGCGCACTGAGCGCCGCAACGCTTTGTTGCACCCTCTTGTTATTCACTCGCGTTGAGCTCTGCCGAGCCTTAACCGCAGCACTGTAGCGATCAATAGCAGTGGTGTCGCTGCTATGCAGTGCATGACGTAACAGTTGCAGCTCTTGACACTTTTGTGTTGCAAAAGCCAACCAGCTTTTTAGTTCACTGTCGAGCTGCTGCTCCTGCTGTAAATCTACCGGAGTGTGAAGCAATGAACATGAAGGGGCTATCCACAACATCTCGCCCCGCTGCTCAGCAATAGGATGTAATTGTGCATGCAACGAGGATAAATCCGCACGCCAAACGTTACGTCCATTAACAACCCCTAAGGACAACACTCGCTCATTGCCTACGGCCTTATCTAAAGCCTGTATATCCACCGTGCTCGCCAGCCAATCAAAATGTACTCCGTCGATGGCGTAATCTTGAATATCATCAAGATGATGGCTGACATCATCAAAGTAAGTGGCCAATAGCAGCTTCACCCCGTGGCCAGATAAACTCGTAAAACTGTCTTTCAAGGCTTGGCGATAAGCATCATCCAATTCCAGGGCGAGAATAGGCTCATCAATTTGCACCCACTGAACCTGTTGCGCTGCAAGTTTGTCCAATATCTGCTGATACACCTCAAGTAACTGAGGTAATAGCGCAAGTTTGTCAAAAGGTTCATCGGCGCATTTGGCTAAGTATAAATAGGTCACCGGGCCGATAAGCACGGGCTTTGGTGTATGGCCTAGTTGCTGTGCTTCACTGACATGGGTAAATAACTCTGAATCAGTCAGCGAAAAGCGCTGCTCGGCGCTGAGCTCCGGCACAATATAATGATAGTTGGTATCGAACCATTTGGTCATTTCACTGGCGGCACAGGCACACCCTGAGGGCGCTCGCCCACGAGCAATACGAAATAAGGTATCGAGGGGGTTGCTATCTGCGCTGTGATGACGCGCTGGCACGGCTCCGACCATCACCGTGGTAGCGAGCACATGGTCATACCATGCAAAATCACCAACGGGGAGCAACTCAACACCGGCCTGTGCTTGCAAAGCCCAATTTTGCTTACGTATCTCAGCCCCTTTTGCTCGCAATGTGGACTGATCGATGGTGCCTGCCCAGTATGCCTCAAGGGCAAATTTAAGCGCCCGCTGCTTGCCGATTCGAGGGAAACCAAGATTATGTATTAATGCCATAACAAAACTCCATTTAGCTATATAGATGGCTAAACATTAGATTTCTCACCCTCACTGTGCAACCGCAGCTTTCTCACCATTAATGTGAATTTTATTCATAGCTAAAAATTATAAGGAAATGCCAAATTAGATGACACCGCTGTCATTTTTATTGCTATAGTGGAATTTATCTATGGTTAGCTTTACGTTTACATTTTATACATTATTTATGGACGTCTAGACTTTGAAATGTCTATTATGATGCAGTAAACTGTATTCACGTTGAGCACCGCTCACAATTTTTATGAGATTTACTAAAGATGATAGATATAAAACACCTCAAGACTATTTCCACCTTGAAAGAGACCGGCTCTTTAGTGAATACCGCACGTGAGCTGTTTTTAACTCAATCTGCACTTTCTCATCAAATCAAAGACTTAGAAAACAAACTCGATTGCCAATTGTTTGAGCGTAAAACCCATCCGGTGCGATTTACTCCACAAGGCATGCTGCTATTAGAGCTTGCGCATGATGTACTACCAAAAGTTGAAGCGGCGAAATGCCGTTTGAAAGAGAGCTTAAATCAGCCAATCTCGCAATTACGCTTGAGCGTCGAGTGCCACGCCTGTTTTCACTGGTTATTACCGACAATTAAAGAATTTAATAACTTTTGGCCCGACATTCATGTGGACTACGAACGTGGTTTTAGTTACGACGCTATCCCTGAGCTGCTTGAGGGCGATTTAGATCTGGTATTAACCTCGGATATACGTGACCCAGAGCGCCTAGAGTACGTGCATTTATTCGATTTTAAGCTCAAGCTGATCGTTGCCCCCGACCATGAGCTGGCTAATAAAGCCTATGTCACGGCGCTGGATTTAAAAGACGAAACCATTATCTCCTACCCTATTCCTCGCGAGCGCCAAGATATTTTCAAACACTTTATCCAAAATGCGCGTTTTGATGGCACCTTGAAAAGCGTGGATCAGGGCTTGCTTATTTTCCAATTAGTGAGCGCCGGCATGGGTGTTGCTGCGCTACCTGATTGGCTTGTTACCCCCTATGAAGCGCAAGGGTTAATAAAATCTATTCCCCTTGGTGCACTAGGTCTTAATCGCCCCATGTACTTGGCCATGAAAAAAGAAATGAAAGATAACCCTGTCTATCGCCACTTCTTGAATACCTGTAAACAAAATAACACGCGTAAATAGCAAAAGCTGGGGCTGATTGATCAATTGGCCCCATTGCACACAGACGCACTGCTCTGACCATTTCAACTGCTCCTTCACTTTAGTCCCTTAAAAAGAACAACTTAGAAATTAACAGGGACAAAGGTAAAAATAAAGTTAACAAACCAACTATCACTCTTGCCTTTTATACACTATAAATCTTGTGTGTTTTTTATACACACCTATCTCGAGTAGGCAGTGTAACTCGAGCCTCAACCGCGCCGTAAAAAAAGGAGAATTTGTATGGCTATTGGCGACGAACTATCGAGTATTGATTTTAAATCTATGATTGGCGGCCCCCTTGATGCTGTGGTACGCGCTCAAGCGCAATCGGCTCAGACCTCGGTAGATTTTATAAAATCTGTCGGCTTTGACGCTGACAGCAATGAACCCACCATGATCACCTTCAGTTATATGAAGGCCGTAGAAACCCGAGATGGCGATGGTAATGTGACCGGCACAGAGCCGAAGAAATTCGACCTTACCGTACCCATCTTAACCATGTTACCTATTCCATTTATTCGCGTTGAAGAGACCACTATTGCTTTTAACGCAAAGATAAACTCAGTGCAGGAGTCCAGTACTTCCTCCTCTCATGAGCTCAATAGTAAGCTCTCGGTGAAAGCGGGCTGGGGTCCAGTATCAGCTAAACTCAGCGCCAGCTACTCGTACAAGAAGTCGAGCTCAAGCTCATCGAAAATTGAGCGTACCTACAGCCTGTCTGTTAATGTTCGTGCTGTTCAAGACGAGCTTCCAGCAGGAACGGAGAAACTGTTAGGCATTTTAGAGAACTCCATCACTGAAGTGGAATCGGCGGCATAACGCCACATTAACTAACATAGGGGGCAAAGCCTTAGGCTGCGCCCCCTTATCCAACTCACCAAGAGGGAAACGCCATGAGTGAATTAAGTGAGGTGCTAGGATCGCTGATGATAAGCTTAGTGCACGCACGCCGCCTTGCCGATGAAGAAACAGCCGCCGTAGCCGAATATTACAAAGATCACCCCTTACTTGAGGGCATGAGTCTACCTCGGGTGCGCGTCCCTGAGCTGACCATAGATATGCCACTGACCATTAATCAGCACATTCCGGCTAAAAATGCCGAATTAGACAGCCCCGCCAATGTTCACAAAGCCTTGATGAGCCACTTTAACCAAGCACTCGATGACGAAGATATTCTCAGTCGTACGAAAAGCTTTCAACACAATTTCGACAGAGAAGCCCGTGCCGCATTGGATAAAGTAACAGAGCGCCAACGTAACGGAGATGTGCGGATCAGCAAAGAGAGTATGGTCAGAGCCGTTGACGAAGCCTTTCAAAAAGCCCTGAAAAAAAGCGGCTCCGATAAAGAAGTACCATTTGAGCGTCTCAGTGCGGTGAATAAGCAGGTGCGTCACAATGTTTCCGCTATCGCCTTAAAATCGCGCTCCACTCCACCTGCGATAAAAACCAGCGTGGTCAGCTCCGAGGTAAAAGAAACCGCCACACCTCAGAACAGCATCCGTCTTAACATTACCATTCGTGAAGAGGGCTTAGAATGGGCCACAGGCCTTGAGAACGGCCAGACCAAGAATAAACTGATGCCGGAGTAACGGCCATGCAATCCGTTCTCAAAGAAACCATTATCACACAATTAATGTTGTTACCCGCACTCAGTGACAAATACCTGGCGCAGGAGTCCAGCTATGTTGTTGATGCTGCGCAATGGCTGAAAGATACGGAAGTCAAGCTAGCACCTTTGCGCAGCCCTTTAGTCAGTGCCCTGAGTTCATTGCGCGGGCTGATTGAAGCCTGCGACGATGGCTATCAAGATCCATCCGTACAAAGCCATAGTCGCAGTAAACGTAAAGGCAAGCGGGCTTTCGTTGCCGCCACCTTGAGTAAGGCAGAACAGCAACTCAATGAGGAGCTGCAACGCATTGAGCAACACTTTAGTGAAGCCAATGATAAACTCGCGCAGCTGCTTGCCTTGGGGTTTGCCAAGCAGCCGCTGCCCATTCCCGAGACCTTAACAACTCACTATCTTGATAGTATCTGGCAAACATTAGGAGAGCACACAGACACCCAAACCATGTTTTTATATCTGCAGGCACGCTACAGCGCCACCGACCGCCGCTATCTCTTGCAGCAATTGTTGCACAACATGCTGGCGCAGCAATAGCCGTCGCTATACTGGATTATCAATATCGATAAAGGTGACATCTAGATGATGCTCACGCGCTAAAAATTTACCTAGGGCTTTGGCGCCATAGCGCTCAGTGGCATGGTGCCCAGCTGCGAAGAAATCCACTCCTTGCTCTCGGGAGCTGTGAATAGTTTGCTCCGAAGCCTCCCCGGTTAGATACGCATCCAGTCCCAGACTCGCCGCCAAATCTATATAGCCTTGCCCACCGCCGGTGCACAAACCAACAGTTTCAATCACCTCATCGCGTACCACAGAAGCCAGCGGCGTTCGGGATAAGACATTGGCAATTTTATCAGCAAAAGCCTGCCCAGACAGCGGCGTGCGCAAACGCCCCCACACCGGCACACTACTTGGACCACTTTCCATGGGCCCTTGAATTTCAATATCCAACAACTGTGCTAGCTGCGCATTGTTGCCTAGTTGGGGGTGGATATCCAAAGGCAAATGATACGCAAACAGATTGATACCGGCGCTGAGCAGCGCCTCAATGCGGCGCTTTTTCATGCCGGTAATGGCTTGTGATTCACCCTTCCAAAAATAGCCATGATGAACAATTAATGCATCAGCTTCGAGGGCCACGGCTTTATCAACCAGCGCCTGACTCGCAGTCACACCCGTGACCACCTTATTGATGTGCGCACGCCCTTCAACCTGCAGCCCATTGGGGCAAAAATCTTTGATTGGCTGTGCCATTAATGTTTGTTCAAGGATCTGTGCGAGCTCTTTACGGTGCATATTACCCCCTGTTAACCACAAATATTCCCAAATTGTCCCGTGAACACCGGTAAAAATAAAGAAAATTCGGTGTTTAGGCACAAAAAATTGAAAAACTCGGCGCAAATGGGTATAACTATAAACTTGTAATAAAATTAACCTGCGTTAACGACTAGGACCTTTTGATGAGTAAACTAGACAAAACAGAAGTGTTAGCTGCTTTTGAAGCTGCCTATGAAGCAGCCCATGGCAAAAAGCCAGAAATCACCACTAAGCCTGGCTGGTATAGCATTGACGGCGGAAAGAACATGCGCCTTGCCGATGTAGCTGCGCTAACTGAAGAACTCACTTCTGGTAAAACAGAAGAAGTCGCCAAAGCAGAGACCAAAGCACCGGCCAAAACGAGCAAGAAAACAACGACTAAGAAAGCCGCTCCTAAGGCAAAACCAGCTGAGAAGAAAGCAGCATTCACTGTGGCTAAACCTAATGAAGAAGGTTACACCGCAGAAGAGCTTTGGATTAAGCAACTGGCAGAGAAAGATCACGACTGTCGCCTACCTCGCGGCGTAGTGTAAGCTTTCAATAATAAAGAAAAGCCGCTCAAGAGCGGCTTTTTTTGTGCTCGTTATTCAGCAAGGCCGTCACCACCATAGCGATAATGACCGGTAATAGGATACTGAAAAAGAATATCTGTCACTTGCGGGCCAGCGCCAATATTATGAATAATTAAAGGCTGTCCCAGCTCATTGCGTTGCTCGCTGACAATACCAATATGCGGCAAGTTTCCTGGTAGCATCCATGAAACAATATCACCGGGTTTATAATTGTTACCGTTATCACTCACTCTCAGACTCTGTCCGTGACGAGTAAAAAAAGCACGTAAATTTGGCACGCGACGATGGTCAATATTGCTGTCCGGGCGAGTTAACCCCCAAATTCTGTGGGATGGATAGGCATCAAAGTTACGCTCCATATCCTCATGCACCAACTGCTGCAGATCGATGCCTAAGGCTCGATAACTGCGTATCACTACATCCGTACATACACCAATCCCAGCAGGTACATCCCCCCCTGAGTAATCAATAGCAATATAGCGACCATCATAGGTCACGTCCGCTTGAGTCCGCTCGTTAGCGGCACTGACTAACCGCTCACTGAAGCTTGGCTCTGCCGCAACCGGCATGGCTATGATGAGCGCGGCCCCAAAAAGCCAACTCCCTGTACCTCGTTTCCCTGTCATTCTCTCTCCTAAGTGTATGCCATGTATCGGCACCCACATCTCATTAAAGGGCTAAGTTATTCATAAATCAGTTTAAGTTGAACACAGCCGGAGAAAAACAACAATCTTTACTTCCTAGGGTTGAAAAACTCCCCATCCATTCCAAGCTCTATAGTAAGGGCCAAGTTTTTGGCTCGCAAAAAAGGAGATTGATATGATTGGTCGTTCTTATGTGGTGGTTGCCAACCACAGTGAAGCACAAATTTTTGCCTTACGTAATCATTCCACCGAGTTGGAGCTACAAGCCCATTGGTCAAACCCCTTCGCTCGCTCAGACGAGCAAGATATTTATACTGACCGTGCGGGCCGTCAAAGCGCCCCGGCAAAGCAAGTGCAAGGTGTCGATGCCATGAGCCGAAAAGATGCGGTTGATATAGAAGCGCAACGCTTCGCCGCAGATATTGCCAAGTGGCTTGACGACAAACGTAAAAACGACAAAGTATATCGTATCGAACTGATTGCTGAGTCGGGCTTTTTAGGCAAGCTACGCGGTGAGCTCAATAAGCACACCACTGAACTGATCGATAAGACCCTCGCTAAAGATGTGATTGGCGCTAATGAGGGACAAATTCTAGACTACCTTAAGAAAGTTCATTAATGATTTGTTAGGCGGCGTAGCCGCCTTTTTTGAGGAGAGATGATGACATACGCATTTCGAGCTTGGGTAAGTGGCAAAGTTCAGGGCGTGTATTTCCGTGCTAACACTGCCCGCCAAGCACAGGCTCTCAATATTGCTGGTTACGCCAAAAATCTTGATGATGGTCGCGTTGAAGTCCACGCAGAGGGGGATAAGGCAGCATTAACTTCCTTACTTACTTGGTTAGAGCAGGGCCCGCAAACGGCTCACGTTGAGCAGCTCAACCACAAGGAGGTTGATGTACAGGGTTATAGTGAGTTTACCACCGCTTAGGGCTCACTGAGCACTTCTACCTCTATGGCAATCACGCCGGCAGACAAATTGCTGATGTGCTTAAATGCGCGACGGCTCAAGTCTATGATGCGCCCTGAAACAAACGGGCCTCTGTCATTTATCCGTACTACAACTGAGCGCCCATTATTGATATTGGTGACTTTTACTTTGCTACCGAAAGGAAGGTTACGGTGGGCTGCACTCAGAGCTGTTTGCTCAAAACGCTCGCCGCTAGCGGTAGTGCGCCCATGGTACTTATCATGATAATAAGACGCGAGACCCTGCTGCACAGCTCCTTTTTCAGCAGGCAAGTGATTGGCGCAGCCTGATAAAACAACTAATAACACCACGGCAATGACACTTCTGAACATACTGCTCTCTCCTTGCTACGAAACGCTCAGTGTAATAGTCAAAACGTGAACTAAGCATGTATCGCCAGCAAACTGAGCGCACTGGTGATACTCCTCAGGTACTGTTGTATGAAGCTCGATACGCAATGACCCCGACTTACTTAGGCTGTCGCAACGCAACGGTCAAATATAGAGACAAGGCCAACTTAATAAAACGAGAATAAAATAGCTAACAATTTAAATATCCACCCCCATAAACTCATGGTAATATTCATCGCGTTTTATATTTGTATAAGGATATATTTTATGGATATTATCGTGGGACAACTGGTGCAAAAGAAAAAAGCCCAGTTAACTAAGCTGGCTGAACGTGCCATAGGCCGAGAATTTAAAGACCAAGCCGCATTAGCGATACAGATGACTCAGTGCAGCGCTGCTGTTTATCGTCGCTTGCAACGCACCTACAAATCCACTATTACACCTAAAGATCAAAAGCGCGTAAAAGCCGGAGGCTTAAGTACGCAATCAGTGACCTTCTCCGCCAGTAATAACAGTCAGAAAGCTTTTAACACCTTATTGCCAGCTATGCGCGGCGGCAGCTCGGCACCTGGCAATGCTCCAAAAACCTCCGACGATGTTGCCGTAGCGAGCCACCAACCGCAAGCCACTAACCTGCTCGCGTTATTACACCCTATTCTCAGTGACGACATTACCAAAGCAGGACACGGTGTTGAAAAAGCGGCGACTATTTTGGGTCTAGTGACCACCACCGCAGGCTTTGTTGTGCCAGGTGGAGGCGTTGCTTCATCCATCGTCACCTGGCTTGGCAGCGGTGCGACCTACTCTGCTTACTCGGTATCACGAATTCGCCCTGATGCCCCAGATCGCGCCTACTATCAACTAACCAACTACATTGCTTGTCTCGCCGCATGGAACAAAAAAGCCTGTGAGCTTATTGATATTGCCGACGCTAAAGGACAATGGACATTCCGTGATATTGAAAGAGGCTTTGCATCATAACAGCACCAAAAAATCTCAACTTCGACCCATTTATAATAGCTATTACTTGGGTTTTATTGTGGGTTAAATAATTAAAGACTCCAGTATTGTTAATTTAAAAATAAACTCTCATTTTAAATAAATAATACATGTCTTTTGTTAGAAAAAGGATAACAACCAAGACCTATACTCTAGCCTGATGTTATCCTTTTCCCTTTATTATGACCCCTTACCTTTGTATCGGCTGCCACTGCATTACAGCATTGAAATCACTGCAATTGTGCACAGCGTCATCGGCATCGGCTATGAAAACTTGCTGCACCGCCGATACGTCATAGCGTAAATACTCAGAGCATTGTGCACTTTGGCCATTGCCCACCACTACTTGTACGCCGGGTTTAAGCTCACAGCGTACTAATTTATCTAACGGCGACCATTGGTAGCAAATTTCATAGTTGGCGCGATATTCGCTGACCGTGCCACTGGGTTTTGCCCAAGCCCACCAGCTCCCGAAGCGGCTATTTGGATTCGTGCTGTTATACGCGCGGTACAAAATCACTGCCGCAGGCTGTGTGCTTTCATACACCTGACCTTGGCAGAGCTTTCCTTGTTGTGGCTCACCCAGCGCCGATTGCAGCAGTTCGGGGTTGTCGACCGCGCGAAACTGGCCTTGCCACTGCGCTGGCAGTGCTGTGCTACCAACACACGCCTTGGTGAGTACATTAACATCATCTGAGCGGGGCTGTTGCGCGCAGCCACCAATGAGTAGCAAGATAGCTGTGATAGTGAAGCGTTTCATCTTGGCTTGTCCTTCCCTGTGGGTTCTGTTAGCAGTGTAGTTAATACAGAGACAACTCTCCAGTCACTTTGTAACCCACAGCACTGTTTGCTTATCTGCAGCGACGCGATACCCACAAAAAAGCCCGTCGATGACGGGCTCAAGTAGCATTGCTGCGACAGGGCTTATTCGAAGTGCAGCGGATCACGTGCCGGCTCGCCGACTTCGTTCATGGTTGCAGCATCAAACAAACGTCCATTGATCATGGTGTAACGTACCTTATCGCTTTGACGAATATCACTTAGAATGTCGCCATCAATGACGATGAGATCCGCTAACTTGCCTGCTTCTAGCGAGCCCAGGTTATTTTCTAGACCTAAGGTTTTCGCCGGATCTATGGTGGCTGTGCGGATCACCTCTAACGGACTCATGCCGCCTTGTGCAAACATCCACATTTCCCAGTGTGCCGCCAAGCCTTCACGTTGACCATGCGCGCCAACATTGACCAGCACCCCTTGGTCTTGCAACTGTGCTGCAACCCGCGCATTGTTAAAGTGATTGTAGTGATGATCGGGCGCCTTGGTACGGCGCATCGCTCTCGGGAGCAACTGATTCTTGGGCACAAATTTACTTAACCGTGGATGATTCCACACATCGGTTTTATCGTACCAGTAGTTCTCCCCCCAGATACCGCCATAAGCCACGCCCAACGTAGGGGTGTAGGCAACATCACTTTGCGACCATAACTGGCGAATATCATCATAAATATTGGCAACCGGAATGGAGTGCTCAATCGTGGTGTGGCCATCAACCACCATGGTCAGATTATGCTGCAACAGAGAACCCCCTTCAGGGACAACCATCATACCAAGCTCTCGACCGGCGGCAATCACTTGTTGGCGCTGATCGCGACGTGGTTGGTTGTACGACTTCACACTAAACGCACCGACTTTCTGCAGGCGCTGAAGGTGGAATTTCGCATCATCAAGGGAGTCAACATGGGAGGTATACCCCGGCATGTTTGCTCCGTATAGAATGGTCCCTGTGGAGAAAATACGTGGTGCAACGATTTTACCGGCCTTTTGCATCTCACTGGCAGCGAAAATTTCCGTGGTGTCGTTGCTGGGGTCGTGAATCGTGGTGACTCCCAGGGATAAACCGGCTAGGTTTTTCCAGTTTTGCTCAGGAATAATTTCGTCACTGCCTTGAGCGCCATGCGCGTGCGCATCGATGATCCCCGGCATAATGGTTTTACCACTGACATCAATCACTTCAGCATTTTGTGGAATCTCTACCTGGTCTTGACTGCCAACCGCTTTGATGTGCTTACCATCGGTCAGCACCACGCCATTATCAATGACTTTATCGCCCTGCATAGTGATCACTTTTGCTCCCACCAGCGCTATCATGCCCTGTGGCTCTGCCATGGTTTGTTTAAAACCAATATTATCGCCACTGTCTACTTTAAAGTCGGCGTTCTCATCGCTTTGAATATTAAAAATACCCGCCAGTGAGGCATGATAAAGCTCGGGCCCTAAACTCCAGTAAAGTCTATCACTTGCACCACTCCAACTGATATTTTCACCAGCACGCACAGATAACTGCTCTATTGGGAACTGGCTGTCTTTAGGGCCGATATTAATGGTTTTGCCACGTTCAACAAAAGGCGTCACGAACACTTTAAAACGCTCAGCAAACGCCAAGTACTCTCCATTTGGGGAAATACGAAACTCAGTGGCATGCTCAGACTCGTACAGTTTGCGGATTTTTTTACTTTCCAGCTCAACCACACTAAAAGTTGGTTTTGGCCACGGGCTCATCACATAGATACGGTCGTTGGCTTTACCAAACTGTGGCTGATAGCCGTGTTCAGTAATAAGCTCTGGCTGCTCATCACCATCACTATCCACTGCGTAGATACCTGCTTTCAACGACCACTGCGGGGCAAGTAAACTGCTACCCGAAGACTTTCTAAATACCACGGTTTCTCCGTCGGGACTGAACGCCGGCTCGATGTATTTACCCGGCTGAGAGGTCAGCGTATCACCGCGACCTGAACGCGCCGAAACCACGCGAACACTGCCTTGTTTTTCGTCATCCCAGGTGACATAGGCAATCTTTTTACCGTCGCGAGAGAAGGTCGGGAAGAATTCAAAATGATCGTCTTGGCGTGTTAGGCGCTGCACTTTACCTGATTCAAGGTCGCGCTTGTAAATATGACCCATGGCCTCAAAAATGGCGGTTTCACCATCGGGTGATACCTGCACATTGCGCAGCATTTTTACGTCAAATTCTGAGGAGTCTAACTGCTGGGTTACACGCACCGCTTTTTGGATAGATTTACTGGTGTTTACTGCAAAAGCGATTTCTGAACTCTCGCCACTTTGCACATCAAGCTTGTGGATTTTACCCCCGGCCCAAAACACCAATGACTCGTTGTCAGGCGTCCAAGCCATGCTAGGATAAACCCCGTGAATTGCCCAAGTCTCTTGCATATCACGCTCAAGCTTATCGTACAGCTTGGTTTCTTTGCCCGACTCTAAATCGTATAAATACAGGGTGCTTTGAAAATCATCACGCTTAATGTAGGCCAACGTTTTGCCATCGGGAGAAGGCGTGGGACGGATTGCACCACCGGGGCCGCTTAAAATGGTTTCTATCTCACCTGTTTCCCGGTCATAGCGCTTAATTTTGTAGATGCCCTGTACCGAGTCTTTGGAGTAATGGAAGGTTTTACCTGGGGTGGCATCCTGTGAGAAATATACATAGCGGCCATCCGGTGAGAATGCGGGTTCGCCTAAGTCTTTCTGATCATTGGGGCGCTCTGTTAGCTGTACGCCCGAGCCACCGGCTTTGTGATACATCCATACTTCCCCGGCACCCAATGAACGGCTTGCAGTAAAGTGCTTACGGGCAACTATAAAATCGCCATCGGGGCTCCATGCTGGGCTGTTAAGCAAGCGAAATGACTCCTTGGTCACCTGCGTTTGCTCCGAGCCATCGATGTTCATAATCCAGATATTGTCGCCGCCGCCTTGATCTGAGGTGAACGCAATATGTTTGCCATCTGGGCTAAAGCGAGGCTGCATTTGCCAGCCAATATCTGAGGTCAACTGTGTCGCCTCTCCACCGCTTATCGGCATGGTGTAAATATCACCAAGCAAATCAAATACTAAGGTCTGGCCGTCGGGGCTGACATCGACATTCATCCAGGTACCTTGAGTGACGTTGATATTGGCATCAACAAATTCACCCTGAGGCTTATCTACTTGCCATTGTTGTTTTTCTTCTTGCTCGGCGCTGACGGGAAATGCCAGCGAAACCGCCAGTGCCAAGGCACTGTATAGTGGAGTCTTCATCTGTGGGTCTCTTATTATTTTATGAGTTATCGCCCTTACTTAAGCAAAAACCAACGCAAAGGGAAAGCAAGATTAGGCTAATGGGCAAAAATCAAAGACAGACTGGCCAAGCGGCTAGGCTTTTTGCCAGTCACTGGGGTCGAATTGGTAATAATCTTTGAGGATATGAAATAGCTCAGCATCAAACTGCCGCATCGCCATGGGTTTTTCGATAAAAGTTTCGGTGGCCACAGCAAAAAACTCAGCCTCATTGGTGGCCCCGTAGCTGTGCATTACATGGGGCATATTGTAAGCAACATGGCTTTTTAGCTTGGTAAAGGCGCGCGAGAACACCTCGCCCCAGCGTTGATATGCAGCCTTATTTGCTAGCTGCGGCGTACCATTGGTGCTGCCTGTTACCTGATCTAACTGGTGTGCAAATTCGTGAAACACCAAGTTATGGCCATCTTCCGGGAGGCGATTGCCCTCGAGCACATCGTGCCAGCTGAGCACCAAGGTGCCACCGGGCCACGACTCGCCCTCACGCACCACTTGATGATAGCTCACCAAACCGGCGACATCACGCTGGGTGACATTGGCGTAATAAGCACTGGGATAGAGCAAGATTTCTTTAACATTAGGGTACAAAGGCCAAGGCTTATTGAGCACCAACAGGCAGGCATCGGCGGCCACCACCAGTTTCATCGCCTCATTAACCTCTAAACCATCGCGACCGAGAAAACGCTTTTCGCCCAAAAACCAACAGATATGACGCTCAAGCTTGGCTCTATCGGCATCGGTCATGGCGTTATAAATGGGCATAGCCCGCTGCAAAAAAGTCTGCTGCTCCTGGCTGAGCCCGGCATCATGGTATTGTCGCTGCCAGCGCTTGAGGCGGACATGGTCCCATTGCCAATACGCTACCACAAACACAATTAGCAAAATCAACAGTATCAGGTTTAACATCGGGTAATTCCTTGGCGCTATTACATGTTAATATGACCACTGGCGCTAATTTTCAATTCCTCTACAAGCATAAACAACATTATTTGTATCCTATGACATTACCAATCGAGGCAATAAAAGATCAGTTTTTATCAACACTTAGGCAGCAAAATGTAATTGTTCATGCGCCAACCGGCAGCGGTAAGTCCACCAATTTACCGCTATGGGCAAGCACACAAGGGCGTGTTTTGGTTGTGCAACCACGGCGTATCGCTGCCACCTCGTTGGCGAACTATTTGGCTGAGCAATGCCAGCAAAAACCAGGACAAAGCATCGGCTACGCGATTCGCTTTGAGGCTAAAATGGCGGCCCAAACCAAGGTTGTGTTTGCCACCCCTGGGGTCGCACTCAGGTGGTTTTTCGAGCAACAGTTCGCTGATTTTGACGTGGTCATGCTGGATGAGTTTCACGAGCGCCGCTGGGATACCGATTTACTGTTGGCGCTGTTGAAACACCATGGCGAGCACCGCCTGATACTCACCTCCGCGACCTTAGATGACCGTGCTTTAAGCGCTTATCTCACCACCAAAGCGCTCACCAGCCATGGCCGTACCTACCCTATCAGCAGCTACACCTTCGCCAGCGACGCCAGAGCGATGCCCAGCTCCCAAGATTTAGCGGCCCGTGTGCGCCAAGCCTGTGTCTATGCGCTGGATAACAGTGGTGCTGATATTTTGGTGTTTTTACCTGGTCGCGCCGAGATAGCCGCGTGCGTCAGCGCCTGTCAGGACTTACCCGCTGAATGTATTTCACTACACGGTTCCAGCCCGTTACAAGAGCAACAGCGCGCGCTGCGCCAAGGGCCACAGCGACGCATTATTTTTGCCACTAACGTGGCCGAAACCTCGCTCACCGTGCCTGGGGTCGAATGCGTTATCGATTCAGGGCTTGAGCGCCGCACGCATCTTCGCAAAGGGAAAACCGTACTCGGCCTTGACGCCATAGCTCAAGACTCCATGCGCCAACGTATGGGCCGCTGTGGGCGCATTGCACCTGGGCTGTATATTCGCCTATTTGGTGAGCATGCGCCCTTACTCAGCACCACGCCGGTAGAGGTGGAACGTGAAGCATTAGACGAGCTCGTGCTAGCCAGTGCTTGCGCCGGTATTGCCGTGGATAATTTACCGCTGCTAACCGCGCCGCCGGGCTCGTCTTTGCAACGAGCGATGACAAAATTACAACGCTTAGGGGCCGTAACCGCAGACGGCTTGGCCACGGCGTTGGGTAAAACCATTTACCCACTTCCTGTGGATGCTGATTTAGGTATGCTGATCCACAACATGCCCAGCAATGTATTGCGCCAAGCAATGATTGACTTGGCCGCCGCCATCGCCACCCCAGCGGCGCTATTTTCGCCGCCAAGCAGCAGTGAGTGCGAACAACTTCAAGCGCAACTCGGTGAGCAGTATGCCCTGTGCGACCTCGCGCTGCATATCGCCGTAGTCCGTGGCGGTACTGCACAGCACATACTCGCTATCAATAGCGAGGCGCTAAGCGAAGCGCGCACCTATGCCAACTATTTACGCCATGCCTACCAATTGCCAGAGCTCGATAAAGCAGCGCGATACCAACATGCCGCCCTAGTCGAGGCCATCGCCGAGCTAAACCCACACTGTGTCTATGTAAAACGCGATAATCGCCGTGGCAGCTTCGCCAATGGCGAAGATGAAGTGCGTCCTGCAAAAAGCTCACTGCTTCAACACAACAGCAATGCGGCGCTGGTACTGGCAACATTTTCCTTAGCCGGGCGCGGTAAAAAGCACGCCGACACCTTAGCGACCATGTGTGCGCCAATGCAATTATCCCAAGTGCGCCAAGCTGTTCCTTACGACACCACCTTAGGCCAGTGTTATTGGTATGTTGACGAGCAGTGCCCGGAGGGAGAAATTCGTGCTGATATTATCCACAGCTATGCGGGAGTCGAGTTAGGGTCAAGGCATCAGCGCGTCGATGGCCAACATCTAAGCGCCAGCGTGGTTGCCCTGATGCGTGACAACCAGTTATTCGCCGGCAGCTATGAGCGGATATCGCAGGCTATTGCTCAGCATAATTTGTATCAGGCTTACCATCAACAACCAGCCATTGATATGGATGCCGATACCTTTATCGCTGAGCGTTTACATTCTCTGGGTGTGCAAAGCCAAGAAGATCTGCAGTTAATCGAGGCCGAGGATCTGCACTATCAGGGCATTGACCCTTGGCATGCGAAAGACTTTAATGAGCGCTTTCCCTTGCAAGTCACACTCCCGAGTATGGTACTCAACATCGAATATCACTTTCGCGCTAAGCGGTTAATCGCCCATTACCACAGCGGCGAGCGCAAAGACCCACCCAAGCGCTGGGAGTTACCGGCGTGGAGTGGCCTTAAAATTCAATATAAAAAAGCCAGTAAGCTTGTGGATATCCGCTAGGGCATTGGCTTTTGGTACACCACGACTTGGTTTCTGCCGCCCTGCTTCGCTTGATATAGGGCGTTATCCGCTTGGGCAAGCATTCGGTCATAGTCCTGTGCGCCTTGACTGTCGGCAACGCCAATACTCACGGTAATATGCACCCCATCGGCAAGCGCCGAGTAATCATGGCCGGATATCAATACCCGAATACGCTCGGCGCATACTTGCGCCTCATGTACACTGAACCCTGGCAGTAGCAATGTGAACTCCTCCCCACCCCAGCGAGCAAACATCGCCTCTTGCGGCGCACAATGATGAATGAGGTTGGCCACTTCGGTGATCACTTTATCACCGACCATGTGCGAGTATTTATCATTGATGTTTTTGAAGTGATCAATATCAATGATCGCTAAGCTTAGAGGCTGTTGTTGCTGTTTAGCTTGCTCAAAATGCGCTATCAACCATTTGTCAAAGGCACGACGATTCGCCACCCCGGTGAGTTGGTCATGCGTCGCTTGATGTTCAAAGGCTTTAGCTTGCTCCGCTAGGCTGCGAGTTTGCGCCTGCACCCTTAGCTTTAACTGAGCTTCGCTGCGCTTAAGGTGTAAAAAGCGTAAACGATATAGGGTAAATAGTGCCAGTGCTAACACCACAATCATTGCGACTTTAAAGCTGAGTGTTTGCCAAAACTTAGGGGTAATGGTGAAATGAAAGCTTGCCGCAGATGCGGGCCATTCGCTATAAGGATAACGCGCCCGCACATGAAACTCGTAATTACCGGGCGGTAAATTAGTGTATTCGGTCAGTGTGAGGTTACCGCGATTTATCCAGTTATCATCAAAGCCTTTGAGCTTAGTTTGATACTCAATGCGCTCCGGCATAATAAAGCCTAAACCGGCATAGGCAATAGATAAACGGTCTGCTTCTGAAGGCACCGTTAATGACGTTTTATCAAGGTTAGGTAGGAAGCCTTGCTCATCGTCAAAACCAATACTCTCGATGCTCACCGGCAGTGAGACACTGGCCATACGAACCAACTTCGCTGGGTCGACCACCGCTGCACCACGCGCTGTCGCAATCCAAACGCTGTCATCATGATGACGCACTGCTGGGTATTGCGAGCCGCCGTTGGCTTGTGAGCTAAGCATGCCATCACCTTCATCAAATAAGGTGAATTCTAATTGTGCATCCTCACTATCAAGGGAAGCCATCACATGAGCTTGACTTATGCGGATCACACCTCGGTTACTGGAAAGCCACAAGTGATCATACTTATCGTTTACAACGGCAAACAGCTTATCAACCGGTAACCCTTGCTCTCGACCGAGCTTGCGCAGACGATGACTTTGATAATCATAATGGAGCAGCCCGCGATCGGTGGCCATCCACAGCGCATCATCCTGAACTAAAAACCCAAATGCGTAGTCGGCATCGAAATGTTCGCGCAACGGCAAGGTGGTAAACTGCCCTTGGTGATAAAAAGCAACACCGACCCCGGTGCCTATCCACAGTCGCTGTTGTTTATCTTGCGCTAGCGCCATAATAAAGTTACCGGGCAAAACTTGCTTATCGGTCAAGGTTGTTACTTCTTCGGCGTTTTTCATACGCACAAGGCCACCCGCAGTGCCAATCCATAACGTGCCGTCAGCTTGCTCGTGAAGGGCCCTTACTTCGTTGCTCGGCAGACCCGTATCCCGGTTAATCACTGTTGTCAGACGTTGGCCGTCAAAATACATTAAGCCGCTGGTATAAGTACCGACATACACACCACCACGTTGGCTACTCGTAAGTGAAAGTACAGAAATGGGCGCATCCAGGGGAGATGAAATTTGTTCCACCTGTCCTTGGGTGTAGCGGTTTAAGCCGTTACTGGTACCAATGTAGAGCGCTCCATCAGTGTGTGAAAGCACACTGCGCACATAATCTCCTGAGAGCCCGCGTGCGGTATTGACGGTGGTAAAGGGCGCTTGCCGCAAGCGAAAAAGCCCCCCATTGGTGCCAATCCAAATACTGTGCTCATTATCTTCAAGCAGCGATAAAATGCGATTGCTTGGTAGGCCAACATTGGCATCCAACTTTTCCAGCCCATAGTCGCTGAAGCGAAATACCCCTTGATTGATGGTGCCAAGCCAAATGTCACCACGAAAATCAACCAAAATACTCGACACAGAATCGTCTGCAAGAGCGTTATGTAGCAACGTAAATTTATTATTCATATAACGCCATACACCCTGTTCGGTGCCAACCAATAACGCCCCTTCACGGTCTTCAGCCAACGAATAAATGGCGCCGGTAATAGCGCTGTTATCACTGTCAGCACTATGCATGGCTCCGTCTTCATAGTAATAAAGGCCGTTATTTGTTGCTGCCCAAATTCGCCCTTCTTGTTGCTCGAAGACTTGATAGGCACTGACATTAGGCAGCAAATTTTGCTCGTCGCTCTGTTGTGTTCTGCGCACCAAGCCGCCATCTTCTAGCGCCAGCCATAAGGCGCCATCACCACTGCGCACGGCAAAATTCACCATCGTTTGTGCCGGTTTAAGTGCTTGCCAACGCTCGCGCTCGACCACGCTGATCCCACCCCGAGAGCCAGCTACATAGAGCTGTTGAGTCGCTTTATCGACATTGAGGCTGCGGATCCCTGAATCGGGCAACCCGGTGAGAACGCCGCGAGTAAAAAGTTTAAAAGTGCGGCCATTAAAACGGGCAACACCTTCCCATGTCCCCACCCAGACATAACCATCGGGAGTTTGAGCTAGGGCATTGACACTGTTGTGAGGCAAACCATCACGGGTATCCCAAGTTTCGGCAAAATAGTGACTGAGGGGAACATTACTAGGAATATTTTTGGGGACTTGATTGGCGAAACTGCTTAGGCTTAACAGTGAAATAGCTAAATAAAGGATGATTTTCACAGCAGCGCGCCTACGTCTTTTTTATTATTAAGTTTTATTCTACTTCAAACACATAAAATAACAATTAGCTTGAGCCAAATCGCTTACAACTAATAACAATAGGCACTATAACGCCCATCAATAAAAACTTAACCTTTTGAATTTAAATATAAAACTCTAGTAGAGATACTGTAGATAGCGCCGTAGACCGGCGCTATCCGTTCGCACTAGCGATACAAGCGCTGCCACGCACAGGTTTTATAACCGTTACGCTCAAAGTAAAAGTTGTAGCAATTATCGTCATAGTTGTAATTACCGACATCAATACGATAACCACTAATATAGCGATTTTGTAGGCTCACATATTGGCCATTATACAACAGTGAAAAATGCACATGTGGTCCCGTTGACTGACCACCCTGACACAGCGCAGTACTTTGATTGTTAGCATAGCGCCCTATCCAACTCCCTGCGGAAATATAATCACCGGAGTTAAATTGCAACGCATCCATATGATAGTAGTTGGTGGCGTAGCCACTTGGATGAGTGATGCGAATATTACATTGCGAATAACGTGTAACAGTGCCCTCATGGGCCGCTTGCACCCAAGGTGTATTGCTGCCCCATCCTCCAGAGCCATTATTAAAGTCTAACGAGGAGTACGGATACCCAGAGCCGGTGTTAGAGTGTGCCCCCCCACTGAACCATGCATAGCCACTTGGCCACGGAAGATTCATACTAAAAGCTACCTGAGCTTGAGGCTGCGCACTGAGCGCTTGGCGCTGTGGGGCTGATACCTGCTTTTGCGTCAGTTGTATTGATGGTTTCCCGGTCACAACCTCATAGGCACTCATCAACGCAGTGATCTTCTTACCCTTACGCGGGCGGCGCGGACCCACCGGCTTTTGCCGCATAATAAACATATCGACCAGCGCAAAACTGGCGACATCTTGATTAAATTGCTGGCTGCTTTGTGCGAAGCGTTTATAGGCATAAAAGGTGTGGCTGAGCCGGTTAGTGACATCGCGAAGCTGTGCTTCAAATCCGACTTCATCACTCAAATCAGCGAAAGGCCTCTGCATTGCTTCAGCAGTGGGGTTCGTGACTAGTTGGCTTTGCTGCTCCATTAATGCTAATAGCAGCTCTGGGTTGATACTGGCGTAGCCAGCGAAATGCAGTATCGCTTCTTGCTTTGCTTGTAATTCGCTATTGAGCCCAGCGAAGAAATTAGTCCAATCCCGCGCAGCCAGGGCGTTATTAAAAACAAACTGTTCATCGGCAATAAGCGCTTCGCTGTGTAAATCAATCAGCGCCATATCTTGCTTGGCTACAATGCGCTCGGGTAACTGAGCATGCTCTGCATGCACCGAAAAGCTCAATAGTGTTGTTGCACCGGCGCAGGCTATGCCGGTGAGTATGGTGTTCAATTTCATCTTTGTTCCCTCTATCGTTATCATGTCCCGTATGTGGGAATACTCACTATAGATCTATAAAGGGAACAAATGTAAATTTAATGTTTAAATATTTACATTTAAATCACAAATAACCCGAAGGATTATGCATCATTTCCTGCAATACTTGAATATATTTTGCACTATGCAGACCATCCATCAGTGCATGATGCACATCCAGGGCTAAAGGCATGCAACCTGAAACTTTATCATATTGCCCCAACACCACTTTAGGAATACCGTGAGTAGCCCCCAAACAAGTAGCATGAGAAAAGCCACTAAATTGCAACCACGGTAATACCGATACATGCAGCACATCGGCGCGCCCTTCGGTGTGCGCGAAAGCCTCACTAAACAAAGGCTCACACGCAGCACGGGCTTTTTCTTCGCGCATACGCTGGGCGTAAGTTGTATAACATGGCGTGTCATCGAGATAACTAAAACGAAAGCTGTCATCCTCGGCCAGTTGCACCACACTCATCGTCA
Source organism: Pseudoalteromonas sp. CnMc7-15 (assembly GCF_022347925.1). Lineage (NCBI taxonomy): Bacteria > Pseudomonadati > Pseudomonadota > Gammaproteobacteria > Alteromonadales > Pseudoalteromonadaceae > Pseudoalteromonas > Pseudoalteromonas sp. CnMc7-15. The sequence continues at coordinate 52,867 of NZ_JAKRFT010000004.1, forward strand.
CTTGCTGATAATGCACAGGCTGATCATCAACAATACGTAGCCCCATTGGCCAATATTGCTGCGCGCTTTTGTGCACCAAATAAATGTAAGCACTAAAAAAGGACAAAGCCTGCGCTTGGCAGTATGCAAATAACAGCCGTGCGTCTAGGCGCACACACACATTGAAGTAGGGTTGCTGAAAATCTTTGAAAAAGGCAAAGTGCTGTGCACGCGGCCACTGCTGGAGGTCCACTTGCGTGGCGGGATAAGGCATTATCTACTCGACAACAAAAAAGGCATGCCCGAAAGCATGCCTTAATCTGATATTAGGAGCAATAAAATGCGCCTAAACGCTGAGTACTAAAGACCCTGAGCGATGATCTCTTCTGCCAGTTTATCAGCGATAACATGCGTTGATACCTGCTCTTTTTCCGAGCGTTGGAAAATCTCCAACAAAGTATCAAAGATGCCTTCAACGTGCTTAGTCGCATCGTCAGCATTATAGCCTTGTGGCTTGGTTTCGTAATAGACGTTGATGATGCCGCCGGCGTTAATAACGTAGTCTGGCGCATACAGCATGCCTTTTTCACGAATGATCTCACCATGACGAGGCTCCGCTAACTGGTTGTTAGCACAACCGGCAATGATCGTAGCCTTAATACGCGGGATGGTGTTGTCATTAATGGTCGCTCCTAGCGCACAAGGTGCGTATACATCCACATCCAGATCATAAATGTCGTCAATGCCCACAGCTGTGGCATTGAAGTCATTGACTACACGCGCTACCGACTGCTCGTTAATATCGGTTACGAATAGCTCTGCGCCAGCGTTATGCAAATGTTTACATAGGTCGTAGGCCACAGCGCCTAGGCCCTGTACCGCCACTTTCACACCTTCAAGGTTTTGATGACCGTGTTTGTGTTGAAAAGCCGCTTTAATACCTAGGAAAGTACCTAAAGCAGTAAACGGCGACGGATTACCACTTTTGCCTTCCAAACCCATTACATAGTTTGTTTCTTGGTGCATCATCATTACATCACCGGTGGTGATGTTGACATCTTCAGCAGAATAGTAGCTTCCACCTAAACGCTCTAGTTGCTTACCAAAAGCACGAAATAGTGCTTCTGATTTAATGCTTTTTGCATCGCCGATGATCACAGATTTACCGCCACCGAAAGGCAAACGCGCCACAGCGTTCTTGTAAGTCATGCCTTTGGAAAGACGTAGTACGTCGGTAACGGCTTCTTCATCACTGGCATAGTTCCACAACCGGCAACCGCCCACAGCCGGGCCTAGGTTAGTGTTGTGTACGGCAATAATTGCCTTTAGGCCTGATTCTTTATCACTACAAAAAACCACTTGCTCGTGGTTATCGAAATCAACTTGATTAAAAACAGCCACTGTTATTCTCCGAACTTGTTACCCTACTTGGGTGCGCTGAAATTGCCGCAGACTCTATCACTAAGTGCAGTGCCTTACCACTATATAAGATGATAAAACCACGCATTTCCTTTGTGGTTGAATTTCTATTCACACATAAAACAGTAAATGAATATTTAATCCAAAATATGGTTAAATTAACGAACTTTAAACCATAACCAATCACCCTATGTACCACCTTTATCCACGCCCATCTGACGTTTACGTTAACGGCAACACCTATGTAAATATTTTAATACGCTGGGCGGGAATGTCGAGCTTCAGGTAGGACGGGCGCTGCCAGTCTAATCGCTGGCGACGCCCTTAACTGGTCAGAGCAGAACTTATTATTGTTCGCTCTGTGGCTGGGTGTACTTTGCCATCCACGCAAATACTTGCTGATACCAGTGAATTAAATTATCAGGATTATGGATCCAATGATTTTCCTCAGGGTAGACCACCAGCCGCGAGTCGATGCCCTTGCGTTGCAAGGTGGTAAACGCCCCTAAACTTTGCGCATATGGCACGCGGTAGTCTTTAAGGCCTTGAGTCACTAACATCGGTGTTTGCCAATTGGCGACGAAGTTAGCCGGGTTATACTTACTGTAATCCCCGTCTTTCGCCCAAAACGGGCCGCCCATTTCATGCTCAGCGAACCACAACTCTTCGGTGCTTTGGTGGAAGCTTGGCATATCAAATAAGCCCGCATGATTAACCAGACAGTTAAAGCCTTTAGGCCAATTTCCGGCAATCCAGTTCATCATGTAACCGCCGTAGGAGGCACCGAGGGCACAGCCGTTGTTAATGTCTAACCAAGCATAATTATCGCCCACGTAATCGAGACCTTTTTGTAGGTCTAGCAGCGGCTTACCTCCCCAATCGCGGGAAATAGAATTGGTAAACGCTTGGCCATAGCCCACCGAGCCATGAAAATCGATCATCACTACGCCATAGCCTTGCGCCGCCCAAAGCTGAGCATTCCAACGACTGTGGAACATATTGCCGAACGATCCTTGCGGCCCCCCATGGACTAAAAATGCCAGTGGATAGCGCTTGTTGGCATCGAACAGGGCCGGCTTAACAAGATAACCGTATACTTGTTCATCGTTAGCACCGCTGAAGCTAAATTGCTCTACGTCACCTAAAGTCACATCAGCCATTTTTTCTTTATTGACATCACTTAACTGCATTAAGCCGCTGCCATCGCGATTAATACGATAGAGCTCTTTCGGTGAATTCAGAGCATGGCGAGAAAACACGATTTGCTCGCCTACAACCTGCACGTCACCGACATAGCCATCGCTGAACACGCTACGGATATCGCCAAACCCGGTGCTGATTTCAAATAAGCTGGTCTGGCCTAAATCTTTGGCGGTGGCATAAATAGCACGGCCATTCGCACCGAATTGGAAGCTGCTCACACTGCGATCCCACTGCGGTGCCAGTGCTTTGTTCTCACCAGTGCGCAAATCTAGCAACTGCAAAGTGAACTTGTCTGATTCAAAGCCAGGTTTTGTCGTCGCTTTATAGGCAAGGTAGCGGCCGTCAGCGGAGAACTGCGGCGCCGCATCCCAGGCTTTGTTTGCTTCGGTGAGGTTGCGAATAGAGCCGCCTTCGATAGCCACTTCAAATAAATCGAAGTTTGTGCTCCAAGCGTTATCCGGGGCTTTAACTTTAGCGCTGAAAACCACCTTGGTGCCATCGGGGCTAATTGCCACTTCTTCCATGCCGGAAAAAGGCTTAGCAGGAACATCGGTTTGCCACTGTGGGGTGATGTCTTTAGCGTCGGTGATCACTTTATCGGTAAGTTTGGCGCTGAACAGGTGACGCACTTTATTGTCATTCCAGTGATCCCAATGCCGCACCATTAAACTGTCATAGACTTGGCCGTTATGGGCCGGTGGATTGGCATCGCGCTCGATAGTGCACGCCAAGGTATCACACTCGGGATAAACATCTAAGCTTAGTACCACGGATTGGTTGTCAGAACTTAAGGTGTAACCCTCGATATCCATGGGTAAGTCAGTAACGGGGCGCGCTTCTCCGCCACTAAGGGGCAGTCGCCACAGCTGATTGGAGCCCGAGCGGGCTGATAAAAAGTAGATTGCTTGGCCATCGCTAGAAAAGCGTACCGCTGTTTCACTGCTGCTGTCATAGGTTAACCGTGTCGCTTTCGCTAAATTGGTCGAGCCAGCATAACTGCTGCTCACTGCTGATAAGGGCTGCAAATATAAATCGCTGCCCTCGGGCGTTTTTACACCGTAAACGAGCTGCCTTCCATCACTGGATACCGCCACACTGTGCACTTTATTGAGCTGAGTTAGTTTTTCAACGCTGAGTACTTCAGCCTGGGCGCTCAGCGCTGAGCCGCCAAGCAACATCACACTGAGGATAGAATTTATTGTTGTCATTGTTTCACTCCATAAAAAAGAGCGCCAAGGCGCCCTTCTTAACCGAACCGATGCATTACTTCAACGCACCATCCAATTCTTCAATTTTTGCTTTCCAAATTGCTGGACCTTGGGTGTGAGCATTTGCTCCTTCGCTGTCCACGGCCACAGTGACCGGCATATCTTCTACTTCAAATTCGTAGATAGCTTCCATACCTAAGTCCTCAAATGCCACCACGCGGGCCTTTTTAATCGCTTTGGCGACCAGGTAAGCGGCGCCGCCAACAGCCATTAAGTATACCGCCTTGTTGTCTTTTATTGAGGCAACTGTAGCTGGACCGCGTTCAGCCTTACCAATCATGCCAATAAGGCCGGTTTTCTCTAGCATCACGTCGGTGAATTTATCCATACGGGTCGAGGTAGTGGGTCCTGCGGGGCCGACTACTTCATCGCCCACCGCATCCACAGGGCCCACGTAGTAAATAAATTTATTGGTAAAATCAACACCCTCAGGCAAGCCTTCACCGCTTTCAATCATTCCTTGCAAACGCTTGTGGGCCGCATCACGACCGGTCAGAATTTTACCGCTAAGCAGCACGGTTTCACCCATCTTCCAGTCTTGGATATCATCCTTGTTAAGGGTATCAAGATTAACGCGACGGGTGTCTTCGCCCACTTCCCAGGTCACTTCTGGCCAATCTTCTAATTTCGGCGGCTGTAAATCGGCGGGACCCGAGCCATCAAGAGTAAAGTGCACATGACGAGTTGCCGCGCAGTTGGGGATCATCACCACAGGCTTTGACGCCGCATGAGTGGGCGCGGTTTTCACCTTTACATCTACGACGGTGGTTAAACCACCGAGCCCCTGGGCACCAATACCCAGTTTGTTAGCACGCTCAAAAATCTCCAAGCGCATTTTCTCTTCGGTCGTTTCAGCCCCTCGTTCGATCAGCTCATGAATATCCACAGGGTCCATCAACGACTCTTTGGCCAATACTGCTGCTTTTTCCGCAGTGCCGCCAATACCGATACCTAACATACCCGGTGGACACCAACCAGCGCCCATTGTTGGTAAGGTTTTTTCTACCCATTCGGCAACATCATCGGAAGGGTTCAACATCACCATCTTGGTTTTGTTCTCAGAGCCGCCGCCTTTAGCCGCAATCATCACTTCCACTTCATTGCCTGGCACCATATCAATGTGCACCACGGACGGGGTGTTATCTTTGGTATTTTTTCGACTGCCAGCAGGGTCGGCAACTATCGATGCACGTAACGGGTTATCTGGATTGGTGTAGGCACGACGCGTTCCCTCATCCACCATTTGCTGCACCGTCATGTCGGTTTGATCCCACCGCACATCCATACCAACTTTAACAAAACAAGTAACAATGCCGGTATCTTGGCACAGTGGGCGTTTGCCCTCGGCAGACATACGAGAATTAATAAGGATCTGCGCAATGGCGTCTTTGGCCGCCTTGCTTTGCTCTTTGTTATAGGCTTTTTCTAAAGCTTGAACAAAGTCTAGCGGGTGATAAAAAGAAATATACTGCAGCGCATCGGCAATGCTGTCGATAAAATCTTGCTGGCGAATAGTGCTCATGATTAATCCTTCCTACTGGGTCACACCTTCAGTTAATACATAAGTCGGTGCGACGACTCGGTGACGTGTGCACGGTTAGACCGCGTCTTCTGATAAAGTGTAACTTATGATAACCTCCCTGCCCGTTTCGGGCTAGTTCTTCGAGTTGAAGATAATGACAAATTCGCAATTACATTGCCGTAAATTAGCGCTCTCATCCTCGCCATGTGAGGTGTTTGCCCAATTACACCATCTCCAAGGGGCGGTTTTTCTTGACTCTGCTAGTGCAGCGCACGTTAATAGCCGCTTCGATATCTTAGTGATTGAGCCTGAAGCGACGCTCAGCGTCGAGCACAACAAGGTATACCTAGACGGCGTTGAGCTGCATCAGGAGGTGTTCGCCTATATGCAGCAACGCCTAGCTGGCCTGTGCACGCAATCCCCGGCGCATGACCTGCCTTTTAGTGGCGGCTGGCTTGGCTACTTTGGCTATGATTTAGGACGCACCCTAGAGCGCCTACCCAGCTTAGCGACGGACGACATTGCCTTGGCGCAGATACAACTGGGCCTTTATCTTGATGCCTTAATTTACGATAAGGCGGCCAGCCAATGGTATTATATTGCCCAGCCAACGGTGGATGTCGAAGCCCGTTTACAGCGTTACCTGCAGCCACCCGCCGCCGCAAACGCAGGTAAATTTGCCTTAACCAGTGACTGGGCCTCCAATATGAGCCAAGCGCAATATGCCGATAAATTTGCAAAGATACAGGACTACTTGCGCAGCGGCGACTGCTATCAGATCAACCTGGCACAGCGCTTCAGTGCCACATATCAGGGCTGCGAATGGCAAGCCTATTGCCGTTTACGCAGCCACAACAGCGCCCCCTTTTCTGCTTTTATGCGTTTACCGCAAGGCTGCATTTTATCCATTTCGCCAGAGCGCTTTATCGAAGTGCACCACAATCAGGTCGAAAGCAAACCGATTAAAGGCACACTGCCGCGCAGCAGTGACCCTAAAAAAGATCAAGCCTTGGCAGCACAGTTGGCGAGCTCCCCCAAAGACCGCGCCGAGAACGTCATGATTGTCGATTTACTGCGTAATGACCTCGGCAAGGTTGCGAAACCGGGCTCGGTGCATGTGCCCTCACTTTTTGCCATAGAGAGCTTCCCCGCTGTCCATCATTTAGTCAGTACCGTACAGTCGCAATTGGCTGAGGGCAAGACGGCGCTCGACCAACTGAAGGCCGCATTCCCGGGTGGCTCTATTACCGGAGCCCCGAAAATCCGGGCGATGGAAATCATTGAAGAGCTCGAACCACATCGGCGCAGTGCCTATTGTGGTTCAATTGGCTACATTAGCGCCTGCGGTGATATGGACACCAGTATCACCATTCGTACCTTAGTCGCCAAAGACAATACCCTACATTGCTGGGCCGGTGGTGGCATTGTTGCCGACTCAGATGTTGCCTCTGAGTACCAAGAGACTTACGATAAGGTAAATAAAATCTTACCGGTATTGACGTGATAAAATCACCCCATGCGGCGCTCTCATGCGCTCAGGTTATTGCGCGGTTTAATCTCAGTGCCGCGCCCTCCAGCTTTGTTCCAACCCACCCAAAGCGCCGTAGCGCTGTGGTTATGCTGCTCTCAGAGTCTGAGCACGGAGCACAAGTGTTGCTGTGTAAACGCGGCGCTCACCTGCGCCACCATCCCAGCCAGCTGTGCTTTCCAGGAGGAAAGCAAGAGCGCGAAGATAAGACGCTTGCTCACACCGCCCTACGAGAGCTGCACGAGGAGCTGAATATAGACAGCAAAGATGTCACCATCATCGGCCGTCTCGATGAGGTGAGCACCCTCAATGATATGAGTATTACGCCGTATCTAGCACAGCTGCGCGCCGGTGCCCGTTGGCAAATTGATCAAAATGAGGTCGAAGCCGCATTTTTTGTGCCTCTGGCTGAACTGTTAGCAACCCAAAACTGGCAGTCTCTGCGGGTCGAGCGGCAACAAAAAAACCTCCACTTTCGCGTTTTTAAAACCCCTTATGGTCTGCTGTGGGGAGCGACCGAGCGAATTATTGAGCGCTTTACGAAGCGCCTTGGTCCGATCAGCTAAAATTAGTGTACAGAGGATTACATCCCTGGTGTTTAACGTTATGATGGGCGCCCGTTCAAAGGCAATGTGAGTATAGATTTTATGATCAGTGCATTCGATATGTTTAGCATTGGCATTGGGCCGTCGTCGTCCCATACCGTAGGCCCAATGCGCGCATCTCGGTTGTTTGTGCAAACCCTGCAAGAGCAAGGCACACTTGAGGATGTTACCGAGGTAAAAGTAGAGCTGTTTGGTTCCTTGGGTCAAACCGGTGTTGGCCATGGCTCAGGTAAAGCTGTTATTTTAGGGCTCGCCGGATACGACCCAGAGACGGTCGATGCCGACGCCGTACCCGATATTTTGGCTAAAATCGAACAAGAGCAGGTTATTTATCTCAATAAAACCCATCAGGCTAAGTTTCCAAAGCAAGGGGCGATTGTATTTCACCGCCGCAAGACCTTGCCCAAGCACTCTAATGCCATGGAGATTATTGCCTTTAAGGGTGATGAACGCATTGCCTCGCAAGTGTATTACTCTATTGGTGGCGGCTTTATCGTCAGCGACGAGGACTTTGATAAGGAAAAGCAGGCTGCGCTGGATATCCGTGAGCAAAACCCTGCCCCCTACCCGTTCGATAACGCACAGCAACTGCTAGAGCTTTGTAAGGAATCAGGCCTGAGCGTCTCAAGCCTAATGATGGCCAATGAGAAGACCTTGCGCGACGAAGCTGATATCAAAGATGAGTTATTTCATATTTGGCAGGTGATGAAAGCCTGTACTGAACGCGGTATGCGTACTGAGGGCATTCTGCCAGGCGGTCTGAAGGTGCGTCGTCGGGCACCCAGCTTATACTTAAAGCTAAACGTTGAGAACAATAACGACCCACTGAGAGCAATGGATTGGGTTGACCTATTCGCTCTTGCCGTGAACGAAGAAAACGCCGCTGGGGGCCGAGTAGTCACTGCCCCCACCAACGGCGCCGCAGGTATCCTGCCGGCAGTACTCATGTATTACCATACCTTTATCAAAGAGGTGGATCGCGATATCGCCACGCGCTATCTGCTTACCGCAGCAGCAATTGGTATCTTGTATAAAAAGAATGCTTCTATCTCCGGGGCCGAAGTGGGTTGTCAGGGCGAAGTGGGCGTTGCCTGTTCGATGGCTGCGGGCGCCTTAACGGAGATCATGGGTGGTAACGTAGTGCATGTAGAAAATGCCGCTGAAATCGGCATGGAGCATAACCTCGGTCTCACCTGCGATCCTGTGGGCGGCCTTGTGCAAGTGCCTTGCATAGAGCGCAACGCCATGGGTGCGATTAAAGCTATTAATGCCTCACGCCTAGCCATGCGCGGCAGCGGTGAGCAAAAGGTCTCCTTGGATAAAGTGATTAAAACCATGTGGGACACCGGCAATGATATGAAAACCAAATACAAAGAAACCGCTCGAGGCGGTCTGGCGGTAAACATCATTGAGTGTTAATCGCACAAAAGAAAGGCGCCAACAGGCGCCTTTTTCATATCATGACACTGATCACTTAGCGCACTGGCAACTCAATGCTTTCAAACATCGCATCGACGTCATCTTGATTACGTAATAAGCAGGCTTTTTCAACCCGATCTTTGGTCAAGTGCGGCGCAAAACGCTCAATGAAGTCATACATATAGCCACGCAAAAACGTTCCTTTACGGAAACCGATTTTGGTCGTGCTAGCCTCAAATAAGTGGCTGGCATCGATGCACACTAAATCTTTATCGGTGATTTCATCAACAGCCATCGAGGCGACCACCCCGACGCCCAAACCTAAACGTACATAGGTTTTTATAACGTCCGCATCCGTGGCGGTGAAGACTATATGGGGCTCTAACCCCTGAGCATTGAACGCTTTGTCTAGCTCTGAGCGACCCGTAAAGCCAAACACATAAGTGATCAGCGGAAACTCAGCAACATCAGCAATACTAAGGTTATCGGCTTTTTGCGCCAGCGGGTGAGTTTTCGCCACCACAATACTGCGATTCCAGTGATAGCAAGGCAACATCACTAAGTCGGAATACAAGTGTAAGGCTTCTGTTGCAATAGCAAAATCAGCATCTCCACGTGCCGCTGCATCAGAGATTTGCTGCGGCGTACCTTGATGCATATGCAATGAAACCGCCGGGTACTTTTTCATAAAACCTTGAATGACTTCAGGCAAGGCATAACGCGCTTGAGTGTGGGTGGTGGCAATATTAAGTTTACCTTGGTCTGGCAAGGTATGCTCATTGGCTACAGCCTTAATTCCCTCGACTTTGGAGAGAATCTCACGAGCAATATTGATAATGTCTTTACCGGCACTGGTTACGTGCGTCAGGTGCTTGCCACTGCGTCCAAAAATTTGCACCCCTAATTCGTCTTCCAACATACGTACTTGCTTGGAGATACCGGGCTGCGAAGTATAAAGACTCTCCGCTGTGGCGGATACATTGAGGTTGTGATTAAGCACCTCAACAATATACTTTAGCTGCTGTAGTTTCATGGTCGTTGTTACTTTCTATTATTATTTTACTTGCGATTGCACCAGGCGTTATACGCAGTGGCCTAGACCCTAATCTTCCTGGTGAATGGGAAGGCAAATCAACACCTTGAGCCCATCTTCTTATACATTTTAGCTATTGCGATTAGCTAGGCTAGCACATTTAATTATGTCTCGGTACTGTTGATTTATGTTCAAGGCTGCGATGTTCTCCTATACTCTTATTTTATTTAATGTTATTTCATGAATTTAACGTGTATTACTACCCCAACCTAGGTTCTTTCGGTTAAGATGGGTGGTAATTGGGCAACTCAATGAGTAAGAGAATCGGGGTATGATAGTCTCTATCATTATTATGTTAATTGTCGCGCTTATCGTTATTGCGGTTTGGGTAAGTGCAGTGCAACAGCATAAAGAAAAGCAAGAAGCTCAGCGCCGCCAAGAGCTCGCAAAGCAAAAAAAAATAATTGAAGAGACGGAAGAAGTGCTGGTCAACAGTGTCAATATCCCGTTATCTAATAATGTGATGATGATTCTTTATCGTCGAATTCACGATGCGCTCGCCGCCATGGTTGAGTTATCTCCCTCCTCGAAAGAGCTTAAATCTCGGCTTAATGATGCAAAAACTCGCTTAACCAGTGGTGTTGATGAGAGCGCCAATATGGGCGAGAACTTTGCTCTTCCCGATCATGACAAGCAGCTTATTTCATTGATACAGGGAATAAAGAAACTGCGCACCATCATGCGCTCTGAACACAGCAAGGGCAAAATCGATACCCCTGTGTTTATGCAAGAGGACAAAACCTTTGAGCGCCTGCAATTAAAAATAAATATTGAAAGCCAAATTAAGCGCGGCGTGGCTGCAAGAAACGCCAATATGGTTGGCTCGGCACGGCAGTATTTCGAAAAGGCGTATGCCACGATTACCGCCCTGAATTACAGCGACGACTATGTCACGAATAAGAAAAATCAGCTTGAGGATTATCTCAATGAGATCAGCTCTGAGTTGAAAGCCTCTAACGCCTCCGCCCGTAAAAAACGTGAAGAGGAAGAAAAAGACGATTTGGATGTGTTATTCGCACCAAAGAAAAAGTGGTAGCAGCGTAAATCAAGCTATAACAGATAGGCCGATATTAAACATCGCCTATCTGCTGCCTGTACCGGGCCAAGCAGGATAAGTACCTTACGCTCAACCCTCTTACCACCTTCAATCATTGATTCAATCATTGAGCTACACACCACCCAGCTATGTGTGCCAACACCCGAAACCAAACTCCCCATAGTGCTGCGCCTGTACGCAGGGCTAGCCATGATCTGAGTATGCTGAAGTACAACTACGAAGTGCGACGTCAAGGAGCGACAATTGACAATAGAGGCTGATTTTTTGAAGCTCGTTGGTTCATACAAAAAATAAAGGCACAGCGTCATAGCTGTGCCTTTTTAGCTGTTATATATGACCTTGCTTACTAAGATAAAAACATGAACTTAAGCAAAAATAGTACTGTTAGAATCCACACACTCAAGCTAATCTCTGCCCCCTTGTTACACACTAATTTCACCGCCGTATAGGCGATAAAGCCAAGGGCAATGCCGTGGGCAATGGAAAAAGTTAACGGCGTCATCAACAGCACCACGGCAACTGGAATCGCATCTGTCATATCATCCCAATCAACCAGCTTAAGGTTTTGCAGCATGAGCACCGAGACATACAAAATCGCACCCGCTGTTGCATAAGCTGGAACCATGGCTGCTAAAGGGGCAAAAAACATCATCAGTAGGAAGCAACAGCCCACCACCACAGCTGTTAAACCTGTACGCCCACCCACTGACACACCGGATACTGACTCGATGTAGGAAGTGGTCGTAGAGGTGCCAAGCATAGAGCCTGCAATTGTCGCCGTACTATCGGCACTCAGTGCTCGACCCAAACGTGGCATACGCCCTTGCTCATCGGCTAAGCCCGCTTTTTGCGTTACCGCCACTAAGGTGCCTGAGGTGTCGAACAAATCCACAAACAAGAATGCGAAAATGACACTGAGCATGGATAACTCTAACGCCGAGGCAAAATCTAATTGCATAAAGGTAGGAGCGATGGACGGTGGCGCTGAGATCACCCCTTGATATTCAACCAGCCCCATGGATAACGCAATGCCTGTAACCAACATAATACTGATCAATACGCCGCTTTTGATATCACGATACAACAACGCCGCTATTACGAAAAAGCTCAGGATAGCGAGCAAAGGCCCACTGCTGGTAATATCACCCATCTGAACGAGCGTGGCTGGACTGGCAACAACAATACCCGCGTTTTTCAGTGCGATGAGCGCCAGAAAAGCGCCAATCCCCGTGGCGATAGCGCGCTTAAGTACCAGTGGAATGGCATTGATTATCCACTCTCTGACCTTAAATAGGCTCAACGCTAAAAAGATACACCCCGACATAAATACCGCCGCTAAAGCCGCCTGCCAGGTGTAACCCATACCTAATACTACGCCGTAGGTAAAAAATGCATTTAAGCCCATGCCTGGCGCTAATGCTAACGGATAATTCGCCCAAAAACCCATAATGAAGCAACCGATAGCAGCAGCAATACAGGTTGCTACAAATGCTGCCCCTTGGTCCATTCCCGCCTCTGCTAGCATTGCCGGGTTGACAAACACGATGTACACCATGGTGATAAAGGTCGTGAGTCCTGCGATAACCTCGCGCTTAACGGAGCTTCCATGCGATTTTATTTTGAACAGTCTTTCGAACATAGGAGTAAACAGTGATACGTAAAATAGAAGCGGCGGATACTAGCATAAATGCGGACAAATGACCGCATGTTTACACAGCAATATTGGCACCGAAACACGGCTTTAGCTTCTTCGGTATCGCTAAGCGTTTAAAGCAACGAACAAGACGTTTAAAAAAGAAACAAAAAAAACTTGCACTGAATAACTGTATAAACTACTGTATACACATACTGTATAAAACACTGTATATGGTTCACAAAATCCACAGCGAGGCAATTATGTTACATACAGCAAGTGTTCGTCATGTTAAAAGCTATCAGCAAGATAACCCTAATGTGATCAATATCGTAAAAACTGAGGATGAGATCTCTGCAACATTTGAGATGCTTAAAATCGTTCATCGCTACAATCAAAATAATGGCTGGACGCTATTAGTCGCCCCTGACAATGTGCCTAGCCGCCACCTATTGGACGCGTGCTCTATCGACACGAATAAATTGCTGGTAATTCGGGCTAAACATGTTGTTGATATGGAGTACATGCTTAATTGTGCGCTGCAAAATGGCCGTTTTGCGGCGGTGATCACCTGGACGGACATTTTAAAACAGCAACAACTCGAAGCCTTACAACTTAATACCCACCAAGCTAAAGCACAGCTTTACTGTTTCACTACCGAGCATAACGCCAGCGAACAAACAACTGTGCCCTCGCAGTTACAAGTCTGCTAATATATTGGCGTGATTCCTTGTAGTTAGAAAATGCGATGTGCCATTGTGGATTGCCGCAGCCTTTTGCTGATTGCTGCGGCCGGTTTGTAAGTAGAGCTATTGATGCCCCCGACGCCCAGAGCCTGATGCGCTCTCGTTATAGTGCATTTTGTGAACAAGCTATTGATTACTTATGTTTTACCTGCTCAGATAAAGCCCTAGAACAAAACCCCAGAGAGGAAGTGGCTGAATTTGCCCAAGCTGCGCATTTTGTACGCTTACAGATAATGGATTATGAGCCTGGCGATGCTTTGGCCTATGTTGAATTTAAGGCTTTTTACATCATTGCTGATACCCTTCACTGTATTCATGAACGCTCACAGTTCATTCAACAGCACCACCAGTGGAAATACGACAGCGGGCGGTTGTTTGAAGCCGCTGATGTAAAGCTTAGACGCAACGATCCCTGCCCATGCTTAAGTGGCAATAAATTCAAAAAATGCTGTATGTCTTGATGTGATACCGCCGCCCAGTGGCAGCTTTAGGTATTCGCTTAATTAGTACAAGAAACCCTTGGCTCGCACCTGCTATTGCACCCTGATTAGCGCGCTCTGACTGGCCATGCGCCATTATGCGCAGGCCATTACGCGTATGCTAAAGACGAGGACTTATTAATATCCACAAGTTGATCGTAAAAGGCTGCACTATCCATTTGCGGCTCGTTCAGTGGCTCATATTGGCGATGATGTTTTGCCTGTACGCTCGGATCGCAATTATCAATTATAGGTAGTGGAACATAGGTTTTGTCGTCTCGCACTGCCAAAGGCTCGGGGGTTAGACACTCTTTTAAGCGCAGAGTTGTCATTGAGCTTTGCGCCAATAATGCCCTGTCATGCTGAGCTCTATCTATTTGGTAATCCGGTAATGCCGTTGGTTTTGCAGGCGCAGCGCCCAACTGCAATCGCAACTGCTGCTCATCCACTTGGTGAGATTCTAGTTCCGATTTGGGAAGGTGAAACTGGGCAAAATCGAGTGCATCTGCTGATAATGATGCTAACAGCCAAGCAAAGTCTCCACGACGGGCCTCATGGACACTGCGACATAATTGCGAGTCCATTTGTAGTTCGTTACGAATGACGGGCTTAACTTGCATAAACTTTATTCAACCTGAATTACTTCTAAACAGTTATCGGCCTTTTTTCAGCTTTCTTTAGTTTTTTTCTTTACTTGGACTCTGAGTTTGCTATTATCGCCGCCGTTGTTTAGGAGGGGTTCCCGAGCGGCCAAAGGGATCAGACTGTAAATCTGACGGCATTGCCTTCGCTGGTTCGAATCCAGCTCCCTCCACCACTTAACAACACACATCATTCTATTGGAGGGGTTCCCGAGCGGCCAAAGGGATCAGACTGTAAATCTGACGGCATTGCCTTCGCTGGTTCGAATCCAGCTCCCTCCACCACTTTCCTATCGTACAAAATCCAACAGATGTGCATTCTCTTTAAGCCATAACCGTGCTTGGTCGGTATGCTCGTAGTAGCCATTAACCAGTGCCCAAAATTGATGGCTGTGATCCATATGTACCCGGTGCGCCAGCTCGTGAACTATGACATAGTCAATAACCCAATGCGGAGCTCCTGCCAGCAAGGTATTAAAACATAACTCACCACGCGAATCGCAACTGCCCCAACGACGCTTGTACACTTTAACGCTAATGCCGTTAGCGGCGATATTCATCACCTTTTGCCACTGCATTATGCGGGCCGATAAGTGATCAGATAATTCATCGTGCATCAGTGCCAATAGCTGTTGATTAAAATAGCGCTGGCGATGCTTCACTCGCTTACTGATTACGATGTTTATCGTTTGGTTATCTGTCTGCTCAAGTGAGCTCTCGCTTACCTCTATTGCACGTAATTCACCGAAAAGCATAATGCGACGATGTAGCCAAGGGTTATACCTAGCCGCTTCAATATCAGATTGTTTATGTAATTGTTTGTTTATCCACGCCTGTTTGCTCTCAACGAAGTCTGCAATGAAATCACGACATGCCCCATAAGGTGCTTTCACACTCACTTGCTGATTTTTGACCACCAAAGCTAGCGTTCGTCGACGGCTGTAGTGCACATCATATTGCCTACTCATACTAAACCTTTGTTGTAATTACTTGAACTAAAAGAGTTTGCCAAACAATGTGCTAACATTAAGTACATCCTTTGCAGCGCTACTAATATGATACCGTAATTACGCTCTTGGGTAAGCTTGCAGCGCACTCATAAATAACTAAACTCAGCCGTCGCTGCGCTGATAGAACAATCAGTGTCATTGTAAGATACAGGGCGCTTTCACTTTTGTGCGCGACACGTGGTTTTTCACTGTGCTAGGCTGTGATTGCCACTTGGCATCCGTTGTTGGAGTATCGAAGTACTTTATGTTTTCTCAGTTTTTTATTACCGACCCTGCTCCCGAATTGCTGGTCAATGGCAGCTATGATTGGGCCTTAGTGTTACTTTCGGTCACTGTTGCCATTTTTGCATCTTTCTTTGCGCTGCAATTAAGGGAATTTGCTCAACAACAACGCCACACTCCATTTTATCGCATGGCACTGCCAGCAAGTGCCGCCGCTTTTGCCGCTGGCGTGTGGAGTATGCACTTTATCGGAATGCTGGCATTTAGCTTATGCGTCAGCGTCGACTATGATTTCACAGTGACGGTGGTGTCATTCATCCCTGTCTTTTTAGCCACTGCCTTAGGGTTCCATTTACTCAGTACGAACAACCCTTCTCGAGCCAAGCTTGCGCTCAGTGCCCTGCTGTTGGGCGCCGGCATAGGGGTTATGCATTACACGGGTATGGCCGCGATGCGCCTAGGGCCAATGCTAGGCTATGACCCACTTTGGTTTGTTGTCTCTGTATTAGTGGCGGTCATTCTTGCATGGCTCGGCCTGGCCGCTCATTTATATTTACAACCCACAGGGCGCAGCACTCTAGGGCAAACCGGTTATCGTATTCTCAGCGCCATAGTTATGGGCTGCGCAGTCTCTGGCATGCATTATACCGGGATGCAAGCGGCACGATTTGTGGCCCAATCCCCGGTGTACAGTGAGCTCACCGATAATAGCCATGTAACCGATCTCGCTCTGAGTATTGCTATTGTAAGCCTCTTGCTCAGTGGTCTCATTGCTTTATTGCACAGTGTGATGCGCTATCGTTTGGCCCTTCAGCAACAACTTATCACTCAATCACGCCTTGAAGCGGTCCTCAATACCGCCGTCGATGGCATTATTACCATTAGCGCGAAAGGCCAAGTACTGAGCTTCAACGCCGGAGCCGAACGTATACTCGGGTATCATCGCGATGAAGTGATTGGCGAAAACGTAAAAATGCTGATGCCACAAGAAATCGCCAATCAACATGATAATTACTTAAGTGCCTACCAAAGTACCGGCATTAAAAACATTATTGGTTCCGGACGTGAGGTCAACGCCGAACATAAAAATGGCGCGCTGATCCCCATTCGTTTGGGGGTTGGTGAAGTCGCTATTCCCGGACAAAAGCGCATGTTTGTAGGTTTTATTACTGACTTGAGCGCACAAAAGGCGATGCAAAATCAGCTTGCCCAACAAGAGCGTCATTATCGCACTTTGTTAACTAATATGCCCGGCGTGGCTTTTCGCTGCCGTTTAGATAAGCATTGGAGCATGCTCTACATTAGCCCCATCGTAAAACAATTAACCGGCTATGATGACCAGCAGTTTATCGACGGCAGTGTTAACTTTGACATGCTTATCTCTGCGCAGCATAGCGACTATGTGCGCGAGCAAATATACAGCGCACTTGCACAAGGAAAAAAACACTACTCTTTTGAATACCAAATACAGTGTCGCGATGGCAGCCGTAAATGGGTGATTGATAAGGGAACATTTGAGCATACCGAAGGAGAAGAGCTTTTCATTGCAGGCGTATTGGTCGATATCAGTGAGCGCCAACAAATGGAGCAAGAGCTTGTAAAAGCGAAAGAGAAAGCCGAAGCCGCAGCGGAGACAAAGCAAGCCTTTTTAGCCAATATGAGTCATGAAATACGCACGCCCATGAACTCCATCATTGGCTTCTCTGAAGTGCTGCTAGATAGCCCATTGAATAAACAACAGCGTCAGCAACTCACCAACGTATTGCAATCTGCACGCTCTTTGCTGCATTTACTCAATGATATTTTAGACTCCGCCAAGCTTGAGCAAGGTAAAGTGAGTATTGAGTCAGTGCCCTTTAATTTGCTGGCTCTCGTCGACTCTGTGGTCTCCAGCTTTTATCACAGCGCTGAACATAAGCAGCTCTCGGTTGCCCTGAATATGGATAGTAATCTCGGTGAGCACTATCGCGGCGATCCGCAGCGCTTACGTCAAGTATTAGTCAACTTAATCGGCAACGCAGTAAAATTTACCGAGCAAGGCAGTGTCACCGTCAATGTTCGCGGCGATAATCAAGGTGTCTATTTTGAGGTGGTTGATACTGGCATTGGTATCGCCCCCGAGCGGGTGGGTGCTATTTTCAACCCCTTCGAGCAAGCAGACGACAGTACCACGCGGCGTTTTGGCGGCACCGGTCTAGGCACTACCATTAGCCGCCAGCTCGTACAACTTATGGGCGGGGATATAGGCGTCACCAGCACCTTGGGCCAAGGTAGTACATTTTACTTTACCCTGCCCCTAAAACAGGTAGCGGGCGAGCACATCAATGAGCAGAGCTCATTGACCCCACTTAGCGAAATGCCTAAATTGCGAATACTGGTGGCTGATGATGTACCGCAAAACCGCGAGCTACTGCAACTACGCCTAGCTAAACTCGGTCATCAAGTAGAGGCCGCTGATGACGGCGAGCAAGCAGTGCAACTGGCCACAAGTAATAGTTATGACATTGTGTTGATGGATATTCATATGCCCAAGTGTGATGGTCTCCAAGCAACCCGACAATTGCGTCAATATGAGCAGCACAACGAGGTTGCTACAACGCCCGTTATTGCTTTAACGGCCAGTGTCATGGGCAGTGACCGTGAAGCGGCTAAAGCCGCTGGAATGGACGGCTTTGCCAGCAAACCTGTGGTGCTGAGCGATTTACTAACGGAAATAGCCCGCGTTCTCGATATCGATTTGGCTGCACATGTATTCGCACAAACTAACGCCACCGCCCACGACAGCCAACAGCTGGTCAACGAAACCCAAGGAGCGGAGCTGTGGGGTTCAAAAGCGCACTACCTCAAGGAACTAAAGCACTTCTATAGGCAGCGCAATGAGCAGCTGCGAACACTGAGTAAGTATGATCAGCTCAGCGCCGATCAGCTTGTTGACGTGCATACATTAAAAGGATTAGCCGGTAATCTAGCCCTGCCCAAATTAGCCGATACATTAAAGTCGATTGAACGACAAAAGCAGGTTCAAGACCCTCATCGGTTTGCTCTATTCAGCTGTATTGATGAGCTCTATCAATATCTGCAAAACCACACTGACGCGCCTAGCAAAGTCGTGAGAAGTCACCATAGCGATGAGGACTTTAAGCAATTATTGCGAGAGGTTGCGCAGTTATGCGATAACTTTGAATATGATAGTGAACACAGTGAACAACTTATTGCGGCAACGCCACAACAATGGCATAAACAAGTAATGGATATCGCGAATCTCATTAACGAATTCGAGTTTGCGGCGGCAAAAGTCGCTATTGAGCAATTACTTGAGCAACTGCAGAGTGTGCAACATGATTGAGACACAAAAGCCGACTCTCCTAGCTGTAGATGATGAGCCGACGAACCTTAAGGTTTTAAATCAAGTATTAGGAAATGACTATCGCCTTATATTTGCAAAATCAGGGCCTCAAGCTTTGGAATTAGCTCATAGCAAGCAACCCGCGCTCATTTTACTTGATGTTATGATGCCAGATATGTCTGGCTTTGAAGTATGTGAACTGTTAAAGCAACGGCCAAGTACGCAGGCTATTCCGGTTATTTTTGTGACCGCCATGCAAGACGAAGTAGATGAAACGCAAGGCTTTGCCAAAGGCGCGGTTGATTACATTACTAAGCCAATCAGCCCAGCAATCGTCAAAGCGCGGGTTAAAAATCATTTGTCTTTAGTGCAAGCTGACTTACTCAAAGCCGCGCAACTTGAATTGATCCAACGCCTGAGTCATGCAGCCGAATACAAAGACAATGAAACCGGACAACACATAATTCGCATGAGTCGTTATTGCCACATCATCGCGCGCGCTTATGGCTTTAATGAGGCCCATGCCGAGTCGTTGCTGCTTGCGGCGCCAATGCATGATATTGGCAAAATCGGTATCCCCGATAATATTCTTCTTAAACCTGGGCGCTTGGATCAAGACGAATACCGGCAAATGCAAACTCATGCCAGCATTGGTGCGGATATCTTGGCAGGCTCAAGTTCTGCATTAATCCAACTTGCCCACCGACTTGCCCTTGAGCACCATGAGCGCTTTGATGGCAACGGCTACCCAAATGGCTTACAGGGCGAAGAGATCTCCATAGAGGGCCGTATATGTGCCATTGCCGATGTATTCGACGCACTGACTTCGAAGCGGCCATACAAAGAACCTTGGCCAATCGACAAAGCCGTGCAGTTACTTCAAGAAGAGAAAGGCAAGCACTTTGACCCCGAACTGGTGGATATTTTTATGGCTTGTTTGGACGATATTCTTGCTGTTAAAGCACAATATCCAAGCTAGAGCAGCTCAGCAACGGCCTCATATTCATAACAGGTAATTTCATGGACATTGTCGCTGGGATCACGAAAGTACAATGACCAAGATACCTGATGATCGGCTCGCGTGACCTTGATATCGCAATCGTGCAGGTGCTGTTGCCAGTGCACAAAGGCTAACGCATCGCAACGAAACGCGATGCCGTTGCTTTTTTTATCACCAACAAATAAAGCCAAGCAAATCGACTTTGCCTGATCTTGCAGCATAAGCGGTCCATCGTGTTGCTGTTCAAACCAAAAAGCCAACTCGGGGACGATATCAAAACCCATTACTTGACGATAAAACGCCAATGCAACCTCAATATCATGCACTTGTATATGGCAATGGTGTACGCCACGCAATAACGGTGGGTTACTCATAGGCAATACCTATCTCTTCGCCGAGTTGGCGTAAGAAATCGTGCATGTACTGCGTGCGCTTATGTGCTTCATATCGAGCACTAGCCGTGTTCATGCTCTCACCTATGTGCAATAACTTCACAAAAAAGTGATCAAGGGTGTATTTACTGTCATCAGCTTGGCGGTTCTTACAAAACGGATCCTGGGGGTGATATAGGCCACGACAAATCGCCCCGCCTACTTTCATGCAGCGACTCACTCCCACTGCGCCAAGGGCATCCATACGGTCGGCATCTTGTACTATCTGCGCTTCTAAAGTGGTGGGTGTGACATTGGCACTAAAGCTATGGGCGACAATAGCATGGTGAATAGCATCGAAATAGCGACTGTCATAATGAATACTGTGCAAAAAGCTTAACGCCTTGTCGGCTGCCATGGTCGATGCCTTCGCTCTGTCCGGATGGTTTTTCGCCACCGCAACACAATCGTGCAGCCACGCCGCAGGCAGCACCACTTCAATCTTGGCATGCTCCTGTTCACACAAAGTTTTCGCCACCTGCACAACGCGTTCAATATGCGTAATGTCATGAGCTGAGTCGGCGCTACCGCAACTGAGAATAAAATCGCGACATTGTTGTTCGATTTCTTGCATAGTATTCATTATTAAGAGTTTATGTGATGACAATAAATCACTCATCGGCTATTGGCAAAATTAATTTGAGAAAGCGCCTTAAGATGCCTAGAATAGCGCCTCTCAAACCAACGACCTAGCGTGTCAACATGCCTTGCGGTGGGTATTCCATTGCCTCAGTGCACAGCAGCTTCAACATACTCACTCTAGGAATTATTAGGAGGCTCAATGGCCGGTGCGATTTATCTTCAAGCAGGACGCGAAAAATCACTGAAACGTAAACACCCGTGGATCTTTTCAAAAGCAATTAAGAAAACCAAAGGCAACCTCGGCCTAGGTGACACGGTCACCGTTTACGACAGTCAGGGAACATACTTGGCTACGGCCGCTTATAGCCCACAGTCACAAATTCGCGCTCGGGTATGGAGCTTTGACGAACAAGAATCTATCGACCAGGCGTTCTTCTATCGCCGTTTAGCTCGGGCTCTTGATGCCCGCCAGCACACTATTGACGAAGGCCAGTTAACCGGTTTCCGCCTATGTGCCGGTGAATCTGACGGCCTTCCTGGAGTAACAATAGATAAATTTGATAACTACTTAGTCTGTCAGTTGTTAAGTGCCGGTGCAGAGCGTCACAAAGGTGAGATAGTCGCCGCGTTAGTGGAACTGTTCCCTTCTTGTCATGTTTACGAACGCTCAGATGTCGAGGTGCGTAAAAAAGAAGGATTAGCGCCAACAACCGGCGTGCTATCCGGCACGGCGCCAGAGCACCCGGTGTTGATAAAAGAAAATGGCCTCACCTGCGAGGTGGATATTCTGCAAGGCCATAAAACCGGCTTTTATCTCGACCAACGAGACAGCCGCGCCGCCCTAGAGCGCTTCTCCAAAGACAAGGAAGTATTAAATTGCTTTTGTTACACCGGCACGTTTGGTTTATATGCCTTGCGCGGTGGCTGCTCTAAGGTGATCAATGTCGATGTATCACAGCAAGCCCTTGATATTGCCAAGCACAATGTGCAGCACAATGAGTTAGACTTGGGACGCGCTGAGTTTGTCAAACAAGACGTATTTAAGCTACTTCGTGAATACCGCAGCGAAGGACGCACCTTTGATACCATCGTCATGGATCCACCCAAGTTTGCCGACTCCAAGGCACAGCTCAACGGCGCATGCCGAGGCTATAAGGATATCAATATGTTGGCGATGCAGCTGCTTAAGCCAGGCGGCACTTTACTGACGTTTTCGTGTTCGGGACTCATGGAGCAAAACTTATTTCAAAAAGTGGTCGCCGATGCTGCCCTAGACGCCAATAGAGAGCTACTCATTGTCGAGCGCTTAAATCAGGCCGCCGATCACCCTATCGGAGGTGCTTACCCTGAAGGCTTTTACCTCAAGGGGCTGATCTGCAAAGTTTATTAACGCTTCAGCCTAATTAATATCAAGCATTTCCACGCCAATGCAGTACTGTCCCTGGTCGTCTTGCGTACAACGCACGACCTGGGTCAGTGCTTTTAGTGGCGGCACCGACCCATCGGGTGAGTTGATATCCACTTTTACCGTGGCGCCCGGGTCGATGGGTTCATCGACCAGTAACTGCATGCCTGTGGCGCTCAAGTCGCGGCAGGTTGCCGTTAACTGCAAATATTTATCATTGTGTGATACCTCAAGCTTTGCTTGAGCATTCACCATCATACGCATAAAGCCGCGCTTATCGTCGTCATAAAGCATTGTTGTTCTCCTTTTGTGCTTTACAGCAGCCGATCGCAGGCCTATCACTACCTACCTACGCATGCCGCAGTTGGGGTCGCACCACAAAGCCCATTTAAACGGGCGAAACATGTGTTGCTATAGGCAGCATACTCGGATTAAATAAGGGTTTGCAAGCTATCCAATAACTCATTGAAAGATAATGGTTTTACGAAGTAGGCATCACAGCCAGCGGCGTACCCTTGTTGCTTGGCATGGGGGGATTCGAGCCCGGAAATCATCAACACCGGAATATCTTGCGTTTCTGGGGTGTTTTTTAACATACGACAGGTGTCGAAGCCATCAAGCCCCGGCATACACACATCGAGCATGATGGCGTCCGGGTGCTGATTGATGGCCTCGTTCAGGCACTGCTTGCCCGAATCAACATACTGCAATTGGTACTGTTGACCAAGTGCTTGAGCATACAGTGTAAAATTAAAATATTCGTCATCGACTACTAATAGCTTAGCTTTGCCGTGATTATTCAACTTATTCCCTATCCTTGTCGGCGAGCATCTGAATCACTCTAATAATATAAAGTTACCTCAGCTTAGCGCGAATGCAAGTTAACTCTCGGCGAGATAGTCATTAATTGCGTTCAACACCCGTTTTGCAGAAACCGGATAAGGGGTTCCCAGCGTTTGCGCGAATAACGATACACGTAGCTCTTGCTGCATCCAAAACAGCGCTTGCAAGGCCGGCGGCTGGGGCTCGCCTTTAGGGTGTTTGGCCAAACACTTATGGTACGCCTGCGCTACTTTATCCAGCTCAAGGGTACACAAGCGGTCGCGGTTAGGGTCCACCGGTAGTTTTTCCAAACGTTTATCTATGGCTTTCATATAACGGCATAAATCGGCCATTTTATGCGCCCCATGATGGCTAACGAAGCCTTTAAAGACGAGGCTTTCCAATTGGCTTTTAATATCACCGTGAGCGGTGATCATGGTTAAGTCCACTTTGCCACGCATACGCTTATGGATACCGTGGGCCAAACTCAACACCTGCTCCACTTGCAAAGCGATCGCCACCACAGTGTCGCCCAGTTCGCCGCGAATAAACTCTTTGGCTTTATTAAACGCTTCAGCGTCTCGGATTTCCCCGCATTGCTCCAGAAGCTTATCAACCCCAGCGGCGATACAATCATCAATCAGCAATTGCACTTTACCAAAGGGGTTAAAATACAAACCTAGTTTGGCTTTATTCGGTAAATTCTGTTGCAAATACTTAATTGGCGAAGGAATATTCAAAAGCACCATGCGTCGCAGACCCATCTGGTGCGCTGCAGATGCTTTGCTTGGTGAATCGAATAGCTCAATCGCCGTGCTGTCTTTTTTGTCGACCAAGGCAACAAAGGCTTTGACCTCGTATTGACCTTGTTTTTTCACATAGGACTGGGGTAAAGAGTCAAATTGCCATTCCACTAAGCCTTCGCGCTCAATGCCTTTATCCGCGACCTGCGATAGGGTATTACTCACTTTATCTGCAAGTTGTGTTTTTAAGGCCTCTAAGTCATAACCACGGGCCACTAACTTACCCTTATCATCACGCACTTCAAACGCCATGCGCAGGTGCTCATCCAAGGCGCTTGTATCAAAGTCCCCAGCGTCCACTTTGGCCCCGGTCATGCGAAATAGGCGCAGCGCCAGCGCCTCACGCAACGACCCTTGCAGTGGCTCTACAGAGCTGAGCACCGCGTCCGCGTAATTCGGTGCCGGCACAAAGTTGCGACGTTGGGTTTTCGGTAATGATTTGATAAGAGCGCACACCAACTCATGGCGCAGCGCCGGAATATGCCAATCAAAACCTTCGCCGCTGACTTGGTTGAGCAGCGCCAAGGGAATTTGCACCGCCACCCCATCGACGTCTTGCCCGGGTTCAAAGTTATATTGCAACGGCAGCACTAGGTTGCCTTGCATCCACACATCCGGGTAGCTATCCGCCGTGATCTCAGTGGCCCCGTGCTGCATCAGGTCTTCTTTGCGCATGAACAAAAAGCGTTTGTTGTGACGCTTTTGTTCTTTGTACCACTTCAAGAAGCTAACGCGATTACATATATCACCAGGGATGTGTTGGTCATAGAAATCAAACAGCGCTTGCTCATCCACTAAAATATCGCGTCGGCGTGCCTTGTTCTCTAAATCTTGAACTTCTTCGATAAGCTCACGGTTAACTTGCAAAAACGCTTCACTGGCGCCGAGCTCTTGCTCGACCAAGGCCGTGCGAATAAATATTTCTCGGCTAAGGGTCGGGTCAATTTTATCGTACTGACTGCGCTTACGCGCCACGATAGTGAGGCCATACAGAGTTTGTTGTTCAAAGGCGATCACTGCGCCGGCTTTTTTCTGCCAGTGCGGTTCACTGTAACTGCGTTTCACCAAGTGCTGTGCTAGGGGCGCCAGCCAACTCACATCAATTTTGGCATTGATGCGAGCATATAACTTGGAAGTTTCCACCAGCTCGGCAGACATCACCCACTTGGGGCGCTTTTTAAACAGGTTGGAGCCTGGGAAAATATGAAACTGACTGTTGCGTGCGCCCTGATAAAACGCATTCTTTTCGTCTTTTTGGCCAATATGGCTGAGTAACCCGCTCAACAGCGCCTGATGTATCGCCTCATGTTCAGGCTCGTTGTTACTGTCCTTTAGGCCCATTTCGTTACAAATTGTCGTGACTTGATAAACAATATCTTGCCACTCACGAATACGCATATATGCCAGAAACTCTTTTTGGCACAACCTGCGGAATTGATTGTTGGTGAGCGCTTGCTGTTGCTGCTCCAAATAATGCCACAAATTCAAGAACGCGATGAAATCAGAATGCTCATCATCGAAGCGCGCATGCAGCTCATCGGCCTTGGCTTTTTTCTCTTGCGGACGCTCTCTGGGATCTTGGATAGCTAACGCCGCTGCAATCACTATCACTTCACGCATCGCCCCCATGGAGACACTGCTAAGCACCATCTTCGCTAACCGAGGGTCCAGCGGCAAACGCGCTAGGTCGCGCCCCAACTTAGTGAGCTTGGTCCGCCCTTTATGTTTGCTCGCTTGCACTGCTTCGAGCTCTTCAAGCAGGCGCACACCATCGTTGATGTTGCGGCTATCCGGCGGCTGTACAAAAGGGAACTGGCTAATATCACCAAGCCCCAAACCCAGCATTTGCAGAATGACCGACGCCAAGTTAGTACGTAGAATTTCTGGGTCAGTAAATTCTGGACGACCAAGAAAATCTTCTTCGCTGTATAAACGTATACACACCCCCGCTTCAACCCGACCACACCGGCCCTTACGTTGATTGGCGCTGGCTTGCGACACCGCTTCAATAGGTAGGCGCTGGACTTTAGTGCGGTAACTGTAGCGGCTAATACGCGCCGTACCCGGGTCTATGACATAGCGGATCCCAGGAACCGTCAGTGAGGTTTCGGCCACATTCGTGGCGAGCACAATACGGCGTTTATTACCGGGGTGGAATATGCGATTTTGTTCGGCATTGGATAATCGCGCATACAAAGGCAGCACTTCGGTATGCTTTAAGTTGCGCTTGCTCAAGGCATCGGCGGTATCCCGAATTTCGCGCTCACCATTCATGAAAATCAAAATATCGCCAGGGCCTTCGCTGTAGAGCTCATCTACAGCATCAAAAATACCCTGCAGTTGATCATTCTCATCTTGGTTGTCGTCACCGCCTTGTATCTCGGTTAAGGGCCGATAACGTACTTCAACGGGATATGTACGCCCGGAGACTTCAATGATTGGGGCGTCATTAAAGTGACGAGAAAAACGCTCTGGGTCGATGGTCGCTGAGGTGATAATTACTTTAAGATCCGGGCGCTTGGGTAGCAGGTTCTTTAAATAGCCGAGGATAAAGTCGATGTTTAAACTGCGCTCGTGCGCCTCATCGATAATAATAGTGTCGTATTGATTCAAGTAGCGGTCGTTTTGTATCTCTGCAAGTAAGATACCGTCGGTCATCAGCTTAATGTAGCTGCGTTCACTGACCTGGTCGCTAAAGCGTATTTTAAAACCGACGGTTTCGCCGATTTGGCTATGGAGCTCTTCGGCAATACGCGCTGCTACACTGCGAGCGGCTAATCGACGTGGTTGAGTGTGGCCAATCAAGCCCTCGACGCCACGGCCTAACTCTAAGCAAATCTTCGGCAGCTGAGTCGTCTTACCCGAACCGGTCTCACCGGCGACAATCACCACTTGGTGCTTCGCTATTGCCGCTTTTATGTCTTCACGTTTATCGCTAACCGGCAGGGCTGCTGGGAATTGCGGCTTTGGCAGTTGTTCAAGGCGTTGTGCGTGCTGGCTGATGCTGTGCTCTATCGCCTGCTCAATTTTGGCCAGTACGCTTTGTTGCTTCTCGGAGTCGGAAATCTTATCAGCGCCTTGTAGGCGCCTTTTTAATACAAACTGGTCCTTTTTCAAACACTCGGAGAGTTTACCATACAACGGCTTGCTTGCTGACACTCAGGCCCCTAATTAACGACTTAAAAATGGTCGCTAAGCTTAGCAAACTATGAGCGCCAAGTGTACCGGGTATTAAGCTCTGAATGCCGATGGCTGGGCCTTTTTGGCTATTAATCAGAGCCTACAGCAACACTAAACAAATCGATGTCCGGACGTATAATTACAATGCAGATGCTTATCCAATGCCAGTAGGATGTGCGCGCGAGTGATAATCCCGAGTAACTTACCTTGTTCATCACATACCGGATACATTTTCGGCTTATCAACTTTCATATTTTCGGCGAGCGTCATCACACTCTCCTCTGGCGTCACACACAGTGGCTCTTTGGTCATGACATCACCAACAACTGTATGTGCTTCATTTTGGTAAGTGGATGTCAACATATGTTGTAAGCAATCCTGCTCCGACACGAAACCGATGATGGTTCCGAGGTCGTCGACAACAGGTCCTCCGGTTTGACCGCTTTGTAATAGCCTCTCTACAGCCGTTTCAATCGGCATAGTGGCTTTGAATTTTACTGGTCTATGGTTGTAATAATCAGCGACTTTGATTGATTGCATAGGCACCCCCAAATAAGTAAACGCCAACATAGCTAACTATAGTTGGCGTTTACAAAATTGCTTATATCTTTGAAGGATTTATTCGTCTTTAAAAATCGCTACATAGGTGTCACTGGTTGATGACTTGCTAGCGCGATACATACCTTTGGTATTAAACGGCATGCTGATGTTCCCTTTGCCATCAACAATGATGACTCCTCCGGTGCCACCAGCGTCAAACATAGGTCCAAAAATAACCTCTTTACCCGCCTGCGCTATGCTTTTTTGCTGATATTGCACACGTGCGCAAATGTCGCTCGCCACTTGATAACGGATGAAAAACTCACCGTGGCCGGTTGCTGAAACCGCACAAGACTCATTGTCGGCGAATGTCCCCGCGCCAATGATCGGAGAATCACCAATACGACCAAAGCGCTTCGCTGTCATGCCTCCTGTTGATGTACCCGCTGCCATATTACCGTGTTTATCCAAAGCTACGGCGCCGACTGTACCCATTTTGTAGGATGTTGGTAACGCTTGATGACGAGCTTGGTAGTCTTGACTTGCGGGCTTGGCTTTATCTAATTTTTGTTTTGCTTTGAGCAAGGCTTCATAACGATGCTCTGTATCAAAATAACTGTTATCAACCTTCTCCACCCCCTGCTGCTGAGCAAATGCTTCAGCCCCTGCACCGCTGAGCAGCACATGAACAGAGTCCGTCATTACTAAGCGTGCCAAGTTAATAGGGTTTTTAATGTGCTTTACTCCAGCTACGGCACCAGCTTGGCGCGTACGTCCATCCATGATCGAGGCATCGAGCTCATGAGTGCCATCATAGGTATAAACGGCCCCCTTGCCGGCATTAAAATAAGGAGAATCTTCCAGTACATTGATCGCCGCATTGACTGCATCTAGGCTTTCACCTCCTTGCGCTAATACTTGGTAGCCGGCTTCAACCGCCTGCTTGAGTTTATCGCGATAGGCTTTTTCTTGCTCCGCAGTGAAGCGGGCTTTTTCGATGGTGCCAGCACCACCATGGATAGCAATGGCAAAGGGTTCATCGTCAGCCATAGCAGGTTGCGCTGCTAAAGCACTCAGTGCTGCGAATGTATAAAGTATAGACTTCATGAGGCTCTCCGTTTATGGCCTAGGGCTTTTGTTATTATTCGCCAAATACTATGGGCGCTTGGATAACGATTGGCAACCTGATGCGATTAACGGCAGTGATAAAAAAGAGCACCACAGTGGTGCTCCTCATTCAGGGGGAATACTATTTAAAGTTGGCGATACTGTTTTTCGTTGCTTCCACGGTTTTCCAGGCATACGCTTGCCCAGTTATGCCGTAAGGCAGACCGTTTACACTCCAGTTTGGATTGGCAAAGTAATCATATTGCGTGGCACTGCCAAATACATGTGGGTAGGCCATAATGCTGGCAAATTGATTATCAACGCCGTGACCCATGCCATCGACATACACACCGCCACTGGTATCGCCTTGTTTGCGTGAATGGGCCAAGCCTTGATTATGTCCTAGTTCATGAACAAAGGTGGTTGCTCCACAGTCCACTGCGGTAATGCTATACATGTTGTTTGAGGTAGACGCATATAAGTTACCAGAAGCACTGCTGCCTTGGCCTACCCAAGCAATACCGCAGGTAATATAACCATTCGAGCCCGCCCCTTTACCTAGCACAGCCATCATATCGGCTCCCCAGCTATTACGCAGGTTTTGAACACTCGAAGCATTGGTCACTGAGTTCAACCAACTGCTTGAGGGACTGATACTGTAATTACCTAGGTTTTGTTGGCCAGCAACACGAAGCTGTAGATCAATACCGTTTTGACTGTAAACCTGATTCGCAAAAGCAATCAACTGATTGATCTTTGTATTAATATTACCTGTAGCCGCTGCTGCTTCATCAGTATACAAAATACCAATATCAATCGTCGCTGCTTGCGCCATTGACGCACCCATAGCACTTGCAATAAGCGCTGATTTTACGAGTTTTTTCATTATTGTTCCCTTATTTTTAGTTAGTGGGGGTGGTTGTAAATTGAGGATTGAAATTTTCCGGGTTGGCGTCAGCTTGGTGACTACTTGCATGCATCTCTTGCTCTTGGTGCTGGCGATAAAGATCACGTTTTGCCGCTATCCATCCATGCTCGTTTTTCGATTCAAAAACATAATTGCCACTGGGTGCTGTCAGCTGACCATAGACGGCGTCTTTTCCAACAGTTAATACCGTGGTATGAAAACGCCCCCCTGCCCCTGTTACCGCACCAAACACACTCCTATCGCCATTTTCAGCGACACTGACGTTATTTACTTCAGCAACAAAGCTCTCTTGAGTTTGCGGTATCATCAGTTCAAAAGTGTCACCGGCTTCAAGGGCACGCAACGCGCTCAGGTCAAATTCCACATAGGCTTCATTGCGTAAGTCGGTTGGGATCACGCCCGCCTCTTGCAGCTTTGCTTGCGCGGTTTTCGATACCTTATTGACCGAGGCAACACCAAAGTCAGTAGGCTGATGCTTATCGTGCT
This sequence comes from Pseudoalteromonas sp. CnMc7-15, assembly GCF_022347925.1. NCBI lineage: Bacteria > Pseudomonadati > Pseudomonadota > Gammaproteobacteria > Alteromonadales > Pseudoalteromonadaceae > Pseudoalteromonas > Pseudoalteromonas sp. CnMc7-15. The sequence goes on from NZ_JAKRFT010000004.1 coordinate 83,321, forward strand.
TCGCTGGTGTCTTTAACAAAGGTTGGGGACTGCTTTTCGGTTCAGTGACCGCTTGTTTGTGTATTGATATTTGTGCAACAGGAGGTTGCTGCTCGGTTGTTTCGATTGTTGCGTTATGATGAGTGCTTGGGCCTTGCTGCCCAAGATAAATCCAAAGAAGTGCACCTGCACTCACGCTGATAAGCGCTAAAAATATCCACCGCATGATACGTTCCGTTATTAGTTATTTTGGAACGCAGAATAATCATACAAATATAAATTTTCAATTAACAATTGTTCGATAATCAAGCATTAATTGTTGAGATTTACAAATAAGCCTATGCTATACAATGGGTTATGACATTTACATAAGTTTACATTTTAATAACAAATATACCCATTTATGGTACTTATGCGTACTCATAAACTCCTTTTGCTAACGCCAAGGGGGAAGTGAATAAAGGTTCATCAGTCAGGTTCGATTAAGAGAATTCAATCAAGTCTGACAGGCGCATTTGTACCAATGGCTCCCCAATAAGAGGCTAAAAAGTGTAGCCAAGCTAAGCCGATCAAACTGTTTTTAGTTCCACTTAATTGGCTTGTTATAAGCAATGTTGCACCTTAGCTTGAACATATTTGACGATAGACGGTACTGTATAGTTTTTTTAAGTAATCAGTTCCACATTTATCAAGACATTGATAGGTAATTGATACCGCAGCATCACCACCTGAATGCATCGTTTTGTGAAAACCAAGAATTACCATCTGCTCTTGTTTATTAGTTTTATCAAAATTTGTTCTCGTTATGAAAATTGGATTTTGATTAAAACTATATTCAACCATCGTTGATACTGGAACCCATTTTTGGTTTATCACTTTAGGGTAGTTTAACCCAACGTATTCGTCACCTGGTCGATCTAAAGTAAACCCTAAGCAAAATGCTTTTTCAGGATTTAATTCGATATCCGTAGGAGTAACGCTAGCTAAACTAGGGAAACTTAAAAAAGACAACATAACTAGAGTATTAAGCATGAGTTCCCTGTGCTTATAATGTCTTACTAATTGGCGCAAAAATGATTGGCTAAAGTTGGTGACGAAGGAGTGCAAGTCAAGCTTTTTTCTTCCTTTTGAGTAACTTGTTAGGTTTGTTTTTCTCGCCGATGTTTCAAGCCCAGTCTTACAGTATCAAGAACATCTCGCATCGACTTATTTTGATATGGTTCTTCTGATGAATCACACATTAAGCAAAAATCAGTAAAACCTCCGTTTACGATCTGAACTTCAACTTCATGTTCTCCTAAACATTCTGGGATTTCAGTCATGTAAGGGTCGAACACTCGTACTAACTTTTCTGGTTTAGAGGCCCAAGCACCAAGAATATCGTTGATATGACCATCTCCAAAACTATAACCAATAACCGTTAGTTCACTGATTTGGTTCAAGCTTTGCTTGAAGTAATCAAGTAACGTAGCTGGTGCGATTTGTGACATTTCATTTTTGAATTTGTTGCCACCAGAAAGCAAAGATCTTCGCAGAAACTGTATTTTCCCATTATCGTCTTCGACTGTTAACTCATTTGTCACTCGGTACTGATCACGCTGACAAATCAGTGCATTGCTCTTCTCTATAGATACAATTGAATCAATATGACCACCAACGTATTGACCTAAAGCCTTAGCTTTAATGAAGTAGTCCATGTCTTCAATCGCGAATATATCCAGTGAACCATGCAATTTCACGAGATTAAGCCCGAATGTATCATTTTTAAAAAAGTTTAATTCACCACTTTCTAACTGTTTAGATGATATTGACGAAAATGGTGCTATATTTCCAAAGCCTCGCGAGTCATCATAGAAACCATCAGAGAGTGGGAGAGAGAGATGTGTACAAATTTCTTCGAATACCACGTCATGGTTTAGCGAGTATACAAATGTAGGTTCTCTTCTGGAAAGGTACTCTTTCAGGCCATAATAATCTTTTACGCGATGAGTTAGCAGCTCTTTGATTAAACTTTGATCCTCTAACAATAAAAGCTGAATAGTTTCGGTTAATTGAATAATGATGCCATGAACAACATTCCTTTTATAGGTATCACCTCGGGCTCTAAGATATAGGTTCTCTAAATGGGCAACTATTTGCTCATAGTGTAAATCATGGTTTTCAAATAACGAAATGAACTCATTTTTCAACTCTAAGTCATTTTTGAAGTTAAAGAGGTTTGTATCTATCCGTTTTAAAACCACTCGTCTTAGTACATTAGTAAACTCCCATACTAATGGCATACCTACTTCGTAAGACGCTCCTGCTCCCAAAAATAAAGCTTTCATCAAACCTCCAAACCTAACAACTTATTAGCGAGACCCGGCAAGGTACACTTCCTTGTAAGGTAAGAGCCCAAGTATGTATAGACACTAATGAAACTCAAAAATTACCTTAAATCATACAATAAAGTAAACGTCGCCTCGGCACAATGCGAACAGAGTGATACTGCAGTTCAGCGTATTCCCGAGCTACGTAGAGTGATTGAAATTACAGATTCCTATAGTGGTAAAGCTATAACGCATAAGTTGGAGTTGTTTAAAGCAAACCAAACTGATTGTTATGAAGTCTTTGTAGATGGCAAGCTTTGAAAGAAACGTATTGGCTGGAGCAACATTCTTGCTGGCATTAGGATGGCACTGCCAAGGCTAGCTAGAGAACGTCTATTCTTTGCTCATAGCTGCCAGTCAGATGAAGTCTAAACCTGTTCATCTAAACTGTAAGATCAGATATTCGCAACTTAAAAAAAGGGAATCAATGTACTGGTAAGGAAAAGAAGTGATTGGTGGAGCTAGGCGGGATCGAACCGCCGACCTCTTGCATGCCATGCAAGCGCTCTCCCAGCTGAGCTATAGCCCCAAAACACGACGTTATTCTATGTTCTTTTAACTCGCTTGAAAACCCCTAACCTTCCGTTTTTTATGAATTTATCAATAAAAAAACCCGAGCTATTGCTCGGGCCTTTCGGTTGGGAACTGTTTACTTGTTTAAATCAAGCATGAGTTTATTCAGTCGACTAACAAAGCCAGCTGGGTCTTTTAAGCTGCCGCGCTCAGCCAATAGTGCTTGGTCAAGCAATACTTCTGACCACTGCTTGAACTTATCTTCGTCTTGCTCATCATTTAAATGTTTCACTAGTTGGTGCTCAGGGTTAAGCTCGAACACCGGCTTGGTTTCCGGCGCTTGCTGCCCAACTGATTCCATCAACTTGATCATTTGCGAGCTCATGTCGTTCTCATCGGCAACAACACAGGCTGGCGAGTCAGTTAAGCGATGGGTAAAGCGTACTTCTTTAACTTTATCGCTAAGCACCTCTTTGATGCGCTCTAAAAGTCCCGCTACTTCCTTCTCCGACTCTTCTTGCGCTTTTTTACTTTCTTCGTCGTCCAAGTCACCTAAGTCAAGATCGCCACGAGTAATCGACTGGAACTGCTTTTCTTGGAACTCAGTAAGGTGGCTCATCATCCACTCGTCAACACGATCGCTCAGCAGTAATACTTCGATGCCTTTTTTACGGAAAATCTCCAAATGCGGTGAGTTTTTCGCTGCTTCAAAGCTATCAGCCACAACGTAGTAAATCTTGTCTTGGCCTTCATCCATGCGCTCAATGTATTGCTCTAGTGATACATTTTGAGTTGCTTCATCGCTGTGCGTTGAAGCAAAGCGCAGCAGCTTGGCAATGGCTTCTTTGTTAGCCATATCTTCAGCTGGGCCTTCTTTAATCACCCCACCAAACTCATTCCAGAAAGTCTGGTACTGCTCAGGCTTGTTTTTGCCCATGCGGTCAAGCATTTTTAATACCCGCGAGGTACAGCCTTTGCGGATCGCCTGGGTCACTTTGTTGTCTTGTAAAATTTCACGAGACACGTTCAATGGTAAATCATTGGAATCAAGCAAACCTTTTACAAAGCGTAAGTAGCCAGGCATAAACTGCTCTGCGTCATCCATGATAAAGACGCGTTGCACATAGAGTTTTAAGCCGTTTTGGCGGTCGCGATTATACAAATCAAACGGTGCACGCTTAGGAATGTAAAGCAGGCTAGTGTATTCAGTTTTACCTTCTACTTTATTGTGGGCCCAAGTCAGTGGCTCTTCCCAATCGTGGCCTACATGCTTGTAGAATTCTTGATATTCTTCATCACTGATTTCAGATTTATCACGTGTCCATAAGGCTTCAGCTTTGTTAATAGCTTCCCACTCACCGGGCTTGGCTTCAATTTTCTCACCGTCAGAGCCTTCAGATTCAGGCACTGGCTCGCGATACATTTCCACCGGAATCGAAATATGGTCTGAGTATTTAGTCACGATACCGCGTAGACGGAAGTCATCAAGGAACTCTGTTTCATCATCGCGCAGATGTAGAATAATCTCAGTGCCTCGACTCGGCTTGTCAATATTCGCTAGTGTGTACTCACCCTCGCCTTTTGACTGCCATTCAACAGCCTGGCTTTCGCCGGCCTTACGCGTGCGCACAGTCACTTCGTCGGCAACAATAAAGGCTGAGTAGAAACCCACGCCGAATTGACCAATAAGTTGCGAGTCTTTAGCTTTATCTCCGGTAAGGTTTTGGAAAAACTCAGCAGTACCCGATTTGGCAATCGTGCCCAATGCACTCACCACTTCATCGCGGTTCATGCCTATGCCGTTATCGCTGATGGTGACCGTTTTTTTATCTTTATCGGCGCTAATACGCACTTTTAAGTCGGCATCGCCTTCATACAAACTGTCATTTTCTAACGCCAAGAAACGCAGCTTGTCTGCCGCATCTGACGCATTAGAAACCAACTCACGTAGGAAAATCTCTTTATTGGAATACAAAGAGTGGATCATTAAGTTAAGCAGTTGCTTTACTTCGGTTTGAAAGCCGAGCGTTTCTTTTTCTGATGTTGCTGTCATTTCTCTCTCCGTTAGCAAACAATCCCAGCATGTCTGGGAAGCAGATATGCTCTGTATATGGGGTATTGCATCTCGGATTCAAGAGCGTACGCATAAAAAAAACGCCTAACGGCGCTTTTTTGTAAGTAAACAGACTTCTCTAAAAGTCAGCTTTCATATTGCACTTGTTTACGACCGTTGAAGGCATGGGACAACGTCATACCATCGACTAAGTCAAGCTCGCCTCCAACGGGCACACCATGGGCGATGCGCGACGCACCGACATTGTACTGTTTACACAACTGGGCAATATAATGAGCCGTGGTTTCGCCTTCAACTGTCGGGTTGGTCGCTAATATCACTTCATTGATGCTGCCTTGGGCAAGCTTTTGCTCTAACACGTCTAGGCCAATTTCATTCGGGCCAATACCATCGAGTGGCGAAAGGTGACCCATTAATACGAAGTATAAGCCTTGATAGTGCCCTGTTTGTTCAACCGCCAAGACGTCACTGGGTGATTCCACAATACATAACAAGCCCGAATCTTGGCGCTTTATATTGCTACATAACTCGCAGATATCTTGCTCAGTAAAGGTACGACAGCTTTGGCAGTGACCAATGTCTTGCATCGCTTGGTTTAAGGCTTGCCCTAATTGTGCCCCCCCTTCTCGGTCTCGCTCTAATAAATGAAAAGCGATGCGCTGCGCTGATTTCGGGCCGATGCCTGGTAGGCAGCGTAAAGCGTCAACAAGTTGCGTTAATTTTGGAGATAATTGCATAACGGATCCCAAGTACCACAGAGGTCATGAATACACCGGTGGCCTAGCCACAAGCGTTGGCAAGAGCACAAGACAGACATTGACCTTAGCGCTAAAACCCCAGTATAAAGCGCTTCAGCACTTAGGCTCAAGGGCTTTTAGTAGCGCGCTCCTGCTTGCAAGCGATTAGGTGAACCAGATTGGCTCTGTAGCGGCACTTGTATACTAAAACGCACACCACGCGGGCGCAGCGCCTGTACTTCAATAGAGCCATTAAGCAGCAGGGTAATGCCTTGGGCAATACGGGTTCCCCCAAGCCCTAAAGCTCCATTAGCTCGTGCTGTGGTGTAAAAGGGTGACAATATTTGCGCCGCTTGCTCGGCTGATAATTCCGCTGCGTTATCTTCATAGATAAGTTGCGCATATTGACCCCTTTGCTCTAGCTTGAGCACAACGTCTAAATTGTCACCCGGCTCTAACTGAGCATGTTTGCAGCTATTAGCCATCAACTCCAACAAGACCCGCTGTATGGTATTGCTGCCGTGATCCATATGCAGCTGTCCTTGCACATCAAACGAAAGCCGGAAGGGGTAACTTTGGTAAGTGAAGGGCTCGAATAACATTAATGCCATATCATGAATATTAATCGCTTCACCGTCTGGGGTGCTGTAGTCATTAAACATAGTTTGAAACTCACCCACCATTTCACTGGTTTTCAGCAAATTGCGCATCAGCAAGGTGTTGGCATGGTCGATTTTCTGCAAGCCAGAATCTAACGCTTTGGCGGTTAGGGATTTTTTATTCAGTGCTTGATGCAGTGTTTGACTCTGCATCTCTAGCGACCCACTCGCTGTTAGACAATTTCCGAGTGGCGTATTGAGTTCATGTGCCAGCCCTGAGGTCATCAAAAGAATATCTTTGAGCGTGCTTATCTGTTGTTGTCGATGCGTTGCCTCTATCAGCATAAGGTAGGTACTGACCCGTTGTTGTACTTCAGTTTTATTAAAGGGCTTAACAATGTAGTCGACGCCACCGGCGGCAAAGGCATCATCAATATGTTGGCGATCAGAGTATGAGCTAATAAAAATGATGGGCACATGGGCGCTGTAATCATCCTGCTTAAGCTGCCGACAGAGCTCTAACCCATTCATACCGGGCATTTCTATGTCCATCAGAATAAGTGCCGGTAAATGGCGATGAATTTCAACCAACGCGTGCTCAGCAGAAGTAGCGTGAGTCAGTGAGTGGTGCTTTTCTTCCAATATGGCTTTAATAATACGAAAATCAAACTCCTGATCTTCGACCACCAATATATCATTCATGACAGCGGCTCCCTCTTCCTTTGTAGTTGAGTGTAGCAGTCCTCAAGAGCCTCTGTGTTTGCTATCTTAAAGAAATAAAAAACCCCGCTATAAAGCGGGGCTAAACACATAAATCTAGATGCAGATTTAGAACGGCATTTTCATGCCTGGGGGTAAGTTCATCCCACCAGTTACCTCAGACATACGTTTTTGACTTTCGTCTGCTACGCGACGTACAGCGTCATTGCACGCGGCTGCAAGCAAGTCTTCAATCATGTCTTTGTCATCTTCCATTAGGCTTTCATCGATTTCCACGCGGCGTACATTGTGGCTACCTAACATGGTCACTTTAACTAAGCCCGCACCGGCTTCACCGGTCACTTCTAAATTGGCAATTTCTTCTTGGGCCTTTTGCATGCGCTCTTGCATTTGCTGCGCTTGCTTCATCATATTGCCCATTCCGCCTTTAAACATAGTGCTCTCTCTCGTTAAAAATCGCTCTGCTGGCAAAGATAAGGCCAACAGCCGTAAATTACAATGCTTGAACCGAGTTTTCGTCCAAGATTGCTGAAAATTGCGTCATCAGCTGCTGCACGTGTTCATCTGCTTTCACTGCAGCAACCGCCTGTTGATAGCGCTGGCCATCAATGCTTTGCTGAATTAAAAACGGCGTTTGTTGCAATTCATCGACAAATTCAATCTGCACGTTCAATGGTTCTTTAAAGTGCTCAGCTAACCCTTGTTGTAGGCGCTCACGTAACGCGCTGCTGTCTAGATGACGCTGGCTTTGCTCTACATGCAACGTCAGTTCCGTGCCTTGTTTTTGATAACGACTATGCAAGGCAAACTGCCTAATACGCCCACCGAGACCCATAGACTCAATAATATGTGCCCAGTCATCCTGTTGGTGCGCAAATTTGACATCACTTACACTGCTTTCAAAGCCTTCAGGTGCGGCGATAGCGACTTGCTCTTGCTGCGACTCTTTGCGCGGTGTAGCCGGCGCTTCTAGTTGCTCCACCAGCTCAGGGGCCAATTTTTGTGGATCAGGCTGGTGTTTATCCATTAACCGCTGCGCTGGCGATTGTTGCCGCTGCGCTTTGGTTTTTTCGGGTGGAACGGCATTAGCCGTTTCTTGGCTCGCAGTGCTTACGGCGGTGGCCCGTTTAGTTCGGGCCTCGGCCTTTTTTGCACTATCATCCTCTTGCACGGGCCTGCTCGCCGTTCCCAATTTGCGGTTTTTTAAGATACGCGCAATGGCAGACTGCGCCTCATCTTGCAATTGGTCTAACTGCTGCGCTGGTGAAGCGGCTGCAGAGCCTTGCTCAGCACCTGCATTGGCGGCTACTTCTGCGCCCTGCTCAATGGTCATTGCTGTTTGTGCATTCTCTGCGTGGGGTTGATAACCTTGTTCATGCGCCTGCTGCATCACTTGTTCAAACTGCTGCGCGGCCATCGCTTCATGATGCTGATCATCTTGAGAGTCAGCTTCATATTGGGAATTTGCTGCGTTTGCCCCCTGATTATCGCCACCATTTGCAACGGATTGCGCTGGCGCAGGTTCGGTGCCCGTGGCGGGTTCTGCGCGTTGCGGTTCAGAGGCAGAAGTACTTTGCTGCGCCGCCACGCGTGGCTCCTGAGGCTGAGGCTGAGGCTGAGGCTGAGGCTGAGGCTGAGGCTGAGGCTGAGCAGTATTTTCTAACCCAGCCTTGTTACGTGCTAGCATTGCCCGCAGGTTCGCCGTTTTTTCTTCATTATCACCACGAGACGGCGTCTGTTGAGCCGTCGATGTGGTCGAAGTGCCATACTGTGGTTCAAAAGCGAGCAGGCGTAGCATTAACATCTCAAAGCCCACTTGCGCAGAGCTGGCCCATTGTAGGTCCCGCTTACCCGCTAACAACAATTGATAAATCAAGTGGATATGTTGCGTATCAGCAGTGTTTGCTACCTCAGTAATATAATCACTGTCACGGTCGTTTAGTAGCGCTGCACTGGGCACCAGCTGAGTCAATTGCACACTGTGTGTAAGATTCAAAAGGTCATCAAGCACAGCAATATAATTCGGGTTGTGTTGTGCTAAATTGCGAATTTGCTGGATCAGCTCATCGCCATCGCCGAGCAATACCGCACTGAGCAATTGCTGGGCATAGCGCACATCCATCAGCCCGAGCATGTCTTTAATCGGCCCCTCGTGCAGCTGCCCATTGGTTTGCGCAATAGCCTGATCGGTTAAACTCAGGGCATCTCGCATACTGCCATCGGCAGCCTTAGCCAACACCGCCAAGGCTGGCTGTTCAAAATCGAGTTGCTCTTGGCTGAGCACATGCGCTAACTGAGTACTGATTTGTTGCACCGACAGCGCACTTAAATTGAACTGTAAACAACGAGATAAAATGGTTACAGGCAATTTTTGCGGATCGGTCGTCGCTAGCAGAAACTTAACGTGCTCAGGTGGCTCTTCCAATGTTTTTAACAGCGCATTAAAACTGTGCTTGGAAAGCATGTGCACTTCATCAATGAGGTAAACCTTGAACTGCCCGCGAGTCGGGGCATATTGCACGTTATCTAGAATCTCTCGGGTGTCTTCAACCTTGGTCCGCGATGCCGCATCGATCTCAATAAGGTCAATGTATTTACCGGCTTCAATATCTAGACAAGTACTACACTGACCACATGGCTGTGCCGAGATACCCTGCTCACAGTTCAGGCTTTTGGCAAAAATACGGGCTATAGTGGTCTTGCCCACACCGCGAGTGCCGGTGAACAAGTAAGCGTGGTGCAAACGCTGCTCGTTTAAGGCATTAACCAATGCTTGTTTGACATGGTCTTGACCCACGAGTTGATGAAAGGTTTGCGGTCGCCACTTACGGGCAAGAACCTGATAGCTCATGTTTAATCGCCTTCAAATTCAACTAATTTGAACACATCGATACCTTGCTCACGCACTCGCTGTTCACCACCTAGAGCGGGTAGAGAAACCACAAATGCTGCGTCGCTGGCGTGGCCGCCTAATTTGGCCACCAGCTTGGCGGTCGCTTCTATGGTGCCGCCCGTAGCGAGTAAATCGTCAACGAGCAGTACTTTGTCGCCGGGTTCGATGGCATCTTTGTGCAATTCAAGAATATCTTCACCATATTCTAACTGGTAGCTTTGTGCAATGACCTCACGCGGCAGTTTGCCCGGCTTACGCACAGGAATAAAAGGAATGCCCAGTACATAAGCCAAAGGGGCACCAAAGATAAAGCCGCGAGACTCTGTGCCAATGATTTTGGTAAAGCCTTGGTCTTTATACTTGCTCACCATGCTATCAATGGTCAATTTTAAGGCCTTTGGATCGGCCAGCAAGGTGGTCACATCGCGAAATTGGATGCCTGGCTTAGGGTAATCTGGCACTGTGGCAATAGATTGCTTGATGTATTGAAGATCAGCAGCACTCATAGTTATTTCATTTTTTGTTCTGACAAGCGCTGCATTATAGCAAGTTGTGCTCAACAATGAAGCCGCCAATAAAAAAGGCCACCTTGTGTGGTGACCTTTTAAGCAAAGCTCAATTGCTTAAAGCGATGCGAACACTTTGTCGGTTTTAGCCGCGCAGATAAAGTCGTTCTTATGCAAGCCTTTAATTGAGTGAGACCACCAAGTCACTGTCACTTTACCCCACTCGGTTAAAAGACCTGGGTGATGCCCTTCTTCTTCTGCCATATCACCTACCGCATTGGTGAAGGCTAACGCTTGTTTAAAGTTTTTAAACTTAAAGACGCGCTCTAATTGCATGATACCGTCACGAACTTCAGGCACCCAATCTGGGATATCTTTAATTAACTCGGCCAACTCTTCATCTGATACTTTGGGCGCATCGGCACGACACGCTTCACATTTTTGTGCGCTTAATTCAGACATTGCTAATTCCTTAACTTGCTTTTTTCTCTTTAGGGGGAAACTTAGGTTCAAACAAACCAAGCTCTTTGGCCTTGGCTACCATCGACATTAAATCCATTTGCGAGATTTCAAATAAATCATGGATAGAGTTAATGGTGTAGTACACGGGCTGCATGATATCAATGCGATAAGGGGTACGCAGCACATCCAACACATTTATTGGGTTGATTTCGGGCTCATCGGTGTACACGTAATTGGTCTCGCCTGGGCTTGATAAAATACCACCGCCATAAATACGAAGACCGTCTTTAGTTTGCATCAAACCAAACTCAACGGTAAACCAGTATAAACGCGCTAAGTAGACACGGTCTTTTTTGTCTGCTGCATAGCCTAGCTGGCCGTACTTGTGGGTAAATTCAGCGAAGTCCGGGTTAGTGAGCATAGCGCAATGGCCAAAGATCTCGTGGAAAATATCCGGCTCTTGTAAGTAGTCGAATTCCTCGCGAGTGCGGATAAACGTGGCGACAGGAAATTGTTTGTTCGCTAATAAACGAAAAAACTCGTCAAAATCAATCAACGCAGGGACCGGCGCTACCTGCCAACCCGTTTCGCGCTCGAGTACTTCATTGAGCTCGCTAAGCTGCGGAATACGATCGGTGGGCAAGTTAATTTTTTTCAGGCCTTCGATATACTCATCGCAAGCGCGCCCTTCAATGCACGCCAACTGGCGTTCGACCAACTCGGCCCAGGTTTGGTTTTCTTCATCGCTCCAATGAATAACGCCATTCTCATCCGGCGTTCGAGAAACGTATTTACTTGATTTAGCCATAACTACCTTACCTTGTCCCATTTGCTTTTGTTTGCACTGCAAACGCACGACGCAAATGACTCTGTGTGTGTTAACCAGATACTAAGGAAAAGTACATCTGTTTGTAATACTTGGTGCTGTTATACGTTCTGCGCAAACCGCTTAAAACGTAAACTTAAAGATACACTCATACACCTTAAAAATTACACCCCTGCTTTTAGTGGCCTGAAAAGCAAAAGGGTGTAAAGTATTTATTACTAAAATTATTAAAGCTTTGCTAACCCTTGGCTTAGATCTGCAATAATCTCATTAACATCTTCTAAACCTATCGAAATGCGGACCAAGCCATCGCTAATTCCTGCGGCACGACGCTGTTCCGGTTCATAAGTAGAGTGAGTCATTGAAGCCGGGTGCTGAATAAGGGTTTCCGTATCACCTAAACTGACCGCCAATGTGCACAACTGCAAGCTATTAATAAACTGCTCTGTTTGTGCTAAAGACGCTTTAAGTTCAAAAGCAATCACGCCGCCGGCATCTTGCATTTGCGAACCCATAAGCCGATGTCCTGGATCGTTTTTGAGCCCTGGGAAATAAACGCGTTCAACGCTTTGATGCTGATGTAGAAATTCCGCCACCTGATGAGCACTTTGACAATGGGCCTGCATACGCACCGCTAAGGTTTTCATGCCTCGTAATATTAACCAGGCATCAAATGGGCTCATGGTGGCACCGATATCTTTGAGTACCGTCGATTTAATACACTGAATATGCTCATTACTGCCACACACCAGACCTGCGACGACATCACCATGACCATTGAGGTACTTCGTCGCACTGTGGACGATCAAATCTGCACCAAAGTGCGCGGGTTTTTGCAAAATAGGCGTCAAGAAGGTGTTATCAACAACGCTGATCAACTGGTGACTTTTTGCTACATCGCACAACTGCTGTAAGTCGTAAACATCAATGTTTGGATTGGCAGGTGTCTCTACAAATAACATTTTAGTATTCGGGCGCAGCGCTTGCTTAACAGCCTGTATATCGTTGCAATCAACAAAAGTGACTTCGACGCCAAAGCGAGTAAGTAAGTGGCTAAACAGTGCATAAGTGCAGCCATAGACTGTTGTTGATGCTATTAGGTGATCGCCTGCGCTAAGAAAGCTCATGACCGCTGCTGAAACCGCCCCCATACCAGTGGCGCAGGCCGCCGCATCTTCGGTCTGTTCAAGCGCTGCCAGCTTCTGCTCTAGCTCGCGCACTGTGGGGTTGCCGAGACGCGAATAAATATACCCGGCCTCTTCGCCGGCAAAGCGGGCTGCACCTTGCGCTGCATCGTCAAACACAAAGGTTGAGGTTTGGTATAAAGGGGCCGCTAAAGCGCGATGGGGATCGCGACGCTCACCCTGGGGATGGATACATTGCGTTTTGTCTGAAGGTTGAATATTTTTCATAATGCCACCGTTTTTCTTTCTAACATAGTGGCAGTTCTGGCTATAAAACAAGCAAGCTAGCCGCTTGGATGGCTAGCTTGCTGTATCATCTCGGTGTTTTCGTCAATCTTTGTTGACGTTCTCGGTCGTCTGCTCGTTTTCACGCTTATCTAAGCGCGTCAATCGGGCTGCTAAGCGTTTTGCTGTCGCTCGCAATAAAGATGGCTTGGCCTCCAGCTTCGGTAATGGTCGACACAGCTCCATCGCCTTATAGCCAATGCGTGCAGTCAACACCCCGGCGCTGAGGCCTTGGGCAGCACGAGTCGATAATACACTCAATAACTTGGTGCCAAACGCCGTGGCGGCGAGATCGGCAAGCAACTCGGTCGAACCGACAAAGAGCATTTGCTTAACCAAGCTGCGGTAAAGCCGAACACGACTCATGTAGCCCAGTGCCAAACCATAATTATCCGCAAGGGTATCAACCAGTTTCAGTCCGCGCCACAACACCGCAAGCATATCCACTACTGCTAATGGGCTGACACTGACTAGCACCGCTGATTCAACGGCGTAGCGATTGATAATCTGCTTGGCCTGTTCATCTTGGCGCACCAGCAAGGTGTCGCGATACAACTCCATCACTTCGCGGTCACTTAGGTGCTCGGCAATTTGCCCTTTAAATTGTGCAAAGTCCGCATGGTTTTGAATACGGTTAACGCTCTCCAGCCAAGGTAGCGCTTGGCCGATTTGTTCACTCGCCAACAACCGTTGAGCTTGTTGTTGATGATGGCGATTAACTTTGAGGCGCTTCAAATTGACCAGCTCACGCCATAGCAATCGGCCAATTAGCAACACCGCCAGCCCGATAACACTGCTATATAACGCGCCAAGCCATACAGAGGCTTGAAAGCTCGCAACAATACTCAGCACGGTTTCAACGATAATGAGGGTTAACAACAGCCAAGCAAACAGCCTTTTCAATAGCGAGCGTTTACCACGCTGGCGCCCCAATTCCTCATCCAGTGTTGATTCCAGCTCGCTTCCCTGCGCCAAGTCGAAATCATCCTCCTCTTGCGGCGCGTCATTACGAGCAACCACTTTGGCGGGCTCCAATTGAGATGCAGATTGCTGCTGCGACTGGCCCTCAAAACGCCGCGCTCCGGCTAAATTAACTGGCTCACTCATGTCAGCTTATCCCCCAATAAAAATTCCAGCGCATGATCCATACGCATATGTCGCAAGCGTCCGTCGCTGTGCGGCCAAGGGGCAAAATCGATATAGTCAAACCCCTGTTGTGGCCATTGCTGTGCAGTCAAACGGTGTCGCGGTGGCTGCGGTGGCAAATAGGTGAGCCACTGCGACTCATGCAGCGGTTTACCATAGACGCAATGCAAACTTTGCCCTTTTTCCACCACTTGCTTGCCCTGTGTTGCGCACACAGCGGCCATCGCCATGGTGTCCACTTCCACCCCAGAAAAGGTCAAGCTATTGGCTTTTTCTTTAACAATATCGTGCAACAGCAGCGCCAAGTCTTGATGGTAATTAGCTCCAACTTGGTCTGCTTTATTGGCGATAAACAGCAGCTTATCAATGTTGGGACTGAACAGTCGGCGCAGCACATTGCTCTTACCGTAATCAAAAAAAGACAGCAACTCGGTGATTGCCTCGGCTTGCTCATCGAATATGTCCGGACCCAGCTTTAGCGCTCGCAATAAGTCCACAAGCACCACTTGACGGTCAAAATGGCAAAAGTAGTCTTTATAAAAAGGCTTAACGACTTGTGCTTTATAGGCTTCAAAGCGTGCCTCAAGCTGCTGATATTGAGTATGCAGCCCACCCTGCTTAGGCGCATGGCAAGGAAAAAAAGACAAAAGCGGCGCGCCCTCTAACTCCCCGGGGATCAACATCCGCCCCGGTTGCAAGTTAGCGGCGTGGGCATGAGCCTTAATATTCACTAAGGCTTGTTTGTACAACTCACTGAGCTCTTTTAAGCGTACTTCATCGACCTCTGCATTAGCGTCAAACTCATGCAGTGCAGTCATAAAGTCCTGTGCATGCTCTGCTCTCGCGGCCTTGTTGAGCATCGTTAACTGACGTTCACACCAAGTGGGATAATCCATGTTCAACATGGGTAAATCCATTAGCCACTCACCTGGGTAATCAATAAGATCAATGGTTAGTGTGGCGCTATCACCAAATTGTGCCCGTAACCCCTGCTTGGGACGGTAGCGCATGGCGAGGCGCAAAGTATTAATTCGTTGCGTTGACTCTGGCCAGGCCGGCGGTTGCTGATTCAACGCCGCCATCGCTTGACGATACGCAAAAGTCGGGATATTCAGCGCTTTTTGTGGCACCGGTTGCGTGGCTATGTGGCGCCCCTCACGAACAACACGAAAAAAAGGCATGTTTTGTTCGCTCGCTTGCTCTGATAGCTGGTGCACTAAAGCTGTGATAAAGGCTGTTTTTCCACTGCCTGACAATCCTGTAACCGCCAGGGTGATATGGCTATCTAAGGTACGCTTTAAAGTCTTTTTGGCTCTGTCTTTGAGCTTATCAAGGCGTGAGTACGACAAATTAACTCCTTGTTTAAATACCCTTGCATACAAACGCAGGCAACCAGCTAATCATGACTAGCTGGTTGCAATGCGCCTGAGGGCTTTATAGCTTATTAATTTCTCTGTCTACCGTGAAGGTCGGCGAAGTTACATGAGTCTCCATATGCTGAATACGGTTGTCTAACTCACCTAAATATTCCTTCAACTCTTTAAGAGCCTTACGCGGAGGCTCACCCTTTTGCCACACTTTGGCTTTCACCTCACCGACATGGGCGCTCTTACTACTGGGCGCTGTTTGCTCTGCGGCTGGTTTTTTCTCTAATATCAGCCAAGCAGCAATGTAGGCCACGATAAATAAGGGTCCCCCGGCCAACAACACGGCGGAGATGAAAATAATGCGTACCAACCACAACTCAAAATTAAAGTAGTCGCTGACCCCTGCACATACGCCGCCTAGCTTGCCGCGTTCGGGGTTGCGATATAATTCGCGTTTGCCACTCATACCTTACTCCTCCACTGCGGGGACTCCTGGTCGAGCAAGGTCTCTAAGGTATTGATGCGCTCTGCCATTTTCTCTGCTTTATTAGCCAGCTCAACCAGTTGACGGTGCTCGTGTTCACTTAACCCTTGGCTTACCTGTTTTTTACTGCGGTAATGTAATATCAGCCACAACGGCGCCACAAAAATCAAAAATATGACAATCGGTGGTAATAACATATCAAAATCAAACATAATCCTCTCCTGCCTTGTTGTTATGGTGCGCCATCGTGTGGCTAGGGCCGCGTACGACCCTTCACCTTATACATTATTATTCTGCTTTATCGGTTTTGCCCATTTTTGCTTTCAAGGCTGAGAGTTCATCGTCAATTTTCTCGTCCTTTTCTAGCTGCTCGATTTCATCAGACAGCGACTTCTGACCTAACTCATAAGATTCTACCTGAGCCTCGAGGCCATCAATTTTTGTCTCGTAACGCTCGAACTTATCCAGTGCATCTTGCACCTTGTCACCATCAAGTGTCTTTTTCACATCTAGACGCGATTGCACTGAACGCTGACGAAGGACAATGGCTTTTTGGCGCGCTTTCGCGTCGCTGAGCTTCTCTTGCAAGGTGCTGATCTCTTGTTGCAACTTGTTGATGTGCTCGTCTACATGTTCAAGCTCACGCTCAAGTGACTCTTTCGCTTCGGTACACTTGCTCTTTTCTAGTAGTGCAGCGCGTGCTAAATCGTCGCGGTCTTTAGATAAGGCTAGCTCAGCCTTCTCTTGCCACTGCTCGGTTTGCTTGTTCAATGTTTCTAACCGGCGGCTGAGCTCTTTTTTCTCTGCGAGTGTTTTCGCCGATGTCGAGCGCACCTCCACAAGTGTGTCTTCCATCTCTTGGATGATTAGACGCACCATCTTTTCTGGGTCTTCTGCTTTATCTAAAATAGCATTGATATTCGAGTTTACGATATCTGCAAAACGTGAAAAAATTCCCATAATCTTTACCTCGGATGTTGAAGTCTTTGTTGACTACTCTACGTATTATCAAGTTGCTTGCCAACTTTAAAACCACATAAAAAACTTAATTTATTCATTAAGTTACTTTATATTCGCCAAATCACTTTCTTATCTTCAAATAATGAAATACACTAAGCTTTAGCAAAAATAACTAAGAGTTAGTGTAAATGAGCCAGTTCCGCAAAAAAGACGATTTACTGGGCCAGTCCGATAGCTTTTTAGAGGTGCTCGATCAGGTCTCCCAGTTGGCCCCCCTTGATAAGCCGGTGCTAGTCATTGGTGAGCGCGGTACCGGTAAAGAGCTTATCGCTGCACGGTTACACTATCTATCTGGGCGTTGGGATCAAACCTATGTCAGTCTTAACTGCGCTGCACTCAATGAGAACTTGCTTGAAAGTGAGCTATTCGGTCACGAAAGTGGCGCTTTTACTGGCGCCAGTAAACGTCATGAAGGACGTTTTGAGCGTGCCAACGGCGGCACGTTATTTTTAGACGAACTCGCAAATACCCCCGCAGCGGTCCAAGAAAAACTGCTTCGGGTAATTGAATATGGCGAGTTTGAGCGCGTTGGGGGTCGGGCGCCAATAAAAGTTGATACACGACTGATTTGCGCCACCAATGAAGACTTACCCAGCCTTGCCGATGCCGGCGAGTTTCGACACGACTTGCTGGACCGCCTCGCCTTTGACGTAATTACGCTCCCTCCGCTGCGTGAGCGCCAAGAAGATATTTTGCTGCTCGCCGAGCATTTCGCCATTAACATGGCACGTAACCTAGGGTGGGAGTTATTCAGTGGTTTCACTACCCGAGCCAAGGCGGCTCTACTGGATTATGACTGGCCGGGGAATGTCCGTGAGCTGAAAAATGTGATAGAGCGCAGCTTGTATCGCCATGGCAATGAAAGCCTCGCTGTGCATACGATTAATTTGGACCCCTTTGCCAGCCCCTATCGGCCTAAGGCATTGAGCACTCGCAAACCTGCGATGGCCGTCAATGAGCAGCCACTACTCAGTGACTCAGAGCAGCCTCAAGTGGCACCCGCAGAGCCGCTGAAAAACAATCAACGAATGAACTTCCCGTGCGACTTAAAACAACTCTCCAGCGACTACGAAACGGAACTGTTGCGCCAAGCGTTGGAATTTAGCCAATTTAATCAAAAGAAAACTGCACAATTGCTTGGTTTAACGTATCATCAGCTAAGAGGATATTTGAAAAAATACAACTTACTTGATTCGCAGCAAAAACAAGAGGCTTAGCCTGTGTACACACGGTTGTTAGGCATTGCCATGGTGCTCTTAATGGGGTGCCAAGACGAAGACACGCAGTATGCACCTATGGAAGGCATGGTTTATTGTGCTGAGGCCAACCCTGTCTCTTTTAATCCGCAAGTAACGACCACCGGTTCAACTATCGATCTGATCGCTAAACAGTTGTACAACCGCTTACTACGTATTGATCCCATCACTGGTGAATTTATCCCCGAGTTGGCGACCAGTTGGGAAATTAGCGATGATGGCACGGAAGTGACGTTTAACCTGCGCGAAGATGTAAAATTCCATACCACCCGCTATTTTACTCCCAGCCGTAATTTTAACGCCGATGATGTGGTATTTACCTTTAGTCGCTTATTCGACGTATACAACCCCTATCACTTCGTTGGTGAAGCCAGCTATCCATATTTTCAGAGTGTTGGTCTTGATCAGCTTATTCGCAACATTCGCAAAGACTCACCATACCAAGTTACATTTGAATTGTTTAACCCCGAAAGTAGCTTTTTAGCGAATCTGGCTACAGACTTCGCGGTGATCACCTCGCAAGAGTATGCAATGGCTCTGATGGCCAACGAGCAGATGGATTTGTTTGACCAGCTACCTGTGGGCACCGGCCCGTTTGTTTATCGTGAATACCAACGCGACCGACTGATCCGCTACTATTCACACCCCGGGTACTGGGAACACCAAGTAAACCTCGATCAGTTGGTATTTGATATTACTCCTAATGGCACAACACGCATTGCCAAGCTTTTAACCAAAGAGTGCGATGTTACCCCACACCCAAGTGCGACCCAATCAAGCGTTCTGCGCCAACGCGACGATATTGAATTGGAACAACAAGATAACCTTAACGTCGGCTATTGGGCCTTTAATACTGAACGTGTGCCTTTTAATAATCCACAAGTACGCCGGGCATTAGCCCATGCCATTAATGTCGACAAAATTATGCAGGCGGTCTATTACGGCCAAGGCGTGAAAGCGGCTTCAATGTTACCGCCCATTAGTTGGGCCTATCAGCAGCAATCTAATTTGCCCCAATACGACCCAGAAAAGGCTCGAGAGATGCTCAGTGCCGCTGGCTATGAAAATGGCTTTGATATGACCATTTGGGCCATGCCGGTAAGCCGTATTTATAACCCCAATGCGCGCAAAATGGCAGAGCTGATGCAAAGTGATCTGCGTGCAATTGGTGTTAACGTGCGTATTGTCGAGTATGAATGGAATACCTTTTTACAGCGCGTAGGCGAGCATCGCCATGATAGTGTGTTGTTGGGATGGGCCGCTGACACCCCCGACCCAGACAATTTCTTTAGCCCACTACTGAGCTGCGCCGCCACTTACAGCGGTAAGAACCCGGCCAATTGGTGTAATCCCGAATTTGATATGCTCCTGACGCAGGCGTTAGACACCACAGAGCAAGCGCAGCGACAACAGTTTTACCACCAGGCACAACAGATGATAGCGAAACAATTGCCCCTATTTCCGCTGGCTCATGGTAAGCGCTCGCAAGCTCGTGACAGCCAAGTAAAAGGGATCAGCCTCAGCCCCTTTGGCGGCATATCCTTAGCCCATGCGAGTAAAAAGCCATGATGTTAGAGTTCGCCTTACGCCGGGTTTCGTTGCTGGTTTTTATGCTTTTTACGCTGAGTGTGTTTACCTTCTCATTGGGCTACCTGTTCCCCGGTGACCCGCTAATGAACTTTAGTGGTATTGAAACTGCAGGCTTTTCGCAAACAGCGCAATTACAGCAGCAATACCATATGGATGATGGCTATGTAACGCAGTATTTTGCGTTTTTAGGACGCATTATGCAGGGCGACTGGGGATTATCTTTTGCTTCCGGCGATGGTGTTTTTGGCCATGTGTTAGATTTGGCTCCTGCAACCTTTGAGCTCGCTATTTATGCGCTGTTTGTGTCCGTGTTGGCGGGAGTTCCGGCGGGAGTCATCGCCGCCCTATCACACGGACGTTGGGGTGATAAGCTCATTAGTGGTTTTACATTAGTTGGTTACTCTGTGCCTATTTTTTGGTTAGCACTGCTGCTTATTATGGTATTTTGCTTACAACTGGGGCTATTCCCTATGTCTGGGCGTATCAGTTTGCTTTACGAGATCCCCGCATACAGTAATTTTATTTTGCTAGATATTATGGTTGCGGGCTTTCCCTATGGCGGCCTCGCCTTTGCCGATGCGCTGCATCATCTGGCATTGCCAACACTGGTGCTGGCGACCTACCCAACCACGGTTTTAATCCGCTTTACCCGCGACTCAATGCTCAACGTGCTTGATCAAAACTATATTAAAACGGCCCGGGCGAAGGGGTTGAGCCGCCGCCAACTTATTTTTCACCATGCGCTGCGCAATGCGTTGTTGCCGGTGATAAAACAAATCGGTCTGCAATTTAGTGCGTTGATCACGTTAGCCATGATCACTGAGGTTATTTTTTCATGGCCTGGCATTGGTCGCTGGTTAATAGACAGCATTTACCAACGTGACTTCCCAGCAATTCAAGGTGGTTTATTGGCAATCTCGGTATTCATTATTTTCGCCACCATCATCACCGAGTTGCTCTACACCCTGCTCGACCCGATTTCACGGAATCAAGCGCATGGCAAAGTTTAAATTATTTACCGAACAGTCTAACGTGTCGCCGCTGTCACGGTTATGGCGCAAGTTTAAATCTAACCATGTGTCTTTGGTTGGTTTATGGCTCTTTATTGCGCTGGCGGTACTTGCTACCACCGCGCCGTTACTGGCGCCTTACGGCATTAACGAGCAACATGCGGATGCGCTATTAATTCCTCCCTCATGGCATGAGGATGGCGATGTACGCTTTATTTTAGGTACCGATGATTTGGGCCGTGATGTGCTTTCACGCCTTATGAATGGTGCGACCTATACCTTCGGCTTATCAATTATTGCAGCACTGATGACCACCTTGGTGGGCGTATTGGTTGGCACCTTCGCCGGTATGAGCCATGGCCTGCGTGCAAGCTTCCTAAATCACCTGTTAGACATCACCTTATCTATCCCTTCGTTACTGCTGGCGATTATCATCATTGCCATACTCGGACCGGGTTTGATGAACACCGTGTGGGCGATTATCTTTGCGCTGTTGCCACAGTTTATCCACTCAGTGCGTAACTTGGTGGTCGAAGAGCTTAATAAAGATTACATCAGCGCATTTCGCCTTGATGGAGCCAGCCGCTGGCAAATCTTAGTGCGGGGCATCTTCCCCAATATTTACGAACGTATTGTGGTTATTTTTACTATGGCGCTGTCATTAGCCATTTTGGACATTGCTGCCTTAGGCTTTTTGAAGCTTGGCGCGCAACCTCCGACAGCTGAGTGGGGAGCTATTTTGGCGGAAAACCTAGGCCTAATTTACCTCGCACCATGGACCGTTGCCTTACCAGGGATCCTTTTGTTTTTAGCGGTACTGTCCACCAATCTTGTTGGTGACGGTTTGCGTAATGTACTCAAAGAGCGGCGGGCGGACTGATGCAATTGCTCGATATTCGAAATCTGACCATAGAATTGACGACCTCAGATTCAGTGATTCGCGTGGTAGATAAAGTAAACTTCAGCCTAAAAGAAGGCGAAGTACACGCCTTAATTGGCGAGTCGGGGTCTGGCAAAAGCCTCATTGCCAAGGCCTTAGTGGGTGCGTTAAATAAACGCTGGCGGGTCACGGCCGACCGCATGCACTGGCGCGGCGTTGACTTGATGCGGCTCTCTGATGAAAAGCGACGTAAGTTGGTAAGCCAAGACTTAGCGATGATTTATCAGGAGCCGAGTCGTTGCCTCGATCCCACAGCGAAGATCAGTGACCAAATTGAAGAAAGTATTCCGGCGCGCAACTACACCGGTAATTTATGGCAACGACGCAGAGCTAAACGCCAGCGTGTCAGAGCACTGTTGCACAAGGTGGGCATCAAAGAGCACTCCAAGGTTTTGACCAGTTACCCACATGAGTTATCAGAAGGCGTGTGCCAAAAGGTGATGATCGCGATGGCCATCGCCCGCTCCCCTAAGCTACTTATTGCCGACGAACCGACCACAGCCTTGGAAAGCACCACACGAGCGCAAGTATTTCGACTACTGAAAAGTTTAAATCAACTTAAAAATATGTCGATTCTGATGATCTCTCATGAACTCGAAGAATTGACTGACTGGACGCATGGTATGCACGTGCTGTATTGCGGGCAAATGGTGGAGGCCGGACCAACCAAAAAAGTGTTTGCTCAACCGCGCCACCCATACACTAAAGCGCTGTTACAGAGCTTGCCCGACTATGATGTTGCACTTGGCCATAAGGAGCCGCTGTTCGCTCTCAAAGGCACCATTCCCACCTTGCAGCACCTACCTATAGGGTGTCGACTTGGGCCACGCTGTCCGAACGCACAGAAAGCCTGTGTCGTTACTCCTAAGTTAGACAAAGAGCAAGGTCATAGTTATGCCTGTCACTTCCCTTTACATAAACAGGAGCAAAGCTGATGCAACCCTTATTGAAAGTACAAGGTTTGGGCAAGCAACTGGCTGTGAGGGCGGGCTTACTGAGCCATAAGAAGGTCAGTTTACTCAAAGATATCTCATTTTGTATTGGTCGCGGCGAAACGTTGGCGGTTATTGGCGAGACGGGTGCAGGAAAAAGTACACTCGCAAAGGTGTTGGCCGGCGCCGATGAGGCCAGTAGCGGCCAGATCATTTTAGAAAGTGATTTAGTGCATGACGGGACTAGTCGCCATGGCGACTGTCGCCACATCCGGTTGATTTTCCAAGACCCAACCACGTCACTTAATCCTGCGCTCACTATCGGCGAGATTTTAGATGACTGTCTACGCTTGAATACCGAGCTTAGCAGCGAACAAAGACTGGAAAAAATAAAGCAAACATTAGCGAAGGTGGGGCTGCTTGTTGAGCACCGCTTATACTACCCGCATATGTTCTCTGGCGGGCAATTACAGCGTGTTGCACTGGCACGCGCACTGATCCTGGACCCTAAAGTTTTAGTATTGGATGAGGCGCTTTCCTCCCTTGACCCCTCAGTGCGTGCACAGACGGTAAACTTACTACTAGAGTTACAACGGGAGACAGGGCTAAGTTACGTGTTGATCACCCATCATTTGAGCTTGGTAAAGCACATGAGTGATCAGGTGTTAGTGCTGGATCACGGGGAAGTGGTGGAGTATGGGAAAACCGGTGAAATTTTCGGTAATCCCCAATCCAAAACCTGCCAGCGTTTACTGACTTGTTAATGGCTATCAGGCGTGTGATTTGCGCTTTTTACTCACCGGGAAAAGGCGCAGCCAAAAAGCCGCTTCAAACATAAAGCCAAGCACCACAAAAGCGAAAAGCCCAGTACTATTCCCAGCGCTGTATGATGCTATCGCTGCAACAATAAGCACCATAGCAATTAAAAATCGATATACACCTTTCATACTTCCTCACACTCCTTATTGGGGCTAGTTTCACTGTACTACATTGCTAAGTGTAATTCATGTTCCAACGTCAGTTTTATTATTAGGCGCTGCGCAGAGACAAAAAAGGCGCCGAATAGGCGCCTTTTGCATTCATGTTACTTTATTCTGATTGCCCCTGCTGGCGCATGCGAACCACTTCAGCCTGAGCCTCAAGCGCTTCAATAAAGCTTTGATAGTTTTTGTTTGCCATTTGCATGGTGAGGTTTTGCTTCACTTGCGCGTTAACTTCAGTTTCACTCGGAGTGTTAACTGACTTCAACGCAACTAGGGCTATATTGCCATTGTTAAGCTCAACCATATCCACGACAGGCTCATCCTGTGGGTGTGCCAGCTTAAATACCTGCTCTACCAGAGCGGGTGCCACACTGAAGCTGCGGCGATTAAGGGCGTCCTCGCTTTGCATTTCAACACCTGCTTGCTGAGCAATGGCGTTAAGGCTGGTGCCGCTTTGTAATTGTGCAAACAGCTCTTCACCCTGCTCTTTCGCTTTGGCGGTAGCCTTTTCAGCTATCAGCGTTTGTTTAATTTGTTCGCTCACCTCAGCCAAAGGCTTAGTTGCCGCAGGTTTATGATCAGCGATACGTACCACAATCACGTGCTCATTACCTAAATCCAAAACTTCTGAGTTAACTCTATCTTCCAGTAGCTCTGGCGAGAAGATGGCTGCTTGCACGTTAGCCTCATTCAACGGGGCACTTAGCTGTCCACGGGCTAACCAAGGAGTGGTTTGAACTTGCGCTCCGACCGCAGCAGCAGCGTCTTCTAATGTATCAGCCACCTCAAATGAAAGCTCTGCCAACTCTGTTTGCTGCTCATAGAATAGGTCAGCTTTTTCAACTTTCGCCAGCTCAGTGCGGATGTCTTCTTTCACCTCAGCAAGAGGCTTGGTTTCACCTGGCTGCAGGTCGGTGAGCTTAATAATGTGATAACCGAACTCAGACTCAACAACTTGTGAAAGTTCGCCCACGTTTTGCAAAGCAAACGCTGCTTTTTCAAAATCAGGATCCAGCATATCACGCTCAATCCAATCTAGATCACCGCCCATTTCCGCGCTGACGATATCGTCTGACTCATTACTAGCCAGCTCGGCGAAATCAGCGCCGTTGTTGAGCTGTGTGAGTAGGTCATTGGCTTTTTGTTCAGCACTGTCCTGATCATCGCCATATTCAACCAAAATATGAGCAACACGGCGCTTTTCAGGCTCTGAATAGTAGGCTTTGTTTTGCTGATAGTAGTCGTTGATTTGCTCGTCTGTGATTGGCTCAGCCAACTCTAAATCATCGGCACTTAGCTCAACATAAGACACTTTCACCTGCTCTGGAGAAAGGAACTGCGCTTGGTTTAGGTCGTAGTATTCTTGAACCTCTTCGTCGCTCACTTCTACTTGGGCTTTGTAGGCGTTGTTATCGAGCACTACATAATCAATAGCACGTTGTTGCTGTTGCAGACCCACGGCTTGGCTTAACTCATTACTTAGCGTGAAATCTGTGCCAGCAAGTGCCGAAACAAGTTGTGAACGCGTCATTTCTTCACGCAGGTACTCACGGAAGCCATCTGCTTGATAACCCATTTGGCGGATCACTTGCAGGTAACGGTCATTACTGAACTGACCACCAAACTGGAAAGCTGGGAGTTCTAGAATCGTTTGTTTAACTTGTTCATCGCTAACGCGAAGCCCCATTTCTGCCGCTAACTGTGTTTGTAGTTCTTGCTGTACTAAGCGGTCAGTGACGGATTGACGCACTTGCGCCATATAGCTTGGATCGTTAGCAAGTTGTGCGAAGTATTCGCCAAACTGCTGCTCTAAGCGGGCACGCTCGTTTTCATAGGCACGAGCAAATTCGCGCTGAGTGATCTTAACTCCATTTACCTCAGCTACGGATTGTTCGGTTGATTGGCCTAAATAGCCACCGATCCCTGCTAAAGCAAAAGATAAAATCACCAGCCCTAGAATAATTTTGGCCGCTAAGCCTTGCGAGCCTTCTCTGATTTTTTCTAGCATTTATTTTATCTCTATTTTATTTAACCGCTAAACAACGAACTCAGACTCTATTGTCCCTCAATTTCGAGGCGGTGGGTATAAAAAAAGCGTATCTTAACAGATACGCTTTTTCACTTGAAGCAATCTAGCACAGTTGCGCTAATTGCAGCTCAAGTTTCGCAAATTAGTTAACTGCGTCTTTAAGCGCTTTACCTGCTTTAAACGAAGGAATGTTTGCAGCAGCAATTTGAATTTCTTCACCAGTTTGCGGGTTACGGCCAGTGCGCGCTGCGCGCTCACGTACAGAAAAAGTACCGAAACCAACTAGGGCAACGGAATCGCCGTCTTTAAGTGCAGTTGATACTGACTCAATGAATGAATCCAACGCACGACCTGCAGCCGCTTTAGAAATGTCAGCATCAGCTGCGATTTGATCGATTAATTGAGACTTATTCACAATATCATCCCCTTACATTGTTATTATCCAGAGCGACTAACCTTGTGCGGTTTTACACAAAACGGCCTCATCACTTTGCTATGTAATTTAGAAAAACAAAGGTCGTTTTTCTAACACCTAGATCTGCTTGAAACCTAGGCCGGACAAGGCCTAGGCTCAAAATCTAGTGCTTAACTTATCACACAGGTGTGATTTGAAAAGCCCTTTGCGGCAATTTTTTGTGATTTTTACTCACTTTTTGCACGATCTGTTGAAAAACGCTCCACAGGCTGCGCCAATGCGTGATCTAACACCTCGTCAATCCACTGAACAGGGTGAATTTCGAGGCCTTCACGAACGTTTTCTGGTATCTCTTTTAGGTCCCGCTCATTCTTTTTGGGAATGACCACGGTCTTAATGCCACCACGGTGTGCCGCTAACAGTTTTTCTTTAAGACCACCGATAGGCAATACTTCACCGCGTAAGGTGATTTCACCGGTCATCGCCACATCGGAGCGCACAGGGTTACCCGTTAAGCTTGAGACTAAAGCAGTCACCATGGCGATACCCGCGCTGGGGCCGTCTTTTGGTGTGGCGCCTTCAGGCACGTGCACATGAATATCACGCTTTTCGTGGAAGTCATCGTTAATACGCAATTTTTCAGTGCGATCGCGTACCACGGTCATCGCGGCTTGAATCGACTCTTTCATGACGTCGCCCAATGAACCGGTGTAGCTTAACTTACCTTTACCTGGTACCGCAGACGATTCAATAGTCAGTAGGTCTCCACCCACTTCAGTCCACGCCAGACCAGTGACCTGACCGATGCGGTCATCACCTTCCACTTTACCGTAATCGTAACGTTGCACACCTAGGTATTCTTCTAGGTTTTCATCATTGATGGTAATGTGTTTAAGACCTTTATCGAGCAAAATATTTTTCACCGCTTTACGACATAACTTGGAAATCTCACGTTCTAAGTTACGAACCCCGGCTTCACGGGTGTAATAACGGATAATGCCAATAATGGCGCTGTCTTCGATGGTCACTTCTTTTTCTTTCAAGCCATTGCGCTTAATTTGCTTGGGGATTAAGTGCTGCTTGGAGATATTGAGTTTCTCGTCTTCGGTGTAGCCAGATAAACGGATCACTTCCATACGGTCCAACAATGGGCCTGGTATGTTGAAGCTGTTAGAAGTGGCAACAAACATCACATCGGATAGGTCATAGTCAACTTCTAGATAGTGATCAGCAAAGGTGCTGTTTTGCTCTGGGTCCAGTACCTCCAGTAAAGCAGATGCAGGATCGCCACGCATATCCGATGACATCTTGTCGATTTCATCCAATAAAAACAGCGGGTTACGAACCCCTACTTTGGTCATATTCTGGATTAACTTACCTGGCATAGAGCCGATGTAAGTGCGGCGGTGACCGCGAATTTCGGCTTCATCACGTACGCCGCCCAGTGCCATACGCACGTACTTGCGACCCGTCGCTCGAGCAATGCTTTGCCCTAATGACGTTTTGCCCACGCCTGGTGGGCCTACAAGACATAAAATGGGGCCTTTAAGCTTGTTGGTACGGTGCTGCACCGCCAAATATTCAATGATGCGGTCTTTTACTTTTTCGAGACCATAGTGGTCGGCATCAAGAATCTTTTGTGCCCCTGCTAGGTCTTTTTTCACTTTTGATTTTTTCTTCCACGGCACATTAACCATGGTATCTATATAAGAGCGCACCACCGTTGCTTCGGCCGACATCGGCGACATCATTTTCAGTTTTTTCAGCTCCGCCATCGCCTTTTCTTCGGCTTCGGCTGGCATCCCCGACTCTGTTATTTTCTTTTGTAAACCTTCAAACTCGTCAGGCACATCATCCAATTCACCTAACTCTTTTTGAATGGCTTTCATTTGCTCGTTGAGATAGTACTCGCGCTGTGACTTTTCCATTTGCTTTTTAACGCGGGCACGAATTTTTTTCTCTACTTGCAGGAGGTCTATTTCGCCCTCCATCATTGCCATAAGGTATTCAAGGCGCTCGGTGACGTCACTGATTTCCAGCACTTTCTGCTTTTCGGGCACCTTGATAGGCATATGCGCAGCCATGGTATCGGCTAAGCGTGCGGGCTCATCAATCCCCGACACCGAGGTAAGTACTTCTGGTGGAATTTTTTTGTTGAGCTTAACGTAACCTTCAAATTGGCTTATCGCACTGCGGATGAAAATATCCTGCTCTCGCTCATCAATATCAGTCGAAGGAATATACTCAACTTCGGCTGCGAAGTACTCGTCTTCTTGCGTATAATGGGTAATAGCGGCGCGTTGCGTGCCCTCAACCAGCACCTTGACGGTGCCATCGGGTAGCTTGAGTAGCTGCAGCACACTCGCGACTGTCCCTACGGTATATATTTCATCCGTTTGTGGGTCATCGACAGAAGCGTCTTTTTGTGCCACTAAGAAAATTTGTTTGTCTTTATCCATCGCTGCTTCAAGGCAGCGAATCGACTTTTCCCGACCGACGAACAAAGGGATCACCATGTGGGGATACACCACCACATCCCTTAGCGCCAATACTGGAATGTCTACGCGATCCGTTCTTTCAAGCGTCATGCTAACTCTCTTCGGACTTCTTAAAATTTAAAGATTACCCAAGTATATGGGGATAAAGGGGGGAAAGTTCAAACAAATTTATAAAAAAAGGAGCTTAGTGCTCCTTTTTTAATTAAACTGCTTGTTTTTTACTCTGATGCGGCCTTGTCTTGGCTGCTGTTTTCGTAAATCAAGATAGGGTCTGACTCACCCTTAATCACTGTCTCGTCTATTACCACCTTGCAGACTCCTTCCATCGAAGGCAGCTCATACATGGTTTCCAACAATACGCCTTCAACAATCGAGCGTAAGCCACGAGCACCGGTTTTACGTTCCATCGCTTTGTGAGCAATCGCACGTAAAGCATCTTCTCGGAATTCAAGCTCAACATCTTCCATTTGGAATAATGAAGAGAATTGCTTAGTCAATGCGTTTTTAGGTTCGTTCAAAATCTGAATCAGTGCATCTTCGTCCAATTCAGTGAGTGTTGCAACCACAGGCAAACGACCAATGAACTCTGGAATAAGACCGTATTTAACTAGATCTTCTGGTTCCACGTCTTTAAACGTTTCACTGATGCTACGCTCACCATCGGCAGACTTAACGTGTGCGCCAAAACCAATACCGGTATTCTTAGCACTGCGTTGCTCGATAACCTTGTCTAATCCGGCGAAAGCACCGCCACAGATAAACAGTATCTTCGAGGTGTCTACCTGTAAGAACTCTTGCTGAGGATGCTTACGACCACCTTGTGGTGGCACCGAGGCAACAGTACCTTCAATCAGTTTAAGCAGCGCCTGTTGCACCCCTTCCCCTGACACATCACGAGTGATGGATGGGTTATCTGATTTACGAGAAATTTTATCAATTTCATCAATGTAAACGATCCCGCGCTGAGCCTTCTCGACGTCGTAATCACACTTTTGCAGTAGTTTCTGAATGATATTCTCGACGTCTTCGCCAACGTAACCCGCTTCGGTTAACGTTGTGGCATCCGCCATGGTGAATGGTACATCCAATAGGCGTGCCATCGTTTCTGCGAGTAAGGTTTTACCACTGCCCGTTGGACCAATCAGCAAAATATTACTTTTACCGAGTTCGATACCTTCGGTGGTACCCGCATTGCGAAGACGTTTGTAGTGGTTGTATACCGCTACCGACAATACCTTTTTCGCGTGCTCTTGGCCGATCACATAGTCATCTAGATGGCTGCGGATCTCTTTTGGAACGGGCAGCTTATCGGACGCGTTGGTTTTTGGCGCGATATCTTTAATTTCTTCCCTGATGATGTCGTTACACAGCTCGACACATTCATCACAAATATAAACAGATGGACCTGCAATTAGCTTGCGTACTTCGTGCTGCGATTTACCACAAAACGAGCAGTACAGCAGCTTGCTAGTCTTTTCGCCGTCTGTTGGTTTATCGGACATTCAGCTACCTCATTCTTTGCGCTACTATTTTTATTCATAGTAGCAAATGTACTTCTTAACAAATATACCAAACTTTACTTATCAATGCGCAGCTGTTTGGCAAATGCGCTCGCGCTTATTTATCGTTACGGCGATCAAAGACCGAATCGATCAGCCCGTACTCAACAGCCGCATCAGCAGTCATGAAGTTATCACGGTCAGTATCACGAGCGATAACATCGAGCGGCTGGCCGGTGTGCTCAGCTAGCAAGCGGTTTAGTTTGTCTTTGATATATAAAATTTCTTTGGCGTGAATCTCAATATCAGACGCCTGGCCTTGGAACCCACCTAAAGGTTGGTGAATCATCACTCGTGAGTTAGGCAGACAGTGACGCTTTCCTTTAGCACCACCAGATAATAAAAACGCGCCCATGCTTGCGGCTTGACCGACGCACAAGGTGCTTACATCTGGCTTGATAAAGTTCATGGTGTCGTAAATAGACATACCAGCGCTTACAGAGCCGCCTGGTGAATTAATATAAAGGTGAATGTCTTTGTCTGGGTTTTCTGATTCAAGGAACAATAGCTGAGCCACAATCAAGTTGGCCATTTGGTCTTCTACTGGGCCAGTTAAGAAAATGATTCGCTCTTTTAGAAGGCGCGAGTAAATATCGAAAGAGCGCTCACCTTTAGCAGTTTGCTCAACTACCATTGGCACTAACGCGTTTAGGGGATCTGTCATACCATTATTCATTATTACTTGATTCCTTAGTGACCGACACAAACTAAAATGGCTCGGTGCTTTGTAAACAAAGCATACGAGCCATTTAAACGTTGCTTTTAGCTTAAGTCAACGACTTATTGAGCTGCCTGCGGGTTCATGATGTCGTCAAACGCAGTTTCAACATCAGTTACTTTCGCGTTGGCTAGTAAAGCATCAATTGCTTGTTCTTCCATCGCTACGTTACGCATTTGCTGCATAAGCTGATCATTTGATTTGTAGTATTCAACTACTTCACTTGGGTCTTCGTATGCAGACGCCATGGTGTTGATAAGCTCTTCTACTTTTGCGTCATCGGCTTCGATTTCGTTCGCTTTGATTACTTCACCAAGCAGTAGGCCGGTTTTAACACGCTTAATTGCTTGCTCTTGGAATAGTTCAGCAGGAAGCTCAGGCATGTTGTTAGCATCGCCACCAAAACGCTGTGCCGCTTGCTTGCGAAGCGCATCGATTTCTTGCTCAACAAGTGCTTTTGGAACGTCCACTTCGTTTTGCTCAAGTAGGCCTTCAATCGCCTGCTCTTTAACCTTGGCTTTAACCGCTTGGTCAAGCTCACGGCTCATGTTTTTCTTCACTTCTTCTTTAAGTGCGTCAACACCGCCTTCGGTAATACCGAACAGCTTAGCAAACTCGTCGTTTAGCTCTGGAAGCTCTTGAACTTCAACTTTCTTCACAGTAATAGTGAACTGCGCCGCTTTACCTTTAAGGTTCTCAGCGTGGTACTCTTCAGGGAAAGTTACGTCAGCAACAACCTCTTCACCGGCTTTCTTGCCAACGATGTTGTCTTCAAAACCTGGGATCATACGACCCTGGCCAAGCTCTAGTGGGAAGTCTTCAGCTTTACCACCTTCAAACTCTTCGCCATCAATAGTACCAACGAAGTCGATTGTTACACGGTCATTTTCACCGGCTTTGTCATCAGACTCTTTCCAAGAAGCGTGCTGCTTACGAAGTGTCTCTAGCATGTTTTCTAGATCTTCGTCTTTTACTTCAACAGCTGGCTTTTCTACTGCGATTTTGTCTAAACCTTGAAGTTCAACTTCAGGGTAGACTTCGAAAGTCGCTTCGAATTCTAGGTCTTTACCTGTCTCAAGCGTTTTTGGTGCAAATGAAGGTGCACCCGCTGGGTTAATTTTCTCAGAAACGATCGCTTCAATGTAGTTACGCTGCATTAATTCGCCAGCAACTTCTTGAAGTACAGCAGTGCCGTAACGCTTTTTAATGATAGAAACTGGTACTTTGCCCGGACGGAAACCGTCGATACGTTGAGTTTTAGACAGTTGTTGTAGGCGTTTTTTTACTTCGGTCTCAACGTTCTCTGAAGGAACAGTGATAGTCAGACGGCGCTCAAGGCCTTGAGTCGTCTCAACAGAAACTTGCATGATTTACCTCAATCTTCAAATGTGGCGACTTTGCGCCTTCCTTACATACATGGCGATCAATTAGTTGCTACACCACATTAAGTGCACATTATGCACCTCGGCGATAGCCAGCGATCCCTATGCTTGCACTGCCCTATGGGCACTTACGTTAAACAATAGACGCGGCATTATAACCTAATATTTATAAGAGTCGAGAGCGAGCACCAATAAATTGGGCGTATGGCGCATTGCTGATTACTTTTACAGCAATAAATTGAGGGGATTTGCTAACAATGAATTCTAAGCAACAGCTACGTTGGACTCGCGTCAAAAAAATAATTACCGCTTGGCGTTAAAGTATCGCTAATGGAGCTGTGTTCAACATGCCACTCTATGAGTCTGTACAAAAAGCTGCCTTTAAAAATAAGGTCGGCTAAGAATCTTGGATTAGCTGATGTAGGCGAGTAAGTGCGCAGCGATAAACGCAGCAATGCTTTTCATATCTAGCGCAAAACGTTGATGACTGATAAGAGAAAGATGGTGAAGTGTATGTTAGAGAGTTTGAACCTGCGACTGCATGTGTTCATACCCAAACCAAGATGTGTATTTCTGAATTTATTTAGAAGTGCTCGGCGATGCAGGATTTGCACCTGCGACTGTATGCAGTTATACCCAAACTAAGGCGTGTATTTCTGAATTTATTTAGAAGTGGTCGGCGATGCAGGATTTGAACCTGCGACCCCTTGGACCCAAACCAAGTGCGCTACCAAACTGCGCTAATCGCCGATACTGATATGTGTTCTAAATATGAAAATGGTCGGCGATGCAGGATTTGAACCTGCGACCCCTTGGACCCAAACCAAGTGCGCTACCAAACTGCGCTAATCGCCGATAAACATATTGTAGAAAAATGGGGCGACTGATGGGACTTGAACCCACGACAACCGGAATCACAATCCAGGGCTCTACCAACTGAGCTACAGCCGCCACTATAATGGCGCACCCGGAAGGATTCGAACCTTCGACCGACGGCTTAGAAGGCCGTTGCTCTATCCGACTGAGCTACGGGCGCGGTGCAACGAATACTTCTTCGTGCGAACCAAGTGACACTTTCTAAGAAAGTGGTCGGCGATGCAGGATTTGAACCTGCGACCCCTTGGACCCAAACCAAGTGCGCTACCAAACTGCGCTAATCGCCGATACTTGATGCATCATTGAGGACTCTTTACTGACCCCTCGCTGACAACGGGGTGCATAATAGTGATTTGCCCTGACAAGGTCAAACATTTTTTTGCCTTGAACTGCGCGTTTGCTCATTTTTAGGACATAGTGCTGTTGTTTTAGCAATTTTGGTTGATTTTTTATCACCTTAGACCATAAAAGCATGCTAAGCATCCCCCTTTACCTTGGCGGCAAGACGC
Organism: Pseudoalteromonas sp. CnMc7-15; assembly: GCF_022347925.1. NCBI lineage: Bacteria > Pseudomonadati > Pseudomonadota > Gammaproteobacteria > Alteromonadales > Pseudoalteromonadaceae > Pseudoalteromonas > Pseudoalteromonas sp. CnMc7-15. The sequence continues at coordinate 117,182 of NZ_JAKRFT010000004.1, forward strand.
TTTTCTGCGAAAATATCCGCCTGTTGGTGACGGGAGACCCCAAAATGCCCTCACTGATAATAAAAGTATTTCGTTCACATGTGTTGCTCATGCATTAAAGCAAAAAGCACACTAACCCCAAGGTATAGGTTACCCATGACGGCAAACATCATTGATGGTAAAGCAATTGCGAAGCAAGTGCGTTCGCAAGTGGCTACACGTGTTGCTGCTAGGAAAGAGCAAGGTCTTCGTGCTCCTGGTTTAGCGGTGGTACTAGTTGGGCAAGACCCAGCTAGCCAAGTTTATGTAGGTTCTAAGCGCAAAGCATGCGACGAAGTCGGCTTTGTTTCCAAATCTTACGATCTCCCAGGTGATACCACCGAAGCGCAATTGTTGGCGCTGGTTGACGAGCTCAATGCCGACAAAGAAGTTGATGGTATTTTAGTACAACTTCCTCTACCTGAAGGCCTGAACGCAGAGAAAGTACTAGAGCGCATCACCCCTCATAAAGATGTCGATGGCTTTCACCCTTATAACATTGGCCGCTTAGCACAACGTATGCCGGCATTGCGCCCATGTACACCCAAGGGGATCATTACCTTATTAGATTCCACTGGGGTCCGTTATAAAGGCATGCATGCCGTGGTCGTTGGCGCGTCGAATATTGTTGGCCGCCCCATGTCATTGGAGCTGCTGCTCGCTGGCTGTACCACTACCGTTTGTCACAAGTTCACCCAGGACCTTGAGCAACACGTTCGTCGTGCCGATTTACTTGTTGTGGCAGTAGGCAAACCTGAGTTTATTCCTGGTGAATGGGTGAAAGACGGCGCTTTAGTGATTGATGTTGGCATCAACCGTCTTGATAATGGCTCTTTGGTTGGCGATATTGCCTATGAGGCTGCGAGTCAACGTGCCAGTTACATCACGCCCGTGCCCGGCGGTGTTGGCCCAATGACGGTGGCGAGCCTAATAGAAAATACCCTTGAGGCCTGTGAGAACTATCACAGCGACTGACAGCCAGTGTCAATATGAAAGAAAAGCCAGCTTAATGCTGGCTTTTTTGTGCTTATTTCCCTTGCCTTGGTTGGGCTGTCACCACCGGTCTGAGCCGCTGTTTTGCTAAGTTAACACCCTGTGGCAGTACCGAGAACATGATCATCAATGCCATCAGGGCATACTGCCAACCTTGGTAATGTTCAGCGAGCAAAATTACCGCTGTCACTATGCCTGCTATTGGATTGGCAATGGTGCCAAAGGTAAATTCCACCACCGTCATACGCCCTAAGAGCCAAACGTACAAGGTGTAAGCAAGTGCTGTATTAGGAACGATAAGCCAAAACAAAGCGATCCATTGCTTTGCCGTCATAGGCTCACTAAGCGGTATATACGCATCGGGTGTAAATATGCTGGCTTGCACTGCGGCGGCTATGAGCAGCGCAGTGCCGCCAATAATTAACTGCCAGGTGAGCACGGTCCACCAATGAATATGCATACTCACGGTTTGCACTAGCGAACTACCAATGACAATACACAACAACGCCCCAGCTAAAGCAGCAAGCCCTAGAAGGCTCAATTCGACATGCTGAGGGTCAAACAATAACCAAGCGATGGTAACAATGGCCACAGCACATAGCGATTGCACGGCACTTGGGCGCTGACCTTTAACAACCCAAGTATAAATCATCGCCACCACTGGCACCGAGACCATGCCTACACCGGCAATGGCTGCTGGCAAGTTCACCGCCATAACAAAAATAAAAGCAAAAAACAGAGCAATATTGACCAAAGCGAGCACTGTTAGCCCCCGCCATTGTCGACCTTTAGGGAGCGACGGCTTTATCAACCAAAGCAGCATCCCTGCAGGCAAGGCGCGTAAAGCACCGAGAAGAATTGGCGGCCAATCTGGGGTGGCGTACTTAGTGACCGCATAAGTGGTGCCCCATAAAAATGCGGGGATCATTGCCAGTAGAATATTCATCAACGCTCCATAGTTACATTCAGCGCGAACAGGGTAAAACCTCAACTAAGATTGAGGTCAATGGAAAAATCACCACTTAAAGGCAACGTTCAAAAAACAAAGAACTGAGTGTGCAGCCAACCATGGTGAGAGAAAAAGAGTGACGTAAAAACGAAAACGCCGCGCCTAAGCGCGGCGTTTAATTAACATAAACGCTTAGGCCTTACGCCATGTTGTTTTACCAGCGGAGTCCTCGAGTACCACTCCCATGGCCGTAAGCGCATCACGAGCGGCGTCTGCCTCAGCCCAATCTTTATCAGCACGAGCCTGATTACGTTTGGCGATCAACGCTTCAATTTTTTGCGTTTCATCATCGTCTTGCTCACCTTGTAAAAAGGCAGCAGGGTCTTGCTGGGCAATACCTAACACTTCAGCCAGCTTAATTAAGATATAGGCATGCTCACCTGCACCTTGCTCATCTTGCCCTTTTAGGCGATTTACTTCCTTCGCCAACTCGAACAGCACGGGCAAGGCTTCAGGGGTATTGAAGTCGTCATTCATGGCTTGCTCAAAACGCGCTACCAACGGATGACCGCCCAGTTCAACAGCTACAGGCTGAACATCACGTAGAGCGGTATATAAGCGCTCCAACGATGAGCGCGCCTGCTCGAGATTCTCTTGCGAGTAGTTCAACTGACTCCGGTAGTGGCCGTTTATAAGGAAATAGCGTACGGTTTCGCGGTCGTAGGCTTTGAGTACTTCGCGTACGGTAAAGAAGTTGCCTAATGACTTAGACATTTTTTCTTTGTTGACCTGAACCATGCCGGTATGGATCCAAGTTTTAACGTAGCGACCATTATTGGCGCAGCATGACTGAGCGATTTCATTCTCATGGTGTGGAAACTGCAAATCAGAGCCACCGCCGTGAATATCAAAATACTCACCTAGGTGTTTTGAGCTCATAGCTGAGCATTCAATATGCCACCCTGGACGCCCCTCACCCCAAGGGGAAGACCAACTAGGCTCACCCGCTTTAGCCTTTTTCCACAACACAAAATCTAACGGGTCGTCTTTACCTGCTGCGACATCAACGCGCGCGCCCGCTTGTAACATCTCTAAGTCTTGCTGCGACAGCTTGCCGTACTCTTTAAAGGTGGATACATCAAATAAGACATCGCCACTATCGGCAACATAGGCATGCTCTTTGTCGATAAGCCGCTCGATCATCGCAATGATGTCATCCATGTGCCCAGTAACGGTAGGCTCTATATCGGCATCAAGAATATTTAAGGCACGAAAGTCTTCGTGCATCGCGGCGGTCATACGCTCTGTTAAGGCGTTAATAGGCTCATTGTTGTCATTAGCACGGGTAATGATTTTATCATCAACATCGGTGATATTACGCACATAAGTGACATCGTAACCGAGATAGCGTAGGTAACGATTCATCACATCGAAGGAAACATAGGTGCGCGCATGACCAACATGGCAATAGTCATAGATAGTGATGCCACACACATACATGTCTACTTTATTCTCGTTAAGTGGAGTAAAGCGTTCTTTTTGACGTGAAAGTGTGTTGTATATCTGCAACATTGCAATATGATCCTATCGTTATATTAATGGCGCTATCTTACCACTGCCCCGACTATCTCGCCACACGCAAGACCTCTGAAAATAACAAAAATAAAGCCTTTAGGGCAGTGTCATTGCTTGGTGCATTGTCTGATCCGCTACCCTACTATAAAATAGGCCCCTAATTATTAAATCAGAGACTCATCATGGTTGTACTAGATACCAACTTTGGCACGATTAAAATCGCGCTGTTTGCTGACAAAGCTCCTGTAACGGTTGAAAACTTTTTGAACTACGCCAAATCCGGATTTTATGACGGCACTATTTTCCACCGTGTCATCGACGGTTTTATGGTTCAAGGCGGCGGTTTTGCTCCGGGCATGGAACAGAAAAAAGTGCAGTCACCGATCAAAAACGAAGCCAACAATGGCCTGAGCAACAAAAAAGGCACGCTGGCCATGGCTCGCACCCCAGATCCACACTCAGCGACGGCACAATTCTTCATTAATGTGAATGACAATGACTTCCTTAACTTCAGCAGTGAAACTCCACAAGGCTGGGGTTATTGCGTGTTTGCCGAAGTCGTTGAAGGCATGGATGTAGTGGAAAAAATTAAAGACGTTGCAACTGGCAGCGCTGGCTTCCACCAAGACGTCCCCCTAGAAGATGTAATCATCAACAAAGTCATTGTTGAATAACTTATAGGCGCGCCTTGCGCGCCACTTTACTATCTGGACGCCTATGTCACGCACCTTGTTTATTGCCGACCTCCACCTCAGTAGCAACCAACCAGAGATCACAGATGCTTTTTTCGACTTCCTTGATAAAGAAATAGATCAGCAAGTAGATGCCTTATACATATTAGGGGATTTCTTTGAGGTCTGGGTGGGCGACGATGCCAGTGACACATTCAGTGATGATATTGCCGCTCGGCTTAAACAACTCGCAGACCAAGGTATTGCCATTTACTTTACCCATGGCAATCGCGACTTTCTACTTGGTCAACGTTATGCGCAAAAAGCAGGCATGACACTGCTTGCAGAGCAAACGGTGATAGACCTTTACGGGACACAGGTGTTGCTATTGCATGGCGATGAAATGTGCACACAAGATCTTGAATATCAGCGTTTTCGGCGCAAAAGCCGAGGTTGGTGGTGGCCGCGATTGATGCTCGCGATGCCGCTTTGGTATCGCCGTCGTGTGGCGAAAAAGGCCCGTGCAAAAAGCAAACAAAGCCAACAGCACAAGGCCATCGAAATTCTTGATGTGGAGCGCTCAGCAGTACTTGATACCTTTTCGAAACATCAAGTAAGGATCATGATCCACGGCCACACTCACCGCCCTGCAGTTCATCAATATGATCAAGAGCAAACCCGTATCGTCCTCGGTGATTGGTACGAGCAAAGCTCTTTTCTAGTGGTTGATAAACAGCATATGCGGCTGCACTATGGCGACCATGCTGACACGCTTATACAGTGGCAACACGCTGACTAACTCGCGCTCGCTGAGTTTCAAACTATACTTGCTCTAATGAACGATTGCCCAATGTTGCGATAGGAGCAAAGTATGGTCTTGCGTGCACTTTTAAGCGCACTCGTGTTTATACTCAGTCAGCACACACATGCATTGGAGCGTTTAGAGCTCGCCACCGAACCTTTCCCACCTTATTTTTCCAACACTTTGTATCAACATGGCTGGATGGCCCATTTAGTCAGTGAAGCTTTCCGCAGCCAAAATATAGTTGTGCGTATTCATTTTACGCAGTGGTCTCGGGCTTTGCGAGGGACAAAGAAAGGGAAATATTCGGCCGTATTAGGCGCATATAAAACCACGGCGCGGCAGCAAGACTTTGTTTTTAGCGCCGCACTGGCAAAAGCCCATAGTGGATTTTTCCGCCATGCAAAGAGCAATAGTGATTTTACTGGCGACTTAGCGTTAGTCGCACAAGACCCGATTGCCGTTGGTCGCGACTATGGTGAAGAGCAATTGCTCATAAACTATGGAGGCATCGACTACGTTGAGTTGCCCAATCTGAGCAAAGCCTTGCAATTACTCGAACGCCGCCGAATTAGCTGGGTGCTCGGTCCGCAAGAAGTGGGTGAACATATTATTCGTGAATTAGCACTCTCTGAGCACTTGATGTTTGATTCACCGGCGTTGAGCGAAAACACCTTACATTTAGCCTTCGCCCGTCAGCATCCCCTTAGCCATTATCATCTAAAGGCGTTTCGCAGCGGCATGCAAAGTCTACTCAAACAAGGTCGGGTGGCGGATATATTAGCACAGCACCCCTTGCCGCCACCGCAGCAACAAGCAGTACTAAGTTTACTTAAACAGCACTATCTTGATACTGGCGCACCAGAGTGAAATTTAAAGTCTGGGTCTGGAGATGAAATAAGTTCCGCCTCTACTTCACCAAAAAAAGCGATGCGGGCACTGACATCTTCACCTGCTATTTGCTCGCCAAGGCTCAAGTAATCTTGATAATGGCGCGCTTCTGAGCGCAATAAGGAGATGTAGAATTCTCCCAGTTGCTTATCAACATGGGGGGCCAACATAGCAAAGCGTTCACATGAACGTGCTTCGATATAAGCGCCGCAAATCAATTTATCGATCAGCGCCTGCGGCTCGTAGGTGCGCACATGTCGCAACAGGCCCTTGGCGTAGCGGCTGGAGGTAATTTTATCGTATTCAATGCCACAAGCTTGCATAATCTCTAACACTTGATAAAAGTGGTGCAATTCTTCTTTGATGAGTAACACCATTTTATCGATCAGCTCTTGGCCATAAGGGGTGTCTGACTTGGGCATCATCGATTTGTTTAAGCGGTTATAGTCAGCTAGCTCTCGCCAATCCCCCACCTGGCGGTAGGTAAAATCTTCGTATGGTTTGAGCCAAGCCAACAGCGCTTCTGCACTTTGCTCATCCACCGCATAACGACGAATTAAGTACATGGCGCTTTGTGCCGCTTTCAACTCACAAATAAGGTGATCGGTCAAAATTACCGTTAAGTTCTCTGGCTTTTTTGCTTGCTGCAGCCATGCATCCGGTGTCTGACATTGTAAAAATGCGTTGATCGGTTCTAAGAGTTGTTGGTACTTCGCTAACATAGAATTGTAATACTAACCGCTAATGCCGACCATTTTACCATACTGATTTTACCATGGGGCTTTCTTGACAAATTCTTTGCTCTGAACGATACCTTAATTAAGGCTGGTGAAAAATAATACAGCCATAACAACCAGTTTATTTAAGGGGCACACCTATGATTTTGAACCATCTTTGGGGCTTATACGCCCACCCAGTGGAAGAGTGGCAAACGATTGATAATCGCCACGAAAGTTTACTTTACAGCTTATCGCATATTCTCCTCATCGCCTGTATTCCCAGTGCAATGGGCTACTACTCCGGCGTACACTTAGGCTGGCATGTCGGCACGGGCGATGCCGTATTTCTTACTCACAACAGCGCCATGCTGATAGCTGTGGCTATGTATGTTGCTCTGATTGTCGGGGTTTTTGCACTTGCATACCTGGCCCACTGGATGGCAAAAACCTTTGGCGCCGAGCCAACTTTTACGCAGACATTAGAGCTTGCGGCGTATACCTCTACTCCCGTGTTTATGGCCGCGTTTGCAGCCTTCTACCCTACTTTATGGTTTATCGTCTCTGTGGGCATTGTCGCGGTTGGCTACTCGGTGTATTTACTTTACACAGGTGTTCCTATCTTGATGCATATTCCCCATGAACGGGGCTTTATCTACGCCAGCTCTGTAGTGACATGTGGTCTGGTGTTACTCGTTATTATTCTTGCCGCTACCGCAATTTTGTGGACTAACGGGATTGTCTCGCCGGTCTTCAGTTAGCAGTGTGAGAGCAATAAAAAAGGAGCCTTTGGCTCCTTTTTTATTGCTCTTTAACCACAGTTAGTCATCTTGCGAATCGCTATCTTGGTTGTGTAATTCCAAGCTCGATGACATGGCTTGCTCTCGCACTGATTTGGCGGCATCGTTACGCAACTCATCAATACGATTTAGGTAGTCCTGATTGATGTCGCCCGTGACATAATTGCCATCAAAAACAGAGGTCTCAAAACGACTAATTTCTGGATTTTCCTGAGCCACTGCAGCCACCAAGTCGTCCAACGATTGATAAATCAGGCCATCTGCGCCGATGCTCGCATTGATATCTTCTACTTCACGTCCATGGGCAATTAGCTCTGCCGCTGAGGGCATATCGATACCATAGACGTTAGGGAAGCGCACCTCGGGTGCTGCTGAAGCAAAATAAACGTTCTTAGCGCCGGCTTCTCGGGCCATCTCTACAATTTGCGCTGAGGTGGTGCCACGGACAATAGAGTCATCAACCAGCAATACATTTTTACCTTTGAACTCACGATCTATCGCGTTAAGTTTGCGGCGCACTGACTTCTTACGCAGCTCTTGCCCAGGCATGATAAAGGTCCGGCCGATATAGCGGTTTTTAACAAAGCCTTGGCGATAAGGTAAATCCAATACCGAAGCAATTTCTAGGGCGATATCACAGGATGTTTCAGGGATGGGGATCACCACATCAATGTCTTTGTCAGCCCATTCACGGTTAATTTTTTCGCCTAGTTTGGTGCCCATATTAACGCGAGTAGCGTACACCGACATATTGTCGATGGTGGAATCCGGTCGCGCAAAATAAACGAACTCAAACAAACAAGGGTTTTGTACCGACTTATCTGCACACAGTTGCGAATACAGTTGTCCATCCTCGGTTACGTAAATGGCCTCACCTGGTGCCACATCACGAATCACCTCAAAGCCGTCAGTATCCAGTGCCACGCTCTCTGAAGAGAACATGTACTCGGTGCCTTTTTCGGTTTCACGTTTTCCGAAAATCAGCGGACGAATGCCATGGGGGTCACGAAAAGCAACGATGCCATGACCGATAATCATCGCCATGGTGGCATACCCACCCACTACTTTTGAGTTAACCTCAGAAACCGCAGCGAAGATATCTTCTGGTGCCAAGTGCAGCTTGTCAGATTTGCTGAATTCATGCGCAAGAATATTCAAGAGAATTTCTGAATCAGAGGTCGTGTTAACGTGACGTCGCGCTTCGGTAAATAGCTGTTCTTTTAGCTGCTCGGCATTAGTCAGGTTGCCGTTGTGCGCCATGGCGATGCCAAAAGGCGAGTTAACATAAAAGGGCTGTGCCTCTGCAGAGCTTGACGTACCTGCGGTAGGGTAACGTACATGGCCAATGCCAATATTTCCCTGCAGACGTTTCATGTGTCTAGTATGGAACACATCCTTAACTAGACCATTGGCTTTACGCAGACTAAAGGTATTATTGTCTATGGTAATAATACCGGCCGCGTCTTGGCCTCGGTGTTGCAAAACAGTCAAGCCGTCATACAGCGCCTGATTGACGGGCGATGTTCCGACTATACCAACGATACCACACATTAAAATTTCCTCGCCGATTAACGGTTAGCTGAATTTAAAAAGCTTGAATTGTGTTCGAGATAGTCAAAAAACCACTCAATCACAAAGCCAAATTCAGGGATTAGTCGAGATGCGCTCCACCAGTCGGTGTTTGGGGCTCCGGTAAAGGCATCCAGGAAGAAGAGTATGGCGCTCACGACTAACACGCCACGTAAAGCACCAAACACGATTCCAAATACGCGATCGGTGCCCGACAACCCAGTGCGCTGCACTAGTTCGCCTAAAATATAGTTTAGCAATCCGCCTAAAAGCAACGTAGAGAAAAATAATATGGCTATCGCTGCTGCATTTCTTAAAAGGGGTTCTGAAATGTTGGTAAGGTAGGAGGCTAAATAGGGGTAAAATAAACTGGAGACAAAAAACGCGGCGGCCCATACGGCTAACGACATTGACTCTTTAACAAAGCCACGCACTAAACCAATTATGGTGGACAGTGCAATAATGCCGGCAATGGCGTAATCAACCCAGATCATAATAACCACTAGTCGTTTATTTGGGGCGCATTCTAACGGAGCGAGGCACTAAATACCAGATCATTTTGTCACTTGGAATTGAGTGATACGCCCTTTTAAGTTAGTGAGCTTTTGCAACTGGGGGAGTTGCTTTTCCAAGGTTGCCTTATCCAATTCAGGCCCCACTAACACTTTCGTCAATTCGCCATTTGGGGTCTTCACCGGGCGGGTAAATACATTAAAACCGGCATCTTTAAGCTTTTTGCTCAAGGCATCCACGCTACCTTGGCGAGAGAAGGCCCCCAACTGCACCACATAGGCCATTTCTTTTAACGCACTCTGTTGTGGGCGGGTCAATGGCTCATCTTTGGCTAAGGTGTTAACCGTGACCGTATCATTGCGCTCGGTAACCTGCTGCGCACTTTGTTCATCAGCCCCGCTTTGAGTATCACCACGCTGTTGCAACTTATCGTCATCGGCTACCAGTTCTTCGCTTTTGGCATCATCAGGCAGTGGTGCGCTATCGGCTTTTTCCGATAACGCTTCTTGCAGATCAATAGACTTAAACTCAGGGCGCTCTGGGATGGCTTTAAACCCTTCTTTGTAGCGCACTTTATCGCCATCAAGGATATTGGGAATAAAAACGACCGCAGCGACGACGACAATAATGGTTCCCACTAAGCGGTTTATAAACCCTGAGTTCACTGTTACGCCCTCTCGTTATCAAAAAAGGTGATTGCTTGTGCTACAGTGTAAAACGATCCGAATATAATCAAAAGGCTTTGCGCACAAAGTTGTGGTAAAACAGCGCGCATTGCGTCACTGACCTGCTCATATGTTCCTTCAACCTTGACAGACTGTGTCACTATGGCTGTTAATTGTTGTGCACTCAACCCGCGCGGATTATCTAATCCAGCTACGTGCCAATGAGTAACCACCGGTGCCATCGCGGTAATCACGTCGGCATGCTCTTTATCACCCAGCATGCCGATAATGGCATGTATTGTCTTACCCTGCGCCTGAAGGCTCTGTAAACGCGTGGCTAAATAACGGGCAGATTCGCGGTTATGGGCTACATCAGTATAGACCAAGGGCTCCTTACTCAGTTGTTGAAAGCGCCCTTTTACCTGAAGTTGTTTCAAACAATCAGCTATGTCTGTTACCGCCGGTAATAAATCTAGTTTTGCTAACACACTCAAAGCGGTAGCGGCATTTTGCGCTGGAATAGCGGGTTTAGCAAAGGTCAGCGACAGCTTGCCCATCTGCCAATTGAAGGTTGCTTCATCTTCAGTAAAAATAAAGTCACGCTTAGACAGGCACAAATCGGCATTAATTTGCTCGCCATAATCCACCACGGTGTGGGGGATATCTAAGTCACCCACCACTGCGGGTACGTTGCTACGAAAAATCCCCGCCTTATCATAACCGACCAGTTCACGGGTATCACCGAGGTACTCTTTATGATCGAGATCGACGGTAGTGATCACGCTCGCGACTGGATTAACTATATTGGTGGCGTCGTAACGTCCCCCAAGCCCTACTTCCAAGAGCACATAATCCACCGCTTCGCGTTTAAAAATTGCCAGCGCTGCCAAGGTGCCATATTCAAAATAGGTAAGTGGCACATCGCCTCGTCCTTGCTCGAGACTGTTAAAGGCATCAACATGGTATTGATCGTCAAGCTCGGCACCATTGATGCGGACCCGCTCGTTATAGCGAATAAGATGAGGAGAGGCATAAGTGCCCACGGAATACCCTTGGCTCAGTAATAGCTTTTCCAAGCATTGTGCGGTGGTGCCTTTACCATTGGTGCCGGCAATTAAAATTACTTTGCTGGGGGTTTGAATAAGGCCCATCTTATCGGCAACGTTCTGCACGCGCTCAAGGCCCATTTCGATGTTAGCAGGATGGATTTGCTCTAAATAATAAAGCCAATCATCAAGGCTTGACGATTGGCTCGGTATGGAATCTGACATAGGTTGTAAGTTTCTAGGTTACCGAGAAATTTACGCTACTCTATGCTCTTGTTCGGTAGAAGGCAAGTTCATTAGCTTAGCCAATAAACGCGCCACAGTGTCGCGCATTTCGCGGCGATCAACGATCATGTCGATAGCACCATGCTCCAGTAAGAACTCACTGCGCTGGAAGCCCTCTGGGAGAGTTTCACGTACTGTTTGTTCAATAACTCGTGGGCCGGCAAATCCAATCAGTGCTTTGGGCTCAGCAATATTCACATCACCTAGCATAGCTAAAGACGCCGATACACCACCCATTGTTGGGTCAGTCAGTACAGAAATAAAAGGCAGCCCTTTTTCACTCATTTTTGCTAATGCAGCACTGGTTTTAGCCATTTGCATCAACGACATCAATGCTTCTTGCATGCGTGCACCGCCTGATGCAGAAAAGCACACCAACGGCATATTATGCTCTAAGCACACATTGACAGCTTCAACGAAGCGGGCGCCAACAACAGAGCCCATTGAGCCACCCATGTAGGCAAACTCAAACGATACTGCCGCAACAGGAATGCCTTTAAGCTGCCCTTTCATAGCGACTAAGGCGTCTTTCTCGCCACTGCTTTTGTTCGCGGCGCTGATGCGGTCTGAATATTTTTTTGAGTCTTTAAACTTCAGTACATCTTTTGGCTCATGCTGCTCACCGAGTTCGGCGCGCCCAGCGTCATCGAGAAATAGCTCTAAACGTTTACGGGCACTGATACGCATGTGGTGATCACATTTCGGGCATACGTTCATGGCTTTTTCTAATTCTGCTTTGTACAGAATCGAATCGCACGACGTACACTTAGCCCACACCCCTTCTGGAATTTCTTTCTTGCCAGAAGATTTTGTAGTTTTTGGTAAGATTTTTTCTAACCAGCTCATTGGCAACTCTCTTAATGCTTGTCAGGACCGGGGCGGATTGAGCACCCCAAAATTAGCCGATAAATTAGCACAATTAAAACATGAAATTAGTTGCTTAGATATAAAAAACTGGTCGGCGTAGTCCATTTACACCTACCATTCACCTCTTTTTATTAGCTCTTTGGTGGCTCGTTATCGGGTAAAAAAAGCGGTCCCAGTGGCGTGCTGGGAATTTGCCACTGCTCGGGATAGTCTACGTCCACCAAATATAAACCATTAGGCTTAGCGGTTGCGCTGGCCTGGGTGCGGTCTTTAATAGCCAATAAATGCTGCATCCATTGCGGCTCTTGCTCACCAACACCAATGTCTATCAAGCATCCGGTAATATTACGCACCATATGGTGCAAAAAGGCATTGGCCTTAATATCAACAACAATATAATCGCCGACGCGCTCAACAAATAAATGGTGGATATTACGAAACGGCGTGTTGGACTGGCAATGCACCGCCCGAAACGAGGTAAAGTCTTGCTCGCCGAGCATGTACGCACAGGCCGCTTGCATGCGTGTTTCATCCAGCGGGTGATGATAATGAGTCACCCCAGAGCGCAAAATCCCTGGCCGATAGGGGTGATTATAAATGACATAACGATAACGTCGCGCGGTGGCACTAAAACGGGCATGAAAATCATCAGCGGTTGGCATTGCATAGCGCACGGCGATGTCATCAGGCAACTGCGAGTTCATACCTAAGGTAAAAGCGCCCATATCACGCTCAGCATGGGTATCAAAGTGCACAACTTGGCCGGTGGCATGAACGCCGGCGTCGGTACGCCCTGCACAAGTAATATCCACAGGGTGATTACAAATACGGGACAACGCAGTTTCAATTTCCGCTTGGATACTGCTGACATGAGATTGACGCTGCCAGCCACTGTAGCGGGCACCATTGTATTCGATTCCTAAAGCGACGCGCATTGATACTCTTAGCTCAATAAAATTTTCGGCATTTTAAACGCTCTGCGGGCAAATAGCTAATGCTGAGGGCAATGAGGCACCCGAAGGGAGTAAGCTTGCCCATAGACAAGCAGTTAATACAAAAAATGCGCAGACACTTTGCCTGCGCATTTATCATCTCGCGGCTGAGCTTAGCACGCTAGCGTTTCAGACGTTCCTGCAAGGCTTGCGCCTCTTTATGGAGCGACTGCGGGCCATTATCAAGCACGTCTTGTAGCGCCTCGAGGGCTGAATCAACATCATCAATTTCGATATAAGCCCTCGCTAAATCCAATTTAGCGCTGAAACCGCCGTCTTCACTATCAACATCGGTCTTTTGCGAGTCGTCGAGCATGTCATCAAACTCACCCAAGCCCACATCCATATTGACTTCATCATAGGGTTCGTTATCAGGCTCTGAGTCATCACTCTGCTCGAGCAGGTCATCAATATCAAGATAGTCCGGCTCTGCTGCGCCACTGTCGTCTTCGTTCGCGTCTGCACCCGCGTCTGCGACCGCGTCATCATCCGCGTCAAAGTCACTATCGGCGAGCAAACTCTGCAGATCAAGGTCGTTATCTTGCGGTTCACCGATCACATCTTCATCTGGCTCAGCAAGTTCGTTGAGCAGAGCATCAAAATCGGTCTGTGTTAAGTCAGCAAGGAAATCCTCATCGAGCTGACTGTCGTCGAGTTGTTCGTCACCATCGATATCGTCATCTAGAGAGTCACCCATCAGTGCGCTTAACTCATCGTCAAGGTCACCATCCAAATCACTGGAGAGATCGAGCTCTTCATCTCCCTCTTGAGCCATCGCTTCGCTGAGTTGCTGCTCAGCTTCGCTACTAAATGGCTCATCGAGTTCAAGATCGGGATAGTCATCTAGCTGCTGGCTAGGATGTTCAACATCCCCCATTTGGGGCTCTTGAGAGCTAACAGGCTCAACGTCCGATGCATCTTCGTCTTCAAGCAGCGGATCGTCGCCTAAGTCAAGTTCAAGGTCAGGCTCATCAAAATCAGCAAAGTCTGCTTCAAGTAGCTCTTGGTCGGCACTTTCGTCAATCGCACCTTCATCACTCGCATCCGGTTGCGCTTGCTCTTCTATTTCAAGCTCTGGTGCATCAGCAAGTAAGTCATCACCATCGAGGTCATCATCCTCTTCTAATACGAGTTCTGGCTCCGGTTCAACGTCACCCTCTTCATCAGGAGTCTGCTCATCGCCAGGGACATCTTCAGGAAGGTCATCGCCGTCTAAGTCATCATTTTCTTCCAGCGCAAGCTCTGGCTCCGGCTCAACGTCATCCTCTTCATCAAGACTCTGCTCATCGCGAGGGGCGTCATCAAGGAGATCGTCACCATCTAAGTCGTCATCTTCTTCCAGTGCGAGTTCTGGCTCCGGCTCAGCGTCACCTTCGTCATCTGCCGCTTGCTCGTCGCCAGGAGCATCATCAAGGAGATCGTCGCCGTCTAAGTCGTCATCTTCTTGCAGCGCGAGTTCTGGCTCCGGCTCAACGTCATCCTCTTCATCAAGAGTCTGCTCATCGCCAAGAGCATCATCAAGGAGATCGTCGCCGTCTAAGTCGTCATCTTCTTCCTGCGCAAGCTCTGGCTCCGGTTCAACGTCATGCTCTTCATCTGCCGCTTGCTCATCGCTAGGGGCGTCACCAAGAAGGTCGTCGCCGTCTAAGTCGTCATCCTCTTCCAGCGCAAGTTCAGGTTCCGGTTCAACATCATGCTCCTCATCTGCCGCTTGCTCGTCGCTAGGGGCATCTTCAAGGAGATCGTCGCCGTCTAAGTCGTCATCCTCTTCCAGCGCAAGTTCTGGCTCCGGCTCAACGTCATGCTCTTCATCTGCCGCTTGCTCATCGCCAGGATTATCATCAAGGAGATCGTCACCATCTAGTTCGTCATCTTCTTCCAATGCGAGTTCTGGCTCCGGTTCAACGTCACCCTCTTCATCAGCCGCTTGCTCATCGCCAGGAGCATCTTCAAGAAGATCGTCGCCGTCTAATTCGTCATCTTCTTCCAGCGCGAGTTCTGGCTCCGGCTCGACGTCGCCATCGAGATCATCTTCTACAGCGTCTTGCTCGTCCGCAGCGTTTTCATCAATCAGCTCATCGGCATCTGCTGCTGGCGCTTCTGCCGCTTCATCGAGCAGGCTATCAACATCAAGGTCATCTTCTTCAGCGGTTTGCTCATCTGCGGCGTTTTCATCCATCAGCTCATCGATATCAACGTCGCTCTCATCGGCATCGGCCGCTGACTCTTCTGCCGCTTCATCAAGCAGACTATCAACATCAAGATCGTCTTCCTCAGCGTCTTGCTCGTCTGCGGCGTTTTCATCCATCAGCTCATCGATATCAACGTCGCTTTCATCGGCATCTGCTGCTGGCGCTTCTGCCGCTTCATCGAGCAGGCTATCAACATCAAGCTCATCTTCTTCAGCGCTTTGCTCGTCTGCGGCGTTTTCATCCATCAGCTCATCGATATCAACGTCGCTCTCATCGGCATCGGCCGCTGACTCTTCTGCCGCTTCATCAAGCAGACTATCAACATCAAGATCGTCTTCCTCAGCGCCTTGCTCGTCTGCGGCGTTTTCATCCATCAGCTCATCGATATCAACGTCGCTTTCATCGGCATCTGCTGCTGGCGCTTCTGCCGCTTCATCGAGTAGGCTATCAACATCAAGGTCATCTTCTTCAGCGCTTTGCTCGTCTGCGGCGTTTTCATCAATTAGCTCGTCAATATCAACATCATCAACATCGCTTTCATCAGCATCTGCTGCTGGCGCTTCTGCCGCTTCATCAAGCAGACTATCAACATCAAGGTCATCTTCATCAGCGCCTTGCTCGTCTGCGGCGTTTTCCTCTAGTAAATCATCAACATCAAAATCGTCATCCGCCGGCTCGGACTGCGTCTCATCAACAAGCTCATCAATATCGAAGGTGTCATCCCCTGACTCGGCATCTGTCTGCTCGAGCTGTTCGTCAGCCAACTCTTCAGACAATGCGGCCATCGCCTCATCGCTATCATCGCTCGCTTCTTCACCGGTAGCGTTTGCCTGTGACTCGTCTTCGCTATCATCGGTGGCAAATAAGTCGTCAATATCTTCGTCACTAAGAATATCGCTATCTGGTTCATTTTCTTCTGGCACATCAACACTAATGTCATCACCAGGGGCATCAAAATTTTGCTGTAATACCGCTTCTTCTTGGCTCACTTCAGTATCAGACTCATCGTCAAATACCACGTCATCATCAAGTAAGCCGTCTAACTCGTCTTGGTCTAACAGTGAGTCGATATCGTCAGCCCCATCACCGCCTTCATCTAAAATATCGTCGCTTTGATCAAGGAAGTCGTCATCGTCTAACTGAATGCCCGGCTCATCTAACGCATCATCGGGATCATCGAGCGGTAAATCATCAAGGCTGTCGTCTAAGCTGTCGTCATCCGCACCTAAATCTAGGTCATCGATACCGGCCTCAGGTTGAGTTTGCATTTGCGGCGTCGGTGTTTGTGGTAGGAATTCATCGTCGTCGCTTGGCTCAGGCTCTTTTGCTGACTGGCGTTTCTTTAAAATGAAAATAATTAACCCGAGCACAGCTAATGCTGGAATAGTCATCATCAAAACTAATTTCAGCCACGTTGGGATGCCTTCGAGCGCACTTTGTTCTTGCTGCGCTTGCTGTAACTTCTGCTGCGCCATGGCCTCACGTTCAGCCAGTATCTGTTGCAGCTGGCGCTGCAACTCTGCGTCCTTTTCGTCAAGCTGATCTTTGACTGTCGCAAGCTGTTCGCTGATCTTCTCCAGTTGCGATTTCAGCTGGCGATTCTCAGTCAATATCGCCTCTACATCGGTCACAGACGACTTGAACTGCTCTTGTAGCTCCACCAAACGCTCGCCTTGTAAACGCTTAAGCTGCTCTAATTCGCTTTTCAGTTCCGTTTTGGCTTTTTCGACATCCTCTTGACGCGCCGACGTGGTTTTTTTCGCGACCAGATCGATTTCATTACTATTAAGCGTGCCGTTTTTAATTTTCTCCCACAAACGGTCATCTTGCTCAGACTTTTGTCGTGCCTGAGCTGGGTCAATAGTACGAATTTCATTTAACGAGGGAATACGCAAATATGCGCCATCACGCATGTGGTTAAGGTTTTTGTCTAAAAATGAGTCGGGGTTTTTCTCGTAAAGGGCAACCATTACTTGATACATGGTCACTGAGTTGTCGGGACGCACCTTGGCAGCGATTCGCCACAAGGTGTCAGTTGGCTTAATGGGTCCGATAGAGCGGCCTTGAGCACCATAGTCGACCCCTTTAGGACCACGAATTTCAGTGCTTTGCGCACTCGTGCCAGCCGCTACTAGGGTCGCGACAACAAAAACCAGTGTAACTAAACCGCGCATGCTTTTCCTTTACTCATTTTTTTGTGCTTTATGGAAGGTTATCGGCCGCAAAAGCCATCTCCCGAGTCATTGTTTTTCTTGTGTTTATCAGCAAGCTTTATTCCACTTTCAAACTATAAACCAGATATAGGGGAATATCCACGCCGGAAAGGGAATTTCACTTTACTCCGAAACAATTGATAACTAAGAAAAAAGCGGCAATTTGCCGCTTTTTTACTGTACTTACTCGCCGTTGGCCTTCATTTTACAAATATTCGGCAATGAGCGCCTCAGCAATCTGTACGCTATTGGTCGCCGCACCTTTGCGGGTGTTATCGCTGACGATCCACAGGTTTAAGCCGTGTGGATGAGAAATATCTTGCCGCACGCGGCCAACATAGACGCTGTCATTGCCGCTTGCATCAGTCACCGGCGTCGGAAAATCATGGTCATCATTGATAAGCTCAACGCCAGGGGCTTGATCGAGCAGCTGTTTAACGTGCTCAACATCCACCGGCATACGTGTTTCTAGGTGTACCGCTTCAGCATGACCGTAAAATACCGGCACGCGCACCGCTGTTGGGTTCACTAATACGCTGTCATCACCAAGAATTTTTTGCGTCTCCCACACCATTTTCATTTCTTCGCGGGTGTAGCCATTGTCTTCAAACTTATCAATTTGCGGAATGACGTTAAAAGCCATTTGCTTGCTAAAAACTTCATTTTCCATGGGCCGGCCATTCATTAAGTGCGCCGTTTGCTTAGCCAGCTCTTCCACCGCCTCTTTACCTGCCCCCGACACCGCTTGGTAGGTTGAGACGTTAATACGATCAATGCCATAGGCGTCATAGATAGGCTTCAGTGCCACCATCATCTGAATAGTGGAGCAGTTCGGATTGGCAATGATATTACGATTTCGAAAATCTGCTAGCGCTACGCCATTCACCTCAGGCACAACCAGTGGCACATCAAACTCATAGCGAAACTCTGAGGTATTATCGATGACGATACAACCAGCTTCGGCGGCAATGGGAGCATATTTTTGTGACACGCTGCCACCAGCCGAGAACAGACCAATATGGGCATCAGCGAAGTCGAATTGCTCGACATCCAACACCTCAATGCTCTGGCCATTAAACTCAATTTCCTCACCGGCAGAGCGACTGCTAGCCAATGGATAAAGGTTATCAACCGGAAAGTTACGCTCCGCGAGCGTTTCGATAATTTGGCGACCTACGAGCCCTGTGGCTCCTAATACCGCGACGTTAAACTTTTGCGACATGCTATTTCCTCAGGCATTAAATACTGAACCCCAGTGCAGCCAGCGCACTGAGGTGAGGGTTATCACCGCGCAGCCGCAAGGTGCTGAGCTCACGGCGAACCGGATAATTCTTTCTTAGGCTATCAAAGCCCTCTGTCGCGAGTGCTTGACGCATAATGGCATCATCGCGACGAACGTCATAAATAAGGTGCACAAGCGAGCCAAGCTCCTGCAATGTCCAACTAGGACTTAATGTGAGTTCATTTAAACTCGGCGTCGGCAGCAGCTCACTGAGGGTGGCTTCAGCGCGAATCCCCAAGTGCTGACATAACGCTTGATACAACATAAAGGTGCCTCGGCCTTTGCCTTCGAGAGTATGACCGCCAATATGCACCGTAGCTAAATCCACATAATTCATCAGCTCAGTAAGAATATGCGGCTCATTTTCCCACACATCTAGTACCAGATGCAGGTCATTGTCACTTTGCTGACGCGCAAGCAATGCGACGTTATCAATCACATCACCGCGACTGGCATTAATGATCACTTTGTTGCTGGCTAAAGCCGCAATGCGCTCGGCATTGAGTAAGTGCCGCGTTTGATGACTGCCTTCTTTTACCAAGGGCACATGGAAGCTAATGATGTCTGCTTGCGCTAACGCTTGCTCTAGTTCGTACCATTGGCCGCTATCACCTCGCGCGGCACGCGGCGGGTCAACAAGCATAGTTTGCACACCGATGGCGGCGAGCTTATCGGCTAAGCATTGGCCAATATTGCCGACACCGACAATAGCTACCTTCTTGGTGAATAGCGAAAACTGTTGTTGCTGCGCTAACACCAGCATGGCACTTAGCACGTATTCTGCCACCGCAATGGCATTGCAACCTGGGGCATTGGTAAAAGGAATACTACGGCTTTGCAAATACCCTTGGTCGATATGATCGATACCAATGGTCGCCGTGCCAACGAAAGAGAGTTGCGTGTTGCTATCTAGCAGCTGCTCGTTCACCTGGGTCACCGAGCGCGTTAGCAGTACATCGGCATGCTGCGCTTGTGCCGCTGTGAGTGTGCGCCCATCGAAGCGCTCGACATCGCCCAGCGGTGAAAACAATGCATCCACCAAAGGCATATTTTGATCAGCTAATATCTTCATGGCAGTTATCCCAGCCCAGTTTGGAGCGCCATTCTAATCGCCCTTGGCACACAAAGCAAAAAGCCACGCATCAGCGTGGCTTTATGATTAACAAAGCAGCAAAATTAGCCTTTGTATTTACTCATCACCAATGTGGCGTTGGTACCGCCAAAGCCGAAGCTATTCGACATCACGGTATTAAGCTCCACATCGCGGCGCTCAGTGGCTATATCCAAACCTTTTGCTTGCTCGTCCAGCTCATCAATGTTGATAGATGGCGCTACAAAGTTATTCTCTAGCATAAGCAAAGAGTAAATCGCTTCATGGACACCGGCTGCGCCGAGCGCATGACCCGTCATTGCTTTAGTGGCGCTAATAGCCGGTGACTGCTCACCAAATAGCTCTTGAATTGCACCGAGCTCTTTGACGTCGCCCACTGGCGTTGAGGTGCCGTGGGTATTGAGATAGTCAACAGGACCCTGCAAGTTTTGCATCGCTTGTTTCATACAGCGAACGGCGCCCTCGCCCGATGGTGCCACCATATCGAAGCCATCAGAAGTTGCACCGTAACCGGTAATTTCGGCGTAGATATGCGCGCCACGGGCCAATGCATGCTCTAGCTCTTCAACCACGACGATACCGCCGCCACCAGAGATGACAAAGCCATCTCGGTTAGCATCATAAGTACGAGACGCCTTTTCTGGCGCATCGTTATACTTGGTCGACAAGGCGCCCATAGCATCAAATTCCATCGCAAGGGTCCAGTGCAGCTCTTCACCGCCACCGGCGAAAATAACATCTTGCTTGCCTAGTTGAATTTGCTCTACCGCATGGCCAATACAATGCGCCGAGGTGGCACAGGCCGAACTGATAGAGTAATTCACACCTTTAATTTTAAACGGCGTGGCTAAACACGCCGAGGTGGTGCTAGCCATGGTGCGCGGGACCATGTATGGGCCTACCCGCTTAACTCCTTTCTCGCGAAGAATATCGGCGGCTTCCACCTGATACTTCGATGAGCCACCACCAGAGCCAACAACCAATCCGGTGCGCTCATTAGACACTTGCTCGTCGGTGAGTTTAGCGTCAGCAATGGCCTGAGCCATTGAGATATAAGAATAGGCCGCTGCATCACCCATAAAGCGGTGGGCTTTGCGGTCAACGTGATCTTTAACATTAATATCAATGTGGCCAGAGACCTGGCTACGCAAATTGTATTCTGCAAATTCAGGGTTAAAGGCAATACCACTTTTACCCGTTTTTAGAGATTCCAGTACTTCTTCTTTATTATTACCGATGCTAGAGACAACACCGATACCCGTAATGACGGCTCTTCTCATGAGAATTTACCTTAGCTTAGATCTAAATTGCGTATAGTTTACGCGGAAACTGATTCCGAAGTGGTCATTCCAGCGTACATATGTACACTGAAATTTTCAAGCGCCCGAGATGATCTTTTAGTGACAATATACGCACCGCTGTAAAGTCGCTAAAATAGTGGGCAAAGACTTACTCAAAGAGCCAAAATGATTACCCACGCTAAAATCCATTTTAATGACTGTGGCACCCCCGTCGCCGATGATTTTGACGATGTTTACTTCTCTAATGAAGACGGCCTGGCAGAATCTGATTATGTATTTTATCAGCATAACCACATCAGTGAGCGACTACGCAGTCATCCGCGCGAGCAATTTGTCATTGCCGAAACAGGATTTGGTACGGGTTTAAACTTTTTGAACGCATGGCAACGCTTTGCCACCCAAACAGAGAAAAAAGCCACCCGGCTGCATTTTATTTCCTTTGAAAAATTCCCTATCCAGCGTCAGGATTTAGCCCGAGCTCTAGCAGCCTGGCCGCAACTGAGCCATTACAGTGAGCAACTGGTGGCACAGTACCCTGAGGCCTTGCCTGGTTGCCATCGCCTGCACTTTGGCGAAGTTACCTTGGATTTATGGATCGGCGATGTGCTTGATAGCATTGAGCAGATGAACTTCAATCAGCATGGTCTCGTCGATGCGTGGTTTTTAGATGGCTTCGCCCCGAGTAAAAACCCTGATATGTGGCAGCAGTCTTTGTTCGATGCCATGGCACATCTTGGTCGCGAAGCCGCCACCTTTACCACCTTCACCGCTGCAGGCTTTGTACGCCGAGGGCTTCAGCAAGCCGGGTTCAAGGTGAATAAAGTGAAAGGCTATGGCCGCAAGCGCGAGATGATAGTGGGTAAGCTTGAACGTACCACCACGACCACCAATGTTCCGGCGCCATTTGTTCACCATACCCGCCCCTTAGATAAGGTTGCTATTGTTGGTGGTGGCATTGCTGCGGCGACATTGGCTCACCGGTTAACGGCACGCAATATTCCTTGCACCCTCTTTTGCGCTGACGACGAACTGGCTCAAGGTGCGTCACACAACAAACAAGGCGCAGTGTATCCGCACTTGCAAGCAGATGTATCGCCCTCCAGTGAGCTCTTCGCGCACAGCTTTTTATATGCCAAGCGCTTGTACGAGCAACTGGCAAACGATGTTGATTTTGCCCACCAATGGTGTGGCGTGCTGCTACAAGGCGTTAAAGAGGAAGGACAAAAACGCCATGCCAACTTGCTCAGTAAGAACAATTGGCCGCAGTGGTTGATACAGGGTGTAGATGCGAAGCAAGCCAGCGATATTGCCGGCATTGATACTCCCTATGGTGGTTTATTCATCCCTGATGCGGGCTGGGTTAGCCCCGTGGAACTGGTGCAGGCATTGGTCACTCAAGCCAAGCGGCAGGCGCAGCTCGACATCCATTTTGCCACTCAGGTTACGGCTGTTAATCGCGTGGGTGAGCGGTGGCAGTTGCTATGCAAAAACCAGGGCTATGACGGTTTTAGCGATGTATTTATTTGTATGGGGGAGCACTCCACTGAGCTGTTGCCAGAGAACGAGTTGGCGCTACAAAGTGTGCGCGGTCAAGTGTCACACCTGAGCGCCAGCGATAACTCGCGCAAGCTCAACACTGTGCTTTGCCACAAAGGGTATTTTACACCGGCTCACGATGGCAGCCATTGTATGGGCGCAACCTTTGAAAAAGACACCCAAGCGCGAGATATTCGCGATGCTGATGATCGTACTAATTGGCAACAATTTGCCGGGTTTTATGGTGATTGCGAGTGGACTCAAGAGTTGGAGAATATCAACGGTGCCAAAGCCGCTATTCGCGCAACCCTCGCCGATCATTTGCCTATTATTGGGCAATATGCGCAACAAGACGATTATATGGCGGCCTTCCCATTGCTACCTAAAGGACAGTGGCAAGGCCAGCAACCACTGCGTCATCAAAACCCTGGTTTACACTTGTTTACTGGCTTAGGGGCACGAGGCTTATGCACGGCTCCCCTGTGCGCTGAGGCACTAGTGGCCAGCCTATGTGATGAGCCATTGCCGATTTCAAATCGTGTCGATCAGGCCCTGCACCCTGCCCGTTTTATTATTCGCGACCTAAAGCGCGGACAAATAAAGTGATTTTTGGTTAAATATAGGTTAAATTTTATAATATAAAGATGTGTTTATAATCGGAGTGAAACCATGAATAACGCTTTTCGCCGACTTGCTACCACCCTTGCAGGAAGTGTTTTGGTAGCGGCGAGCAACCTAGCCTATGCGGACTTGTCTTTGCTACCTTTGCCAGAAGATTTTACCACCCGCATGACCGTGGAAAAGAAATACCCCATGGTGCTTGATGGTTTCACTCGACTTACTGACAACGAAGTCACTGATTTTTATCAGAGTAAGCTGGGTGAGCCGTTGAATATTACCAGTGATATTGGCCGCTTTACCTTGTTTTATGATGTAAACGGCCATCCGGTACGCATTAGTGTGTATCAACGTGATGAGTGGACAGAAATCAGTGCCATGGTCAGCGCCGCTAACGAATAAGCTACGCTGATGAGCCTTATGGCTTAGCTATTTGAATCACTACGCGACGGTTTTTGCCGCGACCAATCACCGTCTCGTTTGGAGCGACATGGCGCTTCTCGCCAAACCCCGTAGTCACCAACTTACCTTCATCTACACCTAACTCTTTAATATACTCGGCAATCGCCGCCGCACGGCGTTTAGAAAGTTCGAGGTTATTCCAACGTCCACCATAGCTATCGGTATAGGCCGAGATCATCACCGACTCTATTTCTTTGTCATGCTTGAGGTACTCACCTATCTGTGCGAGGCGCTTTTTCGATGACTTGGTCAACTCGCTGGAGTTTTTCTTGTAATTCATCACCGTAAACGCGATATCTTCAAAACTAAAAGGCAATAATCCGTCACGACATTGTAAAAACGCCCAATACGCTTGCTTAAAATTAACCGACGATAAGCCTACCGAAACCTGATCACGGGCGTTACGCCAATCTTGGTAGTAAAAAGTGGGGTGATTGCCCTTCTCTAGCTCTGAGAGCATCTCCCAGGCCGTGCTGTCACCGAGCTCGCCATCGAATTGCCGCAGTAGCTCCATTGACGCTAACGCTTTCGCATGGGTGCCTGGGCGCCAGCTTGGCGGCACTGCTTCCAATGCAGCTAAGTCATAATTATTGGGGCGAACAACCATGTCCAAATTAAAGTTTAAGGCTTTATTTTTGCTGGCATGAGCGCGGAATATGGCTTCGCCATAATAGGGAACTTCATGATTAAGTTGGCACTGTAAACGCGAGTTTTCTACCAAGGTCCAATGCGAGGACTGTGCTGAAGCCTCGTAGCTGCGCATCGCCGCCTGCGCCTGAGCACTTAACAACACACTCAATGCAATTAATGAAAACCTAATCATGATGTGAACATACCTCGTCGAACCATTGACGCTTTTACCGTGTACGAAACGCAATGCAATACTTGTACCACAGAAAACGAACTTGATGGCACTATGGCGTGATTAATTTTACCTTAGCCCCTGTTGGCATGGCGCAGTTTTTGCCATAATAGCCGGCCTTTATTGGCTTTGGGCAGTATTATGGCAGACACAGAACCAACACGCTTTGCACAGCGCTTTCGTGGCTTCTTTCCTGTAGTTATCGACGTGGAAACCGCTGGCTTTAATAAAAATACCGACGCATTGCTTGAAATTGCTGTCACCACATTAAAAATGGATGAGCAAGGCTACTTGCACCTAGACCAAACGCAACACTTTCATGTTGACCCTTTTGAAGGGGCAAACATCGAGCAATCGGCCATTGAGTTTAATGGTATCGACCCTTTCTCGCCATTGCGTGGCGCGGTGGATGAAAGCGAAGCAATGAAAAGTATCTGTAAATTTGTACGCAAAGCGCAAAAAGACGCTGGTTGCCAACGCTCCGTGGTGGTTGCTCATAATGCCGCCTTTGACCATGGCTTTTTAAATGCCGCCATTGAGCGCTGTAAAATTAAACGCACGCCATTTCACCCCTTTGTAAGCTTTGACACCACGTCGCTGGCCGGATTAGCGTTAGGACAAACGGTACTGGCGAAAGCGTGTCGCACTGCGGGAATCGAGTTTGATAATGCCCAAGCGCACAGCGCCTTGTATGATACAGAGCGTACCGCTGAGCTGTTCTGCTTTATCGTTAACAAATGGCAAAGCTTGGGAGGCTGGCCGCTCGCTAGTACCGAGACTAGCGAAGAGCCTACACCGCCGGCAAATACCGAAGGCGTCTAAGGCCGCAAGTGCCTTAAAGTGGAAATTGTTGAGTGATTTTGCCTTCACTCAACAGCGCTGAATGCGGCGGATAGATACGCGATATCTGCGTGATATCATGGGCAATTTTCAGCTCCACTCCAGGGTGCATTAAGTCATTTACCCGCACACGGCTCGTGCCCAACAACATATTAATACGCTGTTGCACGAGTCGTTTTTTCTTCTCTACCCCTTGCTTGATGGCCACCCACTGAGCTTCATGCTTATCCAAATGTGCGCACTGACGTTTGCGTTTGTCATTATCCGCCTCTTTTAAGGCCTTTTTACGAAGCACCTGTAAGGCAGCAAACTTCTCGTTAATGCGTTTTTGCTGTTCAGCTAAGGTTTTACGCTTTTGTTTTAGTTCATAGTAATACTGACCCAGATACACTTTAGTGCGTGTACCCGATGGCGCACCTAACTCGCCAGTCTCTATGCGCAAAGCATTGCTGACAAAGCCACCAATCAACTTGCCTCGGGGGTTTTTGCCCCGACCAACACGAATTAAGCGCCGAGCGCTTAGCTCACAGTGCAGTGCTTGGCGGTCGATAAAGATATCTTGCTGCGATTGGATATCACTGTATTGAGCATAGCCAATAGAGACACTGCGTTTAGCTTGAATACGGCAACTACAGGGTTCAGACTCGTCTCGTTTGCGTCCGATCACGCCCTTAACGACGGTGATCTCATTGTCGCTTTGTAGCGTTGCCGATTCGACAAAGCCCAAGACGGTGATATCACCAGTGGCGACAATTTGCATCGCATCTTTTACATCACCGCTGACAATCACACTGCCCTCGAAGCGAATATGCCCCGTTGTTGCATCAACGAAGTCATAGCACAGCACGTCGTCCACTCGCACACCCCGAGCAAGTGCAACCGGCACCCCGACAGCGTCGGCCACCAAGAGGTTCTCATTGTCACTATCTAGACGCGTGCCTTCCATGACCTCAAGCGGGAACTGACGACCGGGTTTAGGCGCAAGTTGCTCACCAAATAAATTGTACCCAGGTTCCCCTGCCGTTGCTGGCACTCTTTGCATTAACGGGCTACCCGGCTTCACAGTAATAATATCGCCAAGGTCGCGCATGTCCACCTTGCCATTCTCAGCTTCTTTCGGACATAAAACGCGGTCTTGAGCGGTGGCGCATAGACGAATAAAACGTGCATCTTCACCACTTTTGGCTTTACGCCCAACAGCAACAATTGCCGTGGCACGCCCCCCTGGTGGCAGCTCAAACTGCTTCGCTAGCAATAACTCAAGCGCTTTACGACTAATACCTTTTTTGATTCCAGCTTCACGAAGTTGACGCACAGCGTTGTCTAAATCTAAAATTTCACCACCACGAGCGCAGGTGAGCTCGCCCTCTGCCATCATCAGTGGTTCATCGATATTAACATTCAGACGAGCATTGACTACCCGCGCTACAACACGTGACTGGTTAGACTTAGACGGATTAAATAATGCCGCGATATTGGCATCAAGGATTTCGCAGTCGGCGTAAGGCGATTGCGCCAGTAATTCCATAAGCTGGGTAGCGCTGGCAGGTACTGAGCCATTCATGGGATGATCAATTAAGCTCACCTCGCCACTGAGCTTATCAAAGGCAAATAGGGACACGTTATTTTACTTCCAAGAAGCGCCCAGCAAGTGAGCACGATTTTATTATTAGTGTTTTTGCATCGAGCGCTATTTGACCATACTCATACTTAATTGTTAAGTAATTGTTCATACTCTTTTCGCAGTTGTTATAGCAAATGTGTTGTTTTTGCACAGGGAATAGGCAAACACGCCTGATTTATAAGAAATTCAGTTGCTTTCGCTTGTAGTAGGGTCATGCTCTCAGTTATACTTGTGGATACTGAAACGTATTTCAGGGGCTGATTAGGATTCGACGGGATTCAAGACGCCTGAGGTGCATGTCGAGGTGCGGTTGGCCTCGTAAAAAAGCCGCATTTTAAAGTAATCGCAAACGACGATAACTACGCTCTAGCGGCATAATAGCCCGCTAGCACTTCTCCGGTGTATGTCTGTGGACCCGGTTCTGAAGTGTCACCCTACACAGACTCGCTACGGAAACCCTGGCCGGGGTTGAAGGGTTAAAACTAAGCGGCCTCGCCTTTGTTTATCGTGTGCGTCCGAGACTCAAAGGTTAACCAAAAGACGACACTAAACATGTAGGACCGATGGTCGAGGTTTTCCGGACGGGGGTTCAAATCCCCCCAGCTCCACCACTTCACAGTTCGATTAAGTTCGAAAACGTTAAAAACCCGTTGAGTTTCAAAGCTTAGCGGGTTTTTTAATGCCTGTAATGTACGCCCACGTTTTTTGAAATTCAGTTGTTTATGTACTATTTCATGTACTAAGTTAGTACATCGCACTCCAACTCGTAGTATATGGGTGCGTCAAAGCCCCATATATCAGAGCCTTCAGGGAATAGTACATATGGCAAAAACAGTTAATCCACTCAACGACACGCAACTCAAAAACATCAAGCCCACTGATAAGGAGCCTATTCAGCAGTAAAGATTAGAGACAATCACGGCTCACAAATTATAAATTTCTAAGCTGCCTGTTCGGCAGTGAAGTTACTTAGCCTGCTTTTCATCTGCAAAGCTGTTTTCTAAGCTGCCTGTTCGGCAGTGAAGAACACCTATCCACCGTCAAAGACAGTGCTAGCTTTCTAAGCTGCCTGTTCGGCAGTGAAGATCGATGCGTTTTACGAGGACGGTTTCCTTATTTTCTAAGCTGCCTGTTCGGCAGTGAAGTTACTTAGCCTGCTTTTCATCTGCAAAGCTGTTTTCTAAGCTGCCTGTTCGGCAGTGAAGAACACCTATCCACCGTCAAAGACAGTGCTAGCTTTCTAAGCTGCCTGTTCGGCAGTGAAGATCGATGCGTTTTACGAGGACGGTTTCCTTATTTTCTAAGCTGCCTGTTCGGCAGTGAAGTTTGGAGGGTCATTGTCATGATGCCATCCGGCTTTCTAAGCTGCCTGTTCGGCAGTGAAGCATGACCAAACAGGATTTTAAAGCGTTACTATTTTCTAAGCTGCCTGTTCGGCAGTGAAGTAAATAAATCTAGCAATATGATCTTCTTGGTCTTTCTAAGCTGCCTGTTCGGCAGTGAAGGCCTGGCACTTTGGGGGGGTCCCCTTTGGGGGTTTCTAAGCTGCCTGTTCGGCAGTGAAGAATATGACCTGGGCTAACCGGTTTGCATGGTCTTTCTAAGCTGCCTGTTCGGCAGTGAAGGGTCATCAACTTTATGCGATAGTGGCGCTACTTTTCTAAGCTGCCTGTTCGGCAGTGAAGAATACATCACCATAACGCCACCCAGTTCCGGTTTTCTAAGCTGCCTGTTCGGCAGTGAAGTGGTGATTTTAACGGCCATTTTGTTTGTTTGTTTTCTAAGCTGCCTGTTCGGCAGTGAAGGTGACGCTGTCCTTTCTTGTGAGCCAGGTTGTTTTCTAAGCTGCCTGTTCGGCAGTGAAGTGACAGACCAAGAGGGTTTTGTCGGCGTCCAGTTTCTAAGCTGCCTGTTCGGCAGTGAAGGCAACTTGGCCATTTCTTCCTGCCACTTTGCATTTCTAAGCTGCCTGTTCGGCAGTGAAGTGTGAATCTTTAGTGATTCGGTCATCCATATTTTTCTAAGCTGCCTGTTCGGCAGTGAAGCATCACAGATGATCACCCAGATTCGCTCTATCTTTCTAAGCTGCCTGTTCGGCAGTGAAGGGGGTTTTTCATCTGGTGATGGTGTTTGATATTTTCTAAGCTGCCTGTTCGGCAGTGAAGTATAGAGTAAATGAAAAAAAGTAAGTTGCAACAAGCTATTAAGATAAAAACCCAGTTTTACCTTAATTTCACAGGATGTTGCAACATGCTGTATTTTAAGCAAATTTTTAAAGAACAAAAATAAAGGGGAAAAAATCCTTTATTTGTTAGAACTGTGGCACACAGCCCAACTCTCTATCTCCATTTGATTTTGCGCTAAGACCATAACAATCGAAAACTCCTTGTTGGTCAATTTCAACTTTTGCTAACGCAATAAACAGAGGGTATTTACTATTGGTGTCTGGTGAACGTTGCTTTGTTTGTTGACTATGTAAATAAACAAAAGGTAAGTCACATTTTGAAGAAGGTTTGGTGCTTTCTAGCTCTGCTAAGCATTCAACTAAAGGCTTACCACTTTTAGCCGACCACCGTTCAGCCTTTCCTTGCATCTCACGATCAATACGCCCAGGTGATTTAACATGCTGACGAGTAAAACTCACCCATGTTACGTCTTCTGGTACTGGTTTTATGGCTTTTATATGACAATAGTCTTCAAGACGAGTTAACCATTTATTAATGGATAACTTTTCTAAGTGTGTCTGCTCTTTTGCAAACAATCGCAGCTTATTGCCGAGCGGAAAGCCTTTTTGACCATAATTAGGAAAGCCAACAGCGACCCCAGATTGGTTAGGTGCGACCTTGTTTTCTACAAGTGCAATATGCACTTGCTGAAACACATTTTGCCATATAAATCCGAGCGGTATTTCAGCCTCTGGCAGCAAGGTGATTTCTTGGTAGTAGTTCATCGCGACTCCTTATTCCCCAAACACACCACCACGGATCAGCATGGCCATTACATAGTGTTGTTGTTCCATTGAGGGCGCTTTGCCTTTCAGTAACCAAGCATCTAATAAGTTGTAAAAGTCGGTTTTTTCTTTTGGCTGGCGATATGCCGCACCACGGTTGGTTACCGAACCATAAGGTTCAACCGCAATCGCACCTATTTCATCGGCTTGTGGGTGCCAAGTATCAATGGTACGTAGGGCATTACCAATTTTTTGTGAGTGCATCGCTGCTTGCCCATCAAGTTGATACAAAAACTTACTCTTATCCCCTTTGCCACCACCCATGACTAACTCTTGTGATGGGAACACCGCTTGACCTTGGCCTAATTGGCTGTAAGCCTCAACTTTGATAAACGCATGTTGCTCAATCAAGCCTTGTTGAATCATTTGTGTCAACTCATTGAGCTGCTCGTTGTCATCAAATGCTTTTAAGCTGAACTCATAGCTATCGAAACTAAATTGTTTTTCGCCAACGCTAACAACCACTTTAACTTGCTCTGCACCAACACGATTGCGCCATAAAAAGCGCCCATTTGCGATGTTATGAGCATAACGCTTGGCTAGCTCTTTGAACTCAGTCTCTATTTGATACTGCTTCACAATCTCGCCCAGCGCAGCTTGATAAGTAGGGTCATTACAAGTTGAGGGTACATGCAAGTCGCTCAATATTCTTAATGTAAATACGAGTTTTAGTGTGTCGCAATCATGGGGTAACGCGGCTACATCTACAGTTTGCAAGTTCGCCTTCGAAACTTCAGCGTCTAGTTTCGCTGGGTCATTCGCCGTTGCAGCTTTTAATCTGTTTGAAATAGTGCCTCTAACCGCCTTTTCACCAACTAAGATCGGTTGCCAGGTATCCGCGCCCAAATTACCTGCAAACATGAGTGCGTCAGATGGAATAAGCTTTGCTTCAAAAGCCAATACTGAAGGGGTTTTTAGTTTTACGTCTGCCATGGTTAAATCTCCATATTCTTAAAAATTATCTGGGTTAAATGCCGCTTCGCTGTCGATGAAGTCAGGTTCAATAATAGGTTGGTTAAATTCGTGTGTGGTCGCGATGTACCACGGATGATTATCGGTATAACGCCAAAGGGCTGTTTCAATGTGATGAAGGCGATGCACACTTTGCCACTCACCCACACTGTATGCGGTTTCAGCAAAGGTCACAGGCACTGTATTGTCTCGTACATTGGCGACCTCACCAGCGTCATATAAAGGTGAAATTGCGCAAAAGCCTGTGGCAATCGGTACTAAATAGCCTGCATTAGGCTTGGGTACGTACTCCCAATTGGCTTTGACTATTGCCTGCTCTGCCTCAACAGTATCTTCTGTTTGTTGATGTTCACTTGGGTTTGCACGATAAGTTAATGTTGCAAAATCACACCAAGCATCAAATAAGCACACATCGTCTTGTTCAGTTTTTCGCTGTTCAAAGTGCGCTGCAAGGTATTCGTGACGATCCATAAGTACAAAGCCCGGCATTAAACGGCGCAATGCATAAGCTTGTTGCTCTTCTGTATTTAACAGTTCACACGCTTCAAACCCGAGTATTTGACCACCAGCCAGTCTTAACGTTGGGATCAACCGCTTTAAATGCGCTTTAAGATCTGTTTCTGTCAGGGTGTCACCTGCTACCAACCCTTTTACTTCAACTAATAAAGAAATTTGCATATTCATGCGGCCTTCTTCATTAATTGGCGCTGTTTTACCTTGATATGTAAGTGGGTTACGGGTTAATGCAAACACATAATCGCCCCACCCTTTAGGCTGGCGAGCATGCACCTGATTTTTGTGGCTGATAACCACCACACCACCTAAATTAACGTTTAAACTTGAAGGTAATTTTCTTGAAAGCGCATGAGCAAAGCCTAAAAAGTTGGTAATTGCAGGAAACCCATAAGTGAGCCCTGCAATAGTATTGGCGTTTTGTACATTAAGCTTTTTGATTAATATATATTGGCTCATATTACAGATCTCCTAATTTTGGCGTATGCCGCTCAAACGCTTTGAGCTGCTGCAAACACAGCTTTTTAAAATAGCTGTGCTCGTTATCACCTAAAAGGTAAGCGTCTTTATTTTCTAGTTTCCTTAGTAGCCAAGTAGCAAAATCGTGAGCGACTTCATCTTGCCATTCGCGTTTGTCACGTTCGGCTTGAAACGAGGCATTATCATTAAAAACATCAAGCCATAGGCAATGTGCTTTTTTCATTTTGATGTCTGCCGATGTTGCCCAGCCAGTTAATTCAGTTTGGTTTTGTAATATCGCGGCACGCTCAAATAAAGCATCTAAAATGGGTTGTGTGTACCAAAAGTCGCGTTTGTAACGGGTTTTGAAATTACGATCACTGTCTTTTAAGTTTGCTAAAAACGCTTTAAATTCTTTGACATTTTGTGCTGTTAAATAACTAAATTCACGATTAAAAAAGCTCGTTTGCTTTGAAGGTGCTTTAACTTGCCCTTGATAGCTTGGCGGAGCACAACTGAGCAAAAAGCACTTACTCCCACGCTCACTTTTACTGTTTAAAAGTGAAATATTTTGTGGTTGTGAACCACCAAAGTTTTGTATCGCCGTTTCAACAAAACTTACTGATTCATACGGGTGATAATGCCCTTTTTTACGCGCCTCTTTTATCGCTTTTGCTTCTTCACCAAAACGCGTTTGAGTTACTGCGTTATGAAGCTTTTGGGACACCGCTGATGATGTGAGCGGAATCAATAGATGATAGGCTTGATCTTTACTGTTACTTTGCGATACAGGGTAATAAAGTTGCTTACTTAAGGTATGCCCAGCCAACTTTGCGTCGCCCAATGCTTCTTTAAAGCCTGCTTGCCACTCATTTAACACCTGCTCATCATCTGTGAAGGCATTAAGTGCCTTTAAGTGGCCTGCCTGCAATTGAGTTATCAAGCTTTCACCTGCAACTTCAATTTTTAGCAATTTAGCCACATCATGCACTGCTGCATTACCAACGGCATCAATAGCCTTTTCTTTTAAACTAGCTGTTGTCACATAGCTGCTGTTTATTTCATGCTGAGTAACTAGCATGCTACTAGCTTTAGCATCACTATGAGTATATTTAGGCGCATGGGTTGCCAAGCTAATTTGCTTGGCGCGTTTTGTTGCATCGGTTAACCAAACATCCGGTTTAAACGCAGCTTCTATTGGTGCAGCTTGTTCTGCATAATCGGCTTTGGCCTGTGCTATGACAACAGGATCGTCGCTTTTTTCGAGCACTTTATTTAAGGCTTTTAAAAGTGGCTCGAGCTTAGTTTGCTTGCGCTGCTCGATATAATCGGCAATGGCATCGCTCAAAGTGCTGTCCATTCGTCTTCCTTCGTTGTTATATTTTCATAAATTCCCAATTGGGGGTGCCAACTCCAAGTAATGGATTGTTCATTCTGCTCGGCACGTAAACTGACTGCGCCTAATTGTTCACTGGCTTTTTGTAAGGATAAATTAAGTGCGTCGGCGTAATGTTGATAAACACCAATAACACTGTGTGCAAACCACCAATGGCAACCATCTGCCAAAGCTGTATCATCTTGCAAAAACCGTGATTGCTTGCTGACGTAACAATAAGGTTTTCTACTGGTATCGAGTTGGCTCCAGCAAAGTGTTTCGTCTTCAACATGTAAAATAAATGCTTCTTGTGGTTGCGACTGTCTAAACTCGGTTTGGCGAATAAATTCGGCGTTCCAATTCGCATCATACGATTTGCTTGAGCGCCACCATAAATTGGCTTCTTTGTAGTTACGGTATAGTGGCAACTTGTACTTTTCACCCATTGTTTTTTCTAATGCAAAGCGCAGGGCACGATGCTCTTGTACTAAAAAACTTGTTGTTTTATTCGCTTGTGATTCGTTACTTTGAGGGTCGAACATAAAGTCGCTCCCCTTAAATTCGGGCTCGACTATTCGCGATATCGCAGAAATATTGTCAAGTTCAGTGCTGAGCAAGTTTTTAAGATTATGATCGCCAAGTGGTAATGCTTTGCTTTCAAAACCGGGTTTACAATACGCCGAATTTTCCCCCTTAAGAGCTCGAATATTCTGCTCTAACACATACAAATTACTGTCGCTTGGTGTTTGCTGGCGATGGCGCTGAATACGACCAGCTAGTTGAATTAATGAGCGCATTGAACTTGGTTCGGCAATCGCCCAGTCGTAATCATGATCACGACCTACTTCGACAACCGAAGTGCCTAAAACCACAAATATCAAGTTATTTGCCTTACTGGTTTTTAACGCTTGTTTAATTTCTGGCTGTTGCCAAAGGGCGTTTTCATCATGCCTTGATAATATATTGTCGAGGCGAGTTTCTTTATAAGAGCGCAGCGCCAACGGGTATTGTGAGTGATATACACAGTAAAACACTTCATGGTCTGGCATAGCGGTTATGGCAAATAGTGCCTTTGCTGTAGCAACAATAGGGTTAATATTCGCCATTCGCACTACACCAAGCGACACTTTTTTACCGCAAGGGCTTTGACTGTGATGCTTGGCATGAAGCTTAAAAACATTCGTGTAAATTGTGTTAGCAACTTGCTGATAAACGGTATCGCTTTGTTCAAACTCGATTGGCGCAATTTGGCCTTTTCTCAATACTTGCTGTTGTTTTTGTAATTTTGTAATTCGCTTTTTAACATAGGCGTTGTGTTGTTCTAGGTAATGCTCTTTATTACTAATTTCTTTAGTAACACTCGAAAACTCGTCGACCCACGCACACACCACTGAGCATTTTTGATGATCACCAAACTGCGCTTGATTAAAGTGTTCTCTGCCACTTTGATAAGCGTCAAATAGCGTTTTAATCAGCGCAGGTGGCAAAGTGGCCGAAGACAACAAAACGCGAGAGCCCAACATACCTGCCCAGTTCACCAATCGACACAATGCGGGTAAATCCTCTAAACCAAAGTCATCTGGCTCGTCGAGTACCAAATCAGAGGTAAGTAAACGCAACATAGGTGCTATTTGCTTACCTCCGCGCTTACTTTCGGTGGCTGGCATTAAATGGTCGATGGTACTGACAACCACGGGCGCACTGACTAACTGTTCTAACTTAGGGCTGCTACTTAACCAATGTTTTAACCGCCCGTCGTAAATTTGGCCTTGGTAACTGACGCATAAATCAGCTAATAAATCTTCAGCAGATTCACTGCCAGAACCCATAACTTCCTGTTCTTTGCTTAACTGGTATAGTGTTTTCACTGCTTGAGAACCAACCAGTACACCTAATTCATCGTCACCTAACTTTAACAGCGACTTGTATGCATCACCTGTTTGTAGCGTAAGCGTTCTTAACCCAAGTGCGACTGAAAATCGGCAGCCTTCTCTTTCATCTGCAAGTGCGTACATAATACGGGCGTTTGCAATGGTTTTACCGCAGCCTGTTGATGCCATGTTCACTCCAAAAAAACCTTGTTTCTCGGTTGTTTTGGCAATTGTTTTAATTTCGCTAAACGCTTTGTCTTGCCAGCGGTACTTGGCCTGTGCAGCACTTTTCGTAAACAGCCTATGTTGCGTAATCGCAGGCAAGGTAAATTTAAGCGCAGGTAGGTTTTGAATAAAACGCTGGGCATTTGCAGCAACACCAATGTTGTGTTCATCAAGGTGCTGTTTGGCTTGTGCTTTATTTAAATTTGCAGTTTTATCTGTATTGGCAATAGGTTGATAATTTGGGTCGCGCCAAGCTGATTTGCACTTTTCAAAGGGCAATGATGAATAATAGTGATCGGCCAACATAAGGCTCATTCGCGCAATATGCGCAACGAAAGTTTGCCCAAGCCAATCCATATTCATTGCACTGATAGCAGGGTTCTTTAAGGCTCTTGTTGCAAGCTTTTTCGCTTTGATTTGCCAAGTTTGACTTACTAAAGGTGTACCAAATTCAAACTGCCAGTTTTGGGTAATAGCATCTTCACCATAGGCGCTTAGATCTAACGCATTGGCAGAGTTCCAATGACTTGCACCACAAGTATTTAACCATTGTTCCATTTGATCAATTTTTGCCACTTTGGTGTGATCTAATGGCAGCCTGTGATGCGATACCACTAACCAAGCGACGAGCTTTGCAAGTGGCGATAAATGCTCAAACACGCGCTGTTGTTTTTCATTATCTTTGCACATATTAGTGAGCATGAATTGCTCTAATTCACTCGCTTTACTAGGAGTGAGCATTGCAAGCTCAGTTAGCCAAACTTCATCCGCTTTATGTTTTACTAGTGCTTCAAATAACCTTAGCGATACCCATTCGTGACGATAAGGCTCACCTTTTTGCTTGGTTTTGCCCGCCAGTTTGGCCTGAAATAAGGTATTAGCTTTGCCAAAATCGTGGAATAACCCAGCAAGACTTGTTGCTAGTAAAATGATTTCATTCAACTGCCAACCTTGTTCCCATTCTTTGTGTTCAAGATTGAGCAAAGTTCTGTTAACCGGCACTACACCTTCCAAATTAAACTTATTCTTATTGCCAATCACCCATAAAAATTGGCTGCGGGCGCGGCTTCTAATCCAATGGCAGCTCACAGCGGTACTGCGGCTGGCGGTTTTGCGCAGCATCTTTTTAACGGTATCGAGTCCGTCTTGGGTGATCACGGTTTGCCATGTATTGTCGCCAATTCGATTGGCAAAGGCGTCGAGTACTCGTCGTGTTTTTTTGAGGGCGTTTTTTTCGCATTGAGAGACAAAGGTAACCATCATAATTGGTCACCCGCTGGGTTGTTTCCTATCGCATCAATTTGCTCTTCTGTTAAGTTTTGCAGTGCCACTTTCTTAACTTGCTCAAACATATAATCAAGCGCTTTGTGATAGGTAAAAGCTTGCAAAATTTGCTGGCGAAATTCTTGCTCCGTGGCATTTTCTTTGGCGCAGATAAATGCCCAAGGCAGCACCAGTGCATCTTTAATCAAATCGGCTATATCAAACACCAATGCACCGCGCCTAGTTTTGCCGTGCATGACGGCAAATCCATGAGGAATACCAAGCACCCAAAGTGTGCAAGCGGCCAACCCATAAGCTAAGTAATTTCCGTGGTTTAAAAAGTCGTTGGCTTTGCCTATATCGAGTGTGCGGCTTGATTGGTGTTGACGTTTGAACCCTTCGTTTTGCGTTGCATCAGCGGCATATTTGTAAAGCACCTTGGTGAGCTGAGCTTCCGTTAACAACAGTTCCTGCGAATTGATGGCTTTTTCAGTTCGGGTAAAAAAAGAGTTGAGCGCGTTTTGAATGGTGTTATCGTCAAAGTCAAAGCCCTCTGTTTTTAAGTCTCGGTTTTTTTGCCAAACGTGTTTTAGAAAGTCGATACGTGCATGCTGAAATGTTTTTGCCGCTGCCAAACGTTTGTCGTCATCAAACCAAAAGCCCATCCAGCCTTGTAAGTATTCTGTAGGTCGGTATTCGTTTTGTGGAGTAAACCATTCAATTTCATTGCCCATGTAAAGCGGCGTGCCCCCACCTCCACAAAAGCCGACCAGCACGCCAGCTTGTGCCAGCATACGCATTGCGGCTTGGGTGATAGATGTGCCATTGCCTAACAACAACACGGTTGTATTGGCTATGGGAATGTTGAAGTAAAGGTTTTCTTTGGTGGCTTCAGTTAAATACAGCACACGACCATCTTTTTGCATTACTCGACAATATTCGAGGTAATACAAGTTGGCACGTTTTGAGTGTAAGATTGCTTTTAAATCTAAGGGGGCTAAGTCATCCATGAAAGGCCTTTTTAAAAGGGTTTAGTAGAAAATATTAATGCATTGCACTAAGTTAGGGTACTAGCCATCATTCGTCAAAATGTGGTTGAGGATGTTTGACTAGATTCTGTGAAAGTTTTTTAGAAATTTATTTTTCTTAGATTTTTATCATACTAGGTAACTAATATTAATAGAAAAATCTAATAGTCTTGTATGAAAAGTTGCTTTTAGTAGAAGTAGGGTTACTTCAAGCACACTATCGTGGATATGTTTTAACATTTTTGCGATCCACCGCTAAAACATCGACATTCATGGGAATAACAGGCTGTGTGTTTATTAGAAAAGCGCTCATTCTTTTAGCGATAGACGGCGCTGCAGCTGAGTAAGCGCTGAATCTAAGCTTTTCATGGTCAGAGGTTTTTCCAGTAACACCTCAAAGCCCGCGTCTTTTGCGCGCTGCTTGGTTACACTGCACAGTTGCTTGACCATTAATATCAAGGGCGTTTGCTGATTAGTGCCTTGGTTATGCTGAATTTGATATGCGATGTTTATACCATCGGAGTCATCAAGGTTAATGTCCAGCACGATTAAATCAAATGCGTGTTGTTGTAATAGTTTCAGTGCCTCGCGGCCATTAAGTACTTCAACCACCTGACACTGATAATGCGCTAAGCAGCGGGCGCTTAATTGCAACGACACCTCATCGTGATCCACCAGTAAAACATTATTAACTTGCGCATCTTTGACACAGGGCTGCACCCGCTCGATTGTGGCTTTCGACGTATCAACAGTGTCACCGCTTTGCTGACTGCGGCTAAGCAAGCACTGCTCCAGAAGATCTAAAGCTTGCTGCTGTAAATGTAGCAGCATAGGTCGTAACTCATCGGAGCATAGCCGCGAAAGCAACGCCTTTACCTCTTTAACATCAACCTGTTCACCGTCATCACCCAAGTGCTGGGACTGATCCGCAATGTGCGCTTGTAATTCATTTATAGAGTGAGTAAATGCCTCTTTCAGCGCTTTTTTATGTCGCAGCCCTTCAAGCATTTGCTGCTCTACTTTAGCGCTCAGGTGAAGCTGCTGAAAATGGGCCTTTTTAGCTTGCTTCGACGCTGCCACCACACCCAATTGGCGCATTAAGGTGGTTGCAACTAATATCGGCCGATGTACCTCGTAGAGCGGGCGCACCACCACGTAGTCATCAATAGCGTCGATGGCAAACGCGTGATAGGCGTCCGCTTCGTCTTTACGAGCAATAAGGTAGGCAACCTTAAAGGTGGGCGGCGTGCGCTGCATTGGCTCTAAATGGGTGTAATAAAATTGCAGCGCGTCGGCAAAATGCTCAAAAGACATAAACACAACTACAGCGGGAGATAGGCTCACAGCAGTCAGTAGTTGCTGCTTATCACTGGTAACCAAAATATGGTCAAAGTGTCTGCTAAGCACATCAATCGCATGCTGATCGATGTCTTTATCTGGGGTGTAAAGAGTCACCGTGTAGTGCTGATGGTTCTTTAAGTTGTCATACATAGCTCACCACTCCCAAGGCCCGCACAAACGTTGCCACAAGTATAGTAGAGACGCCCTCAACTGCCTTTTTTAGCTCGCTGAGCTTGTATTAACAGCAGCTCTGCCTTAGCACCTAGATAAACATACACGCCTAGCCCTATCAGCAACCCCATCACACTCAACATCATCAGCAGCGCGGCGGTGGTGTACTCTGTCTGCCCCAAAGAAGCCTTGAACATGGTCAATAACGCTTCAATGGAGATGGCAATAAGGATAGTGGAAATAAAT
Organism: Pseudoalteromonas sp. CnMc7-15; assembly: GCF_022347925.1. Lineage (NCBI taxonomy): Bacteria > Pseudomonadati > Pseudomonadota > Gammaproteobacteria > Alteromonadales > Pseudoalteromonadaceae > Pseudoalteromonas > Pseudoalteromonas sp. CnMc7-15. The sequence continues at coordinate 157,049 of NZ_JAKRFT010000004.1, forward strand.
CGCGTAATTGTTCGTCGCGTAGAACTGTGACGGAAGATATCTTTGTGCATTAAAATTTCTTCCTCGAGGATGGTTTTACCTAAGTCAAATACGGATAACGCTAAGGTAATAAAGATAATAATGCCAAAAGGCTGCAGCGGGTCGCTATCACCATTTAGACTCAGCAATAAGTGCCAAATTTCCATGCTAACGGTGTACATAAGCACTAATACCAGTGTAAATAAGCTCATAACAATGACACTGTAGCCGGCTTTAAATACGCCACTAAAACGGCTTCGAGAACGGTCCCCCATCACATACTCCACCAGCTGAGCGAGGTGAATATCAACCACTACATAGCCTTGGTTGTCGCTACCTTGGTGGCAAGGGGCCATCACCGACACACATAGGTTGCCGGTGGCTAAAGAGATGTAAGGTTCGCTGAGTGTAAATTGGCCCTGCTGCTGCGCCGTGAAGTAAGGCCGAGAGGCTCGACTACACCCCTGCCCGTGCAGGGTATTCCCTTTGTTATCGATATTGGCACTCAGTTGCACCGCGTTGCTATCAAGTAAATAACACAGCTCAGCAAAATGGTAATGTTGGCATAGCTTTGCAAAAGCAAGGTGTGGCTGGTTTTGCCACTGCGGGTGGGCTTGCAAAGACTGAATAAGTGCATCGAGTAAGGGGGTGATGACGCTATGATGCTCTTGGTAGCGTTCAATCACGCTCAGGTAACTAATACCCATGTCGGTGCTCCTTAACCCCTTGCTTGGCAAAGACCGCCGCAGAATTAGTGCCAACTCTATTTTTCTTTTCGTGTTCAGTACCTTAAATTTTTATTCGCATAATCTGGTGCAGTCATTGCGCCATCAGTGCACAGCGCTGCTTCGAAATGGTGCACCGTCACAACTGCTCAGATAAAAGTAGCAAATTCATGCTCTATTTATATTTTTACCGCTATACTGAGCCCAGGTTTTGTCAAAGAGGAAGACACAATGAAGCAATTATTAGCTGTTATTACCGTTCTAGCCAGTGCCTTGGTACTGAGTGCTTGTGAAGATGCTAATGAAGCAAAAGAGCAAGCGAAAGACAGTGCGGTCGAAGCAAAAGAAGAGATCAGCCAAGCATGGGACTCTGCTGTTGCAGATGCTAAAGATCTTAGCGCGCAATTGCACGATGAGTCTTTCGGTGAGCAACTTGATGAGCTTGTTAACGAAACACAAGCACTTGTTGCCGTAGCTAGTGAAGAAGGTAAAACACATTTAGATAATTTAGTTGCCGATTCTAAAGATCTAGCCCAGCAAGCTTGGGAAGAGTCAAAAGAAGGTGCCGGTGAATTATCAGAAGAAACAAAAGAAAAGATTGAAGAGCTGAAAGAAAAAATTCGCGCTAAACGCGAAGAGTTAGAAGCGAATCAATAACAACCACAGTTCAACATTGTGATGCACCAAAACCCAGCCTAGCGCTGGGTTTTTTATTGTTTGCTGTGTTAGCACCATAGAGTACATCCATTTACTTCGCTAAATCATTAAGTTAGGATTTTGCATACAATTTTTTGCTCACTACAACAGGGATAATGTTATGAATAAGCTCCTGTGTGCCTTGCTTGCCGCTACCTGCCTGAATGCCCATGCCGACAATCGTCCTTTTGAACACCCAATGGACTTTTATCTTGGTAGCGATTATCAATTAATGGATTTAAAGACTGTCGGCACGCCCGGACAAGCAGATTTTAGCCACGTTAATTTACGCGGTGGTGTATTTATCTTTGAACAAATTGCTTTGGAGGCACAGCTGGGTGTCTACGACAATGATGACATGGTTGAGGGTACCACTTATGAGTTAAGCGCTAACCGCGCATTGTTTGTGCGTTTACTCACCCCTCGCCATCGTGGTTTTGCCTTTGATTTAGGATTAGGCTATGCCCACACCGAAGTAGATTTAACTAATCAAGCACTTAACCAAAGTATCTCTGACGATGGCTTTGCCTATTCTGCACGCATTGACTACGCCGTGAGCCCTAACTGGCATGTTGCGCTTGATTACACATCACGTGATTTGGGTAACGAAGTTGAGCTCGACAGCTACGGTTTAGGCGTGAGTTATCATTTTTAACCCCTTGTATAAAGGGCGCACTATCTTGCCTCGGGCGCTGCGTTCCTAGCATAGCCTGTTGGCGAAATTTAGGTTACATCTTGTTACCCACTTTAGATACAATTTTGATACACTGCTGTGGATCATCTCGAGAAGGAAGACACAATGAAAAAGCAACTGCTGTGCTTAGGCTTGGCGCTCGCGTGCAATTACGCTCACGCCAATGAATATTATATCGGTGCAGATTACCTGCAACTAAGCACCGATTTTGATGGCAATAGCGCCTCCCCCACAGTGAACAATATTAAGCTAGGTGCTGAACTTTACAATGGTATTTTCCTTGAGCTTCAAGGCGGAGTAAGTAGCAGCGACGACGATCTTCTAGGTGTCACCACGGACATCGACCAAAATTACAGCGCATTTTTTCGCTTTCGCTCACCGAATTACGATGGTTTTAGCGTCGATTTAGCCTTAGGTTATGCGCGTACCGAAGTGCTCTTCAGTGGCAAGCCCAGTGTCTATGATGGCTTAGAAGAATTCTCAGGCTTTGCTTGGGGAGGCAGAGTAAATTATGACCTTCCCTATAATTTTCGTATTAATGCCGATTATCAACAGCGTTATAACAAAGACGATATCCTCATTGACGCGTGGGGCGTTGGTCTGAGTTATGTTTTTTAAGGATAAAGCAATGAATAAAACTCTATTGGCAAGCAGCCTGCTTTTAAGTTTAGGCATGCTCAGTGGCTGCAGTGACAATGACAATGCCAACAGCATTAACACCGCATTCGAGAAAGAGCGCCAAAGACAATCTGGTGAACTTATTGAAAGCATTTCCATTACTGGCGGTGGCATTCGTATTGAACCTGGTGATGAGCTGCAACTCAAGGCCACGGGGGTGGACTCAAAAGGCGACTCTCGCGACATAACCAAAGAGGTGACATGGCAATCCTCACATCCTGATTTTGCGAGCATTAATGACGAGGGTAAAATCACCGCTAAAGCTCAAAGCGACACTGAACAAGGCCTAGTCACCTTCACTGCGACAACCATCAATGACGTTAGTGAAAGCATCGAAGTATCTATTAAAGACATTCAAGTAGCGAGCCTGACCTTGAGCGCAAACAGTGCCCGTGCTTATGCCTGTCAACCAAACACAATTACCACCGCCGTCACCTATGATGATGGGTATCAAGGCACCGTGGATAACAACAAGCTGACCTGGGAAGTGGCAGGCAGTGCCACGGCTTACATCAATGATTTTGGTGTTTTATATACCTCTGATAGCAGTGGTGATGATCTCCAAGTGCGCGCCTCCTACGCACAAGCAAACAGTAACCAGCTCAGTTTCACAACCGCGCCAACACAAATCACCAGCATTCGTTTTGTCGATAGCGACGAGCAGAGCTATGAGTCTTTAGACCTTGATTTAGGTGAGCGCGAAACCTTGCAAGTGCGTGGCACGCTTAACGAGCAAAGTGTTGATGTTACGCCGGGTGTGAATTGGGCTGAAAATAACAATGCTATCGCCTATATCGAAACAAACCCAAGATTCAGTGGCGCTGTATTGGCAACAGAAAAAGGGGATGGGTTGGTGTATGCGAGCTGCTCAGACTCTGTACAAGACTCCATCAGCCTGTCAGTCACTTCTGCGCAAGAAGGTGAGTTATCTGCTATTTTTATAAACGACAATAGCGAAACTATCAGCTTAAATGCAGGTGAAAGCACCGAAATACGTGTGTATGCGGATTACACTGGTTTTAGCGACAACATTAACGTCACCGATGCCAGTACGTGGATTATCAATAACAACTTGGTCACCGCTACCTTAAATAAGCGCGCAAGTGACGAAGTGTATTTGAATGTCACTGCAAAGCCGGATGTCAGCGGTGATGCGCTCATGACATTCGGGTTTCTCGAACAAGAACAAAGCGTTATTTTTGAAATTAGCAACTAACTCCTAGTCGTTAACTAAAGGCGCCCAGTTGGGCGCTTTTTTATTACCTGCTAACCCATACGTTGCACATATTCCAACGCCGTCATGCGGTGATAAGTCACCTCTGCATGTGCTACTTGCACCGGTTCAGGGTCAACAACCTCAACATCAATGCCTCTGCTTCGGGCAATCTCCAAAGCCATTTGCGTAATATTGACGCTGAACGAGGTACCAATAAACACGATTTTATCCGCTGATAGCATGCGTTGCTGAGCCTCGGTAATACCATATAGGTCGGTGTAATACTCATCAAAGAGCAGGACCAAAGGTTTGTAAGAGTGGTATAGCTGGGGCTTTTCACCGTAAATGGCAAAGGCCGCCAGCAACGAAGCATGGAGGTTCCCCTCATCAATGCTCTCCCAAGGCGCTGGGTGTGTCGTCACCGCCTCTCCTTGGTTATGAAATTCGGTCATTAAATCTAAGCGCCCGTGAATAGCGATATAATTGTTGTTCCCCGCCTTGGCATCTAAGCCATCAATATTTTGGGTGATCAGATTTTTATCGCTGAGCCAGTGATGCACATCATTCGGGCCATGATGGCGGTACGTAGCAAAACGATGATAATACCAGGCTAAAAACTCCTTGGGATTATGTTGGTACATGGCCCGAGTTGCCATTTCCATAGGCGTGTAGTGTGCGCTGCCGATGCGCCAGAACCCATCCTCACCACGAAAGGTGGGAATACCGCTGGCGGCGCTAACCCCAGCGCCGGTGATGTATAAAGTGTTACTCATGCTGATTTTACATTCGCTTTTGTTTTTGCCTGGCACAACCGACTAAGCAAGGGGCAGGTGCACACGAACTACTAAGCCACCGTGGTGGCGATTGTGTAAACTGATGTCACCATGATGCGCCTCGCAAATTTCACGACACAGCGCTAAGCCTAGCCCTGACCCCGAACTTTTAGTGGAGTAAAAGGGCACCAACGCACTGGCCATCACGGCTTCTGACATGCCTTTACCGCGATCGCGAACCAGTATTTCCTGCTGCGCCTCGCTACAATTCACCTCAACACTGATATCTGCCTCTGGAGAGCCTGATTCATGGGCATTTTTGAGCAGGTTAATAAGCAATTGCTCAAGCTGAGTATCATCGCCATAGCCCTGCTCTGGCAATTCCCCAAGCAGTGTAAAAGCCCATTGCTGCGTAAGCCCTTGCATCATATTGTGCCAGCTGAAATGTTTCATTTGCGGTTGTGGTAATTTAGCGAACCGCCCATACCCTTGAACAAACTCACCGAGTTTACCGATTCGCTCGTCAATCGTTGTAAATACCCGCGCTAAACGGGTGTCTTCAATGCCTTGTGCCAACAACTGCCCAGAGTGCAACATGGATGATACCGGCGCGAGGGAGTTATTGAGTTCGTGGCTAATTACTCGGATCACCTTTTTCCACACTTGCACTTCTTGGCGTGAGATCTCCCGTGTCATGGGCTTAAGTATATACAAGGTATGAGCTTGATTGTTGAGCAAGAAGTGCCCGGTGGCTAAGTGCCATGTTTGCCGCTGCTCATGTTGCTGCTCAACACTAAATAAGCCCTCTTTCCCTGCCTGCAAAGCTTGCGCTAACCCGTTTGGCATGCGCGCAAACAATACCGATAATTGCTCACCCTCAACGCGTAAATCGGCAAACAACAAGCTCCTAGCGCTGTGGTTACTGTACACCACTTGCTGTTTGTCATTCACTAACAACAGCGCTTGCGGCGAGCTATGCAGAACCTTATCGAGCATCAATTCTCTTTGGTATATCCATTGCCGCTCCTGATGTAATTTGCTCGCGGTTTCATTGTAAAGCCGACACAAATCGCCCAGCTCATCATTTTTGTTATAAGCCAAAGAGGTGGAAAAATCCCCATCCTTAAAGTTCAACAACCCCGACTCTATAGCCTGGAGCCCTTTCACTCTGGGTGTGACCACATAATGTATAAACATGGCTTGCAGCGCGCCAAGCACGACGGCTAAGAGCAACGCCTGCAACACCGATAACAACCCTAGTAATACCCCAGCTACAACCGGCGCACAAACAAACAAGCTCAGCCATGAGCTCAGCTGCCAGGTAAGGCGACTGGTGGGTGAAGTTAACAGGGCCATTAGTATTCAATACCAAATTTCTGCATACGCCGATACAACGCTTGTCGCGATAAACCAAAATCCCGTGCCACTTTGGCCACCACGCCTTGATGAAGACGCATAGAGTGTTCAATGTCCTGCTTCGAGGGCTCATGTTTTTGCACCTGTGCTTGTTCAGCACTTTGCAAAGCAAAATCATCTGCCTGTAATTCACCTTGCGGCTTAAGCACCGCTATACGCTTACAGGCGTTTTCCAACTCGCGTACGTTTCCCGGCCAACTATGATGACGCAGCGCCTGCTCGGCATGAGGACTCAGCTCTCGTCCTGGCAAAAAGTGCGCAATTAGAGCTGGGATATCATCTTGGCGTTGGCACAAAGGTGGCACCGCTAATTCAATGACATTGAGGCGATAATATAAGTCTTCGCGAAAACGCCCTTGTTGAATATCACTGCGCAGGTCTGCATTGGTCGCAGAGATCACCCGCACCGAGACCTTACGGGTTTGCGTGGAGCCAACGCGTTCAAATTCACCACTTTGCAGCACACGCAACAATTTCATTTGCCCATCGAGTGATAGGTTACCTATTTCATCAAGGAACAAGGTGCCCCCATCAGCGGCTTCAAAGCGTCCTATGCGTGTGGTTTTGGCTCCGGTAAATGCGCCGGCTTCAGCGCCAAATAATTCCGCTTCAATTAAGTCGCTAGGCAGTGCTCCTGCATTCACTTTAATAAAGGGCTGTGCTTTGAGTACAGAGTTACGGTGCACAATCTCAGCGATGCCTTCTTTACCACTGCCATTCGCTCCCGTGATAAGCACAGGCACATCAGCATGGGCCACCTGCAACGCCATATCCACAACCCGCTGCATTGCAGCACTGGCAAATACCAACCCGGCTAAATCAGCGCCAGCATGAGCTTGGCTGCGCTCTTGGGCTTGGCGTTTAAAGGTTGCATTCTCACTGGCGGCTTCGCCCAGCGCGACAAGGTTTTCGATGGTCGTTAACAGCTTTTGGTCATCCCAAGGCTTACCAATGTAGTCGGCTGCGCCGGCTTTGACTAATTCCACTGCGGTACTGAGCTCGGTCCAAGCGGTGATCAAGACCACTGGAAGGTGTGGGTTGATTTCTCGTAACTGATAAAACAGCGCTCTGCCCTCCTCACCTGAGGTGGTATCAGCACTGAAGTTCATATCCTGTAAAACTAAAGCAATGCGTTGATAGCGAACGATATGCAGCGCCTCGGTGGGCGTTTCACAGACCACGGGATGATAACCATGAATCTCCAGTAGCAGCGACAATGCTTCCAACACTGCGGTGTTATCGTCAACGATGAGTATCTTTTTCATATTATCCATAATGTGGCGGCGCACCTATCGGCGCCGCTTGTTATTGTTATTGTAATTATATAGACCGCGTAGCGATGCTGGGTTCGATATTGGCGGCTCGCTGAGCCGGCGCCCAAGCGGCAATCAAACTCATTATGAGCATAAAAGTGGCACTCGCCAAGACAAAAGTCCACGATAGACTGGGCAGAGAAAAGACAGTCATAAGCTGCTGCCCTAATAACATGGCCAGACCCGCTCCAAGAACAATACCGACACTGGCAACCAATGCATTCTCGACCAAGAAGTAACGAACAATGGCCGAGCGTCTTGCACCTAAGGCGCGACGCGTACCGATTTGTTTAGTGCGTTTGGAGATATTAAACAGCGTTAAGCCAAAAATACCTAGCGCAGTAACCAGTACTAGGACCACAATTAACACGATCAGCATACGCATGACCAGCCTATCACGCGCCATATAAGCGGCTTTGCTTTCATCTAATCCCTCAATACGATAGATCACGCGCTGAGATTCGTTGTTAAGTAACAGCTCTTCGATTTGTGCCATTACCTGTGCACGCTTATGGGGCTCGGTGCGGACTATGAACTCGGCTCGCGAGTCGGCGTAATTAAACGGGAAGAAGATCACATTGGCCGGGCGACTATCATCAAGCCACGGGCCTTTAATGGTATCGATAACCCCGATTATTTTCAGTGCGCCTTGCCCTTGATAAACGGTTTTCCCAAGCGCAGGCTCATCGGGAAACATCTCCTCGGCCAAATCTTTGGTGACAATGGCTGTGGTTGGCAAATTGTCGCGATTATCACTGTGCACGACTTCATCAGCACGGAAGTTACGCCCAGCAATTAATGTGGCACCTAGGGTATTGAGGGCGCTGTCGCTGGTAAGCTGATACGCTGCACGCACACCACGGCCCATCTCTGGCGGTGGCGAAGTGTGCATACTGCTCGAGTCACCACTGCCGGACAGTGGCACCCAGTTAGTCATCGCCACATCAACCACACCATCGAGAGAGCGGATCGCCTGTTCATCCAAAGCGTATTGCTGAACCAGGTTGATATCAGGGTCAAAGTTATTCACTCGAAAACTAAAAATAGCCGACTCGTCATAGCCAGTAGGTTGATTCAAATAGGCGAGACGGTCGCTTATCATAAACGCCGCGTTACTGACGATAGCCAAGGTGATGGCTACCTGTACCAGTAGTAACACAGCACCAATTTTTGAGCGCAGTAATGCGTTTATCATGGGTTTTAATTCTGACATGCTCTAGCTCCTACTGCGTTTTCAGATAATAAGCGGGGTTGGTTCGACACACCTGCCAAGCCGGTAACAAGCCAGCGACGACACACGCGATAATGGCAATGACTGGCCCACTGATAAGCATGAACGCGTCCATGGTAGCCAAGTCACTGTAGGCGCTGTAACTTTCTCGCACGCCCCAGAGGCTCAACTGTGCCAGAAAAATACCGAGCACACCGCCTAAGCTGCCAAGCAAGGCAACCTCGACCAAATGCTGCATAAATACTTGTGTTTTGCTCGCCCCCAAGGCTCGGCGCACACCCACTTCCGGTGCCCTACGCATAAACTTAGCGAGCAGTAGACCGAGGATATTCGCCAAGCAAACAGCCAAGAACATAAAGCTTAATAACACTAAAATTTTATTGTCTTCGCTGACGACCTTGTTGTACGTCATCCACTGATTAACATCGCGCAAGGAAAACTTCGGATGCTCTCGCGTGAACCGCCCCAGTTGCTTTTGCTGGTCGATATAATTGCGCAAATAGTCGCTGTATTGCTGCTTTTGCTCATCATTATCGAGCTCGACCCAATATTGCAGCCAATAAATCTCCGAATTCAATTTATCTTGATAGCTTTTGATCTCTTCGCGTTTCCAACCGTTGGAGTTCCCCCATGAGGGCAATTCCAGCTCACGAATTAAAGAGAACGGCACAAAAATGCGTTCTGGCTTGCGAAACGCGCCATTATTCAAATCGTAAAATTTGATATGACGCGTGATTGGCGCAACGACCCCCACCACTTCAAACACATGATTGTCGAGGTATAAGGTTTTTCCCACTGGACTTTGCTGGCCGTAAAGTTCTTCGCTCAAGCTACGCTCAATGACCACCTGTTTCATTGCGTCTTTGTCCGCCTGCTCGCGCCATGCTCCACCATGCACAAACTGGGCGTTAAACATGCTGAAAAAGTCGCGACTCGTCGCTCTTGCCCCCATCAGTTGTGGCTTGGTACGCGCATCTCCAAGGTGTACGGCAAAACCTGTGCGCAACATTGGCGCTTGCGCTTTCGCTGCACGGTCTTGGTATAGATTTTCTGCATCTGGGAAAGACAGTTGATAAGGCAAATCATCGCTGGTCCACCAGCCGTCGCCATCGTCCATAGACTGCAATTGCACGGCAAACAGTTGTTTACTTTTTGCCGGAATAGGGTCGGCGCTCATCATGTGATACACCGATAAAGTCGTCATCGTTACACCGATGCCAATGGCGATAGCCAACACCATCAAGGTGCTCACCATGGGGGTACGCTTGAGCGAACGCCAACTTAAATCAATATAGTGCCAAAACATCATTAGCCCCCTACAGCCTGTTGAGCAATATCGCCGGCACTGCTTGCGCTATTAGGTCGGCCTTGATACAGACTAAAATCAGCAAGTTGGCCATCGACGACCTGAATATTACGCGGCGCTCGGCGTGCCAACTCCGGATCATGAGTAACCATAACAATGGTCGCCCCTTCACGGTTAATATCTTCAAGAATTTCCATGACCTGACGCGCCATTAAACTATCGAGGTTTCCGGTTGGTTCATCGGCAAGTAGAAAGCGCGGTTCGCCGGCCAACGCCCGAGCGATCGCGACACGCTGTTGTTGTCCCCCAGAGAGCTGTTGTGGCAGGTGTTTGGCGCGAGCACCGAGGCCTACCAGCTCAAGACATCGCTCAATGCGCTTTTTACGCTCTGCGGCTTTGATACCGCGATATCGCAATGGCACTTCCACATTTTCATACAAGTTCAAATCTGGGATAAGGTTAAATCCTTGGAAAATAAAGCCAATTTTTTGGTTTCGCAAATCAGCTCGTTGATTGTCGTTCAAACCACCCACATCCACACCGTCGAGCTGATACTGACCGCTAGAGAATGGCTCTAACATCCCGGCAATGTTTAAAAACGTGGTTTTACCGCTGCCGCTCGGCCCAGTGACAGCTATAAATTCACCCTGCTCAACCTTAAGGTTGAAATCCCGTAGGGCGTGGGTTTGCACCATATCCGTTTGGTATACCTTGTTAATATTATTCATTTTAATCATTTTTATATCCTTTTTTATAAATGCTTAACGTAGCAATACTCGTTGCGCTTGGTTAAATACATCGTAACTGGACACCACGAGTTCATCGCCTTGCTGTGCCCCTGCGGTGAGCTCGACCGCCGCCATACTGCTCGCCCCTGTTTGAATTTGAATTCGTTCAGCCACGTCGCCATTGACGCGATAGGCCACAAAGCCGCCTTGATTCATAAATGCCCCACGGCGCACCATCAATACATCTTCACGGTTTTCTAGGAGAATGCGTGCCGATATCCGTTGGTTTTGACGAATACGCAAACCCTCACGCTGGGTAAAACGCACTCGGGCGCTCACTTGGCGATCTTTCACTTCAGGAGAGATAGACACCAGCTCACCCACCAGCTGCTCAGAGCCAATACTGAGTTCGACCTCAAGGCCTAAGCCAAGCTCATTGGCGTAGCTTTCAGGTACCTGTAATTCGGCCTCAAAAGCGCTTAAATCAACCAACGTCATCAGAGCCTGGCTCGGAGCCACAGCTGCTTGCTGTTGGACAAAGTGGTTACCCACCACCCCGCTGACCGGCGCAACAATCGCTAACTCGCGCACTTTGCGACTGATGTCATCAACAACAAGCTGCTGCCTGGTGACATCGCTGTGTGCTGACTTTAATTCGAATGCTAAGGTGTCTTCGCCAATTTGAACTTCTTGCTGAGCATGTTTATAGGCCAATTTGGCACGCGCTAATTCATCTTGTGCCTGTTCCATATCAATTTGGCTGATAAGATTGTCTTTAATAGAGATAAGCGCTCGACGATGCTCACGTTTAGCCGCATCTAAAGTCACTTTGGCCATATCCAGCGTGCGCATAAGTGCGAGTTTATCGCGGCGCACCTGTAATTCTTTGCGCGAAAGCTCATCTTCTAAACGCTGAAGCTCAGACTGCTGTTGTTTTAAGTTGTTGGCCAGCTCGGGGCTTTTAACTCGCGCCACGACCTGCCCCACGGCAATGGTATCGCCGGGGTTGACTAGCAGTTCCACATAGCCCTGTGTTGGGCTATATACTTGCGGAGCATTGGCCGCGACGATAAACCCTGTGGTAGCGATATCGCGAACCAAGTTACCCCGCTCGACGGTGGCAATTTTGATACTCTCACGGGCAATGGAATGGCTGGTATTAGACTGGGGACTAGCAAAGGTATAGAGCGCTGCAGCGATGACTAATATGCTGATAAGACCAATCAATAAGGGTTTGTATGAGCGCTGGCGCTCTTTCACAACAGTGTCCTGTGCTTGGGTATCACGGATCATGACTGCGCCTCCCCGACCAACAGGCAGTTACTGTGTAACCAGGTGCTGATAAGTGCCGCCGCAAGCACCAATAATGGAGAGGTAAAAAAAACAAATAAAGTTAATAGCATAACAACTTCCCTTAGTACGTATGAGTACAGGGTTACGAAAACCATGCCAACTTAGAAAGAAAGCTTAACTAATTGTTTTGTATATACTTTTAATATAATTCTTGAGAGTCTAAGGTGTCCGCGGACAATGAAAGTGTCCGCTGCGGACACTTTCTTAACTTCATTAGCAATATGCTTGCCTTGAACTACTGCTTAAGTATCAGTCACCTACCTTGTTAACTAGGTATTTTATTCTATGCTCAAAAGGCACCCTTAATCGGTAACAGTAAGGAAATCAACATGAAGAAAACGTTATTAGGGCTGTCTATTGCAGCCGCACTGGTTAGCTTGCCCAGCTTTGCTGAGGTAAGAATAAATGGTTTCGCCTCTATTGTCGGTGGTCAAACTCTGGATGATGACGATACGCTCTATGGATATGATAACGACTTTAATATGGAGCAAGAGAGCAAGTTCGCCTTGCAGGTGTCAGCCGATTTGCAAGAGCGCCTAAGCGCCACCGCACAGGTTATTGCGCGTGGAGAGAACGACTTTGATGCTGAGTTTGAATGGGCCTACCTCACTTACGAAATATCTGACAATTCACAGCTCAGCGCCGGGAAAATGCGCATTCCTTTTTATCGCTATTCAGACTTTTTAGATGTGGGTTACGCCTATCGTTGGGTGCGCCCGCCACAGTCTGTTTATAACCTCAGTTTCACCACCTACGAAGGGTTAAGTTACCTCCATAACAGCACGCTAGGTGACTGGGATAGTGCGTTGCAGTTGATGTACGGTGCCGTAAATGACGATATTGTCGCCGTTACCAATAACGATGCAGCTGAACTTAACGATACTTTGGGCGTAAACTGGACACTATCGAGAGATTGGTTCACCGCGCGGGTTGCGTACTTTATGAGTGAAGCCAGCATTGATGTAAGCAACAGTGCACAATTAACTTCGCTACTAAATGGCTTAGATGGTTATGGACTGAGTGAGCAACGCCAAGACCTAGAAATTGAAGAGGATGATGCCTACTTCGCAGCCATTGGCTTTGGTGTTGATTACAATAACTTCTTATTTGATGCTGAGTATACCCAGTTTGAGGTAGAAGACAGCATATTGGCAAAACAGCGCCAGTACTATGCCTCGGTGGGTTATCGTATCGATGACTGGACAGTGCATTTTACCTATGAAAACAACGACGACGAAAATGACAGTTCCGAGTTGAACACGATACCCGCACAGATTCAAACACCTAACGGCCCTATCAATGTGTCGACTAACCCGAGTGACCCAAATGCGCCGTTGCTGCGAGATGTAACTAACTTTGCCTTACTCTCTCAGCGGGCAGAATCCAATACCTACACTATAGGCGCACGCTATAATTTCCATCCATCGGCGGCATTTAAAATTGATGTGAGTCGATTCGAAGACGATATTACCAATACCGAAGTAGATCTTGTATCTATGGGTGTAGACTTAGTGTTCTAAGGGGAAAAACATGTTAAAAAAAGTAGCAGCAGTTTCGCTTTTAGTATTCACGCAAGGGGTGTGGGCTGATATTGCCGTAGTTGTTCACCCTAGTAATGGTGCAAGTCTAGATCAAAATGCGATCAAGAAGCTTTATCTCGGTAAATCTAAGTCTTTCCCTGATGGCAATAGCGCCACAGCGGTGAATCAAGATGGCACACCCGCCTTTGATGAGTTTAACGATAAGGTGGTAGGCAAATCGAGTTCACAACTTAACGCCTACTGGTCTAAACTAGTGTTCACAGGTAAAGGAACGCCACCGGACAAGTTAGCGAACGATCAAGCGGTGATTGATTTTGTGGCAGCCAACCCAGGGGCAATAGGGTACGTTAGTGCCGCAAGTGCCAGCGACAAGGTGAAAGTGGTCGCCACCTTCTAAATCAAATAAACCTGAACCGAGCCTGCCAGATTGGATAAGTGGAACCTAGTCCAATCTGGCAGTGTTTTAAGTGTCTATGGCGAGTGCTAAGGCCTAAGTAACAGAATAAAACTATGTAGGGTGAGCTCATCCCACTACTTTTTATTTCCGGTGAATTGCTTGCCACGTGCAAGCACTAATAATGCCTGCAATGTGATTTTGGCAAATTTTGAACAGTATCAATAGAGTAAACAAACTTTAATAAATAAGCTTCATCATCTTGTAAAGGCGAATAACAAGTCGTTTTAATTTCCCCCGTGCTGTCACCATATATAACTTCGTATGGATAACTGCTAACACATACACTTTCTAGTTCACCCAAACCTGCATTGCCCTCAAAAATATCCTGTTGAGCTAAACGAAAAAGTTGCAATTTTTCACTTGTAGTAAGCGATAAAACAACTTCTATACTGTCTTGGCCTTCCAAACACAATAAACGTTTAAAGACTCCACTACGAGTATCGTAAGAGTCTGTTCCTATTCTAAACGATGAAAACTCGGCATCATTGGCTAGAGAAGCAAAACTCAATAAAGAAGTTATCAAAATTAGGAATATTCTCACGGCCACCCTGCTCCTAAATCACAAAGCTAGCGGATATTGAACTAGTGGCATCATCGCGAAGCACGGTTGCATTACTGCACCTGCGACCGAAGTGAGTGAGGTAAACTCTTTATTATTTGAACTTGCCGCAACATCAATCTTTGTCATGCCCCAAATCCATATAAGCAATTAGGTAACCGTATTGTTTATCGGTGAGCTGCCCTTTTTTGTACATTGACTTCGCTAGGTCAAAACTCCAGTTTTGACCTGTCGGTGGTGCGGGAATAGATAGGTTTAGATTTAGCAGATTCGTATTGACGACTGTATTTCCAAGTTGAGCAGCCTG
Organism: Pseudoalteromonas sp. CnMc7-15; assembly: GCF_022347925.1. Taxonomy (NCBI): domain Bacteria; kingdom Pseudomonadati; phylum Pseudomonadota; class Gammaproteobacteria; order Alteromonadales; family Pseudoalteromonadaceae; genus Pseudoalteromonas; species Pseudoalteromonas sp. CnMc7-15. The sequence goes on from NZ_JAKRFT010000004.1 coordinate 172,060, forward strand.
TTTGGCACAGTAACTTAGAATGTACTCTACTGCGTATTTATCTACACTGGGTTGCCACGTGTATTCAGTTTCGCACCCGTACTTCGTTTCGCCTTCCGGGGTGACATATTCCAACCTGCCTGTCGTGCAGCCAATGAGCAAAAAAATAGCAAGTGCAGAAATTAAAAACTTCATTTTAATTCAAATATCCCTGTTAAAGTAACATCCAAATAAAAGGCACAAACATGGCGGCTATAATCGAAACGAAGTGACACTGCCGCCATGTTGTTCCCAGCGAGCCCGCGAGCGACTTAATTTTTTGTTATACGCCTTGCTTGGCAGATACAGGATTGCCGTTACCGTTAAAAGTTCTTAAGAAGAAGTCATCATTGATATCTTTCGAATGAGTAATGCCAGAACTTTTGCATACCGTTTTCAAAAGAGTAAGTAGCTTATCATCAACAACTTTATCAGAGCGTTGGCCACGTGGAACTTGGAGAATTTCCCAAAAGTTCGTCATTGCTGTCATCACCTCAGGGCAATCAGCATAGACAACAAATATTTCATTCATAGCAATGTTGAACTCATTAGAGGCAAGATTAAACCTTCCTCCAATTAGCTTCTTTGCAGTCTCAATTCGAAGTTTTCTTTTCTCAAGACGCTCATAGAACTTAAAAGAAATAAGTACGCCGAATAAGCCTGAAAGAAGTGATGCAAAGATTGTTACAAAAATAGCTTCCGATGTCATAGATTTTCCTTTGGTGTATAACAACTTATTAGCGAGACCTTGCAAGGTAAAAGACCAAGCGCCTTTAGACACGCGAGTATTACTGAAAAAATTATCGTAAATCACACAGTAAAGTAAATAGTGTCGCAGAGCAAAAGGAATGCAATGCGTTATTGACTGCGACACAGTAGGAGTCGATAACAAGTTTTGGGAGGGTTCTTTTGACTGAGGAAATGCCCTTACCAGCATTTAAAAGGCACTCCAAGACTCGCTAGCAAGTGAATATCTGCTTTTCGCTCGGTCAATGTAAAGTTCAATGACTTTTGGCTGCTGTCAAAAGCGACCATTCATTTCGTGGGCCCCAAAAGTCGGCCAAGCGCCATTAGAGATTAGTAATGCTCTGCGCCGCGCTGCAACTTGCTGTCGCATTTGAGCCGTTAATTAGCCATGAGCTTTGGGTTTTTCCAACTTCGCCGAAACACAAATAGCGGGTTAATTGGAGGCATATTTTTGCTCTATCCAATGTATTGCAATAGCGAGAGGCTCTGCTTTGTTCGTATTGTGCCCAAGCGATGGAAATAAGACATAGTCAAAAGGCTTGCCTTGAGCTTTTAGTTCATTCAATTGCTCCACACACATTTTGACTGGGACCTGTATATCTTGCTCTCCAAAGAGCCAAAGCCCTGGTATTGATAGAGAGTCTAGATAAACTTTCGGATCCGTTGCGTTAAACTCATATTTATCAGGGTCGTTTAGGGTATGTTCACGGGCATCTTCATAGCTCTGTGTTTGCCAAAAATCTTCTCTTCCATTTGTGTAGAACTGGAACCTCAGTTGCTCCAAAGTCGTGATAGTTGGGCTACTAAAGAGAACCATAAACTCTACCGATTGATTATTGAGTGCGGCAATTGGAATAATCCAGCCAGCTTGGCTGGCACCTAGCAGGCCAATGGATAAACTATTGTCATATTCACGAACCACATCTACCGCAGCACTGGCATCTTTGGCAAGCAACGTTAAATTATCAACACTGATATTATTAGTTCCAACTTGAGGCCCAACGTAAACCCCACCAGACTCACCCACCCCACGCTTGTCATAGGTCAAAACCAACAAGTTATGCTTGGCCAATGACTCAGCTAGCTTTGACATACGTGGAACAGGGTCTGAGCCGTGTACTAGAACGACCGCTGCTTGTGGGTTTTTAGGAATAAATATGCTCCCTGATAGTGGCACCCCTTCGCTGTCAAACACGATCTCTTCAACAGTGATAAGGTCACGCGAGTGCGCGCTTTCTTCGCCAAGAGCATGGCTTAGATTTCTGCTGTTTGTTGCACAACCTGACGCAAAAATGAGTAAAACTACAAGATATCCAACGTTTTTCACTTTTTATCCTTAATGGAATTGAATCAATCTTTACAGAGCAAACTTGGTGCCAAATAAAAGTGATTTAATTTCAGATGGTTAAAAACTCTGTTCCCAGATGGATTAGTCTAAATGATCGCTAATTGGATGTTTTAACCATTTATTGACTACCCTCATGGATTACTCAATGCTGGAAAGTTCACCCGTTTTGAGTGTTTCTTTTCGCTGTGAGACTAGAAATGCGCGACGACACCTCAGTAAAGGCCTAAAAAAGGGCGCCATTTAGTAGCGCCCTTACTCACTCTTTATTCACTTATTCCACTTTAAATTTGGCAGTGGCGTCCAACAGGTTGTCAGATAGATAGTGTAGGTTTTTAGCGACATCGCGCACTTCACTGAGCGCTTGCATCGTATCTTCAAAGGAGCGGTGCATTGAGGTGACATTATCAACGACCATAGTGGCCACTGAGGTCTGCTCCTCGGTGGCGGCGGCAATTTGCCCATTCATGGTGTTAATAGATAAAATCTGTTCGGAGATTTGCTCAATCGATTGCCCTGTTTGCTCGGCGGCTTGAGCATTATTACTGGCCATATCCCGTGCTGAGGTCATTGCTTTAACGGCATCATTGGCTGCTTCAGTTAACACGGTAAGCAATTCGCGAATTTCATTGGTGGATTTGGCGGTACGTGAGGCCAGCTCTCGAACCTCATCGGCGACCACCGCAAAGCCTCGACCTTGCTCGCCAGCACGAGCGGCCTCGATTGCTGCGTTCAATGCCAATAAGTTAGTTTGCTCTGCAATTGAGGTAATCACATTGAGAATCTGGGTCACGTTTTGAGTATCATCCGCCAACTTGTTAATAGTGCCTGCGGCGCGATTGATTTCCTCACTCAAGGTTTGTGATTCACTCACGGATACGCGGATTTGGTCTTTGCTCTGTGCCACCTCTTGCTCGGCAAGTTGCGCTGCGTCGGATGCTTGCGAAGCAGAATGAGAAATATCGCCCACACTCTGGCGCATCTCTTCCATCGACTGGCGGACAATTTCTGCATCACTGGTTTGCTGGTTGGTCGCAGACTCTGCTTTTTCCATGCCTTGCACCAAGCGTGTAGAATTCTCCATCAGCGGTTCAACCACATTCATCACTTCAACCACCGCTTTTTTTAGCAGAGCTATAAACTCATTAAAATTGATGGAGACTTGGCCAATTTCATCATGAGAACGCACATTGAGCGTGGTCGACAACGACCCCTGCCCCTGTGCCAACAAATGCAAATTTTGCGCGGCATCTTTTGCCGAGTTACCTATACCTCGGGCGATCACCACCGCAAGTAGCACCACAAAAATCACAGAGACCACAGCGACAATTAACATGGTTGTCATTGCCGTGCCTGAGCGGCTTTCAGTTTCGTTTATCAGCTGTAAAAAGCGCGCATTGGCACGCTCTTCGGCGTTGTTAAAGTCAGTCGTGAGGGAATTGAAAATGTCGGTTTTCTGCTTTGCGTTTTGTTGAATTTTACTAAAGTCCGCCGTGCCATCGATCATCCCCTTGGCGATGCTAGCGGCTATGTTTTTATAATCTTGTAGCCGCTTAGTGGTGTTCGCAGGCATAAAACCGCTTTGGATGTTATTTAGCTTTTCTAAATTATCCGTGATGGTTTGATAGACTTCTTCGGCTTTATCCAGCAACTCTGCATCACCAAAGGTAACTGCCTGGGTATAAAGCTCATCAACGCTGTTCAGCGCAGTGGCATTTTCTGCGGTGATGTTGAGCAAGTTGTAGGTGGAAGTCTCAAGCTCGTTGAGTGACTGCTGATTTGAGCTCATGGCGGAATAGTTGACTAACACAATCACCACAAAAGCCACCACCGCAACGCAAGTAATCGCGTGGATTTTTTTAGTAATGCTTAGGTTTGCGAACGAGAAACCCGTATTCATAGTGTACACCTCAGAAAGTAATGCTTATTAGGTATCGGCCAGCTACCTCTAAGTGTTAACCAAATTTAAGAAAATTCTAACTTTTTTTGCTTTTTCTCTCATTTTTATTGGTTCATGCAAAAAACGCCACGGCGGTGGTTGCCTGCTGAATATACAACAAAAAATTTACAAACCTTATATTTGTCTATACTCAAGGAGCACTAAGCACACAACTTAGGAAACAGGTATGAAACTCAAACTATCGTTAATTGCAGTGGCGTTGTCGTTCAGCTCGCAAAGTTTTGCGGATGTCAACGTATCGGGCTTTGTCAGCATAAATGCTGGTAAAGTGCTCAGTGGTGATGGTGTTCCACAATATGGTGTAGAGCCGACTTTCTTAGCCGACTACCCCATTGTTAGTGCTTACACCGATGAAATATCTTTCGAACCCGAGTCGCTATTCGGCCTTCAAGTGAGCGCCGACTTGATGGATGGTCTTAGCGCAACAGGGCAAATAGTGGCTCGCGGTGCTAATGATTTTGACGCTGAGTTCGAGTGGGCCTACTTGTCTTATGAGCTCAATGAGAATTGGACTTTGCAAGGAGGTAAGAAACGCCTACCGCTATTCTACTACTCGGATTTCTATGATGTTGGCTATGCCTATGTTTGGATGCGCCCCCCCGCCGACAATTACACTTGGCAAATATTCAATTACAACGGCCTTAACTTGCTATACAACGGCTATGTTGGCGACTGGTCCATCAGCGGTAATATTTATGGCGGCCGTGAAGACGATGAGAGCAACAAGCTGCTCAGCGAATTTTTCTTCCAAGAGCCAACCAGAGAAATATGGAAAGATATCATTGGCGGCGTAATTCAAGCGAGTAACGACTGGTTTGAAATACGGGCTACACACATGCGTTATACCAATGAGCGTTATCGCAGTGGCAATATCGTTGTTTGGGAAGATGGGGATACCGAACGCGACGGTAAGTTCTATGGTCTCGCCTTGAACCTCGACTTTGGCGACGCCTTTGTATTAACAGAGCTTAACCGCCTCGATCTCGATGGCAACCTCGATACCTACATGGTCAGCGCGGGCTATCGCTTTGATGGCATCACACCCTATGTGAGTTACTCTGAATTTGATCAAGAAGGCGATGGCGATACCGAGCAGCACAACACCACATCGGTGGGTGTAAGGTGGGACTTCCACCCGTCCGCTGCATTTAAAGTGCAATTCGATAAAGTTGAAGATGATTCTTTTGACTTAGCGGTTGCGGGTGACAGTGAGTCGATCACCATCGGTGTTGACGCGGTATTCTAAATGAGGAGCACAATTATGTATAAGATCGCATTTTTGTTCACGCTATTGAGCTCATCAGTCGCTCTGGCTGATGTGGCCGTTATCGTTCACCCCAGTAATGGCAGTGATATCAATAAAGACACGGTGGAGCGTATCTTTATTGGCAAAGAGAAATCGTTCTCCAATGGCAATAAAGCAATTCCCATTAGCCAAGCCAGCGGAGCCACCGCCGATGAATTTAACCAAAAAGCACTGAATAAGTCCTCAGGACAACTCAAGGCTTATTGGTCAAAGCTCGTGTTTACAGGAAAGGGCACACCGCCTAAAGAGGTGGATAACGATGCTGAAGTGATTCAGTTAGTCAGCTCAAACCCCGATACCATCGGCTTTGTTGATGCTGGCAGCGTCACAGATGCTGTTAAAGTGGTCACCACTTTCTAACGAATATTCTAAGCGGTAGATATAACAACGGGGCGTTTTTCGCCCCGTTTTCATTGCTCATATTGTTACTTAGTCGTCTTCTATTTTATCCAACCCTTTGGTATCTTCTCGCGCTTTTAAATCGTGGTGAATAGCCGATTTGATAAGCATATAACCTGTGATGGGGGCGGTGATCAGCAAAAATATAGAAATAAGAATCTCTTTGATGTTTACTTCACCGTTGGTAACACTAAAGTAAACATTGGCGGCAATAAGTAGCGATGCCATCCCTAAGGTGGTGGCCTTCGTTGGGCCATGTAAACGCATAAAGAAATCCGGCATTTTTACCAGACCAATAGAACCAATTAAAATAAACGCGCCGCCTGCAAGTAAGAACGCGGCAATTATCCACTCAAACATACCCTCTCCTACTCAATGATATCGCCACGTAGTAAATATTTACATACTGCGACAGTGCTGACAAAACCAAGCATGGCAATAAGCAGCGCAGCTTCAAAGTAAATCTGTGTTTGCATACCGATACCATACAAAATAATCAACGCGATGGTATTAATGTACATAGTATCGAGTGCCAAGATACGATCTGGGATAGAAGGGCCGACAATTAAGCGCCACAAATTGAGCACCAGTGACACGCCAATCATCGCAAACACGATAAGTAAAACATGTTCTAACATTGAAAAATCTCCTTCAACGGCGCTTCGTAACGGCTTTTAATGGAGTTAATCAGCTCCTGTTCGTCTCCCATATCAAGCACATGGATCAGCAAGAAGCGTTGTTCAGGCTCTTGTCCTTGTGGCAGAGACTCTGGAATCGGATACACCTCAGCACTGACCGTGCCGGGAGTTAATGACACAGTGCTCGCAAGCATGGTGATAGGTAAATCATGTTTCAAATCTAACGGCACTTTAATAAACCCAGGACGCAAACGCTTGCTTGGCCCCAGTATTTTTATCGCTACTTCAACATTCGCAGTGATAATGTCCCACAGCACGATAAGCAGCTGCTTAAATGCCAAGCCGGGGCGCAATATTAACGGCTGAGGCTTGCGAAATGGCGCGATAGACAACGGAATAACAATAGCCAGTACCGCCCCTAAAATTAAATGGCCCGGCGATACGCTGTTGTTAAGCAACAGCCAAACCGCAAACAATAATATGGTGCGAAACGGGGTGGGTAACCACTTATATTTTGCTTGTAAACGCATTTATTGCCCCTTAGCCAACGCAAAAACAGTATCAACTGCGACTTGAGTATTATGCAATGTTGCTGCTGCATGCTGGCTCACTTCGGTCAGTGGTGCAGCGAACACTGTCATTAATACTGGCACTGCAAGCATCAATAGCACCGCGAAGCTTCGGCGTTTGCCAGCGTATACGGCATCTTCAAATTGTTCATCTTGCTGTGGGTTGTCATGCCAAAATAGGCTCGTTCCAGCTCGCGACAAAGCCACAAGGGTTGCCAAACTGACAATCAGGTATATGGGCCAGAACACCCAGGCAACTTTGCTTTCCCAAGCCGCATCCAGTAACCATAATTTAGCGATAAAGCCAGAAAGTGGTGGCAAACCGGCCAAGGCAATGGCGCACAGCACAAAGCAGATACCGAGTAGCTTAGGCTCGGCAACACTGCGGCTATTCACCAGCCTATCTTGCACTTTACCACGCTGTAAGCCAATCAAGTCCGCGACTAAGAACATTGCCGCACAGCCTACTGTTGAGTGCAATAAATAATAGATTGCCACAGCTGTGGCCTGCTCATTATTCAGAGCCACCATAGCCACTAAGGTGCCCACCGAAACAATGACTAAATTTGCCGTTAGCCGACGTAAATCTTCCGAAGCTAAAACGCCAACAGCCCCAACCACTAAGGTGACCAGCGCTAGAGGCCATAACCAAGTGGTGGCCATACCGCTGAGCTCGCCGGCATTATCACCGAAGATCATAGTAAACACGCGCATCATGGCGTAAATACCAACCTTGGTCATAACCGCAAATTGCGCTGCTACCGCAGGCATTGCACGGCTATAAGTTGCCGCTAACCACAAATGTAATGGCAATAAGGCGGCCTTTAGAGCGAAGACAATAAGCAGCAACAAACCACCTATTTTAGCCAAGTAAATATCATCGCCCTGTAGCTGAGCTACTTTAGTGGCTAGATCCGCCATATTCAGCGTACCGAGTACCCCATAAAGAATCCCTAAGGCAATGAGGAAGATACTCGAGCCCACCAAGTTAAGCACCACGTAGTGAAGCGCGGCTTTGGTGGTCTGTTTATCCGTTTTATGCATTAGCAATGCATAGGAAGCAATCAGTAGCACTTCAAAAAAGACGAACAGGTTAAATAAATCCCCGGTTAAGAAGGCACCATTCACACCCATAAGCAAGAAGTGTGTAAGGGGATGATAGAAGCTGCCTTTTTTGTCATCACCGCGACTGGCGTAAATGGTGGTAACCAAGGTTAGGAAGCTTGTTAGGATAGTCAGTAGCACCGCCAACGGATCGGCGTATAAAACGATACCAAAGGGTGGCTGCCAAGTACCAATAGCATACACAATCGGGCCGCCTTGCAGCAGTTGCTGCAATAACACCGTGCTCGCTATTAACGTAAGCAGTGCCATAAACATCGCCGTCCAGCGGCGAATAATGAGGTTTTTACCACAAGGCGGGAGCAGTAAAATGATCCCCGCAAGTAAAGGCAGTAGGATAGGTAAAGTGATCAAATGCTGCATCAACTATGACCCCTTTTTCGAGCGTGGTTGACCATCCACGTGGTCATTACCTAAATCCGCGCGACCACGAATAGCCAAGATCACCACAAACGCGGTCATCGCAAAACCAATCACTATGGCGGTCAATACTAACGCTTGGGGTAGCGGATCGGCATACCCTGCAGACTGACCCAACACCGGCGCCTTATTGATTTGTAGACGCCCTGAGGAGAACAAAAATAGGTTCACCGCGTAAGAGAGCATGGTAAGCCCGAGCACCACTGGGAAAGTGCGCGCTCGTAAAATAAGATACACTCCGCAGGCCACTAATAGACCTACACAGCTTGCATATAAGAGTTCCATTAGAGGTTGACCTTTTCTTTCGGTGTTTCTGCTGTCAATTTACCTAGGCTTGCCAAAATCATCAAAGTGGCACCTACCACAGTGAGATAGACCCCTAGGTCGAAAATCATTGCGCTGGCAAGCTCAGTTTTGCCCACCAACGGAATATCAAAATAATCAAACCAGCTAGTTAGGAAGTTACGCCCAAACAGCCAGCTTCCCATGCCTGTCAGTGTGGCAATGGCTAACCCGGAGGCAATCACCTTGCGGTAATTGATATCCATGCGCGCACGTATCCAATTCGAACCATTGGCCATGTACTGCAAGATAAAGGCGATAGAAGTGACCAAGCCGGCGATGAAGCCACCACCCGGTAAGTTGTGACCACGCAAGAAAATATACACGGACACCATAATGGCCAGCGGCAGCAAACTTTGCGAGATACTCGCCAGCAATAGCGGGTGACGTTCGCGAGCCCAAGGGCGCCCTTCACTGTCTGATGCCGGCATAAACAGTGGCAGATTAAGTAATAACTTGTAGATACCCAACGCTGCGATACCCAGTACAGTAATTTCACCAAGAGTATCAAAGCCACGGAAGTCTACGAGAATAACGTTTACAACGTTGGTACCGCCGCCACCGGTTTTGGCATTGGCAACAAAGAATTGCGAGATGCTCTCGTGGGGGCGTGTGAGCACCGCATAACAAATACTGCCGATAACGATACCAATGGCACTACTGATCCCTAAATCTCGCAAGATTCGAATTGAGCTTGATTCCTTTGGCGTACGTTGCGGTAAGAAAAATAGCGCTAACATCAATAGCATCACCGTGACTACTTCCACAGTAAGCTGAGTGAGCGCCAAGTCAGGCGCAGAAAAACGACTGAAGGCCACTGAGGTCATCAACCCCACCACCGAAATCATGATGAGGGCCACCATACGCGAGCGGTGCCATACCAAGGTGGCAAGCGCGCCAATCATGAGTAAGGCTGCGCCAATGGCATTATGAGCATCAATATCGCTCAGGCCTTTAGACCCAGCCAGCGTATGCATTTCAAATAATGGCAGACCGGCAAGAACCAGTGCCGAGAGCAATAAAATAAAGACATAGCGCTGCAAAGAGCCATTCTCTATACGCAGAACTTGCTCACGTGACCACGTCATCACCTGTTGGATACCGGCGTCGAATGCCCTTTTTGCATTAACACTGGGTAGCGAGGCTTGGAACTGGAATAAATATTTGCGTTGAGAATAGATAAACAAACCACCGGCTACTGCTACCGCACTCATAAATAGCGGTAGGTTGAAACCGTGCCAAATAGCCAGTTTGTAATCCGGTGCATCACCGGCTAAAACTGCATTGGAAGCGACCGATAAAATAGGGTCCACTACAAAGGCTGGGAACAAACCGACGAGCACACACATCGCAACCAACACTTCAATGGGCACGCGCATATAACGCGGCGCTTCATGGGGATCCTTTGGTAGGTCTTTGGGCTCACCATTGAAAAATACATCGTGAATAAAACGCGCCGAATAAGCCACTGACAACGCCCCGGCTACCGTCGCCAACACTGGAATTAACCATGACATAGACCCCAGCATTTGCTGGTGTAAGGTCTCAGCAAAGAACATCTCTTTTGATAAGAAGCCGTTCAGAAGCGGCACACCGGCCATGGACGCCGCCGCCACCATCGCTAAGGTCGCAGTATAGGGCATATAGCGCCACATACCGTTTAGTTTACGCATATCTCGGGTGCCGGTTTCATGATCGATAATCCCGGTGGCCATAAACAGTGATGCTTTAAAAATAGCATGATTAATAATGTGGAAAATCGCCGCAACTGTCGCCAGCTGCGTATCCAGGCCTAGGAGCAAGGTAATAAGGCCCAAATGACTGATGGTCGAGTATGCCAACAAGCCCTTCAAATCGTGTTTGAATAAAGCGATGTAAGCACCGACTAACAAGGTTGTCAGGCCGGTTACGCCAACAATAATGAACCATAGCTCGGTGCCTGCCAGTGCGGGATAAAAGCGGGCTAACAGGAAAATTCCGGCTTTAACCATCGTTGCCGAATGTAAGTAGGCGCTGACTGGCGTAGGTGCCGCCATCGCATGCGGCAACCAAAAGTGAAAGGGAAACTGCGCAGATTTGGTGAACGCCCCTAGCAACACCAACACCAAAATAACCGGATACCAAGACGATGACTTGATCACCTCGGCACTTTGTAGAATAACGTCAAGCTCGTAGCTGCCCACTAACTGGCCGATGAGCACTAAGCCCGCCAACAGGGCCAGACCGCCAGCGCCGGTAATAGCCAATGCCATACGTGCGCCTTTACGTGCTTCAGGTTTATGGGACCAGTAGCTGATCAATAAAAATGAGCTAATACTGGTGAGCTCCCAGAAGAACCACATTTGAATAATATTATTCGCCGTGACAATGCCTAGCATGGCTGTCATAAACAGCATTAAGTAGGCATAAAGCTTAGGCATGGAGTCATTCTCACTAAGGTAATAGCGAGCATAAAGAATAACCAGCAAACCGATACACAGGATCAGTAAGCAAAATAGCAGGGCTAACCCGTCCAGACGGAAAGACAAGTTCACGCCTAATTCAGGTATCCAGGGTAGGCTGGAATAGAGGGTCTCACCCGCCAGCACATCGGGGGCTAAACTCAGTACTAGGGCTAAGCCTAAAATGGGCATTATTGCGGTGATAATCGCACTTTGATTGCGCGATAATTTACCAGTAAAACTCGCAAGTAAACTGCCTATAAGGGATAACAGGGGTATCCACAGCAAAGTCATAGTTTGTGAACCTTTATTATGGTCGCTGAACCTTCAAACAACCTTCTTATAATCAACTCCAGCATCGGGTTTGCTTCCGTGTGCTAAGTTCCTCAACTAGGGTTAGTATAGCGCCAATTAAACATTAATAATTAGTCAGTTATACTGTTGTGCTCACTCTTTGTCTAGCCTAGATGCGGCTATTCGCCTAAAACTTGGGCTGAGATTAACACCTCACTAACCTTGCTTACAAATCTAGTTGTTAGCTTGGTCAATAGTTGTACGGCCTTCACCTGCTCCATGTGTAGCAAGTGGGTGGCGTTGTAGCCAGATTGGTAGCGCACTTAGGCGATGAAAGTAATCGTGATAGCGCAGTAATTCATCGCTGTGTTGGCGCAATTGTTTTACCCAAAGGCGACGATACAAAGGCGATAAGCCAACCTCTGAGTGTTGCATAATGCTGATTTGCTCAGTGGGTTTATAGCCACGCCCATTGTTGCAAAAATCGCTTTTATACCAACCAGAAGGCCTTGTATCATCGACATAAAGGTTAGCATAGATTTGCCCTTTGTCTGTGCATGCGTGTTGTTGTGCTTTAGGCCCCGGATATTCGTCCGTGAACCCGGCAAAGTGCATGAGTTCGTGTAAAAACACATGATAAGGTGCCTCTGTGCTTAATTGCATGACTCCTGCTTGGACATTGGCGCGCCCCTGCTTGGTCATCATAACAATGAAGTCAAACCCCGGGGGCAGTCGTGATGGCTGCTCTGCCAAAGGCTGCCAATTGCAGCGCGCATACTCCCCCCGACTCGACGTGCAAGCAAGCTGACTACCCATATAAACAGGCTTAGATAAACACATCAGTCCCGATTGTGGCTCTGCTTTTGCGAGGTATCGTTCACGCAATTGTTTTAACCTCTCGATGCCTTGCGCGTGATCTGCCAATAATAAAATATTGTAATCACATTGGCGTGCCTCAATTGCTCCTAAGCGCACTTCAAAATCATGATACAGCGCATAGTCAGTGGTAATTCGACTTGGCGGCACACCTTGGTGCATCAGTAGAGGCTGAGCAACCTCTTCACTAAGCGCACGGTGTTGTGAGATGGTCGTGAGCGAGTGCCATTGCTTATTAAGGAGTAGCCGCTTGGTAAGTTGCTGCCACTGCACAGCTTGGGTGTCGTTTTGATGTGATAACGCCGCCTGCCAATACGGCGTAGCATCCTCTATACGGTGGTCATTGAGTAACTTGACGGCTAGGGCCAGTTGCGCTGGCGCCACACTCTGCCCTGCCAACACTCGCAGCTGTGCCTGATTAAGTGATTGATAATCGATACTGTGTGGCTGATAGCGATGCCAATAACCAAGGTAACTGGCAGAGTTTGCCGCTAGATGGGAAGCTAAATGAGGGGAGAAACTGCTGCTGGCACAAAGTAGTAGTGCCAGCAGTATAATTACACTAGTGCGCACCCTCGCCTGCCATTAAGCTCAGCTCCAAACGGGCGTACTTATATTCAACAAACTCGTACACATTAGTCGATAACGCCAATTTAAAGTAGTCACTGGCCAAGGCTGTATTGCCTTCAGCTTGGTGACGCTTGGCGATATAGAAATACGCCTCACACAATCGCTCAGCATACTCTTGGTGCGACTCGACGCCCTCGCTCAAGGTGTTTAACAGAGCCTTTTCATCAATATCGCCATTGTAATAAGCGACCAACTGATAGGCCCAATTCTGTGGGTCTAACGCCTGCGCCATCTTAGCTAAATTGGCTTTTGCTTGTTGAGCGTCGTTGGCACTTTGCGCTAAATAAAGCCATAGCACACGGTAGGGATCGTCCGGTGCAAAATCTAAAAAGGCTTGTAAGTCGTCACTGGCCAGTTTAGGGCGCTCCCCATAATAAAGAGCGATGCCTCGGTTTAAGTATGCATATTCATGCTCAGCGTTAAGCTCCAACACCGAGTCGAACATTTCGTAAGCTTTGCCGTATTGCTGCATTAGGGTGTGATGAATGCCTAAAAAGTTATAGACCTCGGCTAAATCAGGCTTGAGTTTTACCGCGCGGTTAAAGTCAATGCGCGCCAAGGTACTAAGCCCTAAGCTATCAAACAGTACGCCTCGGTCATAATAAAGCTGCGCTTGTTGCTCATTAGGAAGTTCAGCTTGCTCAATGAGCTCGGTATAACGAGCAATGGCAATTTCGCTGCGAAAATCACTGGGCAGAGGCGCTGTAAATGGCACTGCAACTAAATACTGAGGCTCTTGGGAAGTGGATTGGCAACCAGCCAACACAGCGGCTAGTGCGCCTGCAATAATGAGCGAAATGGGTTTTCTCAACGTCCTGCACCTATATTCAACGGCTATAGATTTTCATTAAACCACAAAAAAGGGGGCTAAACAGCCCCCTTTTACATCAGATTAATGCTTATTCAGCGCTTTTTGACTCTTCTGCGTTTGCAGCTGGTTTTTCTTGCGCTTCTTTGATACTCAAGCGAACGCGGCCTTGGCGGTCTACTTCTAGTACCTTAACTTTAACTTCTTGACCAACGCTAAGGTGATCAGTCACGTTATTCACACGCTCTTCGCTGATTTGTGAAATGTGTACTAAACCATCTTTGCCTGGCAATACATTAACAAACGCACCGAAGTCTACGATACGAACTACTTTACCTTCGTAGATAGTGCCTACTTCAAGCTCTGCAGTTAACTGCTCTACGCGAGCGATTGCAGCGCGTGCGCTTTCGCCATCGGTGGCAGCGATCTTAACCGTACCGTCATCATCGATTTCGATAGTAGTGCCAGTTTCTTCAGTTAACGCACGGATTGTCGCACCGCCTTTACCAATTACGTCAGCAATTTTCTTCGGTGGAATGTTCACCGTGTAAATGCGTGGTGCGTAATCTGAAAGCTCAGCCGCTGGTGAAGAGATGGCTTCATCCATCACGCCAAGAATATGCAAACGGGCAGCTTGTGCTTGGTTAAGCGCAATTTGCATGATTTCTTTAGTGATACCTTCAATCTTGATATCCATTTGCAGCGCAGTGATACCTTCAGAAGTACCGGCTACTTTAAAGTCCATGTCGCCTAGGTGGTCTTCGTCACCTAAGATGTCAGAAAGAACAACAAAGTTGTCGCCTTCTTTAACAAGACCCATAGCAATACCCGCTACAGATGCCTTAGTTGGTACACCGGCATTCATCAGCGCCAGCGAAGTACCACATACCGAGGCCATTGAAGATGAACCGTTCGATTCAGTGATCTCTGATACCACACGGATTGAGTAAGGGAATTCTTCAAGCGTAGGAAGAACAGCCGCAATACCACGCTTAGCAAGGTTACCATGACCAATTTCACGACGCTTAGGTGAGCCTACAAAGCCTGTTTCGCCTACACAGAATGGAGGGAAGTTGTAGTGCAACATGAAGCGGTTAGTTGAGGTACCCGTAATGGCATCAATCATCTGTGCGTCACGTTCTGTACCCAGCGTTGCAGTAACAAGTGCCTGAGTTTCACCACGGGTGAAGATAGCACTACCGTGCGTACGTGCAAGCACACCGGTTTTAACATCTAGGGCACGGATCATCTCAGGAGTACGGCCATCAATACGTTTTTCACCGGCAATGATGCGACCACGTACAATTTTCTTCTCAAGTGAACCGAATACACCCGATACTTCTTGCTCATCTAAGCTTTCGTCTTCACCCAGCTCAGCGCTTAGCTTCTCGATTACTTGTGCTTTCGCTGCGCTTAGCGCATCTTTACGCGCTACCTTGTCAGTGATGTGATACGCTTCACCAATTTTCGCTTCCGCGATGGCAGCCACTTTTTCCGCTAGCGACTCGTCTTTCGCTGGTGCGGTCCAATCCCATACAGGCTTGCCTGCTTCGCTAGCAAATTCGTTAATTGCAGTAATAATGGCTTGTGACTGCTCATGACCGTAAACAACGGCGCCTAGCATCACGTCTTCTGGCAATGTTTCAGCTTCCGACTCAACCATCAGTACCGCATTGTCAGTACCAGCAACAACAAGGTCTAGCTTACTTTCGTTTAGCTCAGTAAGTGTTGGGTTAAGGACATATTGACCGTCGATAAAGCCTACACGAGACGCACCGATTGGACCATTGAATGGAATACCCGAAAGCGCAAGCGCCGCTGAAGTACCAATCAGCGCTACGATATCTGGTTGAATTTCAGGGTCTACTGACACAACGGTTGCGATAACTTGCACTTCGTTTACGAAGCCATCAGGGAACAGTGGACGGATTGGACGGTCAATCAAGCGCGCGATCAGTGTCTCGCCGTCTGATGGACGACCTTCACGCTTCAAGAAACCACCAGGGATACGACCCGCTGCGTACATTTTTTCAATGTAGTTAACAGTCAGAGGAAAGAAGTCTTGACCTGGGTTTGCTTCACGCTTACCAACCACAGTCACGAGTACCGAGGTATCGCCAATGCTAGCAAGTACGGCACCGTCTGCTTGACGTGCAATAGCACCCGTTTCTAGCGTTACAGTGTGTTCACCGTATTGAAATTCTTTAATAATTGGTTGCACTTAATTATTTCCTTTAAGTTGCATTTAGCCCTACTTAATCGTACTAAGCAGACTAAAGTTTGGTTTTCTCAAGCACCTTACCAATTACAGTAAATAACCACACTCACGCTGGAATGCCTTTATTTACTACAATTGGCAATATGGTGCCATCTTAGCCGACGGCCATACATTGCCCTACCGACTTAGACAGGGCCTAGTATACTCGCCAAAAGCACACAAAAAAAGGGGCTAGATAGCCCCTTTTTGTAAACTGATTTCAAAGAATTAGCGACGTAGGCCAAGTTCTTGAATTAGTGCAGTGTAACGCTCGATGCTTTTACCTTTTAGGTAGTTAAGCAAGTTACGGCGTTGGCTTACTTTACGCAGTAGACCACGACGTGAGTGGTTGTCTTGCTTGTGGTTAGCAAAGTGGCCTTGAAGCTTGTTGATATCGTGAGTTAGCAAAGCTACTTGTACTTCAGGTGAACCTGTGTCGCCTTCAGCGCGTGCGAATTTTGCGATGATATCTGCTTTTTCTTGGTTGCTTAGTGACATAAATAACTCCAAAAAATGAGTGTTTTAATACGGTAAGAGCCGATCACTAATCCAGCCCCACCAAATGAGCGCGCTATTTTAACAATTTACGCGAGAACTACAAGCGCTTTATAGGGTGCGCCGCTTCCCTAGCTGGTAATTGCCACAGCACGTTTGGCCTTTAAGTGGCCGTGTTGGTTACGCTCACCAACGCCTAGAAAGCGTGTTTTGCAGCGCACCGCACATACCGGCGCAACCTGCTCGCCGACAACCACAGTTTGCCCGTGGGCAAAGGCAGTGGCTTGTTGTTCGTCAAGCTCGATGCTTGGTAAATCTTGCACTGCAGTATCCATCGGCAACAGCAAGGGGTCGAGTACCTCTGCTGGGGCGATGTCTTTGGCTTTGGCATCATCGAGTAGCTGCTGCAACGTCTCTAACGTCACCATTTTTTCTGCCGGATAGTGACCTACTTTAGAACGGTGAAGCATAATCACATGGGCACCACATCCCAGTAGCTCACCTAAGTCATCAACAATCGTACGTATATAAGTGCCTTTGGATACGTGCGCGGTCATTTGTATCTCGTTGCGCTCGCTGTCGAACTCATCTAAGGTCAAACTGTAGACATGAATACGGCGGCATTTACGCGGTACTTCAATGCCTTCACGGGCATATTTATACAGGGGTTGGCCTTGGTATTTCAGTGCCGAGTACATCGACGGATACTGATCCGACTCCCCAATAAAGCTGGCAACCTGTTCACGTAAATCCGCTTCACAGACATCCACTGCTCGGGTTTGCACAATTTCACCATCGGCGTCAGAGGTGGTCGTGCGCTCGCCTAGTTTAGCCCGAACCACATAGGTTTTGTCGGTGTCGAGTAAAAACTGTGAAAACTTGGTCGCTTCACCGAAGCACACCGGTAACATCCCCGTAGCAAGAGGGTCTAACGCGCCGGTGTGGCCCGCCTTTTGCGCAAAGAAAATACCTTTTGCTTGTTGTAACGCACGGTTACTGGAGATCCCTTGCGGCTTATTAACCAATAGTACGCCATCGACCGGGCGGCCTTTTGTCCGTCTGGCCATCGCGCTTACTCTTCTTCGTCGCTGTTGTTGCGCTTATCCTGATCTTCACGCATTACGGTGTCGACCAAGTTAGAAATACGCATCCCCTCGAGCAGCGAGTTATCAATCACGAAACGCAACTCAGGGATAATGCGAGCACGAATACGCTTGCCTAATAAGGAGCGAATGTAGCCGCTGGCATCATTCAAAATACGCATGCTTTGTTTCGCTTTAGTGTCGTCATCTTGGTTAAAGACGGTGACAAAAATTTTGGCGTAGGACAAATCACGGGATACTTCCACCGCAGACACGGTCACCATGCCTAAACGCGGGTCTTTCACTTCGCGCTGGATGATCACCGCGATTTCTTTTTGGATTTGCTGCGCTACGCGCTCTGTGCGAGAAAATTCTCTCATTTCCACCACTTCTATTGATTACACAATGCACAAATG
This sequence comes from Pseudoalteromonas sp. CnMc7-15, assembly GCF_022347925.1. Lineage (NCBI taxonomy): Bacteria > Pseudomonadati > Pseudomonadota > Gammaproteobacteria > Alteromonadales > Pseudoalteromonadaceae > Pseudoalteromonas > Pseudoalteromonas sp. CnMc7-15. Next base: position 190,225 of record NZ_JAKRFT010000004.1, read on the forward strand.
GGGGCACAAGGCCCCCATACTTTTTATGACTAACTGTGAGGTTTACAGCGAGCGTTGTACTTCAACGACTTCGAATACCTCAATTTGGTCACCGACCTTAACGTCATTATAGTTCTTAACGCCGATACCACATTCCATACCGTTACGAACTTCTTGAACGTCATCTCTGAATCGACGTAGCGACTCAAGCTCACCTTCATAGATAACGACGTTATCACGAAGAACGCGAATTGGGTTAGAACGTTTAACCACACCTTCGGTTACCATACAACCAGCGACAGAGCCAATCTTCGGTGCCTTAAATACATCACGTACTTCGGCAAGACCAATGATTTCCTGCTTGAATTCAGGCTGTAGCATACCGGTCATGGCTTGCTTCACTTCCTCAATCAGGTCATAGATAACGCTGTAGTAACGCAGGTCAATGCTTTCGCTTTCAATCACTTTACGTGCAGAAGCGTCGGCACGAACGTTGAAGCCAACGACAATCGCATTTGATGCGGCGGCAAGTGATGCATCAGTCTCGGTGATACCACCAACACCGCTACCCACGATTTTCACTTTAACTTCTTCAGTAGAAAGCTTAGTCAGTGAATCGGCAATCGCTTCGATAGAACCTTGAACGTCGGCCTTAAGGACAATGTTCACTTCGCTCACGTCACCTTCAGACATATTGCTAAACATGTTTTCCAGTTTCGCTTTTTGCTGACGAGCAAGCTTCACTTCGCGGAATTTGCCTTGACGATAAAGCGCTACTTCACGCGCTTTACGCTCATCGCGTACCACAGTGGCTTCGTCACCAGCTGCAGGCACACCAGAGAGACCTAAAATCTCGACTGGAATTGACGGGCCCGCTTCTTTGATTTCTTTACCATTCTCATCGCGCATTGCACGAACACGGCCATATTCAAGACCACAAAGAACGATATCGCCTTGCTTAAGCATACCTTCTTGAACAAGAACGGTTGCCACTGGACCACGGCCCTTATCTAGACGTGATTCAATCACCACACCCGAGGCCATGCCTTCAGGAATAGCGGTCAGTTCAAGGATTTCTGACTGCATCAAGACAGCTTCAAGAAGCTCATCAACACCTTCACCAGTTTTCGCTGAGATATGAACGAACTGCGTTTCTCCGCCCCATTCTTCTGGGATAACATCTAACGCTGCAAGTTCATTCTTAACGCGATCTGGGTCCGCGCCTTCTTTATCGATTTTGTTCACCGCAACAATCAACGGTACTTCTGCTGCTTTAGCGTGCTGTACTGCTTCTTTGGTTTGCGGCATTACACCATCGTCGGCAGCAACAACAAGGATAACGATATCCGTTGCTTTTGCACCCCGTGCACGCATTGAAGTAAAGGCCGCGTGTCCTGGTGTATCTAGGAAGGTGATCATGCCGTTGTCGGTGTCAACGTGGTAAGCACCAATGTGCTGGGTAATACCGCCAGCCTCACCCGATGCCACTTTGGCTTTACGGATGTAATCAAGCGTCGAGGTTTTACCATGGTCAACGTGACCCATTACAGTTACAACCGGTGCACGCGATTCAGCCTGACCGCCTTCAGAGCGATCGCTTAATACGCGCTCTTCAAGCTCGTTTTCTTTGGTGATCACTACTTTGTGACCCATTTCTTCGGCCACCAGTTGTGCTGTTTCCTGATCGATAACTTGGTTAATGGTTACCATGTCACCCATCTTCATCATGGTTTTCACCACTTCAGCGCCTTTCACCGCCATACGTGATGCTAACTCAGCAACGGTGATGGTTTCACCAATGCGTACTTCAGCTTTTTTATCCGCTACCGGCTTTTTAAAGCCATGCTGTAAAGACGTAGGCGCTTTCAGCTTACCTTTCTTGCCTTTAAGCTTAGCTGGAGCCTCGGTTTTACCCTTTGGCTTTTTCTTTTTACGACGTGCACTTTTCTCTTCGCGCGCGTCTGATTCGTCCTCTGCTTCACGGGCATAGGTCGAGGTTGTGAGGTGATGGTCCGCTGTTTCCTCGCGGCGCTTACGTTCCTCTTCTTCTTTCTTCCAACGCGCTTCGTTTTCTTCCGCTAGACGGCGGGCTTCTTCGGCTTGACGTTTCGCTTCTTCTTCGGCTTTCTTCAATGCTGCCTCTTCTGCTTCTTTCTGTAAGCGCTCAGCTTCTTCACGTTCTTTCTGAGTTTGCTCCTCGTCCTTTGCAGAATCATGACTGTCTTTGCGCTGTGCTTCAGCTTTACGCTTCGCTTCTTCTTTAGCCTTACGCTCTGCTTCTTGTTTCGCTTTGCGTTCAGCCTCTTCTTTTGCTTTGCGTTCGGCTTCTTCTTTGGCCTTACGCTCTGCTTCTTCTTTGGCCTGTGCCTCGGCCTCTTTACGCGCTTGCTCCTCTGCTTCTAAACGAGCTTGCTCCTGCTGCTCCTCTAGCGCGCTCTTTTTCACGTAGGTGCGCTTTTTGCGCACTTCTACTTGTACGGCTTTCGCCTTACCCGTTGAACCTGTCACGCTGAGCGTACTTTTCTTCTTACGCTGCAGGGTCATGCGCTCGGGGCCAGTTGAACCCGCACCGCCGTGTTGCTTCGACAAGTGATCGAGTAGTTGTGCTTTTTCTGACTCAGAGACATGGTCGTCAGCGCCTTTTTTAATACCGGCACTGTCTAATTGCTGGAGCAATTTATCAACAGTTGTACCAATGTCCTCGGCCAGTTTTGCTACACTTACTTCTGCCATATTCTTTGTTACCTCCGTTAATAAATTACTCGTCACCGAACCAGCAAACGTTACGCGCGGCCATAATCAGGTCGCCCGCTTCCTGCTCGGAAAGCTCGGTAATTTCAACTAGTTCATCAATGCCTTGCTCAGCTAAATCTTCTAAAGTAATCACCCCTTTACTTGCCATGACAAAGGCAAGGTGGCGATCAAGTCCTTCAAGATTCAATAAGTCTTCAGCTGGCTCAGCACCTTCTAGCGATTCTTCGTCTTTCAACGCTTTCGTTGTTAATGCATCTTTAGCGCGGTTACGTAGCTCTTCAACAGTCTCTTCATCAAGACCATCAATTTCTAGGAACTCGCTAGTAGGCACATAGGCCACTTCTTCAAGCGTTGAGAAGCCCTCGCCGATTAATAATTCAGCGAAGTCGTCATCAATATCCAACCCTTCAGTGAATAGGTTGATAAGTTTGTCTGATTCTTCACGGTTTTTAGATTCCATATCTTCAACCGTCATCACGTTCAGTTCCCAACCTGTAAGTTGGCTCGCTAAACGTACGTTTTGTCCGTTACGACCAATGGCTTGTGCCAGGTTATCAGCCTCAACAGCAATATCCATTGAGCGCGAATCTTCGTCCATAACAATGGATGCGACCTCAGCAGGTGCCATCGCATTAATAACGAATTGCGCTGGGTTATCATCGTATAACACGATGTCAACGCGCTCGCCGCCAAGCTCCGTAGAGACAGCTTGCACACGCGCTCCTCGCATACCTACACAGGCACCCACAGGGTCAATGCGCTTGTCATTCGATTTTACTGCGATTTTGGCACGTGAACCTGGGTCACGCGCTGCAGAGCGTAGCTCAATCATTTCTTCGCCAATCTCTGGCACCTCAATGCGGAATAGTTCCATCAGCATCTCAGGTTTAGAGCGAGTGACGAACAATTGCGCGCCGCGCGCTTCGGGGCGCACTGCATAGAGTAAACCACGAACACGGTCACCTGGGCGGAAGTTTTCGCGCGGTAACATATCTTCACGATAAATGACAGCTTCGGCATTGTTGCCTAAATCAAGCACGATGGCGTCGCGGCTGGCTTTTTTCACCACGCCAGTAACTAACTCACCTTCTTGATCTTTATACGCTTCAACCACTAAAGCGCGTTCTGCTTCACGCACTTTTTGGACGATAACTTGCTTCGCCATTTGCGTGGTAATACGGTCAAACTTAATAGATTCAATCTGTTCTTCAACAAAATCACCAAGCTGGATTTCAGGCTCTTCTACCTGCGCCGCTTCGAGGGTGATCTCGCGGTATGGGTGTTCTAGGCTGCCATCTTCTAGCGCCTCAGCCACCTGCCAACGACGGAACGTATCGTATTCACCGGTTTTGCGGTCGATAGATACACGCACATCGATATCACCGTCATGTTTTTTCTTTGTTGCGGTCGCTAGTGCGAACTCTAATGCTTCAAAAATTTTCTCTTTGGGGACCGCTTTTTCATTGGAAACGGCTTCCGCCACCAATAGGATTTCTTTTGCCATAGGTATTGCCTCGCTTGCCCTATTCCTTTCGCACTGAAATTAAAATTTGGCGATGATATTGGCACGCTCAACGTTGCTGATCATCAACATAAACTCTTGATTATCAACGTTGATAGTGACCATATCACCATTAACTGCTACTAAGTCGCCCTTAAAATTACGGCGACCATCTTGTGGAAGCTTGGTACGCAAGCGTACTTCTTCACCCACTGCTTGTTGGTAATGTTCTGGTTTGAACAGTGGACGATCAACGCCTGGCGATGACACTTCCAAGTCGTATTCGTTGGTAATGGGGTCTTCTACATCGAGAATCGCGCTCACCTGTCGACTTACATCTGCACAATTATCCACAGTAATGCCATCTGGATGGTCGATATACACACGTAATGTGGAATGGCGACCCGCTTGAATAAATTCAAGCCCCAGTAGCTCGAAGTCTAAGGCTTCAACTGCCGGTGTTAACATGTCAGTTAATGTTTGCTCGAGCTTTGTCACGAAACTCCTCCATAGAAACAAAAAAAGGGCTTAAGCCCCATTTTTCAAGTACAGATACAACAACGCCCCGAACCAAGCGGGGCGTCACACCGGAGATATTCGTAGTACGAAGATCTCCTGATCTTCTGAGCGGCCTAGGGCCAAGCTTGGCTGCGGGCTATATCTGCACGATAAAAACCGCTGCAAAGTTTAGCAAAGTTGCCTTGGCTAAACGCAAAACGCGCATTACTAAGAATGCGCGAACATCAAATAAAACAAAGCCAACGTAAAGAGAACCTTGTTTGAAAATCTGCTGCATGAGAGATACGGCTGCATCACCTCATTCGTGGCGACTATTATAGAGGTAAGGTTTATATTTAGCAACCACCTAGCATGACTAAAGGCCAGTATTAACAAGGCCTTTACAATAAAAAAGCCAAGCATCTGCTTGGCTTTTTTAATTTGGTGCCGTGGGCGGGACTTGAACCCGCACGAGCATAGCTCACCACCCCCTCAAGATGGCGTGTCTACCAATTCCACCACCACGGCTTAATTTTTTAGTTTGGCACGTCTGGATTCGTGCTCTTAGGCTCTTCTACTGGTACATCAGATGCATCTTCAGTCACCGTCTGTGCAGCAGGTGCTGATTCTAGGTTTTCCCACTCGTCGGTCTTTTTAATTTGACCCGCAGTTAGGTTACCCAGCACGATGCTTAGCACAAAGAAGATAGTTGCTAATACTGTGGTTGTCTTAGTCATAAAGTTACCAGCACCTGACGAACCAAAAACGGTTGCCGATGCACCTGCACCAAATGAAGACCCCATATCAGCGCCTTTACCTTGTTGAATTAGCACGAAACCAACCAGTGCAATTGCAACAATTAAATAAATTACTAATAGAATTTCGTACATTTAATATTATCCTTTTGCACTTTCACAGATGCTGACAAAAGCGCCTGTTTTTAGACTTGCACCGCCGATAAGGCCGCCGTCTATATCTTGTTGTGCAAATAACTCTTCACTATTCTTTTCGTTTACGCTGCCGCCATACAATATGCGTAAGCCTTGTGATAGACCCTGATCTTGCTGGGCAATTTTATCACGAATAAACTGGTGTATGTCTTGAGCTTGCTGTGGCGATGCAGTTTTACCTGTGCCTATAGCCCAAACCGGCTCGTATGCTATCACAGATTGTGATAATGCAGCCACACCTAATTTTTGGATTACCGCCTCAATTTGAGCACTAATCACTGATTCTGTTTCACCCTGTTCACGTTGCTGCTCGGTCTCTCCGACACACAGCACAGGGATAAGGCCCTGCTGTTGCGCCATAGCAAATTTATTTGCTACGTCTTCGTCAGACTCACCAAAAACATGGCGACGCTCAGAGTGCCCAACTAAGGTGTAAGTGACACCTAGCTGCTTAGCCAGCGCCGCTTGGGTCTCCCCGGTGTAAGCGCCCGCTTCATATTCAGACACAGTCTGCACACCCGTTTGCAAACCCAATTTTACAGCTTCTGCTGCTAATAAGGCAGGAACAAACAGTGCCACATCGACTTCTTGGCCATTAATATCTTCTAAAACATTAGCCATTTCATTGAGCAATGTTTGAGAACCATTTAACTTCCAATTACCAGCCACTAAAGGCTTACGTGATGCCATGTTTTACTCCATGTCTGAAAGCGGACGAGATAGTACCCCGAGTCATTTCAACTTACAAGTAGTTATTTATGCAAACTTGTTTAACTGCTCACACTTTCAACAACTTGCGCTATTTTACTACTCAAATCCAGCACTTGTTTTTCATGCTCGGCTTCAACCATCACCCGAACCACCGGCTCGGTACCCGATTTACGTAGCAGCACCCGCCCTTTACCGGCGAGCTCCTGTTCAACCTCGGCGACAACCTGTTGCACAGTGGGTGCTTGTGTTGGATCACTACCAGGGGCATAGCGCACGTTAATCATATTCATCGGGTATTTAACAAATCCTTGCCCTAAATCGCGCAATGTTTTGTTCGTCGTGACCATAGCGGCAAGTACTTGCAAGCTGGAAATAATACCGTCGCCAGTGCTGATTAAATCCAAGTTCAGCACATGCCCTGAACTTTCACCGCCGATTTTCCAGCCTTTTTGCTTTAATAGTTCCATCACATAACGGTCACCCACTTTCGAGCGAGCAAAGTCTATTCCTTTCTCTTTAAGGGCATTTTCAAGACCCATGTTGGACATCACCGTGCCTACCACGCCACCACCAAGCTCTCCTTGATGGTGCAGCGCGCTGGCAATGATGTAAACGATATCATCGCCATCAAACACTTGCCCTTTGTGGTCGACCATCATCACTCGATCGCCGTCACCGTCATAAGCAATCCCTACATCGGCCTGCTCTTCAAGCACTTTGCGTTTCAGTGCGGATACATCAGTGGCGCCACACTCAGCATTTATGTTCAAGCCATTAGGCTGACAGGCATAAGGGATCACCTCAGCACCCAGCTCTTGCATAACGGCGGGCGCAATGTGATAGGTTGCGCCATTGGCACAATCGAGGACAATTTTAAGCCCTTCCAAAGAATGCCCTTGCGGAAACTGACCTTTACAGAACTCAATATAGCGGCCATCTGCACTTACCAGACGTCGCGCTTTACCCAGCTTTTCAGAAGGCACACAGGTCATATCACTGTCGAGCATGGCTTCTATTTCAAGTTCAATATCGTCGGCTAATTTAAGGCCATCGCTGGAAAAAAACTTAATACCGTTATCGTGATAAGGGTTGTGTGAAGCACTTATCACAATGCCCGCTTCCGCTCTAAAGGTTTGCGTTAAATAAGCAACCGCTGGCGTTGGCATTGGACCAAGTAAGACAACATCAATGCCCGCTGCGATAAGCCCGGCCTCTAAAGAGGTCTCAAGTAAGTAACCGGAAATGCGGGTGTCTTTCCCGATAATAACCTTCCTTGTTCCTGTTTTGGATAGAACCTTACCAGCCGCCCAACCTAGCTTAAGAGCAAATTCTGGCGTTATCGGGTATTCACCAACCTGACCTCGCACGCCATCGGTGCCAAAATATTTACGTGTTGTACTCATGTTTTCTCCTAATCTTGTACTTGCAAAGGGGCCTGGGTGGCTTGGAAAACCTTTACAATATCCGTTGTTTCTTGCACATCATGCACGCGCACAATGCGCGCGCCCTTTTGCATACAGATTAATGCGCCAGCTAAGCTTGCGCTGAGACGCTGATCTGCATCTCGATTTAATAATTTTCCGAACATTGATTTGCGCGATAGACCAGTGAGTACTGGGTATCCTAGTCGCTGTAGTTGCTCAAGCTCACTCAACAGTTGATAGTTATGTTGCAGTGATTTACCAAAGCCAAAGCCGGGGTCGATAATAATGTTCGTTTTACTTATCCCAGCTTCGATACATTGCCGCGCTCGCTCATGTAAAAACGTGCCCACCTCTTTGGTGACATCAATGTAATCAGGGGCATTTTGCATAGAGCGTGGTTGCCCGCGCATGTGCATAATGCACACAGGAACCTGAGCGCTGGCTGCTGCGCTGAGTGCCCCAGGTTCTTGCAGCGCGCGCACATCGTTGATGATATCTGCACCGGCCTGAACCGCCGCTGTCATCACGCCGGCCTTACTGGTATCAATGGAGATGACGCAATCACTGCGCTCGCGAATGGCATTGATTACGGGGACCACCCGCTGCAACTCTTCTTGTTCAGCGACATCGTCTGCGCCTGGGCGTGTTGACTCGCCGCCCACATCAATAATAGTGGCGCCTTGATCTAACATCGTTAGGGCACGGTTGACAGCGTTGTCTAGGGTATTGTGTTGGCCGCCATCGGAGAAGGAGTCCGGCGTGACATTTAAAATCCCCATGACTTGGGGAGTACTGAGATCCAAATAACGATCTCGAGGAAGTGTTAACCTTGTCATTACTTACTCTGTCTATGAAGGTCTTCCAAGTACCGGTTAATCAATGGCTAACTTGGGGAAAGGAAAAGCCCCAAACTGTGTTGGGGCTATTGGTTTTTACTCTTTGTCGTCAGAGTTCGGCTTATCGACGTTATTATCGTCTTGTGCCGTTGCTTCATCGGCCAGCTCACCTTGCGATTTAGCTTTGGCATCTGCCGGAGGCTTCTGATCGTGGGCATCACGTGGTGGACGCACCTCGCGACGCTCCATCAAATCATCGATTTGCAGCGCATCAATGGTCTCATACTTCATCAATGCGTCTTTCATGGCATGCAGGATATCAATGTTATCACGCAAGATTTGCTCTGCACGCTCGTAGTTTCTATCTGAGATATCACGTACTTCTGAATCAATCAGTTTGGCTGTGTCATCAGACATGCTGGCACTGCGTGATGAGCCTCGGCCCATAAACACTTCGCCTTCTTCTTCAGCGTACAGTAGCGGGCCCATTTTCGCGCTTAAGCCCCACTGCGTCACCATCTTACGGGCAATTTCAGTGGCCCGCTCAATGTCGTTACTCGCACCTGTTGTCACTTTCTCATCGCCATAAATAATGGCTTCAGCAATACGGCCGCCGTACAAGCTAGAAATCATTGATTCCAAGTGCTCTTTCGAGTGGCTCACTCGGTCTTGCTCTGGCAAGTACATGGTGACACCTAAGGCACGACCACGTGGAATGATTGACACTTTGTACACTGGGTCGTGCTCTGGCACGATACGCCCAACAATAGCGTGACCGGCTTCGTGATACGCGGTCATCTCTTTTTCTTCCTCAGACATTACCATCGATTTGCGCTCTGCGCCCATCATGATTTTATCTTTGGCGGCATCAAATTCAGCCATGCTCACAACACGCTTGTTACCACGAGCAGCGAATAGTGCAGCTTCGTTCACAAGGTTGGCTAAGTCAGCACCAGAGAAACCAGGCGTTCCTCGAGCAATCACCGAAGCTTCAACATTATCGGCCAATGGCACTTTTCGCATGTGCACTTTTAAGATCTGCTCACGACCGCGAATATCTGGTAAACCAACGACCACCTGACGGTCAAAGCGACCTGGGCGAAGTAATGCAGGGTCCAGTACATCCGGACGGTTGGTTGCAGCAATAACGATAATACCCTCGTTACCTTCAAAACCATCCATTTCTACCAGCATTTGGTTCAAGGTTTGCTCACGTTCATCGTGACCACCACCCATACCAGCACCCCGTTGGCGACCTACGGCGTCAATCTCATCAATAAAGATGATGCAAGGAGCGGCTTTTTTCGCTTGCTCAAACATGTCGCGAACCCGGGATGCACCCACGCCCACGAACATTTCAACAAAGTCAGAACCTGAAATTGTAAAAAACGGCACTTTCGCTTCACCAGCAACAGCTTTAGCGAGCAAGGTTTTACCTGTACCAGGAGGGCCTACCATGAGTACGCCCTTAGGAATACTGCCGCCCAATTTTTGGAACTTGGATGGGTCGCGCAAGAAATCCACTAGCTCGGTAACGTCCTCTTTGGCTTCATCGCAACCAGCAACGTCAGCGAAAGTGGTCTTAACCTGGTCTTCGCTCATTAAACGAGCCTTACTTTTGCCAAAGGACATCGCGCCTTTGCCGCCACCACCTTGCATTTGTCGCATGAAGAATATCCATACGCCAATAAGCAGTAACATTGGGAACCAGGAAATGAAAATGCTTGCCAGTAAGGACTGCTCTTCAGGTTGAACACCTTTTACGTTGACATCATTTTTGAGTAAGTCATTGATAAGGTCTTCGTCATACATAGGCATGGTTGTTTGAAAACGCTCACCACTGGTTTTAACTCCAGTGATTGCGCCTGTTCCACGGTCTATCACGACTTCGCGCAACGAACCGCTGCGTACATCCTTGACGAATTGTGTGTAACTCGTTTGCCTGTCTAAATTGTCGGAGCCGTTAAAGCTTTGAAAAACCGACATCAAAACAACGGCAATAACCAGCCATAGTATTAAATTCTTTGCCATATCACTCAAGGTGTTAACCTCTTGTATCCAAATTAATTAAATTCAACTTTTCCCGACAACTGTACTACAGTTTGTAGCCCGTAGCTACTACATATACCTCACGGGAACGTGGGCGTGACGCATCGGGTTTACGTATTTTTACAGTGCGAAAGCTGTCACGAACGTCTTTTACAAACTGATCAAAGCCCTCGCCTTGGAACACTTTAACCGCAAAGGCGCCGTTTTTCTTTAGCACTTGGTGGCACATATCCAGTGCCAACTCTACCAGATACATGCTTCCCGCTTGGTCGGTACTCATATTACCACTCATATTCGGGGCCATATCCGAGAACACCACATCGACGTTCTGCCCATCTATACGCTCGAGCAACGCATTTAGCACAGCCTCTTCGCGAAAATCGCCTTGTAAAAAGTCGACCCCAGCCAAAGAGTCCATAGGCAGGATATCACAGGCGATAACCTGACCATTGTCGCCAACCTTCTGCGCCAAGTACTGTGACCAACTTCCTGGGGCCGCGCCTAAATCGACGACCGCCATGCCGGGTTTAAGTAATTTGTCTTTATTTTGGATTTCATCAAGTTTGAAAACCGCGCGCGACCGCCACCCTTGCTTTTGCGCTTCATGCACATAATGGTCGTCGAAATGCTCTTTCAACCATCGCTGGGAGCTCGCCGAGTGCTTCTTATTCGCCATAAATTAACACGCAACTAAAATAGTAATATCTGCTAGATGGCGTTAGAATACCGATAATTCAAGCTCGAATCAGCAAAATTTGAAAATCTATGAAACTATCGAATAAACAGAAGCAATACCTAAAAAGCCTCGCACACCCACTTAAGCCAGTGGTTTTGTTGGGTGCTAACGGCCTGACCGAAGGGGTGATTGCCGAAATCGACAGTGCTTTGGACATCCATGAGCTCATTAAGGTTAGAGTGCCAACCAGTGATAGAGAAACTAAAGCACTTATTTTTGATGCCATCATCCGTGAAACGGGTGCCTACAAAGTGCAAAGCATTGGTCATATTTTAACTATTTATCGCCAAAGCGAAGAGCGTAAAATTCAGCTACCTCGCGGGTAGTCACGAACGCTTGTAAAAAAGGTCGGCTCATGCCGACCTTTTTTAGTTTCAACGCCCACTTTTATGCCGGTTGTGACATCGCCAGCAACTGATCAATAAATTGCGTGGTCAACTCGTTAATTAAACCTGTTTCGGCATTCAGCAGCAGACTAAAACCGACATTTAAACGGGGGATGACAACGATATCGGTGCGATAACCCTGCACCCAACCGCTATGATAAAAGATGGTCTCATCATCATAATCATAGATACGCCAACCCAGGCCATAATGTGCCTCATTTACATGTTTTCGCCACACGCGACGATAGCGCTCCTTTTTGGTCACCGTGTAAGGACGCACTTGTGCCTGTAACGCCTCAGGCGGCAGCACACTGGGGTACATACCAAGCTGTGCTTTAAGCCACTGCACCATATCTGCGGCGCTGGCATTGACGCCTGCCGCTGGGGAGACCTTGTAGTAATTTTTCTTTAACCGCGCCGTATGCCAACGTTTTCGCCCGCGCACATGGGGATAAGCAAAGTTTTCATCCCGCACCATACCCTCATAACCAATACTGGCATGGCGCATACGTAACGGTTTAAATATAAACTCTTGCATCCATGTTTCGTACTCTAAGCCGCTGGCATTACGAATCACATCGCCGACCATAGCAAACATTACATTTTGATACCCGTAGCACTGCCCTGGTGTGCATAATGGCTCAACTTTCAATAACTTTGAGACGATATCCGGATAGTCCATGCGTGACTCAATAAGGTTATCATAGGCGTTAGGCACTAATCCGCTGGAGTGACTTAATAGATGCGCGACTTTTAAATTGTCCCTATAAACGGTATCATTAAACGCGGGTAAATATTTTTGCACTGGTGCATCTAGATTAAGTACACCTTGCGCCGCCAGCTTAGCAGCTAACGAACCGGTAAATGTTTTTGAGACCGAGGCAAGTCGAAAACGGGTATTTACGTCCACTTGTCGGCCTTTTCTTATTTTTGTTTTACCAAATCCTAAGGCGATGGAAGGAAAGTCAGGGTGAACAATAGAAAGCGCGGCCCCGGGCACTTTTTTTTGCTCCAGTTGACGCTCTAAGCTCGCCACATAATTATCAACAAACCGGTGCCATTGTTTAGCATCGGTTGCCTCGGTGAACGGTGGCTGTTGTTCAGCATAAGAAAATGCACTAAACGCAGCAACAAAGAGAATAACTAAGAACTTCATTTTCATTATTATAGTTATGGCAATGCTGAATCATAATCGCAGAATAATATCATGAAGTTTACAGTAAACTCACGTACAATGCTGCGGTTCAACTTGCTGGGATATGAGTGAATGAGTGTAATTGAGAGTTATGGCACTATGAACAAGCATTTATTAGTAACTGCCTTTAGCGCGTCAGTGCTATTGGCCAGTGGTTGCACCACTATGGAAACGACCTTGGCACCGGCCCCTGAAAAAGTACGGATGCCAATTAAACCAAGCCTAAGTGAGCGCACCTACATACTCGAGTATCAATACGCGCACCAAGCGCCGCGTGTAAAATCAGTGCAATTGCCCGCACACCCTATTACACGAGGCCAAAGTGTGGTCATCGAAAGTGAACAGGTGGCATTAACTGAGCGCCTGCGTAACCGCCTAGTGGCTATTTTAAATGATAAGCAACTAACGGTGATCAGTGACCGCAAGCAAGCCGATTATGTATTAAGCATAAACCAGCTAGACATCAGTGAAACCGAAAGTATCGAATATCAACTTGCTAACGCCACCGTATTTGGCGAAAGTGATTTGGCGCAGCAGTTTACCACCAAACAGTGCAGCAATATTCTTGGCTCTGTGAGCATGAAGCTTTCCCATCAAAGCTCTCAAGATGTTGTATGGTTTGCTAAATCGTCAATAGACACCGCTAGCTTCCAACGTAACCCCCTGCGCTATAAGCTGGTAATGTCTGATCACATAGAAAACCTTGAGCAAGTGCAACAGTTTGTAAATACTCACAATGCACCCGATGCGATGCAAAAACGAGGGGCTCAGCCAGCACCGCAAGCACCTCAATACATAGTACGCACTAAAAGTTCAGGCTTAAGTAAAATAGCAGGAGCCTGTGAGCAAGCTGAAGTCAGTGCTTTAGTCCCTGATTTACATTACTATTTAAGTGGTATTTTGCTAGAGAAGATCAACGTAAACTAGTCTCCTTTGGTCACGCATGGCACCTTGCTGCCATGCTACATTTTCTTACAGACTTGGCCGCTGGGGATCGGTACACTGGAAAATAAAAAACCATTACCACTATGCGCGCCTTAATCTCCCTCATTATTTTACTTGTTAGTTTTGCTGTCTCTGCGAGTAACCGCTATTACTCAGATAATCGTCTTGAACCACAACAGGGTTTTAACTGGGACTGGAGCGTAGGTCTGGGCTACTACGTCGAGGACTCGTACCTTATCGGCTTGGACTCTTATGATGATGGCCTTGAACCCAATATTAACTTAGTGCTCAGCTACGATAAGTTTTACCTCGACGTCGACAATAGCCAACTCAGTGGTGGCATGGTCATTGGCTATTCACTCATCGATAAATATGACTGGGGCTTGGATATTCTTGGCACCAATGTGCAATCCGGTTTTGATGAAACAGGCTTAAAGTTATACGACCGAGATGTGATAGATGCCCTCGCGGGTATCGACCGACGTCACTATGATTTTGACATGGGTATTAGACTATCGCGGCGCTTTGAGAGCAGCCAATTATCTTTTGAGTTACTTCATGATGTTACTGATACCCACAACGACTGGGTATTTACCACGTTTCTATCGAGCATTCAGCAGTATCGCAACTGGGAGTTTCGAGGCGGTTTAGGGTTTAACGTGTATGGTCGTGAGTTTAGCGATTATTACTTTGGTATCGATGAGCATGAAAGCACCGAATCTCGACCTTATTATAAGCCAGATATCGCCTATGCGGTCATGCTAGAGCTTCATGCTGAGCACCCACTATCACGGAATTGGGTATTCCTTGCAGGCTGGTTATCAACCTATTTCTCGGGTGAGATCAGTGACAGCCCTATCATTTCTCAATCATATCAGCATAAAGCCAAGGTAGGCGTGCGTTATGTGTTTTAGATTAGCCCTCGCCCTTGTCGGCACAACCGTGTTCCCGAGTGCGTCCTTAGCACAGCAAACCACGGTGCCAACGCACGCTTTATTGGCAACGCCCAATACTTGTGTTGCGCTGCGTCAAGGCCGCACCTGTTATTCTGATATCGAGTTGCAATGGCAAGTAGCCAATGACGCAGCTTACTGCATCCGTGAACAAACCAAACAGCAGCCTCTGCATTGCTGGCAAGGACAGCGTCAAGGCTATATTATCGTCGATTTTGCCAGCCCTAAAGCCGTGCGCTTCGAACTCTTTCCAAGAGCATCAGGCGAGACCATTGCTGACACCGAAGTGCGAGTGCAGTGGGTTTATACCAATGGACAGAAAAAACGTCGCTGGAGATTATTTTAGATGCAGCAATCACCCCATATTCTTGTTGTTGAAGACGACCTTTCTCTGAGCGAGTGGATGCAAGACTTCCTAAGCCAAAATGGCTATCAGGTTGGCTGCTGTGGTAACGGCAAGGAAGTAGAAGGCTATGTACAAAGTCATCACCCTGATTTGGTGTTACTCGATGTCATGCTTCCAGGAATGGATGGCATAAGTGTCTGTACACGCTTACGGCAATTTTATCAGCAGCCGATTATTATGTTGACTGCGCGCGATAATGAATTAGATGAAGTCATCGGCCTTGAGGTGGGTGCTAGCGACTATATCGCCAAGCCGGTACGCCCTCGAGTTCTGCTCGCTCGAATTAAAGCGGCGTTACGCCCAGGCAGCGACGAACAACCGCCCAAAAAAGAACGCGAGAGCATTCAAGTGGGCGGTCTGAGAATCGATACTGAAGCGCGACGCGTCAGTTTTAACAATAACGAGGTGGCACTGTCGAATGCCGAATTTGCCTTGCTCTGTTACCTTGCCCAGCATGCCGGTGAAGTGGTAGACAGAGATTCCGTGTTTCGTGCCGTTAAGGGACGAGAATACGATGGCCTTGACCGCAGTATTGATGTGGTGGTCTCGGCGCTGCGCAAACACTTTAATGACAATGGCAACAAGCCGCAGCGTATTAAAACCATATGGGGCAAAGGGTACTTGTTAGTGAAGGATGCGTGGAGTTAGCTCCTAATCATGCGTTTATATGAAAAAACTGTACTTATCTTTGTTGTGCACAGCGTTAATTTCTGTGGTGTTGCTAAGCTGGCTTATCGACAGCTTCGCTAGTGGCCCAACGCAACAGGATGACTTCACACAACAACGAAAAGTGCTTGCTGGAATGGTCTCTTACCTTAGTGAGTACAAGGCGAAAAATCAGCAACAAGGATTGGATACGCTAAACCAACACTTCAAACTCGATATCGGTCTTGAGAATAACGCCACGTTAGCCCTTCCCCCTTCTTTAATCACCCAGCTGTATAGTAATTCTGGATTGGTACTTGCGGATAACCAGGGCCTTTATTTAGTGCGCGCTGCCGACAGCTTGCATGGGAAGCACCTCACCATGCGCCTACCCAAACCCAAAGCAGCGGATCATGACTTGCTACTCACAGTGTTATTCTACACCGGGGTCAGTTTGTGTATGTGGCTCCCTCTTATCCCCCTCACCCGCCGTATTAGTGTGCTCTCTAATGTAACCCAGCAGTTTGCTGACGGTCATTTAGAAAAACGTATTAGCGCCAGCCGCTGGAGCTATACCACACAATTAGAACGACGCTTTAATGCCATGGCGGAGCAAATTAATGCGTTACTGGATGAGAATAAACTGATGGCGTCGAGCCTCTCTCATGACATTCGTACACCCATTGCCTGCCTGCGCTTTGGCTTGGATGCGGCAATTGAAAGTGACGAGAAAGGCGCGCAACAGCGCTACCTCCAGCGTATGGAAAAAGATTTAGACACCATGGAGTCGATGCTAAACAGCTACCTGAGCTACGCGGCTCTGCAACAGCAAACTCAACAATTAACCTATAGCCAAACAAGCGCGTCGCTCTACTTGTACGATATTTGCGAGCAATTACAAGCGCAAGCGAAGGCCAATGGGCAACATATTGAGGTACGCTGCTCAAATGCATTAAAAATAAACGCCGATCTGCACTGGCTAGCGCGAGCATTAATTAATATTTTGAGTAATGCCCTTCGCTATGCACACCAATCAGTAACCGTTTGTGCAAATATTGACGGTCACTTTCTAGCGATTACGATTGAAGATGATGGCCCCGGGATCCCTCAGGCAGAACGTGCGGCGATATTAAAACCTTTCTATCAAAGCGCCAAACACCGCTCTGCGCAGGGTTATGGATTAGGCTTGGCCATATGTCAAAAAGTCATGGTCTGGCATCACGGCTACTTAGAAGTGAGTGAATCAAATTCTTTAGGTGGGGCGAAATTCACCCTTAAATTACCTCTGTAACCTTCAATTTACATTCCCTACACTGAATCACACTTGGTCGCAAATAAGCTCAAACAGCGAGATTACGGCCCTTTATGATAGGCGACCTTTTTTCTATGTACAGCGCGCTTTACCCTGCTATACGGGCAATAAATGCCCCCGTGAGCTTTTTATTTCATGGAAATTACAGTAGATTGGGAGCGCCGTTCACCTACAGAGAAATATAATAATATGAGTGCGTCGCGTGGGGAGTTTAGCTCCCGTTTTGGTTTTATAATGGCCGCTGCTGGCTCAGCGGTCGGACTCGGTAATATTTGGGGCTTCCCCACCCAAACAGCCTCCAATGGCGGGGCTGCTTTTGTATTGGCTTATTTAGTATTGGCGTTTTGCTTAGCCTATCCCGCACTGATGGCGGAATTGGTCGTTGGTCGCTATGGTCAGGCCAATGCGGTGGCGTCGCTTAAGAAAGTGTCGAACCATCGCTGGCAACATCCCTTGGCCTTTATTGTTGGCTTTGGTGGCATCATTTGTGCGGGGTTAATTTTAAGCTTTTACGCCATAGTGGCGGGTTGGATGATCAGCTTCACTGCTGAGCCGGTAGCGCAACTAGCCGGGCAGAGCGAGGCTGCCAATTGGCTGACTAGCCAGTCACTGTCACGCAACTTACTCTTTGCAGGCGGCTTTATTCTACTGACCGTGATGATCATTAGTAAGGGCGTTGAAAATGGCATTGAAAAGTGGTCAAAACGATTGATGCCAGCGTTACTAGCGATTTTATTCGCTCTGATCGCCTACGTAATGAGCCAAGAAGGCGCGACACAAGGATTAAAGAACTACTTGCTGCCTGACTTTTCTGCGCTATTTGAACCGGCGCTGTTAGTCAGTGCTTTAGGCCAAGCATTCTTCTCACTGTCGTTGGGCACCAGTGTGATGATCATTTATGGCTCTTATATCTCTAAAAGCGAAAACCTCGTTACCCTAGGTGCATCGGTTACCTTAATTGACGTGTTTATTGCCTTTGTCGCTGGCCTTTTGATAATCCCGGCGATGTACGTAGCACAAGCCCAAGGTGTTGAAATATTTGATGCCTCTGGCAAGTTACTTTCTGAAGACACACTGGTTTTTCAAGTGTTACCGGCACTTTTTGATTCCATGGGAAGTGCGGGGCTGTATGTGGGTTTTGCCTTTTTCGCCTTGATGAGTATCGCCGCGCTAACCTCGTCTATTTCTATGCTTGAAGCACCTGTGTCTTATACCGTTGAGAAGTTTGGCCTTAACCGCCGTCCAGCAACCTGGGTGATCGGCGTACTGATTTGTTTAGTGAGCTTCACCATCATTTTCAACTTCGAGCAACTATTTGGCTTCGTGATTGCGCTAACAACGCGCTTCGGACAGCCTCTACTTGGACTTATGTGTTGTGTTTTTGTGGGATGGATTTGGCATCGAGCCTCGCTGCTCAAAGAAATTCAGTCTGGTTGCCCTGAGGCAGCGAATAGCTGGTTTTGGAAAATCTGGCCTTGGTATATCAAGTTCGTTTGCCCCATTTGTATTTCCTTGGTGTTTATCAACTCGCTGCGCTAAAAGCCTAGCTGGTCAGCCGCAATAAGTTACTGCGGCTGACTCCTCTTCTCAACAGTACATATCGCTTTATTTCGTCCTTGTGCTTTTGCTTGGTATAGGTTTTCATCTGCTTGTTTAATCATGCTGCGCCAGTCCTCAGGTGCAAATCCACAGGTGATGCCGCCAACAGAGACACTAACACGGTGATAGTCCGAGTGTTTATGAGGTAAGGCTAACGCCCTGACACCGGTGAGTACCCGCTCTGCGATAAGTTGTGCTCCGCTTGCATCGGTATGCGGCAAAATAACCGCGAACTCCTCCCCTCCTAAGCGGGTTACAAAGTCTGTCGAGCGCATTAAGCTGCGCGTGAGTACTTCAGCAATCTGTACCAACGCCGCATCCCCGGCGAGGTGGCCGTAGCTGTCGTTGTACTTTTTGAACCAGTCCACATCAATCAGCAAGGCCGATATTTCCGGTGTTTCATGGCGACTGGATAATTGCAGCATGGTGGACTCAAGGTAGCGGCGATTAAACACTTTTGTGAGTGAATCAACCATGGCCGCTTCTTTGTATTCATCGAGCATTTTCTTGTATTTTAAATGGTGCATTACTCGCTTGTACAAGGTCGTTAAGCTGTAGGGCTTACGCACAAAGTCACTGCACCCAGCATCCCAAAAATCAACTTCGCGCTGGGCATGCTCCTCACTGCTTACCATTAATACCGGAATATCATCAAAACGGCTGTGCTCTCGAATTCGCTGACATAAAACAATACCGTCCATGCCTTGCAAATTAAATTCGGTGATCACGATATGCGGGGCAATGTCCATAAGTAAGCCGCAGCGCAGCTTCACCATCACGGCAGCGCTTAACATTGAAATGAGGGGATAACACCTCCCGCAGTAAATCAAAGTCGGCATCGTTGTCTTCGACTATTAAGACAGTGCTATCGTCGATAGCTTCTCTTAGGTGTTCTTCGACCTCTTCAGTATCCGGTTCCATCGGGGTGTTTGTTGCACTCAAGTCGCCCTCCATTGAGTCACTGGCGTTGTAATGCCCAGCCGGTGGCTTGTCATCTGCTAGTTACTTTTATTCCCTAAAGGTAGGTGATATGAGCCATTAAGCAACTTTAGCGGGCGCTACCTAAAAGTGGCGGGGTTAGCGCTTATACAAATACATATCCTGATGCTCAATGCCGTCTTCCAGATAAGGCGACCCACGCGTCACAAACCCCAATTGCTGATAAAAGCCAAGTAAATAGGTCTGCGCACTTAACATCACCGGACGTTCACTAAAAAACTGCTCACACACGCCTAAAGCATGCTCCATTAAACGCTGGGCTACCCCTTGTCCTCGTGCATGGGGCAGCACGAGTACGCGTCCGATAGCGACACTTTCTGACTTGTCGATACAACGCGCATAAGCACACAACTGATTGTTCTGATACCCTAAAATATGTTTGCTCTTGGCATCAATATCGCCATCGTCTAGCTCTGGGTAGGGGCAGTTCTGCTCGACGACAAAAACATCAACACGAGCACGCATCAAAGTAAATAATTCGGTGGTTGTCAGCTCATCAAAGCCTTTACATAGCCAGTGTATCGTCATACTCATATCCCATTAAAAAAGCCCAGCGGTGCTGGGCTTAACGCTTTGTTGTTCTGCTAACTTAGTGAATTAAGCGCTCTAATTGGTCGCAGATCTGCGATAAATTCACGTGATCGTGCTCGATGGTCAAATCAATGTACCCGTCGGAGCGAAACGCGCGATCTAGCTCAATTAAAACATGCGTTTTATGTGCTTCGGGGACAAACGATAACTCCACCTCTTGAATGCCAAACATGCCGCCGCTTTGCGGTCGATACTCAAGTTCTTGATAGCATCCCGAGGTAGAATGGAAGCTCGGTGCGCGCAAATAGCCTTTTTCAACATCGGCTTTCATTAACCTAAAGCCCAGCCTATCCATTGCCTGCATACAGGCTTTAACAGCTTCGTTAGGGTAAATATGCAACGGATCGCGATCGCTGGCGTCAATGGCCAAATCGATATTTAAACCTGTTTGAATCCATACATGGGTTTGGTTGTAACCGGCGATAAATTCGGTGATCGGAGTTTCAGAATGCAATCGTGCTTCAAACGGAATACGTTTTTCTTCACCAGGTTGTAAGGTCAGCTTCTCGCCCACACGCCACTTTTCAATAATATGATTCGTAAAGTAATCGCCATCATCTGACTCTACTTTTACGCGGGTCATCAAGGCCAATTCCAAACCAGAAATATCTTGTTCTACATCACCCCCTTTTATAATGATTTCGGCATGAAACTTTTGCCCGGGGTGTAAATGCTCAGTTTGTAGTACCGTATCGACTTTGGCGGCACCAATTCCTACAGAGGCCAGGATTTTTTTAAACATCACTTCTCCTGTTAATGAATCCTTTATTGCATCTTAACCACAATTGCGCACCCTTGTCAGTGAAAACTTATGCAAACCATAAAAAAACTTCAATCAGGGTTAAAGCGAGAGGAAATGGGCCCTGGCATACATAGTATTTTCAATAACTTCTACAATTAGTTACACTGATTACACCTGCACTAAGATAACACTTTTATGGAACTGATCTTTTTTGCCGTTGCCTTTGTTTGTGGTTTTGCCGCCTATCAAGTAAAACTTCCTCCCATGGTCGGCTTTTTGGTAGCCGGATTTGTCTTACATATGGCTGGCTATAAAACCACTGCATTATTGGATCAAATCGCCGCGCTGGGGATCACCCTATTGTTGTTTAGCATAGGCTTGAAGCTCAAAGTGTCGAGCCTGATGAAAGTACAAGTGTGGCTCCCCGCCAGTGCCCACATTATTATTAGTACCGCATTGTTTTGTGGCTTTTTGCTACTACTCGGGGTGTTCGCCCTGCCCCTCTTTATCGACCTGAACTGGCAAACCGCATTATTGCTTGGCTTTGCGTTTAGTTTCTCCAGTACCGTTTTTGCCGTTAAAGTGCTTGAAGATCGCGGTGAGATGTCGAGCCTCCATGGTAAAATATCCATCGGCATCTTGGTCATGCAAGACATCTTCGCGGTGCTATTTTTAGTAGCCAGTACTGGCAAATTACCCAATTACTGGGCGATTGCCCTGGTGGTATTGTTGCCACTGATGCGCCCAGTCATGTTTTGGATATTGAACCGCTCCAAACACGGCGAACTACTGCCCCTATTTGGCTTCTTTTTCGCACTTGTCGCCGGTTATCAAGCTTTTGAATTTGCAGGCATCAAAGGCGATTTAGGCGCCCTAATCTTAGGAATGATGTTTGCCAGCCACAAAAAAGCGGGGGAACTCGCTAAGTCATTACTGAGCTTTAAAGATATTCTTCTGGTTGGTTTTTTCTTGACCATAGGCCTTAATGCCGAGCTTACCGCCAGTGCATTGGTTGCAGCTATCTTGGTGGTCTCTGTGCTGGTCTTTAAAGTCGCGCTTTATTACGTGCTGACTAACGCTGTGCGCCTCCGTGCGCGTACTTCCCTTTTGAGTGCTTTTACGCTTGCCAACTACAGTGAGTTTGGCCTTATTGTCTGTGCGCTAGCCGCAAGCAGTGGTTGGCTGTCGTCACAATGGCTGGCCGTGGTTGCCACAGCAGTCGCCATTACCTTCGTGATTGCTTCACCGTTAAATGCCAGAGCCAATGATATCTATGTAAAAATAGAGCGTTGGCTACTGCCTTTTGAAAGTGACTCGCGGCTGCCAGAAGAGCTACCTGTGAATCTACACAATACCCGCATCGCTATTTTTGGCATGGGCCGCATAGGCACCGGTGCCTATGAGACTATAGCCCAGAGCTTCCCACAAGCGGTGGCGGGGATCGATATTAAACCCGAAGTGGTGGCTCGTCATGTCAAGCGCGGGCGTCGAGTGGTCACTGCCGATGCCACCGATCCTGATTTTTGGCAACGATTGAACCATGCGAAGGTGGAAATGGTGATGTTAGCCATGCCCAAGCACAATCAAAATATCTTCGCCTTAGAACAGTTACAAGCTTCGGGGTATGAGGGGCAAGTGACCGCCATTGCAAATTACCCAGATCAGCAAAAAGAGCTCGAGGAATTGGGCGTAAACTCTACTTACAACTTCTACCTTGAGGCCGGTAGTGGTTTCGCTGAGCATGTCAAAGAGAAAATTTCACTTTCTTAAATAATCCCGCTTTTAGGTAAGTGATAACGCGTTTTATTTAGTTATCACTTACTTATCAATTTTGTACCTTGTCACCAAGCTTGGAACGTTCCGAATACAGGTGTGGCGCTATTTACAAAGCTTTACACGGTTGTTGGTAATAACCGTAAAAAAAGGAGTAAACTAAGTCTATACAGTGATGTAAGTCACTATTTTTAACACAGAATTTAGCAAAGGCAACCAGATTACATTCGTTAATATGCAATTGCCGATGTGTGTAGGAGGTTGATTATGACCATCGACAATAAGCAAGCAACGCACAGCAAACTTGATAAGCAGCAAATGCGTGAATTGCAGTCGCAGCTCGACGATATTCAAGACTCAGGTGTGACTCCGGAATTTTTACGTTACGTACTATTCCAAAAAATGCTCGATGTCTATCAAGTGCCAAAAGATCATGCCCTGCGCGGTGACAGCACCCCAGAGCGCTTAGACGACCCGGCCTTGATCAATCATCTACATCAGTTAGGTTTTGCCAAGCGCAGCGCCTACCACTAACTACTTTCTGAGGGCCTACTCCCTCATTTAATAGGCTGGCAATGCCCGTCGCCAGCCTATTCCTCTACCTTACTTTTTATGCCACTGGCTTTTTCATCGCACCCGCTTTGCGCTTAGGTTTTAGGCTTGCGAAAGAATCGCGCACCGGCTTGGTGTAAATAGCCCAGATAGAATCATGCCCGGCATCGTATTGACCGACCCCTATAGTTACCTTGCCCACTTCATCGGCGCGAATGAGGGTACCAAATAACCGGTCCCATATGGCTAAGGCCGACCCTAGGTTAGTGTCGAAATGTTGCGGATTGTCGCTGTGATGAATCTGATGTTGCGCGGGACTAATCAACCATTTTTCAACATGGCGCCCCCAACTCAGCCACACATGCGAATGCCGCAAGTTTGACCCCATGGCATTAAAAGCGAACACAAAAATGTTAGCACCGAGAATGTCCACCATGGATAACTTAGTCCCGAATAGGTAGTAGCATACACCGACCACCATCCCTTGTGAGAGCGCCATACGGCAGGCATAAAGGTAACTCTCTAGCGGGTGAGAGCGATAAATGGTGAAAGGGGTCAGCACTTTAGCAGAATGGTGTACCTTGTGGTAATGCCACAAAAAAGGCACCTTGTGTAGTGCGTAATGCAGTAAAAACCGTGAAAAGTCATCGGCTAAAAACAGCAATACGGTAAAAATGATGACCACGCTGGTTTCACTCAACGGCATCGGCGCCCGTAAACCAAACGCGCCCTCTAATAACTCCGTTGTCGCCAGCGCCACTGGCACCATGGTCAAAATAATAGGCGTAAACAACAGCGCCTTAAGCACACGGTTGTAAATCCATAACTGATAGTCTTGGCGGGCACTGGGTGCCCACCAGATTTTTTTTGCGAACACATAGCGAAAAAAGCCACGTGTTGATTTCTTGCTCTTACGCAAGCCATAAGCAAGCGCAGCTAAGATAAGGGCCATGATGCTGTAACCAATAAAAATACGCTTATTGGCGTCAAATAGATAATCCGGCGTTTGCGCGATGCTTTGCCAAATAGTCTCTAGCATGGCCCGTCCCTCTTAGAACTGGTATTTATAACCAAGCGACAGCGTCCGTGGTTTACCCGGTCGCGCCCCATAAGGACGACGGCTGACGATGTTGTCTTGGTCAAACAGGTTATCGACCTTGGCATACACGCGGCCATATTGGCCAAGCTCATAATGAGCCGCGATATCAACCACGGTGGTTGCCGGCACTTCTTGACCCGCTAAGGCGACATCAAAGCCCTCGTAACCGACGCCTGCCGTTTCTGGCATATCGCTGACATACTTAATGAGCATATCAACCGCCCAATCTTTATGTGCCAACCCGATACTGAGCGTCGCTTGGTGCGTTGGCAAATAAGGCAGTCTATCGCCAGGGCGAATGTAACCCCACTGCACAAATTCAGAGAACAACGCTTGTTTGAACTCGCTTTGCGTATAGGTATAAGTCAAACTCATAGGAATATCGAGTTGCAGATTTAACGGATAGGTTTGAGCTATTTGCGACTCGACTCCCCACACATCCACCTCGCCACCGCTGAATTCTTGATCAAGCTGACCTTGGCTGCCGCAATTTGACTGGCCACAGCTTTCAATCAGGTTGGCGTAATCATTGAAGAAGCCGACCATTTCAAATTGGGTGATGCCGTCGTTATAACGACCACCAAATTCATAGTTCACGCTTTTTTCAAACTCGTCTTCGCCATCACGCACTGGCGCTGACGGGCTAGCAGGAACAAAGCCTTGGTGAACACCAAACAGCAAGCCGCTGTTATCATCTAACTGATAAAAGCCGCTGATCCCTGGCAACCATACACGGGTGGTTTTTTGTTGCCAATCATCAGCAAAACCCGACTTATCATTTTGATAGGTCATGTCCATCAACTCGCCGCGCACGCCAACACCTAAAGTTAGCTTATCGATGGTCACCTGATCTTCTATATACACCGACCAGGCATCGGTGCTTTCTGTGTTCTCGGTGGTGAACCGACGGGTCTCGGCGATGGCAGTATTAATGCCGTCAACCATGGCATAGGTGTCTTCATAGTGATTACGCTCAATCTCATCTTGGTGGAAACGAACCCCAAACGAGACTGTGTGCTGCAAGCCAAACAGCGGTACTTGCCAATCACCATCGAGCTGAATGCCTTGTGAGTAGTATTCACGGTCATTAGTGCCCATATTTAAAAAGTAATTGGTTTCACCAGCGAGCACAGAATCACGCTGGCCACTTAACACCTGATATTGACCAGCGAACTGCTCAGGGTTAGCCAAAATATCAGATAAGTTAGCATTGCTGTTAGACAGGCTATTTAGCTTTAACCAGGCGCGCTCATAATCGTTACGGTAAACCCGCGTTGTTAGGTTTACATCTTCAGCGCTTAACTGATAGGTAAACATCACTTGCGTATGCTTAGTATCCATTTGTGCCGGCTGAGATGCGGCATAACGGCGATAAGGGTTAGCCTTATAATCGGCGTCGGTCAGGCCTAAATAGGTCTCATCGGAGAGCTCATCGGCGTAAGAAAGCTTGACCTCAAAACGCTGGTCGAAACGCTGACCATCCAGCTGATAATCCACTTTGACCAGTAAATCGTCTTTATCAAAGCCGGTATCACCGCCGCCATCGAGCTCTTTAAAGCCATCGCTTTGTAAGTGCACCCCTTCGACTAAAAAGCCAAGGTTGCCTTGGCGGTCGCCATAATAAGCATGGGCTTTTTTGTAGCCATCTCCACCGGCAGATAAATCGACGCCACCAATACGATAATCTGGCACTTGGCGGCTAACCATATTCAGTGTTCCGGCCACAGTTTGTGGGCCGTATTTTATCGCCGCTGGCCCTTTAAAGACCTCCACCGCCGTCATCCGCGTGGTTAACGGGAAGTAGTAAGCGGCGGGCGCAGAATAAGGAGCCGGGCCAATCAACACCCCGTCTTCTAAAATGGTGATCTTCTTACTACGCTCTGGCGTCACCCCACGAAAGCCGATATTCGGGCGCAAACCATAGCCGTCTTCTTCGCGTATGTTGACTCCGGGTACCTGTGATAGCACGCGGTGAATATCGTCAAATTCAAACTCTTCAAGCTGCGCTTCACCTATTAAGGTGGCCGAGCCTGCTTCGGTGCGCAGTTTGTCGTGGTGGCTAATAATTTGTATATGCTCGAGCTCTTTATCCGCAGCAAAAGCATTCAATCCAAATGCCGCAATACTCACGGCTAAGGCAAGTTTACTGTGTTTCATCATGATCCTTAATCGTTATCACCCGCCGAAGTGGTCGGCAACTCAAGTGCCAGCTCATTGATAAAGTCGTTCTTCAACTCATCGGTAATGGCTTTAACTTGGGTGTGCACTTCACGTACCTGCTCTTCGTTATCAAGTAATGCAGTGGCCAAATTACTTTCAATTGCCGCAATCGCCGCTTTAGTGTCACTGATCCCTTGTAGCATACGCTCCTTAGTGGCGCTTGCTTGCTCATCATCAAGGTAATCGTCGAAACCCACTAACGCGGGATCGCCCTGGCGTTGACCCACGACTAGGGCTTCAAAGGCGAGCAAGTTGGCCTTGATATTCGCCAATGAACTTTTTGCATCGAGGCTCTCTACATCCTGTGGGCACGCAGACGTACCACAGGAGTTAGGTAAAATCCCTATGGGCTCCGCCAACTTTTTATCTTTGACCACTTCGGTTAAATAAAACATTGCATCAGAGATGTGATTCAGGGCGCTATGGGCAGATTCAAACTGCGACCCGCTTTGCCCCGCTGATTTGAGCTCAGCAGCAAAGCCATTGTCGCCCTGCCATTTTTCCAACAGTTCAGTGCTGGAATTGTGCACATCCATCGCTGCGGTGACAGCATATTCACAGCGCGCCACTTTACGCGCCAGCACAGTGCGGCTATTCCAATCCGCTAAGGCATCATTGGCAACGCTACAATGGTGATCATACTGCTCATTAAAGAGCACATGTTGCAACGCAAAAAGACCCCGCCGTGTGGCGGTACGGGCACTGATATCGTATGGTCGCTCAGGGTCGTTATTAATGACGCCGTCTTGGTGGTACACCACATCTTGGTCAATGCCACAGCGACTAATTGCAGGCCACGAATAAATACGGTTACGCAGCTCGCCGTTGTTGGTCAAAAGCGGTCCCATTTGCATCATTTCCACCTGCTGCCAAGCGCCCATCGCATCTAACCATGCATCTTGGGCTTCAAGCATGGCCGTTTGCGCTTGCTCCGAGCTACTTTGTACGCTGGCTTTTTCTAACTCACAATAACTGGCAATCGCACTTTGCTGCGCTTGTGCTTGCTGATGAAATAAAGTAAACGCCGGGGTGATCACGTTATCAACTAAACTTGCCACCAGCGCCGCTTCATCAAAGCTGGTCGGCTCGGTCGGTGAGGTTGGCTCACCGCTGCCACTGTCATTAAAACCGGCGCCTTGCGAGCTTGAGGTGCTCTCACCACAGCCGCCTAGAGCGAATGCCACAGCGAGGGCCAGAGCGCCCTGCTTGAGGATTGCTTTTTTCATTCTACCTTCCCACTTGCTAGGTATCCCACTAGGGGATTTAAACGACAAAAAGGCTAGCATTAAGCCGAGGCCTAAAAGCTAACCTTTTATAATCTTTATGCTGGCCTTAGGCCATGCTGCTGAGCCTTACCAGTTGGCAACATTCTCAGCGTTGAAACCGTACACTTGTTGCATCAAGTCACGAGCTGTTTCTAGGTCAGCCTTGTATGCGGCAATGGCATCGGCGTCGCCTGTTACTGGTGCGTCACCAAATAGCGCATGTAATTCGGCGAACTTACCGGCATTGGCATCGTCATTAAAAGGAGAGAATGGGCTGAACTGGAAGTTCAAGGCAAAGCCTTTCATCTCACCAAAGTGCTTAGCTAAGTCGGCAAAGTTGTCGGCACTGTAGTCACCATCGCTAATTTCATCTAAATCAGCCATCGTATCGTTGATGTAGTGCACAACCGTAGCCGCAACCGCCTTTTCCCAATTGGCAACGGCGATATCACGGTGCGCCAATAACTCATCCATTTGCGCGTCGCTAAGCTCGCTGCCGACATTATCGTTGATGATTTTACGTCCACCGATAAAGGCGTTCATCGCTGCTGCGGTGAAATCCGTGGTCACTGTCGCGCCACGGTCACGCTTAGCGGCGTTCGTTGAGTTACCCCAGTTATACTCTGCAGCTAGGTCAATCTGACCATTGCTGTCGTAATCATTGTAACCATTAGCAAAACCATCACGGCCGCCCTTACCGGCGATTTCATCGTCGCTGTACTCTAGGTAGTTGCGCGCTGCACCGAAATAACCAAACCCTTCATCAAACTGGTGCTCAAGCGTGGTGTATAAACCACCGTCTTTTTGCGCCACGATGTTATCGGTGGTCAGACCCTCATCAAGGTAGTCATCAGTGCCTTGAGAGAACATCAATGCGCCTAGGGTATGCTTTTGAATAAGCTGATTGAGGTCAAGACCAGTTTCGGTAATGTACAACTTAGTGATTTGATTGCCCGCTGGGTCAACCAACAGCTCGCCTGCATTATATTTATCAATGTTTGCCGCTAGCAGGTCGAAATAATGAAACACTAACCCTTCAGGTGTTGCGGCCTGAGCACCAAATTCGCTCCATCCCACAAAGCTGCCGGCTGCAAGCCAGTCTTTATGCATTTTCGCTGCGTCTGCACCAGCGACTTTGCCGCTAAGCTCTTTACCTGATGAAGAGATTTGAGCAAAAGAGTTTTGCTCTGTCTCAATGCCATCAGCGAAGTTAAGGCTGCCGTCTTTGATGGCTTCATAGTCTCCCCACAATGCCATCAACTGCGCTTTTACTGCATCGCC
The DNA here is from genome assembly GCF_022347925.1 of Pseudoalteromonas sp. CnMc7-15. NCBI lineage: Bacteria > Pseudomonadati > Pseudomonadota > Gammaproteobacteria > Alteromonadales > Pseudoalteromonadaceae > Pseudoalteromonas > Pseudoalteromonas sp. CnMc7-15. The sequence goes on from NZ_JAKRFT010000004.1 coordinate 219,626, forward strand.
GGTCAAGCTGTTAGTGGTTACAAAGTCACCAGTTAGTTGGCCAATGTAGTTTTTGATTTCTGCGCTTAAGGCATGGCGAGCGATCTGTCCGGTGTAGCTCACTGAAGAACCGCTTCCTAGTTTAGAATCGAACTCATAAAGGTTAACACCTGCTTCAGGGGCCACATCGGCAACCGTTACGGTTAATTCTTTTGCAAAGCTTAAACCACCCGCATCGGTCACTGTGACGCTTACGCTAACCTCAGTTTGCTGCTCGTAGTTCAGAGCAATACCGTCTTTAAGCTTGAGGGTATTACCGTCAACAATTTCAAAACGCGCTTCATCAGCGCTCAGCGTATAGGTAAAACCAGAATCAGCGTCATCAGTGGCACTCAACGCGCCTACTTCAGCGCCCACCAAATCGTCATTTACCGACGAGCTAGCCAAGCTGATGTCGGTAGGAGCTGTATTTGTTGGTTGTTCTGGGGTGGTGTTATCTGATGAATCTGATGAACCACCGCAGCCAGTTAAACCTAGGGTGGCAGCTAGCACGGCACTAGCAACTAGAGATTTACGCAATGTCATGTTGTTATCCCACTAAAGATGTGAATCATTCTCATTTTAATTGCTGTCATTATAGGGATACTCAAATAACAATCAATGGTATTTATAAGTTTTTTTAAAATCACAAATTAAAATAAATTAAACAGGTACGTAAGAAACCCGCTGAGGGCTCACACTGTTCACATCACCGATGTGAGCATACTTAATTAAGACGCGAATAAGCGCTGCGCGCACGAGCAATCGTATATAAAGGATAACAATCGGCGGATAAATTAGGATGAGCTGGCTATAGACATAAGCCGAAATGCTGGCTCAGCGCCAAGGGCGCCAAGCCATGTATGTCAGTGCTGCGCTGTTACACCACCTCCAGCGTGTCTGGTTTCTTACTAAAAAATAGCGTTAGCACAATAAGTGCCATTGGGAATAGCAGCAAATTCACGTAGGCAAACACCATCGTCAGCTGCAAAGTAGCAATAATGAGTAGCATGATTGCGAAGACTTTTAGCAAAACTTGATCACGAGCTGTCTCAACCAGCAAGATAAGCGCCAAGGCAATAGCGAAAACGCTGTACAGTAACAAGCAACCACCGGCAATAAATAGGGCAACAACCGCACTATTTGAAAACGTATCAGGCTGCATCTCTTGGCCTGTTATCGCAAAGAACAGATCAAAGAGTATGGTGGCGTGAAATATAGCGACAATACACGCCAAGATGATGAGCATTGTCCGCGCCAAGCGCAAACTCAAATGATTTTTTAATACTCTCGCCAGGGTCCAATAAATATAGATCTCAAGCGCACCAATCACCATAAACAAGGCATCGGACCAAGACAGACTATAAAGGTCTTGTTGAAATGCGGTGTCAAAGCCATCAAACGCGTGGCCATATAGGTTGCTCCAATATATTGGAAATAGAATCGCTAGCAATACCGTAGCGATAGCCGGGATAACGAGATCACGGTTTAACATATCTGCTCCTGAGATTTTATTTATCATTATCTAAGTAATCAGCATCACGCTCGTAGACCAAAATATCACCGGGCTGACAGTGCAATACATCACAGATCGCAGCCAAGGTGCTAAAGCGAATCGCCTTTACTTTGCCATTTTTGAGTAAAGATAAGTTGGTCATCGAAATGCCTATTCTTTGCGACAATTCAGTGAGTGACATCTTTTTCTTTGCTAACTCAACATCAAGGTTTATGCGTATTTTCATGCTGACTAAATTACGACCAAAAACAATGTTTGTCAAAATATATTTTACGATAAACATAAAATATTTAGATTTGGGCTGATTGAGGATGGTTCATTTTCAATGGCAGAAGCGTGGTTCAGCAGTGGTCATACACACCCACTCAGTGTTAGCATTAAAGGAACAGGGAAGTATTAGGAATGTCGAATGCAGCAGCGTTTTCATTATATTGATAATCTACGGGGCTTAGCGTTATTACTTGGCGTCGTATTCCACGCCGCCTTGGCCTATGGCCCTTACTTTCACAATATGTGGCTGAGTGTCGACACCAACAAACATGTACTGTTTGATTATCTCGCCATGTGGACACACCTATTTCGCATGCCACTGTTTTTTGTTATCGCTGGGTTCTGCGCCGCTATTTTAGTGACCAAACGCGGTAACGGTCATTTTATTCGCAACCGCTGCAAGCGTGTGCTGCTGCCCTTTGTTATTTTTTTACCACTGACGCTGCTGGTGCTATTTCAACTAATGGTATGGGGAGTAGAGTTCAGTGATCATCCCCCACCGTTAGTAAATCTGCTTATGGCCGTGAAAGAGCCGCAGATCAACACTATGCATCTATGGTTTTTATGGTATTTGATGCAATTCTGTGCACTGTTTTGGTTGCTGAATAAAAATCAGCGGTTAATAAGCAAGTTGCTTGAGGTGGCTGTTAATCCGGTATTTATAGTGGTTGCGTTACCCGTTGTAATAAGTGCTGGGATGGCTCACTTAGTCGTGCCCTTCCCTGCACCCCACACCTTACAGCCGCAACTTTGGGCTTATTGCACCTATGGGCTTTTGTTTATGCTAGGTGCAAGTTTATACCATCACCACAATACCGTATTAGCAGCGCTGCGTTATTTTAAGCCGCTCGTGCTCGTTGCCTGTTTAACCGTGGGCGCGTATTTTTACCTATTACCTGAAGCACCGAGCCTTCAGCAAGTCAGGGTTGCCGTAAATACCGGTGAAACTCGCGTAGCGCATATCAACCTGTTGTTAGTTGTAGTACAAACCCTCGCCATATTAAGCTGCACCGCTGTGGCATATTTAGCGGGCTATCGCTGGCTGAACCAATACAATGAGTATAGCCGCTACATCTCCGACGCTTCCTATTGGATTTATCTTATGCACATTCCAGTATTAATGTGCGTGCAAATACCGCTCAGCAATACCCTGCTGCCAGCCTTCGCCAAGTTTACTATTTCACTTAGTACCACGTTGTTGATAGGTTTTATCAGCTACCATTTCGGCGTGAGATATACCGTGCTGGGGATGTTGTTAAATGGCACCAAGGCAACGCCTATGCAAGGCAAGGCGATGGATTCACCGCGCTAAGAGGTATCTGCCGTCGTTCTTGTTGTGCTAATACCGCAAGGCGAGTAAGGCAAGGTCTGTTTTTGGCTAGTCTAAGCCAAGAGTTTTGCCTTTGATAAACGGTAATGTGATGGTAAAGCGTGCACCGCCGAGTGGACTGTCGTCGACACTGATCTCGCCTTGGTGCCAATGAACAATTTTGCCACATATAGCCAAACCAAGGCCGTAGCCCCCAGTGCGTTTATCACGGCTTTTATCCAAGCGAATGAATGGTTTAAAGATATCTGCTCGTTTACTATCAGGGATCCCCTCGCCATCATCTTCGACACTGATGATACATTGCTCCTCGCTGGCTTGGAGGCGCACTTCTATACGACTGTGGGCATGTTTAATGGCATTGCCCAAAATATTTTGAAATGCACGGCTGATAAAGTGTGGATCGCAACGATACAAATTAGGCTGCTCATAAATTACTGAGATTGCAATTGCGCTGTCAAAATTGAGCTTGTCTACCAGTGATTCCATCAGTTCATTCAAATCCACTAAATGAGATTCTAAACTCGGACTTTGCGCGTCCAAGCGCGCGTAATGCAGCATTTCACTGACTAAATTTTCCAGCTCGGTAACATCACCGGTCATCGACTGCACATACTTGCGCTGTTTTTCATCGGCGCCCTGCTCAACCATTGCCAAGGCAAATTTAAGACGCGCTAGAGGGGTGCGAAACTCATGGGATACGGAGGAAGTCAGTTCACGTTGTGCGTCTAGCAAGCTGTGAATACGTCGCTGCATCACTTGCAGCGCATCGGTAATGGGCAATAAAAACGAGCGGCCAATGTCACTGACCTGAAACTCGCGACGGCCATCCACTTCGGCACAGGCTTCGCTGAGCTTATTAAAATCCCGCCACAACATGAAGCTCCACAGCCCCACCGGCGCACCAACGACCAAGAGCACTAACAGATACGGCCAAAAGAAGGCTTCTTTTTCAGGCTTTTCCAAGCGTACGGGGCCCACTTGTAAAAGCTGTAAATCGCCTACAGGGACATACCAAATAAGATGCTCATTGGCGTCATACACATGCACAGCTTCTTTATTATCGATCCGTGTTTGTAGCTCAACAGGCAAGGCAATGGCACCACTGTCGATGGTGCGCATAGGATAGTGACTTTGGATATATTGACGCCCTAATGGGCTTTGTGCCAGCGCTTTGAAGTTATGGCCTAACTCCAACGCTAACGGAGTCGATTGTTCATCAACGGGCCACAGGCGCTCGATTACGCCGGTCACCAACACTAAGGATACAATGATATATAGATAAAGGCTGACGAACAGTTTGCCCAAATTAGTTATTCACTCCACGCATCGCTTACAAACAGGTACCCCTGACCCCATACTGTTTTTATTCTATAGGGTTTATCACTATTATCACCTAGTTTTTTGCGTAATCGTGAAATTCGTACATCAACAGTTCTATCTAAACCATCGTACTGACGGCCAATCATTTGTTCGTGTACATATTCGCGGCTCAGTACATCACCAGCATTGCTTGCCAGTAACCACAATAGCTCGAACTCATGAGAGGTCAGCGATACTTCCTGCCCTTTCAACGTCACAATACGGCTATTTTTATCAATTTTAAGCTCGCCAAAGGTGACACTTTGCACGCTTTTATCTTGCTCTTGGGTGCGTCTTAACAATGCGGTAATACGCGCCAGCAGCACCCGAGGCTCAGCAGGTTTTATCACATAGTCATCTGCACCTAGCTCAAGACCGATGACCTGGTCAAAATCTTCGCCTTTGGCGGTCAACATTAAGATGGGTAGCGCGTACTTATCACGTACTTCGCGGCACACAGTGAAGCCATCCTTGCCTGGCAGCATGACATCTAAAATCATTAAATCCACTTTGTGTTTACTAAGGTAGTCCATCACCTCGTCACCGCGAGACAGCACTGCGACATGTAAATTATTCTGTTGCAGATAGTCTCGGGTTAGCTCTTGTAGAGCCAAATCGTCCTCAACTAAGAGTATGTTCGCCATGTGCCAACTCCTGAATTAAAAAAAACTCCACACCGAACGTAAGCGCCGACGCGAGCTTTGCATCGTTTGCAGTTCCAGTTGGGTATCTACGACTAATTCGCCGGTTTGTGCATGGGTAAGTGAGTATATGGCCGGTAACTGAACCTTGGCTTTATACTGCCACTGCCCTTGCCGTTGGTCTTGCCAGCATTGCAAGGTTCGCTCGTTCTCGCGCAAGCACACCGGCATCGCTTGCGGTAGTTGCCAGCGGATATGCATGGCCGTTTCGCACGCCTGCCCCTTTTCGGCAACCACACAGTATTGCGGAGCAATCACCAATGCCGTATCACTTAGCGTAAGCGTACTACTAAGTTGCATGGCATTAACTAAGGTCGCTGCAAAAACGGCACTGATCATATTAAAACACGTGCTTGAGGCCAATAAAGGCCGTTACTGCGCTCGACTCCTCAAACAAGGGACTATCATTGGCTAGGCTATGGTAGTCAATATAACCCACATGAAAGCGCAGCGCATTGCGCTTATTCAATATAAAGCTGACATCAATGTTGGCATAGGGCTGTAAAGTGCTGCCTAGGCTCAACGCATCTAGCCCGGTCACCTCTTGCTGTTGTAGGCCATAAAAGTAGGTATTCATTTCTGCATTAGCGTACTTGATACCCACCGTCGGTTCGACGATCCACCGCTGCATACGATAACTGTTACGCCAACTAATATCCGCGCGCCAACCGTTATAGACACTGGTGGTATCCGCCAGCGCATTAACGGTGACTTGCCCGGCGCTGGAAAAGTAATGGTACTCCAAGCCTACATCTAATGCCCACTGACGCTTTCGTACATCGTGAATATCAACGACCCGTGGGCCATCCATCTCCATACTAGCGAAAGAATTCCCTTGTAAAGCGAAGACGCGGCTCGGGTGCCAATCAACAAAAAAACGGGTTTCAGGGTTAAATTCAGTGACGACACTAAGCACATGTTCGGAGTGTTCAACAAAGGTGTAGCCTAGTTGCGCATTGTCAAAATACCAAGACTCGCCATAGTATGCGATATCGGGGATAAGTATTAATGGCAGATTATCACCACCATGAAGTGGATTGGTCATGCTGCCGTAGCCGATGTTAGCGCCGACATGCCACTGATTTAGCGCGACTTCCTCACCTTGTGCCGACGGCGCGCTAAACACCGCAGCGATCAGAAACATAGCCAATAGTCGACTGTGCGTGCCAAGCATAGATCACCCCTAAATTAAACGTCTCGACATGCTAGCAACACCCTTTTAACAGATCAGCAATAATTACAATCATTCACAAATTGCGTCCTTTTGATCACGCTTATAGAACCGATAGTGAATGCACTTAGGCATTATTTCAGTTGCGCCGCCAATTGCCAACATGCACCTAGTACTGATTCACTTAAACGGCGCTGTTGCGCGACTAAACCTATTTCAAAGGGCGGTGGCGCATCGTCCACATTTAAGATCTGCACGCTCTGTGCAAATGGACTATTTTCTAACACCACCTGAGGAATTAGAGCAACACCCAACCCCAAAGATACCATAGAGACCAATGCCTCGTGACCGCTGACTTGCGCATAAATAGGCGGTTGTATACGCCGCTTTCGCCACCAGCTGATTAGTCGGGTACGGTTCTCCCCTTGCTCAGGAATAATAAAAGGCAGCTGCTGCCAAGGAATGGAAGGTGAGTTAGCCACTTGGCGACTAATATCGCACGGTGTTTTAGGAGCAATAAATACTAATTGCGACCATCCTAGGCGGCGAAAGGCAATTTGCGCGGGTAACTTCGCTGGTTTAGCGGCGATAGCCACATCTTCATGGTGATCCAACACCCGTTCTAGCGCATAGGCAGGGTCGCCGGTATGCAGCTTTACTTCGACGCCGCAATAACGTTCGCGCACAGCACTTAATAACGGGTGTAAAAAACTATACGCGGCACTGACAGAGCAATAAATACTCAGCGCTCCTTGAAGCTCCTTCGCACCATGTAAACTAGCCTTTAGCTGTTGCCACTGCATCAACGTATTTTTCGCGTAGGTGATGAAATGCTCACCAGCATCGCTCAGCGCCACTTGACGATTGTCTCTAATAAATAACTTGGCATCTAACAGCTGCTCTAACTGCTTTATATTACGACTCAGCGTCGGTGCACTGATATAGCAGCGTTCACTGGCACGGCCAAAATGCAAGGTCTCCGCCAAGGCTAAAAAATATTCCAACTGTTTATGATGCATAACACTTTCCAGCATTTCATATTATGAAACACAGTAATACAAATATATCATTTTACGCAATATAAAAAGTGGCCTACATTCTCTAGCAATGACTTTTCAAAGTGCAGCAATTTTTTATTCAAGGATTTAACCATGGCAAACTATTTCAATACCCTGTCTCTGCGAGAGCAATTGGCTCAGTTAGGTCAATGCGAATTTATGGACAGCAGTGAGTTCAGCGACGGTGTGGATGCATTAGTAGGTAAGAAGCTCGTGATTGTCGGTTGTGGTGCGCAGGGACTCAACCAAGGCCTTAATCTCCGTGACTCAGGTTTGAACGTAAGCTATGCACTGCGTGATTCTGCTATTGAACAACAACGTCAATCATTTTTAAATGCCAGTGAAAACGGCTTTATCGTCGGGACTTACGAGGAACTGATCCCAGACGCTGATTTAGTGCTTAACCTAACGCCAGATAAGCAACATAGCAACGTCGTGGAAAAGGTCATGCCACTGATGAAACAAGGCGCAACTTTGGCCTATTCTCATGGCTTTAATATCGTTGAGGAAGGTCAACAAATTCGCGATGACATCACCGTGATCATGGTGGCACCGAAATGCCCAGGCTCTGAGGTACGAGAGGAATACAAACGTGGTTTTGGTGTACCTACACTCATTGCTGTGCACCCAGAAAATGACCCTGAAGGGAAAGGTTTAACACAAGCGAAGGCCTATGCGGCAGGCACCGGAGGCGATCGCGCTGGGGTGCTGCTGTCTTCTTTTGTCGCTGAGGTAAAATCCGACTTAATGGGCGAGCAAACTATTTTGTGTGGCATGTTACAAACCGGTTCACTATTGTGCTTTGATAAAATGGTCGAAAAAGGCATTGACGCTGGTTACGCATCCAAGCTCATCCAATATGGCTGGGAAGTGATCACCGAAGCCCTCAAACATGGTGGCGTTACCAACATGCTCGACCGCTTAAGTAACCCTGCCAAGCTGAAAGCCTTTGCTCTAAGCGAGGAGCTAAAAACGATTATGCGCCCGCTTTATAACAAGCACATGGATGACATTATCAGCGGCGAATTTTCCAAAGGCATGATGGCCGATTGGGCCGAAGACGACACTAAACTACTTAATTGGCGCGAGCAAACAGCGCAATCCGCCTTTGAAAAACAACAAAATAGTGACGTGGAAATAGCTGAACAAGAGTTTTTCGACAACGGGATTTTAATGGTCGCCATGGTGAAAGCCGGCGTTGAGCTGGCGTTCGAAACGATGACTGCAGCGGGTATCAAAGCAGAGTCTGCGTATTATGAGTCACTGCATGAAACACCATTGATAGCCAATACCATTGCACGGAAAAAACTCTACGAAATGAACCGCACTATCTCTGATACGGCAGAGTATGGCTGCTACCTATACAACCATGCTTGCTTGCCATTACTGCAACCCTTTATGGCTAATATTGACACCGACGTCATCGGTCGAGGCCTAGATAGCCAAGATTTAGGCGTTGATAACCAAGCGCTGATCCAAGTGAATGATGCACTGCGCGCTCACCCGGTCGAGCAAGTGGGTGGTGTACTGCGAGGCTATATGTCGGCCATGAAGAAAATTGTATAACCCTTTCGCTTGTTAGAAGCCAAGCCCAGCTGCTTTGCACTGGGCTTTTTTTATTGCAGCGGGTAGAATTATCTTAACCTACTTATTGTTGCCCTAAAGTTGTATGAAGCTAGCTCAACTCACAATTCGCCAAAAAGTCACGCTACTGGCCTCGTTTATTGCCATCGTAGTGGCGGCTATTATTGGCTCCATTTCACTGTATAGTGCTAAACAGGCTATTGCCGAGCGCATGCTCCACTCCGAGTTACCCGCTAAAGTAGAAGCCATTAATAACCATATCAGTAACGAGATTAACACCCTGATCAATGCCAGTGAGCAGCTAGCTAGCAGCGCTATGGTGGCGCGTTGGGCGCAAACCCAAGGACGCGCCGATGACGCCCTGCTAATTCAGCAGTTGCAACAAGTCGCACAACAATATGATTTAGCCACTGCCTCTTGGGCTAACCGCAATAGCGGCGAATATTGGAATCAAGACGGTTTTTTACGAGTCCTCACTGCTGAGCAAGACGGCTGGTTTTTCGCTTTTAAAGACAGTGCACAGCCCCGCTCTATCAGCATTTATCAAGAAGCCCCAGGGGACGTGAAAATGTTCGTCAATTACCAGCAAGTGGGCGGACTTGGACTGTCTGGCCTGGCGAAAAGTATTGATGACATGCAGCAGATGCTCGAGCGCTTTACAATCGAAAAGTCTGGCTTTGTGTATGTAGTTAACAGCCAAGGCTTAGTGCAGCTGCACCCTGACGCAGCACTGGTCGCCAAAGCCACGCTAGAAGATATTTATCAACAACCGGTAGGCACAGCGCTACTGGGCAATGAGTTTGCGATCACTGAACTCAACCTGCACCAAAGTGACTACTTTGTTGCCGCCAGCCCTATCACTAATACCGATTTGTACGTTATTGCCCAAGTCCCTACAGATGAAGTCTTTGCCAGTGTCAATGCGCTAATGTGGCAGATTGTTATGATTTCCATCGTCGTTGCAGCGTTAATGTGTGTGGCTGGGTTTGTATTAGCAACGAATATTACTGCCCCTATTAAAGACATCGCTCGACGCTTTATTGAGCTTGGGCAAGGGCAAGCACGCTTAGATCATCGTTTTGATACCCTGCGTCAACCCGAGCTGCGCGAGCTCACCAGCGGATTTAATGAGTTTTTATCGAAAATAGACAATGCGATTAAAGCGGTCGCACAGCAAAGCCAACAGGTCGGCCACAGCGCTAGCGAGCTGCGCCAGCAAGCCGGTGCTCAAGCCAGTTCGCTAGAGGAACAAAAGCAGCAAACAATCAGTGTAGCAACGGCTGCAAACCAAATGGAAGCCACGGTTGCAGAAATAGCCAACAACGCCGCTAGTGCAGCCTCGCTCACTGCCGAAGGGCAACAGCATAATGAGTTTAATCGCACTCAAGTAGCCGATGCACTGGCGCAAATAAACAGTCTCGCCCAAGGCGTAGAACAAATGAGCGAAGAGTTGCAAGAGTTAGTCGCCAAAACCTCAGAAATATCCGATGTGGTCAGTGCCATAACGGGAATATCCGAGCAAACTAACTTACTGGCGCTAAACGCAGCGATTGAGTCTGCCCGCGCTGGTGAACACGGCCGAGGCTTTGCCGTTGTCGCTGATGAAGTACGCGCGTTAGCAAGTAGAACGTCAAGCTCCACGGCACAGATTCAACGCACTATCGATAGCCTTAACGATTCGGCCAACAATATGGTGGCGCGAATGGAACAAGCCCGTTCAGGCGCGCTGCGTAGTGTTGAAATTATGGAGCAAAGCAGCACCCTACTAAATGATAACGCCAAAGCTAGCGAACAAATTAACGACATTACCACGATTATTGCCACCGCGACCGAAGAGCAAAGCTCGGTAATGAGTGATGTAAGCCGACAAGTTGAAATGATCAGCAGTGCCAGTGACGCTATCGCCATGCAAAGCGCCGATGTCAAAGCCACAGTCACGACCTTGCACGAATGTGCAGAGCAGCTTGATGCATTAGTGGCAAGCTTTGATAAGCGCTAACACTCATCATTTGTAACAATTTAGCGCCCTAATACTTGCCTCTCGGTCTATAATTAACCAATATGTTGTTGATTGTAGACCGAGGTTTTCGGTAGGAGGTAACAATGCGGTGCTTATCTTTGCTGGCCTTTATATTGTTGTTGGCAGGCTGTAGCAGTACTGAGCAATCACACCTGCCACCGCCGCCGGTGAATTTAACCTACCATCCCGAGCTTCAAGCCTTGCCTGTTGAAAGTATGGACGATATTTTCAACCTCAACAGCGATATGAAAGCACAACTCAATCAAGCCTTCGCTTCGCGTTTTGGTGATTTAAGCGCAACCAAACGCTTAATTATGTTCCTACTCAATAATGGCGATAAGAGTTTGCGTTATCAAAGTGGTGCTACGCTGACTGCTCAGCAAACCTATAACCAGCTCAACGCTAATTGCTTATCCTTGTCTATTTTGGCCTTCAGTATGGCCGAGCACTTGGGCTTAGAAGGTGAATTTCAACGCGTCCATATCCCCGAATATTGGGCCCTCGACAAAGGCTACAACCTGCTCACCGGCCATATCAACTTAAAATTACGCATGCCGAAAGTGCGCCGCAGCGATGTCATTAACCTTTATGACAACCAAGGCGCTATGTTGGTTGACTTTGCGCCAGACATCTCCGGCGACAACTTCAAAACCACAACCATCAGCAAAGAACGTGTAGCAGCCATGTTTTATAACAATAAAGGGGCGGCGGCGTTGGTGAATAACAAGCGTAACGAGGCGTTCAGTTATTTCCTGGCGGCTACACAGATGGACCCAAGCTACTCTGGTGGGTGGGGTAATCTCGGTATCTTATTTCGGGTGATCGAGGATTATCAGCGCGCCGAGCAAGCTTATGACTATGCCTTATTAGCCGACGCGAACAATAATACAGCAGCGGGTAATTTAGCCATCTTGTATCAACTTACTGGGCGTCAGCAACAAGCTCAAGAAATTGAAACCGCGTTGGCAAATAAACGCAAAACTAACCCTTATTACCAAGTGGCCCTTGGCAATGAAGACATTGTAAAGAAACAATATAGCCAAGCTTTAGCGCATTTCCGTAAGGCCCGTGAGCTAGACGGGCGCATGCATGAGAGCTACTTTGGACTGGCGCGTACCTATTACCTTATGGGCGATATCAAGGCCGCACGCAAGCATCTCACAATGGCACATCAGCGCGCGCAGTTTAAGTATGATAAAGAACGCTATCGCGGTAAGCTGGCAGCGCTGAATTTAGTTGCCAGTAATCGATGAGCAAATACGGATGGCTTATTTTGATGTTGTCGCTGAGCTCTGGCGCTTCAGCGACAAACTGGCAAGATGATATCGCCTATTTATCTAGCCCGGCATTGGCGGGACGAAAAACAGGCTCAGCGCCGAGTAAGCTCGCTCAACAGTATATTGTTCAGCGTCTGACCGAGCTAGGTTATCGCACTGAACGCGCTGGTTTCTCTTTTACAAGTGGTTTTTTTGCCAACACTCAAGGCATTAACATCTTTACCAGCGAATGCCAAACCCGCTGTTTAGTGATCAGTGCTCATTATGATCATCTCGGCCGCCATGGTCAGCGCTACTATCCAGGAGCCAACGATAATGCCTCAGGAGTCGCTGCCCTGCTGTACTTAGCGCAGCAACTGAAAGCCATGAAAGAGCAAATTATTTTTGTCGCCTTTGATGGCGAAGAGCAAGGCCTGCATGGGGCCAAGCATTTTGTCGAAACTCAGCCTGCGCAGCGCCTGTATACAAACTTAAACCTCGACATGCTGAATTTAACCAACGCTCGCAGCAGATTGTTCGTATACGCGCCACATAAAATGTGTGCAGCGGCAAAGCAAAGCTTAATCAACAGCCCAGTAAAACTCAGTGTAGTGCGCTCGGGAAGAAGCATTAATCGTCGCTTGGGGAAAGACATCACCGATTGGCGCCGGGCCAGTGATCACTATGCCTTTTTGCGCCGAGGGATTGCGGCAATATTTATAACCGCAGCAGAAGATAAGCATTACCACAGCCCTGAAGATACCTTCGAGCATATCAACAAAGCGCGTTATCAAGCTACACTGCCTATGCTAGCGCAGTTTAGTCGCGCTCTACTCACTAGGCAGTGTCAGGCTGTAGCACATCCACGATAGCCGCCGCGTAATTATCGGTAGAGGCAATGAAATGGGCTTTCGTTGCGCGACGCATTTTTTTTACTTGCCATTCCAACTTACAGGCGTCACTGCGTGAGCCAACCGGAGTCGCAAAAATGAGCGATAACGGTCCTTTGCCACGTAAATTCTTAGCCCCTTTACCCTGCTGATGAGCCTCAAAGCGCTTTACAACGTCGTTACTCACGCCTGTGTACCAATGGTTATGACGCGTCTGTACGATATATAACCACCACCACTGATGACTTTCACTTTCTATAAAACTATTTGCCTTCGCGGCGGTCTGATGTAGCATTTGACGCTTTACCTTCAGTGCACAATAGGTATCATGCTAACAATAATTAATAAGGACTGATAAACGAACATGCAGTGGTTAAAACCGTATTCGCTGGCCGTAGCCGTAGTTTTGTCATGCAGTATTCTAAGCGCATGCTCTAGTTGGGTCTACCGCATTAACATTCCCCAAGGGAACTTTTTAGAGCAATCTGACGTGGATCAGCTTCGCGTTAATATGACCCGCGAGCAAGTGTTGTTCGTGTTAGGTAAACCCGTTGCCGAAGATGCGTTCGACGACGACACTTGGCACTATCTATATGTATTTAACTTGGGCCGTAAAAACGAACAACGCAAGCAGCTTACGCTTGAGTTTGAAGACCAAAAACTCGCCCGAGTTATCTCTGACGACTACGAGCAACCAGAACAATTTAACACTCCTTTGGAGCAATAAACGCTCATAGGTGATACGTAATAGGCTGACAACTCGGGCTCTTACGTTGTAAAAACGCGGCTTTCATGCCGCGTTTTTTAATTCCCTGCTCGCCAAGCGGCAATGTTGCGCAGCTCCCGAGCCATAACCTGTCGTTCATGGACCAACAATGCCTGATATTGGCACGCACTCACAGGCGTTATACAACCATGGTAAGTTCGCCTGTACTGGCTATATAAAGCGTCGAAAATGCTCGCGACTCGCGCTAGGTGAAAACCAGAAGTAACGATGTGTAAGCAAGCCTTTGCATGGGTTGCCAGCACTGGCTGACTAAGCAATGCATCCTCAAAGGTAAAGCGGCTCATAGTTGGCGCAAGCAGTGCCTTGCGCTCGACGCCCTGGGTTATTAAATGCTGCTGTTGAAGCGCACTATGAGCCCAGGGTGATTGATTAAAGTGCTCCCCAAAGCCACCCGTGCACAGCACATGCGTCTGACCTTGGCTATTTAAACGATAATAGAGCTTGGCCGCATACTCTCCCCGGGCTCGAGCGATGTCACTCAGTTGCCCGAAGCGGTCATTCGGTGCTCCGAGCACAACCACCACGGCGTAAGAAAGCCCGCCATCAGCGCTTTGCGCGCTATTCTTTGACTTTACCACCAGTCACTTTATTGGCGCGCCCCTCTTCTTTGGCTTTTTCCGCACGACGACGGCGAGCCTCTTTGGGGTCAGCAATAAGTGGGCGATAGATTTCTACCCGGTCACCTTGTTTGAGCTCAGTATCAAGCTTGCAGGTGCGGTTCCATACCCCTAAAGTTAAGTTCGCCATGTCAATCTCAGGGCACTTGTCAACGATGCCCGACTTCAACACGGCTTCTTCTGCGGTACTGCCCTTAGGGATCTCCACCCGTAAGGTGGTGGCTTTGTCCGGCAGTGCAAACACCACTTCGACTTCAATCATGCCCGCTCCCCATAAACGACCTTGGCCCGTTGGGTAAACGCTTTTACCATATTTTTAGCTACATCATTGAAAATACGGCCAAACGCCATTTCCACTAGCTTGCTCGCGAACTCAAACTCCAATTTCAGACTGACCTTACAAGCATGCTCATCAAGAGGCTTAAAATGCCAATGACCATGTAAATGCTTAAAAGGGCCATCCACCAGCTGTAAGGCAATGGTATATGCTTGCTCATCGAGCTTGTTTTCTGTGGTAAACCACTTTTTTAAACCGGCCTTGGAAATCTCCAGACCGGCGCGCATGGTATTGTCTCCCTGAGCAAAGACTTTCGAATCGCTACAATGGGGCAAAAACTGCGGGTACGCGTCGACATCATTCACTAAGTCGAACATTTCTTGGCTGCTGTACATGACCAGCGCTGACTTTTCTATCTGGGGCATAACCTCTCCTCACAATAGCCGCAATTCTAGCAAGCTTTCTTAAGCGCCCCAAGTACCCTGTGCAAAACCAGAAAACTCACTTTATTCATTGAGCGCTAAGCAAAAAAATGATGTAAATACACAGACAATCAGTATAATGGCGACGTTATGGCAAAGAAAAAAACCGCAAAATCGACCTCAAATACCATCGCGCTAAATAAAAAAGCGCGCCATGAGTATTTTTTACACGATAAATTCGAAGCTGGCGTTGAACTACAAGGCTGGGAAGTAAAGAGTATCCGTGCCGGTAAGGTCAATATCTCGGAAACGTATATTCATATTAAAAACGGTGAAGCGTTTTTATTGGGGAGTCAAATTCAGCCCCTTAACAGTGCTTCGACACACACAGTGTGTGATCCGATGCGCTATCGCAAGCTGCTATTGAATAAGCGTGAAATTGACCGTCTTATTGGCGCAACCGAACGCGAAGGGTACTCGCTTGTTGCCACCGCTATGTATTGGAAAAAATGCTGGGTGAAACTGGAGTTCCACCTCGCCAAAGGTAAGAAAATGCACGATAAACGTGCTGATACCAAAGATAAAGATTGGGCTCGAGAAAAAGAGCGCACAATGAAACATAAAGTCAGATAAAAGCGAGCTCTAGCTCGCTTTTTTATTACTCGAGAAATTCCTCTTAAATTCAACACCTTACTAATTACCTTCAGTTGGCATTCAGCTAAATCACTGGTCAATAACAAATTTTATTACAAATTACCCCTAATAGGTCATTGCCAAATTCTTGTAAAGAATGTTAATCCTATGTTGTTTGCTTGATTCACGACAGTCACCCTAACTGATTGTTAATCAACGACGTGTAGACATACTCCATCCCCGTAAGTCGGGAAGCTAAAAGGACTCTCTTGGCGACTCCTCACGCATTGACTGAGTATGCAGCCGTTTGCCCACGCCGTTAGGCTTAGGTGTCTCTAGCAAATGTATTCAAGACAACTAAAAGTTTCCCTTTAGGAAACATAACAACAAGGATTTCAGGATGAGAAAGTTTACTCCGTGCACTGTGCGCACTGCCCTAAGCCTCGCTTTAGGCTCTGCTGCGTTATCCCTCCCCTCTGTTGCCAGCGCTAACGAAACCGGTGGTGAAGGTGTAGAACGAATAGAAGTCACTGGCTCGCGTATTAAGCGCACCGATATGGAAGGGCCATCTCCTGTACAAAGCATAGGTAAAGAAGACATTGCCAATATGGGCTACGACAACTTGCAACAATTGCTAGAACGTATGCCTGTAGCTGGTAACGGCACCTTCTCTACTCGCGGCAACAACCAAGACTCAACCGCAAACGGCGGCGCCGCTGTTAGCTTACGGGGGCTAGGACCGGATGCCACTTTGGTGCTTATTAATGGCCGCCGAGTCGCCATCAGCGCCTTCGCCGAGAGCATCACCAATTCTTTTGTCGATATCAACTCGATTCCAGTATCAGCCATTGAACGTATCGATATCCTTAAGGACGGCGCCTCGGCCATTTATGGCTCAGACGCTGTTGCTGGGGTAGTGAACGTAATTTTGAAAAAAGACATTGAAGGGATTGAAGTCAACCTTGGCTACGGAGAAACGACCGGCCCCGACTATGATGAAACCACCGCAAGTTTAGTATGGGGCACAACCAGTGATAAAGGCAGTGCGTCGGTGATTCTGGACTATTTCAAGAATACCGGTTTAGAGTCAGCGGAAATGGGTAAGCTGGGTACCGCAAACCAAGCGCCTTATGGTGGCATGGATTTTCGTTCATCACGTGGGTTCCCGGGCTACTTTTACGTCGATGGTGAAAAGACTATCGACCCGAACTGCCCACCCGAGAGTGCCACCGCCAGTGGCAGCTGTTTGTTCGACTATGGTCCGTACGGTTTTATCACGCCTCCTGCAGAGCGCGTAGGCGCCATTGCTCAGTTTGATTACAACTTCGATAACGATATCACTGCGTTTTTGGAAATTGCAGCGCAGCACAACACCTCTGAAGCCGGTGGTGCACCAACACCACTTGATGAAGACGCAGGCCTTACCGTTCCGGGCTCCCACCCTAACAACCCGTTCGGACAAGACATAGAAATTGGTCGTTATCGTACCGTTGATGCGGGTCCTCGTCGTTGGGATATCGAGTCTGATACACTGCGCTTCGTAGCCGGCTTGCGCGGTGTGATCAACGACTGGGACTGGGAAGTGGCCGCGCAAAAAGGCCGCTCAAAGTCAGAGCAAACGGGCGATCGCTCTATGGGTTGGGTCCGTGTTGATTTCCTACAGCAGGAGATTGATGCCGGTAACTATAACCCCTTCGGCGGTGTCCAAAACGATCCGGCGGTGATTGACCGCATTACCACCAGCTTAGTGCGCCGTGGTGAGTCGCATATGACTTCTTTTGATGCCAGTATCAGTGGTGAAGCGTTCGAATTTAACGATGCCATGGTGATGATGGCTGCAGGTCTTGAGTACCGTGAAGAAGATGTCAGCGATGTGCCTGACGATCAGTTCCAGCGCGGCCTTATCTTTGGTACTGAGTCCGTCTCTGCCGCTGCAGAGCGTGACCAGTGGGCGGCTTATGTGGAGTTCTCCATTCCTCTGCGCGATGACTTAGAGTTGCAATTAGCCGGTCGTCACGATGACTACAGTGATTTTGGCTCTACCACTAACCCTAAGGTTGCCTTGAAATGGGCGCCTAGTGATGAGTTTTCCCTGCGTGGTTCATGGGCACAAGGCTTCCGCGCGCCGTCTTTGGCGCAGATCGGCCTAGGCCCATCAGAAGAAAGCCAATTCTTCGTCGATACCTATCGCTGTCAAGCCACCGGACAAGATTGCGATCTACTTGATTACAATATCGAGTTTGCTGGTAACCCAGACTTAGAAGCTGAAGAGTCTGAGTCTTGGAACGTTGGTGCTATTTGGGCACCCACCACCGATTTAGGTATCTCTGTTGATGTCTGGAGCATTGAACAAGATAACAAAATCGACGAGCAAGACTTCGGTATGATTTACAACACGCACTGTAACGATCAAAACAGCACCGTGTGTGTACGCTTGCCACCGGCCAATGGCGAGGCGCTAGGCGTTATTCAAACCGTCAATAGCACCTTTGAGAACGTCTCATCACAAGAAGCATCAGGGGTTGATTTATCAACCAACTACAGCATGGACCTTGCCGACATGGGGCTATTGAAGTTTAATCTTGAATGGTCTTACATGCATGAGTTCAACAAGGATGACCGCGAGTATATTGGCGAGTACGAGTATCCTAAACACCGTGGCTTGTTTAGCACGAACTGGGAGTTCAACGACTTCAACGTCAATATGAATATCAGCTATATCGGTTCATTCGAGGACACACCGGATATCGACTTCGATGGTAACCTGGATTTCGACACCGAGACTTCTCGTGATGTTGCCTCGCAAACCCTCGTCGATATTCAAGGTGCTTATCACATCAATGATGCAGTACGCGTATCTGTGGGTGTGAATAACCTCTTTGACGACGAGCCGCCATTTGCCATTGGCGATGGTGATTCTGACCTTTACGGTTATGTATCGTCTATCCATAACCCCCGTGGACGCTACGTATACACCAACTTAACGTGGCGCTTTAACTAAGCCACTCACACAAAAAAGGCCGCGAATATCGCGGCCTTTTTGCTGGGCTCAACCCTTAACCATAGGTATACGAAGATTGAATACCCAATGGAATATCTAAGCCCCAATAGGCTAGCAAGAAGATGCTCCAGCCAATCAAAAAGGCGATAGAGTAAGGCAACATCATCGCTATCAGCGTACCTATACCGGTATTTTTCACATACTTTTGGCAATACACCACCACCAGCGGGAAGTAAGGCATCAATGGCGTAATAATGTTTGAGCTTGAATCACCAACACGATAAGCAGCCTGAGTTAAATCAGGAGAGATATTAAGCTGCATTAACATTGGTACAAAGATAGGCCCAAGTAGTGCCCATTTCGCCGAGCTTGAGCCGACAAACAAGTTTACAAAGCCAGTTAAAAAGATAATACCGACAATAGTCACGCCACTTGGCAAGGACAAGGCTTTCAAGACTGCTGCGCCCTCAATCGCCAGTAATGCACCCAGATTAGACTGTGCGAATGCGGCAATAAATAGCGCACAGAAGAACGCCATCACCACATAATAAGCCATCCCTTCCATGGCTTTGGTCATCGCCATCACCATGTCTTTTGAGGATTGGAAAGTACCGGCAACAAAGCCATACACCGCCCCTGGGATCCAGAACAATAAGAAAATAAGCGGTACGATGGATTGCATGATTGGTGCGCTAAAATCAGCCAGCTTGCCATTTTCGGCGCGCAGTGGTGAGTCACCTAAACTAGCTACATAGGCTAACAGCGCCAAGCCAGCTAGCATCACTGCAGTGGCAATAAAGAAGGCTTTCTTTTCTTTCGAGGTCGCCGTTTCAAAAGCCGGCAATTCATCGGTATTACCATCAACCGGAGAGTTCTTTAACCGTGGCTCAATAATCTTGTCGGTGATATACCACCCCACCAAGACAATGAAGATACTCGACATTGAGGTAAAGTAGTAATTGTTAAGCGGGTTGATTTCCATTGTTGGGTTAATGATCTGCGCCGCACTTTGGGTAAAGCTTTGTAATAGCGGGTCGATACCTGAGGGAATAAAGTTAGCACTAAAGCCACCGCTCACACCGGCAAATGCCGCTGCGATACCCGCCAATGGGTGACGCCCCATGGCGTAGAAAATAACCCCGGCAAGTGGGATCACTAATACATAGCCGGCGTCTGTCGCGGTATGCGACACAATACCGACCAAAATAATCATCGGTGTAAGTAAGGCTTGCGGAGTGCGTTTAAGCATCAGCTTAATGCCGGTATTGATATAGCCACTGTGTTCAGCAACGCCAACACCGAGCATCGCCACCAGCACCACACCTAATGGCGCAAAGCCGGTGAAGGTCTTCACCATCGAGGCGAGAAAGCCCGCTAACGCATCGCCGGTGAGGAGGTTATTAACCACAATAGGCGCATTAGTGCGCGGGTCAATGACATCAAAGGTAACGCCTGAGAATATCCAAGAAAGCACCCAGATCAGTAACATAGAGAACAAGAAAATCATTGCCGGATCGGGCAACTTGTTCCCCACATGCTCAATAGTATTTAAAAAGCGCGCGATAGCGCCAGTTGGTGCAGCTCCTTGCTGGCCACCGTTATTATTATTCATTATCACTCCTTAGCTAAAGCGAGTGCGTGAACATCCGCCACGCAATTTCCACTGTGCAGACTACTGCAAAATGCCCATAAAGGCTATATAGACAAAAACACCAGCTAGCTGGTGTTTTTAGGTATTCGTGTAACGCAATGGGCCTAGTTGGCAAGCGCCTTAACTTGCTCCCAAATCACCACCACATGATCTCGGTCGGTGTCATCCAGCTCACCATTTTGATAGGCCTTTACCAAGCTTTCTTCCACCTGTTGGTTGAGCTCATCTGGGGTTAACGGCAAGTTCTCTACCTGCGCATAACCGACAGCCAAATCAAAGTGGCCGCGCAGATAACCGCCCGCGAAGAGCTGATCGTCATCGGCATTATCAACCAAATCATCAAAAAACTGCTGTGCCGCATCGACATACTGTGTGTAAGGCATTACTACTCCTCAAAGTGGCCCACGGCGTAGAGCACATGGTCATTAAAGCCTGTGGTTATTTGTATATAACCGGATAATTCGTCGTCTAGTTCGCTGTCGCCGGTATCACAAACCAATGGCCGCCCTTGCAGCGCTTGCAATTTGCTTTTCGTAGCAACAACGATGATATTGTCTTTTCCTATAGCGCGAATAAGCGCTGGGCTCAGTTGCTGGTTGCCTCTGCCGAATAAATGTCCTTGGCCACCAATGAGGGTAATAACCAGTTTGGTTGGCGCCTGCTCGACAGCACTGAGCAACTGCTGCGCGGTCATGTCCTGTCCTATCAACGCTTGATCTTGAACTAAATCCACCCCTAGCAAGGTGTTCTCTAGGCCCATTTCTTCCATGACGGCCGCAACCGTAGAACCGGAGCCCATAATGTACTGGTATTGTTCATCCATCTCGCTGACCACAAAGGCCGCGATGTCAGCAAGCACTAACTCATCGACTTCTTTACCGCCAGCATTTTTCACCGCTTGCACATAGCGTAACTCGCTGGGAACGCGCAGCTCGCCGTAGCGCTTGGCGCGCACTGCACCTTGGCGAAAAGCCTGCTCATCAATGTCCATAACATCACTTTCGCTGAGGGTCACCAGCTCACCTTTAACCAGCATTTCAACCACCCTACCCGCCGCTTTTGGGGTAATGGCATACACGCCTGAGTGAATTTTACAGCCCGCAGGAATGCCCAGCGCCGGCAGCGTATCATCAATGGCATGACAGATATTTCTGGCGGTGCCATCGCCTCCGGCAAACAATAATAAATCCACACCTATAGCCTGCAGCGCTTTTGCCGCCAGCTCAGTGTCTTGAGCCGTGGTTGAGCGCTCACTGTGATACACCACTTCGACATCAAAGCCGAGCTCTTTGGCGACTTGTTCGCCCATTGAGTCATTGACAGTGTAAATACACAGTTGCTCACGATATGCGAGGAGCTGCTCGAGGGCCGCACGGGTACGTATGTTCGCTTTCGGCTCGGCGCCAAGAGCAATGGCTTTAGCTGCTGTTTGCGCACCGTCACTGCCTTTGAGCGCAACGGCCCCCCCAAGCCCAGCCAAGGGGTTAACAATTAAACCTAGTTTAAAGCGCATCGTGTTGCTCCTGTATACCCTGCCACTGCGCCCGCTCTGGCGTCAGTGGGTAAGGTTGCTGATAATGCTGACTCAAGGCTTGCAATAGGCGCTCAGTGCGAGCATTAAAGCCCTGCTCAATAAGCCTGACTAGCTTGTCGTACACCCGTTGCTGAAAACGGAATCGGCAGGTTTGCTCACCACCGAGATTATCCGCTGACACATTAAAGGGAAAACCCGCCGCCAGAGATAACGCCCATTCAATTGCTTGTGGATGCACTTCCACCTGCTCAAATGCCTGCTGTTGCTCTTTACTGCGCCCATCAGGGCAGTACCAGTAACCGTAATCTTCACGAGTTCTGCGCTCAGCACCGGCAACAAGCCAATGAGCAATCTCATGCAGAGCACTTGCGAAAAATCCATGGGCAAAGACAATACGGTGATAACCGCAATGTTCGTCTGCGGGCAAGTAAATGGGCTCGTCCTCACCGCGCACCAATCGGGTGGTGTAATCCGCATAAAACGTGCGCTCAAATAGCGCGATTAATTCATCAACGTGGTGCATAACAAAATTGAAAACAAAAACACCGCAGGATTGTACGGATTTTGCGAGGTAAAGTAAAAACGCAGCCCTATTGGCTGCGTCACTTTATTTATTTTTGCCCTGGGATAGGGCCAAACTCATGGGCCACATGGGGGTTTTGCGCCCGTTGACGTAATAGATGATCCATCAAGGTAATGGCCATCATCGCCTCGGCAATAGGCACCGCACGGATACCCACGCAAGGGTCATGACGGCCTTTAGTGATCATTTCTACCGCCTCATTGCGAGTGTTAATACTCTGCCCCACCACGGTAATACTTGACGTGGGCTTAAGGGCGATACTGGCAACGATATCTTGGCCGGTAGAGATGCCCGCTAACACACCACCCGCATGATTGGAGGTAAAGCCTTGTGGAGTGAGCTCATCGCGACCTTGAGAGCCTTTTTGCTCGACCACGGCAAAGCCATCACCAATCTCCACCCCTTTAACTGCGTTGATACTCATCAATGAGTGCGCCAGTTCTGCATCAAGACGGTCAAACACAGGTTCGCCCAAACCTACCGGCACACTTTTAGCCACGACCGTGACCTTTGCGCCGATGGAGTCGCCCTGCTTTTTTAAATCTCGCATATACTCATCAAGGGCATCAATTTGACTAGCATCAGGGAAGAAAAAAGCATTGTTATGCACTTCATTCCAATCATACTGCTGCGCTTTAATAGGCCCTAGCTGCGATAAACACCCTTGCACCTCGATACCGTGAAATTGTTTCAGGTACTTTTTCGCTATTGCCCCAGCAGCAACGCGAATAGCGGTTTCTCTGGCTGAAGAGCGCCCCCCACCACGGTAATCGCGCACACCATATTTATGCCAATAGCTGTAATCACCGTGGCCCGGGCGAAACACATCTTTAATTTTGCTGTAGTCTTTGGAGCGTTGATCGGTGTTTTCAATCACCAAGCCAATACTGGTACCGGTCGTTTTGCCTTCAAACACCCCGGAGAGAATTTTCACCTCATCCGCCTCCCGGCGTGCCGTAGTGTAGCGGCTTTGCCCCGGCTTGCGCCGGTCTAAGTCGTGTTGTAAGTCAGCCTCATTAAGCTCCAGCCCAGGTGGGCAGCCATCGACCACCCCCCCTAGCGCCGGCCCGTGGCTTTCGCCAAAGGTAGAGAGCTTAAATAGCTGCCCTATACTGTTACCTGCCATGTTCTTTCCTCATTCCAAAAATGGCGTTACCTATTCGCTAACCTAGCTGCCAAAGTGGGCATCTAAATCAGCTTTTGAAATCATAAATACCCCTAAGCCCCCCTGCTCAAACTCAAGCCATGTGAAGGGTACCTCGGGATATAGCGCTTCCATGTGTACCATAGAGTTGCCCACCTCAACAAATAATAAACCGTTATCTGTTAGATGCTGCGCTGCATTGGCAAGCAACTGGCGGGTCACATCCAAGCCATCTTCACCCGAAGCCAGCCCTAACTCCGGTTCATGGTGAAACTCTTGAGGTAAATCGCCCATATCCTCAGCATCAACATAAGGCGGGTTGGCAATAATCAAGTCGTACTTTTCTTGGCCTACGCCGCTAAATACATCGGATAAAATCGGTAATACTCTATCTTGCAGCTGATAATCCTGGATATTGATATCTGCCACGGCCAGTGCATCAGGGGAGATATCCACCGCATCCACCAGCGCATTTTCAAATGCCTGCGCTAAGGCTATGGCGATACAGCCTGAACCAGTACACATATCGAGTATACGCATTACATTTTCGGGCTCTTGCACCCAAGGTGAAAACTGCTGCGAGATGAGCTCTGCAAACGGTGAGCGCGGCACTAATACCCGCTCATCTACATAAAATGGCATGCCAGCGAAATATGCTTGATTGGTTAGATACGCCACGGGTGTGCGCTCATTAATACGTTTTGCAATCAGTACACTCAAATGCAGCTTTTCAGCTGTGGTTAAACGGCTACTAAGAAGCGTATTCGGCGCATCCATAGGTAAATGCAGTGCCGGTAATACCAGAGCTACAGCTTCATCCCAAGCATTATCAGTACCATGGCCAAAGAATAAGCCATGACCACTAAACTGACTTGTGGCCCAACGCAGCCAATCATTGATAGTTTCTAAGGTGTGCTCAGCATCTTCGCGCTGGGCGTCGGTTAGCAAAATGTCGCTCATGTTTGTAAACGCTCGTTATCCCTTAATAGCGCCATTGTAGCGTGTTTAACGCTAGGTTTTTATGCTTTTTTTGGCTAAACTCTCGACCATGAAAAAACAGCAACCAACAGCACCTGACGCACAGCCATTGTCGCAACAGGACATCGATTTATTTCGCCAAAGCATTGGCGCCACCAAGCGGGTCAAAAATGACACCGTGCGTTTGACTGGGCAACAGAAAAAGCCGATCGCTCAGCGCCAACAAGTGGAGCGTCAAAGTAATACCGAGTTTTACTTTTCTGACGAGTATATACCCGACATAGACACACATAGCACCATCAGCTATGTCAAAGCAGGAGAAGACCGCTACTTGGCAAAGCAGCTGCGTCGTGGCGATTACAACCCGGAACTGATCCTCGACCTGCACGGCCTCAACAAAGAAACGGTCAAACAGGAGTTAGCAGCGCTGATCAGCGCCTGCAAAAAGCAGCATGTGGCCTGTGCGTGTGTAGTGCATGGAATTGGTGAGCGGGTGTTAAAGCACAAAGTGCCGCAATATCTGGTGCAGCATCCTGATGTGATTGCCATGCACCAAGCGCCGCTGGAATATGGCGGTAAAGGGGCGTTATTAATTCTTATTGACTTGCCCGTGGATGTCAGCCCACTTCTTTAGGCTTGATAAATATCGGCATCATGACGCTGCATCAAAATGCTTGGGTCATCAATGGCGTCAAAGCCAAACTGACGATATAAATCGTGCGCATCGAAGGTGGCGAGCATAAAACGTCGTAACCCTTGCAGCTCAGGGTGGGCAACCACCTTAGCAATAAGTGCTTTGCCTATCCCTTGCCCTTGATAATGCTGCAACACAAATACATCAGCCAGATAAGCGAATGTGGCGTAATCCGTGGTCACGCGGGCAAAGGCTACTTGCTCGCCCCGCTGATTATAGGCGCCAAAGCACAAGGAGTTATCGATGGCACGACGCATCACCGCAGCAGGAATATCTTTAGCCCAGTAAGTGCGGCTTATAAAGCCGTGAATCACGTCAAACTGCAGCTTTGCTTTATCTGTATCTATATGCACTGAACTCATGGGGCTTCCACTTCGAGGTGTTCAGGCAACGCATTGACCGCTCCCTCTTCCAGCGGACGACTAAAGTAATAGCCCTGCACAATAAAACAGTTATTGGCTTTCAAAAACTCCATTTGTTCTTTCGTTTCAACCCCTTCGGCAACAACATTGAGGTTTAATTTTTGTGCCATAGCAATAATAGCTGCGGTGATCTCCATGTCATTAGAGTCTTCAGGGATATCTTGCACAAAAGAGCGATCCACTTTCAGCACATCAACCGGGAAACGTTTTAAATAGCTTAGCGACGAGTAGCCGGTGCCAAAGTCATCAATGGAAATAGACACGCCCAAACGCTTCATTTCAAGCAACTGCGAAATAGCGGTATCGACGTCTCCCATTAACATAGATTCAGTGAGCTCAAGGTGGAGCTTGTCAGGGGCAATGCCAGATTCACGCAAGGTTTTACTCATAGTGGCAATGAGGTTGGCGTCTTGGAACTGCCGCGCTGATAAGTTCACCGATACATTGGCTTCAAGCCCGGCTTTAGCTCGACGCGCCGAGAATGCGCACGCCTCGCGCATCACCCACTCACCAAGCTCAACAATGAGTCCTGTGGCTTCAGCGATGGGAATAAACTTAAATGGTGAAATGGGGCCTTGCACAGGATGAGTCCATCGCACCAATGCCTCAAAACCAAGAATACGGCCATCACGGCTATCAACCTGTGGCTGGTAATGAAGATGAAATTGACTATCACGGATCCCTTGGCGTAGCTCATTTTCTATGTATAAGCGCTCGTTTGCAGCGGCATTGAGCTCTTTGGAGTAGAAATGATAGGTATTTTTGCCTTTCGCCTTGGCTTCGTACATTGCCAAATCAGCGTGCTTAAGCAATTGATCTTCTTCGCTACTGTCATCGGGCGCCATGGTAATACCAATACTGGCACTCACAATCACCTCGTTATTGCCAAGCTGAATAGGCTGATTAAGAGTGCGCTGAATGGTGTTAGCGACTTCTTTTGCACGCTCATGACTTTCAATACCACTGAGTAATACCGCAAATTCATCACCGCCTAAACGGGCAATGGTGTCTTCGGTACGAAGGCGGTTTTTGAGGCGCCGAGCTACCTCCACCAGCAATTGGTCACCGACATCATGACCCAAGGTGTCATTAATGCGTTTAAATTCATCAAGGTCGAAGTAAAACAAGGCAAAAGCATAATGCCCTCTATCCGCGAGCGCCATCGACTTACGTAGCTGCATGCGGAAGAAAGTACGGTTAGCCAAACCTGTAAGGGTATCAAAATAAGCCAGCTGCTCCATTTTGCGCTGACTCTCTTTTACAAAGGAAATGTCTTGCGCAGAAACGACGTAGCTATCGACATCCCCTTCCTCATCACGGATAGGAGAAATACTGAGCGATACCCATATGGCTCGACCATCAATGTGCTGCAGCATGGTGTCACCACGCCAATAATTACGCGAGCGTAAATCAAACTCAATGTCTTCGTTGAGAATCGCCATTTCCCGGGCAATAACACTGAGTAATTTGGCCTCAATAAAGTGCTCTTCGCTGTACCCGGTCATCTCCAGCATTTTCGGGTTCACATATTCAATTTGCAGTTGATAGTTGGTGATCAACACCCCAGTACCAGAGTAAGCGACCGCTTTAGAGAGCCGGTTGGCAGCCTGCTCGGCCACTTCTTTTTCTTTAATACGCTGATTAAGCCCGGTTATGGTGTTACTCAGCTCGACACTCATGTCTTTAAATGAGCCATTGAGAACACCTATTTCATCTTTACTCTCTGGCGGGAAGTCGGTGTCCATTTTGCCTTTGCCAAAGCTGGATACCGCATTCACAAGCAAATAAATGCGCCGGAGCACGAGCTGATACAAAGCTTGGTGTAATAGCAGAGCAACGAGAATGGCGTAGAGAATAAACAGCCCTAAGAACTTTATTTGCAATGCCTCAAGCGCTTCTAAAGCACTGGACTGCTTGCGGTAAATACCCACGTACCAATCGAGCCCTTCAACTTTGCGAATCGTCGTGAGGTAGTTCTCTCCCTCGTAGCTGAATTGCTCTGTCACCGTTGGCAGTTTTAAGCGCAGCGCCCCACTGACTAATTCAACCAGTTTAGGGTTAATAAAGTCAGACATGCGTAGCGGTTTACCTTGGCGGCCATAGCGTTGGTAGGTGGCATTGTCTAAGCGCGGGTGAGCCAATAACTGTCCCTGTGCATCAACAACAAACATCTGCTGATGTGGGTCATCTATTGGTAAGTATTCGAGTAATTTATCCAGTTCTAAATCCGCACCTGTTAGCGCGACGTGCTGATCCTGCTTATAAATGGGCGTGACAATACTGACAATCCATTTGCCCCAGATAGGGTCGTAGTACACCGGCGTCCACACTGCCTGACGGGTGGGGTTATTTTGCTCATTAACGCGATCGAAATTCAATGAGTTCACGGCGCGATAATCCGCTGGCACATCCAATGCCCAGTTTGGCGGCGCCACTCGAACAAAGTCATCCTCGGTCAGCAAATAGAAATTAAAATAGTCTTGAATCAACGTGGGTGAGATGACCTGCCAAAGCTGCTCTGATTTTGCAAACAGTCGCTCGTAGGATGGTGAATAATTTTTTTTCGGGATGATGGCAGCAGAAAGGCCATCATCAGACATGCTGCGCAGTGTTAGTTCATCGGTAATTATAAATTGAGGTGACTTAAAGGAAGCGTTGGTGTTGGTGTGAGTGAATAAAGCGCGTTTAACGACCTCGTTGGCCTGCTCAGCAATGTTGGTTTTGGTATCAATAAAACGGCCAAACTGGCCGATAAAACGTGCACTATATTGGTTTAACTGTTCATGCTCTTCAAACATCAACTGCTTTTGCTCTGACTTGAGCATCAGCACCGCCGCAAAAATACCGGCAATCAAACAAATAGCAGAGATCAATGCCGAGAGCTTGATGCTGAGGGAATGAATGCCAAACCGAGATGGCGGACGCCTGTAGACCACTGCCTATCCTTTTTAAGTCTCTGGATTAATGTACTTTTAGCCAGCTAGCAAATATAACAGGCCTCAGGCACTTATATAAACCTTTTTCGTGGAATAATTGATTGCACGGTATTGCAGCCCATACAAAGGTATGAGCAATAACACCGCGTTGCTAGTTCGCACAGTATTTGTAACACAATAACGTTTTCTACTCACCTAGTTTACCGGCGCTAAGACATTAAATTGAGAAATATCAAATTAGCCCGATTTAGCTGTTGACTTGCATAGAGTGGAACCAGTAGATTGAAAGTATGAACAGTATCTCTTTCGTATTTTTTCGCTTTTTTATCTTCCGCCCTTGTTAGGGAGGCCGATAGCGAGTACGTGAGATTCACCATATGCTAAAGCCTCCCCACCGGGAGGCTTTTTTCGTTTTGGGAATGAGGAAACCTAATAATGACTAACGAAACACTGCATGCATTGCGCCGGGATATTAACGAAATAGACTCCGAGCTTTTGATTTTGCTGGCTAAACGCCGCCGTATCGCACACTCCGTTGTGGAGTATAAAATTAACAACAATAAACCCATACGTGATGAAGCCCGGGAACAGGCACTGCTGGAGAACTTGATAAGTTATGGCAAATCCTTAGGGTTAGACGCTTATTATATCAACAATGTGTTCCAGCGTATTTTAGAGGACTCGGTGTTGCACCAACAGGCCATGTTGCAACAAAACCTCAACCCCGAAGCCTTAGGGACGACCAACCGAGTCACTTACTTAGGAGGGCAAGGCTCGTACTCGCAACTGGCCGTACATAAGTATTTCAGCCGCCGCCCAGGCAAGCTCGTGGAACTTGGTTGTTCACAATTTGATGAAATCACCGGCGCAGTGGAAAAAGGCCAAGCAGACTTTGGCGTACTGCCTATTGAAAATACCAGCTCTGGCAGTATTAATGAGGTGTTTGATCTCTTACAACATGCCCAAGTGTCGATTGTCGGTGAAGTAACCCACAGCGTTGAGCACTGTGTATTAGCCAAACCAGGAACCGAGCTGGGTGATATTAATAAGCTCTTTGGTCACCCTCAGCCATTCGCTCAGTGCAGCCGGTTTATTCAAGGGTTAGATCAGGTTCAGCTCGAGCATTGCGACTCCACCACCAGTGCAATGAAAGCAGCGCTTGAATGCGATCACAGCGCAGCAATTGGCTCAGCGCAGGCCGGTAAGCATTTAGGGTTAGAGGTGCTGCAAACGGCGATTGCTAATCAAAGTGAAAACCACAGCCGCTTCATTGTGGTTGCCCGCAAACCGCTTCAGGTATCAATGCAAATCCCCACAAAAACATCGCTAATTATGTCAACCTCGCAGCAAGTGGGCGCCTTAGCTGATGCTCTGATGATTTTCAAACAGCGTGAAATTAACTTAGTGAAACTAGAGTCTCGTCCGGTGCCAGGCAACCCTTGGGAAGAGGTGTTTTATGTCGACTTAGAAGCGAACATCGACAACCCTAATGTTGATCAAGCCTTAGAAGAGCTTAAACCCTTCACTGAGTTTATTCGCGTTTTAGGCTGCTACCAAAGTGAGTCACTTAAAGCGGTTACGCCAAAAATGTAATCCTGCCTGTGTAGAAAGGCGCCATCAATGCCTTTCTACACACGGAACACATCTTTGATAAAGCAAATACTAACCTAACACCTTGGCATCGTTAGCTTTATTTAACAAAGCTCGGCTTTGGCTTAAGAACTGATCGCTGGCATCACTAAAGAACACTTTTGCATCAGAGAATGCGCTCATTAACGCCTCTTTGTCTTTATCACGCAGCATGCTTAAAGTATGTTCATAGGTATTTTTATACGCCTCCAAGAGCGGCTCTACGCGCTCAAACTGCGCAAGCATGATGTCGCTATACAGCTCTGGGCTTTGTGCAAACAAACGGCCCACCATCATTAATTCCAGCTGATAGATAGGGGACGAGCAATCGCGAATTTCTGCTAAGCTATGTTCTTGTTTAGCTAGAAACTGGCCATATACGAAGGTGGTTAAGTGACGCATAACCTGAATTATTTGCATGGCTTCGTCGTGTTTGCGTGCGCTCATAGTGACAAGTTGACACCCCCACACTTTAAGCTGAGCCAACAACGCCTCACCCGCTT
Organism: Pseudoalteromonas sp. CnMc7-15; assembly: GCF_022347925.1. Classification (NCBI taxonomy): domain Bacteria; kingdom Pseudomonadati; phylum Pseudomonadota; class Gammaproteobacteria; order Alteromonadales; family Pseudoalteromonadaceae; genus Pseudoalteromonas; species Pseudoalteromonas sp. CnMc7-15. The sequence continues at coordinate 250,610 of NZ_JAKRFT010000004.1, forward strand.
CACTCTCTACGTCTTTGCACACCACCACCGTTTGTTTAACCCAATGGCTAATATCTGGTCCAAACATCGGGTGCAAGCCCAATACCGGACCGCTGTGTTTGTTGGTCAGCGCCGCTAAGGGCTTTTCTTTCACAGACGTGATATCAACCAGCAAGGCATCGTCGTCCAAAGCAGGTAGGTTGGCGACAACCTCCTCTACGGCGTTGATAGGTACACTAATAAGCACACATTTAGCGCCTTTGAGTAACTTTGCAGCTTCGCCACTTTGCTGTTCTTGGCGGTCAATAATACGCACCTCAACACCACTACGGGTAAGTTGCTTAGCAAATAGTTGCCCCATCGCTCCACGGCCACCGACAATCGCCACCGGATTGAGCGACTTACAAACACAAGCCAACTCACTTTGTTGGTTTTGATAGGCCTCTCGCATCATACGCCGCAAAATATCTTCGACCAAGTCAGGATTGACCGCCGCTTCTTCAGCCTCTTTACGCCGCGCCGCGATCAACGCCGCCTCGCGTTCGGGGGCATGCAAAGGAGCGCCGCTTTGTTGCTTTATTTTGCCTACCTGCTCGGTGATTTGGTTGCGCTTGGCAAGGAGGCGAACGAGTTCGGTATCACAGGCATCGATTTGATTGCGAAGTTGGGCTAGCTGCTGCTCTGAGGTCATGATGTAAACTTAAAATTACACTTGGTAAACTAATTAATACATCGATAGTAGCAATATTAGTAAGTCAGGAAAAGGGGCAAGAGGTAACAAGGTGCTGAATAATATGCGGGGAGTCACCTGCAGCGAGAGGAAGCATAAGGCGCTGCCTGTAAAAACCAAAGCGGGCCAGCTATCACTAGCTGGCCCGCTTTATCACGTCTTAGTAAAACGCGCGTATTAATTAAGTTTTTCTTTAATACGTGCAGACTTACCAGAACGCTCACGCAAGTAGTAAAGTTTCGCGCGACGTACTGCACCGCGACGCTTAACTGTGATGCTATCTACAAGTGGGCTGTGCGTTTGGAATACACGCTCAACGCCTTCACCGCTTGAAATTTTACGCACGGTGAATGCAGAGTGTAGGCCACGGTTACGCTTAGCGATTACAACACCTTCAAAGGCCTGTAGACGCTCTTTGTTACCCTCTTTTACACGTACCTGTACAACAACTGTGTCACCAGCGCCGAAGCTTGGTACGTCTTGCTTAAGCTGTTCAGCTTCAAGCTCTTTAATAATATTTTGGTTTACTTTTGCCATTTTATTTCTCACTTTCCTAGGTGTAACTGTCTTCTAGCCACAAGCTATGAGTTTTCTTGCTGATATTCAGCAAGTAACTGCGCTTGCTCCTCAGTCAGAGCTAGGTTTTGCAACAAGTCTGGACGTCTTTGCCAAGTTCTCCCTAATGACTGCTTTTGCCGCCATTTTGCGATTGCTTGGTGGTTACCACTGAGTAGAATCGGTGGAACCGCTTTGCCATCCAATATCTCTGGCCGGGTATAGTGCGGACAATCGAGCAAGCCATCCGAAAATGAATCCTGCTCAGCCGATTGGTTATGACCTAACACCCCTGGCACTAATCGCGCAACAGCGTCAATTAATGTCATGGCCGGTAGTTCACCGCCGCTGAGGATAAAATCCCCAATCGACCATTCTTCATCGATATAGGATTCGATGAGCCGTTCATCTATACCTTCATAACGACCAGCTACTAAAATCAGTTTATCGCACTGAGCGAGCTCTTGTGCGCCTTGCTGATCTAGTTTTCGCCCTTGTGGGGACATGTAAATTACCTTAGCGCCCTCGCCTGCCGCAGCTTTCGCATCGAGTATGGCCTGCTTCAATGGTTCAACCATCATCAACATGCCTGGACCTCCACCATAAGGGCGGTCGTCCACAGTACGATGCTTATCCGTTGCATAATCGCGCGGGTTCCAGCAGTGAAAGTCGATTAAACCACGTTTCACTGCGCGGCCTGTTACGCCCTGCTCAGTAATTGCCGAAAACATCTCTGGAAAGAGGCTTATTACCCCCATCCAAAACGGTATTTGTGCCATTAAAAGCCTGGGTCCCAGTCCACAGTAATCTGACGCTCGTCGTGGTCCACATTGATAATGACCGAATCGGTCAAAAATGGGATTAAACGCTCGCCTTTGCCGAATGCATCTTTACTGTTTGCTTTCACAACCAGCACATCATTCGAGCCTGTCTCCATCAAGTCATCAACTTGACCTAAGTCATAACCTTTTGTGGTTACCACGGCCATGCCGATGAGATCTCGCCAATAAAACTCCCCTTCGGGAAGCTCTGGTAATTGCGCCACTTCAACCGAGATTTCCGCATTGGTCATAGCCATTGCTTGGTCACGGTCATTAATTTGCGCAAACTTAGCGATAAAGCCTTTGTTGTGGCGACGCCAGTCACTCACTTCAAAGGTTTGCCATTTACCTTGTTGCCCTATCAACCATGGGCTGAAATCGAAGATCCCTTGGGGATCATCAGTAAATGAATGCACCTTAAGCCAACCCTTGATCCCATACGGGGCTCCGAGTTTGCCAACGACGATTGTTGAGGCTTGCTCTTGTTGACTCATGGTTACACTTACGCCTATTAAGCCGCTTTACGAGCGTCTTTAACTAGCTTTGCTACGCGATCTGAAAGAGCCGCGCCTTGGCCTACCCAGTGATCAACACGGGCAAGGTCTAGACGAAGTTTTTCTTCCTGACCAGCAGCAATAGGGTTAAAGAAACCTACTTTCTCGATGAAACGACCGTCACGCGAGAAACGGCTATCCGCAACCACAATTTGATAGAAAGGACGCTTCTTAGCGCCACCACGTTGCAAACGAATAGTTACCATACCGTCCTCTAAATAGATTGACTGTTTTCATTAATAAGTGAAACTTCCCCATACAGGGAAGCTCGGGAATTGTACGAATTTTTTGCCACAATGCAAGTAAGAACTGCATTAAATACGTGGTTTGTGTGGGTTAAATGATGATCTTGGCTTTTGAGCTGTCGCTAACGGCCGGTTTGTTCAGCGTATGTCGTCAAGTAATAACCCATAAATAAGGCCATCAAAACGCTGGCCCTGCTTCACTATCGCTTGCCTTAGTCGTCCTTCGAGAACAAAGCCACAGCGCGCTAACAGCGCCTGAGAACCTTTATTCCCTGCAAATACGACTGCATGCAGGCGCAGCAAATCAGTTCCATGAGCGAGCTTGCTTAATAGCTGTTGCAGCGCCTCACTCGCAAAGCCTTGGTGCCAATAAGGCTGACCCAGCCAATAACCTACCTCCGCTGATTTAGCGTACTCGAACTGCCCCACTGTGGCACTGATACAGCCAATCAACTCATTATCGTGCTCAATGGCGTAGATGTGCTCGCTTTGAGCGCCCTCTCGAACCCACCAACTGGCATCCGCCTCAGTGTAAGGATAAGGGATTTTGGGCGATAAGAAACGTTGTACCTGGGCATTATTGAGCAAAGACACTAACGCGTGCTCATCTCCTTGGGCAAAACGACGTAAGCTAATCGCCATAACCGCTGCCAATAGCACTAAAAGGCATCGCCAGTTCAAGTTCGGGAACTTGCCTGCCTATCCATGCGGGAAAGGTATTGCTGTTCGGCCCTGGAAAGAGCGTGTATTCGTTTACCCATGGATACTGCTTCGCAGCAGCTTGGATTTTAGGAATAAGCTCCGCTGCTTTGGCGCCGCTGACCACATGAAATTTATCAGGCTCAGCACCGTACCAGTAACGATCAGGTGTGGATGTTTTATAGCTGCGCAAAGCCGGTCGACCTTGGTCCACGCCCCAGCCAACCACTTCATACACTGTATACTGCTGTGCCCCCTGCTCTTTTATTGCAAGCCAAGTATGCACGGCAAACCAACCACGCCAGCTGAATGCATCAGCAGCATAAAACTCAATCACCGCCCCCGGCTCACTCACCGGCTGCGCAATACCCGCACTTTCACGACTGGCAGTACGCCAATCCGTGCTTGTACAGCCAACCAATACCCAAAAGAGCATAGTAATAATGAGCGCTCTCATATCAACCTCGCTTGTTACATTGATATAGAACCTACTATTTCACCGCTCAACGCGCTTTGCAACGCAAAAAAAAGCGCGACGGTTGTCACGCTTTTTTTATATAACGCATTGGCTCAGAACTTAGGGCCGCCGGGACCACCCATCATTCCTGGTGGCATCATCCCTTTCATGCCGCGCATCATTTTCATCATGCCGCCTTTGCCTTTCATCTTTTTCATCATTTTCTGCATCTGTGTAAATTGCTTCAGCAGCTTGTTGATGTCTTGTACTTGTGTGCCAGAGCCCGCAGCAATACGCTTTTTGCGTGAGCCTTTAATAATTTCCGGACGCGCGCGCTCTTTCGGTGTCATGGAGTTGATAATGGCTTCCATTTGCACAAATGTTTTGTCGTTAACTTGCCCTTTTACTCCTTCAGGTAAGTTACTCATGCCTGGCAACTTATCAAGCATGGACATCATGCCACCCATGTTTTTCATTTGTCGCAGTTGGTCAGCAAAGTCCTCTAGTGTAAAGCCGCTGCCTTTAAAGACCTTATCCGCTACTTTTGCAGCTTTGTCTTTATCGACCTTCATTTCCACTTCTTCGATAAGAGACAAAACGTCGCCCATACCGAGAATACGCGACGCGACACGATCAGGGTGGAACGGCTCTAGAGCATCGCTACGCTCACCAACACCGATAAACTTAATGGGTTTACCAGTAATATGGCGAATCGATAGCGCGGCACCACCTCGGGCATCACCATCGGTCTTGGTTAAGATCACGCCACTAAGTGGCAGTGCTTCATCAAAAGCTTTCGCAGTATTCGCCGCATCCTGACCGGTCATGGAATCAACCACGAACAGCGTTTCAATTGGGTTAATAGCGCTGTGTAGTGCTTTAATCTCGCTCATCATGTCTTCATCAACGTGAAGACGACCGGCGGTATCCACTAACACCACATCAATAAATTTTTTCTTGGCGTGAGCAATGGCGCCATTGGCGATATCAACTGGGTCTTGCGAGGTATCGCTGGGGAAAAACTCGACATCTACTTCAGATGCTAGGGTTTCAAGTTGTTTAATTGCCGCTGGTCGGTAAATATCGGCACTCACCACCAATACCGACTTTTTCTTGCGCTCTTTTAGGAACTTCGCCAACTTGCCAACACTGGTGGTTTTACCCGCCCCTTGTAAGCCAGCCATCATAATGACTGCGGGCGGCTGGGCATTGAGGTTAAGTTCTTCGTTAGCCTCGCCCATGGCTTTTTCAAGCTCTTCACGGACTATTTTGACAAACACTTGGCCAGGAGTCAGGCTTTTAGTCACCTCTGTGCCGACGGCACGCTCTTTGACTTGCTTGACGAAATCACGAACAACGGGCAAAGCGACGTCAGCTTCAAGCAAAGCCATACGCACTTCACGCAGCGTCTCTTTAATATTGTCTTCAGTGAGGCGGCCACGGCCACTGATGGTTTTTAGGGTCTTCCCTAATCGTTCCTGCAGATTTTCAAACATCGCTAACGATTCCGTTGCTACTTACATTTTCGCCGATTATAACTGAAAGCGGGGGGCAAATCCCAGCACCAAGTGCAAAGCAAAGGCAATTAGATCTAGGCAAGCGTGTTCGCTTTAAATACAATGGCTTCTTGATGGAATAATAACTACGAGCAAAAAAGGTCATCATGCTGATTACAATTTTGACACTGTTGAGTTGTGCTTTTTACGGTGCTGCTACCGCGCACGTATTGTCTCGCTTGTTTGATGCCAAAGGCCCATCGCAAAAAACCACGGTGATCCTCAGCACGCTTGCGATTTTGACGCACATGGTGTTGCTCGTAAATGCGGTATTCACCACCCAAGGCCAAGACCTATCTTTTATTAATGTATCGCTGCTGACCTGCTGGGTTATCGTATTATCAGTGACCGCCGTGTCATTGCGCTTTCCAGCCACCTTATTGCTACCTGTCGTGTATGGGTTTGCCACTATTTTATTACTCGCTAGCCTATTTATGCCGCACGATATCATCGTGCAAAGTATTCGCCTGGAAATTGGGTTAGTGACACATATCTCTATTTCACTGCTGGCTTATTGCGTGCTGGTGATTGCTACCTTGTATGCGGTGCAGTTTTATTTCATCGACAAACGCCTTAAACGCAAAGACCTAGCCATTGTATACAGCCACCTGCCACCGCTGATGGTGGTCGAACGTCAACTTTACCAATTAGTGTTTGTTGGCACAGCTTTGTTGAGCCTCGCCCTGCTCTCTGGGTTTGTATTCCTAGATTCCATGCTGGCTATTGAAAACGCGCATAAAACGGTGCTTTCCATTATCGCCTGGGGGGTGTTTTTAGCCGTTGTTATTGGCCGCAAGCTGCGAGGTTGGCGCGGCAAATCCTCTGTGATCACCATTATGGTCGGTGCCGGCCTACTCACTCTTGCCTATTTTGGCAGTCGCTTTGTCCAAGAAGTAATATTGCAGCGTTTTTAAGCAATTACTTTATCTTCAGGGCAAGTTCACTTGACTACGCGCGGCGAGTGCCGCTTAATATACCTTGATTTTTAATAGAAGGATCCTTCTTTGGACGACATATCGACGAGTACGTTGTTTATCATTCTAGCAATACTGATCGTACTCTCCGCATACTTCTCTAGCTCCGAAACTGGGATGTTGTCGATAAATAAATTTCGACTACGCCACCTAGAAAAACAAAAACACGCCGGAGCCACGCGAGTCAGCAGCCTACTCAAGCGCCCTGATCGCCTTATCGGCTTGATCCTTATTGGCAATAACCTTGTTAATATTGCGGCCTCTTCAGTGGCCACGATTATTGGTATTCGCCTGTTTGGCGATGTTGTCGGCTTAGCGGTGGCCACTTTTGGGTTGACCTTTATTTTATTGGTCTTTGCAGAGGTGACTCCGAAAACCATTGCCGCTTTGTACCCAGAGAAAATCGCCTTTCCAAGCTCGCTGATTCTTAAAAATTTGCTGCGCTTAACCTTGCCTTTTGTGATTGCCCTAAACTGGATCACTAACGGTTTGTTGCGTCTGCTTGGCTTTAGCCCAGAGCAAATGGAAGAGCACAGCCTTTCTAAAGAAGAGCTGAAAACCGTGGTAAGTGAAGCCGGGGCCATGTTGCCGGCCAAGCACAAAAGCATGCTGACGTCGATTTTAGACCTTGAGCAGGTCACCGTGGAGGACATTATGATCCCGCGTAATGAAATTAACGCCATTGATGTTAATGATGACTGGAAGGTGATCAGTAAGCAGCTCACCAACTTGCAGCACACCCGGGTGCTTTTATACCGTGACCAAATCGATGATGCCGTGGGCTTTATTCATGCTCGAGACGCACTTCGTCTACTCACCAAAGAGCAGTTTAATAAGTCGTCGCTGCTTCGCGCAGTAAGGGAGATTTACTTTATTCCCGAAGGCACCTCTTTGAATACCCAGCTACACAAGTTTCAGCAGGTTAAAGAGCGTATTGGCTTGGTTGTTGACGAATATGGTGATATTCAAGGCCTAGTCACACTTGAGGATATTCTCGAAGAAGTAGTTGGCGACTTCACCACCACACAAACCCGGCCACCAAGCGAGGAAGTCAGTCAGCAGGATGATGGCTCAGTGCTAGTTGATGGCGGTGCTAATATTCGTGACCTCAATAAAGAAATGGGTTGGCACCTTCCCCAAGATGGGCCAAAAACTCTTAGCGGCCTGATTGTCGAGTATTTAGAAGATATTCCCGACGCCAATTTAGGGCTTAAAATTGAGGGCTACCCGATTGAGGTCATGGAAGTAAAAGAAAACATGATTAAGCTGGTACGTGTGCTCCCACAGAAGCGTCGCAAGAAGTCTAAAGACTAGCCACCCTTTTAGGGCTGCTACCTTTTTCCAGGTGGCAGCCTCTATCCATGTGTAACCAACCTAATCGTCCGCAAAGCGATAAAAAGACCCACAAACCAAATCGGTTTTTAATCTGACTGCGTTTGTGGTCGCTAAAAAATAAGTCCGAGAAACGCCCCTTAAGGAGTCATGCTCGCTTTCAGCGCCCAACATATACTTAGACATTATCCTCTGCCTTTGCTAACTTCATGACTTTATGGATAAATAATATGCACTGCTCAAGCTTTAAGGTGTCTTTAGCTAGGAGCGACAAATGCGTTTGTTAGTTGCACCTCGATATTACCCATACCTTAAGGATACGGTTTGAAACTCAGTAAAGAGCTTTATGCAATTGCCTCAAGCATTGCGCATGAAACGGATGGTTTTTTTGATACAAAAGGACCTGGAGCCGGGAACCTTTCAACAAATCAATTCATTGATTTAGTTCGCAGCCGCGCGGAACAGGCCTTTGGCGAGGATTATAGCGAACAAAAAATTTGTGGCGACAACTCGATGGCGGTGGACTTTTATTTTCCCGAAGAACAGACGGTTGTGGAAATTGCATTGGGGATAAAAAACCCAAACACTGAATTTGAAAAAGATATTCTTAAGGCTCTTATGGCCAGAAGCTTAGGTAATAAAATTAGAAACCTTGTCTTTATTTGCAAACCCGGTGGCTATAAAAAATGCAATCAGCCGGGTCGCAAAGCAATGATCGAATGGCTACAGAACCAAAATGGAATGACCCTGGAAGTGTGGGATCTTTAATTACCGGACCAAATAAGACCTATTTTCAACAAGCTGCACAGAATAAAGAAGTATTATAAGTTCCTAGGTATTGATTAGCACGTGTGGTGGTTTATTTACTGTTGTTGTTTTTATAGCGGGCTTTTATTCTAACTATCTTGGCTTTACCACTGGGGAAGCTTCCTCCTATCTGTAATCGCGAACCACAGTTGGTAGAGGCTTTTACGCGGAGGCCAGTCACTACTGCCTACTTCAGGAACGTTTCAAAGAAACTCTCCGGGTAAGAGAAAACAGGGAATGAGTATCAAGACCGAATCCCGCTACGGATGTCATTCAGAAATTTACAAAGGATGAGCAATAACTCGCTGCAATAATGTTAGTTAATAATTTCAACTGCAGCGCTAACTCTTCACGCCCTACGGCGAATTATAATAAAAATAATGTTCAGATTAGGAGTCTAGGTTGGAAATTAGAAAGCTGAATGCCTTGCGAGGGCTCGCTGCACTTATTGTTTTCTTTACACATTTCAGTGATATAACCCTCTGGTTTGACGGCGCACTAAGCGGCTTTTTAATGGCATACCCTTATTTAAGTAAAGAGTTTAATCTGGATTGGTTGTCATTTGTTCTGACAGTTCTGATAACAAAGTGGTATCAATTCTGACATTCTCTTGCGTGCGTAAACCGGTCGTTGGCGCTGACTTATTTTTGCCCTTTTTCAAACCAGCACGACAAGAGCTAGGCTTTTTAGGCATTAACACGCATTAATGAATAATGCCAATGTCATCCAAAATAACTGAGATATCATGTCTTGGAGTGAATGTTATATTAAGGATCAAGCTCTCTTCTTGTTTAACTTCAGATAAAAATTCAATCGGAAAAACCACTGTCTGCAAAGTTGGTTCCGTAGGTGCAAATTTTACATCTTCATTTTCTAACTCTGAGTAGTCAGATACTAGCAACGGAGAAATACTGGCTGTAGATTTCGTCTTTTTACTTATCACAACACCATTCTTATTCAGAAACTCTATCTTAATGTCAGAAGCTAAGTTATAGGGTCTGCATGCTTCATGCTCTTCGGATGTCTCTATCGCGATAGAGACAGTTAGACTCTGTTTATCTTCAGCGATAACATGAAAGGTTGGTAATGCGAGTTGTAGCGTCGTTGCAACTTGTTCTTCGAGTTTCAGTTTCAGTACCTTGTTTGGTGTATCCACCCCGCCTCTTAATCGTTCCTTTTCAATCGAGAATGACACTGGCTCATTTTGGCTGTCAACCCTAATCTGAAAGTTCTTGTTTTCTGTCTTAACGCTTTCAAAGTTTTCAATAGACCAGAATGTTGAAGTACTGAACCGAGATACATAGATATCATCGGGTAAGCCAAACTCTGAGTTTGGCGGGTGCCTCAATATATCCTGATATTCTTTCTTTCCAGATAAAGTAAGTTCAATGAACGCTGACACAAATACCTTGGTTAGTTGCTCTTGCTGTTTAGCTGTCAAGAGCTTTTTATAAAAATTCTTACTGCCTCCCCAATGAAAATCATCAGACATATCTTGATTGAAATTTATGTGGTTTGCTTTGTGGATGTAGATTGAATGATTCACGTAATTTTTGCCGTCATCATATTCAACCCTCTGCCACTGTTGACTCCCTAAGAACTGGTAAACATCGGCGTCATGCCCGCCCTGTAAAACAAGATAGTTAGTATTCTTAAGAATGTTTTTGCCGTGTGCGTGTTGGTATTGTCCGTCCATGGGCGCTAATGCCACTACCGATTTAATTCCAAACCCAAACTCTGTAGGTTTTTCACTGTTCGGTATCGTTTTTAAACTGTTAAATGTCGAAGCTAAGGCGACGGCTTCTCCGCCTCTAGACATGCCAATGAGAGCAACATTTTCTAAATCCAGCTTGTTATAAAATCTGTGATCATGTTGGTTATTCCACACGCTAAGTAGCTTTAGATGCTCTAAAAGAATCCACCCGCGAGCACCGTTTTCTCCCCACAAACCATTTAAATAAGTCTGATCGACCTGAACAACAAAAAAACCGCGACTGGAAAACATCTCTCCTAAATAATCAAAACCGGGATCTGAGTTACCATGAACCAAGAAAATGACAGGCCGCTTTTCAGAAGTTTGTGGCAGCCAAACTTTCGCTTCTAAAGGTAAATCTTTGCTATCAAATCTATGGTAGGCATCATATTTATAGCCTTGGCTTTTGGAGTGGTCAGCAAGAAAGTTTGGTAGAGTGACGTCAGGTGCGACTAGATCTGGCTTATCGATAGAAAATAAATAGGGTTTTTCTCCATAAGTCATCACATCGTATTTGTATTTACCTGTTTTTGCTGGATTCGGAAGGCTACTTACCTTCTTATCTGGAAAGATATAGCTATCTGAAACACACTGTAAAGTGTCGGACGCCGAGGTTGAATACGAAACAGCTAGAGCGATGCTGGTAATGAATCTTAAAAGCAAATGCTTCAACGTATTTTCCTTGTTAATCAAATTATTTATTAGCTTCATCTTGACCTTTCCCTGAATTAGTATCATTCAATGAGATTTTTTATTTTTTATGCAACGTTGGTCGCATGTATGTATGAAAAAGTTTAAATAATCTAATTTTTATTTTTTCCAAAATAATTAGCCAAAACTAAACAAGGAAATGGCTAGTTTTATCGCTTGGCTGCTATTGGGCGACTGTCAACAGATGGCGGCTTAAGGCATGAAACGGTAGTTAAAATAACTGGAGCTGAACTTCCGGTATTTGTCTATTAATGCCCGTCAGCCATTGCTGATGGCATCTCCGCTCGTCAAGCGGACTTCTTGTTACTCAGCTAATTCGAAACTTTGAGTTAGCTACATTGCCCCTGATATGCATAAATCAATTTATATCAGCTACTTTGGGGTAGCTCAGCATTCCTGCGCTTTGCAGCAAGCGGACTCTTATCAACCCATCTAAACAGGTACATTATAATCAGCTTTGTGACACCGCTTGTAACGGCCAACATCAACAGCGGCCAGCCATCTACTAATCCCATACTTAAAGCAAATATAATCGTAGAGATATCCATCATAAATATGAACTGGCTCATTTTAAGGTCGACCGCACCAGTGTGTCCAGAGCTATAGATGAGCCTTATCTGATGAAAGTAGCCTTGAGCAAGTAAAAATGAAACAACGAGTATGATAGAGGTAGAAATCAATTTCCCCTCGTCAGAGATAGTCTCACCAAAGAAGAGGCCGACAAATGCTAGAATGAGGCTAATAGCAGCGACTGCAAAGCTTATTGCAGATTTTACTGACTTTCTATCTAATAAGATTTCCATGATAATTTGTAGCACCAATATAGACGCTATCAATCTGGGCCAGACAATATAGTGGTTAAATGGCGATATTGAGTAGCCGTAAACAAAAAAAGATAAATAGGCCAAGTAACTTACTGTAAATTGGTTCAAAGACAAAAGCTCAGTAGGACGTACGCTATTGTCACTACTCGCTTTTCTTCTACAAATTGTTCTCAATTGCGAGAATACACCATATAAACTAACGAATATGAATGCTGTGTTTACCGTCCCGGCAATGTTGTAAAAATCCAAACCCATCCCTCATACCAGCAAAAATCGTCGACAACATAGCATATTTTTGGTATATAAAGTTTACCTAAATGCCAAATTTATTGCATATTGTCGACAATACATCAAAATGGAGTTATGGGTAAGAGAAAAGTTGCGCTTATCATCGGCAGTAGTCAGGGAGTTGGAGCTAAAGCAGCGGTGCGTTTGGTTAATGAAGGCTTCCCAATTGTTCTTAACCACAGAGAGTCAGATATTTTAAAACAAGAAGTAGTACAAAAAGGGAGCGAGTGTATAGCCGTGCAAGCCGACGTATCGCAGGAACATATGTCGCAAAACTGTTTAATGCCGTCGACAAAATAGCAAAATAGGACGACTAGCAGTGCTAGTGAACAACGCAGGTGTTTTGGAAATGTTGACAGTTTGTCCGGGACAATTTATAACAATTCACGTCACTCGTACGCTCTAAAGTGCACCGATGGGCTCCGCGTTAGCTATACAACAATAAACATGGACGTATTATGGACGTATTATGAAAGTCTTATTTATCTTATCCATTATTTTCTTTTCTACCTGCAGTAATGCTGTAGTAAAAAGACATGATGTTCCCCCTGAAAATTATGTCATTGATAAAATGCCTGAATACTTAGTTGATATGCCCCATGAAGGACATGGTGTATTAATTAATTCACAATGGGTTGTAACTGTAGCACACACTATTTTTTATGATTATGTTGGCAAGGATCTATTAATTGGTTCAAAAGAGTATGAAATTGAAAGCGTTCATATACACCCAGATTACACTCAACCTAATAAAAATTTACTTAAAGGTGATTTAGCGCCCTTAATGAATTTTTTCAAATCTAGAAGTGATATAGCGTTAATCAAATTAGCTTCAACTGTTAGCGGTGTAGAACCAATCAATATTTATTCTGGTAATAGTGAAAAAGGCAAAACAATTACAGTCTATGGTAGGGGAGCTACTGGGAACGGATTAACTGGCGAAGACCCAGATACCAAATCACTTCGTGTGATGAACCGGTTTCAAAATGTTGTTGAAAGAGCGGAAGGTAACTGGTTAGCATTTAAATTTGACGAACCAGAAAGCGCACTACCACTCGAAGGTATGCATGGTTCAGGAGATAGCGGAGGAGCTTCTGTTATCTTTCGAGACGGTGTCCCTTTTCTTGTAGGTTTATCAAGTTGGCAATTAGGGCATGGCGATATAGCTACTTTTAAAGCCGGATTGTATGGTACCACTGCTTATCAAGTTAGGGTGTCAAATTACCATGACTGGATATTAGGTGTATTGGGTAGCTAACAAGATACTATATTATTAGTTAATAATTTCAACTGCAGCGCTAACTCTTCACGCCCTACGGCGAATAATAATAATGCTCAGATTAGGAGTCTAGGTTGGAAATTAGAAAGCTGAATGCCTTACGAGGGCTCGCCGCACTTATTGTTTTCTTTACACATTTCAGTGATATAACCCTCTGGTTTGATGGCGCACTAGGAGGCGGCTCCGGTGCCTATGGGGTGATGCTATTCTTTTTACTAAGCGGCTTTTTGATGGCATACCTTTATTTAGGTAAAGAGCTCAATCGCACTAACCTCACGCGCTATTTATTGGCCCGAGCAGCAAGGGTGCTGCCCTTGTACCTAGCTGTGGTGTTTACCTCGTTCATACTCGCTAAAGGCGGGAATGACAGCCTATATAACATACCTGATGTCAACGCCTTACTCGGCCACTTGCTATTTATTCACGGCGAGAGCGTACTTTGGACTATTCCACCTGAAATACACTTTTATGTGGTTTTTATTGCTTTTTGGATGCTGGCTAAAAACAGAGCAGGCTATATCTATCTCGCTATTGTGGCGGTAATGATTGCGCTGTTTTTTACCAACTTTCCGAGGATTTATGGCGATATTTATGGAATACCCTATAACCTCTTTAGCATATTGCGCACCTTACCTTTCTTTTTTGTGGGTGTGATTTTGGGCTTACTGTACCCCACCCTAAAAGTGCCTAACTACATGCGAAAACACCGCTTTGTACTGGTTCTTCTGTTAATACCGCTTATGTATCCACAATTCACTCCGCTAACCAGCGGCGATGAAAGACGGATGTGGCTAAGCTATGAAGTGTTACTAGTTATGAGCACGGTATTCTTTTGCGTCGTATTTCTCGTCCCTGATAACAATATTGTACTCGCCAATCGCCTCGGTGATTTCATCGGCAAAATCTCCTATTCGCTATACCTGCTGCATATGCCCATTATTATGCAGGTAAATAAGTTAGCGTTGACTGTTGAGCTCAAACTCATTGTCGCCTTAGCACTAAGCATAATGGTAGCCTACTTGTCATACCGATACTTCGAGCAACCTATCGCCAAGCGTATTCGTCACCTCACAGCGGCCAAAGCACAGGATGCGCCTATGCGCGCCGGTTAAACTATTGTCTATTATGGAGACGACCTTGAGTTATTTACTGTATTTTATTCTTATCGTTACATGCGCTACAGGGCTCGCAAACGAGCCCTTTGAAATACCAAGAAGTGCAGTTATCGAATTAACAGAGCCTTCGAGCAAACGGGTATACCCTGTATTTATAAAGCTGCCTCGCTCTTATGCGATAAATAAAGATAAAAAGTATCCCGTCATTTACCTGATGGATGCCTGGTATAGCTTTCAGATTGCCTCAGGTGCTACACGCTTTCCGATGAACAGCGGCACAATGAAAGAGGCTATCATTGTGGGGATATCCTATTCACGAGGCTCAAAAGGCCCATCTAGTCGAATAAGAGACTACACTCCGGTGCAAGCCACAAACTGGAAGTTTCAAACTGGCCATGCTGATGGTCATGCTAAGTTTATCCGCGAGAGCGTCTTCGCCTATATTGAGCAGAACTACCGAACCCTCCCCTCACAACGCACCTTTGTGGGACACTCATTAGGGGGGTTGTTTGGCGCCTATATCCTGTTCAATTACCCTGATATGTTCAGCGGTTATATACTCGGTAGCCCATCGGTATGGTTTGCCAATAACGATATTTTACACTCATCTGTGATGAAACCTCGTTTACCAACCAAGGTCTATGTATCAGTGGGCAGCTTGGAACAGCCAAAGTATGGAGAAAAGCAGCATATGGTGGCTGGGGCGCAAAAACTAATAGAGAAAATGACCGCTGAATGCGGAAAAAACACGACGATTAAGTTTCGCATTATTGAAGGGGCTAAACACGCGACAGCGTTTCCGAGCACCTTGATCCAAGGATTGGACTGGATTTATGCGCAGCAATAAATGAGCAACTACAGTGGCACTGGCTAAACTTGTAGTAATAAAAAAAACAAAGGAGAAGGCTTATGCAAGGCAGCTGCTTATGCGCACAGGTACGCTTCGAAATAAAAGGTGAGTTCAGTCATTTCTATTTATGTCACTGCAGTCACTGCCGCAAAGACAGTGGCTCGGCGCACGGAGCCAACTTGTTCTCAAACTCGGCTACACTAACTTGGTTATCAGGTGAGCCGTTGGTAAGACATTACCAACTCCCACACAGCGCTCACTGCAAAAGCTTTTGTAGTCGGTGTGGCTCGGCATTACCCATGTATCAACAACAAGGAGACATACTCGTTGTTCCTGCAGGCTCGCTCGACGATGACCCTAATATCAATGTCACAGCACATATTTTTTACGCCGATAAAGCGCGCTGGGAGAAGGGCTTTGAAGATATCCAGCGCTTCAGTGGTGCTCCTAAGTTGCAGCAATCAGAAGAATAAGCGCTCAAACCAGTTCTTATCTAACTCCTCTTCGCAGCGCTTAAGCTGAACCGCATAACGGCTGGCACGACGTTTCACTTTATTCGCGGCGCGCATTAACCAAGCCTTACTGCGATAGGTGCCGCGTTTATAACCGCCCCACCCTTCGTGATAGTTAAGGTATTGAGCATACGCATCCCACTTCGAAATGCCGTTAATCTGATGTGTTTTCCACACAAACCACGCCATAAAATCGATTGCATCGTCAAAATCGTCACGATCAGCGCCGCCGTTATCGGTTTCGCGTGTGTAATCTTCCCAGGTCATGGTCTTTGCCTGTGAGTAACCATAGGCGTCACTGGCACGACCTGTGGGGATGATCCATAAGAAATATTCCATGGGCGGGGCAGCATCATGACGAAAGGAGCTTTCTTGATACATCATCGCCATTAACACATGTTTAGGCGAGCCCCAGCGCTCTTGCGCGTCCTTGGCATCAAAATACCAATCTTCTTTCTCTTCAAAAATCTTGCAGATATCATCGGGTTGCTTAGGTGGCGCGGTCGCACATCCAGCAAATAAAAACAGGGTAAAAATAAGCGATAAATTTTTTTTCATTTATTTTGAACTTAATCCGCAAGCCTTAGTCTGAACTTATGAATGCAGCAGTTTAGCATTGTTTCATCCCTGTAGAATAATTTGCGCGGCTACCTTAGCCGCGCTTTTTTTATGCTTCTACCTTTTCCACCGCAAAGTATTCATCTAAAAAGGCTTCAAAGCTCACAGTGTCTTCCTGCTCCACCTGCTGTTGTGCCTTAACCGACAGTTCGGCTTGCTCAGCTAAATGTGCGTCGTCAAAGCATTGGTACTGCCACTGACTATGAGCGTCGCTGTAACGTTGTGCCAATTGCAAGGCAAACTGACCATTGTCAACATCATCACTGAGTAACTGTTGTAGGTAGCGCCCTGATATGGTCTTACTAGGATCGCTCACCCAGCTCTGTAACTCAGCAATGGTATGCTGATAAACATCGCTGCCATGCGCTTGGTCCATATAGTCAGCGACTTTTGCAAGATCGGTAAAAATGTCCTCGGCCCATTGCTTCAAAGAGACAGACTCGTCACCGCGTTGCAACTGCAATTGCGGATCGCGACCTTGATTGACCACCCGATCGAGGTTCTCTTGTGTCTGGCCTTGCTCCTGCCAATCCATGTGCGGCGATGCCTTTAATAAGCAGTAGGTCAAAAACACATCCAAGAAACGAATTTGCGTTAAATCGATGCCGGTATCCGCAAAGGGATTCACATCCAAAGCGCGAATTTCGATGTATTCAATGCCGCCGCGCAATAGCGCCTGCGTTGGCTTCTCGCCAGAGCGAGCATTGCGTTTCGGGCGGATAGGCGAGTAAAACTCGTTTTCAATTTGCAGAATATTTTTATTTAATTGCTGCGGTTTTGGTGCATGATAATCATCAAGATGCTGGTACAACTCAGAAGGTGAGTTGATCGCGCTCTTTAAGCCGGCAACATATTCCTCCAATGAGTTATACATTACCCGCAAGCTCGATTGCGCGCTATTAGTGTAACCCAAATCACCCAAACGCAGAGCTGTGCCATGCTCAAGGTATAGGCTACCTTTACCAAGCTTTTTAAACGGTAATGAGGTTTCTTGCCCTTCTAAAAAGGAGCCGCACAATGCCGGTGATGCACCAAATAAATAGCTAATTAACCACAATTCGCGTTTAAAGTTACGAATTAGTCCTAAGTAATTGTCGGAAATAAAAGACTGTAAGTCACCACTTTGCCCAGCTAAACCCTGCAAGGTTTGCCAAAACGTTTGCGGATAAGAGATATTGAAATGCACCCCGGCTATGGCCTGCATCATACTGCCGTAGCGGTTTTTTAACCCCTCTCGGTATAGCGTTTTCATACGACCGACATTGGATGAGCCGAATTGCGCCAACGGGATTTCATCTTGGCTTTGGATATAACACGGCATACTCACCGGCCACAATAATTCATCTTCGAGTTGCGCCAGAGTGAACTTTTGTAGGTCACGCAACTGAGCCAATGTTTCCTCAGGATCAGTGCTTACTGGGGTAATGAATTCAAGTAAAGCTTCAGAAAAATCGGTGGTGATCATCGAGTTGGTTAAGGCACAACCAATCGCCACTGGGTGGGGCTTTGTCGATAACCCGCCGCTGCGATTGGTACGCAGCGCCTCGCGCTCTATACCCCGAACAATGCCGACAATTGCGGCTTGATTTTCAGCGGACGACAATTCGCTAAGACGCTGATTTAATTGTGTACAAGTCAAAAAATACTACCTCTAGCCAAGCGGCTTAATTCTGTTGTTATGGGGTGCGCTGCCAAATACTCAAGTCCAAGGCAGTAAAATAACTTTCTCTTTGCTGCTATTTTGCTCTAAACGCTGATGCGCCATGCCCGCTGCCGAGAGCGGCATAGTGCAGTGAGCCAGCTCTAAGTGACCTTGGCGATACCACTGGTAAATACGTTTAAGCTGGGCATTGTTTTTAACCACCAGCACACCGCATGCAGTCACTCCTTGCTCGTTGGCCGCAGCAATAATCTCTTTTTGTGACAATGTCGGAATAGTGACTACACGACTGTGTGCACTTAATCCTTGTAAACAACGCTTCCCGACCTCTAGGCCCACAACATCGAGCAAATAACCCTTACGTTGCTCAGCCACAAACTGGTCATAACTCATTTGCTGAGCGCAAGAAGCGACACTTTTTGGCAGCTCACTGCGGCTAATAGCAACAACCTGATACCCCATTCGCGCGGCAATTTGTGCAGCTAACGAGCCGACTGTGCCATTAGCACCATTAATGTAAATGGGCTGACTTTTTGGACAGGCGAGCGCCGAGAGCGCTTGGAAGGCCGTTAACCCTGACAAACACAGACCGGATAGCACCGCATCTTCATTCACCGCATCGACTTTAATGAGTTCGTTTTCACGGGCCAAACAATACTGTGCATAGGTCCCTGGCTGGGTGGCAAAGCCAACCATACCCATTACCTTATCACCCTTTTTAAGCGTTTTTACCGCCTCACCACAGGCGACC
Organism: Pseudoalteromonas sp. CnMc7-15; assembly: GCF_022347925.1. Lineage (NCBI taxonomy): Bacteria > Pseudomonadati > Pseudomonadota > Gammaproteobacteria > Alteromonadales > Pseudoalteromonadaceae > Pseudoalteromonas > Pseudoalteromonas sp. CnMc7-15. The sequence continues at coordinate 269,680 of NZ_JAKRFT010000004.1, forward strand.
ACCTCGCCAAACAGATCATAGCCTAAGCTCATAGGCAGGTGATGTTTGTTTTGCTCTGCCGCAAAGCCGATACCAGCGCGGGTTTTTACATCAATGGGGTTAATAGCGGTGCTCAGCACCTTGATAAGTAACTCATGCTCACCGGGCTTTGGCCGCGATAGGGTCACTGGTTTTAGCACCCCTGGCTCACCAAAAGCATGAATGACCATGGCTTGGTATCCGTGTTCCATAGCTAACACTATTGTTGAATGATTGCTCCTAAACCTATATTGACATTACCACTGCATGGACACAATAAAAAAGGCGACAAATTATTGCCGCCTTTCGTATGAGTTATAACTGACCTTTATTTACAGCTAAATAAAAAGCCTTGCTCGTCAGCATCAATGGAAATCAAGTTGCCATCAGCCAACTCACCCGCCAACAGCTTCTGTGCAAGTGGGTTTTCAATGGCCTGCTGGATAGCCCGTTTTAAAGGTCGAGCACCATAGACCGGATCGAACCCGCCCTCGGCCAGCTTAGCTAATGCCGCATCGGTGATTTCCAATAGGTAGCCTTTTTCAGTGAGCCGCTCATGCAACTTCGCCAACTGAATATCAGCAATCTGCTTGATGTGCTCTCCGGCTAGTGGATGGAATACCACGGTTTCATCAATACGGTTTATAAACTCTGGCCTAAATTGCTGCGCCAGCACCATCATCACTTTGTCTTTCAATGTGGCGTAATCATTATTCCCAGCTTGCTCTTGGATCACATCCGAGCCCAAGTTAGAAGTCATAATGATCACCGTGTTTTTAAAGTCCACGGTGCGCCCTTGCCCGTCAGTGAGACGACCATCATCCAATACCTGTAGCAAGATATTGAATACGTCTGGGTGCGCCTTCTCCACTTCGTCAAGCAGTACCACCGAGTAAGGACGACGGCGCACAGCCTCGGTGAGGTAGCCGCCCTCTTCATAGCCAACATAGCCCGGAGGCGCACCGACCAAACGCGCCACTGAATGTTTCTCCATAAACTCTGACATATCGATACGAACCATGGCATCTTCGGTGTCAAACATCAGTTGCGCCAATGCTTTGGTAAGCTCGGTTTTACCCACCCCTGTAGGGCCCAAGAATAAGAATGAGCCTATGGGTCGATTGGGATCAGCTAATCCTGCACGAGAGCGACGGATGGCATTGGCAACAGCGGTGACCGCTTCGTCTTGGCCGATAACGCGCTGGTGCAGCTCGTCTTCCATCTGCAGCAACTTCTCACGCTCGCCTTGAAGCATTTTCGCCACTGGAATGCCGGTCCAGCGTGAGAGGATCTCGGCAATCTCGTCTTCACCAACTTTATTACGCAGCAAGTTCATATCTTGCATTTCAACTTGCGAGGCAAGGTCTAATTTGCGCTCCAGCTCGGGAATTCGGCCGTACTGCAGCTCTGACATTCGCTGTAGATCACTGGCTCGACGTGCCACCTCTAAGTCCAAACGCGCTTGCTCGAGCTCCGCTTTAATCACTTGAGTGCCTTGCAGCGAGGCCTTTTCCGCATTCCATACTTCGTCCAACTCAGCATATTCACTTTCCAGCTCTTGGATCAGCTCCTGCATTTCCTCACGGCGCTTTTGGCTGGCCTCGTCCTTTTCTTTAGCTAAGGCATTGTCTTCAAGTTTCAACTGAATGATACGCCGCTCAAGGCGGTCCAACTGCTCTGGCTTAGAGTCAATTTGTAAACGAATGGAAGAGCCCGCCTCGTCTATTAAGTCGATGGCTTTATCGGGCAATTGCCGGTCGCTAATATAACGGTGCGATAAATTCGCCGCTGCAACGATCGCCGGATCGGTGATTTCCACAGAATGGTGCAGCTCATAGCGCTCTTTTAACCCACGCAAAATAGCAATGGTGTCTTCAACACTCGGCTCATTTACCAATACCTTTTGGAAGCGACGCTCTAAAGCCGCGTCCTTTTCAATGTATTGACGATACTCATCTAAGGTTGTCGCCCCAACACAATGCAATTCACCTCGTGCTAGCGCCGGCTTCAGCATGTTCCCGGCATCCATGGCGCCGTCGGTTTTACCCGCACCGACCATGGTATGAATTTCATCGATAAAGAGGATCACTTGCCCCTCTTCTTTAGCCAGCTCGTTGAGGACCGACTTAAGACGCTCCTCAAATTCGCCACGGTATTTAGCTCCGGCCACTAAGGCGCCCAAATCGAGCGATAACACGCGCTTATTCTTAAGACCCTCAGGAACCTCACCGTTTACGATACGCTGCGCTAAGCCCTCAACTATCGCCGTTTTACCAACGCCCGGTTCACCAATTAACACCGGGTTGTTTTTAGTGCGCCGTTGTAACACTTGCACGGTGCGACGGATTTCCTCGTCACGACCAATAACGGGATCAAGCTTGCCTTGCTCGGCCCGCTCGGTGAGATCGATGGTGAATTTCTCAAGCGCCTGACGAGTATCTTCAGCGTTGGGGTCATCCACTTTTTGCCCGCCGCGCAGTGCGTCTATGGCTTTTTCTACCTTACCTGTGGTGATATTCAGAGCTTTAAAAATCTCTCCTAAAGGCCCCTTATCTTCACAGGCAGCCAGTACGAACAGCTCGCTGGAAATATATTTGTCTTTACGCTTTTGCGCATATTTGTCGCATAAGTTCAGCAATGACACCATGTTATTGGACAACTGCACGTCGCCACCGACGCCCTCCACTTTAAACAACTTCTCAATTTCTTGAGAAAGCTTAGTGTTGAGCTCATCGGCGCTGACGCCTGCTTGGGCAAAAAGAGCACGCACACTCGAGCCTGTTTGCTGCAATAGTGCGTACATTAGGTGTACGGGTTCAATAAATTGATGATCGCGACCGAGTGCTAATGATTGAGCATCGGAGAGCGCTTGCTGAAATTTACTGGTAAATCTATCTAAACGCATCTGTTTGTTTCCACTAAAACTTTAATTACCTATTTAATGGGTGCTAGCGCGCGTTTGATCAAGTTATACGGTTAAAATTTTGGTGATTATTTGCGCCAGATCACACTGGCCATACGACCAGTTTGGCCATCGCGTCGATAAGAAAAGTAGGTATCGGCAAGGGTATAAGTGCAGGCCTGAGCTTTAGTGACATTACTCACACCAGCTCGATTAAGCGCAAGCTCGGCTAATAGTGGCAAGTTGGCGAGAAATTTGTCGCCGTGTGCTGTAAAGCCCTGCTGATAGTCGCCACTGTGAGCGCAAAATTGGCTTTTAACCTCATTCCCGACCGCAAAGGCTGAGGGCCCTATAGCAGGCCCAAGCCAAGCATGAATATCTTTCGCGGGGGTGTTAAATAAGGGTAACGCCCGCTCGATGATGCCTCCGGCAAGGGAGCGCCAACCACAGTGCAAAGCGGCCACTTCAGCGCCATCTTGGCTGGCTAATAAAAGCGGCAAGCAATCAGCAGTCATAATAGCCAAAGGCTGCTTTGCTAAGCGTGTGAACAGGCCATCCGCTTCGATTCTAAGCTGTTCACTGTACTGAGTAACACAATGAACATGGATGCCATGTACTTGGTTTACATAACAGGCAGGACGCGGCAGTTGGCTGTTGAGCACAGCGCGATTGGCGAGCACAGCTGACTCTTGGTCGCCCACATGCAGCCCCACATTGAGGCTGCGATACACGCCCTGACTATACCCGCCTTGGCGGGTGCTTTGCAGCCCCCCTACCAGGGACTCATCAGCGCCCCAGGTTGGCGTATAAAATGGTGTTTTAGAGGTCATCGTAGCCGTTGGCTTCGGTGTCTTGGCGCAGCGCTTCGGTCAGCGCCACCATGTCCTCAGGGACTGGAGCCTGCCAACGCATTTGCTCACCGGTGATCGGGTGTGCTAACTGCAACTTAATGGCATGCAAAGCCTGGCGTTTGAAGCCTCGTAAGGTCGCCATAAACTCTTCACTGGCATGCTTAGGAGGACGTGGGCGTCCGCCGTAAAAGGGGTCACCAACAAGTGGGTGACTGATATGCGCCATATGCACACGGATTTGGTGGGTACGACCCGACTCTAGGCGCAGCCGTAAGCGTGTATGTGCACGGAACTTTTCAGCGACTCGGTAGTGCGTCACGGCTGGCTTGCCAAATTCATTGACGGCCATATGCGTACGTTTAGTGGCATGACGACCGATGGGCGCATCGACCATACCGCCTGCGGTCATGGTGCCATAACAGATAGCTTCATACTCACGGGTGAAATTTTCACGTTTTTGCAATGCCGCAACCAAATGCGTTTGTGCTGGCAAGGTTTTCGCAACCACCATTAACCCTGTGGTGTCTTTATCAAGACGATGGACGATACCCGCACGAGGGATATTTTCAATCTCTGGACAATGATGCAATAACGCGTTTAACACTGTGCCATCTGGGTTGCCGGCACCAGGATGGACCACTAAGCCCGCAGGTTTATTGATCACCAAAATATCGTCATCTTCGTAGACGATATCTAAAGCAATATCTTGTGCTTCATATTCTCGCGGCGCTTCAATTTGCGCGTTGATCTCTACGTGTTCACCGCCCAACAGCTTTTCTTTGGGGGTGTTTAAGGTGAGGCCATCAACCTGCACCATGTCATCGAGAATCCACGTTTTTATTCGTGAGCGCGAATAGTCCGGGAACAATTGCGCCAAAATTTGGTCTAGACGTTTACCGCCTAGTTCCACGGGGACCTCTGCACTGAGGGAAATTTGTTCTGCCATAAGCAAGTTTTACCTAATTTACCAGTGCAAGCTCTGCTCGACTGGGTTAGAATCGCATAATTCGCATAGTTTACTCGGTTTTACCTACTTGGCCTAGCCGAAGACAACGAAGGTACCTAATTAATGATAAATAAAATAAGTAAACGGGCACTTGCAGTCGTATTTACGGCCTCCTTACTTAGCGCATGTTCATCCGCGCCAGAACAACAAGAAATTGAGCGCGTACCCAACAAATCCGCACAAGCTTTGTATGAAGATGCACGCGAAACCTTAGATTCAGGCTTATATGCCCGGGCAATCGAGCTACTTACCGCCATTGATTCTCGCTATCCGTTTGGCCCTTTCTCTAAACAAGTGCAAATGGACTTAGTCTATGCGCATTACCAAACTGGCAATACAGAGCAAGCTTTGGCCACTATTGACCGCTTTATTCGCTTAAACCCGAACCACAAAGACTTAGACTACATGTACTACATGCGTGGCTTGGTCAATATTAAGGCCGATAAGAATGCCTTCCAAGAATACTTTGGTGTAGATCGAGCCGATAGAGACGCAAAACGCACTCGAGTGGCCTATAAAGACTTATCAACTCTAGTCAACAACTACCCTGACAGCAAATATGCACCTGAGGCAAAGCGTCGTCTTGCTTGGCTACTCAACCGCATGGCTCGCAACGAGTTGAAAGTGGCACAGTATTATTACGAGCGTGAAGCTTACCTGGCCGCAGCAAATCGCGGTAAGTACGTTGTTGAGCATTTCTCACAAAGCAGTTACCTTGAGCCTGCGTTAGAAATGATGGTGAAAAGCTACGAAAAACTTGGCTTACCAGATATGGCTGAACATGCCCAACAAACCCTTGAGGCAAATAAACGCGAACGCTAAGTAACGCACACATAAAAAAACCGATGCTGTGAAGGCATCGGTTTTTTTATATTTATAAGTTATTAAATCGCTTCTTCGTCTTCCTCTTGCGTACGGATACGTACCACTCGCTCGACTTCCGTCACGAAAATTTTACCATCGCCTATTTTGCCGGTTTGTGCGGTTTTCACTATAACTTCGATAGCACGCTCGACATCTTCATCGGCTAGCACGATATCGAGCTTCACTTTTGGTAAAAAGTCGACCATGTACTCGGCACCGCGATAAAGCTCAGTATGGCCTTTTTGGCGACCAAATCCCTTAACCTCACAGACCGTCATACCGGTGATACCAACCTCTGAAAGGGCTTCACGGACGTCGTCTAACTTAAATGGCTTGATGATGGCTTCTATTTTTTTCATGACTTTTTATATTCGCGATGACAGATGCGCCGATTTTAGTCAATTGTGAGTGTTGAAGCAAACGCCCAAGGGGTGACTAATGCGTTAATAGTGTTAAAATTAATATAATACCCATATCAGGATGAAGTTATGAAAACCTGTAACACCCCAACATCTAAGGGCTTCACTCTTATAGAACTCATGGTGACCATTGCAATTGCAGGCATATTACTGGCTATCGCATTATTTGATAGTACGCAAATGTCAGCACAGGAAAAAGCGAGCAATTTTAGTACCGAGCTCAAACGTAACGTTAAGTTCGCCCGAGCCAAAGCGATGACCACGGGTGACCCTGTGATTGTGTGTGCGATGACCAACCCTGGTAGCTCAGGAAATTGCCTCAATAGCTGGCAAAATGGCACTATCGTCATTTTCTCAGACATAAATAACAACGGCACATTCGAGGCCAATGCAGATATCCTGCACCGCTCTATCAACAATTTGGTCGCCAACAGTCAGCTTGTACACAGTGGCAATGCACGAAGCTTGCGGTTTGACCAACGCGGCCAGCTGACCGTAGGACAAAACGGGTCCTTTATATTTTGTCCCACCGATGACAACGAACATAACGTGGCAGTTTCAGTAATGGCCTCGGGAACGGTACGAGACTTAGGTAAGACCGAGCAAGCTTGCACATCGGGCTAACTGTTCTACTATTTACAAGACCAAAGAAGGATTATTGAGGCGTCAAGGATGAACGCGCTTACTCCCCCCATGTGCTCACATATAACAAATGTAGGCACGACCTTGATTGAGCTGCTTGTGACTATCGGTATCGCCGCGATGTTTGCAGCCGTCACTTTATTTAATGCCCAAGATTGGGCGTATCAAAACCGCCGCTCAGATTATATTGAACAACTCTACACGCATCTATTTGCGGCAAGATCGTACGCTATATTCAACAACCATTACGTGAGCGTATGCCCTGCGATTGCTGAGCGCTGCGTGCCGAATTGGCAAAATAATATAATGGTGTTTGTTGATAGAAATAACGATAAACAGCGTGGCGGCGATGAGCCGATTTTGAATATTCTCACTGTTCCGATTGGCAACGATACCATCGACTACCCAAGACGAGCTGTTACTTTTAAACCAACAGGGGCTCTAGGTGGCTTTCAATCTGGTAGCTTTGTGTACTGCTCAGTGGAAGATAAATTAAACCAGCCTGCCTATCGTATTACCGTTAGTCAGACTGGTCGATTGCGGATAAAGCAAGACAGTGATAAATGCTAAAAGCTAGCGCAGCTTTTTAGCATCTAGAGCGCGAGCCTCAGCTGAGCCAAATTGCTGTTTGAATTCAACACATTGAATGACTTGTTCAACTCTCGTCGCTTGCTGCTGTTGTGGTGCTGCGTACCCCCTTTGATGCGCAGCAAGCTCCGCTTGGTGTCGGCTTTTTTGCTTCACTTGTACATCAATAACCTGGTTTACACCGGTTTCCAGCGATACGTAACACTTATATTCATTAAGTAACCTAAGCTCTACTTTCGCACTGGCCTGAGTCGCAGCTATTACAACTAAGGCCAAAAACATATATCTGAACATTTATATCACCTCTTCCAGCAAGTGTCGGTGTCTGCACTTCCCGTGGACCCCTTCACACCCACTTCATTAATAGTGAAAGACGTACACTCACTGTCTTCTAAAGCTATTCCAGATGCTGGAGTAGCAGTAATTATAAAACTCTGAGCATTCACTGTTGCCGACAATGAGTACAAATCTGACTCCGTTGAGTTTGAAAGCCCGAGATCGGCCATGGTGGCAGTGTATTGACGGTTATCAGCAAAAAACTGCTCTTGCTTGCTTGCTGCATCCAACAAAGCTGTCATAGCCTCAGAGCGCGCGCTACTGATGACAAATTGCTGATAAGAAGGATATGCAATAGCCGCCAAAATACCAATAATTGCAACCACCACCATGAGCTCAATCAAGGTAAACCCTTTAACATGCTTCATTAATCAATCGCCTCCTCTTTATATATGTAAGTGCGATGCGTTTTAAACCCAAATGGGTTTTCATCACAACTTGCCATACCGCAATCTCCTGGCAGCCCGTTTGGCTCAATCGATTTCGCTTTCAAGGTGCCTTCACCATCACCTTTACCCGCACCAATTAAAATAAACTGACTTTCGCTTTCTTCCTCTGCGGTATCCGGATCATCTACTTTGGTAAAGAATAGTGTCGGCGTATCAGGCACTTTATTACCTACATCAAATTTTAGTTGATCATACACTTTTGCACCGTAGTGCAGATGGAATGCATACAAACTACCACCACCGCCTTTGAGCGAGCACTGCTGTAGGTCATTCTCTTCCGAGGGAACAAAAGTAGTGAAATAAGCAACACCACCGACCACGGCAGCTGCCGACAACGACTTCTCATTTGCACCAAGGCTATACTTCCACCCTGAGAATTGAGCGAGATCTTTCTCTAGCTCTACAAAACCACTGTCGTCATTTAATTTGGCAGTGAACGGATCATTAGTAATATCCATCAAATCATCCATAGTGATGACGGCTGGTATATCTTCACCGCGCAATGACTGCGTTATGGTATTTTCATCACGCAGCATAATTAGATGATTATTTTCACTTTCATCAAGTGGATGAGCCCGATTACCACTTCCAAGCACAATCGCTTCATAAGGAGTTTCCTCACGCACAACTTGTGTCGAAGACTCTTCATCAATGATAGTGGTGTATTCGGATACTTTACTAAAGTAAGTCCTCGCCACCTCGGGCTGATAGAAGAATCGACGTTCATTGCCAGTAATTGACAAATCAGCAATCTGTACGGCAGTCCACGGCTCACTGCCCACAGGGTTATCCGTTGGTAAATCGAATCGCCACACATCACCACCGGTATCGGCTGCGTAGAGACGATCGGTGAAACCATCGTAGTCAGAATCAAGCAACGCTATGTCACCGGGAATACTGTGCTCACCTTCATAAGTGGTATTGCCATTACCATTAGCTCCGGGAGTAAAAGACCACACTAAATCGCCGGTTTGTGCATCTAAAATATAAACACCCCGGCCAGAGTTGTCCGGGCTAATGTTGTCAGCATCTTTATTAATGTCATAGCCTGCGCCCACAACCACGACTGGTTTAGTACCGTTTTTCTCTATAAACGTAACTTTAGGCTGAGACCATGTTTGCCCAAGCTCTTCCATCCCGGTGGTGTTGGCGTCTACCTTCCACATTAATTTTGGCGAGCTTGGAGTGCTGATATCAAAAGCATAGTACGAATCACCGCCACGACGCATACCAGTGAATAACCATACTCGGTCAGAGGGGTCGACGACACCGTTCTCATTTTTATCATCGAAGTACATAGAGGGTGAACCATCCATACCATACACTTTCTCGCCTTTTATATTGCGACGTAAAGTTGTGAGGTTCGGATAAAGTTCATAAGGGATGAAGCTCCATTCCTCTTCAATGGTATTGCCATTGTCTTTGAAAAGGTGCAGTGAACCGCCATTGGTTCCTACCGCAATACGGATACTGCCGTCGCTGTAGGCTATAGCAAGTGGTTTAGAATGCAGCGGGTCGGCGAATATATCACTACGCAGCTCTGATGTATTACCATCGGAGTCATCATCATCAACGTCTTTACCTTTAGCCCATTCGAATAATGAGTCTAGCCGTTCAACGGGTGTGCCGAGATAAGTGCCAAGGTCGGCTTGAGAGCCTGCATGGGATAACGCATTCGCCAAGGTAAATTTCGGCATTTCGCCTGTCCCTGCGCCAATATCAGTGTAAATAGTACGACTATTAAGACCTGCCAGCACCGCGTTTACGCCACCTTTTTTAACCTCGTTGCCATCGGCTTTGCCATCTTTCGTCCAAAAAGTAACGGCGCTGTCTTTAATATTTCCTTCACTGCCTGAGGCACCATCAATAGCCAAGTTGCCTTTACTGTCAACAATTTTGGTGCCATCTACTTTTAACTTTTTCAAATTACCCGACCAACGCGCACCTTCTTCAGGTAAAAACATGGCATAGTAAACCGAATCGAGTGTTTGGGTTCTATCGAAGTTGTTACTGGCTACGGCTGGCGCCGTAAATGTAGTATTTACTTTGAGGATTTCTGCCAGCGCTTGGCCAAAAGATTGCGATAGTTCAATGGCATTTTGCGCCGCAAAATACCCTTTATCACCGTTACTTTTTGTTGCCGTCGCCGCCTCTTTAAGTAGCCCTGCAGCATCATCAGCACCATCACTAAAACCAATGGTAAAAGTACTCACACGTTGTACATCGTCTACTGAGGTATTCACATCATTGTGATGCATCCAATGGGTTAAGTTCGGCAGATAGTTAGAAGTGCTTAACGTGTCATCATTGTAGGGAGTCGTTGAGGTCACCACTGGATCACTGATATCAGGCTGGTTAGTCGTAGAAACAAGGGAAGACACTAAGCCATCTGCCGCTTTGTCCACCGTTGGAACACCATCAGTAATGAGAATAATGTAAGCCTCTTTAGAGCAGCCACCAGAAAACGGCGATTTATATACATTATTGCTGACTGCCGATAGATCCATGGCTGGAGTATTCCCGTCGTATTTGAATCTACACTCAGACTCCTTACAGTCGGTATCATCGTCTCCATACCATACACTTTGGCCGGCAAAAAAGCGGAACGCCTCGTAGGTTGTCTCACATAATGGTGTATTAGTTTCACCATCAATGCCGGAAATTTCACCGATAATATCAGCGTTGCTTTGGCCAAAATTGGCAATGACCCTGCCACCATCACGGGTATTTTCTTTGGGGTAATTAAGGTTGAACACCATTAAGCCAAAATCGACAATGGGTGTGGCGTTTAGCACCGTCGTGATAGATTCTTTAGCTACATCTAACTTAGACTTAATTTCCGTATCTTTATCCGTAGCATGATACCAACGTAGGTAATTAGGATGGTAAAGTGTCACGACCTCGCCGCCACTGAAATCCGCGCTGGCTTTGTCCTTTTGCTCCTTCGTCACGGAACTGGATTGGGTGTAAAAGTCATTTCTGCTTTTTGATGCGCCGCTGATAGGTAAGCCCGTCAACTCGGTGTCCCCAGACTTATAGGTTGTGCCGCCTATCTTTATCTCCAACCCGGTATTATCAGTATTCTCGTTAAGGATATCATCGAGGCAGTCAAGTGCAGAGATAGTATTGGCACCGCTATTGTCTTTGAGATCAACCCAAGAGCCGGTATTTCCTTTATATTGATGCTCTCGAATATAGCCGGTATAGAAGCCATATTGCTGCAAAGACTCTCTCGCAGCATCACACCCGTTAACATAGCTATGAAAGCGCTTGGTATCACTGTTGCTGTCAGTACGCGGTAGCTGCTGATCCACGCCTGAACCAATAGTAAAATAAACGAAGTCTTCATTAAGCGAGTTATCAAAAGAGGATACGACATCATAGGTCACATCAGGGTCGTAGCTTTTTGTCGTTTCTATCAGCCCATTCATACTGGCTGAGTTATCAAAAATAATAAGTACTTGAGGCTTTCCTGATGAGGTGAAAAATTTATTGCCTACATAAAGTTCAATATCCTCACCAAAGGATTTGCTCACACTGAAGGTGAGCGATGCTATTACTAATAATTTAAACAGTTTCATGTCATTCACCTATATGACTTACTGGCTCGATATACTTGCCATCTCTTGGGCTAACCCCGAGACAACAGTCACGTTATGCCTATTCGATTTACCATACTCAACGCGACTTCGCAGACTCAGCATATTGCACTTTATACCTGGTGTTGGGTTGGCTCTGGGTGGACAATCCAAGTCTTGGGGGCCGTCGTTATTGTGAAATAATCGCAGTGTTGCTTGTGCTCCTGCAGGCTCAAGCTGGACAAACTCGTCGCCACCGGCGTTAAATTCACCTCGGTTGAAATAAAGCGCGCTTACTGTCGCTGCCTTTTGCTTTTCATCGAACACCGCGCGCTCCGAGTCAGCCAATGCTTGCTCACTGGCAACATCGTAATCTTGAGCGGCATTCACAACTTTCATATCCACACTGCTTGCACTCATAAGGGTTACCGCGATACCGGATACGATAAGCACCATGACTAAAGATGCGATAAGTACGACCCCACCTTGATATTGCTGCGTATTCACCATGTTTCGACCTCTGCATTACGTACTTGAACAGTGGATACATAAACGAGACGACGGAAATTATCATCAAAGCTTAAACGTCGCTCAGTTCCACCTTCCCCACCTAGGATATATGTTTGGTTTGTTTTACTCATATTTCTATCTGACTCTGTGGCCCGTACTAGCGCAAATAGCTGCACGGTTAGCACTTTAGAGCTTACTTGTTCCCACTCAGAGGTGCTCATTTGCGCTGCGCTTAAATAGGTATCGACGTTGCGGTCACCGTTATTGTCCAGTCCGTAAAGAAGGCGAATATTCTCCACTCCCTCAAGTACCGACTCAGTCACCATCCCCCCTGTTGGCGTAAGGCGTTTTCTCATCAGTACGGGGACAGTAACGGTCTCATCCCCTGACTGATACGACTGCTCATTGATGTAGTAAACATGATGGGTATAGCGCCATACCGAACCATTCATATTGGTAGGATTGGCAATTGCACCGTCCCCTATGAAGATGCGAGCTGAGGATATATCTGTTTCTATATAGTAATCATTATTACTGGTTGCCTGACCGGTTACGTCATCTCCAGCGACACGCTTGATTTGGATAATGTCGCTGTCAGCGACCGCATCATCTATGCAACCTAAATTAGCGCCAGCCACAGCCGTGACACTATACAAGTATTTAAAGCTGCTTGGACTGTTAACAGGGAAACTGGCATTATTCAGTCCAGCAGTGCAATCATTACCTGGATTGACCACCCCAGTGACATCAACACTACCGGTACTAAGAGAACTCATTCCGTAAGTGCCCCAGAATCCCGCCATTTCCAAGTCGCGACTGATGATATCTAAGGCCATTCGGCCGGTTTCCTGTAGCTCACCCATTTCGACGGTATCGGACGTCGTTGTTTTCATGCTTACATACGTAAACATGACACCGCCTAGAAGGAATAAACCCACAACCATGGCAACAATTAGCTCAACCAGCGTATAACCATGGGCTTTATTTAAAGGAATAGAATTAGCGAACATAGGCGAATGACTCCAAAGCGAGGGCTCTTCGTTGATTGCTCTGACCACCGCACTCATCTTTGCTTTGAACAATATCCCCAGTGCTCGCGAGCTCTTGGCGCGATGCCCAAGAAACAATGACATCGATATCTAGCTGTTCGCCATTGACACGTGTATCAACACAAACAGTGGCATCGGCTAATGCACCTGTATTTTCCTGAGCTCTTATTGCTCGGCGCCACTGTTCGATATCAAATGCGGCAAGTGCGCCTGAACCACAATTAGCATTGATACACGAGGCGTAATTAGCAGCAACAGGATCGTCGCTTGAAACGGTGACGTTATATGCTCCCGCCATTGCTGCTAGCGTATTGGCTTTGATACGGCCAATAACATCATGAGCAACGCCTAACGCGGCAGAGCGCTGCATAGAATCGTAGGTGGCTTGCTTAGCTTTCGCTTGTAGCGCAACTGCGCCCAGTAAACCAAAAACAAGCACAATAAAGGCTATTAATGTTTCTAATAAAGTAAAGCCATTTTGCTCTCGCATAATGTTTAAACTCTAATTTGCAACTTCATAGTTAACATTCTAGTAACTGATGCAAAAGCCACAACTTAAAGAGGTGCTAACGGTGCGAAATCAGTCATGAGCGGCACCCTAAACTGTTAAATAACCCAGTAGAGGAACAGTAACCAGCCTATTTTACTAAGTCATTATCATTAACCCATTTAGCGCAACTATCTGCTCGCAGAATACGTAAGCAACCCAATAAAATTTGAGAGCTAGATCAGTAGATTATGATCACACTATCCACTTATTCCAAACTCTATGGCACAGAGATTTTTGCATTAGAACAAAGTTAATGACATGTATAATCAAAATGATATGATTGTTTCCAAATAAAAAACACGGATTTTACAACAATGGAGCTACGTAAATTTCAGTCTGGTGTCACTTTGTTGGAATTGCTGGTCACCATGGGGGTTGTCGGTATAGTTGCTGCGATTGCATTTACCGACTCGACAGAGTTATTAGCTGAGGATAGAGCAGAAAATCAGTTGCAAGAGTTAAAAAGAAACCTTTCTTTTGCTCGCGCCAAAGCGACAACAACTGAGTCAAGAGTAATCGTTTGCCCTCTTTCCGGTAGTCAGTGCTCTACCGATTGGACAAATGATGATATTGCTGTGTTTGTCGATAATAACAATAATAACCAGCGCGATGCTGATGAGCCGCTGTTGAGGGTAATGAAAGGAGTAATAAGCGAAGACTTGCTGAGCTACACAGGGTCAAGCCCCATAGTGTACAACGCAACGGGCCGTGTAGGTAACACTCAGGCAGGTACGTTTACATACTGTCCACACGGTGTCACCTCAGAGTCTAACAGAGATATGCGCTTAAGCCAGTCTGGAACAGCACTCTATCAAGGGCAAACAACCACTGAGTGTAGTTAGCACAAAATGTAAAAAAGCCTCAGAATGAGGCTTTTTTGTTAGCTTTTCTACAACCCCCAACATTCTTCTTTGCTAGCACCAGATGCGCTTTTTTCTCCTGCTTCATCAATGCTAAGACTCTGACATACATCTTTCTTAGCAGGCCCTTTCTTTGCCGTAGCCGTTACTGTAAACGCATTCGGGTTTACTGCCACGGTTAGCCCATATAGACCTGATTCAGAGTCACTTGAAGCCAACCCCAAATCATTTAAGTTTGCTGTATACTGTCTGTTATCTACAAAAAATTGTTCTTGACGATTGGCAACATCAAGGAGTGCAGCCCGGGCCTCTGCCCGAGCTGACTGCTGCACATACTGGGCATACGACGGGTAAGCAATTGCGGCCAAAATACCTACAATAGCGACTACAATCATTACTTCTATTAATGTAAATCCATGCTCTTGAGTGTGATTAGAACTCATCACGGTTGTCCTCTCGTCTGTAAATATACGTTTGCTGTGTTTTGAGGCTAATTCCCAACCCAGCTTTAACTAAGTCTATTTTGCCATCACCATCCATGTCTCTGGGTACTTCCTGCTCTACCAGCTCTTTAGGGTCAAGTACGCCATTTGGCAGTACTATTTTTCCTGAGCTTTTATTATTTCCATCCTTTTGCCAAACTACAGTAGGTGTATCAGGAACCAATTCTCCGACTTCTTTGTAGCGCCAGTTGTAAACTTTGGTACCATAATGCAAATGCAAGGCATAAACCCCTCCTTTACCTGGTGCTAGACTGCATTGATTGATTGTAGAATCGTCAGATGCGGGCTTAAAAGTTGGAAAATAAGCAACTCCTCCGACTACTGTAGGCGAAGCCAACGCCTTTTCACCCGAACTGATCCGGTATTGCCAGCCATTAAAGTTTTCACCAATATTGCGCTCTAGATTCCTAAATTGCTCTTCATCATCAAGAGCATTGGCAAAGGGATCACCGGTAATATCCAGTAAATCACCTAAATTAATGGTTTGTGGTAATCCATCGTTGAAAGATTGGGTCAAGGTGTTCTCATCACGCACCATAAACAGTCGGTCATTAATAGTGTTATCCAATGGCGATGCACGGTTCCCACTGCCAATAAGTATTGCTTCATAGGGGGTGGTATTTCGCGTGAGCGTCGTTTTGCTTTGACCATTTACCTCAGTGGTTGTCTCAGTGACTTTACTGAAGTAAGTTCTTGCCACGACTGGGCGATAGAAAAACCGTCGATTGCTGCCACTGCCACCTAACGCGGCGAGTTTATGGTGAGTCCATGGATTAGCACTGTCTGTGGGGTTGCTACTAGGCATATCCACACGCCAGATATCCCCGCCTAAATCGGCTGCGTATAAGCGATCAACATAGCCATCATAGTCGGAGTCAAGGTACGCGATATTCGCTACAATGCTGTGATTACCTGCAAAACCGTTTTGCGGCGTGAGTGACCAAACCTTTTTGCCCGTTTCGGCATCAACAATATAGATACCTCTGCCCTTACTATCTGCCCCACTGGCGACATTGTCTTTGTTAGTATCATAGCCTGCACCAAATACAAGCAATGGTTTATCTTTATAACCATCAATATTGGCGTATATCACCTCTGCACGAGACCAAGATTGACCAAGTTCTGCAAAGCCGGGGGTTTGATCAGATATTTGCCATAATAAGGTCGGGTTGTCAGGGTCCGTAATATCCATTGCATAGTAGCTAGACCCCCCTCTGCGCATAGCAAAGTATGCCCATACTCTGTCACCACCATCGACTACATTAGGTTGTCCTTTATCATCGAAGAACAAAGAAATAGGGCCATCCATTCCATAGACTTTTTCGGCACTGTCGTTATACAAAGGTTTGACCACCGAGAACAACTCCTGTGGTATAAATGCCCAGCTTTCTTCTACGGTGTTATTGGCACTGTCTGTTGCTTCATTATCCTTGAACATGTGAACATAGCCGGCGTTAGTACCAAGCAAAATACGAATATCATTACCATAGTCGATAGCCAAAGGCTTTGAGTGTAGGGGATCGCCCATAACCGCTTGACGCATTTCATTGATATTGCCATCTGCATCCTCATCCTGAGCATCTTTACCTATTGACCAATTGATCATCGCTCTGGCCTTGGCGCCATCATTGCTAAAATACTTATGTAAATCTTCTTCAGATAACGCATCTTCAACATTAGAGTAGGTGAAGTCTTTTTTATCGCCCTTTAGATAAGTAAACACCTTCCGACTTGTGGTGGCGGAAGCCAAAGTACTGTTAACACCGCCATTAATGATGCTAGCACCATCAGGTGGAGTATTAGGCTGTGCCCAAAATGTGGTTACGCCTTTTTTTATTGCGCCACTATCATTTAGCGCCTCCGCACCTCCAGTCGCCACCACTTTATCACCACTGACCTTCAACTTCTTCAAATTACCTGACCACTGTGCCGTCTGACTAGGGTAAAACATGGCATAATAAAGCGAGTCACGGCTTTGGGTTTTATCAAAGTTATTACTGGCAAATGCTGGTGACGCAAAAGTATCGCTCACCTGACGAATACTATTAATGGTTTGTGTTAGTGCAGTGGAGAGTTCACTAGCACTGTCTGCTTTTTTATATTGGCCGCCTCCATAAGCTGCAGTTTGCTCAAGAACTGCAAGGCCTTCTTTTGACAGCCCATCACCAAAACCAACAGTATAAACACGCGCAAAGTGTTTGATATCATCATTTGGTTTATAAACATCAACAGCAACGCCACTATTGTTGGCGGTTGCGGGGATACCGTGCATGAGCCGAGCTAAAGAATGAAGATAGCTGGCATGGGTGGTTTGTTGAGTTGGATCTCCAGGTAAGGAAGTTGGCGCTGTACTAAACTTAGCCGTATATTCAGAGATTATCTTTGCATCCCTGTCTTGGTCACTAGTAGGGTCACCATCGGTCATAAGAATTAGGTTGACAGAGTTATCACATCGCTTAGTTTTGTCACTGGCGAAAGGAGAAGTATACTTGCTCCCATCATCAATACTTTTATCCCTGCCATTGACATTTTTAGCTTGGTCTAAGTTTCCTCCCTGAATATAGCGGTATACTTCGTAAAGCGTTTCAGAGATAGGTGTAGAGCCGTCAGCATCAAAGTTATCGATTTTTCTCTTTATTTGACTATGGTCGCTACCAACCCCTTTCACTATGTAACCACCTTGCCCCGAGTACAACCGAGCTAAGCCAAATTCAACGTCCTCGTTCGCGTCTATTAACGATTTCATCGCTTGTTTTGCGACGGGCATTTTCTTGTCACAGTTACGCCTACAAGTGGGATCTAACTTCCAACCCATACTCCCTGAAGTATCAAAAACAATCATCACCTTCGGTTTTTCTTCAGAGTTTGCATCACGATTCAGATAAAGATCGGTGTCATCTGCATAAGTTGTAAACGAGCTCACGCTCACCGCTGCCGCGATGGCGCTGTATTTAAATAATTTCACAGGTTACATCCTTGAATATCAACGGGCTTTATTGGTTTCTAACATCTCTTGGGCGATTCCGCTGAGAAGATTAAGTTGGTGCCGTGTTTTAGCGCCATAGTCATAGGCGGTCTGCACTTCCACCAAATTACATACGATGCCCTCTGTAAAGTTGAACTTACGCGGACAATTTAACATCATCGGGCCAGGATTGAGATCACGCATCAATGTGGTTGCATCACCATTTGTAGCTAAAGTAATGGTGTTTCCAAACGCTGGCATTTGAGCTCGAGAGTTTAAAAATTCACTGTTACTTTCTTGGTTTACTTCATCGGCGATCACCGTTTCTTGCTCGCCAAGAACTTCGTGATCTGCTTCTTCACGAATCAAGGCTGCATTGGTGGCTTTAACATCAATGCTTGAACTACTCATTAATGTCACCGCTATCCCTGTCACAGCAACCAACATAATCAAGGCAGCCACGAGCACGACCCCTTGCTGAGTTTTTAAATAGCCCACAAATTTTCTCCTACATTGCGTAATTGCACAGTTGAGGTGAATACAGCACGACGGAATTCATCGTTAAAGGTTAATTCACGCCCATTGGTGCCCCCTAGTTGGTAGGTTTGGTTTCGTAAATTCAAACCCGGATCTGGCGTTAATGAACGAACCAAAATACTAATTTGTATAGTTAATACCTTGGCAGTTTGTTGCTGCCACTGTTCAACTGTCATGGTGTTACTCGTACTGTATTGATCAACACGGGAGTCTCCATTGGTGTCCAAACCGAACAACAAGTGAATGTTCTCGACTCCTTCCATAATTACGTCTGACTGAATAGGTGCAGCTCCGCCTGCGCCCGTGGTTAGTCGATTGCGCATCAAAGTGGGAATAACTCGGGTTTGCCCCTGAACTTGAAAGGTCTGTTCCTGCACGTAGTAAACATGGTGGCTGTAGGGCCACAATGTTGCATCGGGACGAGGTAGAACAGCGGCAGGACTATCAGAAAATTCGGCCCTATTTTGAGCCGCTAAGAAATAAAAGCGTTGTGCATTAGTCGCACCAGGAGCGACATTTTGCCCATCCAAGCGCTTGACTTGTAAAATATCAGAATTAGCTATGGTGTCATCGATACAGTTTAGCTGCGCTCCTCCAGCAGAAGTAATCGCAAAAATATATCGAAATTCGACAGTGCTGCCATCAGGGAAAGAGCCATTATTCAGGCCACTTTGACAGTCATTCGCTGGGGCGGCAGGGACAGTCGTGTTTGCTGCAGTGAAGCTAGATTCGTAAAATGTCCCCCAAAAACCGGCTTGCGCTATGTCGGCGGTCATGATGTCCAAAGCTAAACGTCCGGTTTCTTGCAACTCACCAATAGTCAGAGTATCTCTCGTGGTGCCTTTCATACCAATGTAGGTAAACATTACCCCGGCGAGGATCACCGCACCGACGATCAACGACACCATGACTTCTACAAGCGTTAAACCTTGCTGTCTCTTAAATCTATTATTCATCGTTACGCTCTCATGTGAATTGTGCTGGTTAACCTCACCAAGCGGCGGTTATTTCCATAGTTTCCACAGGCAACGCTGTTGTCACCACCATTAAGTTCTTGCCTACCCCGCCAAGCAATAATGATTTCCACTTCCACACGATCGGTCACAGCGCCATCTGTTTCAGTGGTATTGATACAGACTGTGGCATCATCTAGTGAGCCACTGTTATCTCTCGCTTTGATAGCAGCAAGCCATTGATTTCTGTCATAGTTAGCGAGTTCAGCAGGGCCACAAACTTGGTTGTTGCAATCAATTGTTTGTATAGGGTCGGCGCTATTAAACGTCATCGCGTACAGAGCAGCGATCGTCTGCGTATCATTTACACGAATTCGTTGCATGATATCGGCACCTAAAGCCAGTGCCGCAGAGCGCTGCATAGAATCGAATGAGGCTTGTTTAGCTTTGGCTTGAAGCGCAACCGTGCCTAATAAGCCGATGGTGAGAATAATGAATGCAATCAGTGCTTCGAGCAGGGTGAAGCCAGATTGATGCGCTTGTCGCGAGTGTCTTCCTGACATGAAATGTACCTGATGTTTTAATTTTTGTTAACGGCAGGATAATGATATTGAAGTTAGGAACAAGCCAGGAAGGAATAAACGGTACTATATTAGGTATGAGCGGTCATTTATTGGGAACTATCACCATAGAGTAAGTCTTTGACTTTGCTCACTTCACGACGGCTCACTGGCAGCGGTTGCTCACACCCTTGTAGAAAAATTTGGTATTGGCGCTGGCTTTGCGTGAGCGATGTGACTTTATTGCGGTTCACTAAGGTATTTCGGTGCACTCTGAGTAATGTAGTGGGAAATTGCTGCTCTAGCTCTTTTAAGCTTGTATCTAATAACACTTGTGCGCTTTCGCAGACTGCCTGAGTATATTTACCATCTCGAGCGACATAAAGCACTTCATCAAGGCTAAGTGTTTTTAGCTGGTTCCCCAGTTTGTAGCTCAATTGCTGACGCTGTTTATGGTTCACTTGCGCACGATTTTGCTGACCGAGCTTATTGATGACCTTATCCAGCTCTGCTGCTTCCAGTGGTTTGAGCAAATAAGCTGTAGGCATCACTTTAAAGGCATCCAGAGCATGGTTCGGGTGGGCAGTAACAAACACGATAGCCGGGGGCAATGACTGTTCGGAGAGTTGCTGCGCGGCCTCTAAACCATTCATTTGCGGCATTTCAACATCAATAAAGACAACATCTGGCTGTGTTTTCGCAGCCAATTCAAGCGCCTCGGCGCCACTACTAGCATAGCCGGCAATATGGATGTGCCTGTAGGTACCTAGTAGGCGAGCGACGCGGGCTTGGGCGAGCGGTTCATCATCAACGATTAATACTTTCATTAAAAGACTCCATTCTTGGGATCACAAGCTTTACTCGGTAACGATTGTCAAAGCGATGCTGACTTAATCGTGCTCTACCATGATATAAAATCGCCAGCCGTTTGCGGATGTTGGCCAAGGCAATGCCGTTGTGACTGCGTTTTGACTCGCTGTTAGCTGACACACTATTGCTGACTATCACCGTTGCGCTTTGCTCACTGAGGTACACCTCGACTTCTATCAGCGAGCCGGTCGCGCTAGCCTCCACTCCGTGCAACACTGCGTTTTCTAGTAACGGCTGCAAGGTCAAGCACGGCATAGCAATGTTATGTACCGTATCAGGAATCGACCACTGCACAGCTAGGCGTGTGCCAAAGCGCCATTGTTCAAGAGCGATATAGCGTTGAGCTAACTGGAGCTCGTCGTTAAGGGTACTTTGCTTTCCTACGTTCATAGCAGCGCGAGATAACGATGCCAGTGCTAATGCCGAGTCCTCTGCAGCATGGGCATCTTGATGCGCTAATTCAGCGATGGTGTTCAAGGTATTGAATAAAAAGTGCGGGCGGATACGCGCTTGTAACGCGTCCAATTGAGCACTGGCGTAGGCTGAGTGCGCCTTAGCATGTTCATTATAAATGGCCATAAACTGCACGAACAGCGCAGCGACTAACGCACTAATGGCGCAGCTTTTAATTACGAACCACACTGGCGCTTGTTCGGCAAACAGCGCCAAATAACTGATATATAAAGTGGTCATGAAAGTGACAAGCACCAAAGTGCCGATCACTGCACCAGCTTGGATATTGTCACTTAATTGCGCTCTAATGCCATTCAACGCATACAGCAGAGCAAAACTAAGAGAAACAATGAACTGCACCAGCAGGCTGACCTGACCTAACACGACCCAGAAGTTTTCCAACGCACTGACGCTAAAGCTAATGATCAGCGCCAATGCCTCCCCTACGACCAAGGCACTTAATACCCCTCGGGTCTGACAAAGCGTGGTCAGCAGGCTGTAGCGATTGCTGTGCGGTTGCGATGCTGGTTCCACGCTTACCTCGATACTAGCTATCGTAGCTCGGCCGGTACAGCAAACACGATGTCTTCTTCACGCCCGGGGTTTTCCGTGACTTGTTCACCACCTGCACACTGCAAGTGAGCAATCACTTCTTGTACTAACACCTCAGGTGCTGATGCGCCTGCTGTCACGCCCACAGAATCAATGCCCTCAAGCCAGCTGGAATCAATGCTGCTGGCATCATCGATAAGGTAGGCTTTAGTGCCCATCTTACTGGCAAGCTCTCGCAACCGATTAGAGTTTGAACTGTTTTTGGCACCCACCACTAACAGCACATCCACTTTATCAGCTAAGTCTCGCACTGCATCCTGACGGTTTTGCGTGGCATAACAAATATCGTCTTTTCGCGGGCCGTCTATATCTGGGAATTTAGCCCGCAGCGCATCAATCACATCAGCAGTATCATCTACCGATAACGTGGTTTGACTACAATAGAACAAGTTGCTTGGGTTTTTCACCTCAAGCTGAGCGACGTCCTCTGGAGTTTCGACCAGATAAATCCCGCCTTCGGGATTATCGTATTGCCCCATGGTACCTTCTACCTCAGGGTGGCCGTGGTGACCAATGAGAATACACTCAATCGCTTTGCGTGATGCTCGCGTCACTTCCATATGCACTTTGGTGACTAACGGACAGGTGGCATCGAATACTTTTAACTCGCGACGCTTGGCCTCTTGACGCACAGCTTGGGAGACGCCGTGAGCACTAAAAATGACGATACTGTCGTCGGGCACTTGATGCAGCTCTTCAACAAACACGGCACCTCGGTTTTTTAAACCATTAACCACATATTTGTTATGCACGACTTCATGACGCACATAAATTGGCGCCTCAAAAATATCCAAAGCCCGCTCAACAATACTGATAGCCCGGTCGACGCCAGCACAAAACCCACGCGGGTTAGCAAGCACTATTTTCATGGGTTTGTGACCTCCAAAATTTCCACTTCAAAGGTTAACTTTTGCCCAGCTAACGGGTGGTTAAAGTCAATAGTGACCGACTCGCCAACCACTTCGCGAACAACACCAGGAAGTTCAGTACCATCGGGCTGAGTAAACGCAATAATGGCACCGACTTGAGCCGGTGCATCACTGCCGAATTTGCTTTTATCAACATGATAAATATTGTCAGGGTTGGGCTGGCCAAAGGCATCCTCTGGCTCAAGTTCAAAGCTTTTCTCATCACCAGCCGACAGCCCTAGCAAACATTTTTCAAAGTTTTCCGTTAAGCTGCCATCGCCCATGGTCAGCTTAGCCGGCTTATCGTGCACTTTAGTAGAATCCGCTGCAGAGCCATCGCTGAGCTTGATAGAGAAATGAAAAACAACCTCGGAATTGGCACCGATCACCATGTTACTCATGGGCCTGCTCCTCTTTACTGCTGGATTTAAAGGCATCGAATAATAACAGCGCCGCACCAATACAAATGGCGCAATCGGCAATGTTAAACGCGGGATAATGCCAGTCCTGATAATAGACATGGATAAAGTCGATAACATACCCATAGTGTAGTCGGTCGTAAAGGTTACCAAGTGCTCCCGCGAGCACCAATGCATAAGCACTGCCGAGCAGCTTATTGGTCGCTGGCAAGCGTTTTAGCCACCATACCAGCAGCACCGAGATAGTCACGGCAATAGCACTTAAGAACCACCGTTGCCAGCCGCCGGCATCACTGAGAAAACTAAATGCGGCACCATAATTATGTACATAGGTAATATTAAAAAACGGCAAAACATCAATGCTTTCCCGTAACGACATAGCGCTGACAACCCAAGTTTTAGTGCCCCAATCGAGCACTAAAACCAGCGCTGAAAGCGTCAGCCATATAAGCCCACTTCGCTTTGCTAACACCTTCGCTCCTTACTTACTGCTTAGGCAAACTGGCGTGTTTCGCCATCGCCCTCAACGTTAGTTACGCAACGCCCACACAGATCGTCATACTTATCGTGGGTGCCTACATCATCGCAGTAATGCCAACAGCGCTCACATTTGCTCGCCGAGGTCGCCACCACTTGTACGCCAAGCCCTGACAGCTCTGAATCCGCAATCTCTGCTGGTTTAGTACTGAGCGCTTGCACCGTTACTTTTGATGTTAACAACACAAAGCGCAGCTCTTCACCCAGGGCATCCAGTGTTGCTTTTAACGTATCGTCGGCATAAAGCGTTACCTCAGCTTGCAAGGTGGCACCGATAATGTCTTCTTTACGAGCATTTTCCAGTACTCTGTTCACTGCATCACGCACTTCTAATACGTGTTGCCACTGCTCATCAGTGAACTTACCTGATACCGCCTGAAGGCCGTTATACCACTGTCCGGTAAAGACAAACTCTTCGCGCTCACCGGGCAGTGCCTGCCAAATTTCCTGCGCAGTAAAGCTCAGAATTGGCGCCATCCAGCGGGTCATAGCCTCGGCAATATGGTACAGCGCACTCTGACACGAACGACGCGCATGAGAATCAGCCTTTGCCGTGTACTGACGGTCTTTAATCACATCCAGGTAGAATGAGCCGAGCTCTCCGGTGCAGAAGTTCATCAGTTTTTGCGTTACTAATAGCAACTGATACTCGTCATAAGCCTTAATGAGCTCTTCTTGTAAACTGGCAGCGCGAGAGACAATCCAGCGGTCTAGTTCAACCATCTCTGCCACCTCAACAAGGTCAGTCTCAGGATTAAAACCATTGAGGTTGGCTAACAAGTAGCGGCTGGTATTTCGGATACGACGATAACGGTCCGCCGAGCGCTTAAAGATCTCATCAGACACGGTCATCTCTGCGGTGAAGTCACTCGAAGCCACCCATAGACGCAAAATATCCGCGCCCATTTTATTCATCACGTCTTGCGGTGAGATAACATTGCCCAAAGACTTTGACATCTTGCGGCCTTTTTCATCCACCGTGAAGCCGTGGGTCATTACTTGGCGATATGGCGCGTGACCATGAATTGCCACACTGGTCATCAGTGATGACATAAACCAACCACGGTGTTGATCTGAACCCTCAAGGTAAAGATCGGCAGGACGCGTCAATTCGTCACGTGCATCAATCACGCAGGCATGGGTTACGCCAGAATCAAACCACACATCTAAAGTATCTTGTACCTTCACGTACTGCTCAGCATCATCACCTAATAAGGTGTGCGGCTCTAAGTCGTACCACGCCTGGATACCGTCTTTTTCTACTAGCTGCGCAGCTTGTTCAATCAATTCTGCGCTGTTAGGGTGCAAATCACCGGTGTCTTTATCTACGAACAAGGCAATAGGTACACCCCAAGTACGCTGACGCGAAATACACCAATCCGGGCGCCCCTCAACCATATTTTCAATGCGGCTTTCACCCCATCCTGGTAACCATTGAGTCTTTTTAATTTCGGCAATAGAGTCTTTACGCAGGCCGGCTTTGTCCATTGAAATAAACCACTGCGGTGTGGCGCGGAAAATAATGGGGGTTTTGTGACGCCAGCAATGCGGGTAGCTATGCTCAAGGGCGTGGTGATGCAACAACGCGCCTTTCTCTTGTAACAGCTCAATCACATTAGGGTTGGCTTTAAATACATGCTGACCAGCAAAAATAGGGGTGTCTGGCAAATAAACGCCGTTTGCACCCACTGGATTGGCCACTTCTAAGCCGTACGCTTGGCCTGCAACATAGTCTTCTTGACCGTGGCCTGGCGCGGTATGAACAATGCCCGTACCTGAGTCGGTGGTCACGTGATCAGCCAAAATAACAGGTACATTGATATCGAGGAACGGATGCGCAACGCTCAGTTTATCAAGCGCTTCACCTTTAACATAACCCAAAGTGTGATAGTGCTTAAAGCCGAAGCGGTCCATGCAGTCTTTGACCAACTCTGAGCCCAGTACAAAACGCTGCTGCTGACCTTCATCTTCGACCTGCACTAGGGCATATTCCAAATTCTCATGCACGGCAACGGCGCGGTTCGCCGGTAGAGTCCATGGCGTTGTCGTCCAAATCGCCGTGGCTACTGGACCATTTCCTTGATGGCCCTCAGCCAAATCAAAGGCGCTAACAATGGCCTGTTGATCGACGAAGGTAAATTTCACATCAATAGCCGGTGACTGTTTATCCTGGTACTCCACTTCGGCTTCCGCCAACGCTGAACCACAGTCGGTACACCAGTGCACCGGTTTCGCCCCTTTATGCAGGTGACCTTTATCGATAATGCGACCTAGGGTACGAATGGCATTGGCTTCGAAATCATAGTTCATTGTTAGGTAAGGCTTATCCCAATCCCCTAACACACCTAAGCGTTTGAAGTCAGCTTTTTGGCCGTCTACCTGTTTCGCCGCATACTCACGACATTTTTGGCGAAATTCCGCTACCGACACTTTTTTGCCTGGCTTACCGACTTTCTTTTCTACCATCAGCTCGATCGGTAGCCCGTGACAATCCCAGCCGGGAATATAAGGCGCATCATAATCTGAAAGCGTCTTAGACTTGATAATAATGTCTTTAAGGATTTTATTAACAGAGTGACCTAAGTGAATGTTACCGTTCGCATAAGGAGGGCCATCATGCAAAATGAAAGACGGCTTACCTTTTTTTGCTGCACGAATTTTGCCGTACAAGTCTTGCTCGTACCATTGCTTAAGCATGGTTGGTTCGCGTTTGGCCAGGTTGCCGCGCATGGGAAACTCAGTTTCCGGTAAATTTAAGGTATGTTTATAGTCGCTCATTAATCCTACTTTCCGTTCCGGCTACAGACCGCCGCTGACATCTGCGGTAGTCGATAAAGTAAAAAACTGTTTGGCCTCGATAATATCTTGATTAATTTGCGCCACCAAGGCATCAAGACCATTGAATTTGTGTTCATCGCGCAGCTTCGCTTTAAGCTGCACTTCGATAAATTGCCCATAGATGCTTTGCTGGAAGTCAAACAAGTGTACTTCCAACAAGGCTCGGGTACCGTTAAAGGTGGGCTTATTGCCCACATTCGCGACGCCGTTATAAGTGTGCGTACCCACTTTGGCTTGCACCGCAAAGACACCGCTGAGCGGACAAACTTGCCGCTTCAGGGCCACATTGGCCGTTGGAAAGCCAAGCTCTCGGCCTTTTTTCCAACCGTGAATCACGCGTCCGCTAATGGCGTAATCGTGACCCAGCATCGCTTTAGCCAGCTCTAAGTCACCGGCTCTGAGCGCTTCACGAATAGCCGTACTGCTGACTCGCGCATTGGCCTTTTTAAAACTCTCGGTGCTTTTCACCGCCATACCGGCTGTTTCACCCATGGCCTTGAGCAACGAGAAATCTCCACTGCGGCCTTTACCAAAGCGGAAGTCGTCGCCCACAGTGAGTGCTTTGACGCCAAGCTTTTTAAGCAATACTTCGCTAACAAATTCAGCTGCACTTTGGCTGGCAAAGCGGCCATTAAAGCTCACGCAGACCACCCGCTCCACGCCCAGTTTAGCGAGTAAGGCAAGCTTATCACGTAGTCGAGTCAAGCGTGCCGGAGCCCGTTCTTTTAAAAAGAACTCTTGCGGCTGCGGCTCAAATAACATCACGGTGCTGGGTAAGTTCAGCGCGCTAGCATCACGCAATAAACCTTTTATCACCTCTCGATGACCCAGGTGCACACCATCAAAATTGCCTATGGTGAGTACACAGCCATGATGTTGGCTTCGAATATTGTGGATCCCGCGTATCAGCTCCATTTCTAAAAGGCCTTGTTTTACGCACTACGACTGACGAAAGTGCTCGATTATAATCTTTTTTTTAATGTGATTCAGTAGTTGCCGCGTTTTTTATCATACTTGGGCGCACACCCATAATGAATAGCACGCCAAAGTAACAACTCATCGCCACAAAAATCAGCCCTGCCAACAAAGCGATTTGCTCATAAAAAGGCCATTGCTGCCACATAAACTGGCTTTGTAAAGCATACACCGCCGCCCCCATACAGGCAGTAGCAAATAAGCATTTGCCAGTAAAGATGACACTGGTTTTTGAAAAATGATAGACCTGCTCTTTAGCCAGCTGTCGATATAACAATAGGGCGTTACAAGTCGCAGAGAGTGCGGTGGCCAGCGCAAGACCCAAATACCCAATAAACGGGGCGAGCAGTAAGTTAAATACCATATTCAAAACCATGGCGATAATGCCGATGCGCACCGGAGTGCGGGTATCCTGACGAGCGTAAAAGCCCGGCGCTAATACTTTAATCAGCATAAAACTGACCAGACCAACGGCATAGGCGGCCACGCCCAAGGACACTGCGCGAACATGATCCACCTCAGCGCTTGCGAACGCACCGTGGTCAAATAACACGGTAATAATCAACGGGCTTATTACCATCAGTCCTAGCATGGCAGGCAACCCTAGAAAGATAACAAAACGCACTCCCCAATCTAAGGTGTGCTGAAAATCAGATCCCTTATCACCGGCGTGGAGTTTAGATAAGGTCGGTAAAATCACCGTAGCAATGCCAATGCCGAATAAACCTAAAGGAAATTCAATGAGCCTGTCCGCGTAGTACAACCAGGCGATGGAGCCTGTCACCAAAAAAGAGGCAATCACGGTATCGAGAAAGAGGTTGATTTGCGACACCGATACACCGAATAACGCTGGGATCATCAGTTTTCGCACTTTGACCACGCCAGGGTCTTGCCACCCCCATCGTGGCTTCACTAACATTTTGGCGCGGTATAAAAACGGTAGCTGAAAGGCTAATTGCACCGCCCCACCAATGAACACACCGATAGCTAAAGCGTAAGCTCCAATGCTGACATACTGATGCAAGTATATAGCGCTGCTGATAATGGCAACGTTCAACAGCACCGGGGTGAAGGCCGCCACCGCGAAGCGGTTATACACATTCAATATGGCGCCACTGAGCGCGACCAGCGAAACAAAAAATAAATACGGGAAGGTCCACTTCAACAGCGCCGAGGCTAAAATAAATTTATCGCCCTCACCTGTGCCTTGGTACCAATCAACAAACCACCCAGCACCAAACAGTGCGGCGATTATGGGCGAACCTATCACGCCAACAATGGTCACCACCAACAAGATAGTGCCTAAGGTGCCTGCCGCCCGCGCCACAAATAAGCGCACGGCATCATCACCTTGCTGCTCCTTGATTTCACTGAGCACTGGCACAAAAGCTTGGGCAAAGGCCCCTTCTGCGAATAAACGGCGTAAAAAATTGGGAATGCGATTAGCAAATAAGAATACGTCGGCAGCCGCATTAGCTCCTAAAAGGTTTGCCACAACGGCGTCACGCACTAAGCCCAGTACGCGCGATATCATGGTCATGGCGCTGACTATCATGCCAGAACGAAATAAACTGTTAGCCACATATCCTCACTGAGGCAAACGATAATGGCGGCATTATGCCAACAAATAGGCAGCGAATACAGCGCTGGTGGTTGCCTAATAGCTTTGCTATAATCCGCCGAGGTCAGAGGCCTAAACTGCAATAACAGACCAATCATTTATTTGGGTATATAGTGCGTTAACCCAACTTTGCACTGTATATATGTGTCTCCCGGTAGCCATTGGCGATTCGTTACTCCCGCAGTTTGCTTTGTCTTTTGTTAATTTGATTGACAAATTGGAAAAAAGAGGGCATAGTCCACGGCCTTTAAATATAAGCTTTATTTAAGATTGTTAGGAGCAAACCTTGGCTAACATCAAGTCTGCAAAGAAACGCGCTGTAACGAGCGAAAAACGCCGTCAGCACAACGCAAGCCGTCGTTCAATGATGCGTACATACTTCAAAAAAGTATCTGCTGCTATTGAAGCTGGCGACAAAGAAGCGGCACAAGCTGCTTTCGCACAAGCAACACCTATCCTAGACCGTTACGCGACTAAGGGTCTAATCCATAAAAACAAGGCTGCTCGCCATAAGAGCCGTCTTGCAGCGAAAATCAAAGCACTATAATTTAGTTTTTTGATAACGCAAAAAACCGGCATTAGCCGGTTTTTTTATGCCTATAATTCAAGAAATCAGACAAATTCCATGTTGGGGTAAAACTTTTTCAGCATGGCTGCTATTTTCTTTGGCGAAAACGGCTTAACCACAAACCCCTTAGCGCCTTTATCAATTGCGTCCTTAACATTATCAATTGTTGAGTGAGCGCTGACCATAACCACATTGGCCTCGGGGAGCTGACTATTTATGTCTGCAATCATGTCTTTGCCATCGCCGTCAGGCAATTCGATGTCGAGAAAGATAATATCGTACTCTTTGTTCGCGCACGCAGACATGCATTGCGCAGCGTTTGCCGCCTCATCTACATTTTCAATGCCTAAATGCATTAACGTTTGATGTAAAAAGCTACGCACCGTACCCACATCATCCACGATTAAAATCGCTATATCCTCATCCATTGGACCTTCCCTAATTTGCGCCTTAGCCACTGGTGTTTAAGTTAACTTCCAGCCCTAGCCACGCTATACTAAAAAAACGTTTATATTATAGAGTCCTATATAGTTTAGGCCAAGTAAACCTGTGTGTAGAGCGTTATGGTAAAAAAAACTAAAAAGCATTCACTCTTGAAGCAAGCAGCGACGCCAAAAAGAATTAAGCGGCCGCCCTCTTCGGCAGATAACGCCTCGCAGCGCCAAGCACAGCAGGATGAGCAGTCGCGCCAAGGAGCTCCTCAGCGCACTAAACCAAAAGGTAAGTTAGGCCAAATTATTTTATTTACGTTATTAGCGCTGCTGGCAATATTTATGCTGATGCCAAAACCTCAGTTGATCACTTATCAAAAGCTGGGGTTAGTGGCCAGTAGCATTTATGTGCCCACCCTACTTGGGGGCCCAACACTCGTAGATTCAGAGCTTTACCTGCAATCCATAGACGCCAACAAGGCCATGTACTTATGCCGAGATCGCACGCAAGCAGATACTTGTCATCGCTATGAAATCATCAAACAAGAAGGTTTTTTTGCAGTCTTAGTGCATCTTTTTTCAAGTTAGAAAAACTTATCCGAAAAAGATATATTTTTTCGCTTGCTTAAGGGCCTTCACGTTCGCATAATAGCGCTCCTTTTTTAACCATCACGTTGTGGAGCGATACACCTTGGACGTCAACTTGGGAATTCAGATTTTGCTTGGAGCACTGGCTATTGGCGCATTTTTTATTAGTCATGGACGCTTACTGCGCATTGGCGCAAGTGTAGCGATTGGTCTGTTATTTTTTGTGCATGCGCAACAATTAGTAACCCCCAATGGACTGACTAACATCTCCCTGGTTTTAATTAATACGTTTTATTTATTTAAGGTGTACACACAGCGCATCAGTGGCCCATCGGTTTAGCTTGAATTGGTTTAAAAATACGCAGTCAGTACTATCGAGAGTGATCATCATAGTACTGACACCGTATATTGGGCTAGTATAAAGCTAGTAGTAACCATGTAAGCGAGGTCATCATGACAGCGTCTCATAAAAGCCCAGACTCGGATCTTTTCGCAGAGCTAATGGAGGATGTAACGCCGCTCAAGCAAAACGATAAGGTAAGCTACTTCGAACCGCACACCACGCCCACCCTCGCGCAACAACACAAACGTTTGGCGGCGCAGTTAGATGCAGAGTTAGATGACAACATCCTCAGCACCGAATACATTGACTTGATTGACCCACTCGATTTTATCGCCTACAAAAAAGATGGTGTACAAGACGGCGTGTACAAAAACCTTCGCTTAGGAAAATACGGCGTTGACGCCACACTCGACTTGCACGGTCAATCACTGCTTCAGGCACGCCAGGCACTGTATGAAACGGTGAGCGACTGCCACCAGCGTAACATTCGCGTATTGTTAGTGCGTCACGGCACTGGGGAGCGTAATCAATCCCAAAAAGGGCTGCTCAAAAGCTACGTCAATCATTGGCTCAAACAATTGTCCTGTGTACTTGCCTGCCACAGTGCGTTGAAGCCCCATGGCGGCCTTGGCGCAACCTACGTGCTATTAAAGAAAAGTGCAGATAAGAAATTGGAAAACCGCGAACGCCACGCTAAACGCTGAAAATAAAAATGCCGAAACCCTAGGCTTCGGCATTTTGTCCGTCGAATGTCAGTTACAAATAGGAGCTTTACAGCGGCATGGCATTGGCTTGGTTGAACCAAGCTGCGAGTCCCAGCAAAGCAACCCAAAACAACACATAGCTGAGCTTAGCTCCGCCTTGATTATGTTTCATAGCGCTTCCTATAAAGGTTGCGGCTAATAAAATAGCCTAACTTGTTATTTTTTTTATACATCAAGCATGTAGCATGTTTACTATAGCAACTGACTAAAACTTAACAAGCTGTTTACTTACACAGTGTTTAGTTCCTATTAAAACAACTTAATAAGCTCGTTCGCGGCTAATAAGGTGCTTTAATGTTTGCCCAGACTGCAAGCGTTGATAGTTGTCGACCACTTGCTCAACAACCGTTTCAATGCGGCTAAGCGCACTGCAATGCGGGGTCAAAATGAGGTTTTCTTGGTGCCATAAAGGGCTTTCCTCTGGCAAAGGTTCTTGGCGAAACACATCAAGGGTGGCACCGCCTAAAGTGTGTTTTGATAGTGCGGTTTGTAATGCACTTTCACAAACATGCTCTCCTCTGCCAACATTAATTAATACCGCATGCGCAGGCAGTTTTGCCAACAGCTCAGCATCAATTATATTGCGGGTCTTTGCAGTCAAAGGCAGTATACAAACCAAAAAGTCGACATGCGCAAGCATCTCGTTTAGGCCGCTATCACCGCAAAAGTGTGTCACCGTCGCTGTGTCAGGTTTTTCTGAGTTCGACCACGCTTTGATAGTAAAGCCATTAGCCGCTAAACGCTGCGCAATAGCGCTACCAAGCTGACCGTACCCGAGCAGGCCGACGCGATTGTGCGCGCGCACCCGCTTCGCTCGCCATTGTTTGCTACTTTGTTGGCGCCAATAACGAGGCATATGAGATTTATGCAGCAGCACTTGAGTTAATACGTATTCAGCCATATCTGCTGCCAGCTCATTATCAACAATACGCGTGACCGACACATGATCTGCAATGGCATCCAGGTTAAGGCCGTCGACACCGGCACCAAAAGAAGACACCGCTTTTAGATTTGGCAAAGCACTAAACACCTCAGCCGGTACCTGCCAGCCAAGCACCATATCAATCGCTGCAGCATCCTCAATATCAGGCCATACTTGTACTTGCTGCTCACCCAGTTGCTGTTTAAGCATGCTCTGCAGCTTATCTGTATTTCTGTTCGCAATTGCCACTAATAAACTCATATTATCTCCATCACAGCGATAGTTTTCCTCAGTATCCCACAACCCGATGTCGTCTTGAAACTGTCATCTATTTTACACTTTGATGTCATGGTTAATTCTTACCCTGTGGCTAACCTCATTACCAAAGGGTGGTAATATGATCAGTATTGATAAAGTGGTTGAAGATAACTTACCGAGTCTTGCCAACTCACCAAAAGTAAAAGGCCTGGTAAAGAAAGGGCTGGGCTATTTATTACACGAACAAGAGTTTGTTGCTTTTGCCGATACCTATCCTCACCTACAAGGATTAGAGTTTATCGAGCAAGTGCTCGAAGAGCTGGACTTCAGTGCTCGCTTTAGCTCATCACAGTTGGATAATATCCCAAGCGAAGGCCGCCTCGTGATTATCGCGAATCACCCGATTGGCTCATTGGATGGCTTGGCACTGATAAGCGTGCTAGCTCGCGTACGCCCAGATATCCGTGTTGTTGCCAACCGTTTGTTGATGAGTGTAACGCCAATGCACTCATTACTACTGCCGGTTGATAACATGTCTGGCAACAGCCGCAAGCAAGAACTCAATGCCATTCATCAGCACCTTAAAGCTGAAGGAGCCTTGTTAATTTTCCCTGCTGGCGAAGTGTCGCGGCTACGCCCAACAGGCGTTAAAGACTGCAAGTGGAACAATGGCTACCTGCGTATAGCCAAAAAGGCCAATGCGGCTATCTTACCGATTTTAGTAAAAGCTAAGAATAGTCCGCTGTTTTACGGCACGTCGATGATTTACAAGCCGCTTGCCACCTTGTTATTGGTACAAGAAATGTTTAAGCAACGGCAAAAGTCGCTGGAGTTCGAAATAGGCACTGCCATTCCGCCGAAGTCTTACCTTATTGATAACCTTAATGACAAAGAGATCAGCCGGCTTATTCGTAAGCAGCTGTATAGATTGGGAACTAAAAAGCCTGAACTCTTAAAAACCCAAGCTCCCATTGCCCACGCCGAGTGCCGCCAAGCCTTAGTAGGGGCGCTCGGTGAATGCGAGCGCCTGGGAGAAACCCAAGATGGCATGCAAATCTACTTATATAATTACCAAGGCAGTTCACCGCTATTTCGTGAGCTCGGACGCCTTCGCGAAATTGCCTTTCGCGCTGTCGGCGAAGGCAGTGGTCGCCGCCGTGATATCGATAAATATGACATGGACTATCACCACCTCATTCTATGGGATCCTAAACAGCTAGAGCTCGTGGGCTCTTACCGCCTTGCATGTGCCGATGACATTATTGCCAAACACGGACGCCAAGGGTTATACACGGACAGTTTGTTTAACTACCAAGACGATATGGCGCCTTACTTCGGTGCTGGCATCGAACTTGGCAGAAGCTTTGTGCAACCCAAGTACTGGGGCCGCAAAAGCCTCGATTACTTATGGTTTGGTATTGGTGCGTTTATTAGTCGCTACCCGCAATATCGCTATTTATTTGGGGCGGTCAGTTTATCCAATGCGCTGCCTCAAAATGCCAAAGAGCTGTTAGTTTATTATTATCAGCATTACTACGCTCAGCAACAGCCGTTGGCAACGGCTAAACATGAGTTTAAATACAGTGAATGTGTAAAAGAGCAGTGCCAACGTTTGTTTAATGGCAGTGATGCAAAAGCTGACTTTGCAGAGTTAAAACACGTGCTTGCCAACATGGGAGCACAAGTCCCAACACTCTTCAAACAATACACTGAACTTTGCCAACCTCAGGGCGTCTCATTTTTAAGCTTCAGTGTGGACCCCGACTTCAACAACTGTATTGATGGCCTAGTGCTGGTAGATATGGCAAAGCTAAAAGAA
This sequence comes from Pseudoalteromonas sp. CnMc7-15, assembly GCF_022347925.1. Taxonomy (NCBI): domain Bacteria; kingdom Pseudomonadati; phylum Pseudomonadota; class Gammaproteobacteria; order Alteromonadales; family Pseudoalteromonadaceae; genus Pseudoalteromonas; species Pseudoalteromonas sp. CnMc7-15. The sequence continues at coordinate 304,746 of NZ_JAKRFT010000004.1, forward strand.
AAAAAGGCGCGCCGTTACCTTAACAACGAAACCCTCATTAAGCGCACCTGCAATATTGATTAGGGTCTGTTGATCTTTGCTGTTCTATTTTTGTTCTGTTTGAGCGTGCTTTTATCGCGGCGCTCGATGTGTGGCCTAGTAATCTAAGCGAATATCGAGCAACAATGAGAAAAGTGCGCTCAAAAGAATCGTTCGGCAGCGCTTGATTGGCTTTTCTACTGTGTTATCGGCTGGCTCACATAGAATAACTATGCCACGCAGCCTCTGCCTTGTATAAAACCCAATCAAACTGCTGCAAAAACGAACTTGAAAGGTCAACAGACCCTAACCAACTCCCAACCAAAAAAAGCCGGCGTATGCCGGCTTTTTCATGACTCACTTGTGTTATTTAGTGAAAAAATGCGCCAATGTGCGCTCGTAAATTTCGGTGATCTTAGCTAAATCACTCACAGCCACACGCTCATTGTCTTGATGTATGGTGTGGTTACGTACACCGCATTCGACCACTTGGGTGTCAGCACTGGCAAAAAAGCGCCCATCAGAGGTGCCGCCACTGGTACTCAGTTGCGGGTAACTCTGAGTGCTTTGGTAAATAGCTTCTTCCAACGCTGCGAGCAGGTCGTACGCTCCCCCACCCGCCGTGTAATAAGGCTCACAGGGACGCTGCCAACTAATTGTCGTATGTTGCTGCCAAGGCGCCAAGGCAGCGGTGATTAAGCGTTTAACGCTTTCACTACGATAACCATGACTATAACGCACATTAAACTCTATAAAGCAGCTGGCTGGCACCAAATTATCTAAACTGTTAGGGACTGTGAGGCCAGTTATTTGTAATGTTGTTTTCGACCCTTCAATATCTTTTTGCCAATCTATTTGTTGCAAAGCCATGCTCATCTGAGCAGCCAAATGTGCGGCATTCACACTGTGCTCGGGGTAAGCCACATGCCCGGCTTTACCAAGAACTTCAATACGTGCTGAAAGCGCACCACGGCGGCCATTTTTGATGGTATCGCCAACGCGTTTATCGGCTGTGGGCTCACCCACTAGGCAGACATCAAGATGTTTACCTTGGGCGGCGAGGTAGTTAGCTATTTCCGCACTGCCATAAAGTGCCTCACCTTCCTCATCAGAGGTGATCAACCAATAAAAGTGCCCCTGTGTTGGGCTTTGCATGAGCACCCTATCGGTCGCTTCCAACATTGCTGCGACGCCGCCTTTCATATCAGCGGCTCCTCGGCCAATAATTTCACCATTGATTATCTCAGCAGCAAAGGGATCAACATGCCACCGCGATGCATCAGCAGGTACAACATCGATATGGCCACAAAAGGCAAACTTGGCGCCTGGACCAAAGTAGCAATCGGCAACAAGGTTCGTGACACCATGACAGGTGAATACATGACAATTAAAACCACGCTGTTGCAGCTGTTGTTGTAACCAATTGATAGCCCCACCTTGCTCAGGGGTAATGGAGCGAAACCGAATAAGCTGTTGTAAATATGAAACGACATTATCTTGATTAACGCGTTGTTGTTGCGATGTGTTCAATTGCATAACGCCTGCCCTGTTGCAGCTGTTGGTAAAGCTATTACAACCTGCTCATATGACATCTTAATGTCAGCTTATGAACTCTCCTTTGTGTGCATGAAATGGATAAAAGTTTAATCTAAATCAAGGTTTTTAATCGCTCTGCAGCGTACCTGAGGCAAAGCTTGATCTAGAACAGTTTTTATTTTTCTTAAGTAGTGATAATGGCGCCAACAGCAAAGCTTTTCCGATGTATCGAACAGGAATATGATGATGAAAAAAACACTCAGCGCAGCTCTAATTGGCCTTTTCCTTGGCACCTCTTCATACGCTCACGCTAACCTAAGTGTTAACGTTGGCGCTATCAACGTAAACCCTGATAGTGAAGTGTCTAAAATTAACGAAGCCCCAACCTTAGGGCTTAACGCCGACGATGATACTCAGCTTGGTCTCACGTTCGATTATGCACTCAATGACAATTGGACCATTGAACTTATCGCCGCCACGCCATTTAGCCATGATGTTAATGGTCGCCTTGGCCTTGAAGGTGCGAAAATTGGTAACATTAAGCACCTTCCACCCACGCTATTAGGTCAATACCACTTTGGCCAAGCAGGTGATAAGTTCCGTGCCTTTGTGGGTGCCGGCGTAAACTACACGGTATTTTTTGATGAGCAAGCAAGCCAAGACTTAAAAACCACGTTAGGGACTGATGATGTTGAACTCAAGCTTGACGACTCAGTTGGTTTGGCCGCTCAAGTTGGCTTTAACTATGCATTCGACAAGCACTGGGGTTTACACGGTATGGTGAGCTACATGGACATTGATAGCGATGCCAGTGTATATGCAAACGGCCAGAAAGCGCTGACCGTTGATGTCAAAATTGACCCTGTTGTGGCGATGCTAGGTGTGCGTTACACCTTCTAATACCGATTCACGGTTACCACTTGCTAATGTAAGCAACTAAAGCGGCTAATTCTTGTTAGTCGCTTTTTTTTGCTCCAACATGGCTTTCCAGTGCATGATTTCCGGCGGCAAAATGGGTGCCTCGTCATTAAAATCAGCCAGCGCCAAAATCTCTTCGATATCGACGACCCCTTTTCGCGAGCGAAACACGCCCCGCACATAAGCAATGGCATGCAGGCCTCGGTGTGAGGTGAATTTTTGCTCGATATAAAAATACTTATGATCCCAGCCTACCAATCGGGTCGAAACCGTGAATTTTTGCCATGGTTTTACATCGCGAATATAGGTGATTGCTGTCGCATTAACCACAGGGAACCAACGGCGCTTCATCACCGCACGCAATAGTCCCAAACGCGCAGTCATCCATGTCCGAGCGATATCCATTAACGCCAAATAACGAGAATTCGTTAAATGTAAATTAATGTCGCAATCCAGCGGCCAAGCCCGAAAGTCAATATCGACCGTATCCAACAGCGGCTGTTGTGTTTTATTACCTTTGATTTTGAAAAACAGCCATAATAAACGGAAGTATAAGTTCACCGCGCTCTCCTTGTGGTTGCGTGTTAAGAAACAGGTAAGACCACCATCATAGCATTGCTTGAGTCGTCGAGCACCTTAGTGCGTTAGTTGCGCAGCGACGCTAGGTCATTTATGGTTAAAACTTCTCGCTCACAAAGGGGTTAATATGAAACCAACTTTATTTGCTCTGGCCACATTGGCAATGAGTATGCCTTGCTTTGCTGATTTTGATTACGTCGGCAAGGGCACAACCGCAAACAGCGCCGGGCAACAAACACCTTTCACCTTCGGTTTCGCATGGAACAGTGAGCAAGGTACGTTGCGTATCGGCAACAAAAGTTATGATATGGACACCCTCCCCGAGTCATACTCTTTGGCCTTAGTGCTTAGTAAAGACGACAGCCAAGTATGGCTGCAAGAGTTCCACTCTGGCTGGTTTGACAGCTTTTACTGGCAACTCGGCGAACATGTAATTCGCCTAGAGAAAGGACAATTTGAGCAACAGGTTAAAGGCAATTACGAGTTACATATTGATGATCGCAGTTACTTTTTCACCAGCAATAATGCCGCTATAAAAGTAAACTTCGCAGCTGAGGGCGTTGAGTCGATCACCGTCAGTGGGGTCACTAAGAACATGGGCACAAAAAAATAGCGCCTGACGGCGCCATTATTAAACTTTGACCGTTTTTCGGTTTATCCCGTATTCACGCAGCTTATTCGCTACAGCGGTGTGACTCAGGCCCAAACGCTTCGCAAGCTGTCTAGAGCTGGGGTATGCAGGGTAAAGTTTACGCAATAACGTAGCTTCAAAGCGTTTTACCGCCTGATCTAGGCTGCCTTCAAAGTCAGACTCCAAGTAACCAAGATCATTGGTGAAGCTCGGAAGTTGCAAGTGCTCCACCGTCAGTTCGCTATCATCGAGCAAAGATACCGCGCGGTAAATGGCATTTTCTAATTGCCGCACATTGCCCGGCCATGGATACTGCTCCAAATACTCAATACACTCTTTACTTAAGCTAGGTACTGTCGCGCCGTTTTGCTGCGCATACTTTTGCACAAAGTGCTCGGCCAGGGGCCCAATATCTGCTTTTCTGTCACGCAGTGGTGATATTTCCAGCGTCAGTACATTAATACGATAATAGAGGTCCTCGCGAAAGCCTCCCTCTTGCACCATGGCTGGAAGATCTTTTTGCGTCGCCGCGATAATGCGCACATTGACCTTTACTTCGTTCTCATCACCAACTTTACGGAAAGTACCGTCCTGTAAGAAGCGCAGCAGTTTGGTCTGCAGCTGAGTCGACATCTCGCCAACCTCATCTAAAAATACCGTGCCGCCATCGGCTTGCTCTAATACCCCGCGTTTGGGGGCGGCGTTGTCTTCATACCCGGCATAACCAAATAACTCTGACTCAGCAACATCATCAGGCAGTGAGGCGCATGACAACGCAATAAAGGGTTTAACCGAACGATTAGAGGCATAGTGGCAGGCTCTGGCCATAAGCTCTTTACCTGTGCCCGTTTCACCGGTGATCAATATCGGCGCATCAAGCTGCGCCATTTTGCGCGCCTCGCGTACAGTGCGGCGCATCGCGGTTGAATAATTATGTATGGTGGCGAAACTTTCTTGGCCATAGCGGCGAAATGCACTGACTTGTTGACCTAGACGACTTTGTGATTTGATATTGATAACCGCCCCCGCCAAGGCGTCTTGCTCTTCACCTTGAGGCACAGAGATAGGCAGAATATCGGCAATGAAATCTTCTCCGGCCACTTCCACACGGGTGGTTTGTCCTAATACCTCTGACCCCTCTAACCAACGGGTAAAGTTAAAGCCTTTAAGGAGGTTATTGATATTGGCGCCGACCACGTCTTGCTCGCTCAATTGTAAGTCGCGACATGCCGCAGCATTACACAACCGCACCCAGCCCTTGTTATCAATGGAGATAACGCCATCGGGGAGCGCACTGAGCAGCGTATTAAGCTCGTTATGCTCACGCTCGGAGGGCATAAACGCGGTTGTTCGAACGTCTTCAACACCGTCAATTAGGCGGATAGAAGGCATAATTTTTTGGAATTGCTCAAACTCGATGGGGGGGAAGCTGACATACATACGACAATGCTTAGCATCTACTTCGATGCCTTTTAGGTCAACTTGGTAGCTCACCAGGATATTCAGTATCTCTTGGGCGATACCGATTCGGTCTTGGCAATATATTTCAAGGCGCATGGATCCCTCAATCACGTGTTACCAATCAAATGCTGGGCGCAATCATACGCTATAAAAGGCTAAGATGGATAGCAAAACGTAAAGAAAATTGAACAAATAATCGATTCTATTTTATACCCCCACGCCAAGAAGTTATCGTCTGGATTGCACGATATAAGGCTAAAAAGCCAGCATGGTAGAGCTCTGGGTTCATTGGCGGTTAAGCGTCAGTACTTCCCCTGATGCATGGCTCTATGTATACTGTCGCGCGCTTGTCATCAGGATAAAGCAGCGCAGCGCGTGCAATTCTATGCATAACCTCGCTTTTTTACCATGGTGATAGCGGGCCACCCGTTCACATAAAATGTGCCCCCTCAGACTCCAGTTGAGGTTATGGCACACCATTACTTGGCGTCGCCGAAGTAATACTTGAACATCATAACAATAATAATAAGGCCTAAATAAGTGACAGTACGGCAGTACTGTAAATTGCAGTAATAGTATTCAAGGCTCACAGCCTTTGATACTGATTTATTTAGGAAGTAAATTTTCATGAGTTCAGCACCTAAAACAGGTGATCTTTTCGGTCACCCTAAAGGGCTCTTTTTGCTATTTTTCACAGAAATGTGGGAGCGCATGAGCTATTACGGTATGCGCGGCATCTTCGTGCTTTACCTTTCCACTATCGCCACCGCCGCAGCCATGGGTTGGGATATGGCTTACTTTGGCATTGACCCTTTAAGTGCCAACGCCCAAGACGAATATCACAAAGCGCTACAATCAAATGCACTCAGCATTTTGGGTATCTATGCGCTGCTTGTTTATGTAACACCGGTACTCGGTGGCTGGTTTGCCGACAATGTATCTGGTCAGCGAAAAGCCATCATTTTCGGTGGCCTCACCATGGCCCTCGGCCAATTTGCTTTAGGCACGCCTCATGCCATGGTGTCAGGCTTTGAGAAAGAGATGATGTACCTTGGCTTAGCGCTACTAATTCTAGGTAATGGCTTCTTCAAACCTAATATCTCTACCATGGTGGGAGACCTATATAGTGAAGGTGATAAACGCCGCGATGGCGCCTTTACCATCTTCTATATGGGGATCAACTTAGGCTCTATTTTAGGTTACTTCGTCGTTGGTTCTATCGGTGAAAAGTTTGACTATCAATACGGCTTCCTCACTGCCGGCGTCGGTATGCTACTGGGTGTAGTGTTGCAGTTACTATTAGCCAAAAAATACTTAGGTAGCATTGGTACTGTGCCATCTGCTAAGCAGTCTGAGGACGACCAAGGCGCAAACAAAAAGCCGCTAACCAGTGAAGAGCGCGACCGCGTTAAAGTGATCCTCATTATGAGCTTTTTCACTATCATCTTCTGGGCTGGGTTTGAGCAAGCAGCGGGGTCAATGAACCTCTTTGCGAAATACAAAACCGACTTGGTGTTTTTTGGTTGGGAAATGCCGGCCAGTTGGTTGCAAGCAGTTAACCCTATTTTCATCATTATCTTAGCGCCTATTTTTGCCAGCTTATGGATTCGTATGGGTGATAAAGAACCAGATTCACCACGTAAGTTTGCCTTAGGCATGTTCTTCCTTGGCCTAGGGTTTATTTCTATGGTCGGAGCGGCTTTACAAATTGGCGATGATGCGAATATGAAAGCCCATGTAATTTGGTTAGTGATGGCGTATATCTTCCACACCATGGGTGAGCTGTGCTTATCGCCGATCGGTTTATCTATGGTCTCGAAGCTAGCACCACTTAAGTTTACTTCGTTACTAATGGGTATGTGGTTCTTATTCTCGGGCTTGGGTAACTACGTAGCAGCCGAAATCGGTAAACTAGTTGGCGAGGGTGGACCACTTAGCACCTTTGGCGGCGTTGCCATTATGGCCTTTATCGCAGGTATTTGCTTGTGGCTAATGGCCGATAAGCTGGTTGACTGGATGCACGGCGCCGAGGGCCAGCATGATAAAGAGCAACTGCTAGAAGAAGAGTTGGAAATCACTGGTGAGAAGCAGTAACTGTTAATCCCCTCTTTCACTAAGGCGCCTAATGGCGCCTTTTTTGTGCATTTTTTTTGATGGCTGAATCTATTTAGAGAACAAATTTAACGAAAAGCTTACAGTTACCTAAAAACGTCCACTTATATTTACATTACTCCTCCTAGTTAATTCCCTGCCTAGGCTTTCTCTTTGGCACTTTTTCTCCGATGATGCCATCAAATGATCAGAGGTTGGCTGTTGCAATTTATAACCATTATTAGTGCGGACTCACCGCAATCACAGCCACCTATTACCTATGCAAGTGGAGTAACAACATGAGCGAAGTAAATAACCCTCTCGGCCTAATGGGCATCGAGTTTACTGAATACGCAACCCCAGATGCGGATTATATGGACACTATCTTTAGTGAGTTTGGCTTCTCAAAGTTGAAGAAGTTTAAAGGTAAAGACATTGTTTATTACAACCAAAACGACATTCACTTCCTTTTAAACAATGAGCGCGGTGGTTTTTCTGCTGAGTTTGCTAAAAGCCATGGCCCTGCCATTTGCTCTATGGGCTGGCGCGTAAAAGATGCGAATAAAGCCTTTGAAGTGGCGGTTGAGCGTGGAGCCAAACCGGCCACGGACGCAACCAATAAAGACATGCCTTACCCTGCTATTTTCGGTATTGGCGATAGCTTAATTTACTTTATCGACAAATTTGGCGACAACGGCTCAATTTATGACACCGATTTTGAAGATTTAGCGCAACCGAATGTGGTTGAAGGCAAGGGCTTCACTCGTATCGACCACCTAACCAACAATGTCTACAAAGGCACCATGGAAACATGGGCTAACTTCTATAAAGATGTGTTTGGTTTTACCGAGGTACGTTATTTCGATATTAAAGGCCAAAAAACCGCACTGCTTTCATATGCATTGAAATCACCTTGCGGCACCTTCTCTATTCCAATCAATGAAGGTAAGGATGACAACAACAACCAAATCGATGAGTACTTAGACGAGTACAATGGTCCGGGCGTGCAGCACTTGGCTTTCTTAACTGATGACCTAGTCGGCTCTTTGGATAAGCTAGATAAGAGCAATATCGCCACCTTGGATATTGTTGAGCATTACTACGACACTATTTTTGACCGGGTGCCTTGGGTCAAAGAGGACCGCGAGAAAATCAAGCAGCATCAAATTTTGGTCGATAGCCAAAAAGAAAACTGCTACTTACTACAAATTTTCACCAAGAACTTATTTGGCCCTATCTTCATTGAAATGATCCAGCGTGTTGATGATGGTGGCTTTGGTGAAGGTAACTTCCAAGCGCTGTTCGAGTCTATCGAACGCGATCAAGAGCGCCGTGGCGTTCTATAATTCCCTTTTTATCTAGCGTTAAAAGCAGGCTCACCATTTATGGCGGGTACTGCTTTTTCACGTTTCGAGCCCTTGTTTTTTGTGTGAACGGCTCAATAACCAATTTAGAATCAGCAAAAGGAATCTCTTATGCAACTCAATGAAACGCACGATAAGAATTTAACCAGTTGGGTCAGCTCAGCCAATGCCAATACCGATTTCCCTATCCAAAACTTGCCATTTGCCACCTTTCGTCGCAAAGGCAGCAACGAAGTCTTTCGCGGTGGTGTTGCCATTGGCGATCAAGTCCTTGACCTAGCTACAGTTGCACGCCTAGAGCTGTTTGATGAACAGGCACAGCAAGCTGTTGAAGCCGCAGCAGGAAAAAATCTAAACGCATTTATGGCTATGGGCCAAGCACATTGGTCAGCATTACGTCTGGCTTTATCGCGCGCCTTACGCACTGATAGCGAGTTACAAAACCAGCTGCAAGATGCGTTAATCGCACAGAGTGACGTCGAGTATGACCTGCCTTGTCACATTGGCGACTACACTGATTTTTATACCTCGATTTATCACGCTACAGCTGTAGGCAGTTTATTCCGTCCGGATAACCCTTTGCTACCAAACTATAAATGGGTGCCCATTGGCTATCATGGTCGCGCTTCTAGCATTGGCGTAAGTGGACAAAGCTTCCCGCGCCCTAAAGGTCAAACCAAGGCACCTGATGCCGATACGCCATCGTTTGGCCCCTGTAAGCGCTTGGACTATGAATTAGAGCTTGGCATTTATCTTGGTAAAGGCAATGAGCTAGGCGACACTATTGCCTTGGATGACGCTGATGACCATGTGTTTGGTTTTTGTCTTTTCAATGACTGGTCTGCACGTGATTTGCAAGCATGGGAATATCAGCCGCTTGGGCCATTCCTAGCGAAAAACTTTGCTTCTACCGTATCGCCGTGGATTGTTACCAACGAAGCGCTAGCACCTTACCGTCTCGCTTGGACACGTGACGAAAATGACCCTCAACCGCTCGATTACCTTGAATCCAGCAAAAACCGCGAGCTCGGTGCGCTTGATATTCAAATGGATGTCGCTGTTGAAACCGAGAAAATGCGCAGCGAGGGCAAAGCGCCGTACCGCTTATCACAGTCAAGTTTTAAACACTCGTACTGGACCGTGGCACAAATGGTCGCCCACCACACCGTTAACGGCTGTAACTTCCAGCCAGGCGATATGCTAGGTTCAGGCACTCAGTCTGGTCCTGAGCACGAAGAGGCGGGCTCACTGTTAGAGCTATCTCGTGGCGGCAAAGAGGCCATTGATTTAGGCAATGGCGAACAACGGAAATTCCTCGAAGATGGCGATACCGTGATCATGCGTGGCTGGTGCGAAAAAGAGGGCTATGCTCGTATCGGTTTTGGCGAATGCCGTGGCACCGTGCTCCCTGCTAAATAACATTCTTTGATATGGCAATACGCCATAAAAAAGTGCGATTTATACCCTGTTCAGGGTGCGATAAATCGCACTTTTTTTCCGTTCAGTTACAATTTTTTGCTGGCTTTTTAATCTCACCTTGATATCTTAGCTGCGTTTTTGTCACTAATTTGTCGCTATGAAGTTAACACCATCATACTTAGTTACTAAGTTATTCCCAGCTAAGCAGCTCTTGATCCGTCAACACGGCGAAGTCAAAGTTGTTGAAATGAGCACGACCAAACAGTGCATGTTTGCCCTTGGGGTGTTGACATGCATTGGTGCCTTGGCGAGCTTTGGTGCCTATAACTTCTGGCAACAAACGCAATTACAACACACCAGCGGCGATGTACTTGCCGAAAATGAACAGCTAAAACACGAATTGCAACAAGCACGGTTGGCGCAAGATGAGTTAATCGTCAAGTTGGGGCATTTAGAGCAGCGCCAACAACTAACACAAATCGTGCTGGCAACCTTACCGGCTTCATTAATGCCAGAGCAAGGCTTACCCTTTGAGGCCATAGATGTCAGTGACAGCAATATAGATACTCGTGTGGCTCGCCTAACACAAGGCCACGACAACACCTTTACGCTGCTAGACCAAGTGATTGCCAAACGCGAACAAGCACTGTCAGAAGCTATTGCTCGAGCCGGGTTACCACAAACGGTGATGGACGAGCTCCTCGAAAAGAGTGAACAAGCCATTGCTCAAGGTGGACCACTGGAGCTGATCCTTGATGATCAGCAAACCGACACGTCAATGGATGTAGTCGACCGCCTGCTCACACTTAACCAATTAGAAACCATGCTCACGCAAGTTCCACATGTACTTCCCGCTGCCGACTATTATATCTCCAGCAGTTTTGGCTTGCGTAAGGATCCCATGAATGGCCGCCGTGCTATGCACAAAGGCGTGGATTTAGCAGCCTGGCGCAATACCGAGATTTTTGCACCTGCTGAGGGCACTGTCGTTCGAGCAGGGCGCAATGGCGGGTATGGTCGATTCATCGAAATAGAGCATGCAAATGGCTTTAGCACCCGCTTTGGCCACCTCAATGAAATTAAAGTAAAACGTGGTGACACCGTAACTAAAGGACAAGTCATCGCGCTTATGGGAAGTACCGGTCGTAGCACAGCGACTCACTTACATTATGAAGTGCTGCATAACAACAAACATATTAATCCGGTAAAAATCACCAAGGCATTAACCGATGTTTTCAAAGAACAAAGATACACAGAATAGTAGGCCCGCTTTGAGTAAAAATACAGCTACCCCATCATTGATAGCGGCAGATGTTCGCTTAACAGGCACTCTCTCCAGCCAAGGCGAAGTTCAGCTCGATGGCCGTATTGACGGCGACATTAAGGCTGATACCTTAATTATTGGCAGCCAAGGTCAAGTTGAAGGCAGTGTTGAGGCCACTGATGTGACTATAAAAGGTCGAGTAAGTGGTTCAATTAGTGCCAGTAAAGTGGCGATTGAAAGCTCCGCCCAAGTACAGGGCGATGTCTTTCACGACACCCTAAGCATTGCCGCCGGTGCGACCATGGAAGGACAAATAAAGCAGTTAAACAAAAAAGACAGCTTTAGCGTGGTCAGCAACAATGATGTTGCTGACAGCCAAGTCAACGAGTAGTTTTACCCTTTTCGCGCGGTGATATACATGTTTATCGTCGCGCGGAATACAATTTCCCCTCGCGTATTAGTCACCTCGACAGGAACCAGCAAGTCCTCCTTATCTTGCCATTGATGTGGCAGTGGGATGTGCGCCGTTGCTGTCATATCGGTGTCCACCTTGTTCAGATACTCCACCGTCATTCCTTTGGGGATCCAGCGATGGGTTTTATGTGGTACCGTGGCATCGGTCATCACCCCAGCGACAAGCTCAGCAGCATTACATTGCGCAATCGCATGAATGGTACCGATATGGTTATGCACAGCACGGCGGTTTTTTACTTGGGCGACACACTTACCTGGCTCTAACAGAGTGATAAAAGGCTTTATTGAGCCAAAGTAAGGCGCTTTAAAGCATACGGCTTTGGAGAATAACCAGTGCCCGAATGGCCAGTTGGTCAGTTTTTTATAGGTTTTAAGTAAAGGAGGCATGGACATGATAAGGTTCTCTATCTAACTCATCCTACCAGTAAACCTAGAATCGCCGCGAAAATCAATTCATAACAAACAAATAACACGAAAATGCTGGTATCTAATAGTGTTACTCTTACAATGTTGGCTTGTATTATTAGAGTATTACTGAGTCTGTGCGTCATTCATCTTCCAAGCAAAGTAAAACCCTGCTGCTCGTATTGATGCTGCTAGTGGTATTTTGTCCACTCGCTATTGATATTTATTTACCCGCTTTTGTGGTTATGGCCGAGCAAATGGCTGTGTCTCAAGCACAATTACAACAAAGCGTTGCCGTGTTTATGCTCACCGTTGGCTTAGGTCAGCTAGCTGCTGGCCCGCTTGCCGACAAGATAGGTCGACGCCCTGTCGCCATCGGAGGAGCCGTGTTATATGGGGTATCGGCACTGGCCGGGGCCTGGGCACCGAGCTTCGAATGGCTGCTAGTCGCAAGAGCATTTCAAGGCTTGGGGGCATGCGCGACGTTTGTGGCTGCCTTTGCCATTGTGCGCGATGTTTTTGGACCTGCCCGTAGTGGACAAATGCTGACCTATTTAAATGGTATTGTGTGTTTTATCCCAGCACTGGCCCCCATTTTAGGGGCTTGGCTAACCGTACAGTTTTCTTGGCAGAGCAATTTTGTATTTATGGCGCTATGGGCTGTGATTGGTATCACCGCCACCCTTATGCTGTATCGCGAGACACGCCCTGCGGACAGTCACTATCAAGGTCACCTCCTCGACTTACGACGCTTTATGCCCATTATCCGCTCGCCCATTTTTACTTTTAATGCGGCCATAGCGATGATCACTATGAGTTCCATCTTGATGTTCGTGACCGCAGCCCCAGGGTGGATCATGCAGCACCTAGACCATGATATTGGCACCTTCACCTTCTGGTTCACCGTTAACGGTGCCTTGAGTGTCCTCGCCTGCTTTATCGCTCCTCAATTTATAAAGCGATCGAGCCGTAAAGCCTTACTGTGGGGACTATCTTTGCTACTAGTCAGTGCCGGAAGCTTAGTGTTGTTGCGACACTCTAGCGCTATCGCTGCGTTAATGTTCCCCATGTTTGTATGTGCAATGGGGTATGCACTGATTTTGGGCAGTGCAGCTGGCGCAGCACTCGCGCCTTTTGCCAAACAAGCCGGTACTGCTTCGGCACTTGTTGGCGTTATGCAAATGAGTGGCGCTGGCGTACTCGTGCTTTTAAGTCAGCAATTACAACTAGCAGCCCCCGTTGCCATTGCATTGCACATCGCCGCGTTATTGCCATTTTGGTTAGTGCTATTAAGTAAGCGGGGACGTTTGTTGCACAAATAAGAACCAACCTTTATCAGGTACTCTAGTGAGAACAGTTACTGTTCTCAATAGATTTTTATATTTTTTAGACTCTTAGACTCCTGTATATACACAAAGCTTCTGTTCTCCACCTTTTATTATTCCAAAAAAGTTATTAATAACGAGTCCAAAACCTTGCTGTTTTCCCTAAAGCGCGTACTATTGTTAAAGAATGTTAATCTATAGTTAACAACCTCCAACCGCTACATATAGAGGAAACTATGAAAAAAACAATGATTCGCAGCGCAATTGCGCTTGCTATTTTGGGCGGCGCCACGCAGGTATCTGCGGCTGACGACCGTTACATCATCCAAGTTGACAACGATAAAAAAGGCGTCGTTAAAGCGCTCGCTAAAAAGCTTGGTGGTGATGTTAAGGTTGATGGCAATGGCTTTTTTGCTGCTACCTTTACCGGAATGGACTTATCGACAGTTAAAGGTTTGTTGAACAATCCCCACATCAAGTTGATTGAGACTGATAGTCGCCGCTACCCCATGTCTGCTTACAGTGACGATATTGGCGATCCAATGACTCAGCAACTTACCCCGTATGCGGTGTATCAGTCGCAAGCGGATCAAGTCACTTTTAACGCTAACAGTGGCATGAAGGTCTGTGTTATCGATTCGGGTTTAGATAGCTCAAATACCGACTTCAACTGGGGCGCGATTACGGGCGACAATGACTCAGGCACAGGTAACTGGTTTGAGCATGGCGGCCCTCACGGTACGCATGTTGCTGGTACCATTGGTGCTGCTGATAATAACCAAGGTGTTGTAGGCATGGCACCGGGCGTGGATATGCACATCATTAAAGTATTTAATGAAAGCGGCTGGGGTTATTCGTCTGATCTGGCGCATGCTGCCAACTTATGCGCGCAAGCGGGTGCCAATATCATTAACATGAGTTTAGGCGGTGGTGGCAGCAATAGCACTGAAGAAAATGCCTTTGCTAATTTCGCTGCCAATGGTGGCTTATCCGTTGCGGCCGCAGGTAACGATGGTAATAACGTGCGCTCATACCCTGCAGGATATACCTCGGTCATGATGATTGGTGCCAATGATGCCGATAATAACATTGCCGATTTTTCCCAGTATCCGAGCTGTACCTCAGGACGTGGTAAGAAAGCCACTGACGACGAGCGTATCTGTGTTGAAGTTACCGCAGGCGGTGTTGATACGCTCTCAACTTACCCTGCAGGGATGGCTGCATTTGCTTCGGCGACCGCTGATGGCGCCGCGTTTGAAGTATCAGCAATGGAAAACACCGGTGCAACCAGTGGCGATTTATACTTCATGGGCACCGCTGAAGCAGTTGACAGCAACGCATCCGGTAAAGTGTGCTTAATCGATAGAGGCAATATCTCGTTCCACGATAAAGTCGCTAACTGTGAAAACTCCGGCGGCCTTGGCGCTATTATTGTCAATAATGAATCAGGCATGCTTTACGGCACGCTTGGGGATACTAACAGCACCACTATTCCCGCAGTAGGCGCAGCGTTAGAACAGCGCACCACGCTGATGGCAGCAACGAACGCAAGCATTAATATTAGCGCCAGTGACTACGGTTACATGAGCGGTACATCCATGGCCACACCTGCTGTGGCAGGCCTTGCGGCCTTAGTTTGGTCAAATCATGCCAGCTGTAGTGGTGAAGAAATTCGTAACGCCTTTAAAGCGACGGCACAAGACCAAGGCGCTGCCGGTAAAGATGTATACTTCGGTTACGGCATCGTCAAAGCGGCCGCCGCTGATCAGTACCTATTAGCGAATGGTTGTGGCGGCAGTGGCAGCGGCGGCGGAGATACCGGCGGTGAGCCTGAGGCCGACATTAGCGTTAGCGCCTCTGGTTATAAATCTCGCGGTGCAGCCTTTGTTGATTTGAGCTACAGCGGTGCGGCTACCTCAAATGTTGACATCTACCGTGATGGTAACTTGATCACGACCACCGCAAACACCAACAGCTACACCGATAGCCTAGGTAAAGTACGTGGTAGCTTCGGTTATCAAGTCTGTGAGCAAGGTTCAACAGTGTGCTCAGCAACCATCACTGTTAATTTCTAAATTACTGCCTTTGACAAGCATTCAAAGCGGGCTCTATGCCCGCTTTATTCTTCATAGCTAAGCTGATAGATTTACCGCTTTAGCTTTAAGCACACCATCATGCTCAACCCTGAACTATTACTTTCATTTCTTGGTGCCAGTTTCCTTATTGCCGTGGGCCCCGGCCCCTCGAATGCATTTCTAATGGCGCAAACCTTTGCCAACGGTCGCCAGGCAGGGATTCAATGTGCTATAGGCTTCGCACTCGGTGGTGTTATTCATACCCTTTTTGCAGTTATTGGCTTATCTGCTTTACTGAAAGCATCAGCGACAGCCTATACAGCCGTGCAGTATTTAGGGGCATGTTATTTAGCCTATTTAGGGATCATGACGCTGTGGCAAAGCTGGCAAGCAACGGCCATAGAGCAAGAGGATAAGCCGCATGTCAGTGTCAAAAAGCAAAGCCCACTTTTTCAAGCAATGATGACGGAAGTGCTAAACCCCAAAGTGGCTCTGTTTTTCATTGCCTTTATTCCGCAGTTTGTTGACCCTTCATTGGCCACTTCGACCACTGCTCAACTGGCTATCTTTGGACTACTTTATCCCGTACTGGCGCTGCCTATTGACTGCACCTATATTTATTTCGGCGATAAAATTGCCCAGTACTTTAAGACTCACCCGAGTGCACAGTGCTGGATAGACCGCCTGACTGGCTTTATTTTCATTGCATTAGCTATCAACCTGCTGTTATAAAATGATAAATACGATTTATTGAGGCCCAGCAGTGAAACAAAAACAACAGCCCCTTCCGCCAATTAAAACCATTGCTTTAGTGGCTCACGATGGCAAAAAGCAAGCATTGGTAGATTGGTGTCAGCGTCATAAAAGCGTACTCGAAGTGCATAATCTGTACGGCACAGGAACCACGGGGCTGCGCATAGAAAAAGAAACGGGGTTAGGTGTTACTAAACTGCTAAGTGGGCCTATGGGTGGCGATCAGCAGCTCGGAGCAAAAATCGCTGAGCATCACATCCATATGCTCATATTTTTTTGGGATCCGCTTTCATCTCAGCCCCATGATCCCGATGTTAAAGCGCTACTGCGCTTAGCTGCGGTTTGGAATATCCCCGTGGCTTGTAATGAAGCCACAGCCGATATGTTGCTAGCAAGCACTTACATGCAAAGCATTATGCCGCGTAGCTTACCAGATTATGACAATTACCTCGCTGACAGAAGCCTCGACAACGAGTAAATCACTGCTCACGACGCTGATAGAGCGTTAATTAAGCGGTTTTCTTTGTCTCAAATAGCTGGCAAAACGTGGCACGCCATTTTTTGTATAGCCATGGTATTTAAACGTAATAGTACTGCCGATAGCGGGAGGATTTGCCCGCTCGGCGTCGCTAAACCCAGTGCCAATTTTGAACTGCTTACCGCGCTTATCAACGACTATCAGAGCACCAAGCATACCTTGATATTTACCCCGTCCCTGCTGATAACCAATGACTTTAGCTTCGCTATCCATGTAAGGTTTAAGTTTTAAAACATTATCACTGCGCCCGGGATTAAAACGCGCATCACGACGGTGCAATATCACCCCTTCCGCGCCTTGGCTAACTAACTCATTAAACCACTGCGATAATTGTGCACGGGTGTTAAAGCGATGTTGTTTAATCGCCTCTAAGTTATTGCAGTCGCAGTGAGCTATCGCATGTGTATAGTCACTGTAGCGCTTGAAAAAAGGTTTATCGCTCGGTGCATCAAACACCATAAAGCGAATGTCCTGCCAATGCTGGGCATTGGGTTGATTGTCTAATACGGTGTTACTGACATGATTGAAGCGCCCTCGTCCCGCCCAGAGCTCACCATCAAGGCGCATCGATGGCCAGTTTGCGGTAAAATTAGCGGGTGTATTGATAAGTAAACCACCACGACTGCGCAACTCGCCGTTAATACAAGTCGCACGGATCCCGTCGTACTTTTCCGACGCAAGGTAGCGCTCTACTTGGTGTTTATCAGTGAGCTGTTTCGCCAACTCCAACGGCGGTGTCGTCGCCCACAATACGGGGCTGGCTAAAAGGATTAATGTGAAGAGTAAGCGCATGACCATATCCTTATGCTGTTCGCTTACTCTTTAGTGTAGTGGCTATTTACGGATTTGTAGCAACTGTTGATATAAATCCGCCAGGTTAGCAAAGCGCCCATCCGCGTGGCTAAAATCTTGGGTAAGAGTGTGTGTATTGGGCACCACAGCAACGCGCAGACCAGCACTTTTGGCCGACATAGAGCCGGTATGGGTGTCTTCAATGGCGAGGCTTTGCTGCGCATTCGCACCTAATAAGGACAGGCCTAAAAGGTAGGGCTGCGGCGCGGGTTTTGGCTCACTAACATCGTCCTTGGTGACCACACAGGCAAAGTACTCTGCCAATTCGTAACCGTGCAATATTGGCATCACCTCATCACGCGTACTGCCGGTCACAAGCCCTATCTTGAAGCCATCCTCACGACAATGTTGCAAGATTTCCAGCGCATAGGGCATTAGCCGTGGTAAAGAAGTGGCGGCTACTTTGGCAAACTGGTCATTTTTTTGCTGCGCCAATGTCTCTGCACTAATCGCCAAATTATGCTGTGTGACCACCTCTTTCGCGGATGCCAAGGTTGGACGACCGCTGTAACGCTGGCAGAACTCCACCTCATCATAGGCAATACCATAAGGTGCTAAGATGTTATTCCAACACTGAAAGTGCAGCGATTCGGAATCAACCAAAGTGCCGTCGAAATCAAATAATACGGTGGTGATCATGTGGGTACTCTCTCATGTTCATGTTACCGCCCCGACCGCTATGAAATGTATCAGCAAGGGCGAGTAAAATGGGCCGCTAGATGCTTATTGCTGTACTCCTGCAGGCGGCTCTGCTGAAGCCGGCTCGCCACTTTCTATTTCTACCAGTTCATAGCCTCTGGCTTGACGAACGACTTTCAAAGCCGGTTTCGCAAAGGCACTTTTTAAGCGCTCAGCATCCGCTTTTAGCTCTTCTATGTCGTGTCCGAAGGGCGCAGCGCCGGTCTCTGACCAATTGGTCACTTTACCACTGCTGGTATATTCCACTTCATGAATCTGATAAAGCGGCTCTTTTCCGGCTTCCTCAGCCAAAATAACGCGGTAGTTCCAAAATCCAGACATAGTTACTCTCTCTATAAACACTCCCCTTAGGGCTTAGCGCAAACTTTACCAGCTCAAGCTCCCAATATAAACGAAAAAACCCGCCAATTGGCGGGTTTCAATAAAGCTTAAAATGATTCTCGCTTAGAAGAAGCTCACTTTAAATTCAGCACCGATGTAGCGCTCTTCATTCACCATTGCGGTGTTGTTGTTGAAGTCGATAGCACCGATAGCTTGCTGCTCATCAAACATGTTGCGTACGAAAGCTGATACTTCATACTCGTTATCACCCTGGTACCAAGTATAACCAGCACGTAGGCCTACTTCCGTTAGCGGTTTGCCTTCAAACTCAACTGACTCGTATAGGAAGTAATTGATTTCACTACGGTAAGAAACATCGGCGTAAGTGAAGAAATCACCCTCGCCCATAGGTCTGATGTAGCTGAGCGTTAGGTTTGAGATCCACTCAGGCGCATGCGGTAGGCTGTTACCGTCAAGAATTGCCTGGCCACTGTTGTTGACAGGGTTGGTAACGATGCACTGTGCACAGACATCAACCGCTAGGGTGTCGTCTTTCAGCTCAGTGTTGTTATAGCTCAGGTTAAACGTCGCATTAAGGTTGTCGGTTAATACCCACTGGGTATCAACTTCAAAGCCATAACCAGTGGTTTCATCGGCATTCACTAAACGGTTAAAGTTAGCACCACCGCCAACCGCAGTAAGCTGCTGGTCGTCCATGGTGTAATAGAACACGGCTGCATTGACACGACCACGGCCATCAAGAATATCCGACTTAATACCGGTTTCGAAAGAGGTCACGGTCTCAGACTCTGCAATCGTCACTTCGTTACCAAATAAGATACGACCTTGGATACTTGGAGCGCGGAAGCTATTTGCTACGCGAGCGTACCAATTGATGTCATCGCTCACTTTGTAATTGGTTGAAATATCCCAGCTCACATGGTCATCACTTGGGTTCTCTGTAAGGAGCAATGCACCGCCGCCGACAGGGCTTTGGGTACGATTTGCTGAGAATTCTTTCTCATCGTCTGAGTAACGCAGACCCACAGTGACTTTCAAATCATCAGTCAAGGTGTAATCCGCTGAGCCGAATACCGCCCATGCTTCGGTATCCTGCTGTTGAATCACGTAGCCATTCAATATACCAGGCTGCGCACCATAAGTGTCATAGCTAAAGTTTTCAATGGTTAATGCTTCATCAAAGTAGAAAACACCCACTTGGTAATTGAAGTCACCGGCAAAGTTACTCGATAGACGAAGCTCTTGCGTGTATTGGTCTTGATCTGGGATGCCATCGGCACTTTCAGATGGGAATGGAATAACACCCGGGCCCATGTCCGGTAAGAACGCAGCACCGTAACCACCGTCAATGTCGGCGCGCGAATAAATTTCTGCGCTTTCCCATGCAGAAATAGAAGTCAGGGTGTAAAAATCATTAACGTCCCACTCAAGCTTAAGGCTTGCACCTTGCGACTCAACCTGTTGCGTCGCACGCGATGCAGCATCGTGGTAAACCACGTCATGCTCAAAGTTGTCGACTAAATCATTGCTACCGCGTTTAATAGCATTGGCGCGAAAGGCGATAGGCGTACCATCAAGGTCGCGTATGTGGTAGTTAAACAAGCCGGTGAAGTCGTCACCTTCGTACAAGAATTGTACACGCGCCGCTTTTTCACTGTAGCCGCCAAGCACATCTTCTTGCTCAAAACCTGGCGCGCGGTTATCAATGTAGTCGTCTTTTTCTTGCCATAGCAAAGAGACACGCGTTGACAGGCGATCGGTTAACCCACCACCGACAGCGCCTTCAAAATCTACGGCACCACGGCTACCGTATGAGACTGAGCCATAGCCTTCAAATTCTTGACTCGGTTTAACCGTATCGAACTTCACCAAACCTGCTGGGGTGTTACGGCCAAACAATGTACCTTGTGGACCGCGAAGTACTTCAACGCGGGCAACGTCAAATACCGGGAAGCCTTTTAAAATGGCGTTTTCTTGAACAACTTCATCAACAACAAGCGAAACCGGTTGTGAGGCATTCAAATCGAAGTCTGTATTACCTAGACCACGAACATAAAAGCGTGGAAATGAACGACCAAACGAAGATTCAATAGATAGACTTGGGATTTTCGCATTCATAAAACGAATGTCCATGCCCGCAGAGCTATAGGCTTCTAAGCCATCACCTTGCAGTGCAGATACCGCAACAGGCACTTCCTGAGCGTTTTCTACACGCTTACGTGCGGTAATTTGAATAACTTCGAGAGAATTGTCTTTTGCTGCAGGACCTTGTTGTTCAGCAGCGATTGAAGAGAATGAAGAGCCGGCAGCGGCTGAGAACAACGCTGCGTTAATTAATGTTGCAAGCGTGGTACGTTTCATTGCTTTCATGTTGGTTTTAGCCTTTTGTACACTCTTTTGTTCAACGGTAGATATGTAGCGCCGTTTCACCTGGCACAATGTTCAATTTTGCGCGCATCCTCGAGCGCGGACCTTAAATTTGAGAGTGTAAGAGCAAAAATAAGGCTGAACATTACGGGCGAGAATTATAGCACTGAAATCTGAAATTAGTTCAGTAAAAATTCATTAATTTGCAACATTTATCTACTTTTAGATACAGGTTTGATTTTTTTAACCGATTTCAGATGCAAATAAGGACATTTGTCCTTTTAAGTACAAATTCACCCTTGCGTACCTAGACACATTTGCTATATCTCGCTCTGCCTGCATTATAGTTTTGCAAAACTCAGTGGTTCAGGCGCAGCTAATGCGATCCCTAGTCGGTTCAAGCACTCGATAATTTGTAGGTTTAACGATTCAACTATGTGCAGATAATAGTCAAAGTCTGTGGTTTGTGCATAACTTAACACATCTATTTTTATGCCTCTGGGCACAAACCCGCTGAGTCGTACTCGACACGGTTGGTCGGCAATATCTTGGTGCTGCTCAAGTATCTCGCGGATCTGCTCTAATAACTGCGCTAACACCTGGTGTTGAGTTGAGCGCTCAAGCACAATATCGGGTCTATAGGCTATGCGCTCACGCTCAGATATATTCTCAATTTCCATATCGACAAACTTGGCATTTGCTATGTGTATAACGCTGCGTTCCAAAGTGCGCATTCTCGTCGCACGCAGGCCTATCTCCTCAACAACACCAAAATAGCGACCAACACGACATACCTGACCAACTTTGACCGGCGCAGAAGCATACAAGGTAATCGCACCGATAATGTTTTCTACCGACTTTTGTGCTGCTAAGGCCAGCGCCAAGCCTCCAATTCCAAGCCCGGCAATCAGTGTTGTGGCACTAAAACCTAAATTCTCAAACCAGACTAATAAGGCAATAAGAGTCAGCAGAATCTTCACGACATTCCCTGCAGGGCGCAGTAAAAATTCGGCCTGAGTATTGTTGTTGCGTTGCAAGCGTAACGTTAAACGCAAACGAATAACATCAACGACTTTAAGCAAAAACCACGTCCACGCCAGAATTAACAAAGTTGCGCCTTCGAATATAGCTCGGGTGGCCAAGGTGGAATTAGCCTCCGAGGAGAAAGTGCGGGCCAACACAATCCCCAGTAAAAAACATAATGGCCCGGTTACTAACGCTTTTGCTGGCTGGCTCACGTCGGCTTTAGCACGCAATAGCAAATACAGAAAAATGCGCGTACTTAGATAAGCAATCAGTAAAAATGCGAGCAGGTTCAGGCTGTAATAAACCCATTGCCACAACTCAACCCCTAAAAATGCCCTATGAGGTAGGTGGCGATACAACCACTCACCCGCTTGAGAATAACCAAACTCTTGGCGTAAAAATGGCACTTGGTTTACGGTCGCATTGGACACTTTCCATATGTAGTTACCCGGGGTGTCACCGGGCACACGCTGTAATAAAATTTGCACCGCTCCTCGTGAGGTGTCTATCTCTCCCACTAGGTCACGATAACTAGGCACAGGCTCATTACGACTGCCTGCGGGGTGATTACTCAGCGCCTGCGTATCTACCCATAAAGTGCGATTAAGCACCAAAAAGAGGGTGTGTGCGAGCTCAGCGTGATTCATCGCCTGAGCTTGCAGCGATAAATTGCGAAAGTCCAAATAGTGCGCCGCCCGCTCAAAGTCGCGTTGGTGGGCTGCATGCAAATATCCCTGCATAGCACTACGCGGCGTTTGTCGATTAAACTCATCGATTATTAGGTGCTCGTTAGTAGCAACCTCATCGTCTGGTAACGTAGGCTGCTCAGCGTGCTCACTGTTATCCTTTGCTTGTTGTTGCTCATTGTTTAAAATTTCTTTCACCGTAACTTTGGCTTCAAGCGAGTAAGGTAAAACAAGGGCAAGGGCCAACAGCCCACATTTGAAACTACGCCAAGGGGTCATCACATCATCCATCTGTTTTCGCACTCTATAAAGCATAGCCATAAGCGCCAAACTTGCGCACGTGGGTCGATATAAATTGCCTTCAAAGCAAGCACTTGCTAGATTGACTAAGCAATTGGCACTATCAATTTAACCACTTAGCCTGTTTGCAGGCTGCATCGATAAGTAGCACGGGCGCAATCTTTTGGACTGTGTTGTTATCGCAAGGAGGGATGATGAGTATCGCAAAGTCACTACCCGGACAATGGCCCATTTTCATACTGCAAGGCTTAGTAGCAATCATATTTTCGGCCATCGCTTGGTTATCACCGCAATTAACTATCAACGTGTTAATTTTTATTTTTGCGGCCTTCTTTTTACTTGATGGCGGCTCAAGAGTCTGGCTGGCGTTAAAACAAAAAGGCCAGAACGGCTATTGGTTTGTCACCTTAATAGCCGGCCTTTTGGGGATTGTTGCGGCTATTATCACCTTGATCATGCCCCAACTAACGGCCTACGTGATGCTCTACCTCATCGCCTTTTGGGCAGTCGCTATCGGTGTTACAGAAATCGTTGCGGCAGTGAAATTAGCTAAACATTTACAGGGCACCACGCTTATATTAATCAGTGGTATATTGTCGGTGTTATTTGGTGGCTACCTTATTTTCAACCCCGGACAAGGTATTATTGCCATGCTTTGGCTAGTCGCTCTGTATGCCTTTGTGTTTGGCCTTATTTTATGTTGGCTAGGGGTTAAGTTACGTACCCTCGAGAAGCAATTCGACTAGCTCACGCTAGTCGAATTTAAGTTATTAGTGCAAGGCTGCACGAAATGGTAAAGAGGCGCAAATTTGTGCCTCGCGCTCAATCACTTGGGCTAACCGCGCATCGACTTCAGCCTTGTCGAAATACTCATAAGCAAGCTCAACAAATAAGTTTTTATGTTTTTCTTCTGATTTTGCAATCGCGACATAAAATTCTTTGTCTTTACCAGGTGGCAACGCGTCAGCTATTAGCGCGAAGCGCTCATGGCCTCGAGCTTCAATCACAGCCGCGACCAGCAGCCGGTCCATCATAAACACGTCTTTTCCATGGCGAAACATGCCTCGCAGCTGATTCACATAAGGGTCTTTTTTATCATCCCCTAGGTTCACATCGCGCTCGCTTAGCAACTTAACCACTTGTTTAAAATGAATCATCTCTTCGAGCGCTAAATCAGTCATCGCTTTAACGAGCTTGCGTTTATCTGGGTAGTGAGACAGCATCGACAACGCCATGCCCGAGGCTTTCTTCTCAGCGCCAGCATGGTCTTGTAAAAATGTGTCAAAATCGGCCAGTACAGCGTCAGTCCATTGTGCTGGCGTGTGGTATTTGAGTTCGAACATGGTCAATATGATGAGTATACAAACAATGGCCGGCATTCTATACCAAATTTGCACGCACTCATACCGCTTCCCCCCTAAGCCACGCCTCAAGGTTATCGACCTTGCCGTTGCGCGTGGAGGGTACTTTCAGCGGGTGCTTTAAGTCGCGCCAAGCCATCACCTTATTATGCTGGTTAAGGTGCGCAAATTGCTTGCTCGTGCTATTGGCTCCAACAAACTGGCAAAATTGCTGAAAACTCTGCGGCTCACTGATATCAATTGTCAGTAAACGGTGCGCTTGCTGAGCAAAATACGTCGATACCTGTTGCTGATGCCGCTTATAGCAATATTCAAGGTGCTTACCATCAACTAGGCTTTGTTCATTCAAAGGCGAAAATACTCGATGGTAACTTGCTTTAAGAAGCGGACTAAACCCCCCTGTATCGCTCAATAAATTGGTACTCATTCGCTGCAATAAGCGTTGGATAGACTCCAGCCAACGCTCTGGTTGCCGCTGCAAGAGCACAAATTTTGCCTCAGGGAAGCGCTCAGCCAGCTCCGGGTAGTGGCTAAAGCAGGGTGTGTCGGCGATGAGCTCCGCACGCTCAAAACACGCTTTAGTATAAGCTGTGTGGGCGGTGCGAAGACCTAAATCGAGCGCAGCAGCACACACGCTGGTTGTGCCGCTGCGCGGTAAACCTATCACAAATATTTTCGACATGGCCATAGTATGGGTTGTTAAACATTGCTGTGGCCGTTATTGTACTCACTGCGTTGCGTGGCTGCGAGTATTCGCTGGTTTACATGCACTGAGTTGGTCGATACACATCTGAATATCGGCAGTAATACTCGCTAAAGCGCCTTTGAGTGCTGGGTCGCGAGCTTCACTGACTGCTTTTTTTATTTTCGCCAATAACTTCTTCTCGAACTCAATGAGATCGATTATCATTGACTGCTCAGGCCTGTTAGAAAAATGACTCTTAGCTTGCGCGTACCAAGCGATCGCTGTACCCAGCCAAGTATTTTCTATACTGCTGTGATCGGGATTTTCATCCACATCGTAGACAGATAACTGGGCTTGTTCCCGTATTTTTGCCATATTGATAAAGACATGCCTGACGTTGTAGTCACCGACCTGCTCGGCTGCCTGCTTATAAAACGTCGCCGCATCTCGGTTCAGCTTAAGAATATCTTTGGCAATTTTTTTATCACGTTTTGCTTGTGTTTGGTCAAGGTTAACCATATCTAAACTCCTATGGTCGCTGATGTACCAAGTTCACCTGCAATTCATATACCATTATTTATTTTATTATAAATCAGAAGGTTAGAAGGACCTCCTCGCTGAACCCGAGTAACATCTACCCGCTGACTTGTTATTTTTACAACTCTTTCAAGGAGAGTGATGTATGCACCAGGTTAAAATGTTTGTACAACTCAGCGATCCCGAGCTGGTCTCGAAGCTGGCTAAATTAGAAGTATTAAAAAAGTTTCAGCTGGTCTACGCAAACGAGTTTGAGCCGTGGGAAGCGCAAGTTGCCCAGTCGGGTTGTGATATTGCATTAGTGGAACTCGAAGAATTCAATGAACAAGGATACAACACCCTAAATGACACCGACGCGTTATCGCACGTTGAGTTTCTATTTTTAAGTAAAGGTAAGCCAAATCCATATCTTGATAAGTTGATGCGCGATGGTGCCGGGTTCCACTGCCGTGCCCCGTATGATTTGGAACTGATTAGCGAAACTCTGCAAGACAGCTACGAACTGTTTGGTGAAGCCAGCCAATCAAGTAAAGCTGTTGAGTCCAGCGACCTTGACCAATTTGGTTTATTAGTCGGCTCTTCTAAGTCTATGCACAAGTTGTATCGCACTATTCGTAAGGTCGCACGCACTGATGCCAACGTGATGATTATTGGCGAAAGTGGTGTAGGTAAAGAGCTCGTTGCCAATACCGTTCATATTGCTGGCGATAAGCCACAAGCACCTTTTGTTGCGATAAACTGTGGTGCGCTTTCCCCAGAGCTTATAGATAGTGAGTTATTTGGTCATGTGAAAGGCGCATTTACAGGTGCACACCGCGATCACCAAGGGGTCTTCGACCAAGCTAAAGGCGGTACGCTGTTTTTAGACGAAGTAACAGAGATGCCATTAGAGCAACAAGTTAAGTTACTGCGCGTGCTCGAAAGCGGAGAGTATCGCGCCGTAGGCAGTCAACAAGTGAAACATGCTGATGTGCGTATTGTTTGTGCAACCAACCGTAACCCGCAACAAGCCATTGATGATGGCATTTTCCGTGAGGATTTATACTTCCGCTTAGCGCACTTCCCTATCCGAGTGCCACCACTGCGCGATCGAGGCAATGACATCACCGGCCTCGCTGAGCACTTCCTTGCCTACCGTAATGCCCAAGAATTGAGCCACAAACGTATCGCTACCGATGCACTTAGCCGCATTGCTGCTTATAACTGGCCAGGCAACGTACGGGAGCTAAAACACACCATTGAACGAGCGATGATCTTGGCCGATGACGTAATCAAAGCCGAACATCTTTCATTGGGTGAATCAGTAAGCAAAAGCGACAGCAACAGCGTCGATATTCCTACTGGCGTTTCCTTGGAAGAGTTGGAAAAAGCGGCAATTTTGAAAAACTTGGAAGAGAACGCCGGCAACAAAACGGACACCGCCGAACAATTAGGTGTTAGTGTGAAAACACTCTACAACAAACTAGAAAAGTACTCTCAGGACTAATCAGTTTACGGGGCTTGCTATGAACAAGCCCCGACATTCTAGCCATCATATCGGTTACGGCTTTTACCCTGCTCTCGGCCATCAAATAAATCACGTAAATCAAAGGCAAAGGCCTTTAATTTCTCTTTCATCGTTCGCTTAATACTGACTTCCACACTCCCGAGAATAATACGCCCATGGATAATAATGCGCGGTCGCTGTTTATCTTCGTATCGCGGCCCAAGTGAGACCCGCTTATTAACCAGTGACCCCATGATATTGGTGGTCTGAGTTTGCACATCTACATTCTCTGGCACCACAATTTCATCACTGCCCAAAATACAATTAACGTAAATGTGTACTTCAGGGTGAGAAAAGATAGCGTTGGTAAAGTCTAATTCAATGCTTCCCAAATAGTTGTTTAGATGAATTTCTTTAGGGACAACCCATTCACCGCTGCGTTGGTCCGAGCTTAATATGGCGGTAATTTTCTCACCATAAACCTGCTCGCTACTTTGCGTGAAAGGAGTGCGCATACGTGCCGCCTTCTCGCTGTTGTAGCGTGGGTCGCTGTGCAGCGGCAGATCAGCAACCAATGTTGCTAGTTGCTCTTGGCAGCTGCAGTCATACGCTTGATCAAGGCGACGTTCAAACGCCTGCGCTGAAATTTCACCATGACTGTAATTTAAAATTAGCTGATCGATGATCTCTTCTTTTACTTGCGCTAACGGCCTGTCCTTTAAAGGAACACTCATGTTCACACTCCTGTTGTCGTTTTGCTTACCTAAGCAAAATCAGCGCCAAATATTAATTCCTTTAGTTTCAGTCAGATGGAGATTAAGCCAGTTCACCGCATTCGCCAAAACCACCATATTTACGCTTAATTAACGATATTTTAATTATCTTTACTGAGTAACTCCCCATGGCGCGGGTTGCGACGCCAAGTAGGTGAACTAAACTTCAAGTGTCTCCCCAACATCCCGAGTGCCATGTTACATCTACCAACATTGATAGTGGTATCGACTTTACTCAACGCCTTTATTGGCGTCTTTTTGTTGTTGGTGTTTTACCAACGTGCGCAACGAAGCTTTTTGTATTGGGGATTATCTTGTCTGGTATTTAGTTTAGCTGAAATAAGCGCGACTCTGCGTGTGTTTATCGACTTACCGGTACTGACCCATTACAGCGCCCAACTATTGATGATAACAGCGCCATTGCTGGTGCTAAGAGGTATACTCTGGTACAGCTCTTCAAAACACCATAACCCGTTGTTTATCTATTTTATTCTGGGTTTCAGTGCGTTGTTACTGGCGTTGTTGCACCACCAACCACTGTGGGGGCAGATTTACACTTCTATGGCTATTGCCACACTATTCTTTGCCGCTGCTGCGGCTATTAGAACAACAACCAAAGGCAATATATATGCCGCCACTTTGCTTGTTCTCGTCACCTTGCATGCGCTGGTAATGTTGGTTCAAACGGGCCTGTTGCTTACCAATTTGTTGCACTGGGAGCAATCATTACCGCCTTGGACCAAACAGTTAGTCCTTGCTGTTCACTTACTACTGACCACGTGCACGGCACTGGTGTTTCCGATGCTTTTTTTCATACGCTCAGAAGCTAAACTCACTAACTTAGCTAATTTCGACCCACTCACAAACTTGTACAATCGTCGTGCGTTTTTCTATGAAGGCGAAAAACGACTCGCGCAGTGTATTGCTAAGCAGCAGCCGCTTGCAGTCATGATGATAGATTTGGATTACTTTAAGAAGGTCAATGATCAGTTTGGTCACGATGGCGGAGACGCTGCGTTGCAATGGGTGAGTCAGCGCATTCGCGAGCAACTCAGAGAAGATGATTTAGCTGCGCGTATTGGCGGAGAGGAATTCGCAGTGATTTTAGCCAATACCCATCAACGCACGGCGCTCAAAGTGGGCGATCGCTTACGTAAGGCCATTGCCGAGGGCTCATTTTATTGGCACCATCAGCGCCTGCCGCTGAGCATTAGCATCGGCGTCACTTGCCGAGAGAGTGGCCATTTTGATATTAAAAAGATGCTGATTGAAGCGGATAAAGGCCTTTACGAGGCAAAAAGCCGTGGCCGTAACTGCTTGGTTGAAATCCATCATAGCGACACCATCACGGCTTCTACTGGCTAACACAAACCGACATACAAGGGTTTGAGTAATAATAACTTTTAAGAGACAATAACGCTTTTACACGGAGATCAGTAAATGCGTCACACCCTTGTCATTGCCTTGGTGGCCTTATTCACCCTGAGTGCCTGCAAAACCACAGTGCCAGTGCGAGACTTTCCCTATAATGCCATTCCTATGGCTCAGAGCCAAAACCACAGTGATAAGGATATTGAAAAAGCCATTATCAAAGCATGCCTGCAGCTCGGCTGGCAGTGTGCAGCTAAAAGCGAAGGGGTCGTTGCTGCGGTGCTCAATATTCGCACTCATCAGTTGACGGTTGATATTAATTATACCCCGAGCCAGTTTTCGGTAGAGTATGTTGACTCTGTCAATTTAAGATACGATGGCAAGAAAATCCATCGCCAGTATGTCAATTGGGTCAATAATTTAATACGCCATATTCAGGCTGAATTAGTAGTCTAACGCAACGGGGTATTGCCTCACTTTGAATGTGAGCGGTACTCCACCTTGCCGTCTTTATGTATATTAAACAACCACACCTGTGCGCCATGATAATACACAAATTCGTAGCCTGGGTATGGGCTTTGCTGTAACCGGCTGACAAAGATATTGATATCCGCTGGCGCAATTTTAAAGCGTCCCGTCGCCCGTTTTCTATCGGCATGAGTGTTAACTTGAAATGCCTTGGCCGATAGCGGCAATACCTCAGGTAGCTCCCCCTGCTCAAATAGTTGTGCTCTGTGTGCATCTGCATAACTTGCGTAATAGCGGGTTTGTGGTTCGCTACACGCCGCAAGTGATAACGTCAGTAACAACCCTGTTAGTAATCGCACTGTTTGCCCCTTTGCTCTATTCGAGCTTATAACCTAGCGACTGATCACTGACCCTAGGCTTAACTTTAGTGCTGCAACTAAGGAAGGAGCTAAAATTGCAGCTGAGCGATATTAGCGCCGCAATAAAAGCAATGACGGCGACGAGGGCTCACCTTGTGGCCACAGTCTTTGCAGTGACTCGACGATGCGACTTTACCGTCGAGTTTGCCATCACGTAGGTCGATTTCCTCTATCTTTCGTAAAATATCGCTGCGGCTGACTCCCATATCTTGCAACAACTCCAACGCGGCTAAATTCATTAAATATAGGGAGTCGATTTTTTCTTCCAGTGTCTGCAAATGTGCACTATTACCTTGCGAACGGTGTTTGTTTTGGTCGTTCGTGACGTCATTTTTACGGATACGAAGGTCTTGAAAGGCTTGGTGTAAATATTGGCTCATAGCTATCGTCCATGGGTTATCAAAGAAGCCATAGTAACGCAAATGACACCGATGTTGGCAAGCGCTTCACTCACCCTATTGCAGTTGACCGCAGACAACGAAGGCCGCTAATCTAAAGGCACATAATAACAACAAGGATACGCTCGTGAACCACACCCGGCTTACGATATCTGCACTGCTCTTGTGTATGGCCTTCAGCGCCAATGCGCAAAAGACCGAAACAGTGTCGCACCTTCAACAACAACTCCATAGTGAACAGAGCTCTGCCGCTAAGCTTACCCAACACTATTTAACACGTATTGACGCGCTAAATGATAACTATCGTGCGGTGATGGCCATTAACAATAACGCCCTACACGATGCGCAGCGCCTTGATAACTTGGCTCGTGAAGGTCAATGGCAAGGACCACTTCATGGTATGGCGGTACTGGTGAAAGACAATATAGCCGTTGCTAACATGACCACTACAGCTGGGGCCTTGGCCTTAGCACAGAATGTCAGCAGCGCTGATGCCCAGGTCATTTCTCAGTTACGCAGCGCCGGAGCGATTATTCTCGGTAAAGCCAATCTTAGCGAGTGGGCGAACTTTCGCTCCAACAGCTCTTCATCTGGTTGGAGTACCCTAGGTGGGCAAACGGCTAATGCCGTTGATGCGACCCGTAGCCCATGCGGCTCCAGTTCTGGCTCAGCCGTGGCGGTAAAACTGGGCTTCGCGCCCCTCGCGTTAGCCACTGAAACCGACGGCTCGATTGTCTGCCCTGCTGCGGCAAATGGTGTTTATGCGCTCAAACCTAGCTATGGTCAAGTCTCCCGCGTGGGTGTGGTGCCATTAGCTGAAAGTCAGGATACCGTTGGAGTAATGGCTAATTCGCTAGCGGATGTGTTATTAGCGACTCAGGTCATCGCTGCACCCGACGCCCAAGACCCAAATCACCACGCCTTTCGCACCATCAATTACACAGAGGTAAAGCCCAGTAGGGCAAAGGAATTAACACTTGGCTATGTTGATTACAGCCACTTTACCGCCGAGACCCAGGCTGTGTTTAAAAAGCAGCTCAAGCAATTAGAGCGCCATGGCATTAAACTTATCGAACTGCCTCAAGCTGATCTGGGTAGTATGTACCGCCAAGAGTTCCAAGTGTTATTGTATGAATTCAAACGCGATGTGAACGCCTATCTGGCCGCCACGCCAGCGCAGGTAAAGGTGAAAACGCTAAGCCAGCTGATCGCCTTTAATGAACAGCACCAAGATCGCACCATGCCCTACTTCGGTCAAGAGCTGTTACATCAAGCAAATGCCATCGATTTACAAGCCCAACGCGAAGATTACTTGGAGGCATCACAGCAGTATCGCCTCACTGCGCGTAATGCACTACAACATTGGTTCACAGCAAATCAGCTCGATGCCATTATCAGCCCCACCAACTCTCCGGCATGGAAGATTGATAAAATTAATGGCGATCATTATCTCGGTGGCGCCAGCACGCTCGCTGCCGTGGCAGGTACGCTCCACATTACTCTGCCTTTAGCTGATGTTCAGGGTCTGCCTGTAGGGTTTTCTGTTATGGCGAATGTCGGCGGCGATGAACAAGCCATTGCAGCGGCCAAAACCATTGATTCACTGCTTGAGCACACTAGCCTTTAAGCGCGTTGGCTGCCCACCACAATAAAAGCACCGCAATAGAGAGGCCAGCAATGGCCTTTGTTTTGTGTTTTCTGATCACCCGCTCGGCATGATTACCAGCAAAATATACCACCGCCGCCAAGCCAAAATAGCGAATTGAGCGCGCTATTGCACTGGCTAAAACGAACATTAATAGGGAGTACTTGGTCGCTCCCGCAGCCAGCATCGCTATTTGAAAAGGAATAGGCGCAATACCTAAAGTGAGCACAAACCAGAACCCTTGTGCTTGCATCTGTTGTTTGACTTGTTCAAATTGCTCAGGGCTAGAGAACGTATCAATAACCCACTGACCGACCAGGTCAAACAAAAAATA
Source organism: Pseudoalteromonas sp. CnMc7-15 (assembly GCF_022347925.1). Taxonomy (NCBI): domain Bacteria; kingdom Pseudomonadati; phylum Pseudomonadota; class Gammaproteobacteria; order Alteromonadales; family Pseudoalteromonadaceae; genus Pseudoalteromonas; species Pseudoalteromonas sp. CnMc7-15. The sequence continues at coordinate 337,346 of NZ_JAKRFT010000004.1, forward strand.
ACCGATGGCATAACCAAACAAGGCACCGACTATACAGCCCAAAGTAGCCATAAGCGCGATTAACCATAGTTTATCTCGTCGTGCTTGCATCAATGGCACCATCACCGCTTCTAAAGGAATAGGCACAATGGTCGACTCTAAAAAAGAAGCGAAAGTGATGCCTTTAAGCATATGCTTCGAGTCTACGAGTTTTTGGGTCTTATGCTTTAACGTTTTTGAAATTGCCATCCGATGTGCCTTGTATAAAATTCAAAAGTTTAGTGAGTACTAATGACTCTGCTATTGTTCGCTCAGCAAAGAAGCTTTATAAGCTTATATTTACTACACTTAATGCAGTCTTATAGGCTTTTAGTCACGTATAAGACTGTTAAATGTTATAATAAAAACAGTGTATCAGCAGTCACTTTAACCGTTTCTGTATGGGAACCAGCGCCTATGAAGTTAAGTAACTTAATGAGCACGCCAGTGGTTACTTGTTCACCCGATGACACCCTGCGCGTTGTCAATGATATTTTCAAACGCACGCAATTTCACCATGTGCTGGTAGTAGAGCAATCGTTATTAGTTGGGGTCGTCTCTGATCGCGATATTTTTAAGGCATTAAGCCCGAATGTTGGTAAGGCCTCGGCATCCAAAGCCGACTTAGCCACTCTCAATAAACGTGTTAGCCAAATTATGACTCATTCCCCTGTTTGCTTACCAGTACATGCGCAACTTATTGATGTGGTGAAGTTATTTAACGAACATATTATTACCTGTGTGCCTATCGTTAATGAACAGCGCCAACCGGTGGGGATTGTGACTTGGCGCGATATTATGCGTCTGTTACTCGAGCGTTATCAAAGCAAGGCCGGTAAATAAGCAGGCACTAAAGTAACGACAAAATCTGTTCACGCTCTTTCTTGGGCATGTTACTCACCACCAAAGTATAGGAATTATCTATCATTCTTTGGATTTCGCCCGCTGGAATGGAGCCATCCAGTATCACCGTATTCCATAGCTTTTTATTCATATGATAACCAGGGATGACCGCAGTGAAAATATCGCGCAGGGCCTGGGCTTCATCAGGGTCACATTTTAAATTTACGCGCCAATGGCGATTATCTTCATCCTCTTTCCCCATTTTTCCAAGCGCTAGGGTGGCAAACATTTTATCTTTTACCTTGTAGACGTCGACCCCAGGGCCAAAGGGCTGCGCCACTGAGCTCAATGGCTTAGTGAGCAAATAATCATGTACGCCTTGACTGTCCATATAAACTCCTTTTAAGGCTAAGCAAACTAGGGCGATCACTCGCCCAAGTAGGGCCTAATCTAACCATTTAATCTAATACCCCACAAGTATATTGAAAAAGTACCTCAGATCCGCAACTTACTCATACTCGCCGTTAATCGCATTGCAGTTGCCAGCATTAACCCGCCCACCTAGGATGATATTTTCTGGTTAAAAAAAGTACTTACTTATGAATGCGCTAACCCCTTTGATACTCACAGCTGCGCTGCTTGGCGGCGCATCGTTGCCCGCCCAAGCCGACAACAAGACCTTCAGCTCCGAGGATATTTTTGCCCTCGAGTACGCCAGCGACCCGCAAATTAGCCCCGATGGCAAGCACATTGTGTATGTCCGTCGTGGCTACGACATTATGAAGGATAACAATAAGCAAAGCCTGTGGCTCTATAGCCTAAGCACTGATGAGCATACTCCGCTGTTTGCAGATCAATATAGTTACGCTCAGCCACGCTGGTCTCCCGATGGTACACGCATCGCCTTTACCAGTAATCGCAGTGGCTCTTTGCAAGTGCATATGCACTGGCTGGCGCAAGATAAAACGGCGTTATTATCACAATTGCCAAAACCAGTGCGCGACCTCACGTGGTCTCCTGACGGCACACAACTGGCTTTTACCATGACGGTGCCACAGGGCCCTTCCGATTTTGTAAAATCAGTGAAGTTACCGAAAAAACCCAAAGGCGCCGACTGATCTAAACCAGTTACGGTTATTGACAAAGCTCGTTATCAAGCCGATGGCCAAGGCTTTTTGACGCCCAGCTTTCGTCATGTGTTTGTGCTTCCAGCCGAAGGCGGCGCACCACGGCAATTAACACAAGGCGATTATCAACATTATGGTCCATTGGCGTGGAGCCCGGATGCGACACAAGTTGTGTATGCATCAGATAAGCACCCTGATTGGGAGTATCGCACCACTGAGCTTGACCTGTATGGCGTGGATGTTGGTACCTATAGCACGACACAGCTCACCGATTTGCCCGGCCGTGAGACCCATCCCCAATTCAGTCATAATGCTCAGCAGCTAGCCTTTCTATCCCGAGGTAACGCCGCAGTTCCTTACGTTAATACCGAGCTGAGCTTGTTAAATCTCAAGTCCGGGGCCGTCAAGTCACTGACATCAGAACTGGATCGCGCTGTCGGCCATTATCAATGGGCGGGCAAAGGGGATTTTGTCATTCAGTACGACGATCGCGGCCAACGTAAGCTTGCCACCCTAACCCGCGCAGGAAACATCACTGAACGCGTCAGCTCAGTCGCAGGCACATCCATAGGTCGCCCTTATGTCAGTGGTGAATTTTCCATGGCAAACAATGGTGCCCTCGCTTTTACTCAGGGCAGTGCTGAGCGCCCCGCTGATTTAGGGTATTTTCACCGCAACAAGCAGCGCACGCTAACAGCGCTCAATGAAGACCTGCTCGGCCATAAAACCTTAGGGCAAGTGCATGAGTTAACGGTGGAATCGCAGTTTGATGGGGAACCTATTCATGGCTGGTATATCACCCCTCCTGATTTTGATACGACCAAGCAATACCCACTGTTGGTGGAAATTCATGGCGGCCCACACCTAGCCTATGGCCCCAGCTTTAGCGCCGAATTACAGCGCTATGCGGCCGCTGGCTATGTGGTGGTCTATATGAATTATCGCGGCTCCACGAGCTACGGCAAAGACTTTGCCTTGTTACTTGATGGTAAGTATTCCTCAAAGGAAGATTTTGCCGATCATAATTCCGCCGTTGACGCATTAATCGCTAAAGGCTTTATTGATAAAAACAACCTCTTTATCGCTGGTGGCTCTGCCGGCGGCATTGCTGCTGCCTACGCCATTGGTTTAAGCGACCGTTTTAATGCTGCGGCAATCACCAAGCCGGTGATCAATTGGGTCAGTAAAGTGCTTACCGCCGACAGTTATTTAGGGCAAATTCGTAACCAGTTTCCGGGCATGCCGTGGGACAACCTCAGCCACTACTGGCAACGTTCACCACTGTCGTTAGTCGGTAACGTCACCACTCCGGCGATGATCATGACAGGAGAGCAGGACCGCCGCACGCCCATATCGGAGTCCGAGCAGTTCTATCAAGCGTTAAAACTGCAAAAAGTAGATACCGTACTGATCCGTGTACCCGGCTCTGCCCACGGTATTGCTGGGCGCCCCTCGCGGATGATTGCCAAAATAGAGCATACATTAGCCTGGTTCGAGCGCTACAGGAAATAACCTCAACATCAGCGGGGCATTCACGGCCCCGCCTAGCTTTAAGGTTGCTTTTTCGACGCTTTGGTGTGCGCCAAGACAAAGAGACTATCCCAGTATTGCTGCCACTGCGCTAACGCAATCCCGTAACGATATTGATGGCCAAACAATATGCTAGTAGACGGCGCATTTTGCACAAAGCGCTGCATTGCTGCGCGGTCAATAAAGAGTGCTTGATGTGTTTGCAATTCATGCTGTTGCGCAACTAGACGTTCAAATTGCTGTGGCTGGGCCATAATCTTTTTACTTGCCATCGTCACATAGTCGCGATACTCGCCACTGGCGGCGCTAATATGCACTGAGTGCACGCTATCGCCAAAGTGTTGCTTCAGCACAGTGCCTAAGTTTGCATAGTGATGCTCAATAAAACCGCCGTAGTTTAAGTGGATATAGTGACCCCAGATAATCACTTTTTTATCTGCCAATTCACTGCTCAGTAACCACTTCACGTTGTCGGCCATAGCCAAGTCGTGCTCGTCATGACGTCGCTGCCCTGCTATCGACTGCGCCACGAGCACTAACCCATGGAGTAACCGGGCGACATACTTTGGTCCTTGGTATCCTTGCTGGTCGCTGACTGCCGTGTTTAAAGCGTGCTGGAGGCGATAGGAGGTAGCAACATAGGCTTGTTGCTGCTTTGCATTAATATGCTGTGGTTGGCGCTTCAGCACCGCTGCGTTGGTACGTTTAAATGCAGCCCAGTCGACCTCTTTAGCAACACTTGGGATGAAACGCTGACTTTGCTGGATGATAAATTCGCTTACCTGCGCCTTAGAATATTCACCACTGAGACGACCATCAAAGCCAGCCAGCTGCAAAGGCCGCTCACTGCCTCGCTGTGCGTCAATATACCGCATGAGCGCTTGCACTGGCGCACTTGCGGCGTACATATAAAAGATGTTACCCGGTGCTTGAGCAGTGATAGCTTGACCGGGCTGTTGCCAGATTTGCGCAACATCAAATAGACCGCTTTCCAGTATCAGCGCATCAAAGCCTTGATGCTGGTGTAAATAACGCACCAAACAGGTCTTGAGTGCAAAATTCTGTTGCTCGCCATGGGTCAGTTCATCCAGCATAACAATACGTGCATCGCCAATCGCCTCGCCAAAGCGCGCAAAATTAGCCTGTTCACAGTGGTTATCGAGGTTTATTTTCTCTATTGTTGTGGCGCTTAATGCTGCTGCATAAAGGCTCAACAATAACGTTACTAGCCACTTCATAGACGCGCTCCTTTTTCGCCGACTAACATCCGTATTAATGTCCCATCTCGGTCAATAAAGTGGTGTTTTAATGCTGCCAATGCATGGATAGCCAGTGTAAAGCATAGCGCCCAAGCACAGTATATGTGCACCGCTAATCCCCAGTCGCTAAGCGCTGCTGAGTGAGCAACGACTTGCTGCTGAGTATCTATGTTTTGCGCCAGCAATGGCCAATCGAATAAAGCAATGCCATAGCCTCCAAAGCCGCTGTAAGCAGCGCCCGACACCACCATTATTACCAGCAGCACCAACAACAACCAATGAAAGCCATGCACCGCTTTCGCGCCCTTACCTTTAACCGTGCTCTGCCAGGGTTTGAACCAGCGCAGCACCAGTCGGGGTAGCAGCAATAATGCCACCACCACGGCAACGGATTTGTGTAAGTGATATAGGCCATAGTCGGCGACATAGGTCATGTAATATCCCAGGGTCAGCAACCCCAAAATAAGCGCCGCCATCAGCCAATGTAGTAGTCGGTTTACACCTGCATAAGTCATTAAGTACCTCCTCTTTTTTCTTCAAAGGTACTTATTAACGCATTGATTTAAATAACTTTGTGATGAAACAACTGAGTTTGTGACGAAATGCCTGGCTGTGTGCTTTGAGTTAATACTTGCTTCAGCGCTGGTTTAAAAGTTTTGCTCACTGGTACCCAATGATCCTCACCCACTAACACCTGCGCTTTGCCATTTTCCAATGGCTTAAGCTCACGTACGTGGTGTAGGTTAATCAGGTAACTGCGATGGACGCGTATCATAGGTGCCGCGCCTAGCTGCTCACTCAGTTGTTTAATGGTGGTGCGCACCAAGTAACGGCTATCAGCATCGACAACCTCAACATAATTACCTGCAGCGCGCACATACTGAATATCACTGATAGCGAGCGCTTTTTCCATGCCCCGATGCTGCACTGTGAGACATGCAGGAGCGATATCGGCTCCGTTAACTGAGTCGCGTGCTTTCACCTTGGTTACCAAGCTCAGGTAAATGGCTCCCATCACCAAAAGCACTGCAAAGGTGTACTTAGGTAGTAAATTAATGACTGCGCCAGCCCAATTAGGACCGTAAAAATCGAAATCGAGCGACACTCGGATATAACTTAGCAACAACACACTCACCACAGCACAGCTCAACAGCAGCGGTTTATACACTCGCTGAGAATGTGTTAGCGCATATATTGCTGCCATAGATAGCCCCCATAAAGCGCCCCACTCTTTCACCCAAAATAACTGTGAGTCGATAAAGTCCCAGCGTGCACCACCAACGTAGTGGCGCCAAAACAAGCAATAGAAATTAAATATAAAAAGCGAAGCTACCCATAAGACGCCCAGTTTCAGCGTTGGGTGGCTAAGCTGTTGCCAGCGCTGCAGCCAAGTCATGGTGTCAATCCATTGTCCGAATAGATTGGCAAAAATAACAAATCTAACGCGATAAACAAAGCCATGCAGCACAGACCAAGGTCGCATACAGCTTGCTCGAAAAAGAGCCTACATTTTGTAGGGTCTCTCACATGTAATACGAGGAAAGTAATTATGGCGGGCGAATATCAGCGCATTTACCAGCAGTTTCAAAGCGACCCAGTGCAATTTTGGATGCACCAGAGCCAGCGCATCGATTGGCATACGCCACCCACTGAGGCTTACCATCAAGACTCACAGGGGCTTTATCATTGGTTTGCCGATGCCAACCTCAATACCAGTTACTTGGCTTTAGATAGTCACGTTAACCAAGGTTATGGTGAGCGCGCAGCGCTGATTTATGACTCACCCGTCACCGCCACGCAACAAACATACAGCTACCGCGAACTGCGCGATGAAGTGGCTCACTTTGCTGGAGTCATGCGTGAATTAGGCGTCGGCAAAGGTGACCGAGTGGTGATTTACATGCCGATGATCCCGCAAGCAGTGATAGCGATGCTCGCCTGTGCACGCTTGGGCGCCATTCACTCGGTGGTATTCGGCGGCTTTGCGGCGCATGAATTAGCGGTGCGCATTGATGATGCCACACCCAAGCTGGTGCTCGGCGCCTCTTGCGGCATTGAAGTAGAGCGTGTCATCGCTTACAAACCACTCATTGACGAAGCCCTAGCCAAGGCACATCATAAGGTGCAGCACTGTATTATTTACCAGCGCCCACAATGCCCTGCTGAATTGAGCCCCATGCGTGATGTTGACTGGCATCAAGCAATGCAAACAGCCACTGCCGTTGACGCTGTTCCCGTAGCCGGAGATCACCCCTTATATATTCTCTACACCTCGGGGACAACCGGCACTCCAAAAGGGGTCGTGCGCGAGCATGGCGGCCATGCCCTGGCAATGCATTACAGTATGGAAGTGGTTTACGCCATGAAACCGGCGGAGGTGTTTTGGGCTGCATCGGACATCGGCTGGGTGGTCGGCCATTCCTATATTGTATACGCGCCGTTGATCTACGGCTGTACAACGGTTTTGTACGAGGGCAAGCCAGTGCGAACCCCTGATGCCAGTGCCTTTTGGCGTGTGGTTGAAGAACATCACGTAAATGCGCTGTTTAGCGCGCCAACCGCTTTTCGCGCGATAAAAAAAGAAGACCCTAATGGCGCAGGGTTTAAGCGCCATAACACGCAAAGTTTACAGCGGCTCTTTTTAGCTGGAGAGCGCCTCGATCCGCCCACTTATGAGTGGCTAACCGAAACCACCCAGTTACCCGTATTAGATCACTGGTGGCAAACCGAAACCGGCTGGGCTATTGCCTGTAACCCTATAGGTATTGAACCTTTACCAATCAAAGCAGGCAGTGCCAGTGTGCCCACCCCCGGTTTCGATGTGCATATACTTGATGTTGATGGCACCCCCTGCGCTGCAGGTGAAAGTGGTGCGGTTGCCATTAAGTTACCACTGCCTCCGGGGTGTTTACCGACCATTTGGCAAAACAATGAGCGCTTCAAAGCCGGTTACTTAAGTACCTACCCAGGCTATTATCTCTGTGGTGATGGCGGCTACATCGATGAGCAAGGCTACGTGTTTATCATGGGCCGTATTGACGATGTGATTAATGTCGCCGGGCATCGATTATCCACCGGCGAAATGGAGGAAATCGTTGCTGCCCACCCCGCTGTTGCCGAATGTGCGGTGTTTGGTATAAGTGATACCTTGAAAGGCCAACTGCCGATGGCAATGGTGGTGCTAAAAGACAGTTATTCAGGGACTTGGGCTGATATTCGCGCCGAGCTTATCAGCAGCGTACGCACACAAATCGGCGCCATTGCTTGTTTAAAAGAAGTGCTGTGTGTTGAGCGTTTACCGAAAACTCGCTCGGGCAAGATACTGCGTAAAAACCTCCGTCAACTGGTTGATGGCGAAGCGCTGCAAATTCCCTCTACCATTGATGATGCCAGTATTTTCACCCAAATAGCACAACAATTACGCAGTGCCTAAAGACCCGGTGCCCACGGTAGTGGGCACTCACTAAGCATCCTGTTGCTCGCTCATAAAGTCAGCCATACGCTGTTGCAGTTGCTCTGGACTGAGGTCCTCTTGATGGGTAGCAATGGTCCAAATATGGCCAAAGGGATCTTCCAAGGTTCCTGCTCTGTCGCCATAAAATTGATCGTGCACAGGACGCAGCTCTTTTGCACCTGCGTCAATAGCGCGGGCAAACGTGGTATCAACATCCTCCACATACAACATCATACTCACGGGAGTACCACCGAGTTGGTAAGGACTAACAAAATGTTCATCGGGGCAGGCATCAGCCACCATCAAGTATGAATCACCTATTTTAAGCTCACCGTGAGCAATGCCGCCATCAGGCAACGGCATTTGCATTACGATTTCTGCGGCAAATACGTGTTGATAAAACGCCATCGCTTTCGCCGCACCATCAATAATTAAATAGGCAGTAAGCGAGTGAAACCCTTTGGGCTTGGCAGACACACTCATATGACCTCCAGTTATTTTAATCGCTCAGCTTTAGCTTAGTTGAAGAGCCTATACAAACACAGACTGCAACCAAGTTAAAACAAATTAAGGTACAAATGTTATGTGCTGTAATTGTTATTTAAATGTTAACTAACTACATTAAATTTAGATGTTGAACCTATTATGGGGAGACCATCTATCGTGTTCTTTTACACCCACTGTTCTTTTATGGCCAACACCATTATTGGGTGCCTAAGGTAAAACAGGCCTGCTTTAAAAGGATTCTTTGTAGCAAGGAGATTATTGATGAAAACACCTGCCGCACTTGCGCTGCTAAGTAGCTCGCTGCTGACATTTAGCAGTCCCAACTCTGTTGCCGCCAGTTCCGACGACTTTAATGACCAACACTGCCAAGCGCCACAGAGTTGGCAAAGCTTTAAAAGTATCACTATGCCTGATGGCAATGACTTTAACTCGTCTTCAAACTGCGAGTTCCACGCCTGGTCATGGCAGATGTTTATGTGGCTAATGCAAGAAGATCCACATAATACTGGACAACCACGCTTCCTTGGGTTTGAGACTCCTTATGATTTACTGGGTGTAGAAAACCGTGAAAGTTTACTGCCAAGAATGGCAAAGTCGAGCGATGCCAAAGCACTTGATGAGTATCTGCAAGCAGGCACTGAGGGATTACTCGTCGACAGACAAGGCAAACCTGTTTACTACTCTCAATACTTAAACCCTGAATTTGTCGATTTTGTCAGCGAGCATGATCTGACTAACTATAAAAGTGTACAGAAGATTGATCCATCTCTGAGCTTCGATATTAATGTTGCTGAGTTTAAAGCTTCTTGGAAAATCGTTGATGCGACCACCGCCAACAGTGGCCAGTATTTTGTTACCCGCCAACCGGTTTATAAGTTGGTAAATAAGGGTGGTCAAATAGTGGTGGATATAACGCAACAAAGCAACGAGTACTTGGCTCTGGTAGGGTTTCATATTGCAGGCGTGGTCAAAGGGCACCCGGAGATGATCTGGGCCACTTTCGAGCATAAAGACAACGCTCCCAATGTGTGCTCTAAGCCACAGAACAGTTATGACGATCCCTGCCCAGTAGTACAAAACATCGACCCCAATCAGATTGTTTCAGAGCGGGACTGGACGTTTTACAGTGCCAATACTAAGTACAAAGAGTGTAATTTAAACTACAGTGTTTCGGGCCGGCTCACACTTGACGAAAAAAGCCAAACACTTAGCCCTAGTACCCAAGTTTGTCGCCGTTATGCCTGGGGTAATGACGCCACCCAAGCCACCTTCAAAGCGCCAACTAATATTCGAGTAGTACAACAACTGAACCACAGTGTCGATGATTTACTGGCTTCCAAGGACTTTGCCCTGCCGCAAGATCGCCAGTGGTTAAAAAATTATTTTGAGGTCTCGGCTATTTGGTTTGCTCAGGCAAATGCTCTTAAACCCGGACAAACACTGGCTACTAACGTCGATGACAAGGGACAGCAATTACTTATTGGCGGTTTACATTTATCAAACGCAACCATAGAGACCTTTACGCAAACACAAAGCACTATGGATAATTGTTTCCGCTGTCATAATAGTTCACAACGCTTTCCCCCGAATGGTTCACATAAACTGTCGCCATTAAAGCCCACCAACCTCAATATCAGCCATGCCTTTATGAATATGTATTTCTGGGATCAGGAAATGAAGCAGTACGTGAAGGAAAACCTAGCCAAAAAGGGAGAGAAATAACATGAGTACTAATACTATTTTTCGCGTTCACCCAGCCATCAACTTTGCTCGCGTTGGCAACAGTGAAGAGTTTTATATCGCTCCGGAGACAGCCGCCGGTGAGCTATTGGACAAATCATCGGGACTATTTGGTGGTTTACCTATTAAATGGGGAAGCGAAGCGACCCCTATCACTGCCGATGACTTTCGCGACCAGCAACAACGGGTAAAACGTCAAGCCGCACGCTTTCGTATCTACGCGTACGATGAACCACAAAGTAGCTACCCAAGTAATGACAAAGGCCGGGAAATAACCCTTGGCGATACCATCAATGGCAAGACCGTCAGCGATATTATTTGGCAAGTGCATGTAGCCAATAAAAAGAACAATAACTTTACAATTGCCGATAGTGAAGGCAATGAAGAGGGCATAAATAGCTACACTCATGGACAAACTCCGCCGTTGCGTAACCCCACTTATGGTCTTGACCCAAACATGCCAGAGCGCCTATTACAATTAGTCATAGACCCTGGCCCTCGTTGCATTCGTGCCAGTGATAGCAATACGGTGGTGCATTTTGATGCTCACACTACTGCCTCTTATATTGATCAACAGGGGCAAATTCAGCAACAGCCAAACTACCCCACTAGTTTCCCGAGCGATCATTTTGACAATCTCAATCCCAGTTCCGGTGACATTACCACCCTAGGTGAGCTGCGAGTCGAGTCTAATACTGGGCGTTTAGTCGTTACTGGGGGGTACGGTAATGCTTTTGCTTTTAAAAAAGGTAACTATGGCGCAGGTGCGCATATGAGTGAAGCGCAAAAGCGAAAGGTTGAGCTCAATGGCGCTATTGATAATGATGGGTGGTTCGATGACGTTGCCGATGGCCCAGTGCATGCAACGATTGTGTTCGATGATGGCTCAACAGCTCAAGTTGTCGCCGGTTGGTTTGTATCGACCGATCCCGCCTATGCTCCGCAAACGCGAAACATTGTCTCAACGTGGGATGATATTTTTAATACCTGGGTGGAGCATCTCAACCTTATTCCTGACCTCTATAGCGAAGGCCAGTATAACAGCAACTACAAAGCCTCTTTTAATGGCGATGTTTTACCTATATTGCATGGTGCGTTTTTACAACGCTGGAATACCAATCTACCGAATAAGGGAATACAAGGGCACAACTTTATCGCTAAAATTAAACCTTCCGACAACCCTAAAGAGTTCATCAAAGACTTCAATGGCTTGATACGCAACCCTAACTTGCCTGCTGATGATAGCGAACGCACGAAAATGCCATTGTCGCTGGGCGATGCAACGAAGAGCTTTTTATCGTTATCTACCACCCAGTACTTCCTTATGAAACAGTGGTACGAAGGTCACAGTGAAGAACAAGCACCCAACCTAGGTGAGGGCGAAAAGCTTGATAAAGTAGTTCTAGAAAACTGCTTGGGAGGACGCTATTCGCCAGGCATTGAGCTGACCTTCATTGTGCGTGATACACACCTTTACAAAGTAGACAATAGCAATGGTGTAGCCACGATTCCCGCCACACAAGGACCATTTAGGATAAACGAGCAGCCATTGGATTATAGCCATGCGAGTAAAGCACAGCCGTTCCTAAGTTTTGGCTATATACCCAATAACAGTGCCAAAGTAACCCCCGGTGATTTAAGTAAGTTTATGGCACAACCTTGGCATACCGATTATAACAGTTGTGCCGTGCATGAACCTGATCCCGTGCCCCCTGCAAGTAACACCTTGTATTGGTCTTGGCCTGCCCAACGCCCGGTTCAAGTGCACCCTGCAAATTTGTGTACATTTAACGAACAACAAGGCACTTGGAACCTTGGCGGACAACTCTTTAGTATTCGCGGTGATGCTGATGGTGAGGACAACTTAACCTACTCAGATTACCCGCAAAATGTAGGCCGGTACCGTCAATACCTCGATTACTTGGCTAATTGGCATAAAACCGGATTTATTATTCAAGGTCACCAAGTAAGTGCTCCAAAAGGTGATAACTATGGTAGCGACAAGTTCGTTGAAGTAAAGAGCTTGTATCAGTCGAATGGGCAGTTGGTACAGCCTTGGCCAACTTCAGTGATCCCAGAGCCAACTAGTAAATAACGCTTGATAGCCGGTTCTTTTGGGACCGGCTAAGGATTAACTATGACTGACGATGTCTTGATCATTGGTGCTGGGCCTGCTGGGATTGCCACTGCAATCGCAATCAAAAAGCAGGCACCACATTTGACTGTTACACTCGTTGATGCCGCAACTAGTGCCAAAGCAAAGCTTGGTGAAACTATTCCACCAGCTGCTAACGAGGTGCTTAGGCGAATACTTGGCGAGCATTCAGAGGAGCTTTTATCTAAGCACCTCATTTGCTCAGGGTCGATTTCGCGATGGCATAATGAACAAGTTGGCTTTAATGACTTTTTCTTTACCCTGACAGGCCAAGGATATCATTTAGATCGACAGCTTTTTGAACATGACCTAAGTACTTATGCCTGCCAACTGGGTGTGACATTATTACGTGGTGCAAAAGTTAACGCTATCGCTGCAAGTACCACTGGCTTTCGGTTGTCTGTAAACTTTGGGAGTGACAAGAAAATATACCATGCCCGCTTTGTGGTGGATGCGAGCGCTCAGCAGCGCCGCCTGACCCGTACTTTAGGAGTTGCAGAAAACACCTTCGATGAAGTGCTCTATCTCAGTGCGCTTGTCTCAGTTAAGCAATCGCCTTCATGCAGTGAGCGTACTGTGGTTGAGGCACAGCCTTATGGATGGTGGTATGGCGCGGCCTTACCTGGTAAGCAGTTGATGCTAATGTTATGTACCGACCGCGATAATGTTGCTCAATATGGTCTTGATAACAGTTACGAATTTTTATGTCGGGCCTGCGAAAACGGATTATTTCAGTATGGGTTTAACCACTTACGTAATTACAGCGCTAATGAGATACATATAACAAAGCGGCGCGTAAGCTCAGGTATTCTTAGTAAGGTTATTGGTAACAACTGGCTGGCAGTAGGCGATAGCGCAAGTAACTACGATCCCATCTCCTCTGCCGGTATTACCAAAGCGCTCATACATGGTGAACTCGCAGGTAAAGCCATTGCTGAGTGTTTCCAATATGGCAGTGAAGAGGCTTTACTGGCTTATGAGCAGCGTGTTTTTGCCGATTTTAATCAATATATAGCTCTTCATGCACAGCATTACGGTTGCAATCAACGCTTTGCTGACGCCTCATTTTGGCAAGCACGACGGGCCGTAACACAGGCTTAGTAACACATAGGTTATATAAACTTACCCATTATTAAGTCGGTTTGCTGGGCTCTGCCCTGTTAGCGCTATGAAGAGTGCTGCTAAGTAGAGCGATGAGCGCGGCAATACCGGCAAGCACCGCATATCCACAAAATAAAGTAAATACACCCACATAGTTAGCAGCGATACTCGCAACTAAAGCAGGCAACACCGCCCCCAAATACGAGACCATGTAAACACTTGCCAGCATCCCTGCGCGATGTTCTCGGCTAATATCCGCCATCAACACAGACATTCCCGCGCTACTGGCAACCCCTTGCGCAATCCCCACACTCAAGCTCGCAGCCAAAAAGACTTCGAGCCAACCGAAATAGAGCGCACAGGCAATAACCATAAGGGCCGTTACTAAAATCAACATCGCCACCCCAATCGCGCGCTGGGCAAAGAACCTGCCCGCGAGCGCCCCACCCAAGGGGGTGAGCACCATCACTGAGGAAAAGGCCAACGCACTGATAAGGGCATTATCACTACCCAGCGCAGTGGCGACAATTTCCGGCCCAAACGCTTGGTAGAACCCACCAATAGACCAAGTAGCCACCACCACAGCTGACAAAGTGACAAACGGCCTCAATGCTGCTTTGGGCATGTAGAAATCAGGCTTTAGTGCTGAGCGCACATTGCCTTTACGCTGCACCGTTTCCTCGCATTGAAGCAGTAGTCCAAGTAGCATCACCGCCACAGTGGCTATCAAGATGTAAATGAGTAATTTTGGCGCCGGTGCATAGTTCACGAGTAAGGCACAGCTTACCGCTCCCAAAGGGATACCGATCATGGGTGCACAACTGGTGATCAGTGCCACCCATGATTTACGTCTATAGCTTCCCAAATCGGTGACATAAGCACCTACGGAACTTGCAGCCACACCGCACGCAAATCCCTGTAAGGCTCGTGCAATGAGCAGCGCAAGCGAGGTTTGCATGGCAATCATGGTGACACAAGAAAGTAAGACACACAGTAACGCCGCCACGGCCATAGGCTTGCGACCGAGATGGTTTGATAACCTTCCAAATACCAATAAAGCCAGTGCAGCAGCAATAAAGTAGGCTAGTGAAACCCAACCTAAGTCGCTGTGCGAAAGGCCATCTTGCGCACGATATACATTAAAGAGTGAAATCGGCGCGCCGGCGCAAGCAAACACCAAAATTTGTATACTCGCGGCGACAAAAAACGCCTGGTGCTTCGCTATCATCGCTTATTGCGCTCGAATACACACAGTATCACCATCAATTGCTAATAGTGCACTGAGATCCCCTGTTAACGCGCCTAGCTTTACCAACCCTTTGGCGTAAGCGCAGTGGCGATAAAAAATCGCCAAGTTCCCCCAAGGAGCATAGTAAGCGATATCTCCAGGCTCACCTACACAGCCCGCTGCGGCTTCGGATAAGCTCAACTCCTTCGGTAAATTGGCAATTTTCTCCGCTTGAGCAAAATCACTGAGCAACACCTGCAAAGGCAATAGAGCATAGAAATCGCGTGCGGCAGGGGTATCCAGCAGGGTGCCAGTCAATGCTGTCTCGCCTATAGTTAAACTAATATGCATAAGCCCGCTTACCTAAGGCTGATACTGCTTATCGGTCACGGCTTCCATCCAAGTCACGACACTGCCTTGGTGCGACTCTTGAATAGCCATATGTGTCATTGCCGTGCGCGCAGTCGCACCATGCCAATGTTTCACATTCGCAGGAATGTGGACGACATCACCAGGCTCTATCACTAAACGCCGACCCTGCCACTGCTGTACCCACCCCTGACCCGAGGTAACAATTAAGGTTTGCCCTCGCGGGTGACTATGCCAGTGTGTGCGACTGCCGGGCTCGAACGTCACATTCGCACCGCCGGCACGGGTCTGTGGTTGCGGCTGAAATAGGGGTTCCACGCGCACCGCACCGCTAAAGTATTGCCCAAGCCCCTGCAGAGGTAACTGGCTACCGTTAACTTGTACACTGATTTGCGCCTCAGGAGCGCTTTGTGCCATGGCCTGAGTCGCCATTGTCAGGCCAATAATTAACATCAACGTCGGAATAATCGCTTTCATAGGTCATCTCCTCAGATTAAGTAGGTGTAATCAACAGCTGTGATTTGCGCTGTCGATTGCATCTATTTTTTCTGAGTTCAGCCTATCTCGGTAGTATATTATTCCGCTTTACTTGCCTATAACTCTGAGTGTACAGAACAATTTCTAGGCAAGCTTTATTCTGTGCATTACACTCACAGTTACCCACCCCATCGCCGTAGACAAGACTATGAACACAGAGCAAAACCGTATCAGTGCCATCAGCAAAGAGTTGGCTGCAATGATCGAACGCCACAATCGGGGCCAAGCGATGCAAGAAACAGCGATTGAGGGGTTGGCATTTTATCGCCAAATAGAGCCCGCCGATTCGTGTTCATTGTGTGTGGTTGAACCAAGCATTGCTCTGGTGGTGCAAGGTGCGAAAAGCATGACCCTAGGGGACCAAGAGTTTCGTTACGACCCTTACCACTTTCTCATTACATCACTGGATTTACCGGCAAGAATGCAAGTGTTGGAGGCGAACGACCAAGCACCGTATCTAGGCCTTGTTCTTAAGTTTGATTTGGCGGTGATGAGCGAGCTAATCGTTCAAGCGCCACTGCAAAAAGCCCCCCCCAGCGAACATGACAAGGGCATGGTACTGGGGACTATGACCACGACCTTACTCGGTGCTTGCCAGCGTTTAGTTGCACTGCTCGATGAACCCGATTCACAGGCGGTACTGGCGCCGCTTATCAAGCGTGAGATTTTCTGGCGGGTGCTGATCAGTGAGCAAGGGGCACGGTTACGCCAAGTAGTCTCTGCTGGCAGCCAGGGGCTGCGAGTAGCACGTGCCATCGAGTGGCTGAAAACACACTACCAAGAACACCAAAGTGTTGATGAGCTGGCCGACATGGCGCAAATGAGCAAGTCCACCTTCCATCATCATTTTCGCCAACTCACCGCCATGAGCCCATTGCAATATCAAAAGCGCTTGCGCTTGCTTGAAGCCCGTAGGCTTATGCTCGGCGAGCAATTCGATGCTTCAAGTGCGGCTTACAAGGTGGGCTACGAAAGCCCATCGCAATTCTCTCGCGAATATTCGCGTTTGTTCGGCACTTCCCCCAAACGCGATATCGCTGCGCAGCGCCAGCAAATTAAAGGTTAACTAAGGTGCTTCACTGGCCTTAACTACAGGCGCCAAATAATGCTCATCGCTCACTGCTTCAAACCATTGCACAGCCTCACCATTCAGCGCCTCTTGCACCGCGATGTGCTGCATCGGTTCACTACTGGTTGCACCATGCCAGTGACGACGACCACAGTTACACCAAATCAAATCACCCGGCCCGATCTGCGTTTTCTCACCCCCTTCACATTGGGTCCAACCGATGCCCTGAGTGACCACCAAAATTTGTCCCAATGGGTGTGAGTGCCAGTGTGTACGTGCGCCAGCAGCAAAATTAACAACCGCAGCACCTAATCGTGATGGTGCCGGGGCGTTAAATAAACTACTAATAGTTACCGAGCCGGTAAAACATTCCGCAGGGCCCGTTATGGGTTCACTCTGGTGCGCCCGGATAACGCTCATATCTTCACTTTTTGACATGGTTTTCTCCCGTTTCTAAAAACACCTAGTAGTGATTACAGTAGCGATGATTTGTGCCTAATAGAATGCCAAAAACAGCAGCATCATTGCCTGATTATAGCTCGCGCTTGAAAACGAAGAATAACGTCTACATTAGCTCTGCAAAGTAACCCGATATTCGATAGTCAGCGGTAACCCTTTTCCTATCACTCATACTTTTAGGCAAGAACCGAACAGCTTTGTGTCTATTTAATAACCAGCCTTTACCTGATAATGAGCTCAGCAACGCAACACATTGTGTGCACTTGGTAATCCTAGTGATCACCAACACTGTGCTGCACAACCGGAGGTTCTGATGAAAGCCACATTTATAAATCCATTCACTAGCGTGCTTATCTGCTCGGCCCTATGGGCAAGTGCAACCCTAGCTGCAAATAATGCCCATACTGCACAGGTGAGTCACGGAGCCAATAACTTCTATCAAAGCGAGCGTATCTCTATGCAAAAAGTTACATTCAACAATCAATATCACATGCAGGTTACTGGTAATTTATACCTGCCCGAAAACATGCAGGCGGATGAGCGCAAACCAGCAATTATCGTGGGTCACCCAATGGGAGCGGTGAAAGAACAAAGTGCCGTACTCTATGCACAAAAGCTTGCGGAAATGGGTTTTGTCACACTGGCCATTGATCTGTCATTTTGGGGTGAAAGCGAAGGCAACCCGCGCAATGCCGTGCTACCAGACATGTATGCCGAAGATTTTAGTGCCGCAGTCGATTACTTAGGCTCCAACGAGCATGTCGATGCCAAACGTATCGGAGTACTGGGCATATGCGGCAGCGGTGGCTTCGCAATCAGTGCTGCGAAAATCGACCCGCGTATGAAAGCCATAGCCACGGTGAGTATGTATAACATGGGGGCATTCACTCGTAACCTTTATAACCAGTCGCAAACGCTGGCTCAGCGTAAGCAAGTGATCGCTCAAGCTGCTGCGCAGCGTGACGTTGAGTTTGCAGGTGGTGAAACTCAATACACCGGCGGCACTCCTCATGAAATCAATGACGATTCACACCCCATAGCTAAAGAGTTTTACGATTTTTACCGCACACCACGCGGCCAATATACGCCTGCGGGCTCCTCACCTGAGCTAACCACGCACCCTACGCTTAGCAGCAATACTAAGTTTATGAATTTTTATCCGTTCAATGACATGGAACTGATCTCGCCGCGCCCGCTACTTTTTATTTCCGGCGACCAAGCGCATTCCATTGAATTTAGCCAAGATGCCTATGCCCGCGCAGCTGAGCCCAAAGAGCTCTACCTAGTTGAAGGCGCCGGCCATGTTGACTTATATGATCGTGTTGAGTTGATCCCATTTGCTAAGCTCGGCGACTTTTTCAACACCCACCTATAATTTGCTGACCTCAGGGCAGTCTATCACTGCCCTATCATTATTTTGGAGGCTTTATGAAAACCACAGGCTATGCTGCAAATTCACATGACACACCATTGGTGCCTTATGAATATAATTGTCGGCAGTTACGAGAGGATGATGTGGCCATCGAGATCCTCTACAGTGGGGTTTGTCACAGTGATTTGCACACCGTAAAAAATGATTGGGGATGGACGCTTTACCCTAGTGTGCCTGGCCATGAGATCGTCGGCCGAGTTATTGCGGTCGGTGCCAAAGTTACAGGTTACAACAAAGGTGATCATGTGGCGGTAGGCTGTATGGTCGATAGCTGCCAACAATGCAGCCAATGTCACGCAGGCGAGGAGCAGTTTTGTGAGCACGGTTTTACCCAAACCTATAATAGCCCAGACCCCCATACTAAAGAGATCACTAAAGGCGGTTATGCAAAGAACATCGTGGTGCGCGAGGAATTTGTACTCGCTGTGCCAGCGGCGCTCGATTTAGCAAAGACCGCACCTTTGCTCTGCGCGGGCATTACCACCTATTCGCCCCTGAGAACATGGAATGTTGGCCCAGGCAGTCATGTCGCTGTCATTGGCATGGGTGGACTCGGTCATATGGCTGTGAAGCTTGCTGTTGCTATGGGAGCACATGTAACAGTTGTCAGTCGCTCTGCACATAAAAAAGCGGATGCCGAAGCCTTGGGCGCCGACGCTTTTTTACTTTCCAATGATGAGCACAGCATGGAGCAGGCCGCCAGCACCTTTGATCTTATCGTTGATACGGTGCCAGTAAAACACGATGTTACGCCCTATGTGCCGCTACTAAAAATAGATGGCACCTTGACCTTAGTCGGGCAAGTAGGCCCGATGGCCGAAATGAACACGGTGCCTTTAGTCATGGGTCGTCGTCGTATTGCCGCATCGCTCATTGGGGGGATTGCTGAAACCCAAGAGATGCTCGATTTTTGCGCGCGAATGAACATTTTGCCGGAAGTGGAAATGATCACCATGGAGCAGATAAATGAGGCGTTTGAACGACTTGAGCGCGCCGATGTGCATTATCGATTTGTCATTGATATGCAAAAATCCACTTTTTAAAGTTCGGTGGGTCAAGTGGCAGCACTTGACCCTCATTATTATCGTCACGAACGTGTTATAATGGCGTTTTGTACTCAATAAGATGAACCTTGCCGTGACTGCATTGCCCTTTTCCTCCACTCCACTGTCCGCTGCGTTGTTAGATAACCTCGCATCATTGGGGTATCACTCGATGACCGATATTCAAGCGCAAACCTTGCCGCTTATTTTGGCCGGCAAAGATGTCATTGGTCAGGGTAAAACTGGTTCAGGTAAAACCGCAGCATTCGCTTTGGGGTTACTGCATAACCTCAATGTACAGCGCTTTCGAGTACAGTCTCTGGTTGTCTGCCCCACTCGTGAGCTGGCCGACCAAGTGGCGGTCGAAATCCGCAAGTTAGCACGCGCAATCCATAATATTAAGGTGTTAACCTTATGTGGTGGTGCGCCAATGGGCCCACAAATTGGGTCGCTGGAGCATGGGGCGCATATTGTTGTCGGTACCCCAGGGCGCATTGAAGAGCACTTGCGTAAGGGCCGCCTCAGTTTAGATGAGGTAAATACCTTTGTGCTTGATGAGGCCGATCGCATGCTGGAAATGGGCTTCGAACAGCCGCTGCAATACATTGTTGACCACTGCCCTGCGGTGCGACAGAGCCTGCTATTTAGCGCCACTTATCCGGCAAAAATAGAACAGCTCGCTCAACATGTTATGCACAATCCGGAAAAAATCACCGTTGAGTCCACCCATGATCATGCCACTATCGAGCAGTATTTCTACGAGGTGGACGACAATGCCATGCGTATGCAAGCAACGCAAAAGCTGTTATTGCACTTTGCTCCCAGTGCAGCGGTTATTTTCTGTAATACTAAGGCACAATGCCAAGAGCTCTGCGATAGCCTGCGCCAGTGTGGCTTTGATTGTGGTGCACTGCATGGCGATTTGGAACAAAAAGACCGTGACCGTACGTTAGTGCGCTTTGCTAACCAAAGCATGAGCGTGCTAGTTGCCACCGATGTCGCCGCTCGCGGCATTGATGTTGACCATGTTGATATGGTCATCAACTATCACATTGCGCACGACCCTGAGGTGCACGTGCATCGTATTGGCCGCACCGGTCGGGCTGGCAATAAAGGGGTTGCATGTTCATTGATGAGCTATAAAGAATCCCACAAGGTCAACGCTTTAGAAGATTATCTAAGTACCACAGTGGAGCCAACAGACTTACCTAACGACAACGTGTTTGGTAATCCCGTTAAACGTGCGCCTATGGTCACAATTCAAATCGATGGTGGTAAAAAGTCTAAGCTGCGCCCCGGTGATATTCTCGGTGCCTTGACGGCAAAGGATGCGGTGAAAGGCGCACAAATAGGTAAAATCAAAGTCACGGCGATCAGCGCTTATGTCGCAGTGGAGCGAAAAGCAGCTAATACCGCCTTGAAGGTGATCAGCGAAGGCAAAATGAAAGGCCGACAATTTCGCGCTCGTAAACTCACTAAGTAACATTCCATTGGCCACACATTGCTGCGGCCTGCTACCCACTTTGTCATTCAGTATCAATACACCTTGCTTTAGTTAGCGTTGCCTGTTCAGGAACTCTTTTTCACCTGCAATGGAGGCCTTCGGTGACATCTGACTACTTTGAGTTTTTAAGCATTATTGGCGTCGCAT
This sequence comes from Pseudoalteromonas sp. CnMc7-15, assembly GCF_022347925.1. Classification (NCBI taxonomy): domain Bacteria; kingdom Pseudomonadati; phylum Pseudomonadota; class Gammaproteobacteria; order Alteromonadales; family Pseudoalteromonadaceae; genus Pseudoalteromonas; species Pseudoalteromonas sp. CnMc7-15. Next base: position 358,868 of record NZ_JAKRFT010000004.1, read on the forward strand.
TTTTTGCCATTTCTGGTACTTTGCTAGGCCATGATAAAAACATCGGCGGTTTTGGTGTCGTCGTTGTTGCTTCAGTCACCGCGCTTGGCGGCGGCAGCCTGCGCGATGTGTTGCTAAATCAACCAGTATTCTGGATAGACAACCCCAACTACCTCTATGCCACCTACAGCGCTATTTTTGTCACGGTGTTGTTTATCCGCCACCTTCCTAATGTATCGAGTTACTACATGCTGTTACTTGACGCCATTGGCATGGCTATTTTCAATATCGTCGGCATTGAGAAGTCGCTACTGCAAGGCACCGATATGATCGTGGCCATCACCATGGGGATGACCACAGGCATATTTGGCGGCTTACTGCGGGATGTGATTTGTGCCGAAGTCCCTCTCGTTATGCGCCAAGAGCTTTACTCTACAGCCTGTCTGTTGGGAGGGCTGACTTATGCAGTGCTATTTCATTTAGATATTGCTTACCTGTGGTGCATTATCGGGTCTGTGTTGGTCACTGTGCTGCTGCGCCTTGGCGCAATTCATTGGGGTTGGCAGCCGAGTATATTCAAAAAAGGCCGAATGCAGTAATGCCAACCATTTTATAATTTGGGGTTTAAATCATATGCTCCGCCCCAAGGTTTTAACTGTACACCTTTTTAAGCCGTGGGTGATGACCTCATCGGCACGGGAAAATAGCAGAACTTTAAGGAGCGCGATATGAAAACCCTGATCATCGGAGCCAGTGGTCAAATCGGCAAAATGACGACCGCGAAACTGTTAGCCCAAGGGCACGAAGTCGTGGCCTTAGTACGCGATAAAAGCAAGCTAAGTGACTTGCCCCAACAAGGGCTAACTATTATTGAGCAAGATTTGGAAAATGATTTTAGCGCTGCCTTTGAAAATTGCACACAAGTGATCTTTGCTGCAGGCTCTGGGGCCAGCACCGGGGCTGATAAAACCTTACTCATTGATTTATGGGCTGCAAAGCGGGCCGTGGATTTTGCGAAAGATCATAAGCTTGCACACTTTATTATGGTGAGCTCAATTGGTGCCGACGCACCTGATAATATTGAAAGCAGCATAAAGCCCTATTTGGTAGCCAAACACATGGCCGATGAGCAACTGATAAACAGTGGCCTTGATTACACCATCGTACGCCCGGGTACTTTGCTCAATGAACCGGCGACCAAAAAATACCGTATCAAGCGCCCAGAGTCGCGCCAAGACGCAGTGATCTCTCGCGAGAACGTGGCAGAGGCGCTGGTGCATATCGCTGGCAAAGACAATAAAACGAGCCAAGTGTTTGAACTGTTTGATGGTCCCGAGCCAATCACTTCACTCATTGATTAAAGCCAATGCGCCTAGCCCCAAGCTGGGCGCTCATTTTTACGCCAATTAAAACAACCAGCTTACCGAGAGTCTCAACGTCCGTGGTTCAATGGGATGAAAGTGAATATCCGCAACACCCTCATCTGCCTCACCCGGCAAGCGAGAACTGTAGTAGTAGTCAATATCATGATCCTGACTGTTAAACATGTTGAGTAGCTCGACATCCACTTTCCAGTGGGTTTGACGATAACTGAGCAACCCATTGACCACACTCAGAGGCTGCGAACGTCGCTCGCCGTCGGCACTGAGTATGCGCTTGCCAATATGACGAAAACGTAACGAGCTCAACCACAACTCATTGATATGCCAATTGACACCAGCACTTGCAACTACGGGTACTGCGCCCTCGACGCGGTCATCCTGAGTGCCATTACGTAAGCGCGAACGCGCGAACGACGCTTCCATATCAACACTAAAGCGCTCATTGAGCCAATAGTAAGCACTCAGCTCCAAACCATAGCGCCGCGAAGCATCACTGGCCTCGGTATTACCGGCATCACCAACAAATAGTAGCTCCGAGTCTAACTCTAACCACCATAGAGCGGTTGAAAAATTAAACTGCTGCTCATCGAAATAGCGCACGCCTATTTCACCTCCTTCGCTGCGTACAAGTAGGTCAACCTGCTCTGTCGCCTCGAGGGTGATAGGGTCCAAATTTATCGTTGCTCCGCGAGCATCATTGGAATGAAACCCTTGAGCAAAATTAAAATAGCCGGCCCATTGCGGCGTAAAGAGGTAGTTTATGTTCGCCTTCACGCTGAATAAGTCATCGCTGGCATCGCCGGAGTTACTTGGGTTATCGCTTCGCACATTGGCTTCTAGATAGTCATAACGCAGACCTAGATTAGCTTCGAGCTGTGAGCTAATGGTTATCTGCGAATGCCAATAAGCACTGTAACTACGCTCATCAATACTGTCTTCACGCACAGTACTTAAACGCTGACGCGCACGTGTATTATACAGCCCCACTTCACCGACATTATCATTACGCAGAGTGATCCCTACGCGGTGCTCGATGGGCCAGGGCGTCTGTTGTGAAAAGGTATACCCTAGCGCTGCACCGCTGATCACCCGCTCATCATATTGCTGAAATTGATCGCCATTGATGGGGTCGTTGAGAAAGTAAGTAAAATTCGAAAACAAATCCAATTTATAGTCAATAAGATAGGCACTCGCGCTAAGGCGTTGCCCTTGCCAATTGGCCGATACACTGTAGCGACTGGAGTATCCCCCTAAGGTTTTATCTAAAGAACCTAACTCTGTTATTATTCCTTGGCGTACCGCGCGACGTGGTATTTGGTCGGCGGCATTCCAGCGATTGTCGTAGGCCATTGCCGTTATAGACATATCGCCGTCCCAAGCGCGGCCTACATAACGTAGCAACGCATTTTTCTTGCTGATATCTTCATTGATATCTTGCCAAGGGCCGTCATAACCTTGCCATTGTGCAGCGCCAATAACCTTGCCTTGCCCCGCTGCAACACTCGCCATCGCAACCGCTCGAGTATAGTTATCCTCACCAATACTCAACGTTAACTGCTGATGTGTGGGGTTATCAGCAAGGTGAAAGTAGGCACTGCCGGCGCTGGAGAAATCTCCTTGCTCTGCGTGATAACTGCCCTTTTGATAGGTGATGGTGGCAATCGTTTCAGGAATAATAAAATTGAGATCGGTATAGCCTTGACCGTGCCCATGACTGCGCATATTAATGGGCATGCCATCGATATAGGTCGCAAAATCGGTGCCGTGATCTAAGTTAAAACCACGAATAAAATACTGATTCGCTTTACCCGAGCCACTGTGTTGTGTCACGGCCATACCCGGAATAAGCTCTAGCATTTCTGCGCTACGCAACATGGCTCGGCTATCAATTTCACCCTGACCTATCACGCCACTTGATGCGCTAATCGACTCACCAATAAGGCCACTGCGGTGCCCATACACGGTGATCGTTTCTACATTAGCCGACAACGGATGAGCCGTAATCGCCCCGAGAGAAAGTAGTAATGTGTTAAACCTCATGGCTTGTTCCTTGTTACCAGTTAATATCAAAGGTGATAACGGACAAGCACTGATTTTGGATGCAAAAAAGGAAAGTTATTTAGAAACGATAGCCCACACTGTCAGTGTCACTGATAATGCAGGGGTATGCGAAAATGATAACTGCCAGGCGTGTGGCTAACAATAACCGCCTGCAAACTGCGCAGAGCGAGGGGTGTGTAAAGTAAAATTCAGGCAAGCTCACAACGGCCTGCCCAACTGATTAACGGTAGAAGACCTCAACCGTTCCTTTGCTTTTAATCAACAGAGGCTGACCGCGACGGTCGCGGGCTTTCGGATGGGCTACTTTAATCCAGCCTTCACTGATGCAGTACTCTTCTACATCATTACGCTCTTTATCATTGAAACGCACGCCAATGTCGTGTTTTAGCACTTCTTCATTGTAATGCGGGCTGCGTGGGTTAATCGAAAGCATATTGGGAATATCAGGTTTGCTGTTGTCGGTCATGATGACGTATCTCTACAAATAAACGTGGGCGCTATTGTAGGTAATCCCACCCTTAGGCTCAATTATTAAAGTTGCTGATAGGAAAATAATCTCGCCTATATTGCTTTCGTTGGCAATGTACTGCAAACAAGTGTGCTTAGCCCCATCGCCAATAGAGCTGAATTATTTGCGCTCAGCTCTCAGACGTAGGATAGTGATATGCGGTTTTAATGCTGTAACTACATAGGATAATCATGTTCAAACTATTGCTAGCTTCGAGTTTAGTCTTTTCTTGTGCCACCGCTTTGGCCGCCACCCTTACGGTGGAAGAGCAGCGTCTACCCGCAGCTGCTGAAGCAATGCCCAACGTAACCAGCGCCTTTGCCAGTGATGTAAGCGCGTTTGCACAACAGTGGCAAGAACTAAAGAGCTTCGAACGTGCTCAGGATGTGGTTTATGATTACGCCAACCAGTTGTGGCGCAACGCCAAACAGCGTATCACTACGAAAAAAGATTACGATGACCGTGCATTGTATTGGGCTCGGTTACAGTCGAGTAAGGTTATTCGTGCCACTAACCCACACTTTGCGCTCAGCGATGCGCAGCGTCAAAGCTTACTCAACACCCTAGAGCGAGGCAGCCGAGGACAATACGACTTAGCGTACAGCCAGGGCACTGAGAAAAAGATTCTGATCACCGGCTTTGACCCTTTTTTGCTTGATGAACACATTGACCAAAGTAATCCTTCAGGGGTCGCTGCATTGTTATTAGATGGGCAGGTAATCAGCCACAAGGGTATACGCACAGAAATTAACACCGTGATGATCCCGGTGCGCTATAAAGACTTTGATGAGGGCCTGATTGAAGCATTGCTAGCGCCCTACTACGCGCTCAACAACGTTGATATGGTCGTCACTATCAGTATGGGCCGAGAGCACTTTGATTTAGAGCGCTTTCCAGGTAAGCGCCGCAGCGTGACCGCTCCCGATAACGCCAATATAGTTTATGGTGGCACGCAAACCGCACCGAAAATATCCAGCCTTAATGGCCGCCCTCTTCCCGGTGCAGAGTTTGTTGAATTCAGTTTGCCAGTCGCGCACATGCAAAAAGCGCAAGGCCCCTATGAAATCAATGATAATCATGAAGTAACCACTCTAGAGAAGACATTTAAGCCTAGTTCGTTGGCCGAGCTGGAAGGTGCAATCGCGGTCAATGGCAGTGGCGGTGGCTACTTATCGAATGAAATCTCTTACCGCAGTATTCGCTTGCGCAACGAGCTTAATTCAGATGTACCTACAGGACATATTCACACCCCTCGCATTGCGCAGTTTGAGCCACAAACGGAAGCGAAAATCGTAGCGCAAATTAAAGCCATGCTAAAGCAAAGCTTAACAGCGCTATAACTGTGAAGTGAGGCTGCCTAGCTAAGCAGCCTCTGACCTCAGCGCGCCTTTAATGACGCTGTTGCGGTGCATTACGCACTAAATCTTTACCATTATCGTACACCTCTTGAGTGACCCAGCGCCCAAGTAGTAGCTGGTGATTGTCATCGAGTACCGCAATAAAAGGTCGGCCATCGGCATTGTTAGTCGCCAGGGCAATGCCAGCCGCATTGTCTAAGCCTAATTTGCCGCTTTCCACCGAGCGCAGAAACGCTTCTAATTCCTCTAGCGTATCAATAATGTCATTATCGTTTATCATTTTAGGTTCTCAATTACCGCTTAAAGCGCAAAGGGTAGCAACTCTTGCTCGACAGATAAACATAGCTGTGCCATGTTGCATCAGAACTCAACAAGTTAAGTCTGTTGGTTCTATCAATCCGAATCTGGGCGATAATCACGAATAAAACGCAACTGGAATTCGGTGTTATCAAAGTCTGCGCACATGACATCGAACCCATAATGCAACACGGTATCAATATCAGCGCCAATAGCGCCTTCTTGCGTCAGCGAAGCCATCGCTGTGAGTAGCTCTTTGGCTCGAGTTTCATGACCCCCACACCCGTAGTCAACCACTGAGTAAAATTTTGCGTAGTTATCGCCCAAGCTTACAGCCTGTTGGAGATACTCACCTCGTTTGGCTCCCTCACTCGTGCGAGCCAAGATAAACGCAGCGCGAGGCTGCTGACGATAGCGGAGCAAATAACGCAGGATCGTTTGCGCTTTAAACGGTGAGTGGGGATAGGCGCCGCGCATTTGCCCTTGAGGGCGCATATCACGACCAGTGTAATAACTGTAAGCGTAATAAAAAGCCTGCTCGGTAGATAAACCCTGCAATGCCTGTGGTGTCACATCTATGCTTTTTTCACGATGCTGCGTTAATTGTTGCTGATAGTCCTGCGCCCACTGCTGCTGAAGCCTCGCCCCATGAACAACATGAATCGCTAGCGCAGTTGCGACACAACAAAAGGAAGCGCCAAGCAGTAGCACTGGAAACGCAACATAACTACGATTCTTTAGCTGTTGGCGACTAGCGTGTGGCTGCTGTTCACTGAGCAAGTAAAAAGCACGATTGTCTGTCAACGGCACACTTCTGCGAGCAAAAAAAGCAGCAGCCCACGCACCACTGACATACAATGCCAGCAAAATAATTCCCCAAATTGTGCCTGAAAGGACAATACCGATATTGATGGCAACGCCCACGACTATTATGTGCGCCAACAAAGCGAGCACGGCAAAACACCGCATAAAGCCCTTGCCATGATAACGCACAGCAACGCCTAACAGAGCACCGCTGACAAATAACATCAAAGGAGATGCCTTAGGCAACACAGCAAACGTTCCATACCACAGCAGCAAAATAGGTACACACCACATGCTTGTGTACAAGGCGGCTTTTACTGCATGTTGGTTATTGAGTTGCGTGTGCACTCGCTTTGCCATGCTCGGCTCTAGATTCATGATAATGTGCCCGGCTTCAGAATATAAATAATGGCTGACTGTACCAAAGAACTATACCCAGTGCCGTATCATTTTCATACCGTGTAAACTCTATGTTAATAATAGGTTTTATACTCATGAAACATATTTTTGTCACAATCGCCTTATTGGTCGGTTTAAGTCCATTCGCTTGGGCACAGTGTCGCGATAATGTCGTCTTGGTCCATGGCAACACATCATCTCCCTCGAGTTGGAACAACACCCGTGAACAACTATATGCTCAAGGTTATACCGATACACAAATCTTTGCCCCAAATTGGGGCTCTAAAACATGCGCCAGCTGCAACGATCACAACGGCAGTGAAGAGCTTCCCGTGCGCGAAGCAATTCTTGATGCCATCAACCAATCGTGCAGTGGAAAAATAGACATTATTGGCCATTCGATGGGTGTCACCCTAGCTGCGCAGCAAGTTTACAAACTGGGGTTAAGTGCTGATGTCGATGCATTTGTCGGTATTGCCGGGGCGTTGCGCGGTTTATTAAGTTGCGGTGTTTATCCTTACAATGTGTGGAACAGTACCTGTGGGTATCACGGCCTATCAGTGAGTAGCCCGTTTCTTGACGGGCTATATGGACAGCAATTCGCAAACCGAGTGTATTCCATTAAAAGCTATGCCGATCAGGTCATCTGCGCAACGGGGAGTTGCTACGTGTACGGCATTCACAGCAGTCGAATTTGGCATGAAACCGCTACTTTTACTTACGCTCTTGGCCATTTTGGCCTACAAACCGATACCGCTGCGAAGCAGGTTAGTCTAATTCAATAACAACCTTGTCGTATATGGCACCCAATACTCACGCTTTATAACTAAATATACGCATTTATAGCCGGTAACATCATACCGGCTCGTGACTATTTCGTTGAACTTGTGGCTTCATTCGCTACTACCACGGCCTCAGCGGCGGTGTTAACCTGCGCACTGGTTTTTGCCAGACCGACCGCCTGAGCCCCCTCCAATCAGCCAGGTTTGTGCGCCTAAGGAAATCGCCCCTAAACCATGACGAGCCAAAGGCCACTGCCCTTGCACATGCCATTGCTGCGTACGAGTGTTGTAGCGCAGCACATCGGTATAGACTCCCTCGGCGTGTTCACCGCCAAAAACAGATACATAGTGATCATTGACTGTTGCAGCGTGCCCTGCCCTTGGCTGTGGCATAGAAGGCAAGTGCCGCCATGTATCTTGTTCGCTCTGATACTCCAACACATCCGTCATCGGCGGCATACCGACTTGGCGCCCGCCAAGGATGAGCCATCGTCCATCAATCTGCACGGTTGCGGCGCTGTTACGAGCACTGGGTAGCGGCGCTGCTTCAGTGATACTAAATGTGTCAGGGTCGAACACAAAATGGCGTGCGGTATCATGGCTATGCTGCCACTGACCATTTTTATCGCTATGTGGTGTGCGCCCACCGGCGAGGTGTATCTTGCCATCGATAACCGCTGCAACCGTCTCACTTAATGGGATAGGTAAAGTGGCTACATGCTGCCACTGCGCCGCTGATTGAGACAACATTAAAATGTCACCAGTATTAAACCACTGGCCACTTTCGGAGTTGATAAAGCCACCCAATGCAAACAGCTTATCGCCAACCGCTTGTAGATAGGTATGATGACGCCCTTGGGGTAAATCAGGTGCGCTCTGCCAGTGCGAATCTCCAGGAGACCAGTAATGCACTTTCGCTGTCATTTGCCCTTGAGACACTGGCAGCTGGCTAGAAATTCCACCTGCTACCCATATCTTATCGCCTATCAATGTGGGGTATATCTCCTGTATAGGCTCCACAAGAGATGCACCCGAATGTTGTGGCTCAGCGTGTAAAGCAGTGGCCCACAAAGCACTCAACACCAGCATCAGAGGGTATTTTAACTGTCGCATAATAATTATTGGATGACTCCGCAGGGTGAATATACAACCCTTAGCATAAACAGAACAGTGATTTAAAAACAACTAACTAAAGGTCTTACAAATCCCCTATCAACACCCATGAGTGACGAAAAAGCGCCCTAAGGCGCTTAGTTAGAACTGATAATGAACACTGAGTTCGAGGTTCCTTTCCTCTCCGGGCAAGCCGCCTAGGAAAAGTGCCTTTTCGTAGTAACGCTCATTAAATAGGTTATCTAGGTTTAATTGGACTTTGTAGTTATCCGCCTCGTAGGCAAAGGCGGCATCCCAACGCACGTAGCGCGGGACCACGGATTTAGGCAAGCCAAATGCGGTGGAATTAATAGTGCGCTCATCAACATAAGTCACCCCGAGATTCACAGCCACAGGATGCGCAAGCTCAAAGGCGCTCATATCATAGCGTAACCAAGTGCTGGCAAAGCGCCTTGGCACCCCTTTTATTTGCCCAGAGCGCTCGCCTGCACGCACGGTCACTGCGTCCTGGTAAGTACCATTAACATTGACCGACATTACCTCGCTGAGCGCCATATTCAGATCAAACTCCACCCCTTTAGTAGAGTCCTCATCGTCATAAAAATATTGTGGCACACTGATGTTGAACTCGGGGTCATTGGGATTGTCGTTAAACGCCTCATTGGCGTAGCGTAAATTAGTGCGTCGGGTGTCAAATAGCACTAATGAACCGAGTAAGTCTTCCTCTAAGGCAGTAAAGCGCACGCCAATATCCAATGACTCGGATTCCGAATCAGGGCGATTATCCGCTTGGTTTTCACTTACTGACCCTAAAATACTATAGGCCGTGCGCCCTTTCGACACATTCACAAAGGTCGATAATTGCGATGACAGCTGATAGTTGAGGCCTAGGTTATAGGTCATACCGGCATCATCACTGTCGTTTTCTAGGCTGACTTCGGGTACTCGCGCTGTGCCTCGATGCTGATAACTTTGCTTAATGCGCGTATATGCTGCGCCCACACGCGCTGTAAGTGCATCACTTAAATAAAGAACTTCTTGGCCGCTTACCCCCACTGCTTCGACACTTTTATCATAGTGACTGCGCAGCACTGGACTGTAGTCTTCAAAATGCCCTGTTGGCCAGTTGGGGTTACGGATGTCAAGAATATAATCAACGGCGTTGGCATCCGCAGCGGCGCCATCGGCATCGTAAATTGACCAGCTTTTAAGGCTAATATCGCGTTTTTCTGCATTCACACTCAGTAAGTGCTCACCAACTACTGAGCCCCAATCCCACGTATGCTGCAGATCGGAAAAGTACTGAAACATTTGTTCTTGCGCATGCTGCTTGCGATATTCTTGGCGTCGCGCTGCATAGGGGTAGAGTTCACCATCGACCATTAGCGGTGCACGCGGCGCTAGATTAATGGTGCCTCGACGCTGCCAATACACATAGTTGTAAGCTCCAGTTTGGCGCACGAAATCGGACTCATAATCGCGAAATTGCAGTTGTTGCGTAAGCTCTGTATTGGCACCGAGATACCAATCCCACCGCAGCTTCACACGTTGCTCAGTACCAGCATTAGGGCGACTTAACGGCGAAATTACATTGCCATCACCGAGATCAAAGGGTTCAAGCCCATCGTTTTGTTTAATGCTCAGCGCTAGTTGTTGTCGTTGCTCGGCATTTAGCTGGAGCGCTTCGCTCGCAGCATCATTGGGGAGATCAGCGCCACTCAAAGGGTAGTCACCGTCAATGCTATCCCAGTTAACAATACGCACTGGAAAACCTACGGAGTCTACCTGCACTTCATCGTCAATATAAGCCGTTGATAATAACAAACGATGGTTATCGCTTGCCTGATAGCGCAATGACCCATAAAACTCACTGCGCTCACTACCTAAATCGCGGTAACCATCACTCGATTGGTGATTGACGACTGCGCGGTAAGCCCAGTTCTCACTGAGTGCGCCAGTTGCATCAAACATCACCCCGTAGCTTTGCCATTGCCCAACATTAACTGCCACCTCATACTGAGCTTGGTCTTGCGGCTTCTTTTCAATTAGGTTAATAACGCCACCAGCGGCACCAATACCATATAACCCCGTAGCCGGGCCTTTTAGCACTTCAACACTGTCCACATTGGTCATCGACCGCGTTGGGTTAAAGGCGTTGCCTAAATCAGCGCCACCATACATGCCATCATAGGTGTAGTTAACGCCTAGGCCACGAATAATAAGATTATCACCGACACCATAGTTATTGCCCGCTTGTGCTAATCCGGAAACATTACGCACCGCTTCTTGCAAAGTGTCAGCCGATTGCTGATCCAGCAAGGCTTTATCAACCACAACAATGGGTGCGGGGGTTTGCATCAAGGCCATATTCGACTTGGTTGCCGTGCCACTGTTGAGCACGAGTTCGTTATGGCGACCATAGACGCTAATGCGCTCAACCTTGTCTAGCTCTTGCGACGACGAGGTGTTGGCAGATGCATCAGACGACAGCAGCGCTGCGCCTACGGCAGCACTTACGAGTGAAAACTGAAATACGTTCATTATCTCTTCCCTATATGAGATACAGCAAAAAACGCGCGCATTCTAGCACCACATACAAATGATAACAATTGTCATTTTTGTTTGTAAAATTTATGTAAGCACCGCCATAGCTGAATAGCAAAAGTTGAAATCAGCTAGCAGTTTTCCCACGCTCTATAGCAGCCCAGACACGACCCTATATAAGCAACAAACTGATTTTTGTTATGATAATTAACTGTTACCGAGTGTAATAGTTAATATTCACACAGCGACTAATTTTATAGCGTGGATATCAAAACCACAAAAAACAGTCGAATTTAAAGTCATTAAAAGGAGATTATTATGTCAACATTTAAAGTAAACATTCCGGCAGGTCCAATTTGGGACCAAAAAGATGCTGAGGATAAAGCGCCCCTTGTAGCGGCAGCACACCAGGGCAAATGGACGGGACAGTGGAACACTGTCGTCCAAGGAGAGATGAGTGTTGTGGAAGTTGAATTGCAAGTGAAAAACACTGGCTCAGACTGCTTCAAAACAAACGTTCTTGCAGGGCCGCTATGGAGCAACGATGAAGCGCAAAAAGTGGGGGAAACCTTAGCAGCCTCTTACGGCGGCACCTTTACCGGTGAGTGGCACACCATTGTTGAAGGCAAAATGAGTGTGATTGAAGTTGAGTTCAAGTTCTAATTTATTCTACATTACCTTTATCTTTATAATAACGGCTAGTAACCCTAAAAAGCCAGCCGTTATTATATATAAAACAACACTCTCATTTTACGGGCTTTAATTAAGCGTAAAGCTTGTACCAGACCAAAATATAGAGTCATAATCACTACACTGCATACACTTGTACCATCTCACAGCCTCACTATCATAAAAAAGGCTGCTGTATCCGGCATCTCCTTGGTGAGTAAAAACTTTTACTACGCTAGAGTTACGTAAAATCGCCAGAAACCGCCCTTGCTGAGCGGATTTCGTTTTATAAACACCCACGATAACACGCTCTTCACTAGGCTCGTCATCTAAGTTTGCTCGAATGGAGAACTTTAATGGGGAACTCTGAATATCCAGATATTGAGACTCAGGCAACGTCTCCTCGAAATAGCTCTTATCGAAGACCGTAATGTACTCCCAATCTGGATTTAGTTCCGATACCGGAATCTCCATGAAATTAGACGTTTCAGCACAAAACTTTTTCGCAGTCCACCATGCTTTATTAGGTTCTAGAGTTGAAGTTTCACCAGCTATTGAAGGGGAGCTAAAAAAAGCCCCCGCAACAAGGGAAAGAATCGATACCTTACCAATCAACATGTCAATGCCTCCCACCTGCCATTCTAGGCTGCAATTAATGAAATGCCTTATGAACCTCTCTTTTATTTAATTTTGAAGGGCTCCTATTTGCCAGCTAATTGGAAGTAATAACTAGCGAAAAAAACCATTCAATTATAATAACATGATAATCTATAGCCGATTAGCTACTCGATCATTTTTATATAACTAAAAAAAAGACTGTAAAATATTGGTTTTAAAGTTACAATTTTTGTCGATATGTATCCAACCCGAAGAAATAGTGAAGCTGATTTTCTGGAAAAAATAAAATGAAAAAGATAACACTTGTGTGCGCTTATCTCTTCATGTGCGAGTGCACAGTATAACTACCTAGATCAAAGCACTCTGGACAACCTCAATGACGATGCGTTTTTAAGCGTACCTCGTCATCCCGTTTACTTCGATTCAGGCGACGTTGCTCACAACTGTGAAGACTACTTATCACTTATAAAAGCACATCACTTAAAAGAAACCAGCGACAATTACCTCGCTAAAACTGAGTATTTATCTTGTGAAGTACATGGGTTAATCCAAAAAAGCAATAAACTGGTTAGTAATAAACTTGCCTTGCCAGATTTAACTCCCTTAGCAACTAAACTAGACTTACGCTCCATACCCTCCTCGTTTGGACCTCAGCTCAATGAGAGTAACTATACGCTATCAACTCTTGCTCAACAGGCAGTGCAATATAAAAACAATCAGCTATTCATAAATACACCACAGCAATACTTTGAATTTAGACTGAAAGCCGTTTTAGACTTAAACAGTAACACAATACCCGATTGGGTTATTTGGATGGTGGATGAGTCCAAGCAAGGCACCTACAAAGCTTATGCAACCCTTATCGTTATGGATGCACAGCCAGACGCACCAACGTGGCAAGCGCAAAAGTTTAGGCAAGTGTATCAAGGGCAAAGCTCTGATTAGTGAGCTTTTTACCGGTAAAAGGCACAAGTCGACAATGCCATACCTAGTTGTAAAAAAAGTAGCCTCTGGCGAATGGGCGCCATCAGCTACCTTATACTTATAAGCTTAGCTCAAGCCAGTTAGGTGGCACTTAACTCTTTACGTACAATCTCAGCTCCGGCACTGAGCGCACTGAGTTTGGCTCTTGCGACCGAGCGAGGCAACGGCGCCATGCCACAGTTCGTGCAAGGATAGAGCTTGTCAGCATCCACATATTTCAGTGCCGCGCGCAACGTGCTGGCCACCTCTTCAGGGGTTTCAATGCTGTGGGTGGCCACATCAATGGCCCCCACCATCACTTTTTTGCCTCGGATCAGCGCCAGTAGTTCGATAGGCACATGGGAGTTGTGGCATTCCAAGGAAATTATGTCGATATTTGATGTTTGTAACTTCGGAAACACCTCTTCATATTGCCGCCACTGCGTGCCCAGAGTCTTCTTCCAATCGGTATTAGCTTTAATGCCATAGCCATAGCAGATATGCACAGCGGTTTCGCATTTCAGCCCTTCAATTGCTTTTTCTAAGCATGCGATGCCCCAATCGTTAACCTCGTCAAAGAACACATTAAATGCCGGCTCATCAAACTGAATAATATCAACGCCAGCGGCCTCAAGCTCTTTAGCCTCTTGGTTAAGTATTTTGGCAAACTCCCAGGCTAGCTTTTCGCGGCTTTGATAATGCTCGTCATACAAGGTGTCGACCATAGTCATCGGCCCCGGCAGCGCCCATTTAATCGGTTGTGTGGTTTGCTGGCGAAGAAACTCGGCATCAGCGACAAAGACCGGCTTGCTACGAGAGACGGGGCCAACCACGCAAGGCACACTGGCATCGTAACGGTCGCGAATTTTCACAGTTTTGCGGTTATTGAAGTCAACACCATTAAGATGCTCAATAAAGGTGGTCACAAAGTGTTGTCGTGTTTGCTCGCCATCGCTGACAATATCGGTCCCAGCGACTTGCTGCTCATGCAGTGCTACCCGCAGGGCATCTTGCTTACCATCAATCAACGCGTCACCGTGCAATTTCCACGGTGACCACAGTGTTTCCGGCTCAGCCAACCATACCGGTTTAGGTAGGCTGCCAGCGCTTGAGGTGGGTAATAACTTGTTCATTATCAGCACTCTTCTAGGTTGTTGTTATTTATAAAGCGGTGTTGGCAGACCACTGCTCAAGTACCGACTGATAGGGTTTAATAAAGTGCTGCTCGGCGAATTTACCTTGGGCAATCGCCAATCGGCTGCGCTCTTCGCGGTCATAAACAATTTGCGTGAGTGAGTGATCCGCATTTCTCAGATTAGGTTGATAACAGCTGCCCGCTACTGCGTTGGCATTGTAGATCTCTGGGCGATAAATTTTCTGAAAGGTTTCCATGGTGCTAATGGTGCTGATCAATTCCAAATTGGTGTAATCGTTTAACAAGTCACCAAAGAAGTAAAAGGCTAGCGGCGCTACACTATTTGGCGGCATAAAGTAACGCACCTGAAGCCCCATCTTTTTAAAATACTGCTCGGTTAATGATGACTCGTTGGGATGATACTCAACACCTAAGACTGGATGTTGATTCTCGCTGCGGCGATAAACTTTATTGTCTGACACGCTAAGGCATATAACAGGTGGCTTGGCAAAATGCTGTTTGTAAGTGTTGGACTCAACAAAATGCTTAAACAGCTTACCATGCAGTTCACCAAAATCACCGGGGACACTAAAGCCCTCTTTATCTTTGTTGTGCTCTAGCAGTAACACACTAAAGTCATAGTCGCGCACATATGAGGAGAAGTTATTGCCAACAATGCCCTCGATACGCTCATTGGTGCGATGATCGATAATGTTGGTTTTCAGCACTTCAATCGATGGAAAGGCCTGTTCATCGCCGTCGATGTGCATATCTACCGACACAATTTCTAGCTCTACGCTGTAACGGTCCCCTTCGGGGTTATCCCAATTGGCCAACGCATTAAAACGATTATCAATCATTCTTAAGGCGTTGCGTAAATTTTGTTGGCGGCTCTCGCCGCGAGCCAGGTTAGCAAAGTTGGTGGTAATACGCGTAGTGTCTGACGGCGTATAGTGCTCATCAAGACAAATGCTCTTAATGGTAAATGTGAAATCTTTTTTCATGACTCGTTGGTATCCAAATTCCTAAGGTGAAAGCAAACGTCTTCGTGCTGAGTATGCTGATGCAGCCAGGGTGATGACCGCTGTGGCTGTGTGAGCCAACTTACTCAGCAACATGGCTTAAGTTATACGTACATACTTGGATGAAGAAAAACGGTTTAATTTCAGGTAAAACATGAGCATGATTCATTTGCTGGCAAAGCCGTTGCTATTCCCTCAAAAAGTCCTGGCAAATCGTGAGCACACCGCCCCAAAAACACCCAGACTTCTAGCCATCTATACATAAAGATGTGTTTTCCTCAAGTAAAAGCTGAGGAATATTCATGACTTAACAGCACTAATTGCCGCAATGATGTTGATATACTCACACCTCAGATGGCAATCAAGTGACACAATAGGTGGATTGCTAGATAACGCGATACACCCCCTTGCAGGGGTCATTAGCCGTTTCAAGCAAATAACAATGAGAATAATGAAATGAGTGAGTTAGTCGTACTGTTTGTTTTCTGCGCAATACTGGGCAGTGCTGTGGGCTTTTTAGCGGGTTTACTTGGCATTGGTGGCGGGCTCGTCATTGTGCCTATTCTGAGCATGATTTTGCTGCACTTTGACGTGTTGCCCCCTGAGCAGGTTGTAGTTACCGCCATTGCCACCTCATTGGCATCGATTTTGTTTACATCTACGTCGTCAGCCATCGCTCATCATAAACATGGCAACGTTCCCTGGCAGTTAGCGCCTTGGGTGATGCTAGGTGTTGGTTTAGGCGCCCTGATCAGCGGCTTTATGGCAGCACTATTACCTGAGCACGTGGTGCGCTGGGTATTTGCTGTTAGTGTGTTTGCCATCGCTATAAAAATGCTGATGGGCAATAAAAGTACCAGCACCAATGCACGCTCCTTGCCTAATAAAGCAGTACTAACAACGCTAACAACTCTTACCGGTGGCTTATCGGCCATGATCGGTATAGGCGGCGGCGCAGTTTTAGTGCCGCTGTTGAACTTTTTCTCTGTGGATATGAAAAAAGCCATTGGCTGTGCATCTGCATGCGGCATTGTTATTGCCTTATTCGGCTCAATTGGTTACATCAGTGCAGGCACGCAACATCTCGCCCTTACAGATGGTTTTGCTGGCTTTGTATACCTGCCAGCGTTAGCGGGGATAGTTTGTACTTCATGGTTTAGCGCGCCACTAGGGGCCAAAGCCACGCAAACCCTGCCTGTGACCACCATTAAGAAAATATTTGCACTGTTGTTGGTTATTATGGCGGTTAATATGCTCTTAAAGTAGCGAGCAAATCGGGCATAAAGTCTGGGCTGAACACCTACTTTGCTCTTGGTTTCTGGGCGTTTTATACCAGCACTATAGTTCTTCGTCCGCGCTGGCGTCGAGAACCAGTTCCTGAATTTGTTGTGGCGTGAATACAAAGAAATAGAGATTTTCAATTGTCGCCACTGCTCTGCCCTGCAACATAGGGTAATCTGAGGCATCGGTATCGAGCCAGTAGCCAGCTAACACCCCTTCCTTTATGGGGAAATAAACACTTTCACTGGTGGTAATGGCATCGGGGGAATCAAACACATAATCGCCATAGTGCTGGTGCACAATGTTAACCAGTTCGCTTTGCTGCTGTTTACGCTGGCCCACTTGTGACATTAATTCAGACTCTTGCATACAGCCTCTTCGTTATTTAATTGCAGATTATTTATAAGCTGGCTTAATCACTCTTCTCGCACTTGAGTAAAGCAAAGCCAACACAGTAAGAATAAATATAACACGCCATATCTACAAGGCGACAACCTAGAGCTGAGCCCTTTAATTACGAACTTTATCCGCCCTGATAAAAATCCAAGCTCATATAGGTTGCCACGAAAGCGTGATAGCCATTCTCTATTAGCTATTTCATAAGACAAAATTACAGTTTATTATTAATCAGTTAAGGACTTTTGTAGTGCCGCCAGCACTATCACTTCAATCATTTAGGGAAATGAAAAACGATGAACAAACTCCATTGGCTGATCGCCTGCTTTTTTCTTCTTTTGCAATCACTACCCACCCGCGCCCAGTTAAGCTTCCAATTAGAAATGATACCTAACCCTTATCAAGCACCTAAAGGGACAAGAGCCATACTAGTCAATGGTGACGGCTCGCACGTGGTTGTGTACGGCAAAAAAGTGGATGAGCATGATGATAAAATCCCTATGGCATTTCATTGGAGTGAGCGCGACGGCCATACCCACCTTGGCCTGTTAAATAACCGCAACGTACTGCTCCCCATGGATATCTCTGATGATGGCAAGGTTATCGTCGGCCATAATGGAGGGGCCAGTTTTGTGTGGACCAAGCAGCAAAAAATGCGCACCGTGCCCAAACTAAAAAGCCATTACATCAACACCGCGATATCCATTTCGGCAGACGGTAAAAACGTGGTCGGCTATACCGGCTGGCAATCGGATATACGAGCCTTCCGGTGGGAAATAGGTAAATCATTACACGAGATTGGTACAGGCAAAGACAAAGTAAAGTGGCGTAACGCAACATACAGCTCAGAAGACGCCAGCGTGATTGTTGGCAGCACACCTGGGCAAGTTTATGTGTGGAAAAGTGATAACACTATAACCCCTATCATCGCGCCAGAGGACTGCCACTTTATTGCCGAGGACGTCTCTCATGACGGACACACTATTGGTGGACGCTGTAGCATCGATACACCCATGGTATGGAACGAGTTTAATGGTTTTAGCACCTTGCCAATACCAGCTGAGGCGGCCACAGCCATGATCACAGCTATGTCAGGGGATGGCACAAAATTCCTCGGCTCAGCAAAGTATAAAGGTGAAAATTACATTAATACTTATCGCCCTATCTTATGGCATCAAAAGCACATTTACTTTCTTGATGACATTGTAAAACAGCTCAACCCAAATAAAGCGATGAAAAGAGTCACTATCAGTAACATCTCATCCAACGGTAAGGTGATTGTTGGTGGCTATAAAGACAGCATCGACCGCTACTATCCGTTTAAGCTGATAATTAAAGAGTGATAAAACTCAATGAGCGCTGAGGATGAGAACCGGACGAGCTTGTATTTTCAGCGCTTAACCATTTATAAAGCTATTTTTTGCATTAAAACTCACCTCGGCATGCCAAAACACTGGAAAAATGCGCATAACTGCGGCAAGCTAACCTTTTAAGATGTAAATAAAGTGTAACTTATGCGCGCATGCATTGCTCTTTTGGCGTGGTTATTAATGCTGGCTTTGCCCACCTTAGCGTGGTCCTCAGCACCGCTAAGGTTTGTAGCTGAAGATTTATACCCGTTACACTTTGCAGACTCTGAAAAACAACCACAAGGCTTCTTAGTCGATGTGGTCAATATTGTTTTAGCCCAGTGCCGTTGCCAAGGACAGGTGGAAATTATGCCTCAAGCAAGAGCATTTAAAGAGCTGCGAACAACACCAAACACACTGATGATTTCGTTACTAAAAACTCCACAGCGAGAGGCTGAATTCATCTTTTTAGGTTCTGTTTTTAATGCTCACGCCTATCTGGTTGGCCTTAAAGAGCGGCAGTTTAAGTTAACTGGCTTGCAAAGTGCTCGCGGGCTACGAGTAAGCACGGTGCGCGGTTATTATAGCCACCAATACTTACAAAAAGCTGGCTTTTCGTTGCAACATGACTTAGTGCTGGCCCCCGAGCCTGCCAGCTTAATGAAAATGCTCTACAAACAGCGCACCGACTTGGTACTTACCAACACCTTGTCGTTAGATAAAGAACTTCGCAGCATCGGCCTTGACCCCAACCGGCTTGAAAAGAAACTGCACCTCCCCGAGTTCCCCAGCGAGCTGCATATTACTGCCAACAAGAAGCTTCCAGCCGACCTTGCCATCCGACTTCGCCAGTCACTTAAAGCCATCAAAGCATCAGGGCAATATCAAGCCTTGCTAAACAAGTGGCAATTGACTCTCTCAGCTTATTAAGGTGCGTTACCGAGAAGATTCATGTGCCCTAGCTGAGCCCTCGCAGCTAACCTTGATGAGTGACACTCAACGCAATGCAGCTCTGGGCTAGGTAGTAGGTTGCAAGTAACATCGGCTGAGTCCATTGATAACTTTTAACAAAGCGACCGTAGGCTAGGATGGAATCCGACACCATAAACAGGAGTGCGCCAATAAAGGCGTAAACGCTGAGCGAATAACCTGAGCTCTGCCAGAAGGTATAACTTGCCAAAACCATGAAAGTAAGCACAGCAGCATAGGCATAAACAGGTCCACGCAACGCACCTAGGTGCTTATCTAATAACCGGATAAGAGCTCCTGCGTATATGGCTAGTACCACCAGCAATAAAGGGCTCAGAACGAACTCGGTGTTGTAAATGAAAGCGATGATATAAGCTAAATGAGCGATAAAAAACGCGACCAACCCTTGTAAAAAGTAGTCTTTTTTCAACATTAGAAAGATGTCACCCAAAAGGGAGAAGACTAACCCTACAAATACCCAGTACTCTATCAGTGTAAGCGCGCTTGTTTGGGTATATGCCAACATGGCAATTAGCACGGTCGTTAAGGGCTTAAACACATAGCACAACATGCTGCTATGGCGACTATCAGCAATAATATGAGTGCATGCAGAGACAAAAATTAACAGCAATAAAGTGTGAAATAACATAGTAATAGTTGTAGTTGCCTTAGGCTCCAACTGCCGTGTGGGTGGATAAAGTTCGATGACACTTAAGCTTTTTAGTGCCTCTTATGTCAGTGCTGCCCATAACCATGTATCCAAAATGCCTCTAGCTTAGCGTTATCACTTTGCTCTTGAATAGATTAGCAAGCTTATTCGCGTAGGCAGAGGTTGCACTTAAGCTATTGGTTTCCAAAATATTGATGCGCTCGCCGCTGCGCGCTACAACGTTGAGCTGATAGTCAATGAGTAGTGGCTGGTTGCGCCTAGCATAGCGGATGATCTGCAAGCTATCGATGTCGCTGGTACCCATAATACAGGTGTCCTTTGACAAACACGCCTCGTTCGACAAATACACTCCCTGCTCGTCAAAGTAGAACGTGTTTTTAGGGGAAAAGGTTTTATAGGCGGCAAAAAGTAACAGCAATAAAAAGATGCCTCCTTCCAAGGTAGGTGAGCGAGTCAGTTCATATCCTGGAATAACTCCCTCCTCTGGCACGATAATAGCTGCGACGATTGCAACGAAAAACATAACCAAGCCAAGGATATTTAACGACACGACTTTATCTTTAAACGACAATGCTGACCTGTAGCCGTCCGCATAGGGCGCTAGCATGGTAAAAGAGCTCACCGGCTCTACTTTGTGCCACTCGTAACCACGTAGATGTTGGTTCTCTTTTTTAGCCACTTGCTCTTGTAGCGCATCGAGGCGAGTTGAATCAGTAAAAGCGCGTATTAGTTCTTGCCAGCTTTCCTTAAAGTTAGCCTTACTCAAAAAGTAAATATTAGACAAGCTTAAGAGCACACCGACAAGGCATAAACCTGCGAATAGCTTGATATCCTCAACCAAACCAAAGGCAAAAATACAAAGAAAGAAATAAGCCGGTAACGACATGATCATAGGAAAGATAACACCCACGCTGACACCTCCATATACAGCAGACTGATGATATTCTCACTTTTTCAATCATTAGCAAAGCAAATCCCATAATAATATGGCACCCACAAAGCCGCTGAGGGCCAGCTTTTTAGGTGTGTAGGTCAGGCTTCAGCCTGACAGGCATAATGAATCGTTGTAGGTTAGGCTTTAGCCTAACAATCATAGTGAAACCCTTTGTAGGTCAGGCTTCAGCCTGACAAGCATAGTGCAGCCGTTGTAGGCCATGCTTCAGCCTGACGAACATATTACAACCCTTGCAGGTCAAGTTTTATCGGCAATAAGGCAGCACAGGAGCAATTGACGATAGCACTAACAACACCAGTTTATTCAGTCAGATGTAGAGTTAGCTGTTCCATCCGTGAAAGCATAGTATTCGGTGTAACTGAAATTACCTCGCTGGCCCCAACAATACCGAGAGGCATAGGCGAAATCACAAGGTAACGCGTCACAACGGAGTAAAACCGTTTATATAGCTTTAATTGCCCATACATTACTGTAAGCTTTATATTGATCAAACCCCATGCTGAACTTGTCTCAATTTAGCTGATAGAGCTAGTGCCAGCGAATGCTGCCAAAAAGAAGGTTACCCCATGTAACTTCAGTGCCACAGTACGGCCCAATTAATATGGTACAGGTCGCCCCGTCTACTTTCGTTGTTACATACTCTGAATAAACTGTTTTTCCATCAACAACCCATGACGTTGTGCCTGTTTGACCATAGGGAATGGTTAAAGGGATCGGAAGGGGAACAACGGGGCCAACAACAATACCTGCCCATTTGTAGTTGCCGTCGTGATGAAACACTTGCTCTGCATCTTCGGTGATTTTTGATTTATCCCCTATGGCATGGGTTTCGGTGTATACAATATCTGCGGAGACACATGCTTGTAGAGCTAGCATGGTGAAAATGATTAACGATACGTCCTTGCATATTTTCATTATTAGTTGAATTTCTTATTATAAATATTAGGGACGCATTTAATCGCCAGCGTTGAACTTTGTCAACAAATAGACAAAGAACACAATAATTTAGCCCCAAAGCTCCCCACCTCGCATTGTTGACAGGCTTTATAGTGAGCCGTTGTTGATCGGGCTAATGAATCATTGTAGGTTAGGCTTTAGCCTAACAAGCACAGTGCGACCCTTGTAGGTCGGGCTAGTGAATCGTTGTAGGTTAGGCTTCAGCCTAACAATCATAATGAAACCCTTGTAGGCCAGGCTTTAGCTGCCCACCTCCCTAAAGCCGAGTGAAAATATCTGCACTACACCTTATCTAACTAAAAGAGTGCCTTGTTAATTAAAAGCCGCTGTGAGGTAAAAAAGCAAGACCTGCCCCAACACTCCTTCCCTAATACACTCCACATTCCATAGCGCCCTCTGCCCGGTTATAATCATGCTCTATTATCGTCAATCCTTATCTCGAACTTCCATGAAAAAACTCTCCAAAGTCCAGTTAAAACAACAGGCACTGGTGCTCAATGTGGCCGATGCACTTGAAGAACAAGCGCGCGCAGAAATACCCGGCATGTTGCAATGCTGGTTTGATGTGGAGTACCACTTGTTCCCCGGCTCCCTGCTCCTGTGTTTTCAGTTCGAAAACGACCAAGCACTCAAGGCCGCCGAACCTCAACTACTCAAATGGCAAAAACGCTTAAGCGCCGCCATGTTGAAAAAAGGCGTGATCCTAAAAGATATGCGTAAGCACTTAACCTTTACCCTGAAAGGGCCCGAGGATTGAGATAGAAGAAACATGAGGCTAGGTGAATGTGATGGACTGAACAATGCAAGACCTGCCCTCATTGGCTTGCTTGGTTTTCAACACGGGCAAGGATGATACCTGTAGCTCAGGCTTTAGCCTGGCAACTATGCTCATGTAGGTCATTGCTTTGTGCCGACAAAAGTACCTTTGGGTAGGTCTTGTCGGGCCGCCTCAGAGGAAATGCGCGCCCATTTCCTCTAACAACTCCTAGGGCGCCCGTAATTCGCTATTGCTTGAGAACTCAGCCTTTTTGTTACCCGCTTCACTTAGCTACTGACATGACTTAACGGCCAAGCCTTATACTGGTATATCCAGCTCAGCTGTCATACCCTCGCAGCAACCGCCAATCTATACAACAAAAGCGGCTTCCATAGCACAGATTAAAAGTGATGAATTACTCTTAAAAGATGAGTTATAAGGCGAAATTTCGATTCAAACCAATATTTATAAAACTTAACCCTAAATATGAAACAAAAATAAAACATGCTATTATCTCAAAAAAATAAAAACTCTCATTTATTTATTGACATAAGGACATCGAAATGTATTTAAGGATTTTTTATCTAACTATAATTATTACATTTGCTTTAAAATTTAGTACAGCCTTCCCCTCCGAATTAAATTTAGAAAGTAGCAGTAGCAGTAGCAGTAGCAGTAGCAGTAGCAGTAGCAGTAGCAGTAGCAGTAGCAGTAGCAGTAGCAGTAGCAAAGTCCACAAAGAAAAAAGTTGCAAGTCAATAAATTGCGATTTACCTGAAAAAACCAATGAGAAAAAATTGAATGCATCTATTCCTGGCAAGGTGGTTGTATCGATTATAAATACAACTGTGCCAGTGGGTGTATATTTTGATATTGATGTCCAAAACCAAGCTAAGAATGCTACTTTTTATCATTTATATGAAAATGGTGCTTTGCTTGCTACCAGGTCAAACCTGCCTATAAAGCGCTATCCAAACGATACAGGTGAGCGCTACTATCAGGTACAAGCTTGCAATAACTATGGCTGTGGTCCGGTTAGTGACAGAGTCACGGTGATTATTGGAAGACCTGTCACGCAGAAACCAGTTATGAAGTTAGCGAATACAAGCGTATTTCTAAATAAATACTTCGACATTGATATCAAAACGACTATCCCAAATGCAAGCTTTTATAACCTGTACGAAAACGGAAAGTTATTGGCGAAAAGGGACACCTTACCTATCAGCAGATATATGGAAACTGTAAATGTTAAGCGCTATCAAATAGAGGCCTGTAACGAATTCGGCTGTGGTCCAATCAGCGACGGTATTGACGTAAGTGTAGAACCTTTCACTATAAAAAATGGTACGGTGAAAAAATCGCGAGCTATTGCACTGGTAGACACGTCTATTCGCTTAGAGGCTCATAAACCTCAAGAGAGTATTTTTATTAAAATAGGAAGTTATCCAGAAGTTGCTATGACCCTATCTACTAATGGCGAGTGGATTTATAACATAACGAACCTAACGGCTGGTAATTATTCTCTAACAATTAGGGCTATCGATAAAAATGGTAACGAGACAATTAAAAGGTTTTTAAATGAGGTCAATGGCACCACATATCACACTTTTAACCTATGCAATTCAATTTTTAACTCACAGTTAGTCTCTCAAAATAGAATCGAGGGAGAACTAATGCCTGAGCAGTTTGGTGCTCATGCAGATGGTACGCATGACGATTTTGAAGCATTTAAACATATGCTCAAATGCTCTAGCGGAGAAGAAATAGACAAAGATCCAATAAAAGGTGATGACTCTACTAATTCAGTAATAAAGCTAGCTTCATCAACTTATTGCATAAATAGCACTCTGAACACACACTCTCTGTTTGGAGTGGGATCATCTAAAAGTACTAACCGAAGTGTCCATATTGTAGGTGCTGGTAAAAACGCAACAATTTTAAAGCAATGCGATGTAGCGCCAGACTCAGTTGATATAGCTATGTCAATGTTTAAGGCTGACTACAGAGATGTATCTAAATTATTTAGAATTGATGACCTTAGCGCCCAAGGTATTTTCTTACAAGATAGTAAAAACGAGCGTTTCCATAAATGGTTATCACTTCCTTTTAGTGAAGCTTGGGAAAAGAGTAACGATTGTAGTAACAAGAAATGTAAAAGTACTTTTGATAACGCTTTTGTAAATACCATTAGCTCTGGGAATATTATCGCTAAGAATATTTCTACATCAGGGTTCGTTTACGGCTTTGAGCTGGAGTCACCACGTGGCTTTTATTTTAAAAATATAGCTAATGATAGCTTCCTACATAAGCTAGTATCAAATGATAACATTATAGAGCGAATAGAACGCCCATTCGGTGCGCCATTCAATAAACTATTCTCATCAGGTTATGCCTGTATAAACAACCTCGCAGCGAGTCGAAGCTATAGTAAAAACCCATGTGACCAGCCCGAGAAAAAGATATTTAATGGCGAGCAGAATGGTGGAAACTGGAATGCTGCCATCCGGATTGAACATGCACGATCCAATACCATATTTGACCGTGTCATAAGAAGTGTCTCTACATCAGATAGTGGGGCTGCAGTAGTACTCGGCTCATCATCTAATGATGTTAAAGTGTCAGATATTAGTTGTAACAATATCCACGATAACTGCGTCTACGTATCTTCAGGCCAAAATGTCAGAATAAATGGTGTCAATGGAATGAACGTCGGCGGCGCTCTAGTTAAAGGAAGAGGTTCAAACATTGGTATTCACGACATAACAGGAGACAATGTAACCATAGGTGTAAACATCCAGTCATTAAGGCCTGGTGAAGGCGTTACTTCGGCTGATATAACAGGCGTGAAGGTTACAAATATTAGAAGCGATGGCGTTAGAATTCAACATCATGAAAATTCGGGAAGTGATATTATTTACGGTGCTAATGTTTGTGATATTGATGTAAGTTTTTCAGCCACGATGCATAATGACTACACTGAAAGCTATGAACAATACTCTTATTCAGGTATTTGGGTTGGTTCGGATGTAGCTGAAGGTAAAGTGAGCTCCATCAATGTTGGAACATGCGATCAGGTTTACGGCGGCAACGCTCCCGATAGCTTCAACCCAACCAACCCAAAATCTACTTTCCCTTTGTTTAGCAATGATATATTAATTAATAAAGCAAACGCAAAGAAAGATTCTGGAATTCTATTTATTAAAAATGTACAGCCATCGCACATTAAAATTAACAAAGTAATAGGCATATTCCCCAATGAAAGTCCCAATCAGCTATTTAAATGGGTTGGTGATTCAAAACCAAATCACAATATTTGCCAACGTTTAGAGAGTGAACGATTTAACTGTATATCCGTAATTTAATAGCTTGCAGATCGTCTTATCTATAAAAACGAGTCTGTTATGAACAGAATGTGTAAGTAGAAAAGTTGCTGAGCAGAGCGTCTAACAGAAAGACCTGAGTTCGAAAGCATGAGCGAATTACGGGCGCCCTAGGAGTTGTTAAAGGAAATGGACGCACATTTCCTCTGACCCGAAGTCGGCGGCCCGACAAGAGAGTAATTTGAAAAGCCTGAGTTTAGATTTATCAGGAATATCAAGTTGTCAGACTGAAGTCTGACCTACAGGCAGACACGTTTTACATTTTTAAAGCCGCATCAAAACTTTCCACCATGCAAGCAACTACCAGCACCCTACCCCCGTTTAAATTCGCGCTGGAGAAATCGCTTTTGTTGCGGAGCGTGTCGCTGACAGTGAGGCTGGACGCCGAGCTAGATTTACCAGCACAGGGAAGTGCTGTTAAATCGTGTCAGCAGCTAAGCGCAGCGTTTAACAAAAGATATGAGTTCGTAAGCATTGGCGAATTACGGGCGCCCTAGGAGTTGTTAGAGGAAATGGGCGCGCATTTCCTCTGACCCGAAGTCGGCGGCCCGACAAGATCTAACCACATTCATAAGGTTATCAGGCTGAAGTCTGGCCCACCAAAGATAAGTTGATCGGTATGAAAACATCTCTTGTCAGACTGAAGTCTGACCTACAAGGTTATCCTTGGCGGTTCGATATGAACTGGTAGCATGACCCTAAGTTGTCAGGCTAAAGCCTGACCTACAAGAAAAGCAAAGCTGACCTACAGGGGTCATGCGCCGCGTATCACTCACAAAAAAAGCGAACCATTTCTGGTTCGCTTTTTCATATTTACCGACCTCAAGATTCAACTATCGGTTGCAAACTTTATTTGAGTTGCAAACTTAATTCCGATAGTTGCATTCTTTATTCGAGCTCGACAACCCATTACTCGTCGCGATACGTATCTACCGCTGGGCAAGAGCACAGTAGGTTACGGTCGCCGTATACGTCATCAATACGGGTCACCGTTGGCCAGAACTTATCTTTTGCCACACTCGGTACTGGGAAGGCCGCTTCGAAGCGGTCATATGCACGGTTCCAGTCGCTGCTTAGTACATCGGCTTGGGTATGCGGTGCATTCACCAGTGGGTTATCTTCGATAGACCATTCACCCGAGGCGATCTTCTCGATTTCACCTTTAATTGCCACCATCGCTTCAATAAAGCGATCAATCTCAACTTTTGATTCCGACTCTGTCGGCTCAACCATCAAGGTGCCAGCAACCGGGAACGACATAGTTGGTGAGTGGAAACCATAGTCCTGTAGGCGTTTCGCGACGTCCATTTCACTGATGCCAGTGGCGTCTTTTAAAGGGCGCAGGTCAATAATACACTCGTGCGCAACACGGTCATTACGGCCACGGTATAAAATTGGGAAGTGCTCGCTAAGTGTCTGCGCAAGGTAGTTAGCATTAACAATGGCGGTTTCAGTCGCTTGGCGTAAGCCTTCGCTGCCCATCATAGCAATGTATGCCCATGAGATAGGTAGAATCGCCGCTGAGCCATAAGGCGCCGCTGATACCGCGCCATTATCAACACTCGTGCCAGGCACGTTGATCACGCTGTGATTTGGCATAAATGGCGCAAGGTGCGATTTAACACCGATTGGACCCACACCTGGGCCACCGCCACCGTGCGGAATACAGAAGGTCTTATGCAGGTTTAGGTGCGATACGTCAGAGCCGATTGAGCCCGGGCTTGTGACCCCCACCTGTGCATTCATGTTGGCGCCGTCCATATAGACTTGGCCGCCGTGCTGGTGCACGATATCACAAATATCACGAATGGTTTCTTCGTATACACCGTGCGTCGATGGGTAAGTGATCATGATGCAAGATAGATTTTCCGATACCTCGGCCGCTTTGGCTTTCAGGTCGTCCATATCAACGTTACCTTGCTTATCGCAATCAACAACAACAATTTTCATGCTCGCCATTTGCGCTGAAGCAGGGTTAGTACCGTGGGCAGAGCTTGGGATCAAGCATACGTTACGGTGACCTTCGCCGCGTGACTCATGGTATTTACGAATGGCGATAAGGCCTGCATACTCACCCTGAGCACCGGAGTTAGGCTGCATTGATACGGCATCGTAGCCAGTAATATCAACCAACCAGTCGTGCAGCTCACCAATCATGATCTGATAGCCTTCGGCTTGATCCAGCGGGCAGAATGGGTGCAAGTTTGCAAACTCCGGCCACGTAATCGGGATCATCTCGGCGGTCGCGTTTAGCTTCATGGTGCATGAACCTAATGAGATCATTGAGTGGTTAAGCGCTAAGTCTTTATTCTCTAGACGCTTAATGTAGCGCAGCATTTCTGTTTCGCTGTGGTACGAGTTGAAGTTCGGGTGCGTTAGCACTTCGTCATCACGTACTAGGCTAGCTGGGATAGACTGCGAACCATTGGCGCTGATTTGTGTGTCAAGGGCAGCCACATCAAGGCCGTGGCCTTCACCCAGAATGATATCGAATAGTTCAACAATGTCTTCACGAGTGGTGGTCTCAGACACCGATACCGAGTACTCGCCTGCGTGGTTGGTGGCAAAGTTCACTTCAGCAGCCACTGCACGTGCAACCACCTCTTCTTTGTTCTGTGCCACAACCGTGATGGTGTCGAACCAAGTATCGTGCTTAAGCGTGACGCCTTTCTCCTTAAGGCCAGCAGCTAGAATGTCAGCAAAGCGGTGGATACGCTCGGCGATGGTTTTAAGGCCTTCTGGACCGTGGTAAACCGCGTAGAACGCTGCCATGTTCGCCAGCAACACCTGTGCAGTACAAATGTTTGAGTTGGCCTTTTCACGGCGGATATGCTGTTCACGAGTTTGCATCGCCATGCGCAGTGCATCATTACCAAGGCGGTCTTTTGATACACCGATGATACGACCTGGCAATGAACGCTTGTATTTGTCACGCGTGGTGAAGAAGGCGGCGTGAGGGCCACCATAACCCATTGGCACACCAAAGCGCTGCGCTGAACCAAGTACTACGTCGGCACCTAGTTTACCCGGCGCTTTAAGTAGCATCAGGGCCATGATGTCTGCTGCAACGCAGGCCAGTGCTTTTTTGTCTTGTACCGCCGCGATAAGATCAGTTAAGTCAACGACTTCACCACTGGTTGTTGGGTACTGGAATAAGGCACCAAAGATGTCATGGTTAGCCGCTTCCTGAGCAGGGCCAATAATAATGTCAAAACCAAATTGCTCGGCACGAGTTTTAACCACATCGATGGTTTGTACGTGCACATCGTCGGCGATAAAGAAGCTGTTCGCCTTTTTCGCTTTGGCAACACGCTTAGCAAGCGCCATGGCCTCAGCTGCCGCCGTTGCTTCATCGAGCAAAGAAGCGCTCGCTAAATCTAGGCCAGTCAAATCCATCGACATAGTTTGGAAGTTTAATAGTGACTCCAAACGCCCTTGCGCAATCTCTGGCTGGTAAGGTGTGTAGGCTGTGTACCATCCTGGGTTTTCCAAAACGTTACGCAGGATCACATGAGGTACATGGGTGGGGTGATAGCCCTGACCAATGTAAGATTTAAATACTTTGTTTTTGCTCGCTACTGACTTTAAGTAGCTCAGCGTTTCAACCTCAGTGCGGCTTTCACCAATTTGCAGGCCGTTCTCAAGACGAATGCTGGCAGGAACGGTTTGTTCCATCAGCTGTTCAACACTCGATACTCCAAGAGCGCTTAGCATGTCGCTCATTTGCGCCGGGCTTGGGCCAATATGACGACGAATAAAATCTTGCTTTTGCTCTAACTGCTCAAGAGATTTGGCATTTGACATGTGTCCAGATTCCTATGATCCAAGAAATTAACGCGGCCTAGTGAGGGGTTATGGCCTACATGCAGGCACGTCACTAAACCTGTAAAGGTGCCGATATGGCGGCACAACTTAAAAAGCCCCGAAACGGGGCTTTTTGGGGCCGGGGCCCTACCGACGCTTATTCGTCGTCGATGCTATTTTGATACGCTTCGGCATCAAGCAGGTTGCTCAGCTCTGATTCGTCAGAGGCTTTAATGCGGAACAACCAGCCGTCACCGTAAGAGTCATTGTTGACCGTTTCTGGTGCGTCTTCTAACTCTTCGTTAATGGCAACAATTTCACCACCAATTGGCGCGTAAATGTCTGAAGCTGCTTTAACAGACTCTGCAACGGCACAGTCTTCGCCAGCGTCAACTTCATCGCCCACTTCAGGCAGCTCTACGAATACCATATCACCCAAAAGCTCTTGCGCGTGCTCGGTGACACCTACAGTGAAAGTGCCGTCGCCTTCAGGACGAACCCATTCGTGTGACGGGGCGTACTTTAACTCGCTTGGAATGTTGCTCATTATCTGTTCCTTTGGTGTTAAGTTTAAATTCTTATACTACGGCTTTACCTTGACGCACAAAGCAAGGTTTAACCACTTTAACATTGACTAATTTTTTACGCATTTCTACCTGCGCGGTCTCGCCGATGTCACGCGGTACGCGAGCAAGGGCAATACTGTGACCAAGCGTTGGTGAGAACGAACCCGAGGTGATCACCCCTTCGCCGGCATCGCTCACTACTTTTAAGCCACCACGTAACACGCCTTTTTCTTCCAGCACTAAGCCAACCAGCTTATGAGTGCTCTTTTCGGCGCGCTGCTGTTCAACGACCTCACGGCCTACGAATTGACGCTCAGCAGGTTCCCAAGCGATGGTCCAAGCCATGTTCGCAGCCAATGGCGAAACGCTCTCATCCATATCTTGACCGTATAGGTTCATACCGGCCTCTAGGCGCAAGGTATCACGAGCACCCAAACCTGCTGGGGCAACACCGGCATCAAGCAGTTGCTGCCATAGCTCGGTTGCTTGCTCGTTAGGTACGACAATTTCGTAACCATCTTCGCCAGTATAGCCTGTTGTAGCGATAAATAAATCACCCGCTTGAACACCAAAAAACGGCTTCATATCGGCAACGGCTTGCTGCTGCTCGGCGCTTAAGATAGTGGCCGTTTTGGCTTTAGCATTCGGGCCCTGTACGGCAATCATGGCGTATTCTGGACGCTCGGTCACGGTCACACTGAAGCCGTCCGCTATTTTAGCCATGTGCGCCAAATCTTTATCGCGAGTCGCTGAATTAACAACAAGGCGATATTCATTCTCGCTGAAGTAGTAAATGATTAGGTCATCCACTACACCGCCCTGCTCGTTAAGCATTCCGGTGTACAAAGCTTTGCCAGCTACTGTCAGTTTAGCAACATCATTGGCAACCAGCTTTTGCAAAAATGCCTTGGCGTCATCGCCTTGCACGTCAACAATGGTCATATGTGATACGTCGAACATACCGGCATCAGTGCGCACCGCTTTGTGTTCTTCGATTTGCGAACCGTAGTTAATCGGCATATCCCAGCCGTGGAAATCGACCATTTTAGCACCGGCTTCAAGGTGCTTGGCGTGTAGAGGTGTTTTAGAAGACATAATATTCCTTCACGTTTTACAAACCCAGTATGGTGGGCGTGGCCTCGTTGTTCGAGGGGGAATAACATGGGCCGCGATTATACATAAGTTATGCGCCGCTGGCACCCAAATTAACATTTACTTTTCACACATTAAAACAGTAATGCGTACACTATGTTGTACTCACACTAGGCTGCATCAGCCTTGGGGTTAAAGTGTGCATCAACAAGTTGCTGCTTGAGTGTATCAAGCGCTGAACTGCGCGCAAATACGCGGTAAAACTGCTGCTCGGCGGCACTGGCAACAACAAAATAATCATTTCGTTGCACACCGTAATGTTGCTCAACACGGCCAAGGGCCATGCCGCTAAACAAACTAAACTGGTGTTGCAGAAAGTCGCAGGCTGCCGGGCCCTGAAAATGGAGGCTTTGTAACTCTGGGCGCGGTAATACGTCAACATCAAAACGCTCGCTGGCGCTATTGAGTATGGGCATCAATTTATCTGCTTCTGTAGTCACTAGACGCAATGCGCTGTCGCTAAAGAAAAAGGCATCAAAGCTCACTGTATCAAGCTGGTAACGAACTGCCATGCCTGGCTGCTTGGCCCAGTTAAGGGTACAGTCACGTAAACTTTTTAAGAATAACAGCACTTCACTGCCGCCTAAATCGATGACTTGTTCGTGAGCACTGACAAAGGTATTGCTCGAGGCACTGTTAACGCCTTGATGGCGAGCAAAGAATACCGACTGAATAGCCATAGCTGTTTCTACTTTCTAGCACTAAACTGAGGGCAGTATAGAGCTGGGCTAAATTAACAACAAATTGTAATTTTTTATCGATTGATAAATAATTGCAATGTATAAAACCTTTTAAATTGGCTTTATTAATATGAAAAATATCCCTACCGACAGTTTGCGCACGCTAGTCACCGTAGTTGAAGTTGGCGGTTTCGCCAAGGCGGGTGAGCTGCTGGGGCTGTCGCAACCCGCCGTGAGTTTGCAAATAAAGCGCTTAGAGGAGCTGCTCGGGCGTAAGCTATTCAAAAAGCAAGGCCAACGGCAGATTCTTAACCATCAAGGCGAGCAACTGTTGCCGCTGGCAAAACAAATGCTCAAAGATAATGACGCCATTTTACAGTTGTTTAGTAACGAAACCATCACCGGTAAGGTGCGTTTGGGGATCCCCAGTGAATTTGCCGCCAGTATTTTACCGGCCATCATCGGTGACTTTGTGTCGTTGTACCCCGATGTTTCACTGGAAGTAAAATCTGAGCTCAGCAAACAGTTGATGCATGTGAGTAATCGTGACGAATTTGATTTAGTGCTCACCCTAGTGGAACAACTGGACAACCCGCATTACCCGAGCTTTTTACAAGATGATTTGGTGTGGGTCGGTAATACCCCCGCTAAGCTTACCGAGCCGGTCACCTTGGTTGTGGCGCCACAGGGATGTATTTATCGCCGCCGCGCGATTGAAGCGCTGGAGCAAGCCGGTGTATCTTGGCGTATTGTTTACACCAATGCCGATTTAACCGGCCTCACAGCAGCCATAAAAGAGCAGCTTGGGGTTACCGTACTCGCTCGTAAAACCGTGCCCGAAGAGCTGCCCTACACCGCTAACTCCGATGTATTGCCGGCACTGGGCCAGGTTGGGATCAGCCTTATCAAACGTGGTCAGGAGTCTTTGCAAGCCATTGATAAACTTGCCGAGTTTATCACTTTACGATTGAGCTAACGGCGTTGTCCTAGGGCTTGCTCAGCAAAAGCTTGCTTTAATGGCGCTATCTCGTTAACCGCGCTTAAGCCCAGGCCGCGCACTATTTTTTTCACTGGATTATCACCTGCGAACAGCCCTTTGAGTGCGCCCATAGTGGCAATGTGCTTTTGCGCATCGAGCTTACGCTCACGCTCATAGGTACGCAATGCCCGCGCTGTGGCGGTCATCGAATCAGTCAGTGCGTCACTAATAAGCGCACTCAGTCTTGCCGCATCTTGCAGGCCTAGGTTCATGCCGAGTCCTGCCAAAGGGTGAATGGTATGGGCGGCATCGCCAACCAACACAATACGTTCTTTCACCCATTGCCGGGCATAGCGCATAGTCAGCGGGAACACCGCTCGCGCTGATTGCACGGTGCATAATCCGCATTGACCATCAAACGCAGCAAACAAGGCTTTATTGAACTCTTGCTCACTCATGTTTTGGTAAGTGGCGGCCTGCTGTGGTGAGCAGGACCAAACAATAGAATGGTAATGGGGATCAGCCAGTGGTAAAAAGGCAAGCGGGCCGTCGCTTAAAAATACCTGTCGCGCACAGTTATCATGGGGCTGCGCCGTTTTTACTGTGGCTACCAGGGCATGATGACCATAATCTTTAAAGGTAATAGGCAGGTTGAAGCGCTGGCGCACTCCCGAATTGGCTCCGTCGGCGGCAATTAACAGCTCACTCATCACCGGCGTACCATCGGTTAAGGTAATAAGCACATTATTATCACCTTGATGGATGTCTTTGTAGGCGGTGTTAAAAAGCAGGGTAACGTTATCTTGGCGCTCTAGCTTTTCCACCAATGCCCGGTGGATCACATCATTTTCGATGATATGACCCAAATGGCTCACATCGTACTCCTCGCTGGCAAAGTGAATATGCGCAAAGCTATCTTTATCGCGCACGTCCATTTGCGTGTAAGGGGTCATGCGTTGCGCGGCTATGCCCTGCCATACACCCAACTCTCGAAATAGCGCTTCACTAGCGTGATTAATGGCACTCACGCGCAACCCAAACTCTTCATTCAGCGGCTCACTACTACCTTTGGCGTCGATAACGGCCACAGAGATGCCTTTTAAGCTCAGTGCCAGCGCCGTGCTTAAGCCTACACAACCACCGCCAACAATGGCTACTTTTGCCTGGTGCATATTAATTAAATCCCATCAATTGTTTTGCTAGAGGTTGGCGCAGCGAACTACATAATTGCATCGCGCTGAGGCCAACACTACGCCCTAAAGCAAGGGTACGCGAGCCATTGGAAAACAGCCGCACTAATGAGTCGGTAAGCTGCATCACTCGGCGAACATCGTTTAGACGAGCACGGCTGTAACCTTGAGTAAAATGATAATTCCCCAAGCTATGTGCATCAGCATAGCGAATACGCTGCGCTAATTCTTTGATATCACGCAGCCCAAGGTTGAAACCCTGCCCAGCGATAGGGTGAATGGCGTGGGCAGCATTTCCTATTACCACGGTGCGATGGCTGCTCAGGCTTTGTGCTTGGCCAAAGCTTAACGTGTACACGCTACGCTCTCCCACTTGGGTAAAGAGCCCAGCTCGGTAGCCAAACTCCTGTTGCAAGGCAGCGGTAAACTCCGCCGCACTTAGTTGTTGCATGGTGTGTAGCTTCTGTGGATTATCGCACCATACTAATGAATAGCGGCTTTGTGACATAGGCAACAGCGCTATAGGGCCGTGCTCAGTAAAGCGCTCAAAAGCATGGTGGTGGTGCCCACCTTGGACTTGGACGTTAGCGATCAGCGCGTGCTGCTCATACTGTGTGGTAGGAAAATCTATATGCACTAATGAGCGCGTTGGCGACTGCGCACCGTCCGCTATCACCACTAACTTAGCCCCTAACTGCGTGCCACAATCAAGAGTAACGCAGTTGTAGTCAGCATGCAGTGTTATATCACTCACCCGCGACGGGCAATGCCAAGCTAACTGGCTGTGCTCTTTTGCGGCATGCGTAAGTCGCTGACCCCAAGGGCGAACTTCAACAACATAGCCCAATGCATCGAGCTGATAGTCGTGATGATGGATTTGCGTTTTACCAAAGTGACCACGATCTGAGACCTGCACATGCTTGATCGCGCTGGCATAGTCCACAGCGATGTCAAACAGCTGATGTTGCTGCAAATACGCCACGGAATCCGCTGCCAAAGCGATACAGCGATCATCAAAGCTGGGGTGGTAGCTTTGTAACTCGTGGGCTTCAATAACAGCAATACTCAGCTTGGGGCATTGCTGCATAAGAATATTAGCCAGTGTGCTTCCAACAAGCCCACCGCCAACAATAACAACATCAGTGTGCTGCACCCTTTAACTCTCCTGCATTAATGCTTCTATAGCGGCAATGTCTTTTGGTACGCTGGCACTGAGGTTTTCGTGCCCTTTTTCTGTCACCAGAACATCATCTTCGATACGGATACCAATACCGCGATATTGCTCCGCCACCGGCGCATCCTCGGCAATGTAGAGACCTGGCTCTATGGTCAGCACCATGCCAGGGGCAAACTCACGATCCTGCTCATCTTTTTTATATTCACCCACATCGTGCA
The DNA here is from genome assembly GCF_022347925.1 of Pseudoalteromonas sp. CnMc7-15. NCBI lineage: Bacteria > Pseudomonadati > Pseudomonadota > Gammaproteobacteria > Alteromonadales > Pseudoalteromonadaceae > Pseudoalteromonas > Pseudoalteromonas sp. CnMc7-15. The sequence continues at coordinate 394,982 of NZ_JAKRFT010000004.1, forward strand.
CGTCGAGCCCTAACCAGTGGCCGAGACCATGCATGTAAAACGCGCGAAACGCTTGGCTTTCCACAAGCTCATCGACATTTCCTTCAAGTAAACCTAGTTTCACCAGCCCTTCGGTCAACATGCGGTTTACCACTTTAGCTGCTTGCGCGAGGGTGTTTCCAGGTTTAACGACCTCTAATGCGGCAAGCTGAGCATCCAGTACCACTTGATAGAGGGCTTTTTGCGCAGCATTAAAGCGACCATTAACCGGGAAGGTTCGGGTGATATCGGCTGCATAACCGTCGAGCTCGCATCCCGAGTCTATTAATATCAAGTCGCCATCTTTTAAGGTCGACTCATTTTCGGTGTAATGCAAAATAGTGGCATTGTCACCACTGCCGACAATAGTGCCGTAAGCGGGGTGACGAGCTCCATTCATAGCATAATGGTGATGCAATTCCGCCTCTAATTGGTACTCGGTGGCACCAGGTTTTGCAAAACGCATAGCGCGCTCATGAGCCTCGGCACTAATTTTTGCGGCGCGGCGCATAATGGCTATTTCCGCGTCTGATTTAAACAGACGCATTTCATGTACTAAAGTGCGAATATCACGGATCACTTCAGGGGCGCGATAACCTTTTTTGGGGGCGCCACGTAAGGTGTTTAAAAGCGCGAGTACTTGGTTATCTACGTCACTGTAAACACCTTGACCGTAGTACAAGGTACTTTTTTGATTAACGGCATCAAGCAGGCCTTGCTCCAGCTCCGCTAGGGTATAAGCCTCATCCACCGGCAGCTGCTGTTTGGCGGCATCAGCGCCTAAGCGTCGGCCATGCCAAATTTCAGCGCTTTTATCTTTGGCGCGACAATAAAGTATCGACTTCTGCTGCTCGCCATTGACCAGCACCAACATGGCATCTGGTTCGTTGAACCCTGTTAAATAGAAAAAGTCGCTGTCTTGGCGAAACGGAAATTCGGTGTCGCGGCTGCGCGTGATTTCTTTGGCCGCCGGGATCAAGGCTACCGAATTAGTTTTCATTTGCGCCAATAACCGCTGCTGACGCATTAGGTATTCGTTTTTGCTAATAGTCATTAGTGTAAAGTCTTTGATGTTTGTGCAGTGTTTTCATGCTTGCCCAGTTCGGAGAAGCACAACATAGCCGATACGCGCACGTACTCAAGCACTTCGTGTAATGCTTGTTTATCTTCTTCTGTTTCATCAAAGTGGGTATCGAGGCGGCTGATTTCAGTGAAATCTTGGATCACTTCTTTGACATCGCCGGAGATCTTGCCGTAGTCCTGCTGTTTTAAGCCAAAACCAAGTAAAAAGCCATTGACCCAGGCAACCAAGGCATTCGCTTGGTCGATAAGGCTGTCTTCTTCGTCGGGCAATAGCATCTCAAACTGTAACTGTTCATTTGTGAAACTCTCTACCACCCGGGTATAGAGTTCACTAAGCCAGTGTTTAAGGTTTTTCTCAAAACTGATACCGTCGTTCAGCACATCACACAACAGCCCTTGATAGTCTTTCTCTTCAATATCGACACCACAGGCTAACAACCCAGTGATAATGCCATGGACTTCAGCCGGCATTACAAAAATATCATTACTCTCGAGAAGTTGCTGTGCTTGTTGGTAGGTACGTTGGTCGCTCATGATAGGCTCGCGTATGACGAAATATTTTAAATTACAGTTATTAATGCTACCACTGCTGCGAGGCCGACTCCACAGTATTGTATGACAGCGATCAAATATCCAGCACTTGATGAGGCTCTCGCTTACTTTAACAGCAAATGACGTGATAATTTGTAACTGAGGCTGTATCCCTAGGCCTGTGTCTTATATACTGAAATAGTTCCCTAGCTTGTTGGCCAGCGAATGATGTCCCTGAGCCGATAAACTTTGATTAGGAACACATCTTGTGGGCTACTGTGCAAGCTCGGCATGTACCGAGAAGCCTACGGTCTACAGGTGTCTTCCGCCTTGAACCTTAGGGTTCAAGGGCTGATATTCGCAGCCGCAACGCCGGGGAACACTTCCTTCCTTTAAACACGCTACGTACAGCCTATATATAGAAATATTCCGGCCCTATTCTTAGATTAAAAAGTTGTCGTAAAGTTGCCGTAAGTATGATTTCACTGACAAAAAGTTGCCGTGAAGTTGTCGCATTTCTTGAAGCAAATTGAGTGGAAATATACCGGCATGTATAGATGCATATATCTATCTTGGCCAACACAGTTAAACGTAACTATGCCACCTGGCAAATCACTTCTGGTACCACATAGACACCGACGTCTTTGCTCGATAATAGACATTGATATCTATAGTCGACCTACTCAGTAATGGGCTTAAGCTGGCTATCTAGATTCGTTGCTTGGCTCATGTACCCTGTAAACTGCCCTGATTGCTGTGACTTCCCAGCTCCCTCGTGGGTATGCATGGCAAGTGTCTGATTGGTGTTCTTTACCACAGCAATTAAATCGAGCAATATTTGCAACACATTCACCGATTCATTGCCCACCCAAACCGTTTGTCCCTCTAGCTTTGCTAAGTTCGCGGCTTTGGCGTGGAGCGTCTTTAGTGTTTCAAGGTTCATGTTACCGTGGGCTTTGATATCTACCTGCTTTTGACTGCCCAATTGCATGTTATCTAATGCAATAAGCAAGGCCTTCTCGCCAACTGTGGTTTTTAAAGCGCCCAGAATGGTGTTTAGCTGGTTACCCTCCACATACGTGGAATCATGCGAATCAATGCTCGTACTCTTTTGGTGGTAATGCTCCGAACGCTTACGCGATTGAATACGCGTGGTATCGGCGCTTTGTGCTAGTTCACCATCGGTATGGATATGCCAATCACCATTGGTGCCACGAACCTGGCTACGGGCACTTTGTTTGAGTGATACATCAGTACGTTTACGCTCATTCACAAGTTGCCCAAATGGCAGCAAGTGAGTGATCACCGGCATAGCGTTATTACCATCAATAAATTGAATCAAGCATTGCATGCCCACATGCGGTGACAATTCCACACCCGCATCACTGGCCGCAACGCTGACGGCTAGGGGCACCTGCTCGTAAACAGGTGTATTTTTTGGCTCGCCACTGGGCCCTAGCAGCTGGATATCCACTGCGAGGTGGGCACGAAACGGCGTGCTTATCTGCGCATCCTGGTGTGGTAAGTCATACACAGCTTCAATACGCGCCAGTTGCGGTACGTGTTGACGCTGCGTTAGCTCAGGATGAAAACGCTCGATTAAACGGCGGACAGCTGCGGGGACCATAAAATACTTTGCTCCGTTTCTTTAAGTTCTACTTGCCCAACATAGCGCTGGTTGAGTTTCATGCCCGGGCGCAGATAAGGCACCGCAAACAGTGTCGCGCTGCTGGCATTGCTGGATTTAAAAATATGCTCGGCCGTGGTAATGGTTTTATCTTCGGCTTGCCAACCACTGTCATGCCAGCTCCCCACATACACATTGCCATTGGTGCGCTGCTGAAATATATAATCAGTAATACCAAACGCAGCCCCCAGTTTACGCAGCGCATTCACACCATCGTCACTGTGATAGAAGCATGGGATCTTACGACTGGCATAGTCCGCGTTGGGCAACTCAATGGTGATACCTGCACGCTCTATCTCGTCGCACACATCGCGGAGTGTCGGGTGACGCCTGGCGATAGGCAGCGCAAAAGACAAGGCACCGACAAGCTCTCGGCAGGTAATGAACCACCGCCCTGCTCGCTGTTGCTTCGACTCGATCACTCCATAGAAGTACGGCACCAATTTATCCTGATAACCAATGTGAAATTCTACAAGGCCACTTGGCAATGTGTCTTCTGCAACCACAAACACCGCGCGCCCGGGTGAGCGCAAAGAAAGCACCACGTTATGGTGAGCAGGCGTCACCACCTCGCCGCCGATAGTGAGTAAGGTTTGTAACTTCATGCTATTGACCCTCAGCCGCTTCGAACAGCACAAGGGTTTGTGCGTGTCCGTCTTTAGCTGGGCTTTGGCTGATCCCTTTGTTTGTTTCGTCTAACTGCTGCTGTTTTTTCTCGGCCACACTTTTAACTTCAACGAGTTTAAAGGTGAGATTCCACGCTTTGAGCGTTTGGTCTTCTTTGACATTGACCTTGCCGGCAAACTTAGCACGGCGTATTTTCATACTCTGCGCTAACTCATTTGTGATGGTATATACTTGGCGCTCACCGTAATCGTTTTCAGCCTCGGCCCAGCGAGTGATTTGTTCGAGCGCGTCGAGCTCATCCATTCTCAGCACAGTGCTAATGGTAAGCCCTTTTGGTTTGGTGCCCTCTTCACTGGTAATAGCAAAGGAGCCAACCCCTGATTGGTTTGTTCCCGCCAGGTCAAAATTGGCATGCACCCGAGTATTGCTACCGGGCACTTTTACGCCATTTAATGCAATCAATTGAATAACTCCACAAGTGGTGCGATGGCCTGTTGGCGCCCCACATAAACCTGAAAAGCCCAATGCGTGTGATTGTCTCCCAAGCGCTCAAGCGCATCGGCCAGACTGCGCGCACTGGTCGCGGTGATCGCTTTCGTGCGAAGCCCAAGTTGGGCCGCGTCAAACGAGCATGAATCAATCCGCGCATCCCGCGCAGCTTTTTGCTCGCCAAGCGCCGCTAATTCCTCATCAATGCTGCCAACACTGTTTTGCCCCTCACCTTTTATCAGCTTGGTTGAAGCTACCTGATAAGCGCGACTTAGCCCAGGAACGTGGCACGCATCACTGAGTGTTTGCCACTCGATGCTTTGCTCATGGCCCGTGGGTAAAGTCATTTTATGACGCGTTAAATCTGATAATGAGCGAGCATAACGCGCTGCGGTGATAAACACAGGCAGAGGACAAGCAGTATTCACACTATCAAGGGCTTGGTGCAAACTTGTAGGAGATGGCGCTGTGATATAAAGCACCAATGCACGCCACTGTGTTGGGCGCTCACGGCGGCTCAAATCTCGCACGGCTTTGGCTAGCTGCATCGCGCCGCTGGCGCTGGTGTCCTGCTTTGCCACTTCATAGCTGTGCAACGCAAGTGCGTGCACTTCCGTGCATGCCCCTTGCAAAGCAGCTCGCGTGCTGGCGCTATTAAAAGAGTTTGGGTATTGCATGCACACCATCACTTAATTTCTGATAAACAGTCACCGCAACACGCATCATAAAGGCCTTATAGGCAGGCACACCCGCTTGGCGAAGAAGCACATAAAACTCTTTGTGAGGCTGCTTACGCCCTGTTTTAAGCGCAAAGTCATGCCAAATAGCCGCATCCAATCCGCGCCCAAAAGGATTATGAAACCAACGTAGATACCAAGGTAAGGTAAAGCCATCGGTAACAAAGCCACGATGCACAACGCCGAACTGGGTGCGTACCGGGTGCAGTAGCTGGGCCACACCCATGCCGATAAATGCTAATTGGATGTGTTTAGGCGACATAAGCATCAAACTCCACTGTATCGAACGCTAGTCGAAAAGGTGCGCCTATTGTTGCTAAACCTTGGTTTAAACGCTCAGCGGTGATCTGATAGTTACCCGACGCTTCAAACTGGCTATTGATTGTGATGTGCTCATTCACGATGGATGCTTTAGCCCTGATATCCTGAACAACTGTGCCGCCCTGGATGATGCGCTCAATAATGATCATCATTTCCCCATCGGGCATACCTTCAGCTTTTGCGGTGATGGTATAAGCTGTGTTTTGCGCCACCCACCAAATGCCGCCATTTCCAAAAGTAACGGCCTCGCCACTTACGTCAATATCAGATAAAGCGATGGTAGCTGGTGCGACGTTTATTGCTTGCTCATAGCTGGTAACGTTGTAATCACTCAATATGACTTTTGTCCCCAAGTAATCAGCATATAGGTACGAATTTCCATCAATAAATACCATTTTTTGGTTTACAAAAAAGCGGGTGTCATCCGGTAGATCGTTCGCTACAAACTTGGGTTCGACTCGAATGAGTACTTTCATATCTTAACTCCCCTCTGGAACAGGAATGCGTACGCCTGTTTGCGCATAAATACAGTCTGAGGCCCAGCGCTCTAACTCTGTACGATGGATAAGCACATGGTTATTACCTGATTGAATACCTCGGTAATCTTTTACATAAGATTCTGTCGAACTGAACCAATCATTAGAGAACTGTTGGATTTGGCTCATCCACATATTTTGAGCTATTGGATGGAGTGTCTGTACCATGACCTTGTTGTTGTCAGGGGCAGTCCAGTCCATATTCTGATTGACCGCAAAAACATTTGCGACCGCGTCTGATGAGTAGCCCCCTGTTCCTTGCACATGATGAGGCTTTAGCAAAGTCACACTTCCGTTCAGTAAGGAGACTCCCTCAACACTGCGGTTTGTAGAGCTATAAGAGCCAGTATTGAGTGGATAATGGAAACCAATGTTATATAGGCGTTGACCGGCGGATAAGTCCCCCCAATTTAATGTGTAACTGCGATATTGTGCAGTGCCCGATACACTTTCTGTATAGAACAAGGTGCCATCATTGAGCATGCCAATATTGCGTATGCGGTCAGGGCCAGCAGCACTGGCTACTCGCGATTCTCGAGTTTCCGCATTAAGCTCAAAAATACGGGAGCCATAGTTATCACTGAATATCTGACCAATTACATGGCGATTTCCGGTTGCAGGGTCCACATAAACGAAAAATATATCGAAGTCCCTATTTGATAACGACCAAATTTCTTTTACATCAATAGACCAAGCAACTGTTAGATCTGAATTGTAGTATGATAGGTGAATAGATTGCGAGCTGAAAAAAGCCGCTTTATCTAGAGGGTCTAAGACAACTTTATGGTTTCGCACCATAGAATTGTAGTCAGCTGATGATAGGGCTAATTTGCCTCCCGTGCGGCTCACATTGGGCCATGGTAGGAGTCGAGATCCCCCATGTTGAAAAACGCCATCGATGAAGCCACTACGTTCGTTAACTAAACTATCCACGATCAAAACTCCCACATGTTTTCTTGTTTATTAAAGACAAACACAAGCTCTCTTAGGTCATGGCGTACGACTTTGACAAATGCCGCGATTTTGCCATCAGCTAGACGCTTGAATTGCTCACCACCATCACCTTGAACGTGTATTAAGGGTTCTTCACCACCGAAGTTTTTGACAGAGAACCAGTCACCATCGCTGATTCCTAAAGTCGTAGGAGCTGTCTTGCTGCTTGCATCAATCAGTTTGTGCCGTTGGTATAAATGCAACTTTGGTTTTGTGACAAAGGGCAGCCGCTGTATGTAGTCAATGCTGCGTACATAGCGGTCATCATGACTGTGTTGACTAAATTCACTCTGGCTAACGAACTCCCCTTCTTGCACTTGCCAGGGCAACGCAGCGACAGTGATATTTAACTCATCAGCTATGCGCTGTGAGCGCCAAATAATACTTTTCGCGCTGTAATTCCCGTTTCGCCCCGGCTCAGACTTTTGCTTGCTCTGAAGCACAACCTGAGCCACAGCCACCAATTCTTGGCTATTATCGGCTCGTGTTGCCAGCGCGCCGTACCAGTTGTAGTCAAAATCCCCCACCTCATGCCCGAGCACAGCACTGATTGCAACTGCATTTGCGTCAATGCGCGTCACTGCTTGCACAGGTTGTGTATGAACCACATATTCCTGAGGCACTGTAATGGCTGGATCAATTTCTGCGTTCTCGTCCAGCCCAGGTATATTGGCAAAGACGAAGTGACTGATATTTTGGACTTCTTCACCTGCAAAGACCGCATCTTTGTACAGCAGTCCCGCATTGGTTATTTGTAACTGACTCATCCCACCACCTCTTTATCGTATTCAATGTTCCCAAGTGCTTCTGTTGTGTGTGTTTCTGTCAGCGCACTTAAAAAGTAGCGGCGGCACGTTCGCCCGTAGCTACGTATGATCTCTTTAATGAGCGCCTGCTTACCAGCTGACTGCGTCTCCGACATAGCGATTTCGACCATATCCCAGTCGAATCCAGGCACCCGATCGTTGATTTGCACAAACCCGAACCCTAACCGCTCAAAAATCCGCATCATGCCAGTATTTGAACCTGCATCCTCAGCATTGGCGACCGCATACTTGATGCGTTGTGCGTAAAGCGCCACCGGCTCATCATCCAGCCGGTTAATATCACGCTCCCATGCAAGTAAATCGAGTATTTCAAGCGCTGCTTTTTCCTCGTCTATTTGCTCAAGCCAACTAAACAGCGCTGCCTCAATGCTCTGCCAATAAGCATCCGCTGCGCGCTCAAGCGCTTTGGCATTCTCACCACGCAGCCATACAGGAAGTTTGCTTATACTCATTGCTGCTCCAATACCAAACTATTTATCTTGGGCAGCCACATGCCACATTGAATGTCATCGTTGATAAACTGGATACTTTTGAGCTCTGGGAACAGGGCATGCAGCTCACTCGCCAACAAGCTAAAGCTGAACTGTTGGTTCGGCATGGCTTTGGTCACAGTAAACATGGCGTTTTCCCGAAAGGCCGCACGAATGGCGCGTACTAACTTCAATTTAATTGAGTCAGTGTTGGGGTGTTGCCAGTACTTAACGTGTATGTCTTGGGGCTGTTCAGGCAGCGCCATGACCACCAAGTCATCGCCATTGCCATGATTACCGGCACTGATATGGTTGTTAATCTCATCCAGCAGTGCTTGGCTCACCGTGCCTATTTCTAAAAACACGTAGGCATTGGCCGTACCCGGCCCACGCGGCGCATTGTGCTCAAACACAATATTCTCAGTCAGCATGCCGGGGAACTCTGCGATCATTGAGCGATAGACGGCATCAACATGGTAGTTACCAAGCGTGGCGAACTTATCTCGACAACGCAGCCGATAGTTTGCATTGCTCTCAATGTCTTGCCCGGGGCGCACTAACCAGTCATCGAGGTTAATCACACTGACGCCTTCAATCGGTGTGACAAGTTGTGTGTAGTATCCAGCAACCAAGTTATGAGCGCTGCCACTTTCCAGTGCTTCTGCCAGTGCTATGCGCTCGCCCTGCCCATCCTCAAACTGAATATCATTGAGCAGCTCAAGCACATACACACGACCGTCTACGGGTTCACTTTGTATCTGTGTGCCCTTGGGGATGGTTAAGGCGCCTTGGGTGTCTGTGCGTGAAAGCACGAGGTTTCCCTGTGCTTTGAGCTCCGGTAAGCGCGGCACATTGCGACTACGGCCATGCTGATCGAGCCACTCATCTTCTGCAAGTAGGATGAATGAGTTGGGCATGATCACATCTACCAAGGTATTAGTGAGCTTACTTGTCGCCTCCCCAACAATGGCTTTTTGTGCACGCCAAAACGGGCTTTGTGGCGACTGGTTTTTTACAGCTAAGCCCTGGCCAACTAGGCTTTGCTCCCATAGCGCCTTTTGCTCTTGCTCGCTTATTGGCACGCCACGCGCTTTAAGCACATTTAGGAACTGCGCTCTATAATCCATACTGCACCTCTAAATCACCGAAATCACGGGTCTTGGCCCACATAATGATGCGCTCATGGTGAGGCATCGCCATATTAATCGTGCCAGGAACCAAACGTGTGTCTTGCTCAACTAAAAGCTCTAAGTCCGTCAAAATACGCTGAATGATGATAGGGTCGCGCATACCAATCAGCGGCAGCACAATGCCTGATTCACGTATCGCGTGGCGAATATCCTGCGCTATCACGACGCGATCGGTGGCACTCTCAACGGCTAACGCACGATTGATTTGTAAGTCATCATCGCTTATCAGTAAGTCGATATAGATTGGCGTCGCACTCACCCGGTTAACTCCCATAGGTCGGCCAAGCTTTCCTTGGTAATTTGCTGATCTGTACGCAGCTCTAGGTGGTCGATATACACGCGTTTATCCTCACTCTGCTGGTTGCTGTGTTGAGTCTGTGTCGCAAACTGCTGAATGAGCTTGCTTTGGTTCAATGTTGTTGCCGCGCGCACCGAACTCAGTGGCTGTGTGTGCGCCTGTTTGGCTTTATCAATAGCATCAAACGATGTGTCATTTGCTGAGTGGGTAAAATGGTGGTTTGCATCAATGACGTTTGCGCTCAGCGCATCGACGCGGGTTAATGAATTAGCACGACCTGCAGCAAAGTTATCGGTAGCTATGGGCAAAGGCACCACATTATTGGCTCGCGTGACAATATCGCTGCCATAATGGCGGCTAAATGTGGTGTCTGTTTGAGTGTGCTCGGTAGCCACACTCACATCACTGTCGATACCCAGTAAATCACGCAATTTCGCCAGTGCGCCCTTTAGGCCGCCCAGTTTTTGCTCTAACCACTCGAGTGCTTTGCCGTACCCTTTTTGCACTAAACCTATCGGCGAATAACCAAAGACCTTTCCAAGAAACTGCCAAATGGCGCTCAGTGGACCGCGCACCGATTCCCATGCCTGGCTTGCAGGCGTCGCTAACCAACCAAACAACTCGCCTAAGCGAGTGACGCCCCATGCGAGCGCACGAACGGGCGCCAGTAAAAAGTTCATCACACTGCCGACAACCGTGCCAAAGAGCTGCCCCGCTGTCGCCGCCCCTTCTAATTGCTGAGATGTACTGTTCACAGGCTCAAACAAATTCACAAACCAATCAAACAACGCACCGAGCATACTAAAGAGCGGTGATAACGCCGTGCGCAGCGTACCCAGTGATGAAAACACGGGCGCTAAGCCATCGGTGAAGCCTTCCCAAAAGCCGCCTAGGAATGCCTTGATAGGCTCCCAGTACTTGTAAATGACCGCCGCCAACAAGCCGACTAAGCCAATCACAATGCCAATCGGGTTCGCGAGTAATGCGGCATTTAATAACCACTGCGCTCCTGTGAACATGCGTGTGGCACTGGTGACGGTGATCATCGTCATACCCCACCCAGCCGTCGCCACTTTGTTTAATCCCATGACGAGGGTGTACGCGCTGCCAATAGCAACTAGACCCAGCATGGCAGCGGCACTGGCTGTCAGTACCGTGGTGAGCACAGGGAATTGCTCTGAGAAATCCACCACGTAGGCAAATGCACTTGCAAGCATATCAACGAGGGGATCAATGACCGGCGCCAAGCGCTGCCCCAAAGCCGAAGCCGCTGCGTTAATCGAGCCGCCCAACCTATCCCAGGGGCTGGCAATGGTGTTTGCCATTTCGAGCGCTTTATCCATGCCTTTTTGCTGGCCCAGTGTTTCAATGTTGCTGGCGAGTTTTGCAGTTTTAGGAATAAGGTTATCGATAAAGGCAACAGCTTGCTTTGAGCCAAATGCCTTCATCATTAGATCTTTTTTGGCTACGGTATCAAGGGCGCCATATTTGCCGGTGATGCGGTCCATGATATCGACCATGGGCAATAGCTTGCCTTGGCTGTCGGTAAAACTCAGCCCTAGTGTGTCTTGTGCTTTACCCACCCCTGTTAAAAATGCCTGGTACTTGGTGGCCGCTTCACTGCCACTCATAGTGGCTTGCAACTCACCTAAGATAGCCATTTGCTCATTCATGGCAACGCCATGGGCCGTCGCCGCAGAGCCAAGGCGGCTAAATGCTTGCTCCATTTGGGGGCCGGTGGTTTTAAACATTTGCACCGCCGCAGCGGTTTGCCCGGCCACCTGTTTCACCCAGTTGGACTTGCCCATCTCGTTGGCAGTGCTCTCAAAGATACCGTACATGGTGCCCAAGTAACTGGTGATGTTGCCCACGTTGGCTTTCGTCGCCACCGCGAGCACCCCAGATGCCTCGGTAAAACTAGAAAGCTCATCGCCGGTTAACCCTGCAATGGCTGATTGAATGTCATAGGCCGAGCGGATCACGGTCGCACTGTCACCGCCAAAGCGCGTCGTAAAGCGGTGCGCCGTGCTATTGAGTTGTTCGAGGGCGTGTTCAGCCACCCCCAGGGACTGGACTTCACCGAGCGCGGCAATACTGTCAATTGATGGCGCCAGTGATGCACTGAGCATAGCACCGGCGGCAATCATGCCCGCTGCACCCGCTGCCATATCGCCCATGCCCGACTTCACTTTGTGTGTCAGCTGGTCTACTTTGGCTATCATCTTGTTCACAGGGCCGGTGACCGCATCCACCACGCCTATCGTAAACATGAGTTTTTCCAACTTATTCACACGCGCTACTCACTCAATGCAGAAGCAATGCCGTTATTGACGGCCACTGCCATTTTTTTCCAATAGTCGTTCTCTAAGAACAATGCCCGGGCAAGGTTCTCTTCACCAACGGCACTGCCGGGCAAGTGCCGCTGGTGATAGGCGAGCAGCTGATCTAAGCTGTTTTCGCTGATGTCTCTTGCTCGCCTTTCGATTTTTTTACCGTGATCGCTATATCTGGCTGGTACTCTTCAACAATCGCACCGGCCACGTGTAAGGGCATGCCTGGCTGTTTTATCAGCTCTTTCAGCGCCGCTTTGCTGCTGTCATCCACAGTATTCATGCAGAAGTTATGCGCAGGCTGTATTTTGTTATTTGGCGTGGTGCTGTTGATGTACTGGTTGTATGCCGCCAACGTGATGTTAAATGTGATCGCTTTATCGTTAATTTCTAGCTCAATGACTTTTTTCACAGGCGCGTCTCGCTCTCAGTTAAAAGGGTGTAAGAAAAACTCGGGCCATACAGTGAAGCACTGTCACGGCATAGGTTCATAAATTGGCTAAAGTGCTCGGGGCTCGCTAATACCTGGCAACCGGCAGACCACTTGCCAACGTGTTTGCTCGTTGTGTGCTTGTTGGCTCGGTGGCAGTTGATACCGAAGTAGCCGGACTCCGTCGGGGTATCTGTGTCGATGTGTGCATCCGAATTGTTATCTCTGTACACCGTCATTTCGCCGCGCTGCACCAACGCATCGTACTTACCCTGGTGCTGTCCAAGTTGCCAGCAGCCACTGTAGCGACCAGGCACAAGGACGGCCGTGCCTTTCACATTCGCGGGATGCTCGCGGTAATAGGTGCCCGGATCAGTGGTGGCCGGGTAGGCTTTGCACTGCCATGCGCCACCGCGTTGGTAAAGCACATAAATCATGTCATTAAAGGTATTGGCCTGTGCATCACTGGCGCGCACGCCAATGATGTTTAGGTTTAACTCCCCTTCAAATACACGGTGTCCATTTGCCCGCATCGCTACTAAGAGCTGTTGAGCGCTGAGCGGCTTCATACGATGTTCTCCACTTCTTTCGCGGTCAGATAGGGGATACCGTTGATTTTGACAAAATCCGATGAAGTCACCTCAAAAGGGATTTTAGTTTCATCGGCCTTGGCGCCTTCGGGATCAATACTGAGCACATCGCTGAGCTTTAAGAGACAGCCATACGATTCAATATTTTTCTCACCACTGACCACGGCGCCCATCATGCTGATATCAATCGGGTCAATGCCTTTCCAGCTGCCTGCCTTTTGCGCCTCTTGTTGAATAATCAAGAAGTTTTCATGGTTGACTGTCAGCTCGCCTTTGGCAGTGCAAGGCCCATCTAAAAAGCCATCGGGTACGCCATTGGTCATACGCACTTGGCGTCCATCATCAATGGTGAGTGAGCAGTTGATCACATGAACGAGGGCATCCCCCACGTTCACATCAAAGTCTTTACCTGAAAGTTTATGTTGGCTCATGGTCGCTCCTACTCTACGGTGCCATCGGCCAAATCAAGGCCAATACTGATCACAATTTGTTTTGGCGCGTTGTACGGCGTCAACCGCATGTAAATGCGCACTTGGGTTTTGCTTTGCCATACGATGGTGATGGCATCATCTTGAGGCGGCTTAATTTCGCCCGGGAATGGGACTCCCGCCACCACCGTGCGCTTAGCCATCTGGCGCAGCGGCTCACCTAAGTAGCGCTTGGCCCAGGCCATGGATGAAGGCGTGGAGTTAAGCTTGCGATCGGCAATTAACTTAATGGCTTTGATGCGCACGGCGCGTCGGGCTTTATTCACCACGCGCAGGTTCTCTATCACCTGATAGTCGCCGCCCTCAGCATCAAGTAAGTTCAAATCGCCAAAGTAAACGCCATCATAATCGGGATAAGTTTGTGTGCAGCTTAGGCGCGCATCATCAAGCGCAGCCGTTACTGCACTGGGCAGTGGCACCGAGTCCATATCAACAGGCGTTGCCCCAAGGCCGACCATGGTGCCCGTGGCGGTGCGCATTGGGCTATCAGCCACGGTGACGGCGTGTTTACACAAACGACCGGCGAGCGCGCCTAGGTCATTGCCGTGCAGTAGTGGCACAACCCCAACAGTATAAGCAGCCACACCATCGGTGATGGCCGCTGTGGCGGCGGTGTAGTCGGACCATGTTTGTGTGTCCGCTTGAGTGCCTGCCACGCAGCCCAAGAAGAAATGAAAGCGGTGATAGGCATTTTCGACCTCTTGCTGTTTGGTGAACACCGCCTCAACAGCGGCTTTATCGGCGAGAGGCTCACACAACACGATGCCTTCAACTTGAATGCCCTGCACCATGGCAGTGTCCACCGCCATCAATTGCGTGGTGATATCATCCAATGGCAATGCATAGGACTCAAACAGACCATCGGCGTTTAGCATCGCGGCACGCAGTTGGGTTTTCAGTGCAGACTCTGCCTCACCCAATAACGCGTCTAAATCGCTTTGCCCATTAATACTCACGACCTTGAGTTGATTCTCAGGGGCTTTACCAATAAACAAGAGCTTGCGCTCGATGCTGTTAGTCGCGCCCTGGCCTAAGTTATCGGCTGTAACTAATACCTGACCTTGTGACATTGTTTTCCTCGCTTATCTAAGGCGCATGGCCTCGTCTAACATAAAGTTCTTGAGTTCTTTGAGCTCGTCTCGTGACTGCCCTAAGAACGAGCGCTTGGGTGTTTTCAATGTCCAGCGCTCTTTGCTTGGTTCATCGCTCAGCAGTTTTAAAATAAAACCTGCTTTGGCTGTGCTCAGGTTCTCGGTGATCCACTTCACCGACGGCCGTTTATATCCCTTGCCTTTAGCACGCCGTATCTTGTAGCCCGCAGCTATGAGCTTCTTTGCCAACTTTCGCGAAGCGGGTGCATCATAATCGGGGGTGCCATAGATGCGTTGTTGCTCGCCAGCAGTGCGTTCTTGCTCAGCCCCATATTGGTGAGCGCTGGCAATTCGCGCGGTGCGCGGCGAATCAAACTGCACCCGCGCCCCCGCCGGGCTTGTCTTAACAATCATCTTGCGGCCAATGCGCCGTAACATGCGTTTCTTGGTGCCGTCGGCGCGCCCTGGCCACCGCTTATTCTCTAAATCTTTTTGGCCTTTTAGCCGTGCTTTCGAATCGCGGCGCACTTTTCGCCCGGCGCTTCGAAAAACACGCCGACGAGTGCGATCATCCAGCTTAAGAAGCGCCAGTTGGTCGCGATTATCGTGGCTAATTCGCGATGTCAGCATCTAACGTAAAGTCCTCGGCCACCCACACAGGGGCACTTTCAATGCGGTATTGTTCACCCATAAATGTCAGCGGGCCGTTAGGGTCTCTCACAATCTGAACGTCTTCACTGAGCATAAACTCAAGCTCAATATCAAAGAGCTCGTCGTCTGTTTTATCCGCGCTAAACCCAACCATCGAATCGTCAAACTCCTCGCCCTGCTCTTGCATCCAAATCGCGACCATCGCGGCGAGTAAATGCGCCGAGTGGGCATAACGCTCAATGCTCACGATGGCTTTGTAAGCCATGGTTAAAATCGTGTAGCCGGTGCCTTCGTTTTTCGCGCGTGGCTCGAACGTGCCCTCTTCTATCCACGCATCCAATGTGGCGGCTTGGCTCAGTCCATGAGCGCTTAAATAGTCAGTGATGCGCTGCAACTTGTTCATAGCAATTCCACCGGGCGATACTTGCTTTGCACCAGGTAGTTGCGCGCTTTAATGCCTTCGTTCAACCAATAAGCCCGGTGCTCTGTTTGCTGCTCTTTCTCTGCCAATGCGCTCTCGCGTTGGCTAATGCTTTGGTGGCTGAGTAACAAGTCTGCTTTGGCGAAGCACGACAGCGCTTTGATGTAGTAATACACCAGGGCGCTTTGCCCATTTATGTGTTCACTCGGCACCTCAGCAAGGGATGGATACTGTTCCCAATGCAAGACGTAGTCTCGCTCTAATGCTGCGTTAAGTGCGTGCACTTGGTGAGTCAATACATCCACCACCATGGCTTCACGGTATGAGCTCGGTACATGGTAGTGCTCAGCAAATTGCTGCACCGACACCGCCGGATAAAAGCCATTATTCGCAATGACCTGAACACTCGTTGTGCTGTTAATACCGCTAAAGCTCATACTTTTTCCTATTGGGTGCGGGCGCCTACAATCTGCACCTGTAAAGCAAATCAATGACTACCGGTGTGATTGCATGCCCGCTGGCGTTGGAGACTTAAATATCAATGGACACGTTAAGCTGTTTAGCCACATCGCGGGCCAGCTTTTTCACCCCTGCACCGTCATTGATAAGCGTGGCCTGCACAGCGAATTGCAGTGCGTAGCCTAAATTGTGCTGGCTCTGCTCGAGCTTGGCCGCCATGGCATACAGCTTGCCGCCCACCACTTCACTCCCTGACCAATCCTGCGTAAGCAGCTGCGCAATCAAGCGGTGCATCACCAAAGCAATACCACTGTCGCTGACTGCTTCTGCCCCCTTGTTGAGGTAGTAGTTGCCTTCGTCATAGAGCTGATCGATTAAGAACGTAGGCCAATGCTTGGTGTTAAATGCCGTTGGCAGTGGCTGCTTTTGCTCGACCATTAATGGCAATAGCTCGAGCACAGCATCCCAGCGCTTGAGGTCTACCAGCCAAATGAATACCCATGCCAACACCGTATTAGGGAAGTTGTGGCCGCTGAGGCGGTACTCGCTGATATAAGCTAGGTATTCGTTTCGCTCGAGCGCTTCGCTTTTGTAGCTGGCTTTATCAGCCACATCGTCAATTGTTTTTAATTGGCCTAAGTCCGATTTAATAGCCGCTTTAAAGAACTCGTAGCGACTGGGGCCGCCATCGGCTACCACCTGCTTGTCTTGAGCGGGTGACTCGGGTGCTGGGGTACTGTTTACCGGTGCCGCTTTGTTGTCAGCCTCTTGCTGCGCTTGCTTTTGTGCAGCAGCTTTCGCGAGTGCCTTTTTAACTAAACTCATTTAGGAATGCTCCACTTGGATGAAAAAGGACGCCCGCCCCACGGTTTGGTTAGGGCGCCAACCTGCGCTGCTGCTCGTTACGACCAGGTCGTGCCGCCGTCTTTGGTGACTTTCACGTTTGCAGATTCAAAAAACGCAATCATTTCTAAATCTTCCACGTAGTAGCAATCGTTGCGGCTTTGGTAATCTTCGACACGTTTTTTCTTCGGGTTGTCCTCGATGTGCGTGCGTGTTGATCCCTCTTGCACATAGAAGCTCAGGTTTTCAAAGGTGGTCACCAAAATGCCACGCTCAGGGAAAAACGGGATTTTGTATGTCGGCAAGCCGCCATAGGTATCAATGACCTGTTGCAGCTCAATCTTGGATTTCTCACTTGGGGTATGCGCTTGTTTTGCATACAGCTTGTTCTTGTCATCGGCATGCAGTTCGCCACCAACAATCGCAACCAAATTAACGCGCTTATGCTCCGGGATCGCTTGAATCAAATCATGCACCGCCTGGTCCAAGTTCTCGTAGTCACCGCCGGTGCCGATACGAATTTCGCCCGCTTGCTTTTCACCTTCGCTAATTGCACGCCCCGGCGCATCGCGACGAACTAGTTGTAACCAACCGATGTTCACATCTTCCATCATTGGATTGGCAACAATATCTGTCACATCGGCGGCATGTGTGCCATGCCAACCAATCTTAATGATGTCCAAGGCAATGGCTTGTTTGACGTGGTTTCGATAGCGATTGGCAAAGTCGGGGAACTTGGACCATTGATCCATTTTGTACCAAGGCAAATGCACGTCACACTCAGTGGGGTAACAGCGGTACTCACGTTTTGATAAGCCCGCCACATCGCGTGTTTTTCGCTCTCGGTTACCGTCTTGTTCAACTCCAGCACGGCCAGTAACGCCACCGCCCACGCCCATGAATACTGATTGACCAACGAGGTCATCCACCGTGGCGGTGTTGATCATCTGTAGGAACTCTACAGATTCATACACCATGTCATACAAGCTTTGCTCAATAGATGGCTCAACGGAAAATTGCTCCGACATTGATGCCACGCCGTAGTTGCTAGCCAATCCAGCCATCAGGCTAGCGAATAATTGTGAGGTCTTTAATTTCATGCTTCTTCCTGCTTAATGTGCTTGGGTTGGCTTACAGTAAATTTGCGTACTGTGCGTTATCGCCTTCGGGATCTTCTTCTGAGTCCGTCGTATCTGAATGCTCTTCAGCCGCTAGCTTTTCCAATTTGCTGTTCAAATCAGCCAGCGCCTGCTTGGTGCTTGCCAACTCTTGCTTCACTTGTGCAAACTCGGTGTTTTCCTCTTTATCGCCTGGCTCATCTTCAGCGCCTTCTTCATCGACTTGTTGAGCAAAGTGGTTTTCGAGCTTGTCTGTTTTGGCAGACAAGGCGGTAATTTGGGTGCTTAGATTAAGTAGCGGTTCGCCCAGCGCGTCTTTCATCGCTTGTGCTAAATCTTCTTTTTTCATGTCGGGATCATCCTTTGTTGAAAACAGTTTTTTAAAAAATCCGGGAGTGTCGGCGCTAGGTTGATCGGGCTCTTCAAGCTGAAAGTTAACGGTAATAGGGGTAACATCCTTGTCGGCTCCTTCGCTTACCTGGTCTTTATTCTGTTCTTTTGAAAACTTCACACGGTCGGTGTAACAGCTCGCGGGGTAATCGGTGACAGCCAGACCGACCAAGTAGGTTTTATCGGTGCCCCGGAAGTTGCGGTTAATCTCAATGCTGAAATACACCGCTTGGTCGGCTTGGTTAAGCTGCACGAATGACGCATTGGGAGCGAGCACGGCATACAAGCACAGCACGCCGTCATTATTTTTCTTCGCATCAACACTGAGCACATCACCGAGCATGCCCGGGATATCAACATTACTAAGGTTTTTCGCCGCCCAGCCTGACCAATCACGTTCGTGGTCTAAATTGATGCGGGCGCCATACATTGCAGGGTTGTAAGTCTCGACAATATCTAAGATATCCTGCTCGGAAATCTCGCGGCCATCCACGGTCAAACCTTCTGCTGCTATTGATAATGGTTTGGTGCGTAACTGGCTGTTTTGTGGCATGGGCGGGTTACCTTTAAAAACTTTACAAATGCAATAAATGCTCTAAATTTGATTGCAGTTTGCCCCGCATTTGGCTGCCTTGCCATTTTTTTAATCTTTTGAAATTCCTATATTTTTGTTCTAGGTGTGTCTAGGATTTTAACCGCGCGTACTCCTGCTTTTTAGCCTTTAAACTGCCGTTAAGTTTTGAATTTGACGCGGTCTATGAAACCCAAGTACTCCAGCGAAGTGATTGCACAGGCACGTAATCTTTACGTGATTGAGGGCTTTACGTTTGACGAAATTGCAGACGTGGAAGGCATGCCCAGTGCACGCACCATTCGCCGTTGGTCAGAAAGTGAAAACTGGGTGGATATGTGCCCGAGCTTTAGTGCAGAAATGGCCTATGCTAAGCGCATTAATGTGCTGGCTGAAAAGGATGAAAAAAGCGATAGCGACTATAAAGAGTTAGACTTTTGCACCCGCCAACTCGCTGCACTCAATAAAAGTAAACTGGCCCCGAAGCCAAAAGAGCGAGCACCGGCACACAATGATGCTGGCAACAAGAAAGGCAAAAAGAAGAAGGTTAAAAACGATTGCTCTAGCATCACTATTGAGCAACTTGAAGAACTCGCGCAAGAACTACTCTACCCGCATCAGTTGCATTGGCTCGATAATCAGGACCACCGCCAACGCTTTATATTAAAGCCACGCCAAATCGGTGCGACGTTCTACTTTGCGTTTGAAGCGTTTTACGATGCGCTGAAAAGTGGCCGCAACAAAATCTTTATTTCTGCATCGCGCGACCAGGCAGAGATATTTAAAGCCAACATCATCGCGATGGTGCGTGAATACTTTGGCATTGAACTCAGCGGCTCGCCCTTGGTGCTTAACTACCATGGCAAAACCATCAAGCTTGTTTTCAAAAGTACCAATGCACGCACGGCCCAATCAGATTCGGGCGACTTATACATTGATGAAGTATTTTGGATACCCAAATACAAAGAGCTGCGAAAGCTGGCCCAGGCGATGGCTACGCATGCGCATTACCGCATTACTTACTTTTCTACGCCTTCGGTCACAAGCCATGAAGCATACGATCATTGGAACGGTAAATGGTATCGCAAAACCAAAGCTTGTAATGACCCTGAATTTGCCATTGATGTTAGCCACAAAGCACTGAAAAACGGTGTGCTGTGTGATGATGGCATTTGGCGACAAATGCTCACTGTTTACGATGTGGTTGAGTCGGGGTTTGACCGTATCAGTATTGATGTACTCGAGAATGAATATTCACAAGAGGAATTCGATAACCTCTTTATGTGTAAGTTCATTGATGATGCGCACTCAGCATTCAGTCTCAAACAGCTCATGGCCTGTGTGGGCGACTCATCAAAGTGGAAGGATTACAACAGTGAATGGGAACGGCCCTTTGCAATGAAGCCCGTACTCATTGGTTTTGACCCTGCCCGCACCCGAGACAAGGCCAGCGTGGCAGTACTCAGCATGCCGCAAGCCGGTGAAAAATTCCGCTTACTGGAAACCCTTGATTTAAGCGGCAATGACTTCGAAGCCATGGCCGCAGAAATAAAGCTACTCACTGACAAATACAACGTGCAACACATTGGCGTTGACACCACAGGAATTGGCTATGGTGTATGGGAACTGATCACCAAGTTCTACCCGCAAGCTGAGCCCATTTACTACAACCCACAAATCAAGGCCCGGATGGTGATGAAGGCCCTGAACGTGATTAAGAATGGCCGCTTTGAATACGACAAAGATGCCGTGACGGTCGCAAGTAGCTTTATCAACATACGTAAAAAGGTGGTGGGCGACCAAATCACCTATGCCAGTAACCGCAGCGCAGAAATAGGCCACGCCGATATTGCGTGGGCCATTATGCACGCCATGATTTTTGAACCATTGGACGGTAACACCGCTAACCGTCGAACCTCTGTAGGGATAGCCGCCTAATGAAACAACGACTTTCCGTAGTTGCGGGGCAGATGCCGCAATATAATCAATCACAAAATAGCAGTGTGAGTTTTAGCTTTGGCGACCCCGAACCCTGCTTAGATAATCGGTTGACCAGTTATATTGGTGTGTTCGCCGATATGAATGGTATCTATGCGCCCCCTGTTAGCCTCAATGGCCTTATTAAGTTGCTGCATGTGAACGCACAGCATGGGCCTATTTTGTACTTTAAGCGCAACATGATTTTGAAGTGGCTCAAACCCAGTGCCATTATCAGCCGCCGCACGGCTGGCAAATTTGCCTTTGATTATTTGTGGTCAGGTAATGGCTATTTGCAAATCATCAAAAACCGCTTAGGGGGTGTCATTAAGCTTCGCCACCTACCAGCTTTGACCATGCGCTACACCAAAGAGCGTGGTGTATATGCACAGCTGCGCAGTGATGGCAGCATCACTCGGTTTAAAAAAGGGGAAGTGATCCAGATTAAAGAGTATGACCCCACCCAAGGTATCTACGGCATCCCGCAGTATTATGGTGGGATTCAGTCGGCGCTACTCAACGAAGATGCAACTCTGTTCCGTCGGCGCTATTACAAGAACGGCGCCCACATGGGCTTTATCTTTTCCATGGCAGATCCCAATTTAGCCACCGAGGATGAAGACGCGCTCAAAGAAGCGATTAAGGATTCAAAGGGGGTGGGTAATTTTCGCAGCCTGTTCTTTAACAATCGCAGTGGCAAAACAGATGCAGACAAAGCCATCAAAATCACACCGGTTGGGGATATCTCCACAAAAGATGAGTTCGAGCGTATCAAGCGCATCACCACCAACGACATGCTTTCGATGCACCGTGCCCAAGAAGCATTGAGCGGGCAAAGCTCTGGCGACTCAGCAGGATTCGGTAATTTAGACCGAATTACCTCGGCTTATTACAACAATGAGGTGGTGCCTTTGCAGCAAGATATTTTGCAAATAAACGATTACCTCCCCCGCTCCGCTCACATTGATTTTGATGTGCCGGCCTACAGCGATTTACTTAACACACCTGATGAAAAGGATTAACCGTGAGTTGGATTGATATTGTTGCCTTTATCAAACAATGGGGGCGCTTGGGCTTTATTTGCTTAGCGGCCGCAGCCATACAAATGTACTTGAGCGGCAAACGCTTTACGTACTTCCATTACTTTATGTCAGTACTGATTGCGATATTTGCTGCTTACCTGGCAGCAAGCTTTTGTGATTGGCGCGGCTTTGATGAGAATTTAAAGACCGGGGTTATTGGCGTGACCGCCTACGCCGCCCCGCATATTTTGGAGGGGTTCGATAAACTGGTGAAGCTATTCAGTAAAGATCCCCATTCGTTTTTTAAATTATTTGCGAGAGCCAAATAATGGGATGGATTTCGAAAGTGCTGGGATTTCTAACGAACCCCATTGCCGACCTAACAGGCAGCTATCGTGAGCGTAAACGCATTGCAGCCGAAACAGCTGCCAACATAGCCACCGCTGAAGGTGAGCTAAAAGTAGCACGACTTAAAGCGAAAACGCGGCGCATTGAAAACCAAGAAAACAATGATACCGACTACGACCTCATTGTGCTTAAGAACCGCGCCACCTCATTAATGGATGAGTTCGTTATTCTTGTTTTCTTAGGGCTCTTTCTCGCACACTTTGTTCCCTCTCTCCAGCCTTATATGCAAGGCGGATGGAAAGCCATGGGTTATGCGGGCGCGCCCTGGTACTTTGAGTTTGCAGTCGTTGGCATACTAGTTAGTACACTCGGACTGATGCGATTATTTAGAGTCTTCTTTGAGCGGCTAAAACCCACGCGCGCCCCAGTCTAACTCTTTTATTTCTTCGACGACGGCGGCTACCTGGTTTAGCCGCTCAGCCCCACGTTTCACGTTTTGCGCTGGGACGTTATTTAACAATGCTGCATCGGCTTGCTTCATACCACGCACATAGTGATCGACGAGTGCTGCGCGTACATCCTCACTGGCTATCCTGGTTAACTTGAAAAGTAACTCTAAGCGCTCAAGGCTTAATTGTCCTTTGTGCAGATAATTCATAAAAGTAATCACTTAACTGATTATTAATATTCATTTTAGCAATGCGACGTATTGAACACCAGATACATGGCTGCAATGTCCTGTGATTGTCATAGCGTGTCACATCTTTGACATAGCCGATCTATTTCACCTCCCTTTTAGATCCTTTCAGATCAACGGATAGAGCCAAATACCCATGTCATTGGCTATGTCAAAATGATCACTTTTTTGTGCGAAAGCGGAAGGCGAGGAGGAGTGAATTTTTCGAGCATTTGAATGTCCCTGATGTTGGTGAATCATTAAACACTGTATATAATTACAGGGTTAATTTTAGGTAAGTAACTGAGGGTGAATTATGGCTAGAGTTTCGTGTCCAAATTGTGAAGCAAAGGCGATTGTTACATCAAGAGAAAAGCAAACGAATGGCGTTAGTCATTTATACTGTAGTTGCACCAACTCGAAGGAATGCGGTGCCACGTTCCGAGTAACGCAAAGCTTTGATCACTATCTCAACCCACCAATTCGCAGCACCCAAGACTTAGCCGCCGCCCTCCTTAAAAATTTGTCCAAAGAACAGCAGCTAGATTTGCTGGGTGTTTAAAAAATCAATTACCTTTTTGCTTCCCACTCTGACACCAGTTTAAAAAGCTCATGCTCTATCTTTTGCAGACCGCCATGATTTTCTGAAAAGTATTCATTATCTTTTGCGTACTTATAGTCAGATACAACAAAGCAAATTATTTCCTCTAACCCTAGACCTTTTTCTCTTAATACTTGCGTCCGTTCTTCAACGTTAATTGAGTCTGTTTTCGTCTGTTTGCTCATACTATGTTCCCTTCATTCTACATTTAGTAAAGCCGTCAATATTGCTTGCCTTTCTGCTGGCGGTAACGCTTGATAATTATTTGCCCAACGCTGGGCTTTTCTCTTTATTCGCTGCCTATCTGTATAATTTTCACCGGCATACGTATGATAGTGAATTTCACCTGGCATGAAGTTGCACCAAACCGTTTCAGTTCTCACACCGCCGCGTGTCATTGCTTGAAAGCTCTTACTCCACCAATCATCCAAAATCTCTGCATATAATTTATTGTTATATCCTGAGATAATGATTTTTGTCATATCGCTGTCTATGCGTTTAATGGCCGTAAGCAACCTATAGTGATCATCATGAGTTAACTCGTGTTCATATCTGGCGCTGCTAGTACGGGTGCTTAGGTAATAAGGCGGATCCAAGTAAATAAGCGTGTTTGGTTTTGCTTGGTAGTTCTCCAAATACTCAATAGTACAACCAGTGATCTTTTCTGCACCTGGGTAAACAAACTGCCCTACCATGCAAGGGCTTTTATCAATAACAATGTTATATTCGGCAGGAGCTTTCTTTTTGAAGATGGCGCCAGTTCCTAAAAACCCCTCTATGTATGTTTCATGCGGCGGCATTAAGTTAATAATGGCCTGATAAACACCACTGCCACCTTTGGCGCCTAAATAGCTTTTATGTTCTGATTTGTCTTTCATTTTCATTCCAGCAGCTGACATAGCCGCTTTTATCTATTGTGGCCAACACAGATAAATTTAACTATGCCACCTGGTAACTGCAGCATAGTTACCGCTGGTACCACATAGTTAAATTCGTCTGTACTCGAGTCAGTACTTCATAGCTAGGCTTATCTATGGTCGACCTCTGCTATGCCGCTACGCGGCGCTCATCTACACCAAAGTTGGCCTTCACAAGAGCTTCAGCAGCAGCTGGACTAACCGAGTTACCGCATCGTGCTACCTGGTTCTTTTTGGTGTTCTTGTTGCCGTTAGAGTCATAAGCTATTTTATAACTAGCAGGAAAGCCCATTGCTGCGAACAGTTCGTGTGGCTCGAGCATACGCATGCCGATATCAACAATTTGGTATTGCTCACCATGAATGGTGACAAGGCCAAATCTATCTTTAGTGGTAACAGTCCCTAAAGGCGCATTGATCGCTTGGGCATCACTGGTGCCATAATATTTAACTAAGAACGCTTGAACGTTACCCAAATGGTTGCCGCCGGCTGAAATGGTATGCAGTGGCTCGTTGGTAGAATGCCCCAAGTTATCACCGCGTAGTTTTATCATGTGGCTTGTTACCAAGGCGTTATGATCTGTTGTTGTGACGGTGTGCAATGGGTCGCGAACGTCTGACCCAGTAACACCTGTGTAATGCTTTGCTATATGCGCAGACACCAACGCAAAGTGACCACCTTTAACCTGTGCACAAATGGTGCGCAACGGTTCATTAGCCGCCATGTTTCGTTGATTAGATGCGTTGGCATGTTCTGTAATAAATGGCAATGCTTTGGCCTGATCAACAATGAACGGTTGTTCGGCATCAACAATGAACTTTTGAATGCCCTTTGCGATTCGCTTTAGGGTGCTTTCAGCAAGCGGGCGCTTTCTATCAAAGATAGACTTAACTGGGATGCTCCAATCAATAATATCTGCCGCCGTTTTATATGGCTGCAATCCTTCACCATGCGTTGGTTCAGGCCAGTTGATTGCTTCCCCATCATTGCGACCAACCATAAACAGGCGTTGGCGCGTTGTGGGTACGCCGTAATCGCACATTTTCAAAATACGATGGTCCAGCTCATAGCCCAAGCCGCGCTCTAACTTATGGTATGGGAAATCATCACCCAGTGCGCCGCGTATTTCTTCCCATGCAGGGTGATCCTTTTCGAGTCCTGTTGTCATACACGCAACGAATGCGTTGAACGTTTCACCTTTCCTATCAGGGCATGGCTTAAACTTACCTGGCTCTACCTCAACAACTGGCCCCCACGTTAAGAACTCTTCAACATTCTCGAGCATGAAGACTCGCATAGGAACCAATGCCGCCCAGCGAACCACAACCCATGCAAGGCCGCGAATGCTTTTATCTACTGGGCGTGAACCCTTTGCCTTGCTGAAGTGTTTGCAATCAGGCGAAAACCATCCCAATCCTACAGGGCGGCCAGCACAAGCCTCTATCGGGTCTACGTCCCATACAGATTCGCAATAATGCTTTGTCTCTGGATGATTGACTTTGTGCATATCAATAGCCGCAGGGTCATGATTTATTGCAATATCAACATGGCGATTCAACCCAAGTTCCATGCCAGTGGAAGCACCGCCTCCACCCGCAAAGTTATCGACAATAATTTCATTTGCTCTCAACATAGCCGTGCCTCACTTGCCATTTAACTTGCTGTAAATTGCAGACACATAACGTGCTTGGTGCACAGCATCATCCATGGCGTTGTGGCGCGTGCCAACAAAAGGCATATCATTTTTAGGGTCGAACCCATGCAAGGTGCGGCCAAGGTCAACAAGTGTTCGCACATCACGATCACCAAAATACGGCCAAGGCTGACGCATTCGGCAAGCCTTGTATGCATTACCCAAAATAACATTATCGAAAGTACAACCATTTCCCCACACCACACGCTCTTTAAAGTTTTCTATTTGGCTGATCCACTCGTCAAATTCACCTAATGCGTCTTTTAACGAAACAGCCATATCATCTAATAGCACTTTACGCGCATCGTCGCTTTGCTCCATCCACCAAAGCACGGTTCCTGCGTCCATTTCACCGTAATATGCTGAGCTTTTAAGGTTTACTATTGTGTGGAACTGCGCGCCAATTTCACCCGTTGTTGGCTCAAAAAAACATGCGCCTATAGATACGATGGCCGCTTTTGAACCATTACCCATAGTTTCTAAATCTAACATTACATTATTCATCGTTTCTCCAACTAACCCCATGCTGCGGCTACGTCCCACCAGTCCTGCTCGGTTTCACCGGCAAGCACCTGGTGTGCATATTCATAGTCGCTACCTGAATCAACGCCGCCCACTGTTGGGGTATTGCGGCCAGCGTTAGTTGCGTGTGCATAAGCTAGGTTCACCAGCTCTCGCGCACGCTGCCAATGTGTATCTGTTACTTTGATTGGGCGTGCTGGTGTAGCACGCTCTAGGTTGGTCTGAGCAAAGGATTTCAATTCCTCTGCTTCCATAAAGTAGACGCGGCCATAGTGAACCACACTGTCGCCCTCGCTCAGCGCCTGGCGTTCTACCTCTGTCATATCCTCAAGCACAGCGATAGGGTCAATCATGCTTTCTTCAGGCAAAACCTCGCTGTCTTGTTGGGCAAAGATGTGTGCGTGGTACTCAATGTCTAAGCGTTTGCGTTCATTTATTGCACGCTGTTCATCCAATACTTGTAATTGGCCGTCTCGTATTCGGTAAATAAACCCATCAATTGCGATCTGCCTACCCGCTTTTAGATCCTTTTCATGATCTTTCACCTGGTCTTTATCAAAACCAAAGTCGTTAAACGCAAACTGGGTGCTATCCCCCGCCGCTATGGGCGTACAGTTATTCCCACTAGTCCAAGATAGGTCGGCGGAGCCGACGAGGGCGTTGTCTTTAAGCTGGTTTTTCTCTGCCGTCCCTTTGAGTTGTCTGGTCCATTCCACAAGACGCGTCATTAGCACTGATTCGCTAAAGGTATTAAGTACGCCTTTAATACGTCTAACTAGCTCGCCATAGGCGTTACCAAAGGGAGTCTGTTCGTAGAAGGGTTTAAACCGCGCGTTGCGGCCAATGCACATGCCACCTTGCAATTTCACATAGTCTTTCCAGCTGCCTGAGTCGGCCGCCGCACGCACCTCTTCTATTTGCGGGTCATCAACGGCTTCACGCTTTCGGCGCAGCTCTCGCCATACGGTCACCGACGGTGAGCCCTGAAATTGAAACTGATGAATATTCCAAGTACTGGCCCAGGCCTGAACCGGGTTCACTTGCTTCTTAATAAGCTCGCCTGTTTCATCATCCTCATGATCAGACATTTGATAACCATCGATGTTTTTGGCGATGTACTTGGCGATATAGCTCGCGGCACTGCCCTTTTTCTTATCAATTAAGATTGCCTCGAAGCGCGGTGAAAAAGTGCGGTGAAATTTCTGAGGCTCCTTAGCCTTGATGCCTTGGCTCTTTTTAAACCCCCAAGCCTGGCGTTGCTTCTTATAAGCAGTAAAAAGCTCTTTTTTGCGTGCATAGCGCTCTATAAGTTCTTCACGGTCCTCAGCAATAAAGTACTTGCGCATAATGGCGTTGACCCACTGCACTTTATCTTTAGGAATAAACAAGAGCATGTGCCAGTGCGGGGTTGCATCAGCATGGGGCTCCGCCACACGCACACCAAAATAGTTGATACCAAGGCGGCCTAGTTTAGCCCTTACTCGTGACCACACTTTATTCAAATAGGCGTTGGCATCCTTCGGTGTGGTTCCTTGGTACTTAGGTGAGTTTGCATGAAAGCGGCTGGGCGTTGTTATGGTCGAAAACACACCTTGATAGCCTATCTCTTCGGCGAGTTCTTCTGTTTCACGAATACGCAGCATTAGCTCATTGCGGCGGTTGTCAGTGTTAGCCATACCGCTTTTCACTGCATCCATTAGGTTTATAACACGTCCATCGCTGCCTTCTAGTTCCATCATTTCGAGGAACTGTCGGCCACTTTCTTGTGATGCGCTGTACTCCCGCTGCGCCGTTTTACTGGCATACGGGCTGACGCCACGGCGCTTGCTCTTCTTCGATTTGGGGCAGTGGTAAAGGTCTTTGCCTACCTGACCGGTGGCAATTTCTAGTAGTTCAATATACTGGCGGCGAACGGATTTGAGCTTGCGCGCCCACCATTTTTCACACTGCATTTTCAACAAGGCGATTTCGATGTGCTCAATGGGCACCTTATCGCCTTTTTCAGAATAAAAGGGGGCTTTCACCCCTCGCTCCAAGGAGAATTTGGAAAGCTTTTCATGTATCAGCGTCGCAATCTCTGCATAATCGAGGTGCTGATTTTCGTCGCTGATATCAATGGCTATTTGCATGCACTCGCGTGCAGCGTCGGTGCCATATTCTTTGGTTTTCTCAACACTACTCAAAATATGCCAAGGTAAGGGCATACTTTGAGTAATCCTGAATAACACTTCAAAGCGAGGCTGCAATCTTGCAATCGTGCGGCTTAACCAGCGATTAGCACGATAAATCGAGCCCTGCTTTTTTTGGTTGTAGCGGTCAATGTAGCGGCGTGCCATGCGCCCTTGTAAAGGCGTGGGGATCACCGAAAGCTTGCGTGCCACATAATTAAAATTATCTACATCATCAATGGCCGCAACAATTCCGCGCGCCATTGATGATAGGCGCAATTGCGCCAAATCAACGGGTTGAACTGCAAGCATTGCTTAAATCTCGTCGACTTCAATCAGTGTAAGGCTTTTACCAGCCAGTAAGTCATCTAAGCGGGATTGGATAGCGTCATGCAGTACAGCACCAAGACCATCACCTTCTTGCTCGGCCAACACTTTTGTGATGCGCAATAAGTTGGTAAATGTGTCTTCACAGTAGCAAGCAAAGTTCATGGTTGAACGGTGGTTTAAAAACCTGATAGCTTCATTGGCTGTGTTAATTACTTCGTTAGCGATTTTTGTTGTAAGCGTAGTCATATCTATTCCTTAGATAACTTTGAGTTTGGCTGAATTAGGTGAGTAACCCTTTTTGAATACAAAGTGGGCGTATTCGATAGAGTCTTTTTTGTTTGGTTTATCGGGGTAGAAACTGGCGCGTTTGTGGTGCACATACACAGTTTGCAGTGGGGCACTTCTCCAAAACTCACGGCGCTTGATGGTGCCCAGCCAGTTAAGGCGCTGTAAAACAACTACATAACCACCAATGAAAACATGTGTAAGCGCGTTTTCAACAAATTCGATAGACAAGTTAAAAGGTGGATTAGTGATCACAACACCGTATTGCTCTGCACCTTCTACAGATAAAAAGTCTACCGGGCAGATTTGTGCTTTCGAGTCAGTGCGAATGTCTCCTGTCATTAGTTGAATATTTGGAAAGCGCTTTTTTAATACTGTTGGGTAACTCGGTTCGTACTTGTTACAACCACCGCATGACGGGTCAAGTACATTCTCACTTTTAAGTGCTTGCCCTAAAAAATCATGCTCTACAGCATCGAGCAGTTCTTCTATCAACCAATGCGGGGTGACGTAGTAATCGTCATCATGGCGCTGTGCGCCGCGACTTGTTGAACTCATGATGGCTCCTAGTGCTGCTTTGGCAGTTGGTTGGCTGGGTCAAAGTGGCCGCTGGTCACAGTCCGCTTTGCTCCCTGGTAGAACTTGGCCGGTGCCATGGCATTGGCTGAAGTGAACGCTTTTACAATTTCATCGAGCTCTAATACTGCTTTGCGCAATGCATCACGCTGCTCATAATTCAGCTGGCTAAATGGCTTATCAATGTCGGTGCGCTTTAAGCCAGCCGCAAAGCATAAAATGGTACGCTCACGTTCGCTCAGTACTTGGGTATACACATGCTTCGGCGTATGGCGCTCATCACCTAACATGGCGCGGATCTCGCGCAATCCTTGAGGTGTATGGCTCCCCTCTATCGCCTCAAGACTTGGCACTGGGTTGAGGGATGCCTGCTTAGCGGTTGCGGTCATGAAGTTGCTCCCATTCAGTCATACATTGTTTGTCGCACCAGCGGCGCCCTTGCTCGACTGGCTCTTTGCAATTCCAGCATCGACCCGTGCTTTGCTTGGGCGGCTCTGGCTTGCGGTAAGTTAAAGCGCGAGATAATTCGCGCTCTGTTTCGTTTGTTGCTATGTCGATAGCGTCCATATAAATCCTTGTTTCATTGCGTAAAACCCTCCTTGTTTTGGTAAGTTGCAAGTGCGACCAATTAACAAACCAAAACAAGATGGGGAAGCTCAAGAATGAGAGTAAAGCCGCTTAAATAACTGTTTTTTCATTTTGTGGCTTTTACGTTTTTTCACTATTTGATTTTTCAAGCTTTTCTGTGACCAAGAGAATTTCGTCAGGCGTGAGAGAAAAGCCTGTAAATTCTGAGACTCTGCGTATATATCGCGCAGGTATTGGTCTCATTTCAGTCAAATAGGCTTTTGCCGTATTTGGACTTACTCCTAACGTTCTAGCTAATTCATTCCGCACGTTTCCGCGTTGATCACGCTTGTGTGCCTTATACCAATTTTTGACTTTCACACTGCCTCCATAAGATACCTCTCGTACCCTTTGAATCAGCTTACTATCTTATGGATACTTTTTCTATCTTTTTGAATCAAATTTTTATCTGGAGTCTTCTTTTTTATTTGAATGATATTTATTTAAAGCCATTGCTTAGCTTTATCCCTTGTATCAGAGCGATACAGAGTGTATCTTTAGTGGTGGATCTGTGTTGGTACTACGTCAAAGGAAATAGGATGAAAAAGAAGCCATACTGGATAACACAAGCCCAACGAATAATGAAAGAGAAGGGTATAACACAAGAGGATTTGCTGGATGTCTTTGACGTTTCAACTCGAGGGGCAGTTGGTCATTATTTCCAAGGAAGAGCTGAAATCTCAGCTGATCAATTGGCCAGATTATCAGAGCGTCTTGGGCAAAACATTTATTACGATGAAAAGTATGCTAGTAAAACAGTTTTAACAATTGACGAAATTGACAGTGTTTTAGATTCATGGCTAGTAAAGTTGCACCAACTTGATTTCATCACATTCAATATTGAACAAAGCAAAGTAAAGCAGCTACTTTTACAAGCTATGGAAGAAAAGGCAGAGTCTACTTTAGGACGCAGTTCTAGTTTACACAAATCCAGCATCCAGTCTAAAGCTGTTTGAATATTCATCCGACATAGAAAAAGGCGAGTACGTTACTTCGCCTTTACGCTTATCTTCAGAGTATCTAATTACATTCTATCCAAGCCACTCTGAAATACTTTGATTTTCATTTGTCCTGCCTGCAACGATGTTTATAATCCGCTGACAGCTCATAAGATAAAAGATCAGATATTGTATTTACGTCTTTTTGACAACTTACCCAACCCATTTCTTCAAGTCTCATGAGCCAGTGCTCTAGTTTAACTTTCAAATATTCTCTTAGCTCGTCGCCAGGAAAATCATTATTTGTGTTTGAAATTCCCATCAAAGTGTTTGGATCGGTTTCAAGGAAGCTTGCTAATGACTCTAGCTGCTTAACATTTAGCTCTCTTTTTCCTGTTAAGTAATGGCTAACTGCTCCTTGAGTCTCTACGCTAAGGGCTAGCTTAATGGCATCTTGAGACAGTCCTTTTTCTTTTAGCATTTCCCTTGCTTGATGTGCCCACACAGGCCCTTTATTCATTATTTCTCCCATGTATTTAAGTGTGGCGCTGGCTAGAAAATTTAGTCATTTGCTTTTGAGAACCTCAGAACATTTTCACTCTCATTAACCTTGTTGCAGGACTGCTCTAACTCTTCATAACGACCGATAAACTCAGCTAAATCTTGCTCAAATTCATCAAGCATTAGAACTCTTTTATCAATGTCTGGCTCTTCTTTCATGTCTTTATATTTATACAGTATTTTCAACATCACTATTCCCGAAGGAGCGTCGAGAGCATGTCTTTTTCTATTAATGACTAGGATATAAGTGCCAATACCTCCGAACAACAAAAAAATCAGAGTAAAGCTAATTAGGTCAATGTACTGCATTTAAAGTTCCTTTTTCTTGGTCATCATCACTACTGAGTAATAAAGCATGTAGGATGTTACTAACCCTGTCATTACCGTGCTAATTAATGGATACCAACCATCTAGTATTTGGGTTTTTAATATGAGGTTATCGAATGCCCTAAGAATATGCCAAATGCCATAGGAAACGCTAATAAATGCGATAACTCTAGTGAACTTAGAGTATTTAACAGAGGCAATAGAATGTAAAACTCCTATTATGGCTATTAGCAAAAATTCACATAGTGCTTTTATTGTGTACCTTGCAACACCGTACATAAACTCTCTTATTTCTTGATTGTGTACTGATGCGCCTATGAACTTTTCCGCTGTTTTATCAATTAAAGGCAAACCAAAGGCATTACCAAAATATATAACCATAACACTTGTAAAAGTTATAAAAGCACTAATCTCATCCTGATAATAGTGACTGTACCTTCTAGCCACCAGTTCTGCTGGAGTGCATTTGGTTTTTGCTACAATTATCAACATGCCCAAGGTAACTGCCACTGCCCCGCCATAGTAAACGGTTCTATAGATGAGCATTAATACTTGAGCATGTTCGTTTATAAAACTATCCATATCTCTCGTTCTTAAAAACGATTGTTACTAATTTTCCTTTTTCTTTGGGTCAAAGGGATCAGTTCCAATCTGTACTTGTTGATCCATTGCTTCTCTGCTTATTGACACTTGGTCATCTTTTAGCCCTTCATCTTTCGAATCTATAGCAGCCTTCTCATTCAAAGTGCTTTTACTTAAGGTTCCTGAAGCAATTGGGCTATTACTCTCGATTTTCATTCTCTCTCCTTATGATACATAATGTATCTTTAATTACAAATACAAAACAAAAGCTAATTTTACTATCTTAAAAATATTAAAAGACAAAAAACTTGCCATCAACTCATATTTCTATCACAATGATACTTATTGTATCTTTGACAAAGAAGCTGTGAGGACTAGAATGGACACTCTAGAATTAGCAAAACCCCTGTTTAATGAGATGCTAAGCAGTATTGTGAAGCAACACGCACAATCACTTCCTGTAAGTAAAACTTTGCCAAAAGACGTCTATTGCAACTTGTACAATATCACACCAGATGCTATACGGAAACGTTTACAAAAGGGCATTTGGCAAACTGGAGTGCATGTTCTCAAAGTCAGGGGGGCTGGCGAGTATATCGACTTGGAGGCAGTGGACGCATGGGTGAGAAAAGAGGGAAAAAGCTCCCACGCGGGGTAAGAATACGCACGCAGAAAAGTGGCGCCCAAACACTTTACATTCACTTCACTTATCAAGGCGTAAAATGCCCCGAACCGCTATCGGGGCGCCCTGTTGACGAAAGCAACATCAAATACGCTGAGCGCCTACGCGGCGAAATTCTAAACAAAATTCAAAACAATACCTTTGTCTACGCTGATTACTTCCCTGCCTCTGCAAAGCTAGCGCTTTTTGGCTCCGTAAAGTCTACCGATGATATGGCCCACTATTTAGATCTTTATCTTGAGCATGCGGAACGGCGCGGTTTAAAGCCATCTTCTCTGGTGACGTACAAAAGCAGAAAGGCAGAGATAGAAACCTGGGTTGGCAAACTTAGGCCAGAAACCCTTACGCTTGCCAAAATACGCGACCTGGCCATTGATATGCACAACAAGGGGCACAGCTATACCACTATACGAAATTGCTTTAAGGTGTTGCGGGGCGCCCTCGATGAAGCGGCAATGAATGGAGCGATACCAGCTAACCCTATTATAGGCTTTCGCCTTTCTAACTATGTCAGTCAGCCCAAGCGCACCATTACCGACGATGAAGACGAACAGATAGATCCCTTTACTCCTAGTGAGTTAAGCGCTCTGGTTGGCTCTTGCCGCAGCAATAGGGAAAAGTTAATGCTGATGATATGGGCAAAGACAGGGCTTCGCACCGGTGAACTTTGCGCGCTCAAATGGGCCAACCTGAACGTTAAGCGCGGTTATATAAAAATCCGTGAAAACTATGTTTCCATGGTTGCTACACTGGGCACCACTAAAACCGATTCAGGCACGCGCGAAATTGATTTAGACGACGAAACAATAGAGTTGTTTGAACAGCAAAGAAGTCTTATTAAAAGCGGCGATCTTGTATTTCAGAATGACAGGGCTGTTAGTAAAGCGGGCTTTGATAGCTATTCAATACGCCGCTGGTTCGTGCGGCTATGCAAAGACGCAGGGGTGCGCTATCGTTATGCTTACCATCTGCGCCATACCTTTGCCACTATACACATTAGCCAGGGCACTAACTTGTGGCAGCTGGCCGAATGGTTGGGCCATAAATCGCCAGAAATGCTATACAAGCATTATGGTTCATTTATTAAAGAGTATGCCGATAAAGATAGGTTGTTCTGATACGACGCGCAATTGCAACCAGGTTTAAAGCTTATTGAACCTCGTTGGGTAAGTGCGATTTTTACTAAACAGAATCTACACCTGATCCGATGATGTAGAACCAAGTAACGCCAAAATAAGTGACTGCGTAAATAAGTGACATGATTACCATCGTTAGCAGCTTACTCAATAATGCAAACCCTCGTAGGGACATATATATAAGCACCATCGATATCATGTATAGACTTATATGCATTGTAAACCATACTACTTCTGGCATGCCTAGACTGTGAAAATCACCAGCCACTCTTAGCCCATAACTTAGTGCAATGCTTAGCGGTAAGCCTAAGAACCAAACCAGTACCGCATTAATAAATTTTTTCTTATTCATCTTTAGCTACCGTTTAGTTAACTTTAACGCGAGGTGCTACTGGACAAAATGGCATGAAGTAAGTTCTTGGCACTCTTTTTGAATTTGATATGTCGAAACCTTTCATATCTCCATCTACATTGCCCCCTGAATATTCAATAACTGACTGGACCCAGCTGTTGCTATTCACACCAAACCCCGCTGTTGGATACTTAATCGGGTCGACAGTTTGGTTTAGAATGTAATTCCCTATCAGGTTAATAACTCTTCTCTTTGCTTCTTGCTCTGGTAAATTTCCATACCCAACTTCAATTAGCTGTGCGTCATAATCTGAAGTATGCCAGTTCGTTTCAACGCCACCGAAATATTCCATAGCAGCTGTGAGGTCACCTTTTTCATGAAACTCTGCGACTAGTTTTCCTCTGTTTTGGGCGCCAATGACGATACCGCGAACCCCTCGACCCAATGGCTTTGCGGCCACTTTCTTTAAACCAATTTGCAAAGGTGGGGTTGGATTTTCAAAAGTAATAACGATGAATTGGTGGGTTCCTATTGCTAAACCACTGAGATCTCGTGCTCCAACATAAATAGCCATGTGCATCTCCTTTGTTACATGGGATTATTTTCACTTACTGTATTTGTGTACACCTAATAGGTTTGTGCCCTTTTTATTACAGCTCTATTTGTACCATTAATACGCTATAACCTAAAGCATTGAGTAAAAAGCCCGCGCTATTGCGGGCCATACTTTTTAAGCGGTAGTTACTAACGACGGAACCAGTACGGTATTTCACCTTTTGGCTCTTCTCCATTAACACAATTGTGGCCTATAAATTCGAAAGCAGCATCATTAGCTGTCTTATCTTCTGGAATCCTCTCTGCCGCGTAAAACGCATCGTCCATTTTTGCTAACGTGCTAATTGCTGAAAAGTTATGCCTATTATCTTTAGCATCATCATCTAAAGAGCGGTTAATCGCGTTGTTTATGAGTGCGGTTTGAACTGCTGTAATGAATTGGAACTTTTTCCACGTGAATTGGTTATCCATTATATTCACCTTTTTCTAGGAGTAAGTATTAAAAAGCCCGCTATTGCGGGCTGTGTTATTTAAGCACTTCTCAGTTGTTCAGCTTCATGTGCTTGTCTAGCAGCTTCTAAATTAAACATGGTTTTTATGTCTAATCCAAGCTGCGATAGTTTCGACGCTAGGCTAGTAGTTAAACTACCGCCATCAAGAAAGCGAATTAAGGTAGTGTGACTCACACCGATTTGTTTGGCGGCTTGCGAGGGGGATAACTCCCTCTTTTCCAAGCGGCGCTTTACGATCGCTGCGGCCCCTTTGGGTGATCCCAAATGGCCGTTCAGCAGCTCTTTTTGGAATTTCATTATATTCTCCTTGAATTTTTCGGACTGTACACATTTTTCACCATGCTATATAACCCCTTACCTTTGGGGCCTGGGGCGGCCAAGCCGCCCCGGTGTACTTATATATAGCATTGAATTTCGACCACAATCGCGCTATCTTTATCGAATGAAAGGCTTACACATGCTGTAACATGTTGATAGTTCCCTTTCACCTTAAAGGCTACTCCGTGGTCTGTGCGTTCCACATCATCAAATGAAGTGATTAAAGCATCCATGTCAGGGGCTGCTTGTGCTGTTTCGAGAAACAGTATCACTTCATCTTGCTGAGTTTCACTCAGTGGCTCAATTGCCATAAATAAGTCGCTATTGCTATTAATTTGCATATGCGCTCCTTATTTATTATTAACCGACACCATGTCGATATGTTTTTATTATATGTGCGTGATGCGCACATTGCAATTAATTTTTGTGCGCGGTGCGCACATTTGTAAATTTGTCCAAAGAAAAGCTGCCGTGTAGTTGTCGCGAACCTCTACAGCCCCTTAAAAATAGGCACCGCCTTATTACTTAGGGTTCAAGGGCTGATATTCGCAGCCGCAACGCCGGGGAACACTCCTCCTTTATTTCTTCCTTATAAGAATCCCTATTTTAAGCCTTAGAGAGGCTGTGTTGTAGGTCAGGGCTCTACCCTGACTAGATGATGCAAGGCTGAAGCCTTGCCTACAGGAAACAATCTCTAACGGGTGTCTCGATCTGTTGTAGGTCAGGATTAATCCTGACAAAGGTGTTACAAGGCTGAAGCCTTGCCTACAGGAAACAGTCTCTAACGGGTGTCTCGATCTATTGTGGGTCAGGATTTATCCTGACAAAGATGATGCGAGGCTCAAAGCCTTGCCTACAGGAAACAGTCTCTAACGGGTGTCTCGATCTGTTGTAGGTCGGGGTTTACCCTGACTGGGGTGATGCAAGGCTAAAGCCTTGCCTACGGGTGCGTGATTCTTCTGTTGTTTGGTTCTGTTGTAGGTCAGGGTTCTACCCTGACTAGGTGTCGCTAGGCTGAAGCCTAGCCTACACGCATAAAAAACCCGCTGCATTGCTGCAACGGGTTTCTCTTAATAAGGCCCTGACGATGTTCTACTTTCACATGGGCGAACCCACACTATCATCGACGCTGTTTCGTTTCACTTCTGAGTTCGGCATGGAGTCAGGTGGTTCCAAAACGCTATGTTCGTCAGGAAAATCTTTAAAATTCTTTTCGCTCTAAAAAACCCGCTGCACTTCTGCAACGGGTCTCTCTAATTAGGAGCCTGGTGATGACCTACTTTCACATGGGCGAACCCACACTATCATCGGCGCAGTTCCGTTTCACTTCTGAGTTCGGCATGGGGTCAGGTGGGTCCAGAACGCT